>JAEUVU010000007.1 GCA_016786725.1 Ferruginibacter sp. | reverse complement strand
AACGGTATTGATAAGTGCTCATGCTTACAGGGGGCGCTGTAATGGTCAGCGTTGCAGTGGTTGCACCGCTGTAAACTCCGCCATTGGCTACGTTGGCAAAAGTACCGCCACCATTGGTGCTTACCTGCCACTGATAGCTGTGAGGACCTGTACCCGCTGTTACAGCTGCCGTAAAGGTTGCTACCTTATCGGTACATACGGTTTGATTAGCAGGTAACTGAGCATTAAGTACTGTTGGATCATTCACCGTTACGGTAACCGTACGGGCTGGTGACGTACATGGAGCTATGCCAAGGTCGAAACCAATTGAGAATCCTCCGGCAATAGTTCCCTGATCACCTGCAGCATCATCAAATACAAACAACTTCCATGTTCCGTTCATATTGCCTGTAAATGTTGACAGTGTTGGGGTAGGCTGCGTAACAGCGCCAGGTCCCGGAGCTGGCCAGTTGTCTGGTTCAACACCGATCGCACCCACAAAGTTTGTAGGCCTGTAGGTACCGCTAGCAGGAACTGTAGCACCGGTAGGCATAGTACCTGCCGCTGCGTCGTCAAATGTATAAGTATGGTTAACATAATCTGCACCACCTGGAGCGATATCAGAAAGTAAAATTACATTCTGTCCACTTGGTGATTGTAACATGATGTCAACATCCTCAGCCCAGGTATGGCTAATTCCTGTAAGTGTTACGTTTTTAACTGTAACACCTGTTGGCGGTATACCAGACACTACCAGGTTGGCAGGATATGGGTTACCATTACCGGCTGCATTGATGGTTATCGGTGCAGAGTTGGTAAATGTCAACGGCGGAACAGGTAAGCTCTGTACAGTTGCCTGGTAAGTATAAACACCAGAAGGTGTTGGCCTTGTCCAAACAGTGTCTCTCGGAGTACCTGCATAAGGAATAGTAGCAGCAGCGTCATTAAACAATCCGGCTATAGGAGACCAGGTAGCAGGAGTTGAAGGAATGCCGCAAACATAGGTAAGATCAAGACACCATGATGTAAGTGTACCCTGGTCTCCGCCAAAACCATCAACCATGGCCAGTGTCCACACACCATTTGGATTAGCAAACAATGGAGTCCAGCTGGTAGTCGTTGGCAGGAAGCCTGTTGGGCCTGCAGGAGGCGCTGAAGCGGCTCCGGCTGCATCAGCCCTGAAGGTTCCGGTGAACGGACTGGTTGCAGAACCGATTGCCGCTGTTCCGGTAGAACTGATCTTGGTATTTACAAATCCTGTTGTAGGACCGGCACCGGTTCCAGACAGGTAGTAATCAAGGTTCAGGATCTGTCCGTTAGGTGCTTTCAATGCAATAGCTACATCCCCTGCCCATGTATGAGGCATGTTGAAAGTAACTGCTGCTGCAGTAACATTACAAGAAGCAGGGATACCCGAAACGGTAATATTGCTTGTTGCACCTCCAGGGTTGTTATCAGGTACAATTACACTGATAGGGCCTGAACAGAATTGCGTAGTTGTAGTGGTAGCTGACGAAGCTATTAAACGTACAGCTGCATCTCCCAGGCACATTGCAACAGGATTAGGTGTTACGGTTGGCGCAGGAGGTGTGTAGTTAACAAAAGCCTGTGAAGTATTTGTACAACCGGTTACATTGTCTGTAGCGGTTACAGTGTACACAGTAAACGCAGATGGAGCTGCATATACGGTTGACAGGTTTTGTCCGGTGTAAGGAGAAGTTGCTGTTGAATTAGTGTACAATCCGGCTTGTGGAGACCAAACATAAGAATTGTTGGCACCGCCGCTTCCCGGGGTTGTATATTCAATAGTTAAACTCCATGAACCTAAAGTTCCGATATCACCAGGACCGCCATCAGCCATAGCCAATGTCCAGTTACCCGTGGTAGATGCAGGAGTTGTGTACAAAGCTGCAAAGTTTGGAGCATTTGATACAAAGCCTGTCGGGTTCTGAACAACCGGACCGGCCACAGGAGTATTGATCGCATCAGCTCTCCATGGCGTACTGTTGTTATAAATGAATGGTGCAGTTGCAACGGTACTCCATGCTGTTGTACCTAACTGGCTAACCCTTGCACCATACCATCCCCAGGTTGGAACACCAGAAGCAGGGCCGGTGAACAGGCCTGTACCATATTTGTACAGGTTCAGTATCTGTCCGTTAGGAGCCTGCAGGTGAATGATCATATCACCAGGGTAAGTATGAGAGAAATTATTCAACGTAACTGCTACGTTGGTGATCGTTGCGTTGGCAGGAACACCGGTCATTGCAATAACATTGCTCACGCCATTGGCTGTATTATCAGGAACTGTAAGATTGATAGTACCTGAGTTTACAGTTACTGAACCTGGTACCGGCGGAGGAGCTGAACCAACTGATAATGCTGTACCGCTGATTCCGGCAACACCACCACAACTGATTGGCGGAGTGATTGAAACAACTGGTAACGGATTAACAGTTAAGGTAGCACAATTTGATACGTTGGTTGGAGGCGTCCATGGTGCGCAAACACCAGTTACAATACAACGGTATCCCCTGCCGCTCATAGCAGTGGTTACACCACTGATGCTGAGAGTGGCAGCGTTTACACCGCTATACTGACCGCCATTGGTTAAGTTAGTCCATACAGGAGCTGTACAACCTACAAGGCTTTCCTGCCACTGGTAGGTAAGACCGGTTCCGGTTGCACCTACAGTAAAGGTAGCAGTAGTTCCTGCACACCTTACAGTATTTGCAGGTTGTGTAGTTACAACAGGGCGTTTGTTAACTGTAATAGTAACACTGGCCGTTCTGCTACAGAATGCAGGGCCAGGGCCTGTTGCAACAACAGTGTAAGTTGTTGTATTCATCGGAGAAGCTGCAACAGGGTTTGAAGTGGTTGAACTTAAACCGGTAGCAGGGCTCCATAAATAAGTGTATCCGGCTGGCATTGAAGCACCGCCTGTAACTGATGTTCCTGTTAAAGAGAAGATGTTGTTAACGTTAGCAGCACCGCCACCTACATTACAACCTGTTCCTCCATAACCCCAGCTTGTACAAGGTGTTGCAAAGCCACCTCCCGGATTCTGCCATGCATACTGGTTGCCTACAGTTGGAGCACCATAGTTACCCCAGAACCACTGGCCGCCGGTTGCAAAAGCCATATTAACCTGCATAGACACCCAATAAGTGCCAGAGCTAAGGCTAAGTGCAGATGGTAAAGTTACTGTGTAGTTACCGCCTGCCTGTGTATATGAAGTCAGGTTATTGTAAGCAGCTACCTGGGTACCAGGCAGGTTAGAACCTGAGTTATTGTACACGAAAACATTAACTGAAGTTGGTGCACCGGCACCGATACCAACAAAGCTCATCTGTGTAATGTTCCAGGTAGAGCCTGCAGGTACCACAAAATCATCAGCTGACTGCGAATTGAAAGCAGTGTTAGCTGGTTCAAAAACCTGTGATGGAGAACCATTAACAGGAGCGCCCGGACCTTGTGTATATAACACACCCGGGCCTGTAGCAGTACCCTGTACAACTGTTAACAAGGTAGGATCTCCTTCACAAAGTGTTGTGCCGGGATCTGCAATGATAACTATTGCAGGATTAGGATTAACTGTGATAGTGAATGAGGTTGGAGTACCAACACAGAATCCGCTGCAGATCATTGTCTGCAGGTTCAGCGTCCATGAATTGATTGTACCAACATCACCACCCAGATCATCACTAACTCTTAAAGTCCATGTACCATTTGGATTCTCTCCAATAAATGCAGCCAGCGCTTCTTCAGGAGCAAGCGGCGTTGCTGTGGTAAGGTTTACATAACTATGATCAGATGCCAGGCCATTATTGGTGGTGTATGGTACCTGTCCGCCAGGGTTTGCATCATCATCCCATACTGTTCCGTTGAACACATTATCGTTACCTGCTCCGTTATCAGATGTTAAAGTAACAACTGTACCGGCTGGTGACGTGATGGTAATATCCATATCTGCACAGAATGTGTGCGTAATGAATGTGGTGAGGTTTACATCCAGTAACTGGCTGCCTGCACCACTAACATTGATTGTTGATGATACTACAGCGTTGTCAACAATTGCTACAGGTGTATTATTTGTTGCACTTGTATTGGCAGTTGTTGGTGCAGCAGCAAGGCCGCTCACAACAACCGACCATGAATTAATTGTTCCAACATCACCTCCAAGATCATCGCTAACCCTCAATGTCCAGGTACCATTTGGATTTTCGCCGATGAAAGCACCTAAAGGTTCTTCAGGAGCTAATGGCGTTGCTGCAGTGAGGTTAACATAAGAATGATCGGTTGCAATACCATTGTTGGTGGTATATGGAACCTGGCCGCCCGGATTTGCATCATCATCCCATGTTGTGCCATTAAACACATTATCATTACCTGCGGCATTGTCAGATGTTAAAGTAACAACTGTACCGGCTGGTGATGTGATGGTAATGTCCAGATCAGCATTAAATGTATGGGTGATCGCTGTGATCAGGTTAACATCTAACAGATAGGTTGGAGCGCCTGATACTACTACTGTAGAAGAAACAACAGCATTATCTACTATTGCAACAGGCGTATTGTTTGTAAATGTTTGAGGTGCTGAGCCTGCGCAAGGACCACCACCGATAGGCACACTTGGTGTTACAGTAATAGTTGCTGTTAAAGGTGTTGCACCCGGGTTCTGAGCAATAAATGAAGGTATATTGCCTGTACCGCTGGCAGCAAGGCCTATTGCAGGTGTATTGTTTGTCCAGTTAAATATTGCACCAGCAGTAGCACTTGTAAAGTTCACCGGATTGGTTGGTGAACCGGCACAAACTGTCTGGTTAGGAACAGGGTTAACTGTTGCAGTTGGTAAAACTGTAATTGTAAATGCAGTTGTAGGGCCGTTACAAACAGTAGTTACATTGTAGTTCAATATAACCTGTCCGTTGCCTGACTGGATACCAGTAGTAATTACACCGGCAGTTACACCACCAGTATATGAAGTACCACCGGCACCGCCGCCGCCGCCGCCTTTGTCATTACCTGCACAGCCTGTAGTTCCTGCAGAACCACCACCGCCACCGGCACCGCCGAGGAAGCCACCGCCGCCGCCGCCGCCGCCAGGTACGCTGGCAAAAGTAAAGCAGCAGCAAGACTGGCCTGCACCGCCGTTACCGCCCGCTGGGCCAAAACCGGCTAAACCTGGTGAACCTAAGAAACCGGCACAACCGATACCGGCTGCACCAGGAGTAGTTCCAATCGCTCCAAATCCGCCGCCACCATTGGGTGAATTAACACCATTGGCTCCATTTCCATCACCGTTTCCACCAGCTCCGCCATTAACGGTATTGGGTTCGCAACCTGCACGGCCGCCACCGCCGCCACCGCCGGCTACAAGAATACGGTCTGCTGATGTAGCTCCGGGGAACCTTACATCAGATGCACCGCCACCGCCGCCGGAATTGGCATTACCGCCTGTTCCGCCGCCGTTAAATCCGCTTGTAGGAGCGCCACCCTGGCCACCTACAAATATGGTAAGTACCTGGCCTGGAGTAACCGCCAGTGTACCTGTTGCTCTTGATCCTAATCCACCAACACCACCTGTTGCACCATTACCTCCGGTTGCACCGCTTCCGCCCTGTGCCCCTAATGTGGTAATATTAAGTGAAGTTACACCTGCAGGCACAGTAAAGGTTTGTGCACCACCGGTGAAATTGAAGGTTGTTGTTGTGGGGGTAACTGTTGTTAATACAGGAGTTACCGTTATAGTTGCCACATTAGGTGTTGCACCAGGATTGGTTGCCGTAAAGCTTGGTATATTACCAGTACCATTGGCAGCAAGACCTATTGAAGTATTGTTATTTACCCAGCTGAAAGTAGTACCGGGGGTTGGGCTTGTAAAGTTTACAGCCGCTGTAGGTGAATTGTTACAAACTGTCTGGTTTGGAACTGGATTCACACTGGTACAACCGACAGGAGCATTATAAGTAACTGTGTTATCAGTACTGGTTGATGCAAGGTTACCTTGAGCTGAAGCATTCTGAGCAACATTAGCAGGCACTGTTGCAATAACAGTTCCGCTTCCGGTCATGCCAGATACAGCTACATTATATGTAGTTCCTGCTCCGGTAACTGTACCAGTTGTTGCACCGGCTGTACCACTTAAGGTAACGTCGCCTGTAGCAAATCCTGTAACAGGCTGATCAAAAACAACTGTAAAGTTGATGGGTGATGTACCTGTAGGATCGGCCTGGGCTGCAGCCTGGTTAATAGTAACAGTAGGAGCTGCAACAACCAGGTTGAATGTTACTGTATTATCAGTACTGGTTGAAGCTACGTTAGCCAAAGCTGTAGCAACACTGGTACAAACACCAGCAGGAATGGTTGCAATAACAGTTCCGCTTGATGCCATACCCGATACAGCTACGTTATAGGTAGTTGGGCCACCTGTAACTGTTGCTGTTGTTGCACCTGCTGTTCCTGCCAAAGTAACATCACCGGTTGCAAAGCCTGTAACTGCCTCATTAAACACCACCGTAAAATTGATTGGAGATGCTGAAGTAGGGTCAGGTTGTGCTGCAGCCTGGTTAATGGTTACAGTAGGAGCTGCAGGAGCGCCGGTAATGCTGAAGTTTGCATTGGAAATGTCAAAGAAAACATTACCTATTGCTTCTACTTTCACTCTTGCTGTAGTGGTAGGCCCTGCCGGAATTGTAACAGCTTCCGAACCATCATTTGGAGTGCTTGCAATGATAGTAGTAGGATAAGTAAGACCACCATCGGTAGATAATAATATCCTTACGTTTGCAACACTAAAAGGTGCAGCAGTAGTACCAACCGGATTCCATGTAACAGTTTGGGTAGAACCACCGGCATAACTTTCACCACCATTAGGAATGGTAACTGCGAAAGGTCCGCCTGAGTTAACCACATTTATCTGGTAAACAGAGTTAGTCTGGCAACCGTCTGAACCGCTGGACGCATAACCACCGCCCACAGTCCTGTTATCTCTTACCGACAATTTAAATTTCATTGCCCTGGCAACAGGTGATAAAGTTTCGCCTTTTAAACCACCCATTGCTGAAGGAGGATTGGCAGGATAACCTGCTAAAATCACCGCCATATCAGGGAAGGTTCTTGAACCAGTTGTTTTAGGAATTCTTGATTTGAATAATGGAACAGTGTTTCCTGCGGCAGCAGTTGCACCTGCATTCCAGGTTTGTGCCCCCTGAACATCCCATTGTTCCCAGCAGTAAGTAAGCGGGTCATTATTAGGATCTGTTGCAGTACCTGTTAAGGTAAATGGCGTGCTGATGGGGATACTTGCTCCGTTATTAGTCAAAGCACCAATAACTGGTATTCCGTTTCCGGTAGCAGATGTTGTACCACATGCGGCACCTGCACCAGAAACAAAATTGCTTATTTCATCAAAGCTCATAGCATGGAAGAAAGGATCACTGTTTGGCTGAATATTTTCAGCACCGCAGATACCGGCATAAGCCTGTATGGTTGTACCACTTCCTGTTTCCAGTTTGGTATTTGCCGGAGATGAACCGCAACCAGCCATGGTATGGTTACCGCCAAACTGGTGACCCATTTCATGAGCTACATAATCAATATCATAAGGATCGCCTGTTGGATTAGGACTGCCGGTAATACCCCTTGCTTTTGAAGAACCGCAAGGAGAATTCAACTGGGCCAATCCACCGCCACCGGTACTGAATGTATGCCCTATATCATAGTTGGCACTGCCGATATTAGCATCACAAACAGTCTGGCTTTCGTTAATTAAAACATTGGCATTGTTGTTTCCGGTAAACGGATCTGTAGCAGCATCTAAAAATTCTACAAGGTTGTTTGTTGCCACCAATGTCATGCTGACAGATACTTCTGTACGATAAACGCCAACCACACGGTTTACTGAAGTAACAATGGCATTGTGTAAAATGGTGGCATTGTTGCCGGCATTAATGCCGGGTGCCTGTGCGTACTCACCGGTACAGGCAACAGCCAGGCGATAAGTTCTCATTTCTGTTCCGCGGCAGGCTGCAGCAGTAAGGCTGTTGCTGCCTGGCGCTTTAGGGGTATAATCAGGCACATCACATGCCCATTTACCCTTATTATTCATTAAGTCTTTGCGGAAATAGCTGATATAATCAGTTGTATTTCCAACTGCATAAGGATCTATGTAGTAAGATCCGTTAACAGATAATACCTGGCCATGAAAGCCTCTTGGGCCATAATCGAACCAGATAGTTGCATGAGGGTCGTCAATACCCTGCCCTGCAAATGTTTTGATTGTTGGAAACTTGGCCGCAAGCTCTGGAGCCTGGATGTGAGTTTCCCAAACACGGAAACGTGCCGTTTGCCCGTTGGGCATCGGTACCTGCATAATGGGTGCAGTAGCCGTGTTCACCGTTTTTTCTGATGGTAACGACCATAAGAAAGTTTTAAGCTGAGCCATGTCAGCTTTCACTGTGTTGTATTTTGCGGGAATAATAACCCTGCTGCTGTTTGTAAAAGAAACAGCAGATTCATCCATTGGTGCAAAAAACGAGTTTTGTGCAGTCAGTGAAAATGAGAGGGATAATAACAACAAAATACACAATGAAAATCGGTAGATTTTTTTCATAAATGTTTTGGTTATTTAATGAGCCATAAAAGTATCGAAACAATTCTGAATTTCCAAAGCAAAAAATGTGATAAATCCCAATCGGATATTTTATAACCAAAGGGTTTCAGCCAATCCGGGCTGTTTTCTCCATACTGCACCGAAATAAAAAAGGCCCGTTTTTACGGGCCCTTAAAAAATATTACGGTAATCTTTAAAACTTGGGACAAGGGATACCCTGGTAATCAGCCGGGCGTTTTATGAAAATAATGGAGAATTCTGAACCGCCACGTGAAGCTGTGGCTGCTTTTAAACTGGAAATATTAAAATCATAACTCACTCCAATTCTCAGGCCACCAAATTCAAGCCCCAGGTAAGGAACAATTGCATCATTTAACCTTATCCAGCTTCCTAAATAAATAGCACTTGGCTTTTCTGCATCCTGGCTCAGATTAGCTGCAATTGCTGCACCCAGTATGGTTTCGCTGGCTTTATTTTGTATCTGGTGAATAGCCGAAGCATGCAGTGTAATGAGGTCTGATACCGGGAACGATCCCCCGGCATGGGCGGAAATACGGCCACTTAAATACCAGTTTTTATCCTGAAAACCAACCTTAGGGCGGTTGATATGATACATGCTGGCACCCAGGTAAAAATTATTTTCCCCATTGGTAGAGCCTGAGTATAATAATCCCGCATTGATATCGAAATAACTCTTGTTATTGATGCTTACCAGTTCAGCTGTAGGGCCTGTAAATCCATTTTGTGTAAGCATGTCTGAAAAAGTAAGTTTACCTCTGTCAAGACTAAGGCTGCTATATGTTGCCTGAAAACCTGCGCCAATGGTGCTGTAGCCGTTTTCGTCCAAAGCTTTATGGTAAGACATGGAAACAGAACCATAATTTAATTTAAGAATATTATTGGCGCTTGCATCGGTTAAACCTGAAATACCAACCCCGAAAACATCCTTTTCCGGTACTTTCTTTTTAAGGATAGGAAAATCCAGAGAAGCACTTGTAGTTACATAAGCTTTGGGTATAGATGGCCATTGATCCCTGTGATTGGCTGCCAAACGCCAGCTGCCGCTGAATTTACCTGTAAATGCCGGGTTAAGCGTTAAGGGCGAAGCAAAAAATTGTGAAAAGTGCGGATCCTGGGCTTTTGCCAACTGGCTTGTTAACAGGGCACAAATGCAAACTAATAATTTTCTCATTTTCATTTAACTGTTCAGAACCTTAAAGATAGGGATTTGCACCAAAAAGCTGCGTAGAATTATTTTGAATTTTGCAATTGGCAATTTTTGAGAAGGAATTGGTAATTAGTAATTGGGTTTAACTACAAGCCCTTTTTTTATTAATGAAATGCTTTAAATTCTAAGCCTGATTCCTATATTCCCAATGCTTAATTACCAGCTAAGGCTAACTCTGCATCTTGGCACCAAAAGCCAAATCGCCTGCATCGCCCAAACCCGGCACTATATAACCTTTGGCAGTAATTTCATCGTCAATATCGCCGCACCAGATGGTAGCTTTGGGAACAGCCCTCTTCACATATTCAATACCTACCGTACAGGCAATGGCGCAAACAATATGCAGTTCTTTTATATTTCCTTCTTCCTTTAAAAACTCAATTGATTTTACCAGCGATGAGCCGGTTGCGATCATGGGATCGCTGATGATAACGATCCTGTCTTCCACTTCAGGGCAGCTCATGTATTCCATGTGGATATCAAAGCTGCCATCGGGATTGTGTTTGCGGTATGCACTTATAAAAGCATTATCCCCTTTGTCAAAATAATTAAGCAATCCGGTGTGCATACCCAGGCCGGCACGTAAAATAGTGGCCAGTACCGGTTGCTCGGCCAAAACCTTGCTGTTACTGGTTCCCAAAGGCGTGGTAATTTCTTTTTCCTCCCAGGGCATTTTTTTGCTTATCTCATACCCTGTCACTTCGGCAATGCGCTCCAGGTTGCGCCTGAAACGCATACGGTCCTGCTGCACATCTACGTTTCTTAATTCACTCACCCAATTACTTACCAAAGAATGTTGTTCGCTGAGATTGATGACCATATAAACAGTTTATAGTTTGTGGTTTTTGTTTTTTGTTCCGGGCAGCAGAACGATGCTCAGTTTCATTTGCGTCGCACTCTTGTACTACTTATCGTTACTGAACTTTTATAAACGATTGTACCGCAACAAAACTAAAATAAAAAACTGCTATATCTGTATTTTTTTCTAAGCCATCATAATATGTATTTTCTGTGCTTCCGTGCCTCTGTGGCAATCTTTATAAAATCTTTTAACATACTATTTCACAAAAATGTATTTTTATTGTGTTCAAATTATAACAAATGAAAAAGTTGATACCGGCTTTAATTTTAGCAAGCTTTGTTTTTGCATCCTGCGGCGGCGATGAAAAAGAAGCAGAGAAAAAAGGAAAAGATAAATACGAACAAACCAAAGAAACCCTTGAACAGACTGAAAAGAAAAACCCCCAACGCTTTTTAACTGTGGAAGGGCATGACCACAAAAACCTGCTGCGCCAAACCGTCATAAAAGGCACCATCACCAACAAGGCAACTGTTGCCAGCTATAAAGATGTAGATATTGAACTTTCGTTTTACAGCGAAACGGGCACCTTGCTTGAAAAAGACCACGAAGTGATTTATGAGACCATTGCACCCGGTGTCAGTACCAGTTTTAAAACAAAATATTTTGCACCTAAGGGAACTGATAGTGTTGCTATGAAGATCATTACGGCAAAAACAGAATGATTTTTATTGTACAAATTTAAAACTGTCTCCGTCAAACAAACCGAGGTCGCTCAGTTTTAAATGTGGTATCACCAGCAGAGCCATAAAAGAAAGCGTCATAAAGGGTGCTGCCAATGTTGATCCCATTTCTTCCTTAACCATTTTATCAATGGCTGTGTAAGCTTGTGCAACTTTGTAACCATCATCATTGCTCATCAAACCGGCAACCGGCAAGCCAAGTACCATCTCGGTGTGATTGTTTACAGCACTAACACCGCCTTGCTCTTTAATAACAAGATTTACTGCTTTCATTAAACTTTCATCATCAACACCAACTGCAACGATATTGTGACTGTCGTGTGCTACAGATGATGCAATGGCGCCATGTTTCAACCCAAAATTTTTAATAAATGCTTTTGCAACCGGGGCATTTTTATAACGATTAATAACAACGATCTTTAAAACGTCATTTTCAATATCGCTTTCGTAAACATCATTTTTTTTGATTGGGTTGCAAATCATTTTATTGGTGATTAGTTGCCCATCCAAAGCCTCAATAGCATACACTTCTTCTCCGAAATATGAAACCAAAAATTCAAAATCTGAAATATTTTTTTCTTTGCAATCAAAGTTGTTCAGCAATTTTGGTGAATGACTAATGACCAATGACCTGCCATTTTCCGCAACCAGTTCTCCATTAATAAAAGTTTGCAGCACTTTCAAATTCACCAGGTCTTCCACAACAATAAAATCAGCGGTATCACCAGCTTTTAATAAACCGATCTTCATGTTGTAATGCTCAACCGGGTTAATGCAGGCAGCCTGCAAAACCTTAAATACATCTATACCTTTGGCAACTGCCCTTTTACAAAGCTGATTGATATGACCGTCAGCTAAACTATCCGGATGTTTATCATCGCTGCAAAACATCATCATTGTATAATGTTCATCCATCAGATCAATTAATGCTTCAAAATTTTTTGCGGCACTTCCCTCACGTATCAAAATCTTCATCCCACACTTTAACTTATCCAATGCTTCTTCGGCAGTAAAACATTCATGATCGGTGCTGATGCCTGCGT
This sequence comes from Ferruginibacter sp., assembly GCA_016786725.1. Classification (GTDB taxonomy): domain Bacteria; phylum Bacteroidota; class Bacteroidia; order Chitinophagales; family Chitinophagaceae; genus Ferruginibacter. The sequence continues at coordinate 599,552 of JAEUVU010000007.1, read as the reverse complement.
AAATATATTTTTTTGCATCATCACCTCTCAATCCCGGGGCATGGCCATCAACCGGTTTGCCATATTTTTTTGCGGAAGCTATCTTTTTGTACACTTCCTCATCACCCGATAACACGCCGGGAAAATTCATCATCTCACTCAGATAATAAATGTCATCGTTTTGCAGCAGCGCATCCACATCAGCTGAAAGCAAGGTTGCGCCGGCTGTTTCAAAAACGGTTGCAGGAACACAACTGGGTGCGCCAAAGTGAAATTTAAAAGGCACCGCCTTTCCGTTTGTTATCATGAATTTAACACCTTCCATTCCACACACATTGGCAATTTCATGGGGATCGCTGATGGTGCCAACCGTACCGTGTACAACAGCCAGTTTTGCAAATTCAGAGGGTACCAGCATCGAACTTTCTATGTGAACATGGCTATCAATAAAACCGGGAAGAATAAAGCCCCCTCCATCTCCCCCTGCAGGGGGAGGGTTTATCGAAGCGATTGATTTTATCTTCCCGCCGATAACTTCCACTTCTCCGTAAAAAATATTTTTTGCTTTTATATCAACAATATTGCCCTGTATTTTAAAGCTCTTCATCTTATAAAAATTGTACGTTTAAGTTACAAGATAATTGAAAACGGTTAAAGCCATCTTTCAATTATCTTTACAAATAAAAAAGAAAAAATGAAAAATCTTATCCTGGTTGGACTCGTGATATTTGGGTTGGTGCTGGTACAATTTGCGCAGGCGCAAACGATGGAAGATATTATCAATAAGCATGTAACCGCAATGGGTGGAAAAGAAAAAATCATCACCTTATCCACTGCATTGATGACGGGAACTTTTACCGCCATAGGCTCAACATCTGCTATCAATATTAAAACCGCCAAAAAGCACCTGGTTGGTTCACGCATTGATATAGAATCGGAGGGTACAAGTAATTTTCAGGTGATTAATCAAAAAGGCGGCTGGATATTTACACCTGTGCAGGGAGATAAAGAGCCGAGGCCATTGATGGAAGACCAGACCAAAGCAGCACAGGTTCAACTCGATCTTCACGGCCCTTTTCTTAACTACAGGGAAAAAGGCATCAAGGTTGAAATGGCTGGTAAAGACACTGTGAACGGAGTGCTATGTAATAAACTGAAGGCCACCTTTCCCAACACCAATGTTACTGTTTATTTTATCGACAGCAAGTCTGGTTTTATAATTAAGACAAGCACTAAAATGTTTCAGTTTGGAGCCATGGAAGAGGTGGAAACCATTTATGGCAATTACAAACAAAATGAAGAAGGTTATTGGTTTGCTTATACCAATGCGGGCCCACGTGGAGCAACAAACTACGACAAGATAACAACCAACGTTGCTGTTGATGTAAATATTTTTAAGGTAAACTAAATTCATTAAAAGCCGTTTCAATTTATGAGCGGCTTTTATTTTTTACGCATGAACTCTAAAGCATTCTTCTCTTCTTTTATAACCAAGTTCAGCTTTTTAAAAAAGGCATTTGGTAACAGCCCATTTCGCCTGCTGGATATTGGCGCCGGCAACCACTCTGCCACCAAAGCAAAAACAGTTTTTCCAAACTGTGAGTATCATGGTGTGGATATGGAAAGAGATTACAACAATACAGAAGCTGACCTGAATGCAATGGATGCGTTTTATGAAATGGACCTTACCAGACTTGAATTTGCAACCATACCTGGTAATTATTTTGATGCCATACAGATAGCGCATGTGATTGAACATTTGTACAATGGCGATGAAGTGATAAAAGGTTTGTTACCTAAGCTTAAAAGCGGCGGATATATTTATTTAGAATATCCTGGCCAAAAAAGCACACGCTTACCCAGTATGCACGGCACCTTGAATTTTAAAGACGATCCAACACATGTAAGGGTTTATTCAGTAAAAGAATTAACGGCTTTGCTTGAAGCAAACGGCTGCACTGTTTTAAAAAGCGGCCTGCGCAGAAACAGGTGGTTCATAATGGCTATGCCTTTCAGAATAATTAAAAGCTGGGCAAGCGGCAAAAAACTGCAGGGTAACATTTTCTGGGATGTGCTGGGTTTTGCAGAGTTTGTGTGGGCGAAAAAGAAGTAAGCAGTTTGCAGCGGGCAGTTGGCAACCGCATTAGGAATACAATATGTACGCTGCAATTTGCCAACTGGCAACTGCCAATTGATCAATCTAACAGATCCGGCCTTCTCTCTTCCGTTCTTTTAACCGCCTGCTCATGCCGCCATTCTTCTATCAGTTTATGATTACCACTCATTAAAACATCGGGTACTTTCCACCCACGGAATTCTTCGGGCCTTGTATATACAGGTGGCGCCAGTAAATTATCCTGGAAAGAATCTGTAAGTGCAGATGTTTCATCATTTAAAACGCCGGGTATCAACCTGCCAATTGCATCCACCAACACCGCAGCCGCCAGCTCGCCGCCACTTAAAACATAATCGCCGATAGAAATTTCTTTGGTTACAAAATGATCCCTGAAACGCTGATCAACACCTTTGTAGTGGCCGCATATCAGCAGTAAATTATCTTTTAAAGAAAAACTGTTTGCCATTTGCTGATCGAATGTTTTACCATCAGGCGTTAAAAAAACAATTTCATTGTAAGCAGTTTCTTTCTGCAAACTCTCAACAGCATTCACCAATGGTTCAATCATCATTACCATACCGGCACCACCGCCAAAGGCATAATCATCTACCTGGGCCCTTGCATAAGTTGTGTGGTCTCGTAAATTAATTACGTTCACCTCAAGCAAACCTTTATCTCTTGCCCTTTTCATAATGGAATGAGAAAAAGGGCCGTCTAGTAAACTGGGAACAACAGAAATGATATCTATTTTCATTAAAGCTATTATTCAAATACAAAAGTTATAGGTTGGCGACGATAAGCATTGACTTTACGGCCATTCTGGAATGCGGGTATCCAATTGGGCGATTTTTTAACAACACTTATAGCCGAAGCTGCACAATAAGGATCTACCTCTTTATAATTTTCAGCGGTTACCTCCCATAGTGTTCCATCCCGGCTTACAATAAATTTTACAATGACCGTTTGTTTGAATACCTTTTTGCCACGTGGAAATTTTACCAGGTCAGCAATTCTTTCAGGATGCAGGTTCTTTATTAAATATTGCCTCCAGCCTTCGTCGCCTCCAGGAAAAACTGCTTCTTGTTCTACCTGAGAGAAAATAACATTTTCAGTCGAATCTGATGGCAAAGGCGGTACATTTTGTGCATTTGATATTGTGCTAAAACAAAAAAACAGGAACAAACTTGTTAGGTGTTTCATACAGTAGGTTTAGGTATTAAAAGTCCATAAAATTTTCCAGATCCCTTTTATCTTTTTTCGTTGGCCTGCCCTGCTTGCTCATTCTCTTACCTGTGTGAAAAACTGCCGCCTGGAATTGTATGCGGTCCATTTCTTCTGCCGGCGTAATATCAGTATAAAATTTTATGGCCTCGGTGTATTGTACTCTTTTAAATAGCAGGCCCGTTACTTTTATCACCCAACGTTTGTTTTCAGTTTTTACTTCATACTCATCATCCAGGTGTACCGTACGGCTTGCTTTAACGTTCTCCCTGTTCAGTTTCACTTTTCCATTATCGCAGGCATCTGCTGCCTGGCTACGGGTTTTAAACAGCCTGATGGACCACAGGTATTTATCCAGCCTCAGTTTTTCCTTTTCCATGTTGGCAAAAATAAATGCTTTTGCAGCAAAGCGGCCTAAAGCTTGCTGTAAATACGTAATTTTAATTTTCAAAACATTCCAATATGTCATTTTTTAAGATCAGGATTCTGATAGTATTCATCTGCATTGCACAGCTTTCTGTGGCGCAAAACCGGGGAAAAATTAACTGGACAGAAGATGGAAATGCCTATACCAAAGTGAAAGATGGTAATATCATCCAGGTAGATCCGCTTACAGAGCAGGAAACAATCGTGGTTGAAAAATCAAAACTGATCGATCCGGAAACCAACAAAGTATTGTTACCTCAGTCTTACGAATTCAACAGCAACTACACCAGGGTGCTCATCTTTACCAAAACAGTTAAAGTATGGCGCTATAATACAATGGGCGATTACTGGCTGTATGATATTATTGCCAACAAGCTAACTAAAATGGGCAGAACACTTCCGCCGCAGTCACTGATGTTTGCAAAATTTTCGCCCGATGGAAAAGATGTGGCTTATGTGAGTGGCCACAATATTTACAGCGAAGACATTGGCAGCGGAGAAATTACAAAACTCACCAAAGACGGAACCCGCAAACTTATAAACGGAACCTTTGACTGGGCTTATGAAGAAGAATTTGGCTGCAGGGATGGTTTCAGGTGGAGTCCTGACGGAACCATGATCGCTTTCTGGCAGGTAGATGCAACCAAAATAAAAGACTACTACATGCTCAACACTACCGACAGTAATTATTCGCAGGTAGTGCCGGTTGAATATCCAAAAGTTGGCGAAGCCCCGTCTGCTGTAAGGATTGGCGTAGTTAACGTAAAAAATAAGCGCATAAAATGGATGGATATTGAGGGCGACCCCAAACAGCATTATTTACCCAGGATGGAATGGAGCGGCAAAAATGAACTGGTGGTGCAACAGCTTAACCGAAAGCAACAGGAAAGTAAACTATTGTATTGCAATACCAGCGATGGCAGTGCCGTAACTTTTTGGGCAGAGAACAGCAGCGCCTGGGTTGACCTGAATACCGACGACCCAAGGGGCTGGAACTGGATAAACGGCGGAAAAGAATTTATATGGATAAGTGAAAAAGACGGCTGGAGGCATATTTATAAAATAAGCCGTGATGGGCAAACAGAAGTAAAACTAACAACCGGGCCTTACGATATTGATGACATCAAATGTATTGACGAAGGAAACAACCTTATTTATTTTACAGCATCGCCCTATAATGCCACACAGCTTTATTTGTACAAGCTGAATATTGAAAAGCCTTCCTTGCTTAACCGTTTGCTGAACAGTAAAAACATTACCAAAGAAGAATTTGATCCTGTATTTGCAAATAACAGGGATGGTATGCATAACTACCAGATTTCGCCCAACGGAAAATTTGCTTTTCACACTTATTCAAGTCACAATACACCCAGGGTTACCGAATGGTTAAAACTGCCGGAAAATAAACCCGTTAATGAAGCAAAAAGTATTGAAGCTACCGCTAAGATTGACAGCACTATTGATGTTGAATTTATAAAAATTCAAACCGACGATCAGATAACATTGAATGCCTGGATCAACAAACCAAAGAATTTCGACTCCACAAAAAAATACCCTGTTGTTTTATATGTGTATGGCGAGCCGGCCGCTTCAACGGTAACAGACAGCTATGGATCACAAAATAATTTTTTATACAATGGAGATATGCGTTCTGATGGATATATACAGGTATCTATTGATAACAGGGGCACACCGGTGTTAAAGAGCGCTGCCTGGAGGAAATCCATTTACCGCAAAATAGGCAATGTAAATATCACCGACATCGCCAAGGGTTTTGCAAAAATGCTTGAAACGAAATCTTATATGGATAAAGAACGCACCGCCGTGTGGGGCTGGAGCGGCGGCGGATCATCTACCCTGCATTTAGTGTTCAGGTATCCTGAATTATTCCAGACCGGCATTGCCATTGCAGCAGTATCTAACCAGTTATTTTACGATAACATTTACCAGGAACGCTACATGGGCCTGCCCCAGGAAAACAAAGAAGATTTTATTAATGGTTCACCGGTAACTTATGCCAAAGACCTGAAAGGAAATTTATTGTACATACACGGCACAGGTGATGATAATGTGCATTTCAGCAACGCTGAGTTACTGGTGAACGAACTGGTAAAATACGGCAAGCAGTTTCAGTACATGGCTTACCCAAACAGAACACACAGCATATCTGAGGGCGCCGGAACATTTGAGCACCTTTCAACTTTATACACCAATTATTTAAAGCAACACTGTCCGCCGGGAGCTAAGTAATTGCCGGAATATGTCTTAAAAATGCATTCAGTAACTGAATGCATTTTTTTGCAGGAAAATTTACTTATTGAATTTGCAATAATATGTGCAACTTTGTTTTGATAAAATTACAACATGAAAAAACTAACACTTATGCTCAGCTTTATGCTGGGAACACTGCTTTTGCAGGCACAAAAAACCTACACAGTAAAAGTTATTGACTCTAACACCGGCAATGCCATCAGTGATGCATCGGTAACCATTAAAGCATCAGGTAAAGGTTTGTCAACCGGTACAGGTGGTACTGTTAACATACAGGCTTCCCCGGGCGACCTTCTGCAGGTGAGCAGCATCGGATATTCTACCCGGGAGATCGTTTTAACTTCCCAAACCGGTGTAACAGTTACGCTGGAAGTATCGGCAATAGAAATAGTTGATGTGGTGGTGGTGGGAACCCGTGGCGCCCCCCGTGCCAAAATTGAAACAGCTGTACCGGTTGATGTGATCCGTATTAACCAGGTGGGTTTGCCTACAGCAAAAATGGACCTTACTTCTGCCTTGAACATGGCTGCACCCTCTTTTAATTATAATAAACAAACAGGCGCCGATGGTGCCGATCATATTGACCTGGGTACTCTACGTGGCCTGGGCCCCGATCAAACCCTTGTTTTAATAAACGGCAAACGCCGCCACCAGACTGCTTTTGTAGCTTTGTTTGGTACAAGAGGCAGGGGAAATTCCGGCGCCGATCTGAACGCTTTTCCACAAGCCGCTGTTGACCGCATCGAGATATTGCGTGACGGTGCTTCTGCACAGTACGGATCGGATGCGATGGCTGGCGTAATGAATATTGTGCTTAAAAGGGATGTAAACAAATGGGCAGTAAATACAGGCTGGGCAGGTTTTTATGACACCAAATTTAACCCTGCAAGATTTAATGAAGGCAATCAATATGTATCAGGAAACAAAATAGACGGAAGCACATTTTCTTTTTCGGCAAATGGCGGTGTGGCGCTCGGCAAAAACGGGGGCTTTATTAATGTAACGCTTGATCTGTTAACGCATGGAAAAACCTACAGGCAGAGTGATACTACCAACTGGCAAACAGACAAAAATGCTTTGCCTTATATCAATCCTTACCGCAGGGCATTTGGCGATGGTTCGATAGATACTTATGGCGCTATGTACAACATGGAAGTTCCGGTTGGCAAAAATAAAAAAGCAACCATTTATTCTTTTGGCGGATACAATTACAAAGCATCAGATGCTTATGCTTACAGCAGAAACTGGAGTGCAAGGCCACAGCGCTTTCCTGTTGATCTGAGTGGAAATATTTTGTACGATCCGAATATCATGAGAACAACCAGCGATGGCGAGATCTATTACAATCCGCATATTCAAACTAAAATAAAAGATGCGTCAATTTCGGCTGGTGTTAAAGGCAATTGCCATAAGTGGAACTGGGACCTGAGCAATACACTTGGTAAAAATGATTTTCATTATTATGGCGATAAAACTTTTAATGCCTCTGCTTTTATGACTGCAGGCACACCAAGGCAAACACATTTTGATGACGGCGGGTTTAATTTTATACAGAATACAACCAACCTCGATTTCAGCAGATCATTCAGTTCGGTTGCAGAAGGGCTTAACCTTGGTTTAGGTGCCGAATTCAGGTACGAGAACTATAAAATTTATGAGGGTGAAGAAGCATCTTATAAAAGTTATTATCCTGATTCGCTGTATTATCCAAATGTTGGTGAATACAGGTATCCTGCTGCGGGTTCACAGGGTTTTCCAGGCTTTAGTCCTTCAGATGCTATTTCAGCAAACCGCTCTGCCATCAGCCTTTATGCAGATGGTGAAATAAATGTAACCAAAGCCTGGCTGGCTGATGCAGCAGTTCGTTTTGAGAATTATTCTGATTTTGGTTCTGTATTAACTTTCAAATTTGCTACACGTTATAAAGTTGCATCTAATTTTAACATCAGGGGTTCAGTAAGCACAGGGTTCAGGGCGCCAAGTTTGCAACAGATCAATTTCAGCAATACACTTACTTCATTCAGTGGCGGCGTATTGGTAAATGCATTGATTGCACGCAACGGCAGTTCCATTACAAAAGCTGCCAGCATTCCCGATCTTAAAGAAGAAACATCAGTTAATGCGAGCCTTGGCTTTGCCTGGAAGCCTATGCCTGGCTTAACATTTACGGTAGATGGTTATATGGTAAAAGTAAAAGACAGGATCGTTTTATCAGGTTTATTCAGCGCTTCCGATCCAACTTTACCTGCCTCATTTACTTCGCAGATACCTGCTGATGTAGCCACTGTGCAGTTCTTTGCCAATGCAGTAAATACAACCAATTATGGTATTGATGTAGTTGCTGATTATGCTAAAAAATGGGGAAAGAACAGCGTCAGGATATTACTGGCGGGTAATTACCAGCACATGAAAGTTGATAAAGTAAATGTGCCATCAGCTTTGAACGGTACTCAGTTAAATAGAAAGACATTTTTCAGCGACAGGGAAGAAGCATTCCTGTTGGCATCGGCGCCTAACACCAAATTCAATTTGAGTTTGCAGTATGGTATGAAAAAATTTGGTGCAGGCGTTAACCTCAGCTATTTTGGTAAAGTAAAACTGATGGGCTTTGGAGATGCAACGGCTGATAATCCAAACCAGACCGGTATCAACCCAATGGTACCTACCGACGCTGATCCCAATGTGTACGTGCCTGAGCATTTCAACTTTAAAGGCAAACTGGTTACTGATGTTTTTGTTTCGTACAACATTACCAAAAAGATAACCTTCTTTGCAGGAGTTGATAATGTATTTAACATTCATCCTGACCTGGGTGTAAACCCGCAGGCCAAAGGCTGGTTTGGTGATAATGAAAGCGGCGGGCCCTGGGATAGTGTGCAGATGGGTTTTAACGGAAGGAAATTATTTGGTAAGCTGTCTTTTAATTTTTAAGAGATAAAAGAAATATTTTGTTTTAGGGTTGACAACCTTTAAAAGGTTGTCAACCCTTTTTAAATACAGTATGATTATGAAAAAATATTTTTACCCGTTTATTTATACACTTGTTGTTTCGCTTGCAGCAAATGTTGCCATTGCTCAAAATAAAATAGTTGTTTTTCAATCTGATTTTGGGTTAAAGGACGGTGCAGTATCTGCCATGAAAGGTGTTGCCATGGAAGTTTCATCAGACTTGAAATTATTTGATCTTACACATGAAATCCCGGCCTACAATATCTGGGAGGCCGCTTACCGGTTGGAACAAACCGTTGCATACTGGCCTGCCGGCACTGTGTTTGTTTCGGTTGTTGATCCCGGTGTTGGCACACAAAGAAAATCAGTTGTGCTTAAAACAAAAAGCGGGCATTTTATTGTTACACCTGATAATGGAACGCTTACGCTGATTGCAGAATCTTTAGGCATTGCAGGAGTTCGACAAATAGATGAAGCAGTGAACAGGAGGAAGAATTCTGAAAAATCATACACTTTTCATGGGCGTGATGTGTATGCTTTTACGGCAGCAAGGCTGGCATCGGGCGCTATAACATTTGAGCAGGCAGGAAAGCAATTACCGGATGAAATAGTAAAGATCGCTTACCAGAAAGCACTAATTGAAAATAAAAAGATCAAAGGAACCATTTCGATACTGGATGTACAATATGGTAATATCTGGACAAATATTCCTGCAGAACTTTTTAACCAGTTACAGGTAAAACCAGGCGATAAATTGCATGTTATTATTTATCAGAACAAAATAAAAAAGTACGAAGGCAATATGCCTTATGCCGAAACTTTCGGCGCTGTGGCAAAGGGCAAGCCGCTGGCTTATCTCAACAGTTTACTGCAATTGTCATTTGCCTTAAACATGGGAAATTTTTCTTCAGCCTACAAAATTTATAGCGGCAGCGAATGGACAGTTGAAGTTGCAAAAGCGGCGAAATAAAATAAAAGATCTGTTAAAATAAACACCAGTTTATACTTGCAGAAAACGGCTGTGGGCAATAATTGACTTTTATTTTGGTTTAATCCTTTATCTTGACGGCAGGTTTTTGAAAGCAACCATATTTGTCACCAAAAGCACAGTATGAAAACCAATTCAAACTTAAAGGCATTCCATCTGTTTATTTTTTTATTTTTCATTGTTTCATTCAGTTCATGCATCAAAGAACCGGCTGGTGGCGGCGGTGGAGGAACGGGCGGTGGCGGTGGTTCAACGCTTGCAGAAAGAATAATTCTCGACACAGCCTACGGAGCAGATCCCAAACAAAAAATGGATATTTATTTACCGGCAGGCCGTACAACAGCAACTAAAGTTATTATACTTATACACGGCGGGGGATGGGAAAGCGGTGATAAATCGGAAATGAATTATTATAAAAACCTGCTGAGGGCAAAATGGCCCGATGCAGCCATTGCCAATATCAACTACCGGCTTACCAGTAATCCTGCTGTTCATTACACACAAATAATGAACGATGTAACAGCTTCAGTAAATATGATGGTGAACAACAAAACTAATTTTGTTATTTCTGATACGCTTACGATGGTGGGTGCCAGTGCAGGCGCACACCTGGCCATGCTGTACACGTACAAATACAACTCAAATAATTATGTAAAAGCAGTTGCAGATTTTTTTGGCCCTGCCAAACTCAGCGACTGGAGCTGGTACAACAGTTTTAATCCCTGGGTTGGCAAAGCTGTAAAAGATGTATTGATACAGTTTAACGGCGCCCCCTGGGATGTGCCTTTGTACGATTCCAACAGCCCTTATTCAGTTGCAACAGCTCAATCAAAACCAACCATAATTTTTCATGGTACTATAGATGTGATTGTACCTTTGTATCAAAGCCAGTGGCTGAGGGCACAGTTAAATACGCTCGGTGTACCTAATGAATATTATGAATATTTTTTAGATGGTCATGGTTTTAATAACACGAATACAGATGATGCAATGAATAAAACGGTTGCATTTTTAAAAGCTCATTTAAGATAATGATGAAGAAATTAGTTGTATTGATGATATTGGCGTTCTGTTGCGGTCAGCTTAATGCACAAACCTATTACGCTGTAATGGTGCAGGATTCTAAAACTGCAGGCCCGGTTGTTGGCGCTACCATAAAAATTAAATCCACCGGCGAGATACTTACCACCAGCCAGAGTGGCAATGTAGTTGTTTTGGCTTCACCTGACGATTCACTGCACATACAAAACAAGGGTTATAAAGACAGGGCGATCAGTCTTGTAAATCAATCGCAGGCCATAAGCATTATAATGACTCCATTACCTAAAGTTGCGGCATCAAAACCTAAGAAAAAAAAGCACTGATCTTACAACTTTTGTTGCTACAGTTCTTTACGTTTTTTATGCACATATCTTAAAATAAATTGGCCGTTTTCTTTCACCGTTTCCATTAAAGTATTATAAGGGAATTTTGCATAATAGCTTTCCGGGCCCAGTTTTTCCCACTTAGCATATTTATTATTAAGTGATTCCTGTATTCCGTTTTGCAGGCACAAATCACGGGTATAAATGGTTTCCTGTTTTATACAACGGTTTTGCCGGTTAAAATAGTAAACATAGGTTGCAGGCAATGTAACAGAATCCGTAAGCGTGTAAGTAAGTGTTGAATCAGTTTCAGCAAAAAAATATTTCCGGTTTGTCTCCAGGTAATATTTCTCCAGCCGCTTTTTTATTTTAGATTTTTTATCTAAAATAATATCCTGCGAATATGAAATACAGCAGGTTACTGTAAGTATCAGCAAAAGCAAAAACTTCTTCATTAAAAAACTTATTGTTTACCCGGATATTCTTCCAAAGCCTTTTCCAGGCAATCCATGGCAGCATTAATGGCATCCACATTAATTACATAAGCCAGGCGCACTTCCTGCTTGCCAAGGCCAGGTGTACTGTAAAAACCCGTAGCAGGCGCCAGCATTACTGTTTGATTATTATAATTAAAAGATTCAAGCAGCCATTGACAGAATTTATCCGAATCATCTATCGGTAATTTAGCCATAGCATAAAATGCGCCGCCAGGGTTAGGACAAAAAACTCCGGGAATAGCATTCAGTCTTTTTACAATAGTATCACGGCGCAATTTATATTCGGCCCTGGTGCCATTGAAATAATCCGCCGGTAAATCAACTGCGGCTTCGCCAAGTATCTGTGCGAAAGACGGCGGGCTTAACCTTGCCTGGGCAAGTTTCATTGTGGCATCAAGCAAAGCTTTATTCTTTGTAACAAAAGCACCAATGCGGCCGCCGCAGGCGCTGTAACGCTTACTGATGGTGTCCATCAAAACAACATTATCTTCCACGCCCGTTAAATGCATGGCGCTGGTATGTTTGCCTTCATAACAAAATTCACGGTAAGCTTCATCAGCAAATAAGTAAAGATTGTGTTTGGTAATAAGCTGTTTCAGAATTTCCATTTCTTCTGCACTGTATAAATAACCGGTTGGGTTATTGGGGTTGCAGATAACGATTGCTTTTGTTTTTGGCGTGATGGATTTTTCAAACTCATCAATCGGCGGTAAGGCAAATCCTGTTTCAATAGAAGAAGAGATCGGTTTAACAGTAACACCGGCTTCCACCGCAAAGCCATTATAGTTTGCATAAAAAGGCTCCGGGATGATTACTTCATCACCTGCATCCATGCAGGCCATAAAACCAAAAATGATGGCTTCGCTTCCTCCTGTGGTAATAATGATCTGCTCATGCGTTACCTCAATACCAACCGTTTTATAATACTGCACTAATTTTTTGCGGTAGCTTTCATTACCGGCGCTGTGGCTGTATTCCAAAACTTTAAAATCAGAATGACGCACAGCATCCAGGCACTGTGCCGGCGTTTCAATATCGGGCTGCCCGATATTTAAATGATACACTTTAGTGCCTTTTTTTTTCGCCGCTTCGGCGTAAGGCACCAATTTTCTGATGGGAGATGCAGGCATTTGTTTGCCGCGGTTGCTTATGGTTAACATGAAACAAAGTTATTGGTTATTGGTTATAAGTTATAAGTTTGCGGCATGCAAATTTTTGAAACCAGCAGCCGCATAATTGTTACCTGCAGTAACCGATTATCTCCTTACCTGCAAATAGAAGTTGAAGCACTGGGATTTAGACCGGTTCGTATTTTTAAAACCGGAGTTGAATTAAAAGGAACTTTGCAGGACTGCATAAAACTGAATTTGAATTTGCGTTGCGCCAGCCAGGTTTTATTTTCCTTAAAAGAATTTAAAGCTTACAATGCTGATGATCTTTATAAAACATTGCTGGATTATGCCTGGGAAGATGTACTTACTGTTGATGGTTACTTTTCCATCAGCAGCAATGTGAGCAACGAAACCATCAACAATTCTTTGTTTGCGAATGTAAAAGTAAAAGATGCCATTGTTGACCGGTTCCGTAACAAGACCGGCGAAAGACCAAACTCTGGCCCTGAACTGGACAAGACCGTTATTCATTTATACTGGAAAGAATCTGTTGCTGAAATTTTTATTGACACTTCTGGTGAAACCTTATCCAAACATGGCTACAGAAAAATACCCGGCAAGGCACCCATGCTGGAATCGCTGGCTGCAGCCACTTTGCTGGCAACTAAGTGGGATCGCCAATCAGTTTTTGTAAACCCCATGTGTGGCTCGGGCACCGTTGCTATTGAAGCTGCATTGCTTGCTACCAATCGTAAACCTGGATTGCTTCGTTTTAATTATGCTTTTATGCATTTGGTTGGTTATAAAGAAGACATGTACAATATTGAATTCAAAAAACTGGAGCAACAGGTTATTGACGTACCAGGATTAAAAATTATTGCGACTGATATCAGCGATGATGCAGTAAATATTTCAAAAGTAAATGCGGGAGTTGCAGGTGTGGAAGAGTTTATTGAATTTGCTGTTTGTGATTTTGAAGAGACAAAAATGCCGGAAGGCGAAAGCGGTGTTATCTACTTTAACCCTGAATACGGCGACAGGCTTGGTGTGGAAGCTGAACTTGAATTTACCTACAAACGCATGGGTGATTTTTTAAAGAAAAAATGCAAAGGATATTTTGGTTACATCTTTACCGGCAATTTGGAACTTGGAAAAAAGATAGGCTTAAAACCAAACAGGCGTATTGAGTTTTACACAAGTAAGATTGATTGCAGGTTGTTTGAGTATGAGTTGTATAGCGGAACGAAGAGGGTGGAGAAAAATTGATAAGCTTCAAGGCTCAAGCTACAAGGGGACAGTTTTTATGATAGCATGCTTCTCCCTTGTAGCTTGCAGCTTGCGCCTTATTCCTTATTCCTGATATACACCAGCTTGATCCCCGCCTTATCCGTTTCCCTTTTATCAATCTCAAATTGCGGTAACGATTTTATCAGCGGTGTTAATTTTTGAAAACCATAATTTCTCGGATCGAAATTGGGCTGCTTTTTTAAGATGAGGTTTCCTACATCTCCCAAAAAAGCCCAGCCATTTTCATCTGCCAGGTCGTTGATGGTGTGTGCAATTAATTTTAATGTTTCTTTATTCAGTTTATCAACCGATGGTTTGGCTACAGGCTTGCTGGATTTTGTTTTGGCTGTAGCCACCTCTTCCGTTTCTGTACCAAAAACAGGGATGATCTCCATGTAAATAAATTTATTGCAGGCAACCATAAAAGGCTCTGGCGTTGTCTTTCGCCCGATGCCGATTACCTGCACACCGGCTTCACGCAATCTTGTGGCAAGCCTTGTAAAATCGCTATCGCTGCTTACAATACAAAACCCATCAACTTTGCCTGAATACAAAATATCCATTGCATCAATGATCAGGGCGCTGTCGCTGCTGTTTTTGCCGCTGGTGTAGCTGTATTGCTGTATGGGAGTGATGGCGTTCTCCAGCAACACATTCTTCCAGCCGCTTACAGTTGGTTTTGTCCAATCGCCGTAAATGCGTTTAAAAGTGGGGGTACCATATTTGGTGATCTCTTCCATCACACCTTTTATATTGCTGTAAGGCACATTGTCGGCATCTATTAAAATAGCCAGGCGGATATCTTTTTGTATTTCCATAAAATGAATGTTGACTGTAAGGTAAATCTTTTTGAACTCATAAATCTGTCAGTCTTGAGCTTGTCGAAGATAGCTTATTATAGAGCTACCCGTTGATATACAACTCCTCCACCTTCTTCCTTGCCCAGGGCGTTTTGCGTAAAAATTTAAGGCTGCTGTTTATGCTGGGGTTGCTTTTAAAACAGTTGATGGGAATGCGCCGGCCCAATTCTTCCCAGCCATACATTTCTGCCAGGTGCGTTACAATCATCTGTAGTGTTTTGCCGTGCAATGGGTCGTTAGATGGTGGTTTGTGTATCATTAGCAGTGTCAGGTTGCATATTTGCACCATCTTTTTTGCCTGAAACAATCAGGCCAATCATCATTACCAGGGCAGATAGCAATACTACCTGCAATATCAGCGATTTATTTACCAATGGGATCTGTTGTGCAGGAACGATTGATAAAAACAACAGGATGTTTATTAACCCACGTGGTGCAATGAATAACATGGGTTGCAAAGGGATTTTCGAAATTTTGAATTGTATTGCCCGGATAAGCAGTGCTGCAGTTACAATGCCTGCGGCCCATAAAAAATTATCGCTGTTGATTATTTCCTTATTTTCTATAAGGTAACCAAATAGTAAAAAGAAAACCGTGCGGATGAGGAATGTGCCTTCAATAATGAGCTCCCTGAACTTATGCACTTCCGTATTAAGTTCATCAGGTTTTAATCTTTTTATCCACCTGAATCTTTTTAGTTCATCCAGGTTGCCTAAGAACAGCCCAAAAATAAGTATAAAGATGAGCGCCGGTAAATGATACAACTTTGCAATAGCGTAAATCAATAGTATCAGTAATACAATAGGTACAAATTTTATATGATGGTCTATTTTACTTAAAAGAAAAGCCAGTATAATGGTTGCGAAAAATGAGACCCCAATCATAATAAGTAATTGAAGGCCCGACTCTAACGGGGTATGAGATTTGTTGAGTTCCGTTAAAGCAACAAAATTGAAAAAGATAACACCAAAAATATCAGAAAGGCTGCTTTCATAAGTGATAAATTCACGGTTGGCTGCATTCAGATATTTTACGCTTGGGATAGCGATAGCGCTGCTGATAACGCAGAAAGGAACAGCATTGGTTAACGCATCTCTTAATGAAAGCCCGTTTTGAAAATACTGAAAAACATAAGCTAATAAAAATGCCATTACAATCATGGGCAGCAATGCGGCTATAAATGATTTTCCTATCGTGCGCATTTTCGACCTGTTTAATTCCAGTTCCAGCGAGCCTTCCAGTACAATCAGGATCAGGCCGATGGTACCAAACACAGGCAGTAGCGCCGAAAGATCCGGTATAGCAATATTTAAGGCTGTTGTTAATTGCCGCACTGCCCATCCAAGCACCAATAAAAGTATAACAGAAGGAATTCGTGTTTTAGAAGAAGTAAGATCAAAAATATAAGCTATTAACAATAGTGCACATATAGTAATAATAACAGCAGAGGTCATGTTTAAAGATAATAAAAAATGCCCGGCTCGTAAAGCCAGGCATTGTTATAAAATGTATAAATGGAATTACATTCCCATTTTCTTTTTCAGGTTCTCATCAATGGCATCTAAAAATTCTTCGGTGTACAAATAATGTTCACCGTGGTTTACTTTATTACCATGAATACAAACCGCCAGGTCTTTCGTCATTTTGCCGCTTTCAACAGTTTCAATACAAACAGCTTCCAGTGCGTTACAAAAATCTATCAATGGCTGGTTGCTGTCTAATTTACCACGAAAGGCAAGGCCCCTTGTCCAGGCAAAAATAGAAGCGATAGGGTTTGTTGATGTTGGTTTGCCTTTCTGATGCTCCCTGTAGTGGCGGGTGACAGTGCCATGTGCTGCTTCGGCTTCCATAGTTGTCCCGTCAGGCGTAACCAATACAGAAGTCATCAAGCCCAGAGAACCAAAACCCTGTGCAACGGTATCGCTCTGCACATCACCATCATAATTTTTACAGGCCCACACAAAATTGCCGTTCCATTTTAAGGCGCTGGCAACCATATCATCAATCAGGCGGTGTTCGTACACAATACCTGCTGCATCAAACTGTGTTTTAAATTCATTCTGGTAAACTTCTTCAAAAATATCTTTAAAACGTCCGTCGTATTTTTTAAGGATGGTATTTTTTGTAGAAAGATACAGAGGCCATTTTTTGCTCAACGCCATGTTGAAGCAGCTACGGGCAAAACCATAAATACTTTCATCGGTATTATACATTGTCATGGCAACACCATCGCCTTTATAATTGTACACCTCAAAAGTTTGTGGTTCGCCGCCACCTTCGGGTGTAAAGGTCATGGTTAATTTTCCTTTGCCTTTAATTACGGTGTCAGTAGCACGGTACTGGTCGCCAAAAGCATGGCGGCCAACTATGATCGGTGCTGTCCAGTTGGTAACCAAACGTGGTACATTCTGCATTACGATAGGCTCACGAAAAACAGTGCCATCCAAAATGTTACGGATGGTTCCGTTTGGTGATTTCCACATTTGTTTCAGTTTGAATTCTTCCACACGTTGTTCATCAGGCGTGATAGTTGCGCATTTGATGCCTACGCCGCAAGCCTTGATGGCATTGGCTGCATCAATGGTAACCTGGTCGTTTGTTTCGTCACGGTATTCCATGCCCAGGTCAAAATATTGAATAGGAACTTCCAGGTAAGGAAGTATCAGTTTGTCTTTAATGAATTTCCAGATGATACGGGTCATTTCATCGCCGTCTAACTCTACTACGGGGTTATCTACTTTAATTTTTGCCATGATTTATTAATTGGTTTTTGCAAATGTACACTAATCAGGAAAGTCAAAAGTGAAAATTCAAAAGTCAAAAATTGAAGCCTGTTTCGCTCACTCATAACTCTTCATTCATAACTTATAACCTCTTAAAGGCTGCTGCTTTTCTTTAACTGCCCATCTCCGGTTACCAACCCCATATTGCTGATGATCTCATCCCCAAACTCAGTTGTTTTTAAAAGTGTGGCACCGGTCATCAGGTTATAAAAATCAATGGTTACCTGCTTGCGCATGATGGTTGCCTGCAGTGCAGATTCTATCAGGTCTGCCGCTTCTTTCCAGCCCATATATTCCAGCATCATGCAGCCGCTTAAAATAACTGAAGAAGGGTTCATGCTGTTGGTACCTGCAAATTTAGGAGCTGTACCATGTGTGGCTTCAAAAACGGCATAACCGGTATTGTAGTTGATGTTTCCTCCCGGTGCAATGCCAATACCGCCCACTTCTGCAGCCAGTGCATCCGAAATATAATCCCCGTTCAGGTTCAGTGTAGCAACTACCGAAAAATCTTTGGGAGCTATCAGTATCTGCTGTAAAAAGTTATCTGCAATAATATCTTTCACCAGCAACTTACCCTCGTGCAGTGCTTTACGCTGTATTTCGTTGGCGTGTGCTTCGCCATGTTCTTTTTTAAGCTGGTCCCACTCATCCCAGGTAAAGGTTTTATCGCCAAATTCCTGTCGTGCAACTTCATAGCCCCAGGTTTTAAATCCACCTTCGGTAAATTTCATGATGTTTCCCTTGTGTACCAGTGTTACCGATGGAAGATCATGTTCAAGTGCATGTTTAATGGCGGCCCTCACCAGGCGCTTGCTTCCTTCGTTAGAAACTGGTTTTACCCCATAACTGCTGTCGCCGGGGAAACGGATGCTTTTAACACCCATTTCTTCTATCAAAAATTTTTCAAACTTTTGTGCCTCGGCGCTGCCTGCTTTCCACTCAATACCTGCATAAATATCTTCGGTATTTTCCCTGAAGATGATCATGTCTACATTTTCGGGATGGGTTACGGGCGAAGGAACACCCTTATACCATTTAACCGGCCTTACACAGGCAAACAGGTCAAGATCCTGGCGCATGGCCACATTCAGCGAACGGATGCCACCGCCAATAGGTGTGGTGAGCGGACCTTTTATTGAAACAATATACTCTTTTGCAACCTGCAATGTATCAGCAGGCAACCATTCGCCGGTTTGCTTAAATGCTTTTTCGCCGGCCAGCATTTCTTTCCATTCAATTTTTCTTTCGCCGTTGTAGGCTTTTGCCACAGCGGTATCAAAAACTTTTTGTGCCACAGCCCATATTTCGGGGCCAATGCCATCGCCTTCAATAAACGGAATGATGGGGTTGTTGGGAACATTGAGTTTTCCGCCTTCACCCATGGTAATTTTATCTGCCATTAAATGTTGTATTTAAGGCTGCAAAGGTAAGCTATGAACTGCTTTATGAGAAACGAAAAAAGAATTTCCTGATAAGACTTTTATAATTTAACATCACCCTATTTATTAGGGTAACTGCTCACAAAGGGGTTTCCTTTTACATAAAACCGATACGGAAGCAATGCTGCATCTCCGGAGCCCTCAATACCAATACGCCTGCTTATACCTATAGATGTTTCGGGAATTTTAAAGCCGTCATCAGCGATATAAATTTCATCTTTCAAAAGGTTTCTTCCTGAATGTAATTTTGATATCCCCAAGGCTTTTGCCGCATTGCCCGGCCCCTTTGTTAAGGTATTATCCGGCTTTTGTTTTCCGGTTCTTGTAAGCATAATATCAATACCGGCCAGTGGTTCTGCTGCCCTTATTAAAACCGCATCGGGCACATCCTTTTTATTGCAAACAACATTAAACAGGTGATGCATACCATAACATATATACACATAGGCGGTGCCTGCCTGTGCATACATATGTTCGTTACGTGCCGTACGCTTACCGCCAAATGAATGGGATGCCCTGTCTGTAAGGCCTATATACGCTTCGGTTTCAACAATGCGACCCGAAGTAACAAGACCATCAAATTTTGTAACAATGATTTTACCAATCAGTTGTTTCGCAATTAAAACAACATCATTGCCTTCATAAAATTGAATGGGTAACTTCTTCATTATATTGCTAACTTTAAAGCTAAAATACAATTTGAAGTATTAGCCTTTGAAATAAATTATGCTGAAAGAAATCATTATATCCTTGCAGGCCTATTATCATGCCCACCGTTTTATCAGCAGGCACAGGTTATGGAAATGGATATTTATACCCGGGCTTATTTATGCCCTGCTTTTTTTTGCCGGTATTTACCTTTTTGTTGTTTCCAGCAACAATGCCATTGAATTTATGCTGCAAAAATCGGGCGTGGCCGAATGGATGGAAAAAATGCAGAACAGCTGGCTTAGTTTTTTATTGATTTTTGGCCAGATCATCCTTAACCTGATAATGCTCTTATTTTATTTCTCACTTTTTAAATACCTGTTTCTCATTATCGGCTCGCCTTTGTTTGCCTACCTCAGCGAAAAAACAGAATCAATCATTGAGGGAAAAGAATACCCCTTTAGTTTTAAACAACTGATGAAGGATATTGTACGGGGCATCAGGCTTGCATTGCGGAACCTGCTGTGGCAAACAGTTTATACGCTTTCCATCCTCATTTTATCTTTTATACCCGTAATAGGCTGGGTAACCCCGCTGCTGGCCTTATTGGTGGAATGTTATTACCTTGGTTTTTCCATGCTTGATTACAGTTGCGAACGCAATAAACTATCTACATCGCAAAGCATTGGTTTTATCGGGCGGCATAAAGGGCTGGCCATTGGCAACGGCATGGTTTTTTATCTTATGCACTTTATTCCCATACTGGGCTGGCTGCTGGCGCCCAGTTATGCAGTAATTGCAGCTACCATCAGTTTATACAAAGCAAAAACTGAAGGGCTGATAAATGTTTCGGGTAAGATCAATCTTTAACTTATGCATTCAATCGTATATCTTATTCCCTGTGTTCTGGAAGAATCTGCCACCGAAACAATCCCGCATTATATTATTGATGCTGTAAAAAAATGCGGGGTAATTTTTGCAGAAAATGAAAGAACAGCCAGGCGGTTTTTAAAAAGCATCTGCAAAGAAATTGTGATAGATGATTATGAGTGGTATGCCATTCATAAAGCAGAAAATGAAGTGGTGGCTGCCTTCAGGCAAAAAATAAAAGATGGAAAAAACATTGCCATCATCAGCGAAGCTGGTTGTCCCGGCGTTGCAGACCCCGGGCAGCTTTTAATTGCAGCAGCACAGGAAATGAATGCCACCGTAAAACCATTGGTTGGGCCAAGCTCCATTTTACTGGCCTTAATGGCAAGCGGCATGAACGGTCAGCAGTTTGAATTTGCCGGATACCTGCCCATTGATAACCTGGAAAGAAATAAAGCCATCACTGCTATGGAATTATCATCCCAAAAGAAAAACAGCACACAGATATTTATTGAAACACCGTACCGTAACAATCAACTGATTGAAACTTTGCTGAAAGCCTGTAAATCATCTACCAGGCTTTGCATTGCGGCTGAATTAACCGGCCCCCATGAATTTATAAAAACAAAAAGTATAGCTGAATGGAGAAAAGAAAAAACCGACTTTCATAAAAAGCCGGTTATATTTTTATTGCAGGCTGTTTAATTTTATCTCACACCGCAGTCAACCAGTTCCTTTATCTTATCCACCCGGTCAACAATAAATTTGGTATTGCCTCTCCAGGGTATTACGCCCAGGTATTCTCTGTAATGCAGGTCAAAACACTTACCGCTGTTTTGCTCTAAAATGTGTGCAATAGAATCGCTTTTTATGCTGAAAATAAATTCGTTGCTTACCATCATTTCTTTGGTTCCCCGCTGGATCATTTTACCCTCCCAGGTTTTAAAAACATAACCTTTTTTTACCACATAGTTCAGCTCCCCGGATTTAACGCCTTCTCCAAAAACAAAATAATATTTCCACCAGAGGGCAATGGCTCCGGCCAGTAAAAGTATAAATACAAACCACCTCAGAAATTTACGAAAGCCGCTTTTCTTTTTGGGCTGCGCCGGTATAGTTTGATCAGGTTTTACATCTTCCATTTTTATTGTTTTTTATTTTACAATCCATATTTATCAACCAGGTAAACCATGGCAGCCATTACAACTGCACACAAATTTAACTCCTGCGTATTTACATTTTCAAAAACATCCGAAGCTGCATGATGCATATCAAAATACCGCTGCCCGGTTGTGCTGAGGCCAAACTGCGGCGTTTTAAAATTTGTTTGCAGCGGGCCTATGTCGGCGCCGCCTCCCCCACCTTCGCTAAAGGTAAAACGGGTAGCATCAAAGGGCTCGAAAAATTTTATCCAGCCCTGCACTTTTGCAAACTGTTCTTTCGTCATCCCGCAGCCAAAGCCCCGTGGATATTCAGCCCCTCCATCACTTTCCATCGCCATTATATGCCTTTCATTTTTCTGTTTTGCTTCTTCAGCATATTTTGTTCCGCCACGCAGGCCGTTTTCTTCATTGGCAAACAAAACAATTCTTATTGTCCGTTTCGGTTTATACCCAATGGTTTTAAACACTCTTAATATTTCAATGCTTTGTACAATGCCGGTTCCATCATCGCTGGCACCCTCGCCCTGGTCCCAACTGTCGAGATGCCCTCCTATTGTTATTATTTCATCCGGAAATTCTGTGCCCTTAATTTCGCCAATCACATTATGGCCGATGGTATCCGGCAGCATTACACAATTGGATCTCACAAAAAGATTTTCATCTTTATACATACCTTTTATCAATCCGCTCAGTTTATCGGCCCCTTTTGTGCTGACAGCCAGCGCCGGGATTTTTGGAAATGAATCATTGTATCTTAAAGCGCCGGTGTGTGGGTTATCATCATAAGCGCCGGTTACAGAACGAACAATTACTGCCAACGCTCCATACTTAGCAGCCTGAGAAGCGCCATTGCTCCTGTATCTTACAGCATCGCCATAAGCGCCACGCAGCAAAGTTTTATTAAAAGGATAGTTATAAAAAACAATTTTACCCTTTACTTCATCTTTACGCTGGTGGAGTTCGGCAAAATTTTTCACCTCTATCACTTTTGCCAGAACACCTTGATCGCCGGTTCCTACGGAGTTTCCGATAGCAAGCACATCAAACCCCGGGTCGGTCTTTTTATTTTTTGTGCGATAACCTGCAAATTCCTTTTTACCCCTTACCCAGTGCGGAACCATGCATTGCTGCAGGTATGCTTTATCTGCACCTGCTTCCTGAAGCGCTTTTAAGCCCCATGCCTCAGCCTTGTACATACCTGCACTGCCGCTTAGCCTTGTTCCTACAGATTTGCATAAGGTGTATAAATTCTGAGATGCTTTTCCATTCAGTAAAATCTCTTCCGATATTTTTTTTATCATCAGTGAATCTTCTGATTGTGCAAACCCACAGTAAGAGGTAAAAACAAAAAACAGGATGGCAGTTATAATTCCTTTAAACATAAGCCGGGTTTATGAACAAACTTACTGATAAAAAGCCAATACATGAATGGAAACTGCAGTGAATAATATTTCGGTAAATTGCATCGGTTAATTTTACTTAAAACTGCTTCTTATGAATATTGGTATTGTATGTTACCCTACTTTTGGAGGAAGTGGTGTATTGGCTACAGAACTGGGTAAGGCCCTTGCAGATAAAGGGCACAACATTCATTTTATAACTTATCAGCAGCCTGTAAGGCTTAGCGGTTTTCATACCAATATTTTTTATCATGAAGTTAGGGTGCCTACTTACCCGCTTTTTGATTACCCGCCTTACGAAACAGCTTTGGCCAGCACCATGGTTGATGTGATACTGAATAATAATGTTGAGCTTTTACATGTACACTATGCCATTCCCCATGCAGCCGCTGCATATATGGCAAAACAAATACTGGCCAAGCAGGGAATAAATATCCCGGTTATTACAACTTTACACGGTACAGATATTACCCTGGTTGGAAAAGACAAAACTTACAGCCCTGTTGTAACATTTTCAATGAATGAAAGCGATGTGCTGACTGCTGTTTCTGAAAACCTCAAAGAAGAAACTTTCAGGAATTTTAATATTGAGAAGGAGATAGAAGTAATACACAACTTTGTGGATGTAAAACGTTTTCATAAACGCCCGGTGGATGCTTTCAGAAAACTGATATCTCCCAAAGGAGAAAAAATAATTGTACATGCATCTAATTTCAGAAAAGTAAAGCGGGTTGAAGATGTAGTTGCCACTTTTTTGCTGATACAGGAAAAAATGCCGGCAACTTTATTACTACTGGGCGATGGGCCTGAAAGATCGCACATTGAGGCCAGTGCCAGGGAATGCAGGTCGCATGACAATATTAAATTTCTGGGCAAGCAGGAGCAGATGGAAGATATTTTACCGATTGCCGACCTCTTTTTATTAACCAGCGAATATGAAAGCTTTGGGCTGGCTGCCCTGGAAGCTATGGCCGCCGAAGTACCGGTTATATCAACCAATGCCGGAGGCTTACCTGAAATAAATATAAATGGTTATTGCGGTTTTATGAGTGATGTTGGCGATGTAAAAGATATGAGCAAAAATGCTTTACACATTTTAGAGGATGAAGCAATCTTAAAGCAATTTAAAGCGAATGCATTAACCCAGGCAAAAAAATTCGATATTGAGAATATAGTACCGGTTTATGAAGCGCTTTATAAAAGAGTGGTTTAACACTATCTTTTCAACCACTTTTCCGGGTCAATGTTAGCTCCTTTTGCATCATTGATATAAAGATCAATGGCGCCGGTACCGTCAAGATTAGCGGCAGCCTTGCCAATAACCTGGCCTGTTTTTACATTTTGCCCTGCTTTTACTGAAACACTGCCCAGGTTACTGTATGTGCTGAAGTATTCGCCATGCTGTATAATAACTACCTCCATATCTTCTACAAAAACCACGCTTGAAACAACGCCGTCAAAAATAGCCTTTACGCTACTGCCGATATCTGTTGCTACAGTAATACCAGTAACATCCATAATGGTACCGCTTTGCAGTTGATTACGGCCATAATGTAAAATGGTTATGCCTTTATCAACAGGCCAGGGCAACATTCCACGGCTTTTTTTAAAGCTTTCATTTAATGCAATATTACCGGCATTTAATAAAATGCTTTCGGGTGCTTTTGCCGGTGTAATGACTTTTGCAGGTGTTGTTTTTTCGGTATTCGTTTTAACGGTTGCGTTGGTTTTTGAAGCTGCCAGGTTTGCTGCATCCTCCTTGGCTTTTTTCAGGGCAGCTTTATTGGCATCATCTCTTGCTTTTTTAATTGCTGCAGCTATGGCCCTTTCCACTTTTGCATTTTGCTTTTTAAACGCTGCAAGCTGGTTATTTAATTGCTTACCCTCTTTTTTAAGGTCGTTCACAATTTTATCTTTTTCAGCTTTCTGCACTTCCAGTGCGGTTACTTCTTTGTCTTTAATCTGCAGTACTTCGTTCTTTTTCTCTTTGATGCTTCCCAGCTCGTTCACTTTTTGCTTACGCAGTTCCTGCGTTCGTAAAATATTCTCTCCCTGCTTTTCCCGGTAATCCCTGTAATATTTCAGGTAGGCAATGCGCTTTATAGCATCATTAAAACTTGCTGCAGAAAAAATAAAACTTAAAAAATCATAGCTGTTCCTGTTTTTGTATGCATACACCATGCTTTTTGCGTACTCTTCTTTCAAGGTATCCAGCAGCTTGTTATAGCGGTTAATTTCCTTTTGGTTTGTGGTAATATTTTTGTCCAGTAAGCTAATGTCTTTCCCAATATTGTCAATTAGCCTGTTTTGCAGGTTCAGTTTATCATTGATCAATTTCCATTTTACCAGGTTTTCTTTGGTTTTGGCCTTGTTGCTGTTCAGCATTTTTTGTGTTTTTTCCATTTCCTTTTTTAACGCAGCTCTTTGCCTCTCCAGTTCTTCACGGGTTTCCTGTGCCTGTATTGCTAAGCTCATAAAGGTGAAAATGATTACATTAAAAAAGAATCTGATCATGCTGATAATTTTATTAACTCAATAAAATACTGGTAATTACAAATTTAAAAATAACGCTTACTTTGGAATATAATTTTTTGGTATGTTGAAGGAAACTGACAATTCTTTGTTAAACTCATACTGTTTATAGTTAAGCCTTATGTCGAGCCTGTTTTTTTCAGAGACTGTTATTTCTCTATAGGTTGAAAAATTATACCCTGTTTTATTTTCATAATCAGCATAGGTAAGATCGGCAGTACGGCTCCTGGCAATATCCACATCATCCAGTTTACTGTGCGTTAAAAAATAATTATCTGATGAAAGTGTAAGCAGGTTTTTAAAATACCCCCCAACCATCGAAAAAAGTATCTGGTTATCAGTTTTTTTATAATAAACAATATTACTGTCAATAAATACAGGGTTGCCTATCAGCAGGTCTTCCAGTGTTTTATAATCAAATGGTATCTCAGTTACCTCCTGCAAATAATCTATGGACCGGTATTGCACTTCTTTATCCTGCTTATTCAAAAGTATAACACTGTCTTTTTTTATCAGTACCCTGTATATTTCAATATTCAATATCGAAGCCGTAAGTGATATCCAGATGGCACTGTCTTTTATAATTCTCACAATTGCTGTTACATCGGGTTGCTTTCCTTTATTATCCTGATAATCTACTTTGATTTTAGCACTGAATGTTTTAAAATCAATGTAATTATGCTTAAGATTTTCCAGTGTTTTTTTCACCATCAGTATCGAATCGGCTTTTGACTGATCAATTACTACTACTGAGGTACTGTCTTTAGGAGCAATGGCTTTGTTTATCTGCTTTACAGTTTTACAGCTTTGGGTTAAACCCGCCATTAAAAAAAATAAGAACACTGTACTTATATACTTCATTGGTTTTTAAGTTGTTTTTAATCAATCCCAGTATGGCCAAAACCTCCTGCACCACGCAGGGATACCTGCAATTGCTGTACCTCATTTAATTCTGCCCTTTCAGTTCTGGCAATAATCATTTGGGCAATCCTGTCTCCATGATTTATTACCTGGGTTGTATTACTTAAATTAATCAAAATAATTTTTATCTCTCCCCTGTAATCCGAGTCAACAGTACCCGGGGAATTTAAGCAGGTTATGCCTTGTTTCAGAGCCATCCCGCTTCTGGGGCGTACCTGAGCCTCATAGCCTGGTGGTAATTCGATAAATAACCCGGTAGGTATTAGGTGTCGTTCAAAAGGCTGTAATGTTATTGATGCTGCAAGGTTGGCCCTCAAATCCATCCCGGCCGAACCTTCTGTTGCATAAGCAGGTAAAGGGTTGGAGGATGTATTTACTATATTGACCTGAACAGTTTGCATGGCAGCAAAGTTAATGATGTAAAAAGTAAGTTGTGCAACTAAAGGTTTGAGGAAATACTTTATCGCAGAAGCATAACGGTACCCTGTTCATAAAACTTTCTTCCCCGGATATTTGTGTAATTCAATATCCATATGTAAGCGCCATTGGGCATTTTTTTGCCTTTATAAGTGCCATCCCATTTTTTGGTAACATCGTTACTGCCAAAGATCAACAGGCCCCAATTGCTGAATATCTGCATAGAATAATATTGCAGCGTCGTATTTTCAACAACCCCAAAATCATCATTTAAATTATCGTTATTGGGTGTAAAGGCAGAGGGTATATACACATCACAATCGCCCGGTTTAACAACTACCGTATCAGAAGCTTCGCAACCGGCTTGTGTTACAGTAACACTGTAAGTTCCTGTTTGATTAACTGAAACTGAAGAAGTTGTTTCCCCGGTACTCCATAAGTAGGTATCAAAAAATCCGGCATTCAAAACAACAGACTTATTTCTGCAAACGCTGGTATCCGGCCCCAGATATACCACAGGCTTTGCCCTTGGCAATACACTTACTGTATCTCTGATTTTACAGCCATTCTGATCCAGTTCCAGCCAATAATCTCCAAAACCTGATGTGGTTATTTTATTATCAGTGGAACCGGTATTCCATAGATAATTTACCCCAAAAATCTCTTCAACGCCTATGTCAAGTTTTAATGCATTGCAACTTGATGTATCCGTTCCTAAAAATTTATCTGAATCTGCAATCCATATTTTCCTGATGATTGTATCATTTAAGCCGGAGCAGTCAATCTTGTAAACAATAAGTTTTACGTCATAAAAACCGGGAGTTGCATAAGTATGCGTTGGCTGCAATAACTGTGATTGCCCCAAATCTCCAAAAAACCATTTAACTGAATCTATACCACTCAGCCTGTTTATTTTAAAGGTAACAGCAGGGTTTAAACAATTGCCGGGCAACCTGGTAAAATCGTAAGGATTAGAAGCCGTGTCGAAATAGCTTTGCACAAAAGTTGGTAAACCGTATTGAAGCGGTGTCAGGTTACCAGCTAGTCCGAGAAATATTTTATTATAAACAAAATTGCAACCTGTTGCATATGTATTTGGGTCTTCAATTACCGAGATAGAGGTATCATTAAACATAGCCAGATAAATTTTCTGGTCCGGGCCTGTTTGCAGATTTCCCATTAAATAAGTATGATTTTGATGAATGACCTGCTTTGAGGCTTCAATAGTGGCGGCAACATTTGATGTAATATCAAATTGAAATAAAGTAGCCGTCTGGCCTTCATAATCATTTGATGTTACATAAAGTAATCGCCCATCAGGAGAAAACTCAGCGCCATATACTCCCAAAGTAATAGGCGTTGGATTGGGGCGTATCACGATAGGATTTGAAAGTAAACCGGTTGTGTTATCAAAGTCCATTATCTCCACACAATCATTCTCCAAAGAATGAACAGCAACAAATTTTGAGCCTTTAGCTGAAAATTTTAAGGTTCCGAGCTCGTTGAGTTCAAACGCTCCTCCAATCGTAAGTCCTGTATGGCTAATTACCGGAACAGGATTCAAGCCTGTCGCAGTAAGCAGGTAAGCATGATATTCATCGCTGTTCCACTTATGAACTACTATCCAGGTGTCTTTGTTATTGCAATGTTTTACTGCAGCAAGCTTTTCAAATACTTTGTCTTCAATAAAGGCATTCCTACCTCCAGGTTCAACCTCACCAAATCCATTATCACCCCTCATGTTAACAATATTGTATTGAAATTGCTGAACGGTTTCATCGGCGGCGCCGGTTGTAAAAACATAATAGATACTGTCACTTCCTGGCAAGGGAACTATTACAGTATTATTAGTACTGCTGGTATGTCCTGCAAGTGCTCCACCATTTTTCATCAGCATATGCTTTCTGTTCATGATGGAAACGCCATTTGTATAAAAAAGTAATTTACCATTATTATCAGCAATGCTGGCTGTACCTTCTACAGAATTTAAATTACCGTTACTTAATGGCTGTGGCGGCACCTGGTTAAAATCTAACCCCGCCCGATTTCCAAAATACCATATGTTTGCCTGCTTTTGTGCAAAGCCAAAAAAACCACAAATTAAAAACCAGAATATCAGGATATGTTTTTTCAATATGTACTTATTTATTTTGACTCCAGCAACACAGTTGCATATGCTTTTAATCCTTCTTCCCTTCCTATGGGGCCTAATTTTTCTGTTGTTGTAGCTTTAACAGAAACATCGGAAGCTTTTACATGAACGGTTTCTGCAATAATTCCCTGCATTTGCTGAACATAGGGCTTTATTTTAGGATTTTCAAGGCAAAGAGTAGAGTCAATATTAATTACTTTATAGCCATTTGCTTCTACAAGTTCTGTTGTTTTTTTAAGCAAAATCTTACTATCAATATCTTTAAATGTATCATCCGAATCAGGGAAATGAAGCCCGATATCGCCGAGGGCCAGTGCTCCAAGCATAGCATCACAGATTGCGTGCAATAAAACATCTGCATCGCTATGCCCCAAAGCTCCTTTTGTGTGAGGGATTTTTACTCCGCCTATCCAAAGATCTCTTCCTTCCACTAACCTGTGATAATCAACACCCGAACCAATTCTATATGCCATACTTAATTTATTGTGTAAATATCTGCCATTTTGATTGATTATAAAAACATAAAAAACGCTCCGGTAAGACCGGAGCGTTTTTTATAAGAAGCTGTGTTAATTATTTTGCGCCACCCATATCAAACACCAACCCAAAACGGTATGTATTTGAAAGAGGTATACGGTTTGTACCGCTTCCGGTTGGGAAAACATAAGAGAAGTTTAAACCGGCAATGCTGTACTTAATACCAGCACCAACTGTGAAATACTTTCTGTTTCCTTTGTTTGGATTTTCGTAGAAATAACCTGCACGGAAACCAAATTGGTTGTTATACCAGTACTCGGCTCCTACAGCAATATTAACTTCCTGAATTTCGTTGTTGATTCCACCACCTTCGCCAAAAGATTTAATCCAGCTGCCTGGTACACTTTGATCACGGTACTTAGCAAGAGAAGCATCAGTTGATACCCTTTGACCGCTTGCTGATACTGAATCTAATTTAGCAGTTGGCACCAGTAATTTGTTTACATCAAGTGCAAATGTGATTTTGTTAGACTCATCAAACACTTTTGTATAAGCCAACCCTAAACCAAGATTGGCAGGTATATAATCTTTTTGAGTGGCATCGCTGGAGTAAGATATTTTAGAACCAAGGTTGCTAAGTGTAAGACCCCAGTTTAAACCTTGCCCGTTCTCCTTTGCTCCATGATGATATAAATGCAGGTCACCTGCTACAGAAGAGCCGGCTTTGTAGTTTACATTATTAAATGTACCACGAGCCAGGTTCGAATTGATATACCTGATAGCTATACCCAAACCTAATTTCTTTGATAATTTTCTTGAGTAGCCCAGATCAATTGCAAACTCTTTAGGATTGTAAGTTTGCAGATCTACGCCCTGGGCATCAGTAAATTGAATGCTTCCCAATTTAAAATATCTCATTCCCAGCGAAATAGCCTGACCATCACTTATTTTGTAATACCCTGCCAAAGATGCCAGAAAAACATCATTAACAGATAAATCTCTTAACCATGGAGTATAGTTAACAGCAATACCCACTTTATTGGTTGCAAATGGAGTTCTGGCTATATTGGCGAAAGCTGCATTAGCATCAGGTGCAGTTGCAATACCTACATCTCCCATACCACCACTGCGGGCATCAGGTGAAATACGTAAAAACGGAACAGCGGTTGTTACAACGTTTATTTGGTTCTGGGCGTTAGATACAGTTATTGTTCCTCCCAGTAACATAACTAAGGCAGTTAGTTTCAAAGTTACTTTTTTCATGCGTTTTGTTTGTCTTGGTTAGGTAGACTTACCTCTATAAGCGTTAAGTTTAATGGTTGTATTGAGTTGTAAAAATAATAGTTTTATTGAAATGAACAACTAAATTATAAAATCTTGTTAAAAAAAACTCAAAATCAGGCGAATTTCAAAGATAATTGCTTTTCTCCACACAACAATACCGTTTTTCGGTAATATTTCATCTGTAATATCTGCATTCCCCTATAAAATTCAAAAACTACCTCATAACAACGCCTGTTCTGTTTGTTTATTGCTGGCTGGTTCATTTATCGTTTTCCGGAGAAATGTAAAAATACGGATTTGTGATATTTTTATTTCACTTGATAAAAAACCTTAGCAATTGTGTACTGCAAAAAATCAATCCCCCCTGAGTCTTCAATCGTATATTCATTATTGTATGCAAGTTTATAACACTTGCTCTTATTAACCAAAAAAAAATAAAATATTTTTTTACGCTCAGTTCAGGTTCTGTTTTCAAAAGATAATCTGAAGAATAAAAATGGCAATTGGAAAAGTTGAAAGTAACGCTGGCAGAGGGTTTTAAAAAATTCAGGCAAAATTCCGTATAACTTAATAAATAGAAGTACATAAAAAGATAATACAGTCAAGCTAATTTGTTTTTATTAAGTAAAGAACAATCCGGATCAGAACAATCAGTTTAAATGATTGTATTGTTGTTGTTACAGTAAAATCTTTGAATGCCCATACCATGTTTTAAGCCCTTATGTATAACCAGTAAAAGTTGCAGCGCTGTTTTCAGAAAGATATTTTGTTAACATTTTAACTTTAAAAAAAGAACGGTAAATCTTTCAATTTCGTTCAAAGTCTTTATATTCGCAGCCAGTACAACCTCATATACAATAATTAAGAAAACCTTTCGTTAAACAACTACGACAAACGAATGAACATGACTAAATTACTTTCCGGTAAATCTGCTGTTATTCTGGTATTAGCAGCCATTTCTTTAAGCGCCTGTAAAAAGGGTGGCCTTTTTGGCAAAAAACAAAGCAAATCATCTGCAACCGGCTGGAACTACGATGATAAAAACATGGGCAATTTTCATGTTTCCAAGGTTAAATATCCCAAAGCCGGTCCGGGGCTGGTATTTGTTCAGGGCGGTTCATTTGTAATGGGCGCCAAGGATGAAGATGTAATGGGTGATTGGAATAATGTGCCACGCCGCATTACCGTACCGTCCTTTTTTATTGATGAAACAGAAGTCGCCAATGTTCACTACCGTGAATATTTGTACTGGCTTGAAAATACCTTTTCCGGCGATACCAATATCCTTAACAAGGCCCTGCCGGATACTTTGGTATGGCGTGAGGAATTGGCCTATAATGAGCCATATGTAGAATATTATTTCCGTTTTCCTTCATATAATTATTACCCGGTGGTTGGTGTAAACTGGCGTCAGGCTCATGATTTTTGTATCTGGAGAACAGACCGTGTAAATGAGCTGAACCTGCAAAGCAAGGGTTATCTTAAGAAAGATGCCATTAAAAGAGAAATGAAAGGCGCCGGTGCGGACGGGTCTTTTAACACAGAAACATATCTAATGGCACCTGATATGATTCAGGGCAGAAATAAGCCAAAAAAATCAGCTTTAAAAGATGTTAACGGAAAGCCACGTTCTACAGTACGTATGGATGATGGTATCCTGAATATGGGTTACCGTTTACCAACCGAAGCTGAGTGGGAATATGCAGCTTATGGTATGTTATCTCAAAACCCAAGTCCACGTAAGAGTGAGAAGAAATCAGGAGAGGAATTGTTCTCAAATCAACAAATATATTCTTGGAGCAATAACCCTAATGGTTTACGTGATAACCGTAGGGGAACCTGGCAGGGTAAATTCCTGGCCAACTTCAAAAGGGGCGGTGGAGATAATATGGGTATAGCTGGTGGTTTGAATGACCGTGCCGCCATACCTGGTAATATCAAGGCTTTTTATCCTAATGCATTTGGTTTATATAATATGAGTGGCAATGTAAGTGAGTGGGTTGGCGATGTGTACAGGCCAATGACCTCAACTGATGCAGAAGATTTCAACTATTTCCGTGGTAATAAATTCCAGAAATATTATAAGAACTCAGGCGGAGAGTATGAAAGAGACAGTATGGGTCGCCTGAAAAAAGTTGATATCTCTGATGAGGAAGTTAAGAACCGTTCAAATTATCAAAAAAATGACGTGATCAATTACCTCGATGGCGACTCTTCAAGCGGTGTATTTTATGGCTATGGAATTACCTCTTTGATCAATGATTCATCAAGAGTTATTAAGGGTGGCAGCTGGAATGACAGACCATATTGGCTATCGCCCGGCACCCGCAGGTTTATGCAGGAAACACAAGCCGCCAGTACCGTTGGTTTCCGTTGTGCCCAAACTTACCTCGGGCCTCCCGAAGGGGTTGGTTTTAAAGAAGGAAATATTTTTGGCAAGCGTAAACAAAATTCACGCAAGAAAAAGAAAAAGTAATTCTGTTATAATGATAAAAAAGCCCCCCCTTCCGGTGAGGCTTTTTTTGTGTCTTTATTTAACGCTTCTGCTTTATTTTTGATTCATGCAAATATCAGAGCTTTATACACTATACCAACAATATCCTTGCATCCAAACCGACACCAGGAAGGTAAAACAGGGCGACCTTTTTTTTGCCCTGAAAGGGCCTAATTTTAATGGCAATCAATTTGCCGCAGAAGCTTTGGCCAAGGGGGCTGCATATGCTGTTGTTGACGAATCTATCGAGGCAGATGAAAGAATGATTAAAATGCCTGATGTTTTAAAAACACTGCAGGACCTGGCATTGCATCACCGTAACCAGCTTAAACAAATACCATTTATTGCCATCACAGGCAGCAATGGCAAAACCACTTCCAAAGAACTGGTACACGCAGTGCTCTCACCTTCATATAGAACATATACCACCGAAGGCAACCTCAATAATCATATCGGCATTCCTTTAACCATTTTAAAAATAAAGACCGATGCGGAAATAGCTATAATTGAAATGGGGGCCAATCATCAAAAAGAAATTGAAGGTTATTGTGAATATACAATGCCTACGCATGGTATTATCACAAACTGCGGCAAAGCCCATTTAGAAGGCTTTGGTGGTGAACTAGGCATACGCAAAGGAAAAGGAGAACTGTATGATTATTTAAGAGCCCACGATGGCATTGCCTTTGTTATGTGGGATTATGATTACCTGCAGCAAATGAGCAAAGGCATAAAAGAAATTATTACCTATGGAACACAGAGCGCCGGTATTACAGGCTTTGTAAAAAACAGTTCCGGATTATTAGAAGTTTCAATAACAGCAGGGGCGGATTTGCCGTCAATTAAAACAAATCTGGTTGGAGAATACAATCTGCCCAACATTCTACTGGCAGTTGCTATTGGCAAATACTTTAAGGTACCTGATGAAAAAATAAAATCAGCTTTGGAAAATTATCTGCCTTCAAACAGCCGCAGCCAGTTAATTGAAAAAGACGGTAACAAAATTATTTTAGATGCTTACAATGCAAACCCAACCAGCATGAAAGCGGCCATTGAAAATTTTGTATCTATGGATGGCACCGATAAAGTGCTGATGCTTGGCGGCATGATGGAACTGGGTTCAGAAAGCATGAAAGAACACCAGGCCTTGGTTGGTCTTATAGAAAAATACAAATGGAAAAATGTGGTTTTAGTTGGTGGTGATTTTAATAATGTAAAACATTCTTATTTATATTTTGAAAAATCCGGGCAGGCAAAAGAATGGTTTAAGGAACAGGATTTTAACCATGTGGCAGTCTTAATAAAAGGATCAAGAAGTACGCAGATGGAAAAAGTTTTAGAATAAAAATCTCCATTGCAAAAACAATGGAGATTAATGCGGAGACTAAGGGATTCGAACCCTTGATAGAGTTTCCCCTATACACACTTTCCAGGCGTGCTCCTTCAACCACTCGGACAAGTCTCCAATTTTTTTACCGGGTGGCAAAAATACAGTTTCAATAACTATATGCCGAATATTTTTTCAGCATTTGCGGTTGTAATATTCGTAACTTCCTCAACCGAAACTTTTTTTACCTCAGCCAGTTTTTCTACAACATATTTTAAATAGCTGCTTTCATTGCGCTTGCCCCTGAAAGGCACGGGTGTTAAATAAGGGGAATCGGTTTCCAAAACCATATGCTTTAAATCAATCTGCCCCAACACTTCAGCAAGTCCGGATTTTTTATAGGTAAGCACCCCTCCTATTCCCAGATAAAATCCTGCATCAATAATTTCATTTGCATTTTCCACCGTTCCGCCAAAGCAATGAAATATACCTTTTACACCTGCGGGTGTATATTCTTTTACCACATCAATAGTTTCCTGCATGGCATTACGGGTATGAATAACGATGGGCAATTTATACTGCAGTGAAAGCTCGATCTGCATTCTGAATGCCTCGTATTGCTGTGCCACAAAGGTTTTATCCCAGTAAAAATCAAGGCCAATTTCCCCAACTGCAGCAAATTTTCTTTTAGCAAGCCATTCCTTAACAACCCATAATTCTTCCAGATAATTCTCTTTTACCGAGCATGGGTGCAGCCCCATCATAGCAATACATCTTGCAGGATATTTACTTTCCAGCAATAATAAATTTTCAATTTCTGAACTATCTATGGCAGGCAAATAAAATTTTTGAACACCTTCTTGTTCTGCCCTTCTGATAACTTCATCTATATCATTCTTAAATTCATCAACATACAGATGACAGTGTGTATCTACAATCATATTTTTTGTTTGCATTTGCAAAAATGCTAAAAATTAATTTAACGATTCTTTAAACTAAATCAGCAGGGCATAGTCATACACCCGTTCGTTTTATTCACCTTTAATTTTAAATTTTATGAAAAAGATTTTAAACAGCACCACCTGGCTCCTCGCCTTCGGCTTCATGGGAGCCATTATTTTTACATCATGTAAAAAAGAAGAAACCCTCACACCAATCAACACAACCACCACAAGCTCCGACACAGACCCTGTGCAGGTTGCAGCCACGCAACAGGCTGCTGCAGAAGAAGCAGAAACAGAAGCCCAGTTTGATGATGTATTTAACATTACAGCCAGCATGAACAAAAGTGAAGTTGGCGAAGACCTGGGCGTAAATGCCAATGTATCCGGGTTATCAGAACTGGGAAGTACTACAACAAACCCGGCCCGCTGTTTCACTGTTACAGTGGTTCCCAACATTCCAAATGTGTTTCCTAAAACAGTAACCATTGATTTTGGAACAGGTTGCCTGGGCCGCGATGGAAAGTACCGGAAAGGAAAAATAGTTTCTATTTACACAAATCCCATGTCGGTACCAGGTGCAAAGGTTTCAACAACTTTTCTGGGCTACCAGGTTGACAGCCTCAAAATAGAAGGCACACATATCTCTGAAAATACCAGTACAACCAATATGCAAGGCTGGAAGGCTGTTGTAATTGATGGAAAAGTAACCAATGTAAACACCGGCAGGTGGATCAAATGGAACAGCACCAAAAATGTATTGCAGGTTGCCGGCAACGGAACACCACATTTTCCAATGGACGATGTATATAAAATTACCGGCAGTGCCAGGAGTGTAAATTCCGGAGGTGGTACCTGGGCAGCATTGGTAACTGATCCGTTAATTAAGAAATTCAGCTGCCGCTGGATAGTACAGGGAACAGTAAAAATTGTTAAAAATGGCAATGAAGCCATACTGGATTATGGAGACGGCAGGTGTGATAACCTGGCAGTAATTATTATAAACGGAATTCGTCATATTATAACCCTCTAAAAACTGTTAAAAAAATTGTTGCTAATTTAACAACAACAATGTACATTTAACCCAGTTTTCATAGGGTACGGATTAAAAACGGGCCAGGGTTTCTACCCCGGCCCAATTTTTTTTAGTGTATCAGCAACTTGAAACAGCATAAATCAACCCTCAATTTTTTCAAACTTAAATCCTTTTTCTGAAAAATATTTTAACATTAAAGGTAAGGTATACAATAGCCTTTCATATGCTTTCTCGCTATCATGAAATACAACTACAGACCCGCTTTGGGAGTATTTTATAACATTGTCCAGGCATTTTTCAGGTGTTAAATTAATGTCAAAATCCCCGCTTAATACACTCCACATTATTACTTTAAAAGGCTTATTCAAATTCAGCAAAAGATTTTTCTGCCTGCTGGTCATCCTGCCGTAAGGTGGCCTGAACAGATCAGAATCAATAAAACTTCTTGCTTCCAGAATATTTTGCAAATATTTTGCATTGGGGGTTTTCCAGCCATTTAAGTGGTTGTGGGTGTGATTTCCAACAGAATGTCCCTTTTCCAAAATGCTTTTAAACACATCAGGATACTCTGCTACGTTCTTACCTATACAAAAGAAGGTAGCTTTGGCACCAAACTTGTCCAATTCCTTCAGTACAAAAGGAGTTATCAGGGGGTGTGGGCCATCGTCAAAAGTGAGATAAATGGTTTTTTCGGCGTCCGGGATTGCCCAGGTACTTTCCTTAAACAATTTACTTACCCAGTTTGGCGTTTTTGCTAAATAAAACATTAGGCACATTAAATTTTAAACCTGATTAAACCATTTTGTATTGATACAGTCTTACCTGAACAAATCTCACAACCCAACACTTAAAATCAAAAATTTATGAAAATTAAACAATTTCTGTTTGCATTCACCATGCTTGCATTCGCCATTAGCTTTAACTCCTGTAAAAAAGCAACGGAAACAGCCGAGGAATTTGAAACCACATTTGAATTAAGCGGTGATCAGGCCATTGCTGATAATCTCAGCGAAGACGCTGGTGATATGTTCAACCAGGTAGCTGATGAAAATAACCTGGCCGGTGGTTTTACAGCCGGTGGTCCTGTTATTGTTAACGACTTCATTCCGTGCGCTACAGTAACGATTACCCCTGCACAAGGTTTTCCAAAAACCATTGTAATTGATTTTGGAACCAACTGCGTTTTTAACGGTAATGTTCGCAGCGGAAAAATCAATATCACACTTTCTGATTCTGTAAGAAAGAGCGGAAGTGTTGCCGTTATGACCTTTACCAACTATATTATTAATGGTTATAAGCTTGAAGGCACTCACACCTGGACAAACACAAGCACAGCAAATACCAGGAGCTGGACTCATAAAACAGAGAACGGAAAAGTTACCAATACCGGTAATGGAAGGTATTGGACACATTCAGGCTTAAGAACCGTGGTACAAACAGCTGGCGTAGCTACACCCGCCAGATTAGATGATGTATTTTCAATTACCGGCAACCACACCGTAGCAAACTCATCAAATGTATCAAGGGATATTACTGTGTTGCAGGCTTTGACAAAAAGAACAGACTGTGCTAATATCAGTGGCGGCCAGCTAAAAGTTCAGGGACCAAACCATTATGCAGTAATTGATTTTGGGGACCCTAACACCTGCGACAATTTGGCTACCCTCTCAATTGACGGCAGAACACCAAGGACAATTATCTTACGTTAATTTTTATATAATTTGATATACAATTCAAGGCTGCCTTTTCAGGCAGCCTTTTTTATACAACGCTTCTCTATTTCTCTAAATCTCTAAGTTAAATTTAAGAGATGTAAAACACAAAGATTTAAAAAAACAGCTGGACTAAAAACTTATGCCGCCTTTTTTTACCTTCTGTTTAAAACATTTTGGGAGCTTATCTTTGCAGCATGAGTAAAGTAAGAGTAAGATTTGCCCCAAGCCCCACAGGAGGTTTGCATTTAGGTGGGGTACGTACCGTTTTATACAATTATCTTTTTGCCAAAAAAAATGGCGGCGATTTTATTGTTCGCATTGAAGATACCGACCAAACCAGGTTTGTAGAAGGTGCAGAAGATTATATTTTCAACTGCCTCAAATGGTGTGGCATGCAACCCGATGAAAGTCCGTTGCATGGAGGCCCTTTTGCTCCATACCGCCAAAGCGAAAGAAAAGCCTTGTACAAAAAATATGCTGAGCAATTGATTAACGATGGCTTTGCCTATTATGCCTTTGATACGCCGGAAGAACTCGAAAAAATGAGGCAGGATTTTAAAACAGCAGCAAATCCTTCTCCGCAATATGATGGCAATGTGCGGATGAAAATGAGGAATTCCTTAACCTTGCTTCCTGAAGAAGTAGAAAAGCTGTTGGCTGAAAATACACGCCATGTGATTCGTATAAAAATGCCGGCAAACGAAACAATTTCATTTACAGATATGATCCATCATGAAGTGAGTTTTGATTCTTCTTTGGTGGATGATAAAGTTTTGCTGAAAGCTGACGGGATGCCTACCTATCACCTGGCTGTGGTGGTAGATGATTATTTAATGAAGATAACCCACGCCTTTCGGGGAGAAGAATGGCTGAGCAGTGCGCCTGTACATGTACTGCTCTGGAAATATTTATTTGGGTTAGAGAATATGCCGCAATGGGCGCATCTGCCCTTGATAATGGGCCCAAGTGGCAAACTCAGCAAACGTGATGGGGCTAAATATGGCTTTCCGGTTTTTGCCATGAACTGGACCGATCCGAAAACAAATGAGCTTACCGAAGGTTTTAAAGAAAGAGGTTTTTTACCTGAAGCATTTGTTAACCTGCTGGCTGTACTGGGCTGGAACGATGGTACGGAACAGGAATTATACAGTATGGAAGAACTGGTTGAATGTTTCAGCATGGATCGTGTGCATGCCGCCGGAGCAAAGTTTGATTTTGAAAAAGCAAAATGGTTCAACCAGGAGTGGATAAAAAAGTCAGGAGTTGAAAGTTACAGGTTAATAGTTAAAGAAATATTTGAAACAAAAGGGGTTAGTATAAATGATGATGTTTATTTTACCAAAGTGCTTGACCTGGTAAAGGAACGCTGTACTTTACTTACTGATTTTTACACGCAGGCTGCTTTCTTCTATGCAGCTCCTTCTTTGTATGACGAAGCATCAGTAAAACCTAAATGGGATAATGATAAAAAAGATTTTTTTAAAGCATTAATATCAAGATACAGCAACCTGGCTGAATGGGGGGGTGGTGCGCCTGAAAACGAGTTTAAAAACCT
Source organism: Ferruginibacter sp. (assembly GCA_016786725.1). Lineage (GTDB taxonomy): Bacteria > Bacteroidota > Bacteroidia > Chitinophagales > Chitinophagaceae > Ferruginibacter. Next base: position 559,325 of record JAEUVU010000007.1, on the reverse strand, counting down.
TGCAACTGAAAAAAATATCAAGATAGGCGAATTGCAGATGATATTCAGGATAATGCTGGTTGGTTCTAAAATGGGCCCGGGTGTTTTTGTGATAGCTGAAACTATGGGCAGTGCTGAAACAATAAACAGAATAGAAAAAGCAATAAATGTTTTTTCTCAATTTTAAACTTACATGGCCTTAACCGGTCAAAAAAAACAAATTTTTAACTACATGAAACAGCTGCTTTTCATTTGTCTTCTGATCGGTTTTCTTTCTTCCTGCAATAAATCTTCAACAGATCCCATAACTCCGGTTAATCCCCCGGTTGACAGTTTCACCGTAACAGTTTATAATGGCTATGGCAGCGGCAAATACAAGATTGGCGATACAGTGGATATCTTCAGCAATGCGGTTGCCGACAATCAGATATTTGATAAGTGGAGCAGCAGCGAAACAGCGCTTTTGAACGGACCGGAAGAATGGCATACCTGGTTTATTATGCCTGGCCGTAATGTTTCTTTCACCGGAAGCCTGAAAACCATCACTCCTGTTTTTTTAAATTTTGAACAGATAAGAGGCAGAGACAGGATGAAACCCGTTTATTCATATTTCCCCGCAGGGCACAAAGGTTTTGTTTACCTTTTGCATGGCTCCGGCGGAACAGCGCTTAACCTTTTTAATAATTATGAATTCAAGCAGCTTTACAAAGAACTCATCAATGATAATTTTGGCGTTATCATCACCGAGGCTGAAGAAGCCACCACTGGTGTTGATGCCAATGCTGACGGCAAATTAAGATGGCTCGTTGCTCCTGCAGATTCGGTTAACAATATTGATTATGCCAACATCAAGATCATTACAGATACTTTTTACAACCGTGGCGTTACCAACCGCAGCAAATTTCGTTATTGTGCAGGCATGAGTAATGGAGGAAACTATTCGGCATACCTTTCTGCATATTACCAACATAAAGCTGCAGTAAGTTACTGTGCACAGGCAGGTGCTGTGTCTTTAACAACTACCACACCTCTCCAGTTTTGCATGGCCAGGTTTGATAATCATGAAAATGTGGGTCCGGCAGGAAATGCTGCTGCATTATCCAACTCCCAAACAATAAGCAGCCGTGGTGTTTGCAGCAAGTATTTTATTAAAGAACGTTCGCCTTTATACCCGGAAAGGTTTGCCCGCAGGGGCGATATTACCCTGGCTAAATCAGCCGCTGTTTTTGCTGAACTAAAATCGAAAGGGTATCTTAACAGCAGGAATTACTTTATTGGTTTTTCTGACAGCCTTGTTACAAGATACCAGGCCGATCCGGCATCTTTTCCTGAACTGAACAGTTTAACGCCTTTACAAAAACTCTTTGTTGTAGAGCAGATAGACCTGTCAGTTTCAGACCACCAGATGTACAGCGATTATAATAAGGCCACCCTTGCCTTTTTAAACAGGCAGTGCTTATAAAGATTTTTCTCCCTGTAGGCAGTTATTTTGAATAAACTTACTTTTACAAAAGTTTATACCATTTGCTATGGAGAAAAACAGACCTGTAAGAGTTTTAGTTGCCAAAGTTGGACTGGATGGCCACGACCGTGGCGCCAAGGTAATTGCAACAGCCCTGCGTGATGCCGGCATGGAAGTGATTTACACCGGCCTGCGCCAAACACCCGAAATGGTTGTAAATGCTGCATTGCAGGAAGACGTGGATGCCATTGGTGTAAGCATTTTAAGTGGCGCACACAACACCGTTTTTCCAAAGATAATAGCCTTAATGAAAGAAAAAGAAATGAATGATGTACTGCTCACCGGCGGCGGCATTATTCCTGAAACCGATATGGCAGAACTGAATAAAATGGGCGTTGGAAAATTATTTGCACCCGGAGCCACCACATCAGAAATTGCAGATTATATAAAAGCGTGGGTAAAAGAAAACAGGAATTTTTAATCACCAATATGTACCAAACCATTTTAACTACATTAGAAAGCGGCATTTTTATTATTACAATCAACCGCCCCGATAAATTAAACGCTTTAAACAAGCAGGTATTTACCGATCTGAATGCAGCTATTGATGAAGTGTATAGTAATGCCGATATTAAAACTGTGATTATTACCGGTGCAGGCCCCAAAGCATTTGTTGCCGGTGCAGACATTACCGAATTTGGCGGATTGAACAAAGAGGAAGCGATGGCTTTGGCCAAAAGGGGGCAGGACGTTTTTTTTAAAATTGAGAATTGTAAAAAACCAATTGTAGCCGCTGTAAATGGCTTTGCATTGGGCGGCGGCTGCGAACTGGCGATGGCCTGCCATTTCAGGCTTTGCAGCGAAAATGCAAAATTTGGCCAGCCCGAAGTTAATTTAGGATTAATACCGGGCTATGGCGGCACACAACGCCTTACACAATTAGTTGGCAAGGGAAAAAGTATGGAGCTGCAAATGACAGCACATCTTATTGATGCCAGTGAAGCCTTGCAATCAGGTTTGGTCAACCATGTTTGTACAGCAGAAAGTTTATTGGAAAGAACAAAAGATATCCTGAACATTATCATGAGCAAAGCGCCCATTGCCATTGGTAAAATTATTGAGTGCGTTAATGTGGCTGTCGTAAGCGACAGCGCTTACACCAATGGCAAAAGCGGTTACGATAAAGAAGTAGAAGCTTTTGGCGATTGTTTTGTCACAGAAGATATGAAAGAAGGCACCACTGCTTTTCTGGAAAAAAGAAAGGCTGAATTTAAAGGAAAATAGAATTATTTTTCAATCAGTTTTTCATCAATCAGATAGTTTTGAATTTCACTGATTTGTGTCAACCATTTCTGGCTCCCTATTATCAATAATATTTTGTTTGTTTCAGTTTCCGGAAATGTAAGTACTCTTTTATTTCCGATTGTAGTTCCCCGTATTTCTTTAGAAAGCCCGGTATTTGAGTTCATCAATATAAGGAGAAATGATTTTGCACACTGCCCGTTCTCTATGTTTTCTTTTAAAATAATACAATTAATGTTTACAGGTTTTGCAAATTCTACCCCCATCGTTTGTTGAAAGTGCAGCGAATCGATTTCAAAAGTTTTTGAATTTTCATCTGTTAAGTATGGAGTATAGCGCTTATCTGAGAAGTTTGTGAAAAAGCCCCTTCCTGTTTTAGATAAATTCTGCTCAAAATTTTTTTGTTTTAATCTTGCAAAACCAACGAGCGCAGATGAATCATATTCAGTTATCAACCCTCTCCCATCTGGTGGTACATTCAGCAATAAATTTGCGCCACGCCCAACACTTTTTAAATACAGTTCAAATAACTCTTCAGGCGTTTTTACTTTACTGTCTTCTGCCTTGTGGTAAAACCATCCGGGCCTGATGCTTACATCACATTCTGCCGGTATCCAGTTATTGCCATGTACATTTCCGCTGTTTAAAGTATCCATCAGCGGAGAGCCGGCGCCTCTTGTAAATCCGGCAGTATCCAATGTGTTCCAGTTTGTTTTGCCGGCAAAACCCTGCTCATTACCTACCCAGCGTACATCAGGGCCAATATCGCTGAACACAACTGTATTGGGAGAAATTTCACGAACTGTTCTTTCAAATCTTTTCCAGTCATACGCCTGTCGTTTTCCGTTTGGGCCTTCGCCATTGGCGCCATCCCACCACAGTTCCCAGACGGGGCCATAGTTGGCAAATATTTCCTCCATCATGTTCACAAAAACATCATTGTATTTTTCTGTGCCGTAATCAGGATGGTTTCTGTCCCAGGGAGAAATATAAACACCAAACTTCAACCCGTACTTTTTACAGGCATCAGATAATTCCTTCAGAACATCACCTTTGCCATCTTTCCATTTACTTTCCCTTACAGTATGTTTACTGAATTTACTTGGCCACAAACAAAACCCGTCATGGTGTTTTGCAGTGATGATGATACCCTTTGCACCAGAGGCTTTTGCAATGCGGCACCATTGTTCACAATCTAAGTTTGTTGGATTGAACACTTCTTCCTTTTCATTTCCATGCCCCCATTCCAGGTCGGTAAATGTGTTGGGCCCAAAATGCATGAAGAGATAAAACTCCATATCATGCCATGCAAGCTGGGCTTTGGTTGGTTTAGGCAGATCGGTTTGCGCCTGTAGTCGCCAGTAAAAAAAAATCAACAAGAAAACTGGTATCGTTTTTAAATATTTCATTGATTATTTTATTAAGAAAGAAGACTTCAATCTTATATCCTGCGAAGAAGATCCGATCATCACTTCCACTTTACCCGGTAAAAGAACTAACCCATCTTTTACTTCACTGTAATGCAAAATATCCTCAGGCTTCAGTACAAAACTTATTTGTTTCGACTCCCCCTTTTTTATATGAACCCGTTGATAGCCTTTTAATTCTTTTATTGCTTCCTGCCCCTGTTGGTGCACATACAACTGTATCACTTCATCGCCATTCATGTTGCCGGTGTTTTGTACAGTAGCAGTTATTTTAATCTTATCATTCAATATTGTTGATGATAATTTCAAAGTACTGTAATCAAATTTTGTATAACTCAGCCCATACCCAAATGAATACAACACAGATTTTTCGCAATAGCGGTAAGTTTTTCCTTTCATGGCATAATCATCAAAAGCAGGTATATCAGTAATAGACTTGTAAAAAGTGACAGGCAATCTTCCCGATGGATTATAATTTCCAAACAAAACATTGGCAACGGCTTGTCCTGCAGCCTCGCCACCATACCAGGCCTCAACAATCGCATCAACATTTTCATTCTCCCAGTTAATGGAAAGTGCGCTGCCATTTATTAAAATCAGTATGATTGGTTTGCCTGTCTTCTTTAATTCTTTTAACAAAGCAGTTTGCACAGCCGGCAGTTCAAGATTGGTTTTATCTCCTCCATCAAAGCCATCAATCTTTACCTGCAATGCTTCGCCTTCCAGCCTGGGCGATATACCGCCAACAAAAACAATTACATCAGCAGCTTTAGCAGCTGCTATGGCTGGTTTAAAATCATTTTGCCGGTCGTAGTTTATGGTATCAACAATATGACAACCTTTTGCATATTGAACCAATGCATTTCCATCCAACACATTTTTTATTCCTTCAAGCACCGTGCTTACATGTGCTGGCTCTCCATTATAATTTCCCAAAGGTACTTCGGCATCTTTTGCATTTGGACCAATAACTACAATTGATTTTGTCTTTTTTGATAAAGGAAGAATATCATTTTTATTTTTCAGCAATACAATGGATTGCTCTGCTAATTCCAATGCATACTTTTTATGTTCCGCATTATTAACAACACTGTATGGTATGGAAGCATATGGATTCAAAGACGCATCATCAAACATACCCAGTTTAAACCTTGCCCTCAAACACCTTGCAACAGCGGTATCCAGTTCTGCTTCGGTAAGTAAACCTTGTTTTATCGCAGGTATAACAGCCCCCACATAACCCATGCAATGATTATCAACTCCGGCACGGATGGCTTTTGCCATTCCCTCAACAGAATCTTTTGATGTATGGTGATACATGAACATATCCCACACCGCCCCGCAGTCTGTTGCAACAAATCCTTTAAAACCCCATTGTTTTCTTAAAATATCAGTAAGTAAAAAAGGGTCGCTGCAGCAAGGCTCGCCGTACAGGCGGTTGTATGCACACATGAAGGAATAAACTTCTCCTTTTTGCGCCAGCATTTTAAAAGCAGGCAAATAGGTTTCCCACAGATCTTTTTTCAGCGGCTTTACATCAAATTCGTGACGGGTAGGTTCGGGCCCGCTATGCACTGCAAAATGTTTGGCTGTGCAAATGGTTTTAAAATAATTGGGATCGGCGCCCTGCATGGCTTTTACAAATGCCACGCCCATGGTACCGGTCAGATATGGATCTTCCCCAAAAGTTTCGTGGCCGCGGCCCCAGCGTGGGTCTCTGAAAATATTAATGTTGGGCGAATAAAATGTCAACCCTTCATATAATCCATATTTTCCCTCACGCTGAAACTGGTTATACTTTGCCCTTGCCTCATCACTGATCATCACACCCATTTTATAAATGGCTTTATCACTAAAAGTGGCCGCCAGTCCAATCGGTTGCGGAAAAGAGGTGGCAAGCCCTGCTCTGGCAACACCATGCAAAGCTTCATTCCACCAGTTATAGGCAGTAATTTGTAAGCGTGGGATTGCAGGAGAAGTGTTATTGATTTGAGAAGCCTTTTCTTCCAAAGTCATCTTACCAAGCAAATCCTGCACACGGGTTTCTACTGGCAATGATGAATTGAGATAGGCAGGGGTTTGTGCAAATGAATTGACCGCAAACAAAATCAAACAAAAAGTATATCGCTTCATTCTTATCATTTAGAACTAACCTTTAAAACCCATACATGATCAGTTATTGTTTTTAATGCCGCTGTAATATTTACCTCAACACCCTGCTCAGTTTGTTTCCATGCAAGTTGCTTACTGTTTCCCAGTATTTGCATTTTATCATTTTTAGAAAACGGCATTTTTTTCAGCAATATTTTTTCTTCCGGAAAATCAAAAAGAAAGATATATTTTGTCTTGCCGTCTTTCGATTGTGTAAAACGTATTTTTTCTCCTTCGCTGAAAACTGTAAACATCCTGGAATTATAAATTGCTTCGCCATTTATTTTTATCCAGGCACCGATTTCTTTCAACCGTTGATATGCAACTGCATCCAGTTCGCCATCAGGGCCCGGGCCAATGTTCAATAAATAATTACCGCCCTTGCTTACAATATCAACTAATTTTTCGATGATCTCGTTGGTTGGTTTATACACATCATTGGGCACATAACTCCAGCTGCTGGCCATGGTCATACAGGTTTCCCAGGGATAAGGCAAACCTTTATCAGGTATATGTTGCTCGGGTGTAAGATAATTCTGTTGCTCTCCCGGCACAGCCCTGTCAACTACAATTAATTTTGGTTGTTTTGCCCTTGCTTCTTTTACCAAACGGGGCATATCAATATCCTGGCTTTGGGGGTTACGGGCCCAGCGGCTGCCTTCATAGGTTTCAAATAATTCTTTCTTCACTTCATCTTCCGATTTTTTACGAACCCAGCCTCCATCCAGCCAAAGAATATCTATTTTACCATAATCACTTACCAGTTCATCAACCTGGTTGTGTGTGAAGTCGGAAAATTTTTTCCATTGCTCCGGATATTTTTCAATAGCATAATTCGCATTGCGGTCGCTCACCGGAAATTGTTTCCACCAATAGGTATCCGAATGCCAGTCGGGTTTGGAAAAGTAGGCCCCGATCCAAAAGTTTTCTTTTCTGAAAGCCGAAAAAATTTCTTTTGTAACATTTGCTTTTGGGTTGGTTGAGAAGGGACAGTTCTTGTCAGTAATCTTGTAATCAGTGTATTTGCTGTCGAACATACAAAACCCATCGTGATGCTTTGTTGTGAACACCACATATTTCATCCCGGCATCTTTTGCTGCTGCCGCCCATTTATCCGGATCGAATTTTACAGGATTAAATGTTGTTTTAAGTTTTTCATAAGCTTTTACATAATCGTTGTAATTATCTGCCACACCGGGTTTTCGGGCACCGGTTGCCCAACTCAGGTCTTCGGGGCTAATACTCCAGCTTTCTACAATGCCCCACTGGCTGTAAGTGCCCCAGTGCATGAGTAAGCCAAATTTCAGGTCTTTCCATTCTTCCAGCCGCAGTTGTATGGCCGTGTCGGGGTCAGGAAAATATTCCTGCTGCTGTGCCGGTACTTTTTCAACACTGAAAACAAAAATCAACAATAATACAGGGCTTACAATATGCTTTTTAACTGATTTCATTGGTATTTTTAATTTTACTGCCGTTGTGTAAATTACAAAAAAAGAGGGCTGCAAAACAGCAACCCTCTTTAAATGAAGATTTAATTATAATTACTTCATAACTACAATCTTACTCAACTGTATATCATCTCCCATTTGTATTTTCACAAAATACATCCCGTTTGATAACCTGCTTACATCAAGATTTTTACGGTTTTCCCCTTCCTGTACGGAAGTTGTATTTTGAAATACGATGTTTCCAGTTCTGTCTGTAATACTGATGGTTGCAGTTCCGGTTTTTTCGGCATTGAATGCAAGATTAGCCATGTTGGCCGCCGGATTTGGCGAAACAGTGAAATCATTACTTACATACTGCATTTCAAACAAGCCCCTGCTGGCAGTACCTAACTGCACCCTTAAGGTGTAACAGTTGGTAGCGTTGTTTGCACTTCCCTGGGGATATACCCTTGCATAATAGGTGCCGGGAGTTACAGTCCGTGTAATCGTTTCATTATTTGTACCGCTGTTGCTGGAAGTTTGTAAAGTAGTTCCGGCACTGTTCAGCAACCTTAAATGATAATTGGCAGGCAATGTTGTTAAGGTCATCGTAATTGTTCCTCCGGTTGTAATTACAAAGCGGTAATAATCGTTATCGCCCGATGGACTGAGCAAACCTTTGATATCTGTATTAAAAGGTATCAGGGCAGCACCAGCTGTAGTGCCATTGGTGCTTACATCATAAATACCAGGACAGGTTACCGGTGGTGCCGTTGTTGTAAACTGTGCCTGCACATAATTACCGGCCCCCGCAGGGCAGGTTGCTCTCACTCTCCAGTCGTATAATGTACCTGCTGTTAAGCCGGTTAAATTTACTGAGGTGGTAGTTGTAGCTGTTGCGGCATTTGTCCAGGTTGATGATGCATTGGTTTTATAATCCACATCATAACTGGTTGCGCCGCTTACTGCAGTCCAGCTAACTGTTGCGCCGGTTTGTGTAATGGCCGATGCAGTTAAACCGGTAGCATCACCACAAAGCGCAGGTGGCCCAATGGTGAAGTTGGTATTTGAAATATCGAAGAAGATATTGCCTACCGATTCTACTTTTATGCGGTTTGTTGTGCCTTCAGATGATGGAACAGTGATAACTTCCGAACCATCGTTTACAGTAGCAGCTGCTAATACTGTCGGGAAGGTTTGGCCGCCATCTGTAGATAACAGAATATTTACGGTGGCGCAGTTTACTGAGCCTGCATTGGTGCCATTTACACTCCAGGTAACAGTAGCATTACCGCCGGCACTCCAGTTTATTGCTGTGTTTGGAGAGGTAACAGCAAATGGTCCGGCAGTATTTGTAACAGTTACAACGGCATCGGTAAATGCAGTTTGACCGATTGTTGAACCGGCTACATATGGATTATTGTCTCTTGCTGTTACACGGAAATTTAAAGTTCTTGAAACCGAACTCAGTGCTTCTATGTTTGCACCGGCATCGCCGCCAGGCAATGGTGGTGTTACATTTAAGCCGGCAAGTATGGTTGATAATTTTGGAAATGTTCTGGTGCCCGAAACCGTAGCAGGAAATGATAACCAGTTGGGACCGGATGCTTTTGTTGGCGAAGCCACACTGCTTGCCCCGGAAACGGTTGAATTATCGTTTTGTTCCCAGCAGTAAGTCAACGGATCGTTTTCCGGATCGGTTGCAGAAGCTGTTAATGCAAACGGGGTGCTGATAGGAATGGTATAATTGCTTACAGCGGCAACAACAGGTGCATGATTTGCTGTCATAGTTATTGAAACCGGGCAGGTTTTAGTTGCCAGGTTTGCCTGTATCTGTGCAATAGATGCCTGGTGAAATATGTCTATAGAATGAGGCGCCACATCCTGTGAGGTGATACCTGCATAACCCATAACAGTAATGCCTGAGCCAACTTCTTTGTTAACTCCGGTGCCTTCAAGCGACATAGAGAAAGTATGGTTAGCTCCTAACTGATGGCCTACTTCATGCGCCACATAATCTATATCAAAATTATCCCCCTGCGGTATTGCATCAAATGGAGAAGTGATACCCGCCCCTTTTGCAAGCGAATTATTGGTAGCAGGATTTACACAAACACAACCTATACAACCTGCATTGCCCCCGCCGCCCGAAGCGCCAAACATATGGCCTATATCGTAATTGGCATTGCCAATAACAGAGGTAAGAGTTTGCTGCAATTGCAGGTTCCACTGGCTTAAGGTTGTTGAGTACGGATCGGTAGCAGGATTGTAGAAAATAACTGCAGTTGTATTCGCAATAAGGTTCAGGTGCAATGCCAGGTCTCTTTCATACACACCATTACAGCGGGTAAGTGTTGCATTATAAGCTGCCAGCACAAGCCCTTCCTGGGCAGCGCTGGTTGCACCGAAATAATTTGCATATTCTCCATTGCATGATTGGGCCAGCCGCATTGTTTTTAACTGGCCGGTTGAACTGCCGGTAGCACTGCTGGTGTTGCCAATTTTTGCATTGATATCAACAAATGTATTTTTTTCATCGGTAGAGCATGTCCATGCCAACTGACCTTTATTTCGGTTAGATCTGTAAACAGAATACACAGTATGGTCTTTGGAATAAGGCTCAATAAATTCATTTTCCTTATCCGTGCGGAAAACCATTGTTTGTATACCCTGAGGAGAGATGCTCAGTTTTAAAGTGGCATACTTGTCGGTAATGCCCCGGCCTGAGTAAGCCCTGATCTCAGGAAAACGGGCCTGCAGTTCCGGTTCAAAGTTTGATGCTTCAAAAACTTCGAATTGTTCAAAGCCTCCATCTGCATTGGGCAACGTAATAACTGTGGAACGGACGGAAGCATTTGTGCCCACAACAGAAAACAGTTCTTTTCTTAAAGTTTCCGTATTCAGGTTATACAACCTGAATAGTTTTGGATAAGTTACCCTTGCAACAGCTTTATCTGTTACAATACTTGCTTTGTCTTCTTTATTTGCCGACCAGAACTTATCTGACTGCGAAAAAGCCAGGCTGGTACATAAAGCAAACAAAGACGTTAGAAGTAAATTTTTTTTACTCATAAATAATTGTTTTAAAAGTTAAAGAGGGATAAATATATGTTTCTTTTCAAAAGAATAAAATAGTAAAACTTCTTATGTTAATATCTTTTAAAGCGGTCTCTACTTAGTATTTTTACCCCTCCGCTTTATCGTTTATCTTTGCACCAGCATACAAAATTTTAATAACCAACTATATGGAATACAGGATAGAAAAAGATACCATGGGCGAAGTAAAAGTGCCTGTGGATGCCTATTACGGCGCACAAACCCAGCGAAGCATTGATAACTTTAAAATTGCTCAGGACATTAACAGGATGCCCAAAGAGATCATCAGGGCATTTGCATACCTGAAACATGCTGCTGCCATTACCAATAATGAAGCCGGTGTATTGCCAAAAAAGAAAGCAGATATGATAGGCAGGGTTTGCAAAGAAATACTGGATGGAAAATTAGATGATTATTTTCCACTGGTGGTTTGGCAAACCGGCAGCGGTACACAAAGCAATATGAATGTGAATGAAGTGGTTGCTTACCGCGGCCATGTATTGAACGGTGGCAAACTAAGCGATAAAGAAAAATACCTGCACCCTAATGATGATGTAAATAAAAGCCAGAGCAGCAATGATACCTTTCCTACAGCTATGCATATTGCTGCCTATAAAATTTTAATAGAAACAACCATCCCCGGCATTACCAAACTGCGTAACACGCTTGATAAAAAAGCAAAGGCATTTAAAAAAGTGGTGAAGATCGGGCGTACACATTTCATGGATGCAACACCGCTTACTGTGGGCCAGGAATTCAGTGGTTATGTTTCTCAATTAGATCATGGATTAAAAGCCATTAAAAATACACTGGCGCATTTAAGTGAGCTGGCCCTGGGTGGCACTGCAGTTGGCACCGGTATAAACACCCCGCCAAAATATGATGTGAATGTGGCAAAGCATATTGCCAGGCTAACCAAACTGCCTTTTAAAACTGCCGATAATAAATTTGAAGCGCTTGCAGCCCATGATGCAATTGTAGAAGCACATAGCGCTTTGAAAGTTGTAGCAGTAAGTTTGATGAAGATCGCAAATGATATCCGTATGTTGTCATCTGGCCCTCGCAGCGGCATTGGCGAAATTTTTATACCAGATAATGAACCGGGCTCCTCCATTATGCCGGGCAAAGTAAACCCCACACAATGCGAAGCTTTGACCATGATAGCCGCACAGGTAATGGGTAATGATGTTGCCATCAGCATTGGCGGCAGCAACGGCCATTTTGAACTGAATGTTTTTAAACCGGTGATGATATACAATTTCCTGCACAGCGCAAGGCTGATCGGCGATGGTTGTGTTTCTTTTAATGATAAATGTGCGGTTGGTATTGAACCAATCAAAGAAAATATTAAAAAGCACCTGGATAATTCTTTAATGTTGGTAACTTCTTTAAATACCAAAATAGGTTACTACAAATCTGCAGAAATTGCTCAAAAGGCCCATAAAGAAGGAACTACTTTAAAAGAGATGGCTGTAAAGCTGGGTTATGTTACTGCAAAAGAATTTGATGAATGGGTAATACCGGCAAATATGGTTGGGAAACTGTAGTGTCAGGCCACTACGCAGTGTGCTGAAAAATAATGCCTTTCAAAACTCAGCATATTTTTAAAAGCAAAAAGATTTTACAGTGGCCAGACACTTTAAAAAAGCGGCTGTCTTAAAAAAAGACAACCGCTTTCAAATTTAAACCTATTGTTATTTTTTGTAGCGGCCTGAAGCAGGTGTCTGGCCACCATAAACATCTTTTTATTTAAGAATATAAGTTATTGAAGCAATAAGTTATGCAGCGTTATGCTTGGTGGTCTGACACCTATTTACACTTATAACTAAAACTCAGTTTACCTGCCAGGGCCGGAATGCTTGGCTGGTCATCGCCTCCCATCTGCACGCTTAAAATATAGGTATCGTTGCTCATGCGGTAATTACTGAAAGTAGAAACAAGAGAATCTCTTACTACATTTCCCGGATCGTAATTCCTGACCTTCATCTCTTTTGGTGCATTAAAATTCTTTGCTCCAAAATTGAAGAATTGAGTGAACTGGGCATAATTTACTTCATCAGGAAAAAGATAAATAAAGCGCCTGGGCACAGTAAGATTATAATAGGTAATATCGGCATCCATATTCAGATCACCGCTGGGCAGGTTAACAGCCGCCATATGCGCAAGATTTCCGCCGCCTGCATAAGTATAATCTACTTTGTAGAACGGCACAGTAGGGGTGGTGGTTAAAAAATAAGTTTTTGTAACCAGATACCCTGCGGTATTATAGGCATAAAAAACATCAAACTGCAATGAAAAAGGGTCTGTTGGATCTATCAGCCCATGCATTTTTGTAATTCTTTTATTTGCATCTGCAACAAAATATTCATCCGGGCTGATGTAAACAGTATCATTTCTATAAACGGGTTGTCCCCAATATTCAAGAACCGCTGCAAGGCTGTCATACAGCCGTATTTCGGTTACGATATCCAGGTTGTCGATATCTGCTGCAATTGAACCCAGCCCTGTGCCTGGCAAACCTATGCTGGTGCCCGAAGTATCAGTATAAACTATCTTACTGATACGGCAATCAACACCAACAATAAGATCGCTGCCGCCGCCGGTGTTTTCATTGCTGTATTCTTTTTCGCAGGAAAAAAGGGAAATTAAAATAGCCGCCAATACCAGAGGAAGTAATTTTTTCATTGATCTTTTTTTGTCTTTCACCCAACGGGTACTATAGATAAAGTTCTGTAATTTTTTCTAAAGTATTATGCTTTACTGTGTTAATGTCTTTTTAAGAGTAAAAAGGCCGGGGGTTTGCTGCATGATACTGTTCATAAATAAAAGGTGAACTATAATACAGTTACAGATATCCCACAAACATTTCCGCTACCGGAAACCTGTAAATTAACCGGGCCTGCCGTAGTTGGCGTGCCGGCACCAGTTAATGTAACCTGCTGAGGGCCGGTGATGTTAAAGGTGCCCGAAGCCGAAAAGCTGATGCCGTTGACGGTTGTGGTAGAGATTGTATAAACACCCGGAGAAGTTACGTTTACATTAATTACAGCAGTATTGGAAGCTGTTAAAGCTGTTCCTGCAGTATAGGTTCCATTTATCTGGGCCGCTGTACAATTACCCGGAAAACCGCTTAATGCATAAGTTGCATTGGTAATAACACTGGTATAGCTAATTGAAAAATTACAATTTGTTGCGCCATTGGTTAATGGGTAAGTGAAAACCCCCGGGCTGGCCGGTGTACCCGATGCAGATAAAAAGATATTTTGTATGCCAGGATTGGTAAACACACCACTACCGCTAAAAGTTACACCATTAATTGCTACTCCAGGCAGGTTATAAGTTCCGGTGCTGCTTACATTTACAGTTGTTTCTACTTTATTACCTGCTGTCATACCAAGGCCCACAATGTAATTGCCGGTAATATTTGATACAGAACAGTTACCGGGTGAGCCCCCAAGCGTATATAATGCGGTACCAAACCCGCCACCTGCTGCAAAAACGGTTACTGTAAAATTACAGGCCGTACCTCCATAAACAACAGTAAATGTATTGGTACCGGTGGCTACCGGCTTTCCGCTTGCATATAAGCGGATAGTATTTAAGCCGGCGCTGATAGTACCGGTCTTTTTAAATGAATAGCCGTTAATGCTGTCTGATTTTATTTCAAAACTTCCACCAACAGTAACATTTACCTGAACATCCACATAATTATTGCTGGTTAAAACACTGTCAACCATATAAATACCGTTCACAACCAAAGGTGAGCAGTCGCCAGTAACGGCGCTTTGTAATGTACCGGTTGATGCGCCGGTGGGATCATCATTTTTTACGCAGGATGTTAAAAAAATACCTGTTGCAAAAAAAGCTGTAAGCAGATTACGTAGTTTCATAAATCATTTAAATTTCTTGATTTTAAAGATAAGTATTTTACGAAACCTGCGACTCATCATTAACTACTGCATTTGTTTCCACCGTTGGATGCGTTTCCTGCTGGTTACGCTGCTTAAAAAAGCGCTTCTGGAAAACTAAAATGCTGAGAACACCAGACGTGATAGATGCATCTGCTATATTGAATATGGGGCGGAAAAACTCAAGTTTATCCCCTCCAAAAACGGGTACCCATTTGGGCCAGGTTGTATCTATAATGGGAAAGTGAAGCATATCAACCACATTACCATGCAGAAAAGAAGCATACCCGTTTGAAGAGAATTCGGCCAGGCCGCTGTATCCAGTATAATCTTTAAGGATGGGATCAACGGTCATTCCTTTATCAAATATCAACCCGTAAAAAGCTGAATCTATCAGGTTGCCCAATGCGCCTGCATAAACCAGCGATGCACAAAAAATAAAGCCTTTATGTTGCTTTTCCCTGATGATCTTTCTTAAATACCAGGTACCGAAAATAACAGCCAGCATTCTGAAAATAGTAAGCGCCATTTTGCCCCAGTTGCCTCCAAATTTCCAGCCATAAGCCATGCCCGGGTTCTCAACAAAATAAAGCTGAAACCCGCTGCCGATAATTTTGTGCGATTCGTTAAGCTGATAATGGGTTTTGATCCACAGCTTAAGCACCTGGTCGGCAATAATAATTAAGAGGATGATAAAAGTTACATGTCTTGCTTTCATAATAGTTGGCAAAGATAAGAGGTTTAGGGGTTTAGAAGTTTAGGGAAGCACGTGCTACTAAACATCTAATCTTCTAAACCCCTAAATTTATTCCTCAAAATACACCCTTTTTACCCGTTGAGATATACCGGTTAAAATTTCGTACGGAATGCTTTGGGCCAGGGTTGCCAGTTCACTTACCGGTAAGTTTGCTCCAAAAACGATCACTTCATCGCCTTCCTGTGCTTCAACCCCGGTTATATCAAGCATGGTCATATCCATACATACATTACCTATTACCGGCACCAGGCTGTTGTGCAGCCACATTTTACCCACACCATTGCTTAATAAACGTGGGTAGCCATCTGCATAGCCGATTCTTACTGTGGCAATTACTGAATCTTTTGCTGCAACTCCTTTGCGGCTGTAGCCAACACTTTCTCCGGCCTTTATTTTTTTTATTTGTGAGATGGTGGTTTTTAAAGTGGTCACATTTTTCAATTGTTGCTGAATGTTAGGCTCAGCATCTACACCGTACAAACCAATGCCGAGGCGTATCATATCAAACTGCAGGTTTTTATGACGATGGATTGCTGAAGTGTTGGCAATATGACGGAGGAATGTGTAACCTGTTATTTGTTGTATCTGATCGCAACCTTCTGTAAATGCTTTGGCTTGCGCATTGGTAAAATCATCGTGCAAGGCCGAATCACTTGCTGCCAGGTGAGAGAAAACAGTTTGTATCTTGAAAACTGAAGTTGATTGCAGGCGACTGCATAATTCCTCAATATCTTTTTTCTCAAACCCGAGGCGGCGCATGCCGGTATCAAGTTTTATATGTACAGGATAATTCTGAATACCATTACGCATTAAGTAGTCTTCAAAGGTTGAGAGGATGTCAAACGAAAAAAGCTCAGGCTCGAGGTTGTGCTGCACCAGCAGGTCGTAAGTAACTTCTTCTGCATTCATCACCATGATGGGTAAAGTGATTCCGGCCTTTCGCAATTCAACACCCTCATCGGCATAAGCAACCGCCAAATAATCCACTTTATGAAACTGTAGCAGGTTGGCAATTTCAAAACCGCCACTTCCATAACTGAACGCTTTTACCATCGCCATTAATTTAACTCCAGGATTTAAAAGTCGTTGGTATGTGTTTAAATTATGAGTGATGGCATTCAGGTTTATCTCCAATACTGTCTGGTGTACTTTTTCCTCCAGCAAATGACTGATCTGTTCAAACTCAAAAAGACGTGCGCCTTTTAATAAAATGCTTTCATTATAAAAATGCAGGGCCGGAAATTTCTGTAAAAATTCTTCAGTTGAATTAAAGAATTCTTTTTCAGCCAGCTCCTCAAATAATTCTCTGTATTTTATAATTTCTGTTCCCACCCCAATAAGCCGGTCAATATTTTTTTGCTGCAGGATATCGGCCACCTCTTTATACAATAGCTCATTTGATTTGCCGCTTTGCAAAATATCGCTGATGATAACCGTACGTTTTGGATGCTGTTGCTGTTGTTGCAAAAAATCGAGTGCGATAGATAAAGAGGTAATATCGGCGCTGTAACTGTCATTGATCACGGA
The DNA here is from genome assembly GCA_016786725.1 of Ferruginibacter sp. Classification (GTDB taxonomy): domain Bacteria; phylum Bacteroidota; class Bacteroidia; order Chitinophagales; family Chitinophagaceae; genus Ferruginibacter. The sequence continues at coordinate 542,289 of JAEUVU010000007.1, read as the reverse complement.
GCAGTTGTTGATGCCCTGCTTAAGCTCCAGGCGCATTTCAACAGGTTTTAACTGTAACATTCTTTCCTGTATCAATTCCTCAGTTATCTGCATGTGCAGCAACACACACCAACAGGTGATGGCATTTTTTACAGCTGCATCGTTTGTAAATGGTATGGATATGCTAATTTTTTTTCTCTTATAAACAGCTTTTATAACGGTATTAAATGGCTGCACCTGTATATTGCTGATGCAGAGTGTTGCGCCGGCATTCCGGCCCCAGGTAATCAGTTGTGTATTGTTTTTTTGCTGAAGCTGAATCATCGCCTCATCAACCGCTGCCTCATCTTTACAGTAAACAACCGTATGGCTGTTTGAAAATAATTTTATTTTTTCACTGATCTTTTCTGCAGTATTTTCAAATCCTTCACTGTGAGCTTCTCCTATGTTGGTAAAAATGCCTGTCTCCGGCCTTATTATTTTTTCAAGCCTGTCCATTTCTCCGGGCATAGAAATACCTGCCTCAAAAATACCGAGTGTATTGGATGCATTCATCTGCCAGATGCTGAGTGGCACCCCGATTTGTGAGTTATAGCTTTTGGGGCTGCGCACAATATTAAAATCCTGCTGCAGCAGCTGGTAAAGCCATTCCTTAACAATAGTTTTTCCATTGCTGCCGGTTATACCAATTACAGGAAAAGTAAACTGTTGCCTGTGAAATGAGGCAAGCAGCTGCAATGCCTGTAACACATCCTGTACCTGCAGAAGGGTTAGTTCGGAAAATTTATTTGCATCGTTCTCTGTAAAATTTGCATCTACCACAAAACACCTCACCCCTTTATTGTATAACTCCTCAATAAATGAATGGGCGTTTCGCCTGGGGCTGTTTAATGCAAAAAAAACGGATGTGGCCGGGAATAAGAGTTTGCGGCTATCTAACAGCAGGTGTTCTATTGCAGCAGCCTGGTTGTGGCATAGCAAAAACCTGCCCCCGGTTATTTTTTCAATATCTGCAATGGTGTACATCAATCATTTATTGTAAAGCTAAAGTATTGACTGCCGCCCTTTTGCAGCCGTTAATGGGCCTGGTCATCCTTGGGTGTTTCTTTTTCCTTTTCAGCGGCCCTGTCTATGAAAATAGAATACACAACAGATGCACTCAAACAAACCAATATAAAGCCCAGCGAAATAAATACCTGTGTGGTCTTGTCTATCCATTGGTTTATCCAATGCTCTGCGAGCATTTTTACCCCTATAAATATCAATACAATGGCAATACCCTGTGGCAGGTAATCAAATTTATTTACCGCATTCCTCAGCAGAAAAAACAAAGAACGCAGGCCCAGCACGGCAAAAATATTAGAAGTATAAATAACCAGTCTTGCAGTAGGCTGATAATCCACAGTTTTGGTATCAACAATCCCCATTACAGCGGGTATTGAATCAAGGGCGAACACCAGATCAATAGCCGCAAGCATAATTACCACTACAAATAAAGTGGTGTATCTTTTTTTTCCGTTTTCTATCACCAAAAATTTGCCATTACCATCATGTGGTGTAAGGGGCAGGATTTTTTTTAAAAAAATATAGACTTTACTTTTTTGCGGATCAAACTCCTTTTCTTCTTCTACCGATACAAACATTTTGTAACCGGTGTACACCAGAAAAACCCCAAACACATATAATAACCAGTGAAATTTTTCGACCAGTACCACACCTACCGTAATAAAAATAATCCTGAACACAATAGCCATTAATATACCTATCAGCAATACCCGGCCATAATTTTTTTCTTTAACACCGAACGCCGAAAAAATAAGTATGAACACAAATATATTGTCTATACTAAGGCTCCACTCCATCAGGTAGGCGCTCAGGTATTCCAATGCAGGTTTTTGCCCTTCTTCTATCCAAAAGAAAATACAAAAAGCCAATGCAAGGCCCACCCAAAAAAAGGTTTGGTACAAAGCCTGCTTAATAGAAACCTCCTTGTCTTTTTTGCTCATCAACCCAAGGTCAACAATGAGCGACACGATAATTATAATTCCAAAAACAAGATATATTAACTGGGTTTTATCCATCTTAGTTAACTGTGTATTTTCTTCTTCTTATAAACTGGTAAAGCAGTGCAAACAATAGGATAATTAAAACCGGCGTTGCAATATTTATAAACTGCCAGGTTCCTTTTTGTGAAGTTACCTTTTTACCATCAAGTAAACGCAAAGTATAATCTTTGGCTTTTGCTTCAGAAAGGCCTGATGAATTGAGCAAATAATCAAGGCAGTTCTGCAAAAAATCTTTATTGGCAAACTGGTATTGATATTGAGACCCTACTGTTAAAGGATTAACGCCCATTGGCAGCGGTTCATTTTTTGAAACACTGTTTAAAACCATATCTCCATCTGCCACCACAATGATCTTATTATCAACCATACTTTCCTGCATGTAGATGGCGCCAAATTTTTGCAAGCTATCAAGCATGGCCTGCGATGCCCGGTTTTTGAAAAGCGAAGTGAATTTACCTTCCAGCAAAACAGCTACAGGAATATTTGCCTTTTTAAATTTTTCACTTTCAGGCTCGTTTACATTTTCGGTACCGCTTATCAATGCCGGTGTGGCAATAGTTCTTGAGTTTGCAGATGAACTTAATAAAAAGGTTTTTCTTATCCCTTCTGCCTCTACCGTGTCAATTGAATTTACAAACCTGCCGCTGACAAGTCCGAGATTTTTATTGATTATATGATTGGATTGGGATTCAAACAACGGAAAATAGTTCCAGTGAAGAAACTCAAACTGGCCGTTACCATTCACATCAAAAGGTAAAAAATCGCATTGCAGGTCCATCACCAGGTCGGGGTTTACCCTTGCGCCGTATTTAAACAACAGGTCATTCAGTTCCAGCCCCCGGTCATAAGCAATCACTTCATTTTTTATTCTCAGGCTGTCCATTTCGGCATTCAGCCTGTCAATAAACATCAGCACTTTTCCTCCTCTCATTACAAACTGATCTATTTTCAATTTTTCTTCGTCAGTGAATTTTTCTGTAGGTTTTACCAGCATCAGCAATTTAAAAGTATCCGGTATAAGCGGCAACCTGGCCAGATTAAATTGCTGCAGGTTATAATCCTGCCTTAATACATTTTCGGCCAAATCATAAACCCGTACATCTTCAGGTTCGCCATGGCCTGTTGCGTAGGCAATCATTGGCTTATTTGTTTGCGATGCTTTGAAAATGGCATCTGCAAACCTGTATTCCATCATTGCTTCGGCGCTGTTGAGGTCTTTCATTGCATCGGCGTACGATTTCTTTACATCCATGCCTTTCTGCTCAAACAACACAACAGGCAGTACATTCTTTTTATAATACACCAAAGCAACAGGATACACCAATTGTTGTTGCTCCCCTGCTTTTAACTGCGACTTGATATTGATCGGGTACAAACCTGCAGAAACAAGACTGTCACTCCATTTTACAGCTGTGCCTTCAACATTTTCATCGGGGCTGATAAAGCGGTATTGTAATTTATTACCCGCTATTTCTTTAAACTCCTGTAGTATCTCGGCTGTACTGTTGGTTAATTTTTTAAAGCCGCTGGGAAAATCACCTTTTAAGAAAACATCCACCTGTACCACATCATCCAGTTTTTTCAATATTTTTTTTGTAGGTGTTGAAAGTGTGAATCTTTTTTCGTTGGTAAGATCTATACGGGTGTGATATAGTGATGCCAGCCAGTTGGTAGCGACTAATGTAATAATGGTTATAACTAACCAAAATTTACTCTTCCATATTTTATTTATAATTTCTTTCATTTTCGCTTTGTTCTCCGCAACACCCTCTCCTTTGAAGAGTTCCGATAGCTACCGGAAGGGGTGAGGTCTATTTTTTATGCAGGTTTTTTACGCTTGTTAATAAGAAAACAAATATCATGCTGATAAAATATACCAGGTCCCTGCTGTCGAGCACACCGCGGCTCATACTCCGGTAATGAAAATCAATACCCAGCATTTCAACATAATAATCCAGGCCGTTTGCAAAGAATGGCAGCCTGCTCAAGGCACTAAATCCAAAATAAAGAATGAGGCAACTGAAGCTGCTTATCAAAAATGCAACAACGGCGTTATTGGTAAATCCGCTGCAGCACAAACCAATAGCTGCAAACACGGCCACCAGCAAAAAAAGGCCGATATAGCTTCCCAGTATTCCGCCGCTGTCAATACCGCCCTGTGCACTCAAAACCTTAATGGTTACCACATAAATAATTGTTGGAAGAATGGCCAGTAACAAAACAATGAGTATGGAAAAATATTTACCCCAAACAATCTGCCACGAAGAAAGTGGTTTTGTTTTCAGTATCTCAAAGGTTCCGGCTTTAAATTCATCGGAAAGAGAACGCATGGTAATAGCAGGAAGCAGGAACATTAAAATCCAGGGAGCCAGTTCAAAAAACTTATCCATAGATGCATAGCCAAATTCAAAAATGCTGCTGTCGCTTAAAACAAAAAGAAAAATTCCATTTATCAATAAAAACAGAATAATGGCTATATAGCCGGTAAGGTTGCTGAAAAACTGGTTAAGCTCTTTTTTACAAATGCTCCACATGAATTTTTAGAATTGGTGCAATTTACTATATAACAGGCTAATATGAACCAAGCGGTTACATTTGCACATCAACAAAGCAGCATTTTACAAAGCTGCATTGTCATATATGTGTAACCAAAAATTACCGGCTTTAGAAGTTCAATATTCAAATAACGTTTATGTTCATCTATATGCCTTAGGGCAATTCTTTTGTTTACCAATACCAAGTGCATAACCCTTGCCTTTTTCAGGCAGGGGTTTAATTTTTTTATGGAATATTTAGGCATTTGTGTCTAACCCGAAAATTACATTATGAAAAAAATTCCGCTGCTGCTATTAGTATGCACTGTTTCAACGCATATAATGGCACAAAAAACCAAAGCAAAAAAGGCCGAACAGCCCACACAAACCGAGTTATCGGTCAATGAAATTGCGCCACCCCCTCCCCCGCCACCAGTTCCGCCATTACCACCAGAGCCACCGGTATTAGCAGTACCGCCAGCCCCTCCTGCTCCACCGGCACCGCCTGTACCGCCAGCAGCTCCAATAAAAAAGGGATCTGAAAGTTTATAATAAAAATGCCTCCTGAAAATCAGGAGGCATTTAAATATTTTTGAACTGATATTCTTACACTGCAAAACTTTCGCCACAACCACAACTACGGCTGGCGTTGGGATTGTTGAAATAAAAACCTTTGCCATTCAATCCATCGCTGAATTCAAGTTCTGTATTTACCAGGTATAAAAAACTTTTCAGGTCGCAAACAATTTTAATCCCCTTGTCTTCAAAAACCTGGTCCATAGGTTTTACTTCATTATCAAAATCCATTTTATAGCTTAACCCACTGCATCCGCCGCCAACTACGCCTACTCTTAAAAAATGAGTGTCGTCACCCGCAATACCGGCTTCTTCCATTAGTTGAAGAACTTTGGTTTTCGCCTTATCGCTTATAAATATGCTGTTTTCTGTTGCTACCATAAAAAGTCAAAATTAAAAAGTCAAAAATCAAAATTTACCAATGTGGTTTTGTCTTTTGATTTTTGTCTTTTGTTTTTTTTAGTGTACTACACTTTCTTCAAATTTGATAGCTTCTAAACCATTCTTTACACGATAGTCGTTGATAGCCGATTTGATAGCATCTTCTGCCAAAACACTGCAGTGAATTTTTACAGGAGGAAGATTTAATTCTTCCACGATGTCCATATTATCAATCTTCAATGCCTCATCTACGCTTTTTCCCTTCAACCATTCAGTAGCCAGAGAAGAAGAAGCAATGGCAGAACCGCATCCAAAGGTTTTAAACTTTGCGTCGGTTATCATTCCTGCATCATCAACCTGTATCTGCAGGCGCATTACATCGCCGCACTCCGGAGCGCCAACGAGGCCGGTTCCTACATTTTTTGCGCTTTTATCCAGCGTACCCACGTTTTTTGGATTCTGGTAGTGATCAATTACTTTTTCTGAATATGCCATGATTATTTTTATTTTAAATTTTGAATTATAAATTTTGAATTGCTGTGCTTAATAAAATTTAGCATTTAACATTCAAAATAATTTTTAGTGCGCTGCCCACTCAATTGTGTTCAGATCAATTCCTTCCTTATACATTTCCCAAAGCGGGCTCATCTCTCTTAACTTCAAAACGGTTTCACTTATCGCTTTGATGGTGTACTCAATCTGCTCATCAGTTGTAAACCTCCCTAATCCAAAACGGAGCGAACTATGTGCCAGATCATCTCCCAATCCAAGTGCTTTTAACACATAGCTTGGTTCTAAAGAGGCAGAAGTGCAGGCCGATCCGCTGCTTAAAGCTATATTTTTATTAAAGCCCATCAGCAAGCCCTCTCCTTCCACATGTTTAAAAGATATATTGGCAACATGCGGCAAACGGTGTTCACGGCTGCCGTTTACATATGCTTCTTCCAGTTTTAATAATTCTGTTTCAAGATGATCTCTCATCTTTGAGATGCGTTTTGTATCTTCTTCCATATCCAGCATACAAATTTCGCATGCCTTGCCAAAGCCAACAATGCCCGGTACATTTAATGTTCCGCTACGCATGCCACGCTCATGGCCGCCTCCATCCATTTGTGCAGTAACTTTTACCCTTGGGTTTTTACGGCGAACATATAAAGCGCCAACACCTTTAGGTCCGTACATTTTATGAGCGCTGAACGCCATCAGGTCAATACCATCTTTATTTACATCAACCGGTATTTTACCTACGGCCTGTGTACCATCTGTAAATAATAAAACACCGTGTTTGCGTGCAATGGCGCTTATTTCTTTTATGGGCATTATCACACCAATTTCGTTATTGGCATACATAATGGCTATTAAAATGGTAGTTGGCTTTATAGCTGCTTCCAATTCTTTCAGGTCTATCAGCCCTTCTGTATTAACCTGCAGGTAGGTAACTTCTCCGCCGATCTTTTCAATATGCTTGCAGGTATCTAAAACCGCCTTGTGTTCGGTCGTAGCTGTGATGATGTGATTGCCTTTGCTGGCGTACATTTCATACACACCTTTAATGCCCAGGTTATCGCCCTCAGTTGCACCTGATGTAAAAATGATCTCTTTCGGATCAGCGCCAATCAGTTTGGCCACCTGTTCACGGGCATAATCAACAGCCTCTTCAGCCTCCCAGCCAAAAGGGTGGTTGCGACTGGCAGCATTACCAAAATGCTCTAAAAAATATGGGGTCATGGCTTCCAAAACCCTGGGATCCATGGGGGTGGTGGCATTATTATCTAAGTAAATAGGCAATTTCAACATAAAATCAATCTCTTTAGTTTCTGTTTGTATAACGCAAAATTACTGCAAAAGGTTCTATTTTACAGTTTGAAATAGTAGTTTTAAGTGAATTTACCGATTTCGTAAAATTCCCTGTGGGCACTTATGTAATCGTCTGCATTTGAACATCATTACCAGGCTTTGGTGGTAATGACCACTGATGAGCACCAAACCATAGTATTTTTACCTAAAACTGCCAAAATGAAAAATGTAGCCAGACATTGTATACCCATATGCATGTTTTTTTGCACGCTGCTGAGTAACGTAACCGCTTTTCCCGGAAACGCAAAACTCCACATTACTACTGATAAAGAAAACTACAGCAATGCTGAAATAATTCAGTTCCAGATTTTACTGCTAAATCCTTCTGCAAAGATCAATAATACGCTTTTTGTTGAATTACTGGATTGCAATGGAAACAGGCTGACAAAACAGATGCTCCCATTTAATTTAAACGTATCCAGCGGGCATGTTGTACTACCTGAAACCGGAAAGGGCGAATTCTATTTATTGTATTGCTATGTAAATAATGCTGATGGCCAGGAATGCAGTTCAATTAAAAAAGTGTTCATAAAAAATAACAGCCAGGTACCACAAAAAAAAGCAGGTAACAACATCTATATCTCCTCGTTTTTTGAAGGAGGTACATTTGTGGCAGAATCGCCCAATAATATACTGGTGCAATGCACAGATGAAAATTTAAACCCGGTAGTTGCCAAAGGCAAAATTACCGATGGCAAAACAAATATTTATGCTGTGTTTGAAACAAATGAGCTGGGATTTGCAAAGGTAATTTTAAACCCCGAAGATAAAGTACGGTACTACATTGAAGTAAAAGATAAGCAAAGTAAGGAAGCCCGTACCACGGTACCGATAGCGGCATCAACCGGCATTACACTTAATACCACTGTAAATGAGAGCAGCATTATTTATAACCTGATATCTTATACCGGGGCAACTGATAATATTCCCGATTACCGTATGGAAGCTGTATGCAGCGACTCTGTTGTTTATGATGCAGCCATTAGTTTCCAGAATGGTTTAAGTGCGGTAAAAGAAGAATTAAAAAGAGAAAATTTTCCTGCCGGGTTTATTACTTTCCGGCTTACTGATAAATCAAGAAAGATATATGCCCGGAGAGTTGTTTACAATTCCCGTATATCTGCTCCCCCCAATTTTATCAGTGTGATTGATACGGCCAATAAAAGAGAAGCAAAGATAGCCTTGCCTGATATGATCAGTGGCAAGGCTTCTATACAAATTAAAAAGGCTGATTCTGCTTCCGCAGCAAAAAAAGACCTTGATTTTTTGGCAGTAACCGACCGTATCTCCATCAATGACCAGTTGATTGCAACTGCTGAAGAACCCAGTGGCTTTAATGCGCTGAACAGTGAATACAACAGGTATCTTTCTTTAAGCGGTATTTTGAGTAACGGCCAAAAGAAACCCCTTAAAAATAAAAATGTAAATATTATACTGCAGCAAAAAAATTTTAAAAAACAATACCTGGTTACAAAAACAGACAATGAAGGAAGGTTGCAAATAGATAACCTGATTTTTTTTGACACGGTAACCGTGTATTATCAGCTTGCAGATAAATCAGCAGAGAAAAATGATGTTTTCCTGGAGCTGAAAGTTGTTCCCTCCAAAGAAAACCCAAACACTCATCGGCCTGGTTTGAATTTTCTTTGCGGACCACCATCATATAATGCTGATAGCAGCAACAAACTGACGCCTGATAAAAAAGAACTAAAGGAAGTAATTGTTAAGGCGGATAAGGAAAAAACAGAATCAGAGAAATTTGCAGACAAATACGTTTCGGGACAGATGAAAAAATCACAGGGCACAAGAAACGAATTTGATTTTATAAAAAATCCTGAAGAAGTTGATAACAGGTCACTTTTCGATTTTCTTAAAGGCAGGATGCCGGGTTTAAAAATAATTGATAATGCAGATGGTACCCCTACCATAAGAGGTACAAACGGAGGAACGGTTGGGGTATATTTGAATGATATGGATTTACCGGAATCCAATTTAAGTTCACTTGCAGGTATTTTGATAAGGGATGTGGCGATGATAAAATATCACACTATAAGCCTTAAACCAAAAACAGGATTAAGAAATGAGTTAATGGATATCAGGGGTGGGGATGCCGGCGATCTTCTGATATATACCAGGCAGGATTTTTCGGCTGCCGAAGAAAAAATCAAAGGTTTATCTAAAACAACATTGGTGGGTTACACGCTGGAAAGAAAAGATGAGCTGCTAACAATCTCAAGCCCAAATAATGCTCCTTTATTCTGGAAAGCAGACTGGAGCGTACAGAGCGGTGAACAAATTTTTTTAAACCTGCCTGCCGCTGACCTGCAAAAAGATATTGAAATTACCATTGAAGGCATCAATGCTTTTTTAGCGCCTTTCCGGTTTACACAAAAGCTTGTTTTTAAGTAGCCGCTAAAAAACTACTTTTACAAAAAATGTTTTATCATGTTAAAAGTAGAGCATATCGGCATTGCTGTAAAGCAGCTTACAACATCGGTTCCTTTGTTTGAAAAATTGTTGAATACTGAGTGCTACAAAACAGAAACGGTAGAATCTGAAAAAGTAAACACTGCATTTTTTCAAAAAGGAGAAACTAAAATTGAATTGCTGGAAAGCACCGACCCGAACGGCGTTATAGCAAAATATATTGAACGCAAGGGCGAAGGCCTGCACCATATTGCTTTTGAAGTGGCTGATATCAAAACTGAGATGAAACGCCTGCTGGGCGAAGGTTTTGTTTTGCTGAATGAAGAACCCAAAAATGGGGCTGATAATAAATTAGTTTGCTTTCTTCATCCAAAAGGAACAAATGGGGTGTTGGTGGAATTATGCCAGTCCATTTAAAAACGGGTTATATTTCTTCTCCCCTCCAATCGTTGTCGTTGGCCCGTGCCCGCTGTAAACAACCGTATCGTCCGGTAACACAAATAATTTTTTACGGATATTGTTTAGCAGAGTCTGATGATCGCCTCCCGGCAGGTCGGTACGGCCAATACTGCGGTTAAACAATACATCGCCGCTGATGATGAAATTTTGTTTTTCACAATAAAAACAAATATGCCCCGGAGAATGGCCGGGCGCTTCAATCACTTTCAGTTCATCTTCTCCCAGTTTAATAATATCATCTTCTTTTAAATAAATATATTCCCCTGTATAGTTGTCAAAAGGCATATTATACACCAGCCCCGATGTGGGGGCATAATCGAGCAGTTTTTTTTCTTTTTCGTGCAGTTGCAGGGTTAATCCATATGTTTCTGCAATAAACTTATTGCCAAAAACATGATCCAGGTGGCAGTGGGTATTAAGCAGCATCCGGGGCATTAAATTGCTCTGTGTAATAAAACCCTTCAACTCATCTTTCTCTTCGGGAAAGTAACAGCCGGGGTCAATAATTATACAGTCATTGAAGTCATTATACAGTACATACGTATTTTCCTGTATGGGGCTGAAAACAAAGGCTTTTATTTTTAACATTATGGCTTTTAAATTGTTTTTTAAGGATTAACCCGAATCAAGTAATTTTAATACTCAATATCAACGATAGCGTATGGCAAAGTTCAGCAGAATTTCTCTGATTTCCTTTTTCCTTTTAACTACTTCTTATTTTGCTTTTGCGCAGGTAAATGCAGTGGAATTTGGCAAAAACAGGGTTCAGTATAAGAAATTCAAATGGAGTTATTATCAAACCAGAAATTTTAATATTTACTACCATCAAAATGGCGAGGAACTGGCAAAATTTATAGCGCAAAGCGCCGAAAAGGAATTGCCGCAAATGGAAAGTGCGGCTGAATACAGCCTGCAGCGCCGTGCCAATATTGTGCTTTACAACGATTTCGCTGAAATGCAGCAAAGCAATATAGGCCTCGGTATAGAATGGCAGAACACCTCTGCCGGTACCAAACTGGTAAATAATAAAATGGTGGTTTATTTTGAGGCCGATCATGAAAAACTTCGTCTTCAGGTAAGGCGGGGTATTGCCCAGGTGCTTACCGAAAACCGTTTGTTTGGTGATGATGTGGGTGAAGTGGCCGGTAACCAGGCGCTTCTCGATCTGCCCAAATGGCTTACCGATGGTTACATCAGCTACCTGGCCCAAAACTGGAGCACCGAACTGGATGATGAAATGAAAAGCGAAATGCTGAGCGGCGATTACAGCAAATTTTCCAAGTTTGCCTTTGTAAAACCACAGCTTGCAGGCCACGCCTTTTGGTATTATATAGAAGAGAAATACAAAAAGGAAAATGTTACTTACCTGCTTTACTTAGCTACTGTTTATAAAAATCTCAATAAAGCCTGCCTGCAGGTATGCAAGAAAAAATTCAAAGAAGTATTGGAAGAGTTTATGGAATACCAGGATGATAAGTATTACAAAGACATTGCAAAAAGAAAACAATATCCCAAAGGAAGTTATGTAGATGGTTTCACTATTAACAACCGCCTGGATTATTTCAGGTTCAACGTAAACCCAACAAAACGTAATAATTCTTATGTGGTAACTCAGTTTAAAAAAGGTATTGTAAGGGTTATTTACAACGATGAATATGAAAACAAAACTTTGCTGAAATATGGTGTACGCAGCTACCTGAATGAAATGAATCCAAACTATCCCATGATGGCATGGGATGGCAAAGGAACCAGGATAGCTGTGATTTACACAGCCGAAGGAAGGCTTAAACTTTTTGTTTATGATATCATCAACCGCCAGAAACAAATTAAGATAGACCTTACCAAAGATTTTGACCAGGTGCAGGATATCAAATACATGCTCAACCCCAATACCCTTTTATTAACGGCAGTGAAAAATGGCCACACAGATATTTTTACTTACGACATTCAAAAAGAAAAAGCGAAACAAATAACCAACGATGTGTATGATGACCTGGATGCATCTTTTGTGGCTTTCCCCAACAAAACAGGTATCATTTTCAGCAGCAACAGGCCCACGGCTGCTGCCAAAGGCAGCGAAACCGTTTTACCAAGTAACAGTAAGTACAATATCTTTTTAATAACAGATTTTGGTGACAAGCCAGAGCTTAACCAGATAACCCAGCTTTCAAAATTAAAATATGGCAATGCACGTTTTCCGATGCAGTACAATCAAAGCCATTTTACGTTTGTAAGCGATGAAAATGGTGTTGGCAACCGTTACGCAGGTTTCTTCACCACAAAAAAAGCAGGGCTTGATACATTGGTTATTATTGCTGACCAGATACTACGCAACCCTTCTTCAAAAGAAGTTGACAGTACATTAAAAGCGTTCAGGAAAAACGATGTTGATTCTGTTGCCGTTGTTTCTGTTTCAGAAGATTCAGCGTACACCTTTCCGCTAACGAATTACCAAAGCACACTGGCAGAAACCCGTATTGCAGGAGATAATAACCAGGTAAGCGAAGTAACCCGCCAAAGCGATGACAAGGTTTTGTATAAACTGAAGATTGATGAAATGACCCTCAAACGCAGGAATGTAACGGTACCGCCAACAGAGTACATGAAAAAACTGATGAACGAGTACAGGGACACCGCAGCTGCAAATAAAGCAATCAAGACGGTCAATCCTGCAAAAAAAGAAGAAGATGTTTTTCAAACAGAGTTTGCCAATGAGAAAAAAGACAGTAGCGTAACAGCAGAAGTGCCGGTTTCATCTGTTGCTAAATATGATGTTTTGAAAACAATGAAAAAGTTCAGGTACAAACCCCCTAAATTTTCTGTTGACTATGGCTCTGCAGGTTTTTATACCGGTGTGCTTATTAACCGGTACCAGCCTTACTCAGGCAGGTTTAATCAAAACCCCATCCGGCTAAATTCCGGAACACCGTTAAGCGGACTTATACGCCTGGGAACTACCGAACTGATGGAAGACGTAAGGATCACAGGCGGTTTTAAAATATCAACCAATTTAAAAGACAATGAGTGGCTGATGAGCTATCAGAATTACAAACGCAGGCTCGACTGGGGTGCCACTTATTACCGCAATGTGGTACAAAATTTTGTTCCTTATGATAGTACGTCCGGAGGTAATCCCGACTATTATGCAGGAAGAATTTTTACCAATCTTTACCAGGTAAACGTCAGCTATCCGTTTGATAAAACAAAAAGCATCAGGCTTACTACCGGTATCCGGTCAGATAAAGGGGTTATTACTTCTGATGCGAATGATGCAGCAACTGTCAGTCTTCCTGATAATAAAACATTATACTCCACCACCAAACTTGAATACATTTACGATAATTCCATGAACCCTGCCATGAATATCTGGAATGGCTTACGGTATAAGGTATATTTTGATTACAACCGGCAGATAAATAAAGTACGGTTTGCAGAAGGGCCAAGTACTTTTAACCTTGGATTTGATGCCCGTTACTACTACCCCATTCACCGCAATTTTATCTGGGCAGGCAGGGCAGCCGGTGATTTCAGCTGGGGCAATCAAAAACTTATTTATTATTTAGGTGGTGTTGATGGATGGCTGATGTTTGGCCCCAACCAGAGTACCCCGGGCGGCAGAGATAAGTATTTTAATACAGCCAATCCTCCCGCAGCCGACCAGAACTATGCCTTTGAAAGCCTGGCTGTAAATATGCGTGGCTTTATACAAAATGTGGCCAATGGAAACAATGCTGTTGTTATAAACAGTGAATTCAGGCTACCTGTTGTTTCTACTTTCTTTAACCGTACGCTCAATAATTCTTTCCTGAATAATTTTCAAATAGTTCAGTTTATCGATCTGGGCACTGCCTGGAACGGGGCATATTCGGGTATAAAGCGCCCGATAGCTGTTTATGGTGAACCGCCTGTTCAGGTAAAAGTAAAAGCAGGGGGCATCGGGCCTTTTGCCGGTGGTTATGGTTTTGGTGCAAGGAGCACACTACTTGGTTATTTTTTAAAGTTTGATGTAGCCTGGCCGATGAATGTGTTATTTAAAGGTAAACCGGTTATGTATTTTGCTTTAGGGCTTGATTTTTAAAATGAGTTTACAAATTAAAATGTTGCCTGGCTTAAATAGCCGGGCAATTTTTTTATAGTAATATACAACAGGTAAAAAAACACAGTAAACACAACAGTGATACCCCAGGTTTGCAGATGATCGAAGGGAGAAATAATCCTGTGCGAAACAGACAACAGTAACTGCATTGGATTGGTTATAATATCCCAGCTGTTCCATCTTAAAAACCTGCCCAGGTAAACCCCAAACGAGCCAAGAAATAAAATTAATAAAATGAATGGCGGCCGCAGTTTTTTATTGATCACTTTATTTAAAAATGTTTCTACCCGGTACAACGATATAAAAGCCAGCATCAGGCCCAGCAAAGCTGATGAGAATAACAGCAAAGCATCAAACCATTTGGGAACAATGCTTTCATGCTGAATGTGTATCAAATCAGTAACTATGTACAAGGCATTGGGGAAAAAAGCAAGCCAGCAACAAAATACCAATGCCTGTTTCCAGGTAAGTTTATCTGCCATTTTTTTAAACAAGCTGCTGATAATGCAGGGTATCCATGCAAGAAAGATGTTCCAGACAAGGAACAGGTAAAGCGTGCTGCCCGTATAAAAAATACGTACTGCTATCAGTATACCTACGAAGGCATAAAACGCCCATAGTACTTTTTGAAAAGAAAATGCTGTTCTCATTTATAAAATGATTTGATGAGGGTAATTATTTTAGGCAGAAAAACTACAGCGGCGGTTACTAAGCTAAATAAGGCTGATACCAGCACAGCTCCTGCAGAAATATCTTTTACTTTTTTGATACCCGGGTGAACTTCTTTGTGTACTATATCACAAAGCTTTTCCACGGCTGTATTAAACATTTCCATCGCTATCACAAAAACAATACAAAATAAAACAACGGCCCATTCCTTTGCTGAGAGGTTACATGCAATAGAAAGCATCACTGCCAGGATTGTTAGCCCAATATGTATCCTGAAATTCAATTCTGATTTGAAACATCCGATAATACCGGAAAAAGCAAATCCAAATGATCTTAACAGTTTCATTTTTACTTATTTAAAGAAGCAGTTAAACCAGACTTCGTCAGATTTTGTTTTACATACCTGTCAGCGTAATTCCAGGACAACCAGGAGTATGTTCTTTGTTTTTCGAAAAATTCCCTTTTCCTTATCTCAAACATTTCCTTTGGAGTAAGCCCCGAACGGTACAGATACTCACCTTCTCCCTGAATCAGTTCTTTTGTTCTGACCAGAACATCCTGGTTCTTATCCAATAGTGGCAGCGTTTTATCAGACAGTGTCAGTAAAAATTTCACGTCAACAGGTATATTGCTCTTATGTGCAAGATTATATCTGGCAATGGTTTCATCCCAATGTATGCAAGATGCTGCAACCAGCAGTATCACTCCAAACCATCCATTTACCCGCCATAAATAATAAGCCGTTTTCCGCTGGTGTATCTTTATAAAAACCGTGATCAACCCCATCAGCACCATCAGTAAAAACACAAGCACACCAATTCTTTTGTAAGCCAGCCCCATATGTGTTATATAGTAATAATCCCTCAGCAAAACGGAAATTACAAGTACTGAATTTTGTAATATCCAGCCATAAGCGCCATACCTAAGCCATTTATTTTTCTTATAAAAATTCAGGTTATTCCTGAAGAAGAACAACAGCACTAACATTGCAAGGATAATAGAAAATATCAGCATACCGGTACCCTCATGTAAATATTGGGTAAGGTTAAGATTGGCTGTATAGCTAAAGCCGAACCAAACGTAGGTTATATCAATTACATTAATAAACAGCAGTAAAACGTTCAGCATCACCAGGCTTATTATACCCACCGTATTCTCATTTCGTAAAGCCATAATGCCATTTGCAAAACGACCCATGAATAAAGTCAACACATCATACATGACCCCTTCTTTCCATTTTTTTAAATTGTGTTTCCGCCTCCATAGGTCATTGTGCATACTAAATTCTTTTTCTGAAAAATAATTGCTTCTCATTTTCAATATCAATCCCCCTGTAACAAATAAACCCAGCATTAAAAACCAAAATCTTTGCCAGTTGAACCAATCAAAAAAGCGTGCAATGAAACGCTGTAATGCAATACCTATGCTGCTCACTACATCCTGGAAAACTGTATTTGAAAACCTATAGATAAGAAAGAAAATACCTGCAATCATCAATGGAATGATTAAGAACCGGAGTACCTTTCCTATGCCCAGGTACTTAATGTCCCCTCTCCTTATTTGCCCTATATCTTCCATAAAAGAAAAAACAATCAACAGGTAATTGCCGGCAGCAGATGCGGCTGCATACCAAACTGAGCGATGAAGAAACTGTGTAAATACTACTACCAGTAAAAGCGTGGCTGCAAAAGCCAGTTTGGCTAATATGGTATTATGCAGGATAAGTGTGGCAATGGTAACCAGATGTGCCAGCACCAGCCACTTCATGGCCGGTTTTGTAAAAGCAGCCGTGTACAAATTAAAAACGGACAATAGAATAAAGACATCAAATAAAATGGCATTGATGGCAAGCTTTTCCTGCCAGAAAATGATGTTGAACAAAACGGCTCCTGCAAACAGCAGCAGTATCTTTAGTTTATGGGTATTCATGATTTATTTTTTAAGGTTTGTAACAGGAATAGTTCAATACAATACCAGTAAGTGGAGAGCGTGGTGCTAATTTTTTGCATGGTTATTAATTTTATTGATGAGTGTTTGAGTAGGCTGCTGCAAAATGGAAAACCACTGCCAGTCTTTTATAGGAATGCTTTTTTTGCCGCGACGGTAAGCCTTTACAAAAACTATCCAATACTCTGGCATAGTAAAAAATCCATACAAAACCGTTGCAGCCACAGGAAAAGAAATATGCCCGTTACCCAGCATAAAGCATTGCAGGCAAACTTCTCCTTCGCCGGTAGTGTCGTATTGCAGCAGGATATGCTTCACATCATGCCTGGCATAATGCGGCAGCAACTTCAGTTTTTTTTTTCTAAAAAATTAATAAGATCGTTGCCTAATGTGCCTGTTGGAAATTTTTTTAATTGCTCTGCGGAATAAGGAAATACCTGCGGCCTTCTTATGAACCGCAACATGGGCAGCGCCATATTATGTGTTAGAAAAACCAGTACTTTGGCCCTAAAGCTGTTTAATATGGAATAGAGTTTACTCATTGGTCTTAATTTGTTTTCTGAAGAATAGAACAGAGGTCAATGCCGAAATGATAATGGAAAGTGCTACAAGAAACCGGGCGTTCTTAAATTCGGTTCCGAGACTATAGATAAAAAATAGGCCGCCTGCTGTTGAACAGAGCAATGCAGTACGCAATACAAACTGCAGCAGGTCATCTCCTTTTCTATCTGCCACCTGCGCCATCAACGTGATAAACCATACCAGCCCAACCAGGGGCACGCTGAATACAAAAGAAAAAATGATGGATAACCCCAAAGGGGCCGGACTGCCATAATCCCAGTCGTGATCTAAGATGAGTATCGAAACCCCACTCAACACACCATTTAGCAGCGATGCTGTTAACCAGATGCCGGTAAAGATCAAAGTGGTTTTTACGTATTTATTCATAATCTAAAAGTACTTTGTATTTCAAAGTTTAGGTATAAAAAAAATTCATTTTACCGATCCGATCATTTTTGTCAATGCATCCAGGTGCAGCTTGAATTCTTTTTCTCCATTCTTTGTTATTGAATAAGTAGTGTTTGTTTTGCGGCCTATAAAACCTTTCTGGAACTTTACATAGCCTCCCTCCTCCAATGTTTTTAAATGACTGGCCAGGTTCCCATCTGTAATATCCAGCAGCTCTTTCAATTCATTAAAGCTCACGGCATCGTTCACCATCAGGGCGCTCATAATGCCCAGGCGTATTCGGCTGTCAAAAACCTTATTTAAATTTTCTATCGGATTTTTCATTCGGCAAAAACAGTTTATTTCCTTTCGTATTTCCACCACATTACCACCCCGTAAATAATATGCAGTATCCCGAAGCCCATTGCCCAAAACTGCAATCCGTAACCGATCCACCAAAGATTAAACAAGCCCAGAACAATTTGTCCATAACCCAGGTAACGTATCTCACCCAAAGTATATTTACTTGCATTTACCAAAGCAAGGCCATAAAAAATGAGGCAACCCGGTGCTACCAGCTGGTACTCTCCCAGCTGCATCATCCTGAATAAAAATATAGCGCCCACACTAAGCGGTATCACCATATTCCAGAACAAACGCATGGTGGTTGATCCCCACAAAGGCGTACCATTTTTTTTGCTGCGGAGGTAAGTAAAAATAAAAGCTGAGACAAATGCCGCCAGAAAAGTGATGGTCGCTATCCAGAAAAGGTCGTTGAGCAATTCATACCCATTCGATGTCATCAGCAGGCTTAGCTGGCAATCGCCTTTTATCCAGCAGTTGATTTTCTGGCTTGCAAACCAGGCGCCTGCCAGGGCGCAAATACCGGCGGCAATGCCACTGAGGCCGCTAAGGCTGATAAAACGGCTGCTGCGTTCCATCATCTGTTTGATGTGCTGCAGGTCTTCCAAAGGTTGTTGCTGATTGTCCATATGAAAAGCACTTTGAAATACAAAGTAAATCATTGGTTTTGATTTCTGCAAATTATTTTTTTAGTTTATGCTGAGCGAAGCTGAAGGACACATTTTACATCCTATCTTTAAGCAGTAAATAACAAACAGTTTCTACCAAAACAACTCACCTCAAATGCGAAAGACATTACTGCTTTCTTTTTTTGCATTGCTTTGCATCAACTGCACTTCCCAAACCAAAATAGATCCTGCCAAAATTGAAATAGTAAGGGACTCATTTGGTGTACCGCATATTTTTGCCAAAACCGATGCCGAAGTGGCTTATGGCCTTGCCTGGGCCGGGGCCGAAGATGATTTTAAAAGCTTGCAGGAAGTGATCTTACCGGCAAAAAACCTGATGGCCAGCGTGCAGGGCAAAAAAGGCGCAGCGGGTGATTATGCCTTTGCACTTTTTCGCTGCAGGGAAATAACAGAGGAAAAATGGAACACACTTACCCCTGCATTTTTAAAACTTATTGATGGTTACCTGCAGGGGTTAAATGATTACGCAAAAAAACATCCCGAAGAGGTCATTCACAAAAAAATATTTCCAGTTACTCCAAAAGAATATATTTCTTCTTCAGTTTTCGCCTTAACTATTTTTAATGGGGCAGACCAGGCTCTCTTCCGTATTTTCAATAACAAAGAATGGGAAGTACCAGAATTAAATAAAAAAGGAAGTAACTCCGCAGCCATCAGCTCTTCTAAAACCACAAGCGGCGAAGCTTTTTTATTGATCAATGCACACCAGCCAAACACCGGTCCGCAGTCATTTTACGAAGCCCATTTGTGCAGCGAAGAAGGATTGAACATCACAGGAGGGTTATTAGCCGGGGGCCCCTGTATATTACACGGCGCTAATGAAAACCTGGGCTGGGCACATACAGTCAATTACTGCGACAGGCTGGATGAATTTCAACTGGAGATGAACCCTGACAATCCTTTGCAATACAAATTTGACGGGCAATGGGTTGACCTTGAAGTAAAAACCATCAAACTAAAAATAAAAGGCATCCCCATCAACGTAAAAAGAAAAGTTTACTGGAGTAAATACGGCGCTACCATGAAGAATGAACAGGGCTTCTTTTCAATGCGCCTTGGCGCCAATATGAAAATTGGTGTGCTGGACCAATGGTACCAAATGAACAAGGCTAAGAATTTTACAGAATTCTATGCAGCACTCAGCAGGCAGGAACTAAGCATGTTCAACATCATGTATGCCGACAGGTACGATACCATATTTTATATCAATAATGCTTTAATGCCAGTTCGTGATGCTTCATCAAACTACAACTGGAAAAAAACAGTGCCCGGTAATACTTCTAAAACATTATGGACTTCGTTCAGGCCTGAGCCAACATTACCACAATACATTAATCCTAAAAGCGGATTTTTATTCAACACCAATCATTCTTCATTTTTAGCAACTGCTGACGCAGATAATTTAAAGCCTTCTTCTTTTGCCAAAACTGACGGATGGGAAGAATACCACCTCAACCGCAGTGTACGTTTCCTGGAATTGTTTCCTCAAGATGAAAAGCTGAGCTATCTAAAATTTAAACAGATAAAATTTGACAAGCAATTACCGGATGTTTTGCAATATCCATACAAACTTGATTCTATGTTGTTGCTGAGTGAAACTGAATACCCTGCATTGGCAGGTTTAATTACAACATTTAGAAACTGGGATAAGCGTGGAGATGCCGATAACAAGGGCGCTGCTATTTTTCTTTTGACCTACGAGCATTTAAAAAAACAATTACAGGGTCAGCCACCCAGGGCAATTACCAAAGCAGAGGCGGTTGAAACTTTTACGCATGTTCAAAATTATATGCAAACCAATTTTGGAAAAACAGATTTAACATTGGGCGATATACAAAAACTTGTACGTGGTGATAAAGAATGGCCTTTAGGCGGGCTTTCCGATCAGTTATCTCCACAATGGACTGAGCCGATTGCAAATGGCAAACTAAAATCAATTGGAGGAGACGGCCTGATCATGTTTGTACGCTTTTCAAAAGAAGGATTGCCAAAAATTGAAACCATCAATATGTATGGCGCCAGTGCAAAACCCGGCAATAAACATTTTGACAACCAGGTGGAAATGTATCTGAAGCAACAAACCAAAACAATGACTTTGGATAAAGCTGCTGTTTACAAAAATGCAGAAAGGGTTTATCATCCGCAATAAATTATTATAGATTTACTGCCGTCTGTGCAAATTTTACCAGTTGCCAGTAAGGCGGCCGGTAACCGTTCTTCGTAGCAAAGTCACCGGCCCTTTGCATTACTTTA
The DNA here is from genome assembly GCA_016786725.1 of Ferruginibacter sp. GTDB lineage: Bacteria > Bacteroidota > Bacteroidia > Chitinophagales > Chitinophagaceae > Ferruginibacter. Next base: position 521,045 of record JAEUVU010000007.1, on the reverse strand, counting down.
CTTTTTACATCCGCATGCATGGCCACAAAAGTTTGATTTTTTAATGCCTGGGTTGCACTCATACCCTCCGGTATCATGCCAACTTTACCAAACTTATTTTTTAATATGCACCAGCCTTTTATAACCCTTACAAGGGGCAGTTGCCAGATATTATAATCAATCGGTGCTCCATTATTTGCTTTTTCTAAAAGAGCATCTATCACTGCATTATCAACATGATCTTTAAATAATGTTTCAGGATCCCGCCACTCAGCAACAACTGAAAGTTGCGGATCATATTCCAGGTCGGAAGGCATTTGTGTAGTAAAATTCTCAACCCCAAAATCATGCAGCCAGTTTACCACGCCCTGCGATGAAATGGTGGAAGGATATTTCCAAACCTGCAGGCCTTGTGTACGATATGAATAAGAAGCCACTTCAGAACAAAACATTTCCGTAGCATCATTAAAATTCATTTTAAAATCATAAGGGTAATGCCGGCTCCGGGCTGCATCATACATATATTTTGCGGCTTTCTGTGGCAACATCGGATTAGCCAACATTGCCGGCAAATCAGCCCTGGGCCTCATTACCATAAAACGCAGCTTCTTATCATTTTCATATTGGGCTACAGATGCGATGGCAACTCCTTTTTCAATATGGGCTTCTATTAAATAAGGTTGTTTTGTTTTTTCATCAACATAAATTAATGCGATGTGTGAAAAATTTCCGGGGTAATCATTTCCTCTTGATATCAATGCCGACACTTCGGCACCACCTCTTGAAACCAACAGGTCGCCACTGTGAACTTCTATGCCAAAAATTGAAGCTGCAGGTGTTGCTGATCTTTCATTCTTTACAGGCATAGCAGCAGGAAATTTAAAATTTACTGTTTGCAGCAACACTTCTTCAGTTGCTGCACGCATGCCGTACAACAGGGTGTAAACTGCATTTCTTGTTGCCGGGTCGTTCATATCCCATTGCTGCGACTGTTGTTTGATAAGAGTACGAAGACTTGTATAATAATCAGTAAGCCAGGGAATATGATTCTGCTTTACTGCAATCAGCGAAGCAAGAACAAAAAAATTATTTTCAGTCTTTACCCAGGCTGAATCATGCGCCGGTATATTTTTAGCCTGCAGTTGAATGGCTACTGACTCCGCAACCATCTTGTAAACATTGATCAGTGAATCCAGTTTTACAGTATCCATTTCTTTTGCCATCCTGTACTGCTCCTCCATTTGCAGCCATAATGAATCGCTGTTCCAGGCAAAAGGCTTTTTACCGGTATTAACCGCAAAGTCTTTTTCTTTTGAATCGGGAATGAGGAGCAAAAGATAAAGTATGCCTAATCCGGCAAACAGATACAATATCCTTTTTCCCAATTTCTTCATCAATTAGTTTTTAGATTGAATCCAATACATGAATGATCTTAGCACAGGCCGAAATAATTTCTTCGTTACTGATAGTTAGTGGTGGTACAATACGCAGGCAGTTAGCCGCAAATAAAAACCAGTCCGTAAAAACTCCTTCAGCTATCAAAGCATCAATTATTTTTTTATTCTCATCAAAATCATCAAACTCAACTGCCATCATTAAGCCCCGGCTTCTTACTGCTTTAATTTTCGGGTGTTTTAGTAATGAAAGAAAAAGTTGTTCTTTATCATTTACCTGATCAATAAGTTTCTCATCCAGTAAAACTTTAAAAGCTGCCAGGCCGGCTGCACAGCAAACCGGGTGACCTCCAAATGTATTGATATGCCCCAGCACCGGATTATGCGTAAATGAATCCATTATTTTTTTATCAGCCACAAATGCGCCCAGCGGCATACCGCCACCCAATGCTTTGCCCAGCAATAAAATATCAGGCACCACATCAAACTGTTCAAAAGCCCACAGTGTTCCATTACGGCCAAAGCCACATTGTATTTCATCCAGTATCAATAAGGCTCCGGTTTCATCGCATTTTTTTCTAAGCGCTTTAAGCCATCCGTTTTGCGGAACCAGTACGCCGGCTTCGGCCTGTACGGTTTCGGCAATTACACAGGCAGTTTGTTCAGTAATATTTTCTAATTCTTCAAATGAATTATAGTTCATCTGCAATACGCCAGGCAACAATGGCCTGAAAGCCTGTTGCCAGTATTCACTGCCCATCACACTTAAAGCACCCTGTGTACTGCCATGATAGGAATTTTTGAAAGAGATGATCTGGCTGCGGCTCTGAAACCTTTTTGCCAGCTTCATAGCGCCTTCGGTTGCTTCGCTGCCGCTTGCTGTAAAAAAAACTGAGTTGAGAGAAGCAGGTAAATGCCTGGTAAGTAAAGTTGCATATTGCACCTGCGGGCTTTGTACCAATTCACCATATACCATGATGTGCAGGTAATCATCCAGTTGATTTTTTATAGCTTCAACAACTTTAGGATGCCGGTGACCCACATTGCAAACGCTGATGCCGCCGATCAGGTCTATATATTCCTTTCCATCAGCATCAAAAAGTTTACAGCCTTCGGCCCTTACAATTTCCAGGCTAAGTGGCGCTTCGGATGTTTGCCCTACGTGGTTTAAAAAAAGTTGACGGTTGGTCATAAATATTTCATCAGTAAATAATGTTCTCCTGGTATTATTTCAAATCAGCAGTGTGTCAGGCTGACAACATTTATAAAACGGCCGATATATCCTGCAAAATAAATCATTACTTCGACAGGCCCGGTAGCAAATAATTAACTTTTCTCAAAAAATAAAAGAAGCAAATTGTACGTATTTTGTGCAACTAATACCAAACCGCATCCTTTAACCGATCAGTTAATGAAATTTTTCGCCACCATTTTTTGCTGTTTGCTTTTAGCCGGCCATTTATCTGCACAGAATAATGGAAGGCCAAAAGTGGGCCTTACGCTGAGCGGCGGCGGAGCAAAAGGGTTAGCGCATATCGGTATTTTAAAAGCGATTGACAGTGCCGGGCTTAAGGTTGATTATGTAACCGGCACCAGCATGGGCGCTATTGTTGGCGCTTTGTATGCATCGGGTTACAGCGGCAACGATATAGAAGCTTTAAGAAAAGATATTGATTTTGATGTGCTGTTCAGCAATAATGTGCCCTTGAAAACACTTTCGATGGAAGAAAAGGACCAGTACAGCCGCTTTGCCATTGAACTGCCCTTCATCAATAATAAAATACGCTTAACAACCGGTGTAATTACCGGCCAGGAGCTGAACATGAAATTTTCAGAACTGTTCTTTCATGTTTACCACGTCCGCAATTTTAATGAACTCAAGATACCCTTCAAATGCATGGCAACCGACCTGGAAACCGGCGACCTGGTTGTAATGGATACGGGCAATATAATAACAGCCCTAAGGGCTACCATGGCCATACCCTCTGTTTTTTCGGCAGTAACAAGGGATGGAAAAAAGTTGGTTGATGGCGGATTGGTTAGAAATTTTCCGGTGAAGAATGTAAAAGAAATGGGTGCCGGTATTGTGATCGGCAGCAATGTAACCAACGGCCTCTCCAAAGTTGACCAGATAAAAAACCCCATTGACGTTTTACTGCAGATGGCATTTTACAGGGAAGCCGCAGATTTTAAAGAAGAATTACCGCTTACAAATATATACATCCATATGCCGCTGGAGCCATACAATACCGGCAGCTTTGGAAGCGGCAGTGAAATTTTTGATATAGGCGTAGAAACCGGCAAGCTGTATTATCCCATTTTTAAAAAACTTGCCGATAGCATCAATGCGCTGGGTGCAGCTACAGAAAAGGAAACTGAACCGATCATCAACAAAACTGTTTTTATTAAAAGTTATAAAGTGAAGGGTTTAAGAAAAACAACGGCACCTTTCTTTTTTCACCTCATGAATTTTGATGATCATAAAAACTACACTGCATTACAGATAAATAAAAGCATACGCCGTGCAATCGGGTCACGTTATTACGGAAGCATTACCTATACACTGGAACCTGTATCAAAAGACACCGCAAACATTGTTTTTACTGCCGAAGAAAACCCCAGCACTTATTTAAAAGCAGGATTGTATTACACCCGTTTCAGGGGTATAAATGTAAATGCAAACCTTACCAGCAGGGATTTTATCATTCCCAATTCACGCAGCCTGGTTTCGGTATCCATTGGCGAAAGCACACAGATAGAAGCGGAGCATTATCAGTACCTGGGCCGTATAAAGAATGTTGCCTTTATTGCCGGCTTTAAATTAGACAACCAAACCATCAACACGTTTCAGAACTTTAAAGTTGAAGGATCGTACAAACAAAATTTTTCGCAAACGTATATCAACTTTCAAAACGCCGGCAACAATAAAATTGCTGCCGGCGTAGGTACGGCATTCGAATACATCCGTTTCAGGCCTTCTATAAAAGCAGAGAAGGAAGTGAAAGGAAGGTTCACCGATTTTAAAAGTTATGTGTATGTGAAATACAACGATCTTAACCAGATTTTCTTTCCGGCAAAAGGCTTAAAATTAAATGTAGAACTGGCCCAGGTATGGGACCAGCAGGCATCTCTTATACAATACGATAACGGGCTTCCTGTTGTTCCATCTACGTTAAATTTTGATAATTATACAAGGCTGCTTTTCGATGCATCTTTGTTCAGGCCGGTTAATAAAAGGTTTGTTTTTCTGTCTGAATTTCAAACAGGCATTAATTTTACAAACAAACCCAATTACCTGAATAACTTTTTGATTGGCGGCCTTAGCGGCAGTTACCGCAACCAGGTAAGGTTTGCAGGCCTGCAGGAAGCTGCTGTCAATTCATCGAGTGTGGCAATGTTGCAGTTAGGGTTGAGGTACAATCCTGCAAACAATATTTATATTACAGGAAAGATAAACGGATTGGTAAAAAATTTTGCAACCAAAACAAATGCAACATCAGGAAGAGATGCACTGACGGGTTATGCATTAACTTTTGCCTACAAAACGCCGATAGGGCCGATAGAATTAAGCGCTATGTATTGCGATCAAAGCAAAAGATTGCAGTCTTATGTGCTGGTGGGAATCCCGTTTTGATAAAACTTGATTAAAGCCGAATAAAAGATTTACAGTACAAGAGTGTTCTTCGGCTTTGCTCAGGATAAACTGCCAATGAAGCAAATAGTTATTCAAAGGCCTAGTACAAAAAAATAAATACATTAGTTATAAAAGCTGTCAGCTTGAGCCTGCCTTTGTCGGCAGACAGGCCGGTCGAAACCGGGACATTCAAGAAAACCCGTCTTCGACAGGCTCAGACTGACAGTTCATTGTAATTCAAAGATTAAAAAATAAAAAAGATGCCAGTAATTCTACCAGTCAAAGGAGTATCTCCAGGCTTTGGAAACGATTGCTACATTGCCCCCAACGCCACTATTGTTGGTGATGTGCAAATGGGTAATAACTGCAGCATTTGGTTCAATGCGGTTTTAAGGGGCGATGTGAATATCATACGCATGGGCAACAAGGTAAATGTGCAGGATGGCGCCATTATACACTGCACTTACCAGAAAGCCGGTACCCATATTGGAAATAATGTGAGTATCGGACACAATGCAATTGTGCATGGATGCGTTATAGAGGATAATGTGCTCATAGGCATGGGTGCCATTGTGATGGATAATGCACAGGTTGGCAGTAACAGCATTATAGCTGCAGGCGCTGTGGTGCTGGAAAATACCAAAATTGAACCGGGCAGTATTTACGCAGGCGTACCGGCAAAAAAGGTAAAAGACATAAGCCAGGAAATGATCAGCGGGGAAATAAACAGGATAGCAGATAATTATGTAATGTACAGTGGGTGGTTTGCCCCCCGGCCCCCTGAAGGGGGAGTTAGCGAAGAACAAAGCGAAGATTGAAAAGAAAAACATTATCTTTAGTACATGAAAAAAATACTACTTGTCTTTATCATGGCGTCTTTCCTGGTAAGCCTGAACGGCTGTTTTATCAGCAGGATATTCAGCAGAAAAGAAAAAGTGGGATGCCCCACAGACGGCAGAAATGTAGGCGCTGAAAAATTACTGAGCGACGAAAAAGCGATGAAGGCATCGAAGAAGGCAAAGTGGAGAGGCGGAAAAGATATGTAACCCTGATTACCCGATAACCAATATTCATACTTAAAACTGTACCTATGTGTTACGAACTCAAGACCAGTAATGGCGCCTCCGAAGCTGTTATTGATGATAATTGCGGCATTTCAAAATTCTACGCTATTGCCAACACACTTTCAAAAGACCTGAAAGTAAATTTCATTAACCAGATTGATGATGCAGAAACCCTTGACTGGGATTTTCAGTACCGGGGACAGTTCTTAACCCTGCATTACAACATGTTCAACGGTGTAAGCATTTACCCGCAGCAAAAAAAGAATATTGCCAAGAACAATGATGTGGTGATGGAAGTGGCGCATTTTCTGGAGCACAGGATTTATTAATTGTTTCTGGTTTTTCGTTCAACGTTTCTGGTTTCTCGTTTGGCACCATTTATCTAAAATATCTCAACGAGAAACAAATAACCAGAAACAAGAAACGGATCAACCAGAAACAAGCAACATTCCTTAATAACTTTTTTCATTGATAGTCTCCAATATATTGGCATAGCTGATATACCTTTCCATATGTATGGCGCCTTCTTCTACCGCAGCTTTCACCGCACAGCCCGGTTCGTTTAAATGCATGCAGTTGTTAAACTGGCAGTCGTTTATTAAAGCACGCATTTCAGGGAAATAGTGCGACAGTTCCTGTTTTGAAATATCCACCAGTCCCAGTTCACGGATGCCTGGTGTATCAATAATTTTTCCTCCGCCAGGTAAATCAAACATTTCAGCAAAAGTGGTGGTATGCAAACCTTTGCCGCTCCAGCCGCTTACATCCTGTGTTTTTAATTGCAGCTCAGGAAAAACAGCATTGATAAAAGTTGATTTACCCACGCCTGAATGCCCGCTCAATAAAGTCACTTTATCTTTCAGTAAATTTTTCACCGCTTCTACCCCATCGCCTTTTTCAATACTCATGCTTAGCACCTTATAACCGATAGATTCATAGATGCTTTTTACTTCTGCAAACTTTTCTTCTTCTTTTTTTCGGTAGAGGTCGCTTTTATTAAAAACGATGATGGCTGGTATATGATAAGCTTCGCAGGTTATCAGAAAACGGTCAATAAAACCCTGCGATGTTTTAGGGTCTTTAAGTGTGGCAAACAAAAGCGACTGATCTAAATTACTGGCAATGATATGATGCTGGTGTTTATTGGCCGGCGAAACACGGGTAACATAATTTTTACGCTTACCAATTTCTGTAATAGTTACCGAACCTTCCACTTCATTCTCCATTTCAATTTGTACATGATCGCCTACGGCAATGGGGTTGGTGCTGGTGAGTCCGTCAATTTTAAATTTACCCGGCAGGCGGGCATTAAAGGGATTACCCTGCTCATCTTTTACCTGGTACCAGTTGCCAGTGCTTTTATATACGGTTGCGTTCATTGGGGGCAAATTACGGAATAGTAAACGAATTGGGCGAAAGGCTAATAGTTTTCAGACAGCGTTATAAAAATGTCTTAAAACTTAAGACTGGTGTATTATCCTAAAGAAAATCGAAAGGCGGTAAAATTAAACCCTTTAATTACCAATGCCTTTTTTTTTGCATAAGTAACATATAATACTCTATATTTACGTATTAACACAAGATCAGAAATCACATCATAAAACCAACCAAAATCGAATGAGAAATGCCTTATTTATAATTGACATGCAAAATGGTTTTTTAGAAAAAAGTGCTCCTATTTATGTGCCAAACGGGATTTCTATATGCTCAAAAATAAAAAAAGCTCTAAATCTCGCAAGAACTAATAATTTTCTTATTGTTTGGACGAAAGTAAACATCGAAAGGTTGAGAAACACTCAATATCAAGAATTATTCCCTCAACACTTTACAAAAAATACAACTGTACTTTCCAAGGGAAGTCATAACTATGAAATCACATCGGAACTTATTGAATTAGTAATGCCAAATGATTACATAGTCGAAAAAAATAGCTACAGTGCATTTATAGATACCGATTTATTAAATTTTTTAACAGAAAAGAGGATCCAAAATATCTTTTTTACAGGCGTTTCAACAAATGTTTGTGTTGAAAGTACTTTAAGAGATGCATTTCAATATAAATTTAACTGTGCCTTAATTAGTGATTGTACAAAATCATTTTCCAAGCCTTATCAAAAATTATCAGAAGAAATTATTTCTTTTGTTTTTGGGAGGGTAATAAATCTAAATCAATTTTCAAAATTAAAATTTGATAAAAATGAATAAAAGACACATTACCATTGGTGTTACGTTAATAACTATATTGTTTATTTTATTCTATTTCTTTAAACCACAAAAAGAAAAATCCAAAGACGAAATTAGCGTACAATTAAGTTGGTTTCCTGGTCCTGAAAACGCTTTTCTATTCTATGGAATCGAAAAGGGAATTTTTGATAGTTTAAACATTAAGGTTTTGTATAAACCTTCAAAAGGATCAAGTATTGTTGCGACCAGCTTAGCTAATAATCAAATGAATTTTGGGTTTATTAGTAGTGATTATGTTATTGTTTCTAAAAACAAAGGCCTTCCATTAATTGCAGTAATGACATTATATCATGAAACCCCCGTAACAATTTTTTCTCTTTTGGAAAAGAATATAACCAAAATAGAAGATTTAAAAGATAAAAAAATTGGGGTAATAATTAAGAGTGCCGTATATCCGCAAGTTAAAGCATTTTTAAAACTCAATGGTTTAAGGGAAGGTGATTATCAAGAAATTCCAGTAGTTGGAACGCCAAATGAAATTTTGAATAATAAGAATATAGATGCAATGATGCACTATAGCAATTATGGTCCTGCTGAAATAAAAGGGAAATATAAAAAGGAAATTAATCTAATTAGCCTAAAAAATCATGGAGTAGATATGTATGGAACATCGCTTGCTGTAAATGAGTCATTTGCAAAAGATAATCCGGAAGTTACTACAAAATTTATACTGGGCTGTCTTTTAAGTTTACAACGTGCAAAAACCGATCACACTGGAGCACTCAACGCACTTTTAAAACATTCTCCCAATTCGTCAAAAGAAGAATTTGATTTAGCATTAACTATTACCGAAAATATGATTTATGATTCCTTAAGCAATAAACTTGGCATTGGCTATATGAATACTGAGGGTTGGCAGAAAACACTTAGCCAAGTAGAAAAACTTAATAATGAGAAATATAATATCCCAATTGAACAATTATTTACTACCAAGTTTTTACAAAAATGAAACTAGTTCGTTTTGCTTTTTATGTTTTCGTGTTACTCTTTGTTTGGCAAATTATCTCATATTTCTTGAAAACATCCTCATTTCCACTTGCATCTGAGGTTATTCTTGATATTTATGGAAATTTTACCTATTATTGTCAAGAAGCTTTCGAAACTTTTATTATCATTTTGAAAAGTTTGATTCCGGCTGTTTTATTCGGATATGTATTGGCTTTTGTACTTGATTATAGCAAACTAACTAGCCAATTATTAAACCCATTAATTAATTTTACTCAGATATTACCTAAAACAGCGCTTTTGCCCTTATTCGTTTCAATCCCTTTATTAGGCTATTCAAACAGAACAAAGTTTCTGATTATTTTCTTGATTTGTTTTTATCCGGTTTTTATTGAAGTGTATAACGGCCTTAACCTTACCGGTAAGAAATATCTCAAACTGTTTAAAATACACAATGCTTCTCAAAGGGATATAATTGTCAAATTAAAAATTCCTTCAACTATCCCGTTTCTGATAAGCGGTTTGAGAATCTCAATTCTGTATTCAATATTAGGAGCAGTAACTAGTGAAATTATTGTTGGAGGAAGTGGCCTTGGTTTCCTAATTGATGATAGCTCACAAAGACTAAATTTTATAAGAACTTATGGGGGGTTGGTTATTGTTGCAGTTTTTGGTTACATCTCTCTTCTTATTTTTACTCTCTTAACTAGAAAAATCAATAATAAATATACATATGAATCATAATAAGCGTATTAGCATTAGTTTTCTAGCAAATTCTTTAATCTTTATTATGTCTTTGATTGTTATTCTGTTGGACTTAGTCAAACATAAAAGCGATATATCTCAATCAATGTCAATTATTGTAAATGATAACGCAACTTCCGGTGCAGTTTATTCATATTTAATATTGTTCTTTTTTCTTCCAATTGCCATATACTTCCTTAAATTGAGTTTCTCTTTGGCATCAATTGAGCACAACAAGATGCAATTCGACAAGTATTTATCTAAACTAAATACATTCTTTTTTTACTTAGAGAACTTTTTCAGATTTGCAATTTATTTAACTCTTTTAATGTTGTTAGCTAATCTTACCAATTGGATACCTAAATTTTTGAATCTTCTTTCATTTGACTCAATTGTTGGTTACGGTGTTGCTTTCGATACCGCTAACAATTACATGATTCCGATAAAGGGTTTTCCTAGTCTTGTTAACATAATCTGTTTCAATGTATTTTTTTTCTTCTTGCTTCTTTTATGGGATTGTATTGTTTTGGTTGGCAATAAGTTGGCTGGTAATAGTCTGCCCATAAAAGATTTTTTTTTACGTTTTATACAGCATCATTTAATTGGCTTTATTTTATGGCTGATTTTGCTTTTTGTTTTATTAACTAACAGAGGCTATTTACTATTAAGAGAAAGGCATAGCATATTTGGTATTTTATTAGGTGTACTTTTGGTTTATTACTTAACTTCTCTTGTGAGGTCAATTTATAACTTGAAATCTGACTTAAGACTTGCCATAATAGAAGATTAAAAATTGCACAAATGATTTGTATTGAAAATCTTAATAAATCTTATAATGCTAATGTAGTACTTAGAAATGTTAGTTTTAATGCAGAGAAAGGTGATATTATTTGTTTTTTTGGAAAGACAGGACAAGGAAAAACTACATTATTTAATATTATTTCTCATCTTGAAAAGCCTGATAGTGGCATTATTAATATCTCCTATATTAATAATGAGATTGAATATGTTTTTCAAGAAGACTTACTTTTACCTTGGTTAAATGTAAGAGAAAATATTTTGCTTAACACTAATCTTAAATCAATCAAATGTAAAAATGATAGTTACACAAATGTTCTCAGCAAACTTGAACTTGAAGGATACGAAAACTACTTCCCGTTTCAGTTATCTGGTGGTACTAAACGCAAGATTTCTTTAGCTCGTTCCTTAATTTGTAACCCAAAACTATTAATCCTTGACGAACCATTTAATGGTCTAGATTTTACTATAAAATCTAAAATAGAAACGCTTTTAAAAGAATTAGTTGAAACTAGAGAAATTGAAGTTATTTTATATTCGTCACATATTATCGAAAGTTCTATTGCATTTGCCTCCAAATTATTTGTCTTAAGTGACAGCAAAGAATTAAAAATTATATCAATTGATGAACAACTAAGAAAGTCAATAATTTACAATTTGGCCACAATTGAATCAATAGATATGTATAGATAATGCCTTCCTGCTAGTATGATTCTCCGCTGTTTTGGGTCGCGGTAGCCTGACTGTTAAAAGTAAACATTTTACGGAAACTTCCTGAACACCATAAACTTCATCAGCATCTCCAAAAACATCAATGCCAGTGCTGCCATTACAAAGGGAAAGAATTTTTCTGTGTATCGTGTGCGGCTGGTAATTTCTACTTTCGATTTTTCGAGGCTGTTTATTTCATCGTAGATACCGGTAAGGCCTTCATTATCCTTTGCCCGGAAATATTTGCCGCCCGTTTCGCTGGCAATTTCTTTCAGCAGTTTTTCATCAATAGAAACCTTGGCCTGTTGTGTAACCGTGCCCATAGGTGTATTCACCGGTTGTGGCGCATAGCCCTCGGTGCCCACACCAATGGTATATACTTTTATTTGAAATGCCTTGGCGATCTCTTTGGCTGTTTGGGGGTCAATCAGTCCTCCGTTGTTTTCTCCATCGGTTAATAAAATAACCACTTTGCTTTTTGATTTGCTGGTACGCAGGCGGTCAACACTGGTACCCAGACCGCTGCCGATGGCCGTACCATCTTCCAGCAAACCGTTGCGTATATTTTCAATGGCAGATATTAAAACAGTATGATCGGTTGTTAAGGGGCATTGCGTAAAGCTTTCGCCGGAAAAAATTACAATGGCAATACGGTCTGTCAATCGCTTATTTACAAAATCAACAGCTACATTCTTTGCGGCTTCCAGCCGGTTGGGTGTAAGGTCCTGTGCCGTCATACTGCCGCTTACATCAATGCACAAAACAATATCTACGCCTTCACCCTCGGCATTTTGTTCTTCATACATGGTTTGGGGCCGGGCAAGGGCAACTATGATGCAGGCAATTGCCAGCAGCCTGAGCACAAAAAGCAAATGCCTGAAACCGGTCTTCCAGGTTGATAAGCCATTTGCAGAAACACCGGAAACAACAATAGAACCCTGCCGCTTATTGTTTTTAGCTATATACCACCATATCAATGCCGGTATTATCCCCAGGAAGAATAAAACCCATTGCTGGCTGAAGGTTATATTTTTAAAATAGTCAAGAAGCACTGTTGGTTGTTCGTTGCTGGTTGTTCGTTGTTTGTTCTATCAATTTAATGGCCTCTGCTATTTTATGTTTGCAGTCTTCACTTTCATTTGATAAGGGAAGATACTTGGCGAATTTCACTGCATCTGTACATCGCAGGGCTGTTGCCAGCTCTGAAATATTTTCTGCGGGCAAACCAAGTTCTTTTACGTTTACCAAGAGTTCCCCGGCTGTTTTATTGAAGAGATTTTTATGTTGCTTACGTCCCAGGTAATTCTTAAAGATGTCTGCCAGTTTTATGTGATACTGTTTTATTTCAGCGGCATCCTGCAAATTAAACTGTGAAAGTTTTTTCAGTTCTGCCACAGCTTCGTCATAAGGCGAAAGTTTTGAAACCGGTGTTGCAGGTGCCTCTTTCTTTTTCTTTTTAAAATGCCGGTATAATATATAAATGATGATCAGCAAAAGCACAGCACCACCTGCAATGTAAACCCAGAACAGATCCGGCACCGAAACCTTCATGATCGGTTTTATATCACGCAGCTGGTTGGTACTGTCGGCAGGAGCATAAGAAACATTTACTAAGAATGAATCGGTATTTACCCATTTTGATGGCTGTCCTCCCACCCCGGCAAACTCAACAGGCAAAGGGGGAAACACCCAGCTACCCGAGTCAAAACTGGTGATGGTAATGGTTTGCTCAATAGCTTTGGAATCGTCTTTAAAATTTACCGTATCAGGTTTGGCAGTTTCTACAATTTCAAAATGCGGGATTGAATCCGGGAGAGTGATCCATTTGTTTAAACCATTGAGCGGAGCCTTAATTGTAAGTTTTATCTGCTCTCCTATTAAAATATCTTTCCTGTCGGTAATGGTTTGCAGTTTCTGGCAAAAAGCAAATTGCATGATAAAAGAAAAACAGATCGTTAATCCGAAGTGCATTAAATTCCAGTTTTTCTTTTTGATCGTCATCCTCTTTTAAGTTGTTCGTTGGGCATTGTTCGTTGTCCGGCCTTTTAAAAAATCAGTCTGCTGTGTTCGCAAACGAGTAACTGGCAACGAGCAACAGTCAACCGGCCTTTTACATTCTGTTAATAAAAAACTTTTGCAAGATCTTTACATAATCATCATCCGTACGTACGTGCAGTAATTCTGCTCCTGCTTTTCTGAAATAATTTTTACTCAATTCGCTCTGCTCCATAAAATGCTGCTGGTAATTATAGCGCACCAGTTCATCACTGCTGTCAATCCAGGTAGTTTTATTTGTTTCTGCATCCTGTAACTGGAGTAATCCTGCATTTGGCAGTTGCATATCCATCTTATCATACACACGTATGCCTATCGTGTCATGTTTGTTGCCAATTACTTTCAGGCCATCATCATAACCCGTTGCCAGAAAATCACTTAAAATAAAAGCAATACTGCGTTGCTTTACAGCACGACTGAAAAACTTAATAGCATCATCCAAATTAGTTCCCTGCTTTTTTGCTTCAACAGTCAATAGCTCACGCACTATATATAAAGCATGCTGCCTGCCTTTTTTAGGAGCAATGTATTTTTCTATTTTATCACTAAAGAAAATAACACCCACTTTGTCATTGTTATTTATAGCGCTGAAAGTGAGTATGGCTGCCATTTCAACGATAAGGTCTCTTTTTTGCCGGGCAACAGTGCCAAACAAATTGCTGGCGCTGGTATCTATCAACAGCATCACCGTCAACTCACGTTCTTCTTCAAAAACTTTGGTGAAGGGGTGGTTGAACCGGGCGCTCACATTCCAGTCAATAAACCTAACATCATCACCGGCATAATATTCCCGAACCTCCCTGAAGCTCATCCCCTTTCCTTTAAAAGCAGAATGGTACTCACCCGTAAATAAATGCGTGGTGATCTTCTTGCTTTTAATTTCAAGCTCACGAACTTTACGTAATATTTCTTCGGTAGTTAACATGAATTGTTTCCTGTTGCTGGTTTCTTGTTGTTTTGTTTCTCGTTGTTTACAATTTAAAGAGACCTTACAATATCATACTTTCAACGAGAAACAAAAAACGAAAAACGGTTTTTACGGTACATTTACAACCCTGAGTATCTCGTTTATTATCTGTTCTACATTCACGTTCTCTGCCTCGGCTTCGTAAGTAAGACCGATTCTGTGGCGCAAAACATCTTTACTGATGCTTCTCACATCTTCAGGTATCACAAAAGCACGGTTATTCAAAAATGCATAAGCTTTTGCAGCTAATGCCAAATTGATACTTGCCCTTGGCGATCCGCCAAAACCGATCAATGGTTTTAGCTTCGGCAGATTATATTTATCAGGATAACGTGTTGCAAAAACAATGTCTAAAATATAGTTCTCTACTTTTTCATCTAAGTAAACTTGTCTCACCAGTTCTTTAGCCGTTAAAATTTCATTGGTAGATGCAACTGCATTTATGGTGGGAGAACTTAAGCCCAGAGTATTCTGCCTGATGATCTGCTGCTCTTCTGATTTACCGGGATAATCCACCACCACCTTCAGCATAAACCTGTCAACCTGTGCTTCGGGTAATGGATAAGTTCCTTCCTGCTCAATGGGATTTTGAGTTGCCAGCACCAAAAAAGGTTCGGGCAGTCTATAAGTTGTGTCGCCAATGGTTACCTGCCTTTCCTGCATGGCTTCCAGTAAAGCACTCTGCACTTTTGCAGGAGCCCTGTTTATTTCATCAGCCAGAATAAAATTGGAGAAGATTGGCCCTTTACGAACCATGAATTCATTCCGGGCCTGGTTGTAGATCATGGTACCGATCACATCGGCAGGCAAAAGGTCGGGTGTAAATTGAATACGGCTGAAATCGGCATGCACAGCCTGCGACAGCGATTTAATGGCCAGTGTTTTTGCAAGCCCCGGCACTCCTTCCAGCAATACATGGCCGTTACTAAGCAGCCCGATCAATAATCTTTCGATCATTGATTGCTGGCCAACAATCACTTTACTTAATTCATCATTAATTCGTGTGACAAATCCGGATGCATGGGTGATTTTTTCGTTCAGCAGACGGATGTCTTCAGATGTTTGAACCATAGGTTTAGTTGCCCCCTCCGCCTCCGCCAGCTGGCGGAGGAGCTATTATGGAGAAGATTGTGTTTTATTTGTTATTACTTCGATCTTCAATTATTTCTTCCAGTTCCCTCTCCTTCAGGAGAGGGGTTGGGGTGAGGTTTGCAAAATACGAACTATGCAGAACAAAAATTTAGCCGTTTTTATGAAGGGGGCAAATCTTTGTTAAAATCAATATAACTTTAAAAGAAAAACACCATGATAGACCAACAATTAATAACCACATCCAATACTTTGGAAGGATATCGCATTATAAAACACCTTGGCATTATCAGGGGTATTACCGTACGCAGCCGTAGCATATTTGGCAATATTGCCGGAGGTTTTCAAACTTTATTCGGTGGTAAGATTTCGATCTATGCAGAGCTTTGCGAAAAGACCCGTGAAGAAGCTTATCAGTTAATGGTACAGCATGCAAACGAACGTGGCGCCAATGCCATCATCAATATGCGCTATGATGCCAATGAAGTGATGAACGGCGTTACAGAAGTACTGGCGTATGGAACGGCAGTAGTGGTTGAGAAAATATAATTTATTTTATTACACGAATTAGGCGAATTACACGAATTCTTTAAGTCGCAAAAAAATTCGTGTACTTAGTGTAATTCGAAAAATTCGTGGGATCAACTCAGATATTTCCCTACTATCGGCAACCTTCTGCCAACACCAAATGCCTTTGGCGAAATACGAATAATGGGACAAAATTGATTTCGCTTATATTCATTCACGTTCACCATCTTCAACACACGATCAACTAAAGCAGCATCAAAACCCTGCGCTTTAATTTCGTTAGGGCCTTGCCTTCTTTCGATGTACTGGAATAATATTTTGTCCAGTATTTCGTACTCAGGTAAACTGTCCGAATCTTTTTGACCGGGCCTTAGTTCAGCACTTGGGGGTTTAGTAATAATGTTGTTTGGAATGATTTCTCCGTTTCGGTTTATGTATTTTGCCAAAGCATAGATCTGCAGTTTATAGCAATCGCCTAACACACCAATGCCACCAGCCATATCCCCATACAAGGTTCCATAACCGGTTGCCAGCTCGCTTTTGTTTGATGTATTGAGTAAAATGTATCCAAACTTGTTTGCAATGGCCATCAGTAAATTTCCACGTGTACGGCTTTGTATATTTTCTTCTGCGATGCTGAAGGGCAGGTCTTTAAAAATTGGTTTCAGTTCAGTTAAAAAACTATCATAAATGTTTTTTACGGGGATGATGTCGTAAGGATTGCCAAGATTTTTACTTATCTGTTCTGCATCCGTTACTGAATGGCCTGTTGAAAATTGCGAAGGCATTAGTACAGCTCTCACATTATCTTTTCCCAAAGCTGTGCAGGCAAGTACCAACGTAACGGCGCTATCTATACCACCACTGCTGCCGAGTATCGCTTTAGTAAAACCCATCTTGGTAAAATAATCTTTGATGCCCAGCACAATGGCATCATACACCATTTCAATGTTCAGGTTTTCTTCCAGCACCAATGGATTCAATTCCTTATCTGGCATGCGGCTGGCAGTTTCAATAACCGGTGCATTAATGGTTCCATCATCATTTAAAATAAAAGACTGAATGCTTTCTTCAAACCTGGGCATCTCTCCGCAGAGATTGGCAAAAGCATCAAAAACCAAAGACGCACCATCAAAAACAACTTCGGTCTGGCTGCCTATAGCATTGCAATAAAAAAGCGGGAGTTTATACTTTAAAACATTTGATTTAATGGTTGCCTTCCGGTCTTCATCATGCGTATAATCAAACGGCGAGGCTGATAAGTTGATCATTACATCGGGTTCCTGCTTCATCAGTTCATCCATCGGGCAAATGCGGTACAAGGGGTTATCACCCAGGTTCCAGATGTCTTCACAAACAGTTACTGCCAGCCGTTTGCCTTTAAACTCCATGATGTTCCAGTTATAGGCTGGTTCAAAATAGCGGTATTCATCAAACACATCATAATTAGGTAAACAGGTTTTATGAGCAACAGCTTTTATCTCTTTTTCGTACAATAAAAATGCTCCGTTAAAAAGATCCTTCCCTTCCCTGATCATATTACGGTCAGGTGCGCCAACCAAAACACCAATCGTATCTGCATGTTGCTTTATAATATCAACAGCTGCGTAACTTTTATTGATGAAATCATCGAACTCTAAAAAATCACGGGGGGCATAGCCACAAACACTCAGCTCACTGAAAACGATGAGATCTCCACCCTGCTGCTTTGCAGTTTCAATGGCGCTGATGATCTTTTGTGTATTGCTTTCAAAATTGCCAATATGATAATTCTGCTGTGCTAAAAATATTTTCATGCCCTCAACCCCTAACCGGGCTTAACTTTGTGTTTAGAAATGATTTTTTACTATTGTAAAGTTAAATGAAGAAAATGAGATTAGTTTTTGTATTTATTATTGCCACATCCCTGTTTGTTTCCTGCAACAGCAGTGATAAAACTCCTGATGTATCAGGCATAAAGATTGACTTACGCACCATGCGTTTTGAACAGGAACTTTTTAAATTAGACAGTGTAAATTTTACAACAAAGCTTGATCAGCTTATTGCCAGATACCCGGGTTTTGGAGAAAATTATTTGTCTGCTATTTTAAATGCAGATCCTTCATGGTCTGCTGACACAACAGCCAGTTATGTATGGGGTTTTATCAAAGCTTATAAACCTGTATATGATACTGCTCAAAATGTTTTTAACAACTTCACTCCTTATGAAAAAGAAATAAAACAAGGCCTGCAGTTTGTTAAGCATTATTTTCCGGCTTATAAAGATCGTAAATTGCTCATCACTTATATCGGGCCGTTGGATGGATATGGGGATGCCATTTCGGATGATGCCATCATGATCGGCCTGCAGCATCACCTCGGCAAAGGTTTTTCTTTATACCGTTCTGCCGTGGTGCAGGAAACCTATCCTGATTATATCAACAACCGTTTTGAACCGGATTATATTTCTGTAAATACGATGAAGAATGTCATCAATGATCTTTACCCCGAAAAGGCAGAAGACAAACCATTGGTGCAGCAAATGGTTGAAAAAGGAAAGCGCCTTTACATCCTCAGCAAACTCTTACCCAAAAAAGAAGAATACAAACTGATTGGTTATACCGGTGAACAATTAAAAGCGGTGTATGAACATGAAGCTGCTGTTTGGGATTTGTTTGTACAGAACAATTTTTTACAAACCATTGATGCAAACATCATCAAAAACTACATTGGCGAAGGTCCAAAAACACAGGAACTGGGAGAAGGTGCGCCAGGCAATATCGGCAGCTTTGCCGGCTGGCAGATAGTAAAAAAATACATGCATAAAAATCCGGCAACTACTTTGCAGCAATTGATGGCTGCAGATGCTGAACAGATATTTCAGCAGGCAAAATACAAACCGTAAAAGTAGATAAATAAAAAGGTAAAAAAGACTTTTTGATTACGCGGCCTGAACCTGCGGCATTTGCTGTGCAGGCTTTTTGCCCAATTGTATCATCATCCTGAAATGTGAAGCAACAGCTTCGCCCATTGTATCAAATTTGTTATAGGGCACATTAAATTCTTTACACTTTTCCATTAATATTTTACTGATAGCCGGATAATGGATATGGCTTACTTTCGGAAAAAGATGATGCTCTACCTGAAAATTTAAACCACCAACATACCAGTTAATGAATTTATTGGTCATGGCAAAGTTTGCGGTGGTTTTCATCTGGTGTTCGGCCCAGGCAGTTTCAATATGTTTGGTCATATCTAAAGGCACATGTTCAAATTCTGTGATCTCTACCACATGCGCCAGTTGAAACACTAGTGACAATATCAATCCCATCGTAGCATTCATCACAAAATAACCAGCCAGCCAGGGCAAAAATCCCCAAACTTTAATTGGCAAAACAATGTAAACGGCCAGGTAAAAAACTTTGGTAAGCCAAAAGATGATATGATTTTTGGTGCTCATCTTCCAGGCTGTTGTGGTATAAATTTTACGTTTAAAATACTTTGTAAAATCCATGATAAAAACCCAGAAAATAGGTGATAAAGAATAAACAGGCAGCAGGTATAAATGCTGTACTTTATGCGCTGGCACCCATTTCTGTGTTTCGCACTGGCGTATTACGGGGCTCTTTGCAATATCATCATCAATACCATCTACATTGGTGTAAGTGTGATGAATGATGTTGTGCTTTTGTTTCCAGAAGTATGAACTGGCACCCATCGCATTTAAACTTAATCCTAAAAAATCGTTCAGCTTAGTGTTGGCAGAATAGCTTCCGTGGTTGGCATCGTGCATGATATTAAAACCTATTGACGCCAATGTAGCACCCAGCACTGCGCAACAAATTATTCCCTGCCATGCATTTAGCGGCGCTAAGATAAGTAAGGCATACATTGCTACGGCTATAATAACAAGGATGATGGTTTTTGAGAACAATCTCCAGTCGCCGGTTTTTTTAATATTATTTTTTGAAAAATACTCCTCAACTGAAGTTTTTAAACTTTGATAAAAATCATTGTTCTGGTTTGAGAAAGTAATTTTTGCCATGCTGATTTAGTTGATGTAAAACGAAAACTGACTTAATTTTTTAAAGCGCTTAAAGATAAACAAAAATGCCTGTTCTGAAAGGTTAAAATCAGTTCAGCTTAAAGGGGGCACACATATCAAATGACGGGATAATGACATTAAAGCCTTTTTTATTATTTACATTCTCCATTTGATAAGTGCCGCTCATCTTACCAATTTCCGACCGCAGGTTGCAGCCGCTTACATACTGATACGATTCACCGGGATTTATCTGTGGCTGCACTCCCACTACACCTTCGCCTTCCACTTCACGCATGGTGCCATTGCTGTCGTATATAAACCAATGCCTGCTTAAAAGCTGTACGGGAAAAATGTTGTTGTTTTCAATGGTTATGCGGTAGGCAAACATAAACTCACTGCTTACAGGATTGCTGTATTCAGGCTGATAGTATGTTTCCACGCTTATGGTAATACCCTCAGATATTTTTGAGATCATGCTTTGAGTTTGATGTAAATGTAATGATAAAAAACGCTTTTTATTGTAAATTACAGGGAGGTTTTCTGTTAAAACAATCAATTTTATGCCAGTAACAACGCACCGATACAAAAACGCAGAAACAACAGTAGTTTGGAAACCCGAATTGTGTATTCATTCAGGCATTTGTGCCCGTGAACTTTCGGGAGTGTTTAACCCAAAACGCAGGCCCTGGATTGATATGACCCAGGCCGAAACACAACAGATTATTGAGCAGGTGAAAAAATGCCCGAGTGGGGCGTTGAGTATCGGGGAGCAAGCAGATCAATAAGATCAGATCTTTTTGGAGAGTTTGTAACCGTTCTTCAGCAGCCACTGCAAAACCTTATCCCGGTTATCGCCCTGCACAATTATTTCTCCGTCCTTTACTGAGCCGCCGGTTCCGCAGAAAGATTTTATTTTTTTGCCAAGGTCTTCCATATCGGCAATTGTTCCAACAAAACCTTCAATCAATGTAACCGCTTTACCAGCCCGGTGTTTGGTATCCAGCCTTATTCTTAATTTTTGTTGAGATGGATCGATGGTTTGCTGTTCTTCAACATTTTCGTCCGGCAATTTAAAGTTAGGGTCGGTTGAATATACCAATCCGCCAAAGCCCTGTATTTTTTTTTTCGACATGATTTTTAATTTGAGATGATGGCTGCTTTCAGGCTCAGGTCTAAACTTCTTGCCTGGTGAATAATGGCGCCGCTGCTGATAAAATCAACACCAGTTGCTGCATAGCTTTCTATATTGTTTAAATTGATGCCTCCGCTGGCTTCTGTTTCATATTTGCCGTCAATAATTTTCAGCGCTTCAGTAATTAGTTCCGGTGTAAAATTATCCAGCATAATACGGTCAACTTTTCCAACAGCCATTACTTTTTCTACATCTTCAATATTCCTGGTTTCCACTTCAATTTTTAGCCCGGTTTTTTTAGCCTGAACATAATCATAAGCTTTACTGACCGCTTTTTCAATGCCACCGCAATAATCAATGTGATTGTCCTTCAGCATGATCATATCATACAATCCAAAGCGGTGATTAATGCCACCACCAATTCTTACTGCTTCTTTCTCCAGCAGGCGAAAGTTGGGCGTGGTCTTCCTTGTATCCAGTAATCTTGTTTTATAGGGCCCTAATTTTTGTGTGTACTGTTTTGTTAAGGTAGCAATGCCGCTCATGCGTTGCATACAATTCAACACCAGTCTTTCGCATTGTAAAATAGTATGCACTTTTGCCATTACTTCAAAAGCGATCTCGCCATATTTCATTGTATCCCCGTCTTTCTTTAAAGCTGTGAAAACAATATCCGGCTGCATAAATCGGAATATTTTTTCAGCCACCTGCAGCCCTGCAAGTATTCCATCTTCCTTTATCTTTAAAACAGCTCTTCCCTCTGCCGCCGCATCTATTGATGAAATGGTGGAATGGTCGCCATCGCCGATATCTTCTGCCAGGGCATTTTTTATGAGCAGGTCCAGTTTGTCATTATCCATATCAACAAAGCTACGGAAGAACATAAAAACAAAGCCCCGAAAAAACGGGGCCTTCAATTTTAATAAAGAAGATTTTTATTGTCGTTCAAATGTTATTGTCTGTAAAAGCTGCTTGTCACCTTTCAGTTTCATAAAAACCGTAGTGCGGTAGGTACCGCTTTTGGTTACCAATGTGCCAATGCAATACTGCGATCCGGCATTTTCGCCTTTATGATTTACTGTAAAGCTTTTCACCACATTTGAACTGAAAAAATCCCTCAAAACCACTTCGCCCTGGCTTTTACTGTAGTTGTTTGATTTTTCAGGCATATTCAACTCTACGGTGTTATCAAAAAACCTCGCTATTTCTGCAGCTTTTCCTGTTTTTAAAGCAGCTATCACTTCATCAATACTTGAAAAAAAAGTAAAGGAACTTACAACCGCTCCAATAGTTAATAAAGTAAAAATCCGTTTCATAAAGTGTAAATTTTTCACTGTGCAAATTGCCAAAAACGTGCCAATAACCAATAAAATTAATAAGATTTGGCCGATATTATTAAGCTCATGACATTAATCAGCCTCTTTTAGCTGCAAATATTTTAGTTTTATAAAATGAAAGATAAAAAAGTAATACTCATCATCATGGATGGCTGGGGATTAGGCAAAATATATAAAAGTGATGCCATTCAACATGCCTCAACTCCTTTTGTAAGCTCATTGTATTCAAAATATCCAAATACCACCCTTGTTACCTGTGGCGAAGATGTTGGCCTGCCAGAAGGGCAAATGGGTAATAGTGAAGTAGGACATTTGAACCTGGGAGCCGGCCGTATTGTTTACCAGGAATTGCAACGTATAAATGTGGCCATTAAAACCGGTGAACTGGCTGCTAATGCGACACTGCAAAATGCTATCCGTTATGCCAGCGAAAATAACAAGCCCCTTCATCTTATTGGTTTGGTAAGCGATGGCGGCGTACATTCTCATTTAAATCATCTTAAAGCCTTAACCAACATCTGCAAAGATGCCGGATTGAGCAATGTTTTGATTCATGCTTTTACTGATGGGAGGGATACAGACCCTAAAAGCGGGCTTGGATTTTTAACCGATCTGCAAAATCATCTTGATGCAACGGTTGGTAAAATTGCCAGCATCACCGGCCGCTATTATGCAATGGACCGTGACAAGCGTTGGGAACGGATAAAACTTGCCTACGATGCATTGGTTAATGACGGTGGCAACAAAACTTACGATGTACTGGCTGCTGTTGAAAGATCTTACCAGGAAGGAATAACAGATGAGTTTATCAAGCCCATCATTAATCAAAACCTTTCAAATACAAAAATTGCGGATGGAGATGCCGTGATCTGCTTTAATTTCAGAACCGACAGGTGCAGGGAAATTACCGAAGTACTTACGCAAACCGATATGACGGAATTTGGCATGAAAAAAATGGCGCTTCATTATACGACCATGACACAGTATGATCAGAAATTTAAAAATGTAAATATCATTTTTGATAATGATGACCTGAAAAATACGCTTGGTGAGATACTGGCTCAAAACCAAAAAACACAGATACGCATTGCTGAAACAGAAAAATATCCGCATGTAAGTTTCTTTTTCAGCGGCGGCAGAGAAGTACCCTTTGAAGGCGAAAAAAGGATCATGATTCCATCTCCCAAAGTTGCTACATATGATCTGCAGCCAGAGATGAGCGCCCTCGCAGTAACGGATGCTATTGTTGCGGAGATCAATAACAAGTCGGCAGATTTTATCTGCCTCAACTTTGCAAATGCAGATATGGTAGGCCATACGGGTGTTTGGGAAGCGGTTATTAAGGCTGTTGAAACCGTTGATAGCTGTGTTGAAAAAGTTGTTACGGCTGCTTTGCAAAATGACTATGCTGTTTTTTTAACGGCTGATCATGGCAATGCTGATTATGCAATAAATGAAGATGGAACACCCAATACAGCACATACTTTAAACCTGGTTCCGCTTTTTTTAATTGACAACAACTGGAATGGAACTATTAAGCCTGGAAAACTGGGCGATATTGCACCAACAATTTTAAAACTGATGGATCTGCCGGTACCAAAAGAAATGACAGGAAATATTTTAATTGATTAAATACACCAACTATGTTTAAAAAAATTTTAAAAAGGAGTTTTCAGGTATTGTTGCTTGCTTTTGTTATTATCCAGTTTTTTCGCCCAACAAAAAATAAAGCTGAAGGGATAAGCAAAAATGATATCAGCACATTGTATGCCGTACCGGCAGATGTGCAGTCTATTTTAAAAACCAGTTGCAATGATTGCCACAGCAATAACACTGTTTATCCCTGGTACGCCGAAGTACAACCTGTTGCCTGGTGGTTGAATAACCATGTGGTGGATGGTAAAAAACATCTAAACTTTTCTGAGTTTGCTGCTTACTCTTTACGCAAACAATATCACAAACTTGAAGAAACAAATGAAATGGTAAAAGAGGGTGAGATGCCGCTGAATTCTTACTTATGGGTTCACACAGATGCCAGCCTTAATAAAGAGCAGAAACTTACAGTGGCCAATTGGGTTAACAGTGTTATGGACACGATGAAAGCCAGGCACCCCATTGACAGCCTTATCAGAAAAAAATAAGGGCTACATTTGCTCTCTACTCATTTTAATGCGCTGCTTAAAAAAAATAACCGCTGCTTTTATACTATTGCTCATATTGGCAATACCGCTTTTTTTTGCTGTAGCAGTATTGGTAAAGCAACGGATTGCACAGCATCAGCGCAATGAACGGTTCAGCAAAGAAACCCTTGTTACCATCACCGTTTCTGC
The DNA here is from genome assembly GCA_016786725.1 of Ferruginibacter sp. Taxonomy (GTDB): domain Bacteria; phylum Bacteroidota; class Bacteroidia; order Chitinophagales; family Chitinophagaceae; genus Ferruginibacter. Next base: position 496,070 of record JAEUVU010000007.1, on the reverse strand, counting down.
TTCAGCAATTTACTGGGTAAAGCCCGATAAAGAAATACTGTATGATGGAAAACTGTTTGACGTAAAATCTTTTTCGGTAAATGCAAACGAAATATCGTTAACAGGTTTTTTTGATCATAAGGAAGATAAACTGGTGCAACAGATAGTAAAGCTTGCTTTGCAAAAAAACAAATCAGGCAACCCGTTTAATAACCAGGCAATTGAATTTCTTTTTTTTCCTGCCTTTATTATTAAATATGAGGTAATTTCTGACATTAGCTGGAAATTTATTTCTCAACAATACTACCAGTTTGATGAAATGATACCGGCTGCCCCCTGCCGGCTGCCCATACACCCGCCCTGCTAAAGGTTTCATATTCCAAGCTTTTTTTAAGCACTTGTAAAAGTGCAGGTTCGTTATGCTGAGGCATAGTGAACATTTATTATTTCATTAAATCAATTTTCATGAAGAAAATATTTATATCATGTGGCATACTGTTTTTTGCCTGTAGCGGTTTTGCCCAGCAAAATAAAAATTCAAAGGATACAACCATAAAGGAACTTAACCTGGAAGAAGTAGTTATTTCTGCAAGCAATTTTGCAGAAAAAAGAAAAAATATAGCTCAAAAAATAGATGTCATCAGCGCTAAAACCATTGCACAAAGCAATGCCCAGAATACAGGCGACCTGCTGATCAATACCGGAAAAGTGTTTGTACAAAAAAGCCAGCAAGGCGGCAGCAGCCCGGTATTGCGTGGTTTTGAAGCCAGTCGTGTGTTATTGGTTGTAGATGGCGTGAGAATGAATAATGCCATTTACAGAAGCGGTCATTTGCAAAATGTAATCACTACCGATCAAAACTCAATGAGCCGTGTGGAAGTGATGTATGGCCCCTCCTCTACCATTTATGGCAGCGATGCATTGGGCGGTATCGTTCACCTCATAACCAAATCTCCTGTATTATCAGGCGATAAAAAATTTCTTACAACAGGCTCTGCATTTACCAGGTACAGCAGCGTCAATAACGAAAAAACCATACATGCCGACGCAAGTATTGGCGGTAAAAAATTTGCGTGGTTTCAATCTTATAATTACAGCGATTTTGGCGATATGAAAATGGGAAGCAGATACCTGGATAAATATCCCGGTTTTGGAAGAAGAAGCAATTATATTGACAGGATAAACGGGATTGATACCGTATTAACAAACAAAGATGACAGGGTACAAAAATTTTCGGGATACAAGCAATGGGATATCATTCAAAAACTTTTGTTTAAGCAGAATGAACACGTTTCTCACTCGTTGAATTTTCAATTATCGAATACCACTGATGTTCCCCGGTATGACAGGTTGCAGGATATCAGGAATTTTGGCGGTTCTATTGGCACTACACTCCGCTATGCAGAATGGTATTACGGTCCGCAAAAAAGAATACTGGGCGCCTATGAACTAAACGCAACCAAACTGGGTTTTGTAGATGCACTTAAAGCCAATATCAATTACCAGGATATCGAGGAAAGCAGGCAAACCAGGGAATACAGGCGTTACGACCGTTTTGACAGCCAGGTTGAAAAAGTGAAAGTATTCGGAATAAGTATAAGCGGCAGAAAAGATATTGGCAACAGTGAACTTGCTGTTGGCGTGGATGCACAGTTAAACGATGTAAAATCGAAGGCAACCAGAACAAATTTAAATACCGGTGCGGTTACCAAAATACCTACCCGCTATCCTGACGGTAAAAACAAAATGAACAACTTTGGCATTTTTGCCCAGCACTTATATAAATTCAAAAATAAAAAAATGGTGCTGAATGATGGTATCCGTTTTCAATCCATCAGCCTGCAAAGCAATGTGCAGGATAATTCTTTTTTAAACTTGCCTGATACAGCAGTAAAACAAAACAGTTTTGCTGTTACAGGCAATATTGGTATTGTATATAATCCTGTTGCAAACACTACAATAAAAGCATCAGTTTCTTCAGGCTTCAGGGCGCCTAATATTGATGACCTTGCCAAGATATTTGAATCAGCAACAGCTGCAAGACAGGTTGTGGTTCCAAATGCTGACCTTAAACCTGAGTACACTTACAATTTTGATCTTACCATCGGTCAGCGCATTGCCGAAAAAGTAAATATAGAACTAACCGGATTTTATACATTGTTCAGAAATGCAATTATAAAAGCACCTTTCAAACTAAATGGCCAGGATTCAATTATCTATAACGGTGTAAAAAGCCAGGTTTTGGCAAGCCAGAATGTAAATAAGGCAAACCTTTATGGCTTTACTTTTAATATTGCCGCAAATGTTTACAAGGGTCTTGGTTTTAACAGTACCCTGTCTTATACAAAAGGCCGTTTTAAAACTGATGCTTCTAAAACCAATTCTGTTTACGAAAAACAATCCAATGGCACATATGCACTTGTAAACAGGAATGTATCCAGCAAGCCATTAGATCACATTCCGCCATTGATGGGCAAAACAAGTATTACTTATCAGCATAAGATTTTTAATACCGAAGTTTACCTGCTATACAATGGCTGGAAACGCCTGGATCAATATAATGCAGATGGTGAGGACAATGCTCAGTATGCAACTGCAGACGGCATGCCTTCCTGGATGACCCTTAACTGTAAAGGAAGTGTACAGGTAATAAAAAAATTACAGGTACAGCTTGGGGTAGAAAATATCCTGGATAGAAACTACCGTGCTTTTGCTTCCGGCTTTTCTGCGGGGGGCAGAAATTTAATAATTGGCCTGAGGGCAAACTGGTAATTTACTGTTAAGGTGTACTTACTGGCATCTTGGTTTTTTACAGATCACTAATAATCAAGCAGTTAAATCAAATACATATAAAAAACATCTCCCTAAAAGCGGAGATGTTTTTTTATATCTATGCAGCAAATCTTAACGCTTATTTGTCTATATTTATAGGGTAAATCAAGCAGATATGACGGAAGAGCTTATGCTTAGCGGATGCCTTAAAAATAATGCCACTGCACAGGAGGCATTATACAACCGTTTCAGCCCAAGAATGCTTGGCGTATGCTACAGGTTTGCCAAAAACAGGGAAGATGCAGAAGATATGTTGCAGGAGGGTTTTATCAAAGTGTTTTCACAAATGCACCAATACAGAAATGAAGGGGCTCTTGAAGGGTGGATAAGGCGTATCATAGTACATACCTGTATTAATATTTTAAAGAAAAATAAAAAGTTCTCAGACAGTATTGATATTACCAATGCACACAGTATTCATATCAGGGAAGAAATGATACCATCAATTATGCAGGCCAAGCAGGTAGTTGAATGTATCAGGAGTTTACCACTTGGATATAAAACGGTTTTAAACCTGTATGCCATTGAAGGATATTCTCATAAAGAGATAGCTTTTATGCTGGATATTGAAGAAAGTACAAGCCGGAGCCAATATACGAGGGCGAAATCAATGCTGGAGGAAGTATTGGTCAGGAAAAAGATAATTCAAAAGACAAAGAAAAAAACGAATTTCTTTGGGGCTGTATAACCGGTGTGGCCTGTATAAAAACAGATCAGTCCGGAATTACCAATTACTATGTTGTTTGTTAAAAGATGGAGAATGAATTTTACACGGATGAGTTTGAACAATTTCTGAAAGAAAAATCAGATCAGTTCAGCATGTATCCTTCCAGAAGGGTTTGGTACAGCATTTATAATAATTTACATCCAAGCCGCAGGTGGCCTTCTGTGGTTATCAGTTTATTTTTTATCAGTTCATTAATATTAATTGGTTATTTAAACGCCGGGGAAAATTCTATTACCAGGCAAATTAATACTGAAGGAACTTTCATTAACGCTCCCGATGAACAAATTACTGTTTCGCAAAGCATGAGTGGTATAAACAAGGGTGGCACATCTTCAAAACCAAAAAAGCAGCAGGGCCAGCAGATTTACAGCAATGTTTTTTCAGATGTAATTACCAACGAAACAGATTTTTATGATTATACGATTGTTAAAAGTAACAGGCCGGTTCATCTTTTTAATAATGTAACATCACCTGATGTTAAATCAATAGCTGAAACTGCCGAAACAAATAACAATAACGAAAATGTTATACAGGACGTTGATGCTTATATAAAGTCAAATCAGATTTTTGCTGATGTAGCCATTTTAAACAAAAAAAATAAAGTTTTGTCTTCAAAGATGGATAATCATGTTGGCAACAGCACTTCCATAACTGATAATCCTGATGAATTAAATGTATCATCAATCAATAATTCTAAAAATATAGTAAGCAGCCAGACAGCTAATAATAACAAAGCCCAGGAATTTACTTTGCAGGAATCAAAAGCAGTTATAAATGCAAACCCTGACCAGGAAAACAATACAGCAAAAAATGAAGAAAAGGCCTGGATAGAAAACTATGCATTTGAGAACAAGTCTCCCGCAAAAAAATGGAAAGGCCGCCTGAGCTACCAGGTGTATGTTACACCCGCTGTTAATTATCGCAAATTATCTACCAAGGTAAAAGGTTCTGCAACACCCTTTGCCAATGGAGATATAAATCATTCCATAAGTCAAAAACCTGGCTTTGGGTTTGAGGCAGGGCTGGGATTAAACTATGCTGCTGCAAGGCGGTTACATGTAAAAGCAGGTGTTCAGTTTAACTATACAAACTATAATATTTCGGCCGGGCAGGCAAATCAGCCGGTTGCAACCACTATTTTATTAAATGACCCTTCTACCGGTTTTTCCTATTCGGCTGCAAGAACCTCCACCACTTCAAATACATTTAATGGTACTGCTTCCAGGCCGGTTACTTTACATAACAGAACCTACCAGATTTCTTTGCCCATTGGTTTTGGCTATAAGCTTTCCAGCGAAAATAACGTAGAATGGTTTGCAGGTGCAACAGTTCAACCCACTTATTATTTTGGTGGCAAGGCACACCTCATTTCTTCCGACCTTAAGAGCTATGTTTCGGAACCGTCTTCAATAAACAGCTTCAATTTAAATTTGGGTTTTGAAACCTACATGAATTTTAAGCTGGGAACTTATAATTTACAGGTTGGGCCCCAGGTGCGTTACCAACTAAATTCAACTTACAAAAAAAATCTTGCCCTTATAGAAAAGCCATATGCCATTGGTCTTAAATTTGGTTTAACCAAGGGATTTTAGTTTAACAATTTTGAAACCTCTAACGCAGCAATACGTAAAGTACTGTTGCGTTTTTTATTTGGCAGGCCAGGCTGAAACAGTATCGGCAACCTGTGTTTTTGCAATACCACCCTTTCCTTTTAAATTTGAAAAATGAAAATGATTATTTATCTGCTGACCAGTGGCTTTTTTTTATCTGCCTGTAACAATTCCGGCAAGCCTGGTGCAGAAAAACCTCCTGTTGCCGATACGGCTGAGAAACAAAAGTTTTTCCCTGTTACTGCATTTCTTAAGGGAGAAATATTCAACCTTAAACAAAGTGGTATCAATCCCTTAAAATATACAACTGTAAAGGATCACACCGATTCGGCCTGGATAAAAATCGAAGAACTGGATACAGCTTTGCGTGAATTTTTAAATCCTGAAATTGATTCCGCAAATTTAGTTTCTCTTTTTACTGAAAAAAGCTTTTTAGACCAGTCCATTAATGCCATCACACTCACTTATGAGCCATCGGGCATATTACCACACAGTATGCATTTAAAGCGGTGGGATATTTACATTGACCCTAAAACCAATAATGTAAGGCGCATTTATATGGTAAAGGAAACAGATAATGCCAAAACTTTACAACTAACGTGGTTAAGCAATCAGTGGTGCAAAATTGTAGCCATTATCACCAATGAAAAGGGAGAATCAAAAATTGAAAAAGAAGAAAAATTCATCCTGGATTTTTAACCCCAATGACACAAAAAGAATTCTCAGCCATAGTTGCAACCATTCCCGCTCAACCGGGTATTTATAAATACTTTAATGCCGCAAATGAATTGTTATATGTTGGAAAAGCAAAGCATTTGCGTAAAAGAGTGAGTTCCTACTTTTCAAAAACTTTTACCAACTATAAAACCCACGAACTTGTTCAACGCATACATCATATAGAATTTACTATTGTTAATAATGAGCAGGATGCCTTTTTGCTTGAAAATACACTGATCAAAGAATTTCAGCCACTTTTCAATATCAATTTAAAAGATGATAAAAGCTACCCCTACATTGTAATAAAAAATGAAAAGTTCTCCCGGGTTTTCTTTACAAGAAGGGTTATTAAAGACGGATCACAATACTTAGGCCCTTATACGTCAGTTGAAAAAGTAAGAGATCTGCTTGATTTTATTAAGCAAACAATTTTACTGCGTACCTGCAATCTTAACTTATCTGAAAATAATATTACCAAAGGCAAGTTTAAAGTATGTCTCGAATATCATTTGGGCAATTGTAAAGGGCCTTGCGAGGGTTTACAATCATTGGAAGATTACAATGAAGAATTGCAGCAGCTTGTTAATATTTTAAAGGGAAATATATCGCCGGTAATTAAGCATTTAAAAAAAGATATGCAGGTTCATGTAAACAACCTGGAGTTTGAAAAGGCAGCAGTAATAAAAAAGAAGATAGAGCATGTAAAAAATTACCAGTCCCGCTCAACTGTTGTTAATACCCGTATAGGCTCTGTTGATGTTTTTTCTATTTTAGAAGACGGCAACGTTGCTTACGTAAATTACCTGGCCGTTAATGCCGGAGCTATTGTACAAACAAAAACTATTATGCTTGAAAAGCAACTCGAAGAAACTGCTGCCGAGGTACTGGCTTTTGGTATTGCACAATTAAGAAACAGTTTTAACAGTAATGCCAGTGAGATCATTGTTCCTTTTGCGATTGATTATCCACAACAGGATATTATTATTACTGTACCTAAAGGAGGAGATAAGAGAAAACTGCTGGATCTGTCCGAAAAAAATGTAAACCATTTCAGGGAAGAAATAAGAAAAAGAAAAATGCTGAAGCTGGAAGATAAAAGCAATGATGAGAAAATAAAAGTGCTGGAACAAATGAAAGCTGATCTTCAGTTACCAGTTGTACCCTTGCATATTGAGTGTTTCGATAATTCAAATTTCCAGGGCAGTTACCCGGTATCGGCAATGGTTTGTTTTAAAAATGGCGAACCAAGTAAAACAGCATACAGGCGGTTTAAAGTAAAAACTGTAACCGGTATCAATGACTTTGCAACCATGACAGAAGTGGTTTACAGGCGTTATAAAAGGCTCTTGGATGAAAAGCAGTCACTGCCCCAGTTAATTATTATTGATGGGGGCAAAGGGCAGTTAAGCGCAGCGATGCAGAGTATTTCGGCTTTAAATTTACCAGGTACCACATCAGTCGTTGGTTTGGCAAAAAATGAAGAAGAAATATTTTTTCCGGGCGATACTGAATCTGTAAAACTACCCTGGGATAGCGAAAGCCTGAAACTAATCCGCAGGATAAGGGATGAAGTGCATAATTACGGTATTACTTATCATCGGCATTTGCGCAGCAAAGGAACTTTTGTGAATGAACTGGAACAAGTAAAAGGCATTGGCAAATCAACAGCCGATCTGTTACTTAAAGAGTTTAAATCGGTAAAAAACATAAAAACAAAATCACTTGAAGATATTGCAGCGGTTATCGGAAAAGCTAAAGCTGGTTTATTGCTGAAAGCATTACAAAGTGAGTAGTAAAAAGGGGCCTGGATAGAAATCCGGCCCCGTTTAAAATCCAATATCCTATGAAAAACCAAGACAAAGTTAATCTTTCAAATGAGTACCCCCAATACCCTTTTGTGGGTAGTTGTTTTATTTACCAAATTGTTTATAACTAAACACTGTTAAGTGCATAAATAAAAAGCCTCCGTAAAAAAACGGAGGCTTAAGTAATTTATCTGGCATATTTAATTTAGTATGCCCATAGATCCTGCTCGTAATTAAATATCTTTTCTTTGATATTTTCTCCTTCCAGTAATTGAAGTATACTCTTATCTTTTAAGCCGGGATATTGATCAATAAACCTGTCATAAGGATTATCAAGGGTACTCTTTGTAATACGTCCATAAAACATCCGGCTTTCAAAAAGGTCTTCCCAGCTCATACGGGCTCCATAGTTTTTGCCGTTGTACACATCATACTTTGAAAATATCGGCCTCATATCGGGATAATAAACCCAAAATAATTCTTTGGTACCAACGAATTGATTTCCCTGAGCAGTATAAACATTCATTACTGGTGCAATACCAAGGATGCGCCAGAATAAACGAGAACTTTCCTTATCAAAAATCACTTCTTCTTTTATCCTAAATCTATAAAATGAATCAAGTACAATATCACGGGAAGTTGTATCGTACCTGATAACGTTACCTAATGAATCGTAAATTGGAACTATAACAGGATCTCCAGCCATATTTCGTACAATATCAGCCCTCGTTAATGGTGTAGTAAACCTGTCATCCACAGGATCAAAAACTGTTACAGCACTGTCCTGGATGGCTTTAAAAAGTATAGAGATAAAACGCTGGTTACCGTTGTTTTCATCGGCAGCATACCTGAAAGGCAGGTTTATTTTTTCCCTGGCATCAATCTCTCTCCATATTTTATGGCGATACATGGCATCATCAGCCCTAAGGTTTTCGTAAGCCAACGGCGTTCTGTCTTTAAGCGTAGTTGTTTCCACAGCTTCATCAGGGCGCAACGATTTTTTTACCTGCTTAATGGGCAGGCTATCATTGAAAAAAGCCGGTGCAGGAGCTTGCACTACTGCTGCAACTGTATCAACCTGCGGTTCTGTAGGCTGAATTTTTGCTTTTGTTTTTGAAGCAGTGTTTTTACGAGTGGTACGTTTTGACGATGACCTTGTAGATTTCTTTTTGGTTTGTGCCTCTGCTATATTTACAAATAAACCTAGGCATATTGCCAGCAAAAAATACTTGAAATACCTCTGTTTCATAGTTTCTATTTTTAATAACGCTTAATATAATGAGAATCCCGGAGGGTTTTGAATTGTTCTTGGTTGCCCGTCGGGACCTACAACACGGATATTATCAAAAATCACAGTTGAACCGGGAGCTAAGCTTTTCATGTAATCGCCTGCACCTGCCAAACTTCCGCTGGTTAATGATACTTGCTTAACATTTCTGTCGCCGGGATTCATAAAATAAACTGTACCACCTGTTACGCTGAATTTTGCTTCAAAATCAAAGTTCTCCAGATCGGCACGTACAAACTGCTGGCCTCTGAATACTACTGCCTGCATCCTGCCACCTGAACTTGGCCCAACTTTTATGATTGGGTCAGGAATTCGCTTAATACGGAAACTGAATGTAGTAGGCTTGCCATCTGCTGTAACTGTAATACTTGCATTACCGATTGCTGATACCCTTACCACACGTTTTGAACCCGTGCCACTGATTGTTCCTCCGCTCATAGAAACTGTAGTTTTATCCCAGCCGGTAGGAGAACCAATAGTAATAGGGTTATCTACTCCTATATAAAACACATTCATTTTATCAAGCATTACAGCGGCTCCACCAGGTGTACCAACAGTATATTTGATGGTGAATGGTTTAGATTCTTTGGTACCGTCAGGTTTGGTGTACGCAACATTTACAGTTACACTTTTTTCTCCACCACCTTCTGCTGTAAATTCTTTTGTTGCAACGCCATCGGCATTTACAGGGACACCTGAACCGCCTATAGTTATTTGTGGCTGGGCTGCTGTGCTGTAAGCCCCAACACCTGCAGTTATAGTTACTTTTTCGCCAGGCATTACATAGTTCGAACTTTGTCCGACCACAGCAGCAAACTTGTCGTACACAAATTGAACCGAACCAATTTTGCTGTGAGCATAGTTTACCAAAGTATTTTCTGCATTTTTTACATTATTTTGAAACTTACTTATAATAGTCAAAGCCGCAACTGTAGGAGTCATGTGGAAATAAGATGCTGTAAAGTCTTTCTTTTTCCCTTCTTTACCAATTACACCTTCAGTACTTACAGGAAAATTAGCCTCAAACTGCTTGAATTCAGGATCAACCGCTATTACTGCCGCTTTGTAGTCGTCAAGCTTCTTTTTCAATTCGTCGCCTCTTTTAGCTGTTTCAAAAATCCTGGTAGAAGCATCCAGGTTATCTTCTTTAAAAGAACCATCTTCTTTAAGTCCTGATCCTTTCTTTAATTCATCTTTCAGTCCATCAAGGTATTTATAAACTTCAGCAGAAAGTACTTTTACCTGGTCTGCTTTGGGCGCCCATTTTGCGGCCTGTTCCCTATACTGGGCATCGTTCTTTTTTTGTTCTAAAGATTTATAAACATCATCTGTTGCCTTGCCTAAGTTCGTAGAAGAACCCTGCAAGCTTTTATCTACGGTTTTGAAAGCTTCAATAACCTCGTTCGATACGTTAAGCGCCAGGATAGCTGTCAACACCAGATACATAATGTTGATCATCTTTTGCCGGGGCTCTCTAGGTAAAGCCATAGTATTTTATATTTACAGTTGTTAAGTTAAAAATGTTTTGGTTTGGGAGTTGGTTATTTAAACCCGTTAATATCAATGATATTAACGGCCTCCCTGCATAGCGCTCAGCATATTGCCGTACACTGAGTTTAATTTACCCAGGTTGTTGGCTAAAACACTGATCTGCTCTTTGGCTTTTCCTGCATCTTCAACAGTACCCATCATGGTCTGGCTTGCTTCGGCCAGTTTTCCATAAAATGTGTTCAGTGATTTTAAATGATTATTGCTTTCTTTTAATTCCAACTCGTAAATAGTATTTAAAGAACCAAGGTTTTTGGTTAACACCTGAACCTGCTCGTGAAAACCTTTAGCGCTGTCAGCAGCACTGCTGAAACTGCTCATAGTGGCTGCACTGCTGGCAAAAGCTGTTGACATATTACCCAACGCTGTGGTAGCTTCTTTTGTTTTATTGCTGAAATCGCCGGTGTTTTTTACTACATCGCCAATTTCGTGCATGTTGCCTACAGTACTTGATAATTTCTGGAAACCTTCGCCCAACTTTTTCAGGTTAGTTGGTGTAATGTCGGCGCTTTGCAGCATTTTATCCATTGATTCCAGAGATGGGTTTTTAACGGCATCTGCCGGCTGGTCATCTTCTTCATGGTGCTTTGGTTTAACCCACTCAATTATGGCATACACAAGGAAGATTGCAGTTTCTGTCCACATTCCAATGGTTAACATCATATCGGCATATGACTGGTGTGTAAGTTTTGCCCATGCAGCGAAGATGATTACAGCAGCGCCGGCACTTACCAAAACATCAATTAAAGTTAAGAAGGTTCTTTTGTTGTGAGCCATGGTTTAAAAATTTAGAGTTTTAATTGGTGGTTATTTAAAGTTTAGTATATAAATCAAAAGTACCTGTGAATAATTTCACATCCAGGTACTTTTAATAAATTAAATTAGAAATTTTGAAATAAAATGTTACTTTTTCTTGCCCTTTTTTGGAGCTGGTGGTAAATCAATTGCACAACGGAAACCTATATAAGACTTAGCTGTATCCTGATATTCGTAGGAACGGGATCCTGTTCTTAAATAATAGCCAACATCTTTCCAGCTACCGCCACGTAATACCTTTCGCTTATCCCGTGGTTTATCCGTTTCTTTGGCATCATACCTGATATCCGGGTTCATATCATGCTGAAAATTGTAAGCTCCTTCATAATATAAAGACGAGGTCCATTCGGCAACATTACCAGCCATATTATACAAACCAAAATCATTTGGCCAGTAGGCGTCAGCCCTTACTGTGTAAAACCCACCATCTTCTGGATAATTACCGCGGCCAGGCTTGAAATTAGCCAGCAAACATCCTTTCCGGTTCCTCAGGTAGTAACCTCCCCAGGGATAATCTGCCTGTGAACGACCACCTCTTGCAGCGTATTCCCACTCCGCTTCTGTTGGTAACCTGAAATCAGATTCAGCTGTTCTTTTTTTAGATTCCAGGTAAGCATTCAGATAATGGGTTCTCCATTCGCAGAAAGCTGTAGCCTGTTTCCAGCTAACACCTACAACAGGATAATTGCCGAATGCCGGATGGTTAAAGTATTTTTTTGCCATTGGCTCATTATATGAGTAAGCAAAATCCCGTACCCAGCATAGAGAATCTGGATAAACAGGTATTGATTTTTTTATGATGAATTTAGAGCGGGGAACAGTAACATCCCTGTTCTGTGATGCAGCTTTGTAGTCAAATATCTCCGACTGATATACAATCTTATTGGCATCCAGTTCTTTTTTTCCAAAAAGGCGGTTATCCGGAGTAACAATAATTGCATCTATTTTCTCCATTGTAGCCTTATCGCCCCACTTGATGGTATTGGCTTTTTTCCAGTCAATATACTCATTACCATCAGAACCTTGCTTAACATACCCCATCAATTTAGCAGCTATAGAATCTCTCACCCAATTGGTGAACTGGCGATATTCGTTATTAGTAATTTCAGTGGCATCCATCCAAAAACCATTAATAGAAACAGATTTGTTTCTGGCGGTAAGTGCATAACTCAGGTCTTCGTCGCTTGAACCCATATGAAATGTTCCTGGTGGTATATAAACCATTCCCGGAGGTTTTGGCAAACTCCATCTGGACCCCGGTGCAGCCCCAATAAGCTGACCCTTATCAACAGCATAACCGCCACCGGATTTACTACCCGATTTTTTACAACTGGTAGATAATGTTGTGATAGCTATAAAAGCTACTAAATAAAACAGCCTGTACTTCATTGTTTTTAACTTTGAGGGTATGGGGCAAATGTAATGATTATTTTGGTTTATCATCATTTTTATGATTGATTCAATTATTATTTTAGGTAAAATAAGCCCTGAAAGTTGTAAACGAAAGAAAAAACCAAATATTGTGTTTACAAGTTCAAAAGTTCTACCACGTTTTACAATAGCTTCAATTGATTGAGGCAGTATTAAGGGCTGATAAGGAATAGCTTTATCAATAAGGATAATTGGAGCTGTAATTTCGTTCGTTTTTATTTACCAGCAAAAAAAAACAAGTAATTTCTTGATGTTGATTTGTTAACAATACCTAAAACCAATACTGATAAAGCAGGATATTATCAAATGTTAAAAAAAACATAAAAACTATTTTATTAGAAGAAAAGTATGGCATGATAATGACTCCCGGGATATTTTCGAAAACTTACTTAAGGGAATCCACTAACTTAAAATAATAATACTACTTCCTTTTACCTGAAGAGAGGTAAATTTCCAAAGCACTTACCATGCTGGGCGCCTGGGGCTGAGGGGCTTTTATTTCTAAAATAAGACCGGCTTCTTCTGCGGCTTTAAAAGTATTGGCACCAAAAGCACCAATAGTGGTACCGTTTTGTTTAAATGCCGGAAAATTTTCCATAAGGCTTTTAACTCCGCCAGGAGTGAAAAAGCAGATCAGATCGTAATTTCTGGCAATTACATCTTTGATATCGTTACTGATTATCCTATATAATACAGGCGTTGCATATTCACAATTATGCATTTTAAGCCAGTTGGTTATTTCACTATCAAAAGATTCAGAACATGGATAGAGGAACTTTTCATTATCCTTATGTTTATTAATAACATCAAAAAGGCACTTATTAGTACCATCGGCACTGTAAAAAACCTTACGCTTGCGATATAAAATGAATTTTTGAAGATAAAGGGCAACTGCTTCTGTGATACAGAAATACTTGGTTTCTTGTGATACATTTACCTTCATTTCGTCGCAAATACGAAAGAAATGATCAATAGCATTGCGGCTGGTGAATATCACTGCCGAAAAGCTTGCAATATCTATCTTTTGTTTACGAAACTCCTTGGCAGGTATGCCATCTACCACTATAAAAGGGTAAAAATCAAGGTTTAGATTATGCTTTTTGGCCAGGTCAAAATAAGGAGATTTGTCGCCCTCGGGCTTAGGTTGGGTAATGAGTACTTTTTTTACTGTTTTACCAGAGGTTACAGTGCTTGTTGAACCATTTTTAACCATAATCATTGCTGCGTGGTATGCAAAATTACAGATTTTTATTCAAATAAATCATTAAACCCTTGTAAATCAACAATAGTGGTAATATTTCCAGCCCAATTATGTATAGAAGAAAGTGGAATTTGCTGATTTTTAATTGATTTTGAATTAACCCATACGAACGGAAAAAGCGTAACAAAAGAAAAATACCCGTACCCAGTAACGAAACTAAGGCTGCCACATTAATAACCGGCATATCTGAAAAAGATAGAATTATTGTAAATGGCACCAGGAAAACACCAATGATCTTATTGATGAGGAAAATTACAAACACATAAATATCCACTGCTTCGGTTTGCCCGCTGATCCACCCCGTAAATTTTAATGTGCAATATTTTACTGTATAAATTAATCCGGTTAATGCTACACAAGATATAATAAAGATCCATTCGTTTCCGGTACCCGTTAATTGATAATGAGATAAAATGACATATACATAAATACCCCCGCTGACTACAAAAAAAATATTAAAAAGAAAGGAAGGAAGTTTTGCCTGCAAAAGCTGATCTGTTATTTGGCTTTGCCTGAGAGAAGTATTAAAAAACACCCTGAAAAGATTGGTAAAATAGCGGTCGTAAAAATATTTTAAAAAAGCAAGCAGAAGCGCCAACCCCGCAACCAGGTAAAAAAATCCATTTTCCGACCTGTCTTTTTTTAATTGCACAGCCAGCGAAACCGGCGCTGCATCCAAATTGAGTAATTTGTTTTTAAGCAGAACGGTATCCTTTTCTTTAACAACGGGTTTTATAGTAACAGCGGAATCTGGAAGTGGCGATGCTTTTGTTGAATCCCTGGTAAGAATAGCCGTATCGGCGTTTTGAGCACATAGTGAGGCAGAAAAAATTAACAGCAACAATCCCAGGAAAAAAATCGGCTTCACTAACAACATAATTTTAAGCAAAAATAGATATGGGGAACGAGAGTTTTAAAAATAATTGACGTACCCAAAGTGTATTTTGGATGCTTCACGAAGATTGAACTTTACATCATCCCGCTTGCCAATAGCATAACTGATGTTCAACAGTCCAAACCGGGTTTCAAAAGCAAGCCCCAGGCCTGCGCCAATAAAATTATTGTTGAGGTTTATGGTCTGATATTTATTTTTAACCAGGCCCCCATCAGCAAAGGCAAACATATACGAATTAAGCTTAAGCCTGTACCGGTACTCGGCAGTTAGCACGGCGTATTGGGTTGCATAAATACTCTCTTCATTAAAACCGCGTAACAGTTTATACCCTCCTATCTGAAAAAGTTCGTTGCGGAAGGTATTGGGGCTGATAAACAAGCCCCCATTGATTGCAGCTTTTACCGTTGCCTGCTTGCCAACCGGAAAATAGTGTGCTGCACCAAGTTTTACCCTGAACTGGTAAGAACGTTCCTTCACCGAATCGTACAAACTTGCATAATTAAAATTGGGGTCCTGTAAAGCCAGTATTTCGTTGTTCTTCTTAATATTTTTAATGCCTACCGAGCCAGTCAGCTTAATTTCGTTGCCCTTGCGGGGGTTAAGCCTGTAATCGGTTTTATTCCACTCATATTCCAGGCCAATATTTACAGCACTTACATCAATGTTAGGAGGAAGCTGTTTAGTTGATTTTACAAGATTAGTATCTACACCTGTACCCAGTAAAAAGCTTTTTTGCCATTGGCCGAATATCTTTCCGGATTGATTTGCTGATAAAAGATATTGCAAACCAAGTAATGCATTGATCTGTAAAAAGGTTGAATCTTTTTTAAAAAGATCAAACGCAAAGTCGAGGCCGAAATTGGTGTTAAATATATAGGGTTGCTGAAACCCCAGGTTGAGCCTTGGAGATTTGGGTTGCAACTGCTGCCATTTTAATAAAATAGTTTCGCCGTTGGCAAGTGCATTTTTAAGATCGAGATTTACATCGGCTGTAAGCTGTAGTTTTCCCGATTGATCACCGCTGGGTAAAAACCCGATCAAGAAATTTGCCTGGCTGCTCCTTTTGGGCGCCAGATAAAGATTAAGGATTGAACCTGAGCCCAACATAGTAACATCAGCCGGTTGCACTTCCTGCAGATAAGGAAGTTCCAGCAATCGTTTACTTACCTGGTCAAGTTTTTCTTTATTATACAAGCTGCCATTAGGTATCCCTAAATAATGCCTGAGAAATTGTTTTGAGATCTTTGCTTTACCTAAAACCCGGATGCTGTCAACATGATACAAAGGCCCCTTTTTTGCTCTCAGCAACGCATCCATTTTATTATCATCAAGCCTGATGCTGTCTAAAAATATTTCTGCAAATGGGTAACCGTTTTTTTCATAATAGTCTAATATTTTTTGCTGTAAAGCAAGCAATTGCTGAATATTGAGCAGTTTTCCTTCATAATCTTTTTCCCTGAACCGGCTGTCTTCCATTGCGGCTTTTTCAATACCGTCAGGAGTTAGTTTTATCCATTGATATTGTTTGCCCAGAAACAAATGAATGGTGGAGGTATTTTCATTTTCGAAAATACTATCCACGGAAGCAGTTGGATAACCTTTTGAACTCAGTATAGTAATCAATCCCTGAACATAAACATTGCAGGCATTCTTATTTGCAAATGCCGTCTGCAATTTTAAAGATGCCACCTTAAAGGAATTATCTTTGTCAACAAACTGAACGTTTAATTGGTAGGGAAGATTTTTTGTAACCTGTGCGTTGCCGGTTAATGTAGTAATTAAAAAGCCGATACACAAAAGTGCCGGAAACAGAATTTTACAGCTTATTAATTTAACGGGAGTCATTAATAATCAAATCTAAAATAATATCCCGATACTTAACGGGACTAAAACCTAAATTCTTTGCCGGGCATTTATATTCATATCCCTTTTTGCAAACAGGCCTGCCATTACTGCAACTTTCATTTCTCAACTTCGATGTGGCAAAAAGAAAAAATGATTGAGGCTATAATTAAAGAAATACAGTTAGCAGAATTAAGTTCAGCAAATGAAATTATTTCAACACTTTATTTTGGGGGAGGTACGCCCAGTATTTTAACGATTGACGAACTGGGATCGATCTTTAACTCATTACAAAAGCGTTTTGTTTTTGCAGATGATATTGAAATAACCCTCGAAGCAAACCCTGATGACATCACCGATGGAAAACTGAAAGACTGGAAAAACATTGGCATTAACCGGTTTAGCGTAGGCATACAGAGTTTTGCAGAAGAAGAATTAAAATGGATGAACAGGGCTCATAATGCTGAAGAATCATTGATCTGCATTGACAAAATAAAAGCTTCGGGTTTCACAAATTTTTCTGTTGATCTGATTTATGGCTCACCCCTTTTGAGTGATGAATACTGGAAAAGAAATGTTGATATCGTTATTGAAAAAAACATTCCGCACGTTTCCTGTTATGCTTTAACTGTTGAACCCAAAACAGCTTTGGCTAAAATGATCGCACAGCATAAAAAAGAAAATGTAGATGCAGAAAAACAAGCCCGCCAGTTTTTATTGCTGATGGATTGGATGCAGCAGACCGGTTATGAACACTACGAGATCAGCAATTTTGCAAAGCCGGGTTTGCGAAGCAAACACAACAGCAGTTATTGGCGTGGCGAGCCTTACTACGCTTTTGGCCCCGCTGCCCATTCATTTGACGGAAAGCGGAGAAGATGGAATATTGCCAACAACAGTTTATACATTCAATCTCTGCAAAACAATGTCATTCATTTTGAAGAAGAAATACTTACCAAAACACAGCAGCTGAATGAATACATTATGACTTCGCTGAGAACGATAGAAGGATTGGCCCTGGATCATGTAAACAGCATTTTTGGAGAAGAAAAAAGTAGCAAGATCAAAGAAGTAAGTAGCAAGCATGAGCTTACAGGAAAACTAGCGGTAATAGACAGAAAACTTATTTTAACAAAAGAAGGAAAATTATTTGCTGATGGAATTGCAGCAGATCTATTTTTCTGAGTGGTTGTAACGCCTGTGCAAATATTTAACAAGCTCAGCAATGCTTAAGCAAGCCACCATAAAAAGCAAAACGGTTGAACTGATATTTGAGAATGAAATTGGCATTGTTTCATTTTCTGGTATAAAGCTACGCTGTTTTTACACCAAACGCAACTCTATACTGTTAAAACCTACTGCCGCCGGCAGGTTTTCCCATAAAATTTTATAAACGGTTTCTGCAATGGGCATATCAGCTAATATCTTCTGGTTGATTGTATGCATGCATTTACTGGCATTATATCCTTCTGCTACCATGCTCATTTCAAGCTGTGCCGCTTTTACAGAATAGCCTTTGCCGATCATATTGCCAAAGGCACGGTTGCGGCTGTGCAGTGAGTAACAGGTAACCAGCAAATCGCCCAAATAAACAGACGCAGCGTAATTATTAGAGCGATGCTCATCGGCCGGTTTACGGATGTCGGTATGGCCTACTTCTATATTTTTTATTCCTGCCCTCTTTAAAAAGCCAGCCATTTCATCGGCGGCATTGGCAATTAACACACTTAAAAAATTATCGCCGTAATCGAGCCCATGGGCAATACCTGAACCAACAGCATAAATATTTTTTAGCACCGCCGCATACTGAACACCAAAAATATCATCATTTTCAACCGTATTCAAATAGCGGGTTTTGAAGCATCCCGAAATTTCATGTGTTGCTTTTTCATCAATGCCCGAAAAAGTTAGGTAAGATAATTTTTCGGCCGCCACTTCTTCTGCATGGCAGGGGCCAAGCACAGCAAAATAATTTTTCAGATCAACGGCAAATTCGTTTTTCAGATATTCATTCAGCAGTAAATTACTTTCGGGTAAAATTCCTTTGATAGCAGAGATGATCTTTTTCCCAGAAAAAATATTCCTGTCCAGCCCCTGTAATGCATTATCAGTATAGGCTGATGGTATCGATACAACAATGCAATCGCAGTTTGTAATTACTTCAGCAGGATCGGTTGTAAGTTTTAGTTTTGAAGTATCAAGATGAGCTGCAGGTAAGTATTGAGGATTGTGATGCCGTTCCCGGATGTATTTTATATGGGCTTCATTCCTGTTCCACCAATAAATAGTATTGCCGTTATCGGTTAAAATTTTTGCCAGTGCAGTTCCCCAGCTTCCGCTTCCTAAAATTCCAAAGGTCATCGTTTCTGGTTTCTTGTTAAATGTTAATCGTTTCCCGTTGGTTAAATTAAAACTGCATTTGTTTACTCAAAAAAGCCTGAATTTGAAGAAACGAGTAACAAGCAACGAGAAACATTTTTATAACCCTAATTTATCCACCGCCAGCTGCGCCGCAATCTGGCTGGCATCTTTTTTATTGTACCCTTTTGCTTCTGCAATCAGTTCGCCATCAACCGTTGCGCCAATGGTGAACAAGCGCCGGCCATTCTCGAACTTTTCATCGAGGGTCTCAAATTCAAGCGCCTTACCATTTTTATTGGCCCAGCCGTATAATTTGTTCTTTACATTAATTTCAAGTTCTTCCAGGTCGTCAATAAACATGTGCGGCATAATGATGCGTTTCTCTACCCATTTATGAGTGCCGGAATATCCTTTGTCCAGATAAACAGCGCCGATCAATGCCTCAAGTGTGTTACCGAATATCTGCGATATTTTCAGTGCGTTATCATACTTGTTATAAAAGGTAATTTTTTTAAGCCCCATCTTCAACGCAATATCATTCAGCTTCTGGCGGTTCACCATTTTGCTTCTCATCTCAGTTAAAAAGCCCTCGCCTTTGTAGGGATATTTTCTGAAAAGATAATGTGCTACCACCGAACTCAAAACCGCATCTCCCAAAAACTCCAGCCTTTCATTGTTCTCATCAGCGCCCTCTCTTACACTGCGGTGACTGAGTGCCGTTTTATAAAGCGTTATCTCACCGGGTGTAAAACCAAGCACATTACTCAGTTGCTTTTTAAACTCCCGGTTATGAGACTGGCTTTTAAAAAAATCTTTTATGAATTGCAAACGCTTGAATAGTTTCCGTGAAATTAATCTTATTTAAGACCAAATAAAATTAAAAAAAATCTGGATTAAATTAAAAAGAAGAAAGGATGATACTTAAGATAATCCGGCTTTGTACTTTTTTACAATTACAGAAGCATTGTGTCCGCCAAAACCAAAGGTATTGCTGAGGGCAGCATTAACTGTACGGTGTTCAGCTTTGTTAAAAGTAAAATTAAGTTTAGGGTCCAGTTCCGGATCATCAGTAAAGTGATTGATGGTTGGAGGAACAACATCTTTTGTAACCGCCATAATACAGGCCAACGCCTCTAACGCTCCCGCAGCGCCCAGGCAATGCCCGGTCATACTTTTAGTGGAGCTGATATTTAAATTGTAAGCATGGTCGCCAAATACATTTAAGATCGCTTTCGTTTCTGCCAGGTCTCCCAATGGAGTTGATGTACCATGTACATTGATGTAATCAATATCTTCCGGTTTCATGCCGGCATCTTTTAGTGCAGCATTCATTACATTTTGTGCTCCCAATCCTTCAGGGTGCGGGGCAGTGATATGATGAGCATCTGCAGTAGCGCCGCCACCGGCTATTTCGCAATAAATTTTTGCGCCTCTTGCCAGTGCATGATCAAGGCTTTCAACAATGATAACACCGGCGCCCTCCCCCATCACAAAACCATCCCTGTCTTTATCAAACGGGCGGCTTGCGGTTGAAGGGCTGTCGTTTCTTTCGCTTAGTGCTTTCATGGCATTAAAGCCACCAACGCCGGCAGCGCTTACAACGGCTTCACTGCCTCCGGTTATAATTACATCTGCTTTACCTAAACGTATATTATCGAATGCATCTATGATGGCGTTGGTAGATGAAGCACAGGCGCTTACAACTGCGTAATTAGGCCCACGAAAACCATGACGCATGGATATTTGCCCTGCGGCAATATCCAATATCATTTTTGGGATAAAGAAGGGATTGAAACGTGGTGTACCATCGCCTAAAGCAAAATTCACCACTTCTTCCTGGAAGGTAATTAAACCGCCGATGCCGCTGGCGAATATGACGCCGACACGGTCAACATCAACATTATCTTTACTGATACCTGCATCTTTTACAGCTTCGTCGCTGGCAATTAATGCAAACTGGGTAAAGCGGTCAATTTTACGGGCTTCCTTCCTGTCGAGGTAATTGGTAGGTTCAAAATCTTTAACCTCACAGGCAAACCTGGTTTTAAACTTGCTGCAGTCGAATTGTTTGATAAAATCACAACCACTAACGCCGTCCTGCAATCCCTGCCAATATTCATCAACAGTTTTGCCCAATGGAGTTAGTGCTCCCAATCCGGTAACTACAACCCGTTTTAATTCCATAAAATTTGCCTGTGATAGTTAAGTTTAATTACTTGGCATGCTCTTCTAAGTAAGCATTGGCCTGGCCTACTGTAGTAATAGTTTCGGCCTGCTCATCGGGAATAGAAATATTAAATTCTTTTTCAAATTCCATAATAAGTTCTACGGTGTCCAAGCTATCGGCACCTAAATCGTTGGTAAAAGAAGCTTCCGGTGTAACCTCTGCTTCATCTACTCCTAATTTGTCAACAATTATTTTCTTTACTCTTGTTGCAATGTCTGACATGATAATAAAATTTAGTTTGTATTGGTTGCAAAAATATACATTTTGAAGTAATTACAAAGAAATAGATATTGTTTGATAAATAACCTTTTTATGTATAGTAATTACCTCAATTTACCGGCTAAAATATAGAAAACAAATCAATTGAGTTTTTTTGTATAAATCCTGTAAGAAAAAAATTGTATATTGTAAACCCGTCCCTTACCAAAACCTCAACCAATCATTAAAACTATATCCCGTTATGGCCTTAAAACAAATAGACCACGGCAGCAAGGAATATCAGCAAATGGTAAACCTCCGCAACGAAATTTTGCGTAAGCCGCTCGGATTAAGTTTTTCACCGGAAGAGCTGGCAAGAGAGAAAGATGATATACTGATAGGCGCTTTTGATGAGGATGAAATGCTGGCCTGCTGCATGCTTACAAGGGCGGATAATAACAGCCTGCGCCTGAGGCAGATGGCCGTGCAGAACAATTTGCAGGGTAAGGGAATTGGCGCCAGTATGATGAATTTTGCCGAGTTGGTTGCAAGAGACAAGGGGTATAAAAAACTAACTATGCACGCCCGGGAAACCGCGGTAGGTTTTTACGAGAAACTGGGTTATAAAGTGGCAGGGGATCGTTTTACCGAAGTTACCATTCCGCATTTTGTGATGGAAAAAAAACTATAAGTCATTTGTCATTGAGTCATTTAAGCGATTCTGAATTTAATGCACTCTCCAAATAATTTAAGCCAATGGCCATTGACTTAATGACCAATGACTATTTCTTTATCTTCTCTCTCAATATCCTCCTGGCCTCATGCACATCATCACCTTCAAAAGCATCTTTGGGCACAATAAAGAATGAACGGGTATTAAAATAAAGATGATAAAAATGCGGGCTCTCTATCCAGGTGCTGAAATCGCCCCAGCCCCAGCTTCGGCCGCCTCTTTCATTTTCTATCCTGAAAACATCATCATTTAAAATAGCCCGGAACCTGTCTTTAAATGTTTCTGCTTTGCGGTACACCATATATGGCATTAAAAACCAAAACGTGATCATCAACCCAAACCACAAAATGGAACTGATCAAAAAAGCAAAGGGGGAGATCTTCTTAAAAAAGAACAGCCCCGCCGAAAGCAGCGCAAAAACATTTACCAGTATCATCATCACTTTTATCTCCCGGCGGGTAATAAAATGATAGCGCAATGCCTGTATAACTTTTTTCTTATCGTAGGTAAAAAATGCTGAAGTCATGAAAGCAAAGATAAAGGATACGCTATTGCAGCTAACTTTTATAAATTTTTTTTCAAGCCTCGTAGAGGCGATATGCCAGTAGCAAACAGATACCAAAAAATTTTCAGAGCTCCATCGGAGCGATATGTTACCATATCGCTCCGATGGAGCTCAACCTATTTGATTCATTTTATTTTCTACTAACATTTCGGCCCTACGGGCCTTAGGCAATTTCATTTCTACAATTCACTCCCCTTTTTCTGCAATTCACTCCTTTTTGATTGAAGCCGCTGCAAATACATAATACTATTGTGTACCGAAACAAATTCCTTTACATAATTATCAAACTAAAAACTACAGTCATGAAAACTCTTAAATTAGTACCGGCTTTTATTTTAAGCCTCTTCGTTCTGCAGGCAAAAGCACAAACCAACGGAAAGATCACATTAGCAGACAATACCGTTTTAACCGGACTGGTTAAAGATAATATCCGTAAAGATGCGTCGGTGGTACTGATCGCTGACGGAAAAGAAAAAAAATACCATGGTGCTGATATTACTTCGGCAACAGTGGGCGAAACAGATTACACCTGCATAAAAGGTGATTTCTTTAAAGTTGTTTGTAATGGCGAACTTACTTTTTTACAAAAAGCAAGCGATGCATCATCAAAACCAACTACTGTTGGCAACGAAGTATTCTTCTTAAGCGGTACAGAAGGTAAACCCGGGGATTATTTTATTTACGAAACCAAAAACCAGCAACTGAAGCTGGTTTCAAAGAAAACACTGAACACAGTTGTGGCCAGCAGTTTCGGCACTTACGCTCCTGCCATTGAAAAAGCTAAAGCAGCACAAACTGATATTGCACAGTTAAAAATTGCTGTTGAAACCTACAACAGCCGCAATGAAAAATAAAAACCACTATCTATAAAATTAAACCCACAGATAAAACCTGTGGGTTTTTATATCTTTACTACATGAGGCAAACCAATTGCAAAATAGGATTCAATGACGTACCGCTGATGTTATTCACCATCCCGGCTTTAAGTTTTATTGTGCCTTTTGTATTTATGGGTTGCCGCCTCGACAGGGAGCCTTTTTTTGGCTGGCACAATTTTTTTACCTGCCTCTTTGTTACTATACCCCTGTGGCTCGGCGACCGGCTGATCATGATATGGAGCCGCACCAAATACCCATTATTTAAAGATGTACGCAAACGTTTATTTCACCAGTCGGTAAGCATGTTGCTTTTTACCATTATTGGCAATAACCTTATTGGCTGGATAATGGATGATTTTGTTTTTATTGCTAATAAAGGAAGCCATTTTAAAACAGACATACTCATAAAATCCAACTCGGCCGCTATTTTTTGTACCATTATGATCATCGCCATTTATGAAAGCATTTATTTTATGAATGAGCTGAAAAAATCGGTGGAAGAAAAAGAAACATTGAAAAGGGAAAGTTTGAAAGCCCAGTTGAATGCGCTTAAAACGCAGGTGAACCCTCACTTCCTGTTTAATAACCTGAATACACTTACTGCCATTATCCCTGATACACCCGACCAGGCCATTGAGTTTGTGCAGCAAATGTCAAAAGTGTATCGCCATATACTGGAAGTGCAGGATGAAAAAACAATTCCTTTACATGATGAGCTGGATGTTTTAAAAGCCTATGGTTTTTTGTTAAAGACAAGATTTGGCGATAACCTGGATATTGATATTGATGTACCCGCCGAAAAATTACAGCAAAAAATTGTACCATTATCGCTTCAGTTGCTGATGGAAAATGCAATAAAACACAATATTGTTTCATCGGCAAAGCCGTTAAAAATAAAAGTATTTGCAGAAAATGGCCATTTGCTGGTAAGCAATAATCTGCAGGTAAAAAACCAGATGATTGAATCAACCGGTATCGGCCTTGATAATATACGCAACCGGTATAAACTGTTAAGTAATGATGAAGTGATGGTTAATGCCAATGGCGAAAGTTTTACAGTTTCTATTCCTCTCATATCAAACTAACATGAAGGTAATAATCATAGAAGATGAAACACCTGCAGCCAACAGGCTTGGTAAGTTGCTTGCTTCTATCAGCGATGAGATAGGGGTTATAGCAAAGCTCGACAGTGTTGCCGCTGCTGTGCATTATTTTCAAACGTCACCACAGCCCGATCTTATCTTCATGGACATACAGCTTGCCGATGGTTTAAGCTTTGATATTTTTTCGCAGGTGCAGATAAAAACACCGGTCATCTTTACCACAGCATTTGATCAATATACTTTAAAAGCTTTTAAAGTAAACAGCATTGATTATTTACTCAAGCCCATACACGAAGAAGAACTGGTTAAGGCGGTAGAAAAATACCGTCAGCTCTACGTAAAAAAAGAAAGTGATTTTTCTGAAAAGATACTGAAGGCATTTCAGGAAATGAACAGCACCAGATTTAAAGAACGGCTGCTGGTAAAACGTGGGCAGCAACTGACTTATATAAAAACAGAAGCCACTGCATTTTGCTATGCAGATGGCAAACTTTGTTACGCTGTAGATTTCAGCAATAACAAACACCTGCTCGAAATAAACCTATCGCAGTTAGAAGAGCAACTGCAGCCCAGCAAATTTTACCGCATCAACCGGCATTTACTGGTTAATATTGATGCCATCAAAAAAGTGCATACCTGGCTTGGCGGAAGATTGAAGCTGGAGATCAGTCCTGTTACAACTGCTGAAACCATTGTAAGCCGTGAACGGGTGAATGGTTTTAAAGATTGGCTGGGACAATAATTAATTACAAAGCTCTCCTGCAATTTTACCACCCCCATCAACCGGTAACCCACCAATAACCCTTCCTCTCAAAGCAACATTCACAAAATTTACCCTACGGTTTTCTGCCTTGCCTTCCATTGTGCTGTTATCAGCTACCGGTTTGGTATCTCCAAAACCAACAGCAATAAGTCTTTTGCAATCAACCCCCATTTCAATTAATTTTCTGCAAATTACCATGGCCCTTTTTTCGGTAAGCGCCTGATTTATGTTTGCATCGCCGCTGTTATCGGTATGGCACTCAACCCTTAACTGTGTTATGTAAGATTTGTCTGTAAGGTATTGTTTGATGATCTCCAGCGCAGCAATGCTTTCGGGCTTTAATTTAGCCGAGCCGGTTTCAAACAAAACAGGTTTGCTGATCTTTATTTCACTGCCTTCCAGTTTATAATCCTGCGCCTGTAATGTAACAACAAAGGATGCAAGCAGGATTGTTAAGAACCATTTCATAACTGATATTTTTATGGTGTAAAGATGAAATATTAATTTCAAAAATTGCCTACCGGTTACAGGGTATTTTGTTTTATTTTAGAAACTAAACTGCCGGTTGATTTTATTATTACTATACTTTTGAGATGATGTTTTTACTAAGATCAGATAACCGGATATGCTCAATTTTATTAAAGCTGATGATATTATGCTTTCTTTTTTCCTGTAACGAAAAAAGACAATCCAGAACAGTTGAACCTTCCTTCTACTATTGGAAATCTGTTTGGAACATCACCGGTTTTGAGAAACAAAAACTCGATTCACTAAAAGTAAAAACGATCTACGTTAAATTTTTTGATGTAGCCTGGGATGAGGCAACAGGAAAACCTTTGCCGGCAGCCAAATGGCAAGCTATAAGCTACAAGCCGCAAAGTGGCTTCTCAATTATTCCAACGGTTTTTATTACCAATGAATGTATTCAAAAGACCGACAAATCACAGATCAAAAAACTATCTGAAAATATTTACAGCCTCATCCTCGAAATTAAACAGGCCAATGGTGTTGATTCCATTACCGAAATTCAAATTGACTGCGACTGGACAGAATCCACCAAAGAAAAATACTTTCAGCTTCTAAACAACACAAAACACCAAACCCCTGACACAAAACTCTCTGCTACCATCCGCCTGCATCAAATCAAGTTCATCACCAAAACCGGTGTACCGCCTGTTGACAGAGGATTATTGATGTGCTACAATATGGGCAACCTTAAAAATCCCGAAACAAGAAACTCTATTTTAGAAACGGATGAATTAAAAAAATACACGGGCAACCTTTCAGCATATCCTTTACCGCTTGATATTGCGTTCCCTTTATTCAACTGGAAGGTTCTATACCGAAACAATGTTTACACCGGCCTTATAGAAGGTTTACCACAATCAGTATTCACCAGTTCGTTCTGCACTCAAAAAAACAATCGCTATTACGTGTTAAAAGATACGTTGCTGCAGGGTTACGGCCTTAAAAAAGGCGATATGATACGTGATGAGCAAAGCGGCATCAAAGAAGTGCTTAAAGCGGCCAGTGAAATTGACCGGTACTTAAAAAATACCCCCTTGAGGGTATCGCTCTACCACCTCGATTCTGTAATTTTAAGCAAATACTCCACACATGAACTGGAAAGCATTTATAACAGCCTGCGTTAGCGCCGCCATCGTTTCTTTTCCTCAAAACATTATTGGTTGCGGCCCCGAAGCAGACCCGTATGATTATTATACCTCTTTCTTTCATCAGCAATTGCCCGAAGCAAAAGGATACAAGCCTTTCTATTATATAGGCTACCAGTCTTTTTACGACCCTACAGAGCCAACTCAGTTAAGCGATGTATTGGCCGATGAATGGGCTGCTTACTGTGGCTCAACTGTAAAAAAAGCAGATGCAAAAAAATTAGTGAACAAGTTTGCCTGGAAAGACCTGAACAACCTCTATTACCATCTTGAAAAAAATCAACCTTTAAAAATACCCGATTCGGTAAAGCAAAATAGCATGACGGGTTATTTTATACAGAGCAAAGACCTGGAAGCGCTGGGCTATATTATGTATGCAAAACAAGTTGAACCGTATGTTTTGGGTGGCGATGATGACTGGAACAGCATCAACCGTGACAGTTTGAAAATGGCCAAACTCATCAAAAGCGGGCAGCAATTGTACGGCGCTGCCAAAAAAGATCTTTTCAAACAAAAATATGCTTACCAGTTTTTACGCCTGGCACATTACAGCGGCAGGTACACCGATGTTATTAACTGGTATGATGGGTATGCCGCTAAAACAACCAGCAGCAGCGTGTTACAGCCGCTGTGCCTTGCTTTAAAAGCCGGGGCTTTGTTCCGCAGTGGACAGGGCAAAGAAGCGGCTTATCTTTTCAGTAAAGCATTTACAGCAAGCACCGCCAAACGCATTTCTAACTTTAATGGTTTTATCTGGAGTGTTGATTCAAAGACCGATAAAAAGAATTACCTGGCCTTGTGTAAAAATGATAAAGAAAAAGCAGCCATGCTATCGTTGTTTGCATTAAGCAGCAGCGGAGATAACCTGGCCGAGATGAAGGATATCTTAAAACTAAATCCCTCGGGCGAAGAACTGGAAGTGCTGGTTGTACGTGAAATAAACAAGCTGGAAGAAAAATACCTTACCCCAGCCATGCAAAAAGTACCCGGCGGCAAATCTTTTTATTTTAACTGGGAAGATGAAAGCCGTGACAGCATAATGAGAGAAAGTGAAAAAGAAGTAACAGCCCTGGCTTCGTTCTTACACGATGCTGCCCAAACAAAACCCGTTACCAATGCCGGCCTGTTTGAAACCGCTGCTGCATACGCTGCCTATATGACCCGTGATTATACAAAAGCTAAAAAATATTTATCTGCTGCTGATAAAATGCAGCTTACACAAAAAGTAAAAGACCAGTGGGCCTTAACAAACCTGCTGGTTACAATAAATGAAAAAGAAAAAATTGATGCGGCTTTTGAAGAGCAGTTGCTGCCCTCGCTGCAATGGCTGGAAGAAAAAGCAAAGTCGGAAAAAGCCGTTACAATGGACTACTGGCAGATACAGCAATGGCGCAGCATTTACCGCAATGTGCTAAGCGAAGTGCTGGCAAAGCGGTACCACCAGCAAGGCGATATTGCCAAAGAAACCCTGTGCATTGGTAATGCCGACTGGATGATGAAAAGCAAACAGGATTACTATGGTTCGATAAACGGTATTGAGTTTTTGAGGAATAACCTGATGAGTGCCGATGTTGAAATGCTGTTTGCCCTGGTTGACAGTAAAAAACCATCTAAATTTGAAAACTATCTTTTAACCCACAACTCTGTTACTAAAAAAGAAGTAGTTGATTTTGCCGGCACTTCTTACCTGCGTGAATATGATTATGCCAAAGCCATTGATTGGTTTAAAAGATCGGCTGATAAAAAAACAATCAATAAAAACCCGTTTGTTGACCTGCTGTACGACCGTGAAGAGCAATTACCTGCCGAAAAGAAATTCAGCACAACCAAACTTGCTTTTGCACAGGAAATGCAGAAACTGGAGCAGGCAGCAAAACAACCAGCCACCGCAGCACAGAGTTATTACAAACTTGCATTGGGTATGTACAACATGAGTTATTATGGCCACACCTGGGAGCTGGTGCAATATTACCGCAGTGGCAGCGACGGTTATTATATTCCAAAAGATGCCACCGGTTTTCAAAAAGAATATTACGGTGTTACTAAAGCGCTTGATTATTTTGAGAAAGCCATGAATGCAAGCGCCGATAAAAATTTTAAAGCCCGTTGCTTATTCATGATGGCTAAATGTGCCCAAAAACAGGTGCATCAGCCACAATACAGTGAATACTCAACCAATTGGGATAAATACGACGAGGCCCAGAAAGCTTACTGGCCTAAATTTACTAACAACAAATACTTTCCTCAGTTCATAAAAGAATACAGCAGCACTGCTTTTTATAAAGAAGCATTTAACAGTTGCAGCTATTTAAGAGATTTTGTAAAGAAGAAGTGATATTTAAGACTTCCGAAGTTTTTAAAACTTCGGAAGTCTGTAAAGGAATTGCAGCTATCAAAGAGATTTTGTAAAGAATAAATAGTTTACTTAGGGCAATTAAGTTTATGGCGTTCTTTACGTGAAAGTTTTGGCCATTGAAATTTAGGTTCTGAGTCTTTATATTCACGATAACCAAATAATGGTACCCGTAAAATAAAATAAACATCAGCAGCTTTTGTTCTGCTTAATATCCTGGTATTGATAAGCGATGCAGAACCAACAGTTAAAGGCCCAAGGCGCAAGGCCGCTCCCATCTGGAAACCTGAACCTGCTGCATAAGTTAACGGCACATACAAACCTGCCTGCGGAATTTCTGCTCTCGGCGTAATTACAAGCGAGGCAGGATTGTAATTTCCTGTTTGATATGCCACCGGCGAAAACATCAAAGGAATGTTCAATTGCCCCTGCACACCAAGCCATTTATTAAAATACCGGTCGTAAGAAAGATGAAGCGTTGTGGGAAGTTGCATGGTTATATCCGGCGATTCGGTGTTCGAATTAAACAGCTTTTTATAATAGTTCGACATCTGGTAAAAATCACTTGAATCTGATGGAGGCTCAAGTTGATCAACTGTGTAGTTATTGCCGTTTAATTTTGTGGTTATACCTTTTGTTTGTGGTTTTCGATAACGGATTGAGCCGATATCGGTAATAGATACACCTGCTTTCCAGATATAATTGGCTGTTTTTTCGCTGTAGGCAGTTCCATACACCTGCATCTCATCCCGGTATTCATAGCTGATGCCGATATCAGCTCCAATACCCCAGTTCTTAAAACTCATATAATCGCTGAAACCATCAGAAAGTGAATCAAGATTTTTGGTGTACCCTATTGCAATACTTCCTTTCGGGCTCAGCACTGCATCTTTCATGCTTCCGGTACTGATATCAAAAATAGAATCGTGCGCAAAAGACAAGTTGATACTATGCATTGAAAAAGCTGCAACGCCGCCAAGATATTTTACCGAAGCGCCAAACTTCCACACACCATAATCAGATATGCCGATCTGCCTGCTATAACTGAGAGCGATCTCCTTCCAGGCGTGGGCATTAATATTCATGTCGTGTATATTGAGGGTACTGCCAATAAGTTCCCTGCCTATACTATCCTGGAAAAGGGTGTTCAGCAGGTTTTCATCAGCGCCACGGAGGTTTGCCATTACCCTTGCACGGGTTGTAAGCGCTATGGCATGTTTATCTGATAATCTTACAAGCACCGAAGGACCAAACACATCTGTGTTCAGGTTTAATTTACCATTTCTTTTAATTGGGCTGGGAAACGTTAGTGCTTCATCATCCTCATCATCACTGTTTATTTTGTTGTATTTAAAAGTGAATATATTATTGCCAACACCTGCTGATACGCCAACAAGGTTAATATCAGCCCTTACCCGGTGATTCAAAATATCGGCTGGGTTGTTCAAAATAGAATATACACCAGCATAAGGCGATGTATGATAACCGGAATAGGATTGTGCATGGCAAAATGAATTAATCAACAAGAATACCGATAGAAACAATACTCTTTTAATGTGGGCAAGATGTTGGGTACAATCTTTCATTTACCGGTAATAGGGTGCTTAAAGGTAATATTATGTTTGGATTGAGGGAAAAAACGCTGAGATAAAAGATTCCTAAGATATAATGTACAAGTGAGTGACAACGATGATGACCAAAGAACAAATATTCGTTCCACAAAAAACCACCGGCCTTTACACCGATGGTTAATTTATGTTAGTGCTTATTCAAATCTTTTTTTGTTCCCCTTCAGGGGTTAGGAGCCTAACTGCAGCCCATGCTGTTTCCGCAATTCAAACATTTGTAGCAGGTGCCGCTGCGTACTGTTATGTGCCCGCAGGTGTTACATGCTGGTGCATCGCTCTGCATGCTTTTGGCTGCTGCATTCACGGCATCCATGCTGCCTTCTGTTTTTTTATGTGCGGTGCGGTGCTGCGCTGTTGCAGGCGTGGTGGCGGGTTTCGCCGCTCCCATCACTCTTACTTCGCTCAGTTCGGGTTTGCGGTCGCCAATGGTTGGTGAGTCCACATCCCAGTCTTCCTGGCCCATATTCTTTACTTCAGGTGTATCCAGTACATGAACTAAATCATTACGTCCCAGGTACTCATACGCCAGTGAACGGAACATAAAGTCAATGATAGAAGTGGTTGTTTTAATGTTTGGATGATCAACCATGCCGCTTGGTTCAAAGCGTGTGAAAACAAATTTCTCAACATACTCTTCCAGAGGCACACCGTATTGCAGGCCGATAGAAATGGCAATGGCAAAACAGTTGAGCATACTACGCATGGTAGCGCCTTCCTTCGCCATATCAATGAAGATCTCTCCCAAAGTACCATCGTTGTATTCGCCGGTACGCAGGAACAAAGCCTGCCCGTTTATTTTTGCCTTTTGTGTAAAGCCGCGGCGCTTGGCCGGTAATGCACGCCTTTCAACGATCATTGCCAGCTGGCGTTTTAAAGTTGTATCGGCACTGCTCTGTACACGTTTGTTCATTTCATCCAGCAGGTCATCAATGGTTAGTTTGCCCATATCAACCATAGTAGCCAGTTCGTTGGCCATTGCTGCTGCGGTATCTTCCGAAACGGGTGAGTCCATAGTGAGCGAAGTCGAACTATTCTTTTTCTTATCGCTCTTGTTACTTAAAGGTTGAGACAATTTAGAACCATCACGATAAAGAGCGCAGGCTTTTAAACCAAGCTCCCAACTCAGGCGATATGAATCTGCGATTTCTTCCTGCGTTGCTTCGTTTGGCAGGTTAATGGTTTTTGAAATAGCGCCGCTTAAGAAAGGTTGCGCTGCACCCATCATGCGGATGTGCCCGTGTGCATGAATGTAGCGTTCGCCTAATTGGCCGCATTTGTTGGCGCAATCAAAAACCGGCAGGTGTTCTTCTTTTAAGTGAGGGGCGCCTTCCACCGTCATCGTACCGCATATATATATATTGGCTGCGTCAATTTCTTCATCGCTGAAACCAAGAGCTTCCAATAAGCTCCATCCAAAATCCTGGTATTGCTCTGGTTTAAAGCCTAATCTTTCCAGGCAGGTTTCTCCCAAAGTATAAACATTGAACACAAAACCAATTTCGAAAGCTGCACCCAGCACATTATTCAGCTTATCAATGTCTTCCTGTAAAAAACCTTTTTCCATCAATGTTTTAGTGTTGATGAAAGGGGCTTTATCCAAAGAAGCATGTCCTTTTGCGTAAGCAACAATCTCTTCTATCTCTGCTTCGCTGTATTTTAAATTACGCAATGCCTGTGGCACGCTTTGGTTGATGATCTTGAAATAACCACCACCGCTTAATTTTTTAAATTTCACTAAAGCAAAATCAGGTTCAACACCCGTTGTATCGCAATCCATTACCAAACCGATGGTGCCGGTAGGTGCAATAACGGTTGTTTGTGCGTTGCGGTATCCGTATTTCTCTCCCAGTTGTACCGCATCATCCCAGGCTTTGGTGGCGGCTTTCAATAAATAATCAGGGCAATATTTTGCATTGATACCTTGTGGTTTTATTTGTATGCCTTCGTATGCATCACTTGCATCGTACGCAGCAGCACGGTGGTTACGCATTACACGTAGCATGTGCTCTTTGTTCTCTTCGTACTTGTCAAAAGCACCCAGGAAGCTGGCAAGCTCTGCAGATGTTTTATAAGAAACACCGGTCATGATGGCGGTGATAGCGCCGGCAATACCTCTTGCTTCTTCGCTGTCGTAAGCAATACCGCTTACCATTAACATAGAACCAAGATTTGCAAAACCTAAACCAAGCGTTCTGTAATCGTAGGAAAGCTGGGCAACTTCTTTTGAAGGGAACTGCGCCATTAACACAGAGATTTCCAGCACCACTGTCCATAAGCGGCAGGTATGTTCAAAACCTGCTACATTAAATGTATTGCTGCTTTCATCGAAGAACTGGCGAAGATTAACACTGGCTAAATTACAAGCGGTGTTATCTAAGAACATATATTCACTGCAAGGATTGGAAGCCCTGATGGGCCCACCTTCAGGGCAGGTATGCCATTCGTTGATTGTGGTATCATATTGTGTACCTGGGTCAGCACAACGCCATGCAGCATAGTTGATCTGGTCCCACAGTTCTTTTGCTCTTACTTTTTTCATCACCCTTCCATCGCTTCTTGCTTTCAGTTCCCACTCGCCGTCTTCATCTAAAATATTAAAGAATTCGTTTGGTATGCGGATGGAGTTGTTGCTGTTTTGCCCGCTCACTGTACGGTAAGCTTCCCCTTCATAATCGCTTGCATAACCAGCAGCAATCAGGGCAGCTACTTTATCTTCTTCCTCAACTTTCCAGTTGATGAATTTTTCAATTTCGGGGTGATCAAGATCTAAGCAAACCATTTTAGCTGCCCTGCGTGTTGTGCCACCGCTTTTAATAGCGCCTGCTGCACGGTCGCCAATTTTCAAGAAGCTCATCAGGCCGCTTGAGGTACCGCCACCGCTTAATTTTTCGCCTTCGCCACGTATGCTGCTGAAGTTGGTACCCACACCGCTTCCGTATTTAAATATCCTTGCTTCACGTACCCAAAGATCCATGATGCCGCCTTCGTTCACCAGGTCATCATTCACACTTAGTATAAAACAAGCGTGTGGCTGGGGGCGCTCATAGGCGTTGGCCGATTTTTTTAACTGGCCATCCACAGCATCTACATAATAGTGGCCCTGTGGTTTGCCGGTAATACCATACACTTCGTGTAAGCCAGTATTAAACCATTGCGGGCTGTTTGGTACGCAGGCCTGGTTTAAAATGGAGTAAACCAGTTCATCATAAAATATCTGTGCATCATTGGCTGTTGCAAAATAGTTATAGCGTTCGCCCCAAACACGCCAGCAATGAGCCATACGGTGAGCCACTTGTTTTACTGTTGTTTCTCTTCCTGTTGTTCCGTCTTCTTTCGGAACACCTGCCTTTCGAAAATATTTTTGTGCCAGGATATCCGTAGCGATCTGGCTCCACTGTTTCGGAACCTCTACATTATCCATCTGGAAAACAACTTCCCCGGTTGGATTTTTAATTACAGAAGTACGGTAGTCGTACTCAAACATATCGAAAGGACTAACGTCATCCTTTGTAAACTGGCGGGTAAACTGCAGGCCCTGAACAGGTTTTGATTTTTTTGGCATAAGACTATATCGCTTTGAAAAATGGGTTATGTAAATGTTAAGCAAACGAAAATATTTGTATTGCCTGAAGAATCAAACTTATAAATATTAACACCTGTGCATAAAAGCGGTGGATAATTTTGAAGAGCTGTACGGGTATTGGATTTGCGCACTTTTCCCCATTATTTTTAAAAAATGTTTGTTTAAAATCTTGGAAATTTCCCTAATAATTCAATGTGCCGGTTTTAGTAGGTTTTATTGCTTTTTTGCGTTTTTCTGCAATAATTTATTCCAGGATTATTTGCATAAACCGGCTTGGGTTTTCCTTAAGCAGTTCTGTGAGTTTTTCTGAATAATCTATTTACGAACCAGGTATTTATTCAACTACATGATTGCTTATGATCTGCGGTTTTCGTGTAAGCAACAAAATAAATTTACCGGGCTATTGCACAGGCAAATCTTATTGAGTAGATTTATAAAAAACCCAACTGATATGAACAAAAAATCACTGTTTTACATTCTTGGCGTATTATGCCTGGTAGCTTCTGCTGCTATGTACTTTATCGGAAAAGATTCCAGCCATTTGTCAGAGCTAAAAGATTTTTGGTGGATACCATTGCCGTTAGGCGCACTGGCGCTGCTGATGGCAAGCAGGAAATAAAAGCAGCACGATCTTTTAATTTTGTTTGTTTCATTTTCTTGATACAAGCTATGTAATGCAGCGTGGCTTGTTTTACGCATTCAAATAAATAACACCTGTAAATTTATTTGAATGCCGTATTTTTAGCCTATACCAAAAAAAAATGAACCAACCTGTGCAGATTTTTATTTGTGATGACCATGAAATGCACCTGGAAGGCACCTCCCTGCTTTTGAAAGATAAAGAAGGTGTACAGGTAACGGGCATGGCCTCAACAGGAAGTATGTTGCTGCAGAAATTACCAGGTACAGCATGTGATATCCTGTTGCTGGATGTAAACCTGCCGGATTATAAGCCTGAACAATTACTGCCGGAAATACGCAAACTGGCACCCGCATTAAAAATCATCTACCTTACCATGATGAGGGGCACCCGCAATGTACACAAGCTCATCAGCAAAAACATACAGGGATACATTTTAAAAAGCGCTCCGGTGCACGAACTGCTGGGTGCTATTAAAACAGTGGCGACAGGCGGCACTTATTTCAGCGAAGAAATAAATATACTTACAGAAGAAAATGATCACCGCAACACCATTAGCCTGGATGATAACAAAGTAAATGAGATACTTACCAAAAGAGAAGTGGAGATATTAAAACTCATTTGCAGCGAATTCTCAAATTCAGAAATTGCTGCCCGGCTTTTTATTAGCGTGGGTACGGTTGATACACACCGCAAAAACATCATGGGCAAACTGGGCGTTAATAACACGGTAGGCATGGTTCGTTTTGCTCTTAAAAATAATTTACTCGATTAAACCTTATATATGCAAAAACTGCTTACTGCCATTTTATTAATGGTTGCTTTTTCATTGTATGCACAAATGGACACGGCTTCTATCAATGCATTATATAAAAAAGTGAAGAATTATTACGACAGGAATGATTCCATCCGCTATTATGCCGGGCAGATACAGGCTTCATCAGAAACAATAAAATACCGGGAAGGTATTTTTTTTGCACTGAGGCTGAAAGGTATTGCATCGCAAAACGAAGAAGACAATAAAAAAGCCATAGCTTTTTTTTTGGAAGCCATTAAGTACGCCGAAGAAAATAACCTGAAGCAGCTTGCATCCAACGCACATACGGATATTGGCTCTTCCTTTATTACACTCCAGTTCTACGACAAGGCCATTGATGCTTATAACAGGGCTCTTACAATTGCTAAAGAACTTAATGACTACAAGATAGAAAGCATTTGCTATAACAGCCTGGGCATTTGCCTGCGCCACCAGAAAAAATATGATGAGGCCATTGCCATGTACAAGCAGGCGGAAGCTTTAAAAAAAAGCATTGGTGATACCAAAGGATTGGTGGCCGCCAAAAACAATATAGGATCGTTGTACATTTTTACCGACAGGCACAACCAGGCCCTGCCCTATTTTTTAGAGAATTATGAATATGACAAAGTGAATGGCACCGATGCTGATCTCTATTTTGATTACGTGAATATGGGCGCAGCTTATGAAGGCACAGGTAATGATAACAAAGCCCTGCAGTACTATGACAGCGCTCTTGCCTGCGCCAAAAGAACAGGCAGCAAAGAAAAAGAAGCAGCCTGTTACGAGCAATTTTCAGGCTATTACAAAAAGAAAAAAATATGGAACCTGGCTTATGATTATGTAGAAAAATATCAGGTAGCTTACAAAGAATTTATAGATGAGAAAAGTCACAATGCCATTGCCGAAATGCAGGAAAAATACGATGCCGGAACCAGGGAAAAAGATAACAGCCTGCTGCAGGCAAACCTTAAGGAAAGCAAACTGCAGAAAACACTCTATGGTATTGGTGCATTGGGGGCTGTACTTGTTGCTATAGCCATCGGTTTTGCGTTGCGTCAAAATAAAAAAGCCAGGCGTAAGGCAGAAGAACAGAACGCCCTGATCCAAAAGCAGAACAGCAAACTTACCGAACTGAATGCAGAAAAAAATTCACTCATCAGCGTAGTAAGCCACGATCTTAGTTCGCCGTTTGCCAGCATCAGCACCTGGAACAATGTGCTGGCAAAAGATACAGATACTTTGTCTGATGAGCAGGTGCTGGCAGTTTCAAAAATAAAAATGAGCGTACAAAATGGTGAACAGCTTATTAAACGCATACTTGATATTGACCGTATTGAAATGGCCAGCCATCAGCTAAAGCTTGAAAACATAAATGCCGTAAACATGATGCAGGAAACAGTAAGCAGTTTCAGCAACAAAGCGCTTGAAAAAAATTTACAGCTTCATTTTACTGCCGGCCCTGAAAATATTCCTTTGCTTACCGATAAAGAACTATTGCGCCGCATTGCCGAAAACCTGTTGAGCAATGCAATCAAATTCTCCCCGCCCGGAAAAAATATTTACACAAAACTTTATGAGGATGGCAATAATGTTTGCATCGAAATAAAAGACGAGGGTGTAGGCATACCTGCAGATGAACTGCCGCATCTTTTTGTAAAATACAGCAGCATATCTTCCAAACCAACAGCCGGCGAGGCTTCTAACGGCCTGGGGCTGTCTATTGTAAAACGAATGGCAGATGAGCTGAACGGGAGCATTGCGGTTTCAAGCCAGGAAGGAAAAGGAAGCTGTTTTACTGTAACACTAAAAAAATAACCTGCCTGGCAAGGCAGGTTATTCGCCAGTATTGCCGGTTGTTTATTTAACCAGTTCTTTAATACAGTCGTTTCTGTAACGGTGTACATTTTCTATCCCTTCCTTAGCGGCCATGTCCAGGTTAGCTGTTTCGCCGTTAGGATAAGCAGCCGACTTTTTTTCTACCATGCAATCACATACTGCCTTTTTGGTTTCTTCAGGCAGTTTATTATTTTCTGCCGTCATTGTTAAACTAACCATGCAATCATCAAACTGCTTTTTCTTTTGTTCGGCTGTCCAGCCTGATGAAGATGCGGTTTCTTTTTGTTTTGATTCTTTGCTGCCCGAACTGCATGACGCAATAGCTGCTGAAGTGATGATGATCAATAAGTACTTTTTCATTTTTATTTGTTTTTAATTCGTGAAATATTTACCCACAGGTCGTATTTGGAAGCATAGCCATCGTAATGGATGAACCACTCGCCGGGTCTTGTGTCCAGCACGGTGGCGGGATACCATTTGCCGTTTTCTTCCACCAGCACCTTATCGCCTTTTTTCCAGCCCCCCTGCTTTGGTTGGGTCTCACTTGCCATGCCGGCAGCTCCATCATTACTGCCGCAGCTTATGCTTTTAAATTTTGTGTTGGTGGCAGCATCTTTACTTACCTGCAATGTGGCTGAATTGATGTAATAGTAACTGCCCACTTTGTCCAGCATAATGTACGAGTCCATTCCCGCTGCCTCTTTGTTTTTAAAATACACAGCGCTGCCTTCTATCGAAAAAGAAGGGGTCATGCAAAACTGGTCTTTAAACAACCCTGGGCCGTCGTATGCATTTTTAAGTATGTAATCTACTTTGGGCTGTCCGTTACCATTCAATGTGTATTTACAATTATAGCAGCGCATTTCGGGGTTCATCATCTGCGCCACATAAATCTTAAACTGCTCCCTGCTTAAATTAAACAGCATGGTATAAAAATCGCTGGCGGCAGCTTCAGCGGTAATAAACAAGGGTGGTGCAGGTACATGCAGGCGATCCGCTTCTGCTTTTATTTTAGACTCTTCGCCGGCATCAGACCCAGCAACCAGGTTCTTCATTTCCGATTTGGGAATGCGCTTTATTTCTTCAAGACTTTCTCTTTCTTCCTGTATAAAATCTATTTTCCAGGGAAGTTTCAGGCCATCACGTTTTAAGGTAACAGTTAACGGGGTTTGTACCAGCGCCACATCATTGTAACTAACCTCTTCATAATTTTTCTTCCAGGCTTTAAATGTAAGCTTACGCGGATTCAACCATTCGAATTTAGGTTCCTTTTCATTCACACCGGTTTCGGTTATGGCAAACTTGCCGCTCATGCTGCGGAAAAAGGAAGACGGGTTGGCCGTGCTTTCGTTCTTCAGAAATTGATTTATTTCAGCATTGGAAGGCGCAGGCAGGTTTATTCCCCTGTACTCGGTATATGCCAGGCCGCTCCATGTTTTGCCACAACTTCCGGTACACTCGTAGTGCGCCACTACATGCCTTACCAGTGTTACTCCTTTAAGCCCATCCACTTCCTCTGGCTTAACCGGCAACACTGTGCGAAAGGATGCTTTCCATAAATAATGGTCTTTGTACCATTCCTTATTGATCACTATACCTTCCACAGCAATTACGCCTCCACCCATAAAATCATTTTTTACCTGTGTGGCCGATGGCTGCGCCCGGGCTATAGCCGCCACCAGCATAACTGCTGTTGCTGCAATCGCTTTTTTCATATTATTAAGTATGTTATTGATGATTATTTTGTGCGTCTGTCACTATTACGTTTCAGTTCTTCAATTCTTTTACTCAGGTCGAGCAGCATCCTTTCAATGGCATCTCTTTCCGAAGCATCAATAACGCCGCCACTTTGCTTGGCTTTATACATGGCCTGTTTAATTTTATCTTCCTGGTCGGTTAGTTGTTTTGCTTCCGATTTGGTAAGGTCTCCGCTTTGTATGCCTTCCTGTATGCGTTGCTTGTGGTTGCGGCGGCTTTCTAGCAGGGTGTTCTCATTAGGGTTTTTATCATCTTTTTTACGTGGCGGCTGTGCTATGGCAGCTACTGTAAACAAAGTGGTTACGGCCAATAGAAATAATTTTTTCATGCTGGTAGTCATTAAATCGGTTAATAATTTATTACAACACAAAAAGAACCAAAAAATACTGCCGTGTCAATCCCGTAAAAGGGTATTTTTGGTTGAAGCAAAAAAATACTGTTTTCCGGCATTTTTATAAATAAACCATTATGAGGGTTATAATACAAAGAGTAACACAGGCCAGTGTAAGCATTGGTGGCGTTATAAGATCTCAGATTAAAAAAGGAATGCTTGTTTTAATTGGTATTGAAGATGCCGACACTACAGATGACATTGAGTGGCTGAGCAACAAGATCGTTAACCTCCGCATTTTTGACGATGAAAATAAAGTGCCTAACATTTCAGTGAAAGATATGGGTGGTGATATTTTACTGGTAAGCCAGTTCACTTTACATGCAGCTACTAAAAAAGGAAACCGCCCTTCATATATAAAAGCAAGTAAGCCGGATATTGCAATACCATTGTATGAACAAATGATCGCTCAACTGGAAACAGATCTCAACAAAAAGATTTTTACAGGGCAATTTGGTGCAGATATGAAGGTTTCTTTATTGAATGATGGACCGGTAACGATCATCATTGATTCAAAACAAAAAGAATAATCTTAATTATGAATGATATAACAATCAAACAGGCACAAGAGCAAGTTGACCAATGGATTAAGACCGTTGGCGTAAAATATTTCAGCGAACTGACAAACCTTGGCATACTAATGGAGGAGGTTGGAGAGTTAAGCCGGCTGATGGTTCGTAAATATGGTGAGCAATCCTTTAAAGAATCTGACAAAGGAAAAGAACTGGCAGATGA
The DNA here is from genome assembly GCA_016786725.1 of Ferruginibacter sp. Classification (GTDB taxonomy): domain Bacteria; phylum Bacteroidota; class Bacteroidia; order Chitinophagales; family Chitinophagaceae; genus Ferruginibacter. Next base: position 455,095 of record JAEUVU010000007.1, on the reverse strand, counting down.
AATGGCGGATGTACTTTGGGTGCTGATATGCCTGGCCAACCAAACCGGGGTTAACCTAACAGAGGCTTTGGAAAAGAATTTTGAGAAAAAGAATTTACGGGATGGGGACAGGCACCTGCAAAATGAAAAACTCAAATAGGATTTATTCTTCCTGCTTTAAAGTATTGGCCTCACTGCTTATCTTTGCGCCCTATGGCAAACGAAACAAACAATTTTGCGGAACTGATTTCCCATTGCAAAGAATACGGTTACATTTTTCAGTCATCAGAAATTTATGATGGCCTGGCGGCGGTATATGATTACGGACAGAACGGTGCCCAACTGAAAAAGAACATACGTGATTACTGGTGGAAGAGTATGACACAAATGCACGACAATATTGTGGGTATTGATGCAGCTATTTTTATGCACCCAACCACCTGGAAGGCCAGTGGCCACGTTGACAATTTCAGCGACCCGATGATTGATAACAAAGACAGCAACAAAAGATACAGGGTTGATCATTTGATAGAAGGTTTTGCAGATGAGCAGTCGGCAGCCGGCAATGGACAGTTGGCAGAAGAAGTTTTAAAATCAATGGATGCTTTACTTGCTAAAGATGATTATGCAGGTTTAAAGAAACTGATCGAAGACAACAAGATGAAATGCTCTATCAGTAAAACCTGCAACTGGACGGAGGTACGCCAGTTCAACCTGATGTTCTCAACAGAGTTTGGCGCTGTTGCAAGCGATAATCCGGATGATAATAAAGTGTACCTGCGGCCCGAAACTGCACAAGGTATTTTCGTTAACTTTTTAAATGTGCAAAAAACCGGTAGGATGAAAATCCCTTTTGGTATTGCACAAACCGGTAAGGCTTTCAGAAATGAAATTGTTGCAAGGCAGTTTATTTTCCGCATGAGGGAGTTTGAGCAGATGGAAATGCAGTTCTTCATCCGCCCCGGTTCACAGATGGAGTGGTATAATTTCTGGAAAAATGAAAGAAAGAAATGGCATGAGAGCATTGGCATCCCTGCAGAAAAATTACGCTTTCATGATCATGTAAAACTTGCGCATTATGCCGATGCGGCTTTAGATATTGAGTTTGAATTCCCCTTTGGCTGGAAAGAACTGGAAGGTATCCACAGCCGCACCGACTTCGACCTTAAGCAACACCAGGAGTACAGCAAAAAGAAAATGCAGTATTTCGATAATGATATTGATCCTGTCACAAACAAACCTTACGGCAACTACATTCCTTATGTGGTTGAAACCTCGGTTGGTTTGGATCGCCTGTTCTTAACCATCATCAGCCTTTCGTATGCCGAAGAAAAATGGAATAAAGAAGATGGTACAGAAGACAGCCGTGTAGTATTAAAAATTCCCGCAAAGATCGCCCCTACTAAACTGGCTATTCTTCCACTGGTAAAAAAAGACGGACTGCCCGAAATTGCACGCCAGTTAATGGACGAGTGCAAGAGCAGCTTCATGTGTTTTTATGAAGAGAAAGATGCCATCGGTAAAAGATACCGCCGTATGGATGCCATTGGCACACCTTTCTGTGTAACCATTGATCACCAGACCAAAGAAGACAACACCGTAACCATTCGTTACCGGGATACGATGGTGCAGGAAAGGATTGCACTGAGTGATGTAAAGAAACTGGTGCTGGAAAAGATCAGTTAAAAATCTTACCTTATTATACATTAAGCTGCCAGTTAAACGCCGGCAGCTTTTTTATGTACCTATGATTTATATCAGCATTGCCTGTGAACTAAGTCAATGAAAAATGCAGGGCTACATTCTACCTTGAGCCGCTATTCTGTTATTCACTAATCTGATATTATGTCAACAACCGACATCACCAAACCGGCGGACCTTACAGCGCATGCTGATGGTACAGGCCCGCTAAGAAAACAACGCCCTTTATACGTTGATTTTATGCCTCCCTGCAACAGCGCCTGCCCGGCAGGAGAAAACATCCAGGCATGGCTAAGCTTTGCACAGGCAGGAGATTATTTTTCTGCTTTTCAAACGCTCATGGAAGACAATCCATTTCCCGCCATCATGGGGCGTGTATGTGTAAAGCCCTGCGAAACGGGCTGCAACCGCAATCATATTGATACCACAGTAAACATACATGCTGTTGAGCGCTATATCGGCGATGAAGCTATCGCCATGAAATGGCCGGTTGTATTTAAAGCTGCTGCCAGCAATAAAAAAGTAATGGTGGTTGGTGCCGGGCCATCCGGATTATCTGCTGCTTATCATCTTACCCGAATGGGCCATAGCGTAACAGTGTATGAAGCAGGGGATCATGCAGGAGGTTTAATGTGGACCGGCATCCCCGATTATCGCCTGCCAAAAGAAATTCTCGATTTTGAAATTGACCGCATTGTGAAAGCCGGTGTAAAAATAGAACTGAACCATAAAGTAGAAGATGTGCTGCAGGAAAAAGAGGCCGGTGGCTTTGATGCTGTGTACCTCGGTATCGGCGCAAACCTCATTCACCAGGAAGATATTGCAGATGATGCTTCTGTTTACATCACCGATGCCTTTAGCTTCTTCACTGAAGTTAAATCGAACCCCTCTCCTTATATGAATAAGAAGGTAGTGATATATGGCGGTGGCAAGCTCCCGATGTACCTGGCAAGGATGGTAAAAAGATTTGGCTCGGAAGCCACTGTATATTTTGCCGGCGATAAAAAATTAATGCCAGCCTATGATTATGAAACCGAAGATGCATTGGCTGAAGGGGTAGATGTGCAGCTTTTAAAAAGTATCAAAAGCATCAGCAAAAACAAGATCACGCTGGAGCAGATGAAAGTGGAAAAAGGAAAAGCCGTGGGCTGCAACGAATTTGAAGCCATTGATGCAGATGTGCTCATCGTTGCCAATAAGCAGGAAACGGATTCCGGCTTCCTGCGTTCGGTAACAGGCATGGTTATTAATGAAGATGGCACCATTAAAATAGATACACAACGCATGACCGGCTACGAAGGAATTTTCGCCGGTGGCGATATGCTGCCCGGAGAAAACCGCAGCGCTACCATCGCAATCGGCCAGGGAAAAAAAGCCGCAAAATATATTGATGGTTTTTTGAAAGGAGCTGCTTATCAAAAACCTGAAAAACACCTTACAGCCAGTTACAAAAAACTGCACATGTGGTACAAAACAGATGCACCGCAAAAAGAGCAGGATAAACTGGCGCCGGAACTTGCCATTCAGAATTTTGACGAAGTGAATGCAGGGCTTTCTGAAAAAGAAAGCCGCTACGAAGCACAGCGCTGCCTTAGCTGCGGCAACTGTTTTGAATGCGATGGCTGTTTTGGTGCATGCCCCGAAGATGCAATTATAAAACTGGGTGCAGGTAATCGGTACAAATTTAATTATGATGCCTGCACCGGTTGTGCCGTTTGCTACGAGCAATGCCCCTGCCACGCCATTGAAATGATTTCAGAACCTGTTAAATCAATTGAAGATGCCCAATAAAAATAAATTAATAGCAACTATAGATGGAAACGAGGCAGCGGCTTATGTGGCATACCGGGTAAATGAAATTTGCGCTATCTATCCCATCACACCTTCTTCCACCATGGCCGAACTGGCCGATGAATGGAGCGCCAAAGGCATTAAAAATATCTGGGGCAATGTACCCGATGTATTAGAAATGCAGAGCGAAGGCGGCGCTGCAGGCACGGTGCATGGTGCCTTGCAGACCGGCGCTTTAACAACAACATTTACAGCATCACAAGGATTGATGCTGATGCTGCCCAACATGTATAAGATCGCCGGTGAACTTACGCCAACCGTTTTCCATATTGCGGCCCGTTCGCTGGCCGCACAGGGCCTTTCTATTTTTGGCGATCACCAGGATGTGATGGCTGCAAGAACAACGGGCTTTGCCATGCTGAGTTCTGCAAGTGTGCAGGAGGCGCATGATTTTGCCTTGATTGCACAGGCAGCAACACTTCGTTCCCGCATTCCTTTCATGCATTTCTTTGATGGCTTCCGCACATCACACGAAGTGAATAAACTGGAATTATTATCTGATGAACAGATAAAATTGATGATACCCGATGAATTTGTTTTTGCCCACCGCAAAAGAGCTTTAAATCCTGATCATCCCTTTATAAGAGGTACGGCACAAAACCCTGATGTATATTTCCAGGGCAGGGAAACCGTGAATAAATTTTATGATGATACCGCAGCTATTGTTGAAGAAGTAATGCAGGAATTTGAAAAAATTACCGGCCGCAAATATGAACTGTTTGAATACACCGGCGCTGCTGATGCAGAACGGGTCATCATCATCATGGGCTCCGGCGGAGAAACAGTGGAGGAAACAGTGAAAGCATTGAATGCATCCGGCGAAAAAACTGGCGTAATACAGGTTCGTTTATATCGTCCGTTTTCATTAGAACATTTTGTGAAAGCATTACCTGCATCCGTTAAATCAATTGCGGTGCTGGACCGTACCAAAGAATCAGGCGCATCCGGCGAACCCATGTACCAGGATGTTTTATCAACACTTGTTAATGCTTTACAGCAAGGCAAGATCAAACAACTGCCCAATATCGTTGGCGGTCGCTACGGTCTTTCTTCCAAAGAGTTTACACCAGCCATGGTAAAAGCGGTGTATGATGAGTTAAAAAAAGATCATCCAAAAAATAACTTCACTATCGGCATTAATGACGATGTAACGCACACCAGTTTGCCTTATGATGAATCCTACACGTTGGATGAATCTGAATGGCGGCAAGGGTTATTCTTTGGCCTGGGTGCAGATGGTACAGTGGGTGCAAACAAAAATACCATTAAGATCATTGGCGAAAATACCGACCTCTATGCACAGGGTTATTTTGTGTATGACTCAAAAAAATCTGGAGCAAGAACTGTTTCTCACTTGCGTTTTGGGCCCAAACCCATCAGGGCGCCATACCTTATCAGCAAAGCCGATTTTATTGCCGCTCACCAGTTCAACTTCACCGAAAAAGTTGAGATGCTGAATTTTATAAAACCCGGCGGAACTTTCTTACTCAACAGTCCTTACAATAAAGAAGAAGTTTGGGATAAACTGCCCGGCGCTGTTCAACAAGAGATCATCAGCAAAAAACTTTCCTTTTATGTTATTGATGCAAATACGGTAGCAAGAGATACGGGCATGAATGGCCGTATCAACACCATTATGCAAACCTGCTACTTCGCTTTAAGTGGTGTATTGCCAAAAGAAGAAGCGATAGAACAGATCAAACACGCCATTGAAAAAACCTATACTAAAAAAGGCCGTGCAGTTGTTGAGAAGAATTTTGAAGCAGTAGATGCAACGCTTGCCAACTTATTTGAAGTAACTGTTCCTGTAGCAGCAAGTTCCACAGGAAAAATGCTGGCAGTTGTTGGTAATGATGCACCTGATTTTGTAAAAGATGTTACCTCAAAAATGATGTCGGGCCATGGCGATGAATTACCGGTAAGCAAAATGTCTGTTGACGGAACCTATCCAAGCGGCACTACCAAATGGGAGAAAAGAAATATCAGCGACCAGGTGCCTTTTTGGCAACCTGATCTTTGCATACAATGCGGCAACTGTGCATTTGTTTGTCCGCACAGTGTAATACGTGCAAAATTTTACAACGAAGGATTTTTAAAGAACGTACCCGATGGCTTTCAATCCGCCCCTATCAATTCAAGAGGATTTCCGGAAACCCGGTACACCCTGCAGGTATATGCCGAGGATTGTACCGGTTGTAATTTATGTGTGGAAGTTTGTCCCGCTTCAGATCCAGTAAACCGCACTTTCAAAGCCATTAACATGACTGAGAAAGAATCTGACCCGCTGAAAATTAAAAAACAGATCAGTTTCTTTGAGGACCTGCCCTGGAACAACCGCTCCGAGATCAACTTCTCTACCGTGCATGGTGCACAGTTCATGGAACCATTGTTCGAATTCTCCGGCGCCTGTGCCGGTTGCGGCGAAACACCTTACATCAAATTATTGTCGCAGTTGTTTGGCGACCGGTTGCTGGTTGCCAATGCAACCGGCTGCTCTTCTATTTACGGTGGTAATTTACCAACCACACCCTGGACGATGAATGCAGCCGGGCAAGGACCTGCCTGGTCAAACTCCCTCTTTGAAGACAATGCAGAATTTGGTTTAGGAATGAGGATGACAGCCGATCATCAACTGGCGCTTGCTCATCGTTTATTAAAACAACTGGCGCCGCAACTGGGTGAAGATTTTGTAAAAGAGATCATAACTGCCCCGCAATTGCAGGAATCTGAAATTGCAGCGCAACGAAAAAGAGTTGAAATACTGAAAGAAAAATTATTGAACATTAATGAAGCCGCAGCACAGCATTTATATTCTGTTTGTGAGCAACTGGTGCACCGCAGCGTGTGGCTGGTGGGCGGCGATGGTTGGGCTTATGATATTGGTTATGGCGGACTGGATCATGCATTGGCCAGCGGAAAAAATATAAACATACTGGTACTGGATACCGAAGTGTACAGCAATACCGGCGGGCAAAGTTCCAAGGCAACACCAACAGCGGCTTCTGCAAAATTTGCATCGGCTGGTAAACGTGGCGGCAAAAAAGATTTAGCGCTGCAGGCGGTTTCTTATGGCAATGTATATGTAGCAAGAATTGCCTTTGGCGCTAATCCGCAGCAAACCATGCTGGCGATGAGAGAAGCAGAAGCTTATGACGGGCCATCGCTGATACTGGCCTACAGCCATTGCATTGCACACGGTTACGATCTGAAAGATGGCTTAACACAACAGCACAATGCAGTTGCCAGCGGCTACTGGCCACTGATGCGTTACAACCCTGTTTTAAGAATGAAGAAACTGAATCCGTTCATTCTCGATTCAACCAGGCCTGATGTGCCATTGAAAGAATTTGCTTATAAAGAATTGCGGTACAAAGTGCTTACACAAAGCAATCCTGAACAGGCAGAAGAACTGATGAAGCTGGCACAGGAAATGGTGAACCTGCGCTGGAAAAATTATGAAGAGCTGGCAACAAAAACCGCCAGCGACTTTACACCGGTAGCATGATTTCAATGAGTTGTCAGGGTGAGCTTGCCGAACCCGGTTTAATCGAACGAATACACTTTCGACAAGCTTCCCGAAATAGTCGGGACAAGCACGCTGGCAAATCAATTACTTAATACTAAATTTTGCTGTATGAATTTAAGTACTAATTACATGGGCTTACAATTGAAATCACCCATCGTGGTTTCTGCCTGCACATTATCTGAAGAGGTGGGCAACATTATTCAGATGGAAGACTCTGGTGCAGGTGCCGTGGTATTATTTTCATTGTTTGAAGAGCAACTAAAAAAAGAAGAAGCAAAATACGAAGCCATTGTAAGCAGTACCAGCAATATGTTTGCTGAGGCCAGTGATTTTTTTCCTGACCTGGATGCCTATCACAAAGGATCAGATCAATACCTGGAAATCATCCGCAAGGCAAAGGAAAAAGTTGATATCCCTATTATTGCCAGTTTAAATGGCATCACCAACGAAGGCTGGATAAACTATGCCAAACAGATGGAACAGGCCGGCGCCGACGGCCTGGAGATCAATATATTTTTTATTCCTGCTGATGTTCATTTATCAACCTCTGCTGTTGAGTATCGCTATCTAAATATTATTGACGAATTAAAAGCAACTGTCAAAATCCCGGTAGCTGTAAAGCTTAATCCATATTTCAGCGCTATGGGTAATATGGCAAAACGCATGCAGGAATATAAAGCTGATGCACTGGTTTTGTTCAACCGTTTTTATCAGCCCGATTTCGATATCAACAAATTAACCCTGCTACATAATCTGCAGTACAGCGAATCCAACGAAATAAGATTACCACTTTTGTGGATTGCTTTGCTCTATGGCCGTGTACCCATTTCACTGGCGGCCACAACCGGTGTACAAAGCTCTATTGAAGTGATCAAGTATATTTTAGCTGGTGCAGATGTTGCCATGACAGCTTCTGCCCTTTACAAAAATGGTATTGGTTATTTAAAAACCATGAACAAAGAACTGGAATCCTGGATGCATACCAAAGGTTTTGAAAACATCATTGCTTTTAAAGGAGCTATGAGCCAGCAGCATATCTCCGACCCTACCGGTTACGAAAGGGCCAATTATATTAAAGTGCTGGAAAGCCAGAAATAAATGAAACAGAAACCTATTGAACTTTTAGCGCCTGCCGGTTCGTTCGACAGTCTGCAGGCAGCCATTAATGCCGGCGCCAATGCTATTTACTTTGGTGTGGAGCAACTGAACATGCGTACCCGTTCTGCAGGAACTTTCAGCATTGATGATATAAAAGAAGTAAGCAGTATTTGTAAGGCAAATAATATCCGCTCATACATTACCCTTAATACCGTGATGTATGAACACGATATGCAATTGCTGAAATCTATTTTAAAAGAGATAAAAAAACGGGGCATTGATGCGGTGATCGCTGCTGATTTTTCTGTTATACATTATTGCATCGAGCTGGGTGTTCCCCTGCACATCTCCACCCAGGCCAATGTAAGCAATATTGAATCGGTGATCTTCTTTTCAAAATTTGCCGATGTGATCGTGCTGGCACGGGAACTTACGCTCAACCAGGTAAAAAGCATCTGCGCTGAAATAAAAAGGAAGAAGATAAAAGGACCTTCCGGAGAACCGGTTAAGATCGAGATATTTATACACGGTGCTTTATGCATGGCCGTTTCCGGAAAATGTTACCTGAGCCTGCACACTCAAAATGCCTCTGCTAACCGTGGGGCCTGTGTACAAAACTGCCGCCGCAGCTATACCGTAAAAGATACTGAAAGTGGTGAAGAGCTGGCGATTGAGAACGAATATATCATGTCGCCTAAAGACCTTTGCTGCATTGATATACTCGACCAGGTAATTGCAAGTGGCGTAGATGTTTTAAAGATTGAAGGCAGAACAAAAGGGGCTGATTATGTACAGGTGGTTACGCAATGTTACAAGGAAGCAATACAGGCCGTGCATGACAAAAATTTTTCTCAACAAAAAGTTACAGCCTGGAAAACCGAGATGAGCAAAGTATATAACCGTGGTTTCTGGGAAGGATATTATTTGGGAAGAACCTTGGGTGAATGGACAGATAAGCCGGGTTCCATCGCCACTGAAAAAAAGATCTATGTTGGCAAAGGCACAAAATACTATCCAAAGATCGCCGTAGGTGAATTCATTATTGAAGCAGGCAGTTTAAAAAAGGGTGATACCCTGATGATCACCGGCCCCAAATGCGGCATGATCAAAGAAAAGATCAACAAACTGGTTGTAAATGGCGTTGAAAATGCAGAAGCATTCAAAGGCGATCTCATCACCTTACCTGTTGCCACCAAAGTTACCGCCAGTGATAAGCTGTATAAAATAGTAGAAACCGCTGATGCATAAAATAATCCACTACCGCAATAAATGCATTGGCTGCGGTGTATGTCACGAGCAACAGCCGGTGCTCTGGCGCATGTCTAAAAAAGACGGCAAAGCCACTTTATTAAAAAGCACCGGTAAGAAAGATGTTTTCATTTTATCTATTCCCGATGCATTGGTTGTTCATTCACAAGATGTTGCCAGGGCTTGTCCGGTGAGGGTGATTAAGATTTTGTAATATCGCTGGCAGGTAAAAGATACTATGCAATTATCTTTTCTAATTTCATTCTCAAAATCTTTCTTGTTCTTTTTTTCTTGATAAAAAAAGAACCAAAAAAACCAAGGCAAAACGAATGCTCCGCCGTTTTGCCCGGCCAGCGCCACCGGACCAGTTTACTTCTTATAAATTTTCCACAAAGCCAATACCATAGTTAAAGAGCTTACAAAATATTTATTAAGCCCAATAATCAAAGTATGGCAGCTCATGGAAAGGTAAAAGTAAAATCGAAAAATACCGGGGTCGCATTCTCCCCAAGAAAAATCAAATGTAGTATTACTTAAATTGTAAACCGCTTTTATTTTAGTTAGGTTGACTGCACCTAAGAGTAGAATTACCGATGTACAAGCCACAGTAGTACAAAAGCCAAATCAGGGAACCCTCCGACAAAGGGGATGTAATCCTTTGTCGGGCTCCTTTTTTGTTTCTTTTTTGGAGAAGCAAAAAAGAAAAAGGAAAAAGAATACTGCTAAAGAAAAAGAATACACTCAATCAACTCATTTATTCTCTTTTCCTTCCAACGCCGCCTGCGCCGCAGCCAGCCTCGCAATCGGTACCCGGAAAGGAGAACAACTCACATAATTCATTCCCAGCCTGTGAAAGAATTTCACACTGTCCGGATCACCACCATGCTCACCGCAAATACCCACTTTTAAATGCGGCTTGTATTTTCTTCCCCCCGTGATGCCTGCTTTTACCAGTTCTCCCACACCGTCCTGGTCAATGGTCTGGAACGGATCATAAGGAAGGATTTTAAGGTCGAGATATTTGGGTAAGAAACCGCCAATATCATCACGGCTAAAACCAAAGCTCATTTGCGTAAGATCATTGGTACCATAGCTGAAGAAGTCTGCTACATGCGCCATCAGTTCTGCACGCAACGCAGCCCTCGGTGTTTCTATCATGGTGCCGTAGAGATAAGGTATTTTTTTCATCTTCATTTTTTCACACACTTCATTGTACACCCTGTCAACAATCACTTTCTGGTTTATCAGTTCATTTACTGTAACAGTTACAGGCACCATAATTTCGGGGAACGCTTTTTTACCGCTCTTTAATATTTCTGCAGTTGCTTCCAGGATAGCACGAACCTGCATCTCTGTAATTTCCGGGAAACTGATACCCAGTCTTACACCGCGGTGACCCAGCATGGGGTTGTTCTCGTGCAGGGCAAGTACCCTTCTTTTTAACACACTCATGCTGATGCCCAGTTCTTTTCCAAGCTGGTGAAGTTTATCGGTATCATGCGGCACAAATTCATGCAGCGGCGGATCCAGCAAACGGATGGTAACTGGGTAACCCTTCATTACCATCATCGTGTCTTTAATATCCTTCTTCACATATTTAAACAGTTCGTTCAAGGCTGATCGTCTTTCGGTTTCAGTTTTACTAACGATCATTTTACGCAACAGGAACAATGGCTGTTCGCTTCCCTCGCCATAGAACATATGTTCGGTACGGAACAGGCCAATACCTTCGGCGCCAAACTTCATGGCATGCGCTGCATCTTCCGGTGTTTCGGCATTGGTACGAACACCGATCTGTTTTATTTTATCTACCAGCTTCATCAGGTAGTTGTACGATTGATTTTTATCCAGATCAATATCAGTTAATGAAAGGCTGCCTTCATACACCAAACCTTTTGTGCCGTTCAAACTCAGCCAATCTCCTTCTTTGATGATACCACCATTCTTTGCGTGGAATGTTTTGGTATCGGCATGTATCTCAATATCTGAACAGCCAACAATACAGCATTTACCCCAGCCACGGGCTACCAGTGCAGCATGAGATGTCATGCCCCCCTTGGTAGTAAGTATGGCCTGTGCTTTGTGCATACCATCCACATCTTCAGGTGATGTTTCTTCACGCACTAAAATTACTTTTTCGCCTTTGGCTGCCCAGGTAACTGCTTCATCTGATGTAAACACCACACGGCCTCTTGCACCACCAGGGCCTGCAGGCAAACCTTTAGCAATAGGTTTGGTAACCATTTCGATTTTGGGATCTATCATCGGTAACAGCAGCTCAACCAATTGATTGGGTGCCACACGCATTACAGCCGTTCCGGCATCTATCAGTTTTTCTTTATGCATTTCTGCAGCCATCCTAACAGCGGCTACACCATTGCGTTTACCAACACGGCATTGCAGCATATACAGTTTTCCTTTTTCAATGGTAAATTCAATATCCTGCATGTCTTTATAATGCTGTTCCAGTCTTTTCTGGTAGCTGAACAATTCTTTATACAGCGCAGGCATTAATTTTTCAAGCGAAGTAAATTGTTTGCTTTGCTCATTCATCGAATACTGATTCACCGGTGCAGGAGTACGGATGCCAGCAACCACATCTTCGCCCTGCGCATTAACCAGGTACTCTCCATAAAATTTATTTTCTCCATTGCCGGGATTGCGGGTAAAAGCAACACCTGTGCAGCTATCATCGCCCATATTGCCAAACACCATACTCTGCACATTTACAGCAGTGCCCCATTCATCCGGAATTTTTTCTATCCTGCGGTATTCAATGGCACGCTTACCATTCCAGCTGCTGAACACAGCGCCGATGCCGCCCCACATTTGTTTCCAGGGATCATCGGGAAATTCGGTGCCCAGCATTTTTTTGATCGTTTTTTTGTAATCGGCAACCAGTTCTTTCAGTTCAGCAACGGTAAGGTCGGTATCGCTTTTATATCCTTGTTTTTGTTTGATATGCTCCAGCTTTTCATCCATCAGTTTGCGGATGCCTTTGCCATGCTTTACTTCAATGCCGGCACCTTTCTCCATCACCACATCAGCATACATCATGATCAGCCGCCTGTAGGCATCGTAGGCAAAACGTTCATCGCCGCTTTGTGCAATCAGTCCGCCGATGGTTTTATCTGTAAGCCCCACATTCAAGACTGTTTCCATCATGCCCGGCATACTGCGCCTGGCGCCCGAACGGATCGAAACCAGCAATGGATTTTTTGCATCACCAAATTTTTTGCCGGCGAGTTTTTCCATTTTCGCCAGCGATTCTCCCACCTGGCTTTTTAAAGCTTTAGGATAAGTTTTTTTGTTCTTGTAAAAATAAGTGCAGACTTCTGTGGTAACCGTAAAACCGGGAGGTACCGGTAATTTTAGTTTTGGATGTCCGGCCATTTCAGCCAGGTTGGCCCCTTTACCACCCAGCAGGTTTTTCATTGATTCATTTCCATCGGCTTTGCCGCCGCCAAAGAAGTAAACATACTTTCCGGCTTTTATAGTTTTTGACATAAAATGTGTTTTTTGCAGACACATAGTTATGCCTTGTTACTGTCAATTTTTAAAACATGACTCACCTGTAGTAGTGATTGTTATCATCAAAATGATGGCAGGAAAAGCAAAAAAAAATGATTGAAAATGCAGTAGAAAAACTGAATAAACGGGAATAGTAAAATCAGCTTTCAACTCAGTTCACATCTTCATAATAAGGAACCTCATCCTGGCTCACAGCTTCCTTTTGCTGCCAGTAAGCCATGGTTACCACATGTCCGTCGGGGGTTTTAAGCAGGCGACCATAAATAGCATTGATAGTATTGTATGTATAATCTGTTACGCCAACGGTGAAGGTTTCCGGAGCCGGTGGTTCTGGTTGCGGAGGAGGAGGCGCCTCTTCCCCCTCTGCAACTTTTGCTACAGGAGCGGCAGCAACTTTTGGTGGCGGGGATGGAACAACCACCACGGTGAATTTATTGAACTCCAGTAATTTTTTTAAGAAGGCAACTCTTTCAGGTGACACATTCTTTTCCACGATACCGCATTTAATGCCATCCAGTTCTTCAAATTCGTGATTCTTATTTATTGCCATAAAAAAAGTTAGGGGTTTAGTAGTTTAGGAGTTTAGGGTCAGAGAATGCAGTTCAACTAAACCTCTAAACCCTAAACTCCTAAACCAGATTCTGAATGTAATCATATATCCAGCTCAACAATCCAACTAAAATAATACCTGCGCTACAGATGATCAACGCCAATTTTGCGGATGGTTCTATCTGTATTTTCTCCATCGGCAGGTCATTCTTATCCATGAATACCGAACGTACCACACGCAGGTAATAATACAGCGAGATGATCATGTTCAGCGCAGCAATGATGATGAACAGGTAACTTCCTTTGGATGCCCCCGCTGTAAGCAAGAATAGTTTACCGAAGAACCCAGCTGTTGGCGGAATGCCGGCCAGCGAGAATAAAGCCAGCGCCAGCACCCAGCTCAGGAACGGATTGCTTTGATACAATCCTTTGTAATCATCAATATTCTCCCGGTTGGCTTTGGCCGCAATGGCTGCTGCCACACCAAATGCTGCCAGGTTCGAAAAAATATAGATGAGGATAAAATAAACAACCGATGTTGTTCCATCTGTAGAGTTGCTGCTGATACCTACCAGTATAAAACCAACCTGTGCAATGGATGAAAAAGCCAGAAAGCGTTTTATATTCTGTTGCCGCAATGCAAACAGGTTACCAATAACCATGGTGGCAACAGCCAGTATCATGATGAGGTTGTACCAGATTGCCTGCATCGGCTGAAACACTTTGTAAAGCGTTGCCATGAAAATAAATGCAACTGCTCCTTTTGATATCACCGATAAAAATGCGGTGGTAGCAACGGGCGAACCTTCATATACATCGGCCGTCCATAAATGAAATGGCACGATGGATAATTTAAAAGCAAAAGCTGAAAATAAAAAAACCAATGCCAGTATCTGCAGCGGGCTGCCATTCAGGTGAAACGGAATTTCTGCAAAGCTGATGGTACCGGTTGCGCCGTATATTAAGGAGGTGCCAAAAAGCAAAATACCGGAAGAGAATGCAGAAGACAGGATCATCTTCATACCAGCTTCAGAAGATCTTCTTTTTTCCAAATCAAAATTGGCCATAGCTGCAACCGGGATGGTTGACAGTTCCAGCGCCAGGAAGAACATGAGCAAATTACCGCTCGAGATCAGGAAGAACATACCCAGCAACGCCGAAAGCATCAGCATGAAGAACTCGGGCATGTGTTCTGATTTTTTAAACCAGTCTGCAAACAATAAAGATATCAGGTAAACGCCCAGGTTTAAAATATTTTTCTGTAATACCATTAGGCCAGTTGTTTGATACATGCCGCCAAACAATGTGCCTTCTGCATTAAAGAAAAAGCCACTAATAAAATTCAGCAATAACAAAACCTGTATCAGTAATAACAGGGTCTCATTCTTCATCCCCTTGCCCAGTTTAATAAACAGCAGGAGAAAAATGATACCGGTTAATACCAGTTCGGGTTTCATCAATGTCAGCATTTCATTCATTCAATTCTCTATTTTGGTATTGCCAATTTTTGCATAATTACTTCTGCGCCGGGAGCAATCAAATCGTTCAGCCAGAAAGGCGCAATGCCGATCGCTATAATGCCTGCTATCAGTATCAATGCCGCCAGTTTTTCATTCCAGGTTGCATCAGTCAACAATTCAAATCCTTCTTTCAACGGGCCCATCGCAGTTTTTGTAATGGCCCTTAAAATATATACTGCCGTTACCACGATGGAAAGACAGGCAAGTATGGTTGCAATTCTTCTGAATGTATCAGGATGCTGCCAGGAACCCATGAACACGGTCATTTCTGCAACAAAACCACTCAACCCCGGCAAGCCCAGCGAACACAGACCGACAATAAACAACACGGTACCGATAAAAGGCATCCGCTTTAACAGCCCTCCCATTTCACTCACCTGCCGTGTATGGGTACGTTCGTATATCATGCCTATCACCGCAAAGAAAAGGGCCGTCATCAAACCATGCGAAACCATTTGCATTACCGCACCGGTCATGGATGTTTTGGTGAGCATACCAATACCCAGCAACACAAAACCGCAATGACTTACAGATGAATAAGCGTTGATGTATTTCAGATCTTTCTGCATCATGGTAGCAAAGGCGCCGTATAAAATCGCTATGACAGAAAGTATGATAATAATGTTTGCATATTCTTTTGCTCCTTCGGGCATGAGGAAGGTTGCCACACGCAAACAACCATAGCCACCCAGTTTCATGGATATCCCCGCAAGGAACATAGAACCTGCAGTGGGCGCAGATGAGTGACCATCGGGCACCCACGTATGCAATGGGAACAATGCTGTGAACACGCCAAAGCCTGCAAACAACAAAGGGAAGCAGATCATTTGTATTTGCAGCGGAATGTTTAGCGCTGCCAGTTTCATCAGATCAAAACTGTGTTCTTTACCGGAAAAATAAATTCCCAGTAAACCCACCAGCACCAATGCAGAACCCCCCATTAACATCAGCGCCAGTTTATTGGCCGCATACTCTTTTTTGCCGCTGCCCCAAATACCGATGAGTAAATATTTTGGTATCACTGCAATTTCTAAGAAGAAGAACAGTATAAACAGGTCGAGTGAAATAAAGAAACCGTAAGCTCCCATGCTTAATAAGATGAGCAGGAAGTAAAACTCTTTGGTCATTTTGGTAACGTTCCAGGAAACGAGTACGCCGGCAATTACAACAAAAGCGGTCAGCAAGATCATGGCTACCGAAATACCATCAACACCCAAATGAAAACTGATATTCCATGACGGGAACCAATTGTACTGCGTTTCAAATAACATTTGTGCCGTGTTGCCGGCAGCTCTTTGCTGGTTAAAAAGAAAAAGCAACACAAATGCAAGCACCAGTTGAGCCGAAGCTCCCAGCAGCGATACCCATCTTACCTGTGCAGCATTGCGCATGAGCAACACGGCTGCCGCAGTGAGTAATGGTATCAATATCAATAACGATAAATTCATCTTTTCTCTTAATCTGTTAACTATGTCCACCAGTAGATAAACAATAAAGCCAAACCTATAACCCCTGCCAGAAAATAAATAGCATAGGATTGTACCTTGCCCGATTGTAACCCTTTTATAGATTCCGAAATATCTTTAGTGCCATTGCCGGTTGCATTGATCATCCCATCTACTACATTCTTATCAAACCATGCAGCCGGTCTTCCTATCAGATTGAAAATTATTTTTTGTGTGATGAAAGTATAGATCTCATCAATATAGAACTTATGATAAGCCGCTTTGTACAAGCTGCTTAAGGAAGCAGCAATTTTATCTGGCCTGTTATTTTGCTTTTTATACATCCACATGGCGATAAAAATACCTGCCAATCCCAGTGCAACAGGTGCAATGGAAAACTGCAAATGAAATTCAGTATTCAATTGTTTTCCATCTGAGCTGATAAAATGTCCAAATGGAATAAAGCCTGCACCGGCTGCACCAACTGCCAGCAATACCAATGGCATCATCATTACAAAACCGCCTTCGCCATGATGCTCTCCATGCACCTCACCCCCCGCCCTCTCCAAAGGAGAGGGAGCATTCCAGAAAATATTAAAATACAAACGGAACATATAAAAGGCAGTAAGACCCGAAGTTATCAATGCGATCCAGTAAATGGCTGTATTGTGTTCATAAGCAGCCAGCAATATCTCTTCTTTGCTGAAGAAGCCTGCAAAGGGTGGCACACCGGCAATAGCCAGGCATGCAATTAAGAAAGTAATGTGAGTGACTGGCAGATATTTTCTCAGTCCGCCCATGTCTTTCATTTCATTGCTGTGTATATAATGTATCACAGCGCCTGCGCCTAAGAACAATAATGCTTTGAACATGGCATGTGTAAACAGATGGAACATAGATGCAGTGTATCCCAATCCTTCTTCACCACCATACTTTGAAACGCCCAGGGCAAACATCATATAGCCGATCTGGCTCATGGTGGAATAGGCCAGCACTCTTTTAATATCTGTTTGTGTGCAGGCAATAATTGCTGCTATCAATGCAGAGATCGCTCCCACATAACCAACCATTGTTAATGCATTGGGAGAGGAAATGGCGAAGACAGGAAATAATCTTGCCACTAAAAATACACCAGCGACCACCATTGTTGCAGCATGTATCAATGCGGAAACCGGTGTGGGGCCTTCCATGGCATCAGGCAGCCAGATATGTAAGGGGAACATCGCACTTTTACCGGCACCGCCAACAAATACCAGTGCCAAACCCCAGGTGAGTGCAGACACACCCATGAAAGATGCAGCAGCCGCACTTTTATACCCTTCCGTTTCAGGCGAAGTTAATGTTGTGATCAATGTATTAAAATCAAGGGTACCTGAATGGAAAGCAAGAATTAAAATACCGATCAAAAATCCAACATCGGCAAAGCGTGTTACAATAAATGCTTTTTTGCATGCCGCAACAGCGCTTGGTTTATCATAATAGTATCCTATCAATAAGAAGGAAGAAACGCCTACCAGTTCCCAGAAAATGTATATCTGAAAAATATTGGAAGATACAACCAGGCCCAGCATCGAAAAAGTAAACAAGCCAAGGAAAGCATAATAGGTTGGGAAACGTTCATCGCCTTTCATATATCCCAGGCTGTAAATATGCACCATCAGCGAAACAAAAGTTACCACCACCAGCATCATCACAGAAACAGGATCAATGATAATGCCCATGTCTATAGAAACATTTTCGGAGAATTGTAACCAGGTATATTTAAGTGGAACCAGTTTCTGATAAACACCATCTACTTTGCCGTACTCAAAGAAATAACCGTAAGCAGTATATAGTGCCAGTACAGTTGATATCAGCAATAATGCAGCACCAATAACCCCAGAAGTATTTTTAAAATATTTTCTTCCGAATATTCCAAGCATTAAGAACCCTGCCAGAGGCAGTAAAGGAATAAGTGCTATGTAGGTTGCGTTTGGCATTGGCCTCACCCTCGTTCCCTCTCCAAAAGAGAGGGAGGCCGGGCTTTTGTTTTTTAATTAATATTTGTAATTAAGCATTTCAACATTTTTTCTATATTCATCTTCGCTCCTTTCTGCCAGTTCCCTCTCCTTTGGAGAGGGGTTGGGGTGAGGCTGTTAATATCTTAAGTCTTCCGTGTTCTCTACATCAATTGACTGATGGCTTCTATAAAGATTTATAATGATCGCTATGGCAACAGCCGCTTCTGCAGCAGCAATGGCAATAATAAATATGGTAAAAAACAAACCATCCATTTTATCGTACCACAAATATTTATTGAAAGCGATAAAATTCAGGTTCACACTGTTCAGTATCAACTCAACACTCATCAGCATGGTAACCAGGTTGCGCCTGGTAAAGAAACCATACACACCAATAAAGAACAGTGCTGTGCTGATGAATAAAAGATGATATAGTCCGGGCTGCATCATTTGGCTTCTGGTTTACTTTTTAATGCGATCACAATACAGCCTATCAAGGCTGCCAGTAATAAAATACTCACTACTTCAAATGGCAATGAATAACCGCCCTCCTCAACACCCAGCATTTGATTGCCGATATTGGAAACAGTTGGTTCTACTGCTTTATTAGCGGTTGTGGTAAACTTGTGTTGCACCAGTTGCAGCATCACCAGCGCCATTCCGCAAAAAGCAGCCAATGCTGAAAAAAGCTGTCTGCCCATTTTTTGTTTAGGCAATTCTTCACCCGCCTGTTGTGTAAGGAAGATTGAAAAAATGATGAGCACTACAATTCCACCCACATATACTACGATCTGTACTGCAGCAATAAACTCGTATTGCAACCAGAAGTAGATGCCGGCGATACCGATCAGGCAAAATAATAAATAGATCGCTGCACGGAATATCATCCTGGTGGTAACCGCCAGCACTGCACTTACCAGGGTAATTGCAGCCAGCAAATAAAATATGATGTTTGCTCCGCTCATGAATAAGTCAAAAAATAAAAGTCAAAATTCTAAAACTATTATGTTATTAAACGACTTCAATTATTAATTCCTGCTTTTTAATTCCTAATTCATCATTCTACCCCGTCCATTATTTTGGAACCGGGTTTATTTAAAATTTTAGTCAGGTCGGCCCTGTTGAAAACGCTGTGTTCAAATGTTTGCGCCATTACGATTGCATCTGATGGACAGGCAACGATACAAAGGTTGCACATGGTACAAAGCTCCAGGTGATAAACCAGTTTATCAATTGCTTTTTTCTTTTTGCCTTCAGGTGTTATATCAAATTTGGTAACCACTTTTAATGTTGCATTGGGGCAAGCCAGTTCACATGCCGTACATCCGGTGCAACGATGTTCGTTATTCTCGTCATGCGGCATTACCACTTCGCCTTTAAACCTTTCGGCCAGCACCAGCGTATCCCGGTTATCAGGATATTGCTCGGTAATAATTTCTTTGTGATGCGTAAAATAATAACCGGTGCGTCGCATGCCGACAAGCAGTGATTTTAATCCACTGAAAACATCTTTTATGTATTTTACTATAAACATCAACTAAGTTTAAGAAGTTTAGAGGGTTGAGAAGGTTTAGTCTAAACTCCTAAACTTTCTAAACCTTCTCAACCTCATATTAAAAATGCCAGCCCAAAATTGCTATCGCCGTTACCAATAATAAATTGAACATGCTTATCGGTAATAAATATTTCCACTCCAGATTCAGCAACTGGTCAATACGCAAACGTGGGAATGTCCACCTGAACCACATGATCACAAATATCAGGAAGAAGGTTTTACCAAAGAACCATACACTCGACGGAATATAATCCATCACATGATTAAATGCATCCCAGCTACCAATGTGGAAAGGCATCCATCCTCCCAGGAATAAGGTAGCGCCAATGGCACACACAATAAATACATTGATGTATTCTGCCAGGAAGAACAATGCGAACTTCATTCCTGAATATTCTGTATGAAAACCTGCCGTTAACTCTGATTCTGCTTCGGCAAGATCAAAAGGAGCCCGGTTTGTTTCTGCTGTTACTGCAATTATGAAAATGATAAATGAAATGATCACCGGTACATGTCCTTTAAAGATCCACCAGCCATTTGCCTGGGCGTTGATGATATCGTTTACATTTAAACTACCTGTGAGGATCACAACAGTTAATATGGATAACCCTGCGGATAATTCATAACTCACGATCTGTGCCCCGCTGCGCATGGCTCCCATCAAAGAATACTTGTTATTGCTTGCCCATCCCGCCATTAAAATACTAATGACCATGATGGAAGAAACTGCTGAAATATACAGTACACCAATGTTCAGATCCCACAACTGAAAATCTTTTGCAAAAGCGATGGGCGCCATCAGCAGCATAGCGACGATCATCGCAATAAATGGCGCCAGGTTAAACAGAAATTTATCTGCTCCATCCGGTGTCATTCCTTCTTTTACCAGCAGTTTCAGCGTATCGGCCATTGATTGCATAAGCCCGAAGGGACCCACACGGTTTGGCCCAAGGCGAATCTGCATCCATGCAGCCACCCTTCTTTCCATCAACACAAGCACAAGGCCCAACACTGCAAACAAACCAATCACAGCAACACCTGCAATGACCATTTCAAAGATCATCGTCCATGTTGGATTGAATGTTGCACTCAGCCAATCATGAATTGCAGTTGATATTTTGTTTAAGCTCCACATAATTTATCTGTCTATATCCGGTATTACCAAATCCAGTGTTCCCATCATTGCAACTAAATCACCCAGTTTACTTCCTCTTGCCATATGATCCAATGCCGAGAGGTTTGAAAATCCCGGTGAACGGAATTTGATCCTGTACGGTGTTGTTCCTCCTTCACTCACAATATATACTCCCAACTCTCCTCTTGCTGTTTCCACTCTTGAATAAAATTCTCCTTTGGGTAATTTTAATACGGCTTTTGTTTTTGCCTGGAAATCGCCTTCAGGAATATTATCAATCAGTTGTTCAATAATCCGTACCGACTGTTTCATTTCCCGTATCCTCACCATATATCTTGCCAATGAATCACCATCGGTTTCCAGTATCTCATCAAACTGCACTTTATCATACACAGCGTAAGGATATAATTTCCGGATATCGCAGTTTACCCCGCTGCCTCTTGCTGCAGGGCCGCTGCAGCCATAAGAAATTGCATCTTCTTTAGGTAATACACCAATGCCTTTCATCCTGTTAATGAAAATGATATTGCCCGTAACCAGTTCATCATATTCATCTACTTTTCTTTTAAAGAGCGCAATGAACTCTTTTACTTTTTTCTGAAAATCTGGATGCAGCTCAGCCATTAAACCACCTGGCACATAGTAATTCATGGTAAGCCTTGCACCACAGGTTTCTTCCATGATCTCATTTATTTTTTCTCTTTCTCTAAATGCATGAAAGAAAGGCGTGAAGGCACCTATATCCATTGCCATAGCACCCCACCACAATTCATGCGAAGCGATCCTTGTAAGCTCATCCATAATAACCCGGATGACCTGCGCTCTTTCCGGCACTTCTATCTGCATTCCTTTTTCAACGCATAATGCGCAGGCGTGATTATTTATGTGAGCTGAGAGATAATCCATACGGCTGGTTACATAAATGAACTGGCGGTAGGTTAAGCTCTCACACATTTTTTCAATAGAGCGATGAATATAACCAAGATGCGGCTCAACCTTTTTAATAGTCTCCCCATTCAATGTGATCACGAGGTGCAATACACCATGTGTTGCAGGATGCTGTGGTCCTACATTGATCACAAGATCTCCGGCCCCTCCTGAATCCTCCCCGGCGGGGAGGACTTGTGAACCACTTTTAAGTATTTCTGTTTCCCTAAACATTAAAAAGTTTATAAAAAAAAATCTTCGCTTTTATCTACTCCATCTCCCTCTCCTCCGGGGTTCCCTATCAGGGAACGAACGAAGTTCAAGGAGGGGTTTTATAACTTTATCATATTCACCGGATCCTCAAAATCCTTTCGCATCGGGTTCTTTCCTTCCCATCCGTCGGGTAATATTAATAACCTCAGGTCGGGGTGATTTAAAAAATTAACGCCAAACATTTCATACACTTCCCTTTCATGAAACTCCGCCGTTTTCCAGATATTGCTTACAGATTCTATCTCCGGCTTAGCCGCATCTAATTTTGATTTGATAACAATATTGTGGCGATACTTTGTTGAACTGAGATGATATATCATGGTAAGATGCGTCTTCCAGTCTATACAGGTAAGGCAAAAAAGATAATCGAAGAATAAGGAATCATCGTTGCGGAGTTTTTCTGCAAAAGATAACCAACCAGCAGGCTCAACATGGATGTTAAGCCATTCACCGGCCTCATCAAATGTGGCGGCAGGAAGCAGTTCGGTTATTTTGGTTTTCAGATCCTCGTTATTCATACAATATTATATACCTGACTTTATTTGTTCTCTCGTCATACCGGCTTTTATTTTTTGCTGCAGGCTTATCAAAGCATGAAGCAATGCTTCGGGCCTTGGCGGGCAACCCGCCACATACACATCAACCGGTATGATATGATCGGCACCTTTAACCACTGAATAAGTATTATAAAAGAACGGGCCGCCGCTGATGGCACATGCACCCATCGCAATTACATATTTTGGATCGCCCATCTGATCGTACAGGCGCTTTAGTACCGGTCCCATTTTATTTACAATGGTACCGGCAATGATGATCACATCGGCCTGGCGTGGGGAGGCACGTGCCACTTCAAAACCAAATCTTGAAAAATCGTATTTGGCACCGGCAACAGCCATATACTCAATGCCACAGCAACTGGTAGCAAAAGTGAGCGGCCACAAAGAATTAGAGCGTGCCCAGTTGATGATATCATCCAGCTTACTCAGCACAATACCACCACCCGGTATCTCCTGTATCTGTCCGGGGAAAGAAGCCCCCCCACCCCCCAAAGGGGGATTTGAAGACTCTGAATTATTTGAGGAGTTATTCATTTATCAGGCGTTGCAATTTATTAGATTTAAAATTTACTTTCTCTGTAAACTGTTCAATTTATCAGGCTCTGTCTTTCTTCCCCCTTGGGGGATTGAGGGGGCTACTTCCACTTCAACGCACCTTTTTTCTGTGCGTATAAAAAACCAATGAATAAAATAAAAAAGAATATCACGATCTCCACCAAAGCTATCCATCCAACTGATTTTGCCACTACTGCCCAGGGATAAATAAATATCAGTTCCACATCAAATATTAAAAACACCAATGCAAATAAATAGTATCCTACATTTAATTGTATCCATGTTTTTCCTTTGGTGGGAATGCCGCATTCGTAAGGCTGGCCCTTTTGGGGGTTCTTTGTATATTTTGTAACAAGCCTTGCAATCATTACTGCAATAGAAGAAAATGCCAGCGCCGCAATTATCAAAACGATCATGGAAGAAGCACCCATAGCAAGATTATTGTTGGTTTGTTTTAGAGGTACAAGTTAAGGAAGAAAACTGTATTTTGAATCAACCTTTATCTATCGTTCTTGTCACATATTCAACTGATTGAAATCATTTTTTGTTTACACCCGTTTATCCAAATACCTATCCATATATCTCTATATGAATATCCTTTGCATCATAACCCATATCAAGAATTTTCTGTTTGGCTTGATCAATCATCCCACGCCAGCCACATAACATAAATTCAGCAGGTTTTTTATCCTTACATAGTTCTTCATATACCTGGTGAACGTAGCCCGTACGGCCTTCCCAGCTTTCTCTTGAAAGCACAGGAATGTAAGTAAAACTCTCAGTTGATTCATCCAGTTTCTTCATCTCTTCATAATACAGTATGGTATCTTTTGTGCGGCAGCCAAATATCAATGTTATGTTTTTGTGCGGGATTTTTTTGTTGTGAATATGATGCACCATACTGCGGAAAGGGGCAATGCCGGTGCCTGTGCAAATCAGGAACAAATCTTTATCCAACGGTTCTTTTAAAACAAAAATCCCCTGTGCACCACGAAAAGAAAGTTCTGTACCAGCACTTACTTCATCAAACATATAATGCGTGCCTGCACCCTTTTTATCCAGCACTATAACCAGTTCAAACACATTGGTGCCATCGGGCCAGGAAGCTATGGAATAGCTGCGCAGGCGCTTGTTTGCTTTTTCGTGAATGGGAAGGTCGAGTGTTACAAACTGTCCGGGAATAAAATCGAAGGAAGACAACTCCGGTACTTCTATCCAATATCTTTTAGTGGTTGCGGTTTCATTTTTTATGCGGATAACTTTGCCCCTGCGCCACGGTAATAAAGCCATTTTTAACGTTTGCGGAAAGTTACAAAGAAATAAATAAAAACTGTTTTTGTCATTTCGACGAAGGAGAAATCTATCCGTTAAAAAAACAGATGTCTCCTTCGTCGACATGACAGACAATTTGTGTGTTATTGAATAATGATTTTCTGATTAACGGTTGAGCTCTCAGTAAATATCTTAAGCTGATAAGTTCCCTTTGAAACACCACTCATATCTAGCGTATTGCTTCTTCCGCTCAATGTGTAAGTTTTAATTGTTTTACCGGCTGCATCAAAAAGCATGGCAGCATTACAATTGGATGATGAAGCAATGAACAGCTTGCCCTGTACAACCGGGTTGGGGTAAACAGATATATCATCTCCTGCATTATCAAAATTAACTTTGCGTATGGGGGAGTTTTTAAAACTTCCGTCTTTATCCGTCATTCTTAAGCGATACAGGTTCAGGCCGGATAAAGGCTGAAGATCGGTAAAGCTGTAATTATTCCTGGTGGCAGTGTTGAATGCAATCACAGATCCTATGGCTGTATAAGTAATTCCATCAGCACTTCGTTCAACAATATATTTATCCGCATTCATTTCATTGTCGGTTGTCCACTGCAGTAAAACTTTTTTGGTTTGCTTTACAGCCTCAAAGGTCAGCAGGTTTACCGGTAAGGATAATGTTCCACCCACACCTCCGTTGTTCAACCAGAATTCGCTGAAACTGCTTACCGGAAACTCGGCATAATACCCGTTATCATAAGGAATGATCTCGGTATTTGCAGGCAGGATAAATGAATGCACGCCACCTGCATTATCTGCCAGTGTTCCGTTTTCCTGTGCAGCAGAGCCGCTGAATTTGGTAACGCCCAGTTCATAAGGATCCACAGGCTTGCTGCACTGGCTACAACCGGTTGCAGCCAGCAGGCTTTTTGCTTCAGCATCTGTAAAATAAAAACGTACGGTAACATCGGAAGCCGGCGCTGTTGCTGGCCTGATAACAATATTCCTGTTGAGATAATACTGGCGGTTTTGGTATCGCACCGTACCTGAATACGGGTAAACAGAAACCGCTGTACTTCCCAGGTTATTTCCATTTGCATTGATGGAGACTATTCTCGTGGCACCGGAATTAAAGTGCACCCAGTTGCTGCCACTTACCGGTTGTGTTATTCCTGTAAGCGTGGTGCCGGCATAAACAGCAGCTTTATCAAATACATGGATATCATCAATGCCTACACCTTCAAGATTGTAGCCCAGGTCGCTTGTAAATACAATTCGGAAACGCACAATGCTGTTGGTTGGTGCAATATTAAAGGTGGCCACATGCCAGGTTGGTAATGATTGCCGCCACCAATGTTTTCCGGTTGGATCGTTATACCAGTTAGTACCACCGCCGCCGTTTGTACCAAGGCGGCTCCAGGTAACACCACCGTTAACACTATATTCTACCCAGGTGTAATCAGCAGGTGTTGCATCTTCTATCCTGAAAATATGACTGAAAGATAAAACCGGTTGTACTAAACCTGCGAGGTTAAAGCAAGGTGAATACAGATAAGAAACCTCATTGGTATTGTAGTTGCCTGTTAAACTGGTTACCCAGGCTTTGGTTCCGTTAGCAGCTTTATTGATGATAGTTTTTGTTGGTGTGCCCCACTGCCAGCTGTTGTTTTGCCCTTTGCTGTACCAGTTTGCCGTACCGCTTTCAAACCCTTCCAGGTAGGGGAATGTACTGATGACAGGGCTGGTATGAAAATTATAATTTAAGATACTATCGTTGCTCCTGAAATTATCTGTTGATTCATATACCCAGAAATTAAAATTGTAATCTGCATCTGCC
Organism: Ferruginibacter sp.; assembly: GCA_016786725.1. GTDB lineage: Bacteria > Bacteroidota > Bacteroidia > Chitinophagales > Chitinophagaceae > Ferruginibacter. The sequence continues at coordinate 428,537 of JAEUVU010000007.1, read as the reverse complement.
GACAGGTTTACGGGCAATGCAAAATTGTGTGTTGAAAGCCCAGGAGGCAATGACAGTATCGTTTCCATCACATCGCTTCCGCCATTTACATTATAATATACCAGCACATTGCTGAAAGTTGTACTGCTGTAATTTTTTATTTCGATTGAAATGGTTTGACTGCCGGCCATATTGCAACCGGAAACAGCTGGCGAAATAATACGGTTGACAGCAATATCATTCGACACTTCTTTTATACTCACATCGTCAAATGTATATCCATCATCCTGGTCAACGATCGGGTAAGGCAGGTTGGCCGATGTATTTCCCTGCTGGCTGAATTTTACCTGGAAACTGCTGCTGATGGGCTGTGCAGGTAAAACTGTATCCAGCACATCATTGATATTGATAACAGCATGTTTGTACTGCCCCAGTGCAGCCTGGTTGGCTACCAGGTCGTAAGCCAAAACCCAGGATTTGTTATCATCTCCCCTTATCCATACTTTGTTGTTGGGGTTATTATCGTTGCCATGATTTTTATAATAAAACTCTAACCGCAACTGCTGGCCGCCAGTATAATTTCCCAGGTTATAGGTCATCAACAGGCTGTCGGTAGTTTGTGTTGCGTTGTACGGAAACTGATCTAAAGTGATTGCCCTGCTCCCGTTCAATGCAAAGCCTGTGTTTACAAATGACCGGGCCCGTCCACGGGTAGTATTTGTTTTAAAATCGGCTTTGTCAATGCCATCAAGGCCGGTTGTATTGGTGATGTATTCCTTCGCCTGTGCACCTTCAAAGCCATCTGTTACCGGCAAGGTGATTAAAACATTGGGCAAATGTTTTATGGTTACTGCAATGGTATCATCAATAGCCTGTATATCTCCGGCTCTTTTAACCCATGCTTTAATAATATAAGTGCCGGGTGCAGAAAAATTGGTGGTGGTGGTAAATGTATATTGCCGGGTAGCCAGTGCAGCTATGGCAACAGCGCTGGTTTCCATAATGGTTGCTCCGCCATTTACCTGGTAATACAGGTCATAAGATCCCGTGGTTGCAGCATTGTCAAGATTTCTTATGGTAAACCTGATTTGTTCTGCTGCTGATAAAGCTGAAGAGGTAAACTGCCTGCCGCTTACGGGTGCATCAACAGAAACCGCTTTTAAATTGTTATCAAAGATTGCCAAAGTGCAAACCCCGGTTGAGGGCAATACTGATCTTGATACAGATCTCCTGCCGTTCGTTGCTCCGTTTCTTGCGCTAACGCCAAACCAATAAGTAGTTGCACTGTTCAATCCTGAAATTAGATAAGTAAGGCTGGTTGTGTTGCCGATGATAGCCATCGTATCGCCTTTCAGTTGCCAGATATCGTAGGAAGTTGCACCGCTGATGGCAGGCCAGTCTAATTGTGCATATCCGTCGCAGGGTATGGTTGCTGTTACAACGGGCTGGCCAATCACAGTAAAATCAGCATTGCTTTCATCACTGTAAGAAGAACCGTTCCTGCTTACTTTTATTTTGTAATTATTGCTTACAGTTGCCGGTACCGTCCAATTATAATGCTGCCGGTTTGCCGGCACATTATTATCAACCAGGTTCCAGGAGCTGCCATCAAAATATTCAATCGTAAATGTATTTGCATCATCGCCATAAGCATTCCAGCGGATCGTTTCCAACTCACCCGGCACAATTTTTTCTCCTCCAAAAGGATATTCAACTGTTACACCAAAAGTGTCAACCTGGTAGGTTACCACATATTCTTGCGGGCCATAAGGCAAAGCAAATGCAGTTACATTAATGTCGTAGGAACCTGCAACCGGGCTGTCAATTATTACCTGCTCAATATTATTTATCCTGTCAACACCCTCCACAGCATTACTGTCAACAAAGCCGGGCGAAGGATTTAATATCAGCGGAAGGTGTGTAACATTTCCAGGCGCTACAACAGTAAGATCAAAATCATTTATCAATTGCGCTGCTGCATTGGGGGCAGCGGCAGTATCGTTCCAGTACAACATCACTTTTAAACGCCTTGCATTTGCAGGCACTGTAATAGTATTTAACGAAGGCGTTGCTGTACTTAAAATGAAACGGTTGTTTTCAATAGCTTCAGCGGCTATTCTTGCGTGTAAGTTTCCAAAACCATAAGTAAAATCAGGGCCGGGATTACCCAGGTCTTCAGCCGTATTGCACAACAGGGCTTTTATTAAAGCTGCCTGTGGCAAAGCGCCGCTGTTTAATTTTCTATATTGTTCATTCAGCAAAGTGGCTGCACCTGCAACAATGGGCGACGCCATACTGGTGCCGCTGCTGGTTCCATAAGTAAAATTATGCCTGGTTGAAAGCGTATTGAACCCCGATGCCATGATCTCTGGCTTTAACCTGCCATCGTTTACAGGCCCCCGGCTTGAAAAGGAAGCTGCTCCGTAAACAGTATCCAATGCACCAACGGATAATACATTCTTTGCAACCTGGTACCCCGACTTAATGGTTGCAAATTTTGCCGGGTATGGTGAGCATGTCAGCGTTCCATCATTGCCCGCCGCAAATACGTGCAGCAATTTTCTGTAATCCCCCATTTGTTTATCAACATAATTACTTACAACATCATATGCGCCATTACCGGCACAACCTCCATTGGCATTGGTGTACGAATTATTTGTAACAACCAGGTTATGGTCCGTTACATAAGTTGGTGCAGTTGTAATAATATCGCTGAAATACTGGCTTACAATGGTTGCCCTTGGCGCCATACCATTGTGTTTGGCATCAAGCAAACCACCCCCTGCCACGGTACCCGAAACATGTATGCCATGAAAACTGAAAGGTGCCGGTACCCGGTTGATAGTGCGGCCTGTAAAATCGAGTGTTACTGTTGTTATTTCGGCATTATCGCCAACGCCAACTGTAATACCTTTACCGCTTAAATTTTTTCCCTGCGGGGAGAGCAAACTGGTTACGGCATGTTTGCCAATGCTTTTATAATTCAGTTCTTTGTCGGTTAATGATTGCAGGCTCACATAGCTTACAAACGGCAATGCTGTAATGGCATTTACTTTATCTATATCAGCCTGTATAAAAATCACATTTGCTTCTGAATATTTAGTTGGTTGCACCAATGCGCCGGCTCTTTGCAATTCACTGATCACATCTTGTTTACTCATTGATGGATAATAACTCACAGCAATCAATTCATCGGCCAATGCTTTGTGATCTGTCAACGCCCTGTCTTTTTTATAAAGTTCCGGAATGGTGTTGATGGAAATAATTCCAGACTGGTATGCAAGTGAAAAATTGAAACTGTTTTTGATGGTAGCCAGGTATGCATTGCCCGGTATGTAACTATGCAAATTGCAACCCGCATTCCTCAGGTTTTTCTGAACCTGCAGCGATGGCAATGTTGCAAACTGCACCAGCACATAAAAATTATTATTGAAGAGAGAAGCCTGTAAATTTTCTTTTTGAAAACTTTGCTTTTGAACATTACTGCCGGTGATAAAATTGCCTGCTGCAAAACGAACGGGTATGTCTGTATTTTGAGCAGATGCCGTAAAGCAAGTGAATAAAAGCAGTAGGTAAAAACAATAAGAATAGAATTTTTTCATTGGTTCAAATTACCATTGGATTTTGCCTGGATTTGTCTTATCAGCAAAAATATACATTAAAAGCTGTATAAGACAATACTGTTAACGCTTTTGCTGCCTTGTTATTGCTATTTTAAACAGATTTGAATTTTCAAAAGGCCCGGCGGGCTTACAGGTTGGTAGAAAAGCCAACCCAACACGGCTTTAAGCCCCATCGGGGCGACACATCGTCTTTCGCCCCGATGGGGCTTAAAGGAATTTCTGATGCTGATTTTTCTACCAACGTATCGCCTCTACGAGACTAAAAACTAATATTACAAAACCGTTGTTCATAAAACGATATCATAAATTGTGCTACTACGATTTCATTTTCAATTCGGCTTATCTTTGCACCGCAGATGAACCTGGAAATGCTGTTGAACGGATACCTCACTGACCCCCGCTGTTTTAGAATAGTGGACAGGATCACTGCATCCCAACCCCAGCAAATTAAGCTTGAAGGATTACATGGAAGTGCTGCGCCTTTCATCGTTTCAGCGGTTTTTAACCATGCTTCCGCATCGCAGTTAAACCACCTCATTATCCTGCGTGATGCGGAAGAAGCTGCCTATTTTCACAACACATTAGAGAATATCACCAGCGCCCTTAACCTGTTTTATTTTCCTTCTTCCTTTAAAAATAAAAAAAACTACCGGCTGCTGAATGCCAGCCATGTGATGTTAAGAACGGAGTGCTTAACCCGTTTCTCCTCCCCCGGTGGGGGAGGTCGGGTGGGGGCAATTGTAACTTATCCCGAAGCGCTGTTTGAAAAAGTGGTTTTGCCTAAAACACTTTCGGCCAATATCATTTCAATAAAACAAGGCGATACAATTGACAGCGTTGCTATTTACGAAAAGTTTGTTGGCTACGGTTTCACCCGTACCGATTTTGTGTACGAGCCGGGGCAGTTTGCTGTACGTGGCGGCATTTTAGATATTTATTCTTTCGGCAATGAAAAACCTTACCGCATAGAATTATTTGGCAACGAAGTTGACAGCATCCGCATTTTTGACCCGGAAACACAGTTGAGCGAAAGAAAATTATTGCAGGTAAGCATCATCCCCAATGTAGAAACACAATTTGATGATGGAGAGAAAGTTTCCATTCTGGAGTTTTTACCGGAGAACACGGTTGTGTGGAGTGAGGACTGGAATTTTATTAAAGAGAAAATTGAGCAGGAAGCAGAATCGTTTCTGGTTTCTCGTTTACAAAGCAACCCTTCTGCTGAAGAACTTGAAAACGACCAGCTAATTAAAGAGTTCACCGAAGCCGATTTTATCACGCCTGAAGTTTTTGAAGAATCAGTAAAGCAACGACATGTAGTTGAGTTTGGCGACAAAGCCAGCTTCCCCAATCATCAGTCTGCCGCAAACGAGAAACAAGAAACATCAAACAAGAAACAAGAAACGATTGCCTTTGCTACCAAATCCCAACCCTCCTTCAACCGCCAGTTCGATCTGCTGATAAAGAATTTAAAAGAGTACGAAGCAAAGAAATACAACATTTACATTTTTGCAGATAATCCCAGGCAGTTAGAAAGACTGCATGTGATATTTACTGATCTTAAAGCCGAGATCAATGTTATTCCTGTTCCAACTTCAATACATGAAGGCTTTATTGATGATGACCTTCAGCATGTTTGTTATACCGATCACCAGCTTTTTCAGCGCTACCACAAATACAAAGTGAAGCAGGCTTTCAGCAAGAACAAAGCGCTTACTTTAAAAACGCTGAGAGAGTTACAGCCCGGAGATTATGTAACTCATATTGATCATGGAGTTGGTGTGTACAGCGGATTACAGAAGATTGAAGCTAATGGCAGGATGCAGGAGGCTGTGCGTATTCAATACAAAGATGGCGACCTGCTGTATGTAAACATTTCTTCTTTACATAAAATAGGAAAGTACAGCGGCAAGGAAGGCAGCGTGCCCAAAATGAACAAGCTGGGCAGCGATGTATGGAATAAATTAAAAGATAAAACCAAAAAGCAGGTAAAGGATATCGCAACCGATCTTATAAAATTATATGCCGAACGTAAAAGCCGTGAAGGCTTTGCACACCAGCCGGATAATTATATGCAAACCGAACTGGAAGCAAGCTTTATTTATGAGGACACGCCCGACCAGGCCAAGGCTACCGATGATGTAAAACGTGATATGGAAAAGCCATCGCCAATGGACAGGCTGGTTTGCGGCGATGTTGGTTTTGGTAAAACGGAGATCGCTATTCGTGCAGCCTTTAAAAGCTGCTGCGATGGAAAACAGGCTGCAGTTTTAGTGCCCACCACTATTCTTGCCTACCAGCATTATAAAACTTTCGGCGAACGGTTAAAAGATTTTCCGGTTACGGTTGATTTTATAAACCGTTTTAAATCTGCCAAAGAAAGAAAAGAAACCTTACAGAAGGTTGCTGAAGGAAAAATTGACATCATCATCGGCACACATGCGTTGCTGAGTAAAGATGTTAAGTTTAAAGACCTGGGCATCATGATCATTGATGAGGAACAGAAATTTGGTGTAGCTGCAAAAGAAAAATTAAAACAGTTAAGAACTACTGTTGATTCGCTGACACTTACAGCAACGCCGATCCCAAGAACTTTGCAATTCAGTTTGATGGGTGCAAGAGACCTGAGCATCATCAACACGCCGCCACCCAACCGGCAACCAATCCAAACCGAAGTGATGGTGTTTAATGAAGATGCCATCCGTGATATAATCTATTACGAAACGGAAAGAGGTGGACAGGTCTTCTTTATACATAACAGGGTAAAGGGTTTGGCGGAGATGAAAAGCCTGATACAGGGCCTGTGCCCCGACCTGAGCATTGCCTTTGCACACGGGCAAATGGAAGGAGATGAACTGGAAGACACCATCCTGGATTTTATGGATAAGAAATATGATGTGCTGGTTTGCACTAACATTGTTGAAAGCGGCGTTGATATTCCGAATGTAAATACCATTATTGTACACAATGCACATCAGTTTGGTTTGAGCGACCTGCACCAGCTAAGGGGAAGGGTTGGCCGCAGTAACAAAAAAGCGTTTTGTTATTTACTGGCTCCGCCGATGAGTACGCTGCCACCCGACAGCCGCAAACGCCTTACTACTTTAGAACAATACAGCGATTTAGGCAGTGGTTTCCAGATAGCCATGAGAGACCTTGACATACGTGGCGCAGGTAATATGCTGGGTGGAGAGCAAAGTGGTTTTATTGCCGAGATCGGTTTTGAAATGTATCATAAAATTTTAGACGAAGCAATACGTGAATTAAAACGTACTGAGTTTAAAGAACTGTACAAAGAAGAAATTGCACAGCAGGATGATTTTGTTTCCGACTGCAGCATTGATACGGACCTGGAGATATTGATACCCGACCATTATGTGGAAAGTATCACCGAAAGATTATCGCTTTACAGCCGTTTGGATAACTGTGAGAACGAAGAAGACCTGGTTGCTTTTCATGCAGAAATGGAAGACCGGTTTGGGCCGGTACCTGCACCCGTTGAAGACCTCTTCACAACCGTACGCTGCCGCAGGCTGGCTGTGGAACTGGGTTTTGAAAAAATGTTATTAAAGAACGATATCCTGAGATGTTATTTTGTAAGCAATCCGGACAGCCCCTATTTTACCAGCGACACCTTTAATAAAATGATTGATTTCTTACAGAAAGGCACCAATAAAGCCAAACTAAAACAAACGGGCAAACTGTTTTTACTGGTGGTTGATGATGTAAAGGATATGGCATCGCTGTATACCTTCCTGCAAAAAATGCATAGGTTTATTTTTTAGTTTCGGCTGGCTTTTTGCTGAGCCGCTTTTTGCATAACCGGTAACCAATCACATCAATCTCTCTACTTCAATATCGTCACATACCCCGTTACCGGATCTCTTCCATTGCCAATATCAATCACATAATAATAGGTATCAAAAGGCAGTGGCTTACCATTGAGGGTGCCATCCCATCTTAAATTATAGCCCTTTGAGCTGAATACCAGTTTACCCGACCGGGTAAATACCTGCACCCGGCTATCAATGTAATCATTTAAGAAATCAATCCTCCACTGATCATTGATGCCATCCCCGTTGGGTGAAAAGGTGTTGGGTATGGGTGGTATCCGCAACAGTTTTACAAATACCTGGTCGTTGGTTTGGCAGCCACCAGGCCCGGTAACGGTTAACCGGTACACCATATCCGCCGGGGGGCTCGTTACCCTTGGCCTTAATATTCTGCTATCTGTTAAATATTCAGGCGGCGTCCAGGCATATGAAAGGTCAGTAGCACCACCTGTAGCTTCCAGCTCAACTGAACCGCCTTCCAGCACTTTTTTATCGGGGCCGGCGCTTATTACAGGATAAGCATATACCGTTAATTTAAAACTGTCAGTTGCGGTAACGCAGCTGCTGCCATTGGTGGTTATGTAATAAGTGGTTTCGTCGCTTGTTACTATTGGAGCGCCCGATATCACCAGCATCTGGTTCTCAACAACCTGGTAGGTTAGGCCCGGCGGCAGGCCGCTGATAGCGTCAACACCGGTTGCACCACCGCCCAGATTAAATATCATGGGTTTGATAGAATCATTGACACAAACAGTCTGCACATCACTGCCCGGCGAATTGGGGTTTAAAGAAATGATATGATCTGGTTTTACGGTAAGTATAATATTGGTTGCAACATGTGTACAGGTTGTGCCGCCGGTTTGTACAGAAAAATTGTATGTATAATCAAAAGGTAAGCCTCCTGTTGAGGTTGGCGAACCGGTAATGGTTACTACATTACCCGTATCAGAACTGCCGGCAACTGTATAGGTTAAGCCGGGCGGCAGCTGTGGTATGCTTACATTGGTAGCACCAATCAGTTTATAAGTTATCGTATCAATCGGGTTGTTTATACAAACGGTTTGGTTGATGGTATTTACAGCAGAGGTTAAAGTAATGGTCGCCTGTTGTATAATATCTATTGCTTCTGTTTGGTTGGTTATGTTTCGGGTACAGGCAGTACCGGCCGGACTGGCATTTCTTACACCCACCAGTTCGTAATTAAATGTTCCCACAACATTTGTTGGAGCCTGTATGGTGGCTGAAGCACTGGTGCCAGCTGTAGTTACTGTTTGTACAGGCAATGCACCATTGATGGTGTAAGAAAAAGTGTAAGGCGCTGTGCCACCGGTACCTGTAAAAGTAATGGTGGGGTTATCGGTTGAATTTACGCACTCAATGATATTAGAAGCAGCAATGGTGGCATCGGGTATATCGGGCAGGTTGATCATTTCCACGATGGTATCGCTGATGCAACCGGTTGTAATAACACTGGCATGCCTTATTCTTTTTACACCCGGTGTAGTAAAGGTGTGCGATGCCGTACGCATCGGTACAGACGGGTTGGCTGTATTAGAATATACAGTTGTGGTTGGCGGAGTTGTTGCCGGATCATAAAACTCCCACCAATGCCGGTAAGTAGCTTTGGGCGCCTGCGGTGTTGTTTCTGTTACCGTAACAGGGTCGGCATAACAGCCGGGTGCAGCAATTGAAAAACTTGCCGGCGGGGGATCAATTACTTCCAGGTCAAAATCAATCAACTGTTCATTCCCGCAGCCGGAATTATTAGGTGTATAGGCCGTTATAACAACAGGGTAAGTACCTATGGTGGGAAATGCATACAGGGTTGGCAAAGAGTACCAGTATATTGGCAGGCCGTTCACAAAACGTATCGAATCAGGGCCACCTGGTCCGGGTACACAAGTTGTGTAATGTTCTGTGATCATATCCGGAACCGGGGGGCCGGGGAGAGAAGACAGATCCCAAAGAATAGAATCTACGCAATACGGGAACGATATTTTAAACCTGAATGGTGCATTGATGCAAACAGTAGGTGATGTTTCGATGCCATATTCCGGCTGAATGGCCACCTGCTGGTACAGGTCTTTCACATTGGTGCCGGCAGAGTAAGCGTATGTTTCATTTTGTGCATAACCATATGCAATGGCATTAAAACCACTGTCAGATTTTAACGAGTGAGAGGTTTCTGATACATTATTGAGGTATAAGTAAGAGTAGTTAATATCCTGTGGATGTGGTACCCACACAGCGGTGGGTGGTAATGGGGCCCCGTCAAATGTAAAACTCGAAATGGCCGTTCCTTCATCTTTGATGATCACATGAATATAATGCTGTGGCGTGGTTGAATGAGACAGGCGGTCTGAACTGCTCAAGGTAACATCCTCTATGTTTTGCTCTACCGGGTTTAACAGTACCATATCCGGGTCGTAGGGATTGGGATTACCTACGCAGGATGCACTTGTAAAATACTGGGCCACACAAATGGCTGAGTCTGATTCGATCAGGTTAGGCGTGGTATTATCAAATTCGTAAAAATTATTTACAAAAGAAGCAGCAGGTATCACCGCCCCGTTAAGGCTTACAATGGCTGTAGCAGCAGGCCTTATTATTCTATAGTAATTCCTGGTTCTGTTGGAACTGGGAACGGTTAAATATTTGGTTCCCCAGGTATTTGCGGGATAAAGTTGCTGGTACAAATTATCTGCCCCGTTACCACAGGTTGACGGTACCCATACCCTGCCACTTCCCGAAAAAACTGCAATTCTTTTACAGCCACCCGAAGCGGAAGCCACTGACCGTATTGAGGTGCCGGTAAGGTCAGATCCGATATTACCGGTCATTTGTCCCAGCACCTGGTAGATCTGGCCTTTATTCAAATTGATGGTATTAACAGAATTGGCTGCCCAGCCCCCTGCTGTTGCCTGTGTTGGAATTATTTCAACTACCGTATTGTCTTCAACAGCTATAATTGTAATAAAATTATTTCCGGTAGGGTTTGCCGAAACCTGGGTATAACTGGCTGCATAATATTGTTTGCCGAGTACATTGGTGGGTAAACATAAAGTGGCTGCACTGGAGAGTGCCTGGGTTGTAAATGAATATACAACGATAGGCTTGACAGCAGTTACATGTATGGCTTTACCATTAAATAAACCATCTCCCCCGCCTGAAGGAGGGGTATAGGTGAAATAAGTACTGGGTATGTCAACATTGGTAACCTGGTTTGCAGTGATACTGCCCGTTGCAATCACCCCTACGCCATAAGCTTCGATAGAATAGGTGGTGTTTACATCAGAGGTTAATGATAAAGTCATCACCGGCGGCGAGCCCGTTCCCATTGCATAATGCCAGCCGGAGGTGATCCAAAAATCTTTGCCTTTATTACTGAAATTCTGGGCAAATGAAGTTAATACTGTACACACCAAAAAAACTACAGGAATTATTTTACGCATGTTGTTGTTTAAATGATTAAACACATTGATCTGTTCAAAAAGGATTACGTTGCCTTCAGCTATAAGGTTTAACCAGGGGTTTTGCGAACTAACGGTGACTGAAAATTACAGAAAAAAAAGCAGAGTGATGATAAATAAATGATTTACGGTTGCGCAGATGCAGGGCCGCCATTTGTATTTGAGGCATATCCGTATTAAAATTAATCGCTACTTTAGGCAAAACAATTTTGTGACAGCATCCAGGGCCATTGAACTCTTTTATCTTTTTTTTGAAGGCACCATGCTTTTTCAGGTGCTGTTTTTTGCCATGGTTTTTTTTATTTCAAAAAGAAGGGATGCTTTATATTATGCCCTGCTCAATCTTATTGCCGGCATCTATTTTTTTCTGAATGCACCGGATACTTTTTTAGGTATTGATGAAGATATTGTTTTTGAATCGCCTGCCTATCTCTATGTAAACTTTGCCATTTTTATGGCAATGACTTTAATGTATCTCATATTTCTGAAAGAAATTTTTAATGATACAGTGCAGCGGTATGGCGATGTAAAGAAGATTTACATGGCTACCTTTTATACCATTCCGTTTCTTTATTTACTGTTTGTGCTGTTTGCCTGGCTGGGGTGGAACACAAACATTATTTTTTATACAGGACATCTTGTTAACGGGCCTTTCTGCACATTAATACTTATCCTGAACTTAAGAGAGCAGGGCTATAAAAAACTGATTATTTATGGCATGATTATCATTTTCATTTGCGTTACCATTACAGTGGTTTTAACTATCAGATATAATGCAGGAAGGGATGCCACGATTTTTGACCATTACCCTTTAGCAATAATTAAAATGGGCATGCTCATTGATATCCTGTTGTTTCAACTGGCTTTGCTGAAACGCTGGAATGAGCAGGAAAAACAACTGGCTGTTGAAAAACTGCAGTCGCAGCTGGAGATAGAGCTTGTACGCAATAAAATATCGGGCCAGCTGCACGATGATATCGGCAGTACTTTAAGCGGCGTATCCATGTACAGCTATATGGCCGGCACTCAATTACAAAATGGTGAACATGGAAATTTAAAAACAACCCTGCACACCATACAGGAAAATGTAAGTGAAGTGGTAAATAAACTCGGCGACCTGGTTTGGTCGGTAAAACCGGGGCAGCCTTCTGTGGAAGTAGTGATGGAGAAAGCAACTCAATATGCAAGTGATATGTGCCGGGCAAAGAACATAAGTTTTACTGCAAACATTCCGGCATTAAGCAATGTAAACCTCAGCCAGGAAAAATGTTATCACATTTATCTGTGTATAAAAGAAGCAGTAAACAATGCTGTAAAACACAGTGATGCCAAGTTAATTGAACTAAACGTGAAAAGAGAGAATGCCGGTATTGAAATATCCCTCACAGACAATGGCAATGGCTTTGATCAGGAAAATGTAAAGCATGGTAACGGGCTGAACAATATGCAGCAACGGGCTAAAGAAATGAATTTTTTATTTCTGATCACATCCAAACCAGGCGACGGAACCATAGTAATGATAAAAACTTAGCCTGGTTTACAGGCCACCGATAAACTCAAGCGACTTTAATTTTTTATCGGGTGTGTTATTAATAATGATTGATCATGAATAACAATCGGGCAAATCAATATTACACAGCAATACTCTTAATTGTTCTTTTATTGACGGGTTTATCTGCACCGTCACAAAAAAGAACAATCGACTCTTTAAAGAAAGTACTAAATAGCCAGGAAAATGATACAGCAAGACTGGCAGTTCTGAATAAAATATGTACCAGGTTTTTTGAAAACAGTGACTGGGACAGTATTGCCGGTTATGCAAAGGCTGAGTTTGAGTTGGCAACAAAACTAAACTCAAAACCATACATTGCTAACGCATACAAGAGCCTTGGCTACAATGATTATGCACTCAATAATTTCGAAAGTGCATTTACAAATTTCTCCACTTCGCTAAAAATGATGCAAGAGTTGAACAATAAGGAAGGCATTGCTATCTCATCTTTATTACTTGGTAAAATCAATTACCAGTTAGGCAATTATACCAGTGCCCTAAAAAATGCCAGGGCTGCATTGTCGTTAATAAATAACAGCAATGATCTGAAAATGCTGGCTGGCTGTTATTACGACATCGGGTTATATTGTGAAGTGCTGCATGATTATCCTCAATCGTTACAAAATTATTACAAGGCTTTAGGATTATACAAAAAAGCGGGGCCTGGTTACTACGGAAAAGATAAATACTATTTTATAATAGCCAGAACATTCTCTTCTATCGGCAATATTTATATCCTTACTGATGATAATGAAAATGCAGTGAATAGTTTAAAGCTTGCTATGGAGGCAACATATAATTCCGCTAAAAAAAACGGCCTTGGGTATATCAGTAATTTATTGGGAGAAGTTTATTTAAAGCAAGGCCATTTTAATATGGCACTACAAAAACAAACAGAAGCAATTGAATTATGGAACAAATACGCTGATCTTAATTATCAGTCCTGGGCTATCCCTTATACTCATCGCAATATTGGTAATATTTATAAAAAACAAGGAGAGGTCGCTTTGTCATCCGGGAATAAAGACTCAGCTCGTTTTTTCTTCGAAAAATCTTTATTGAGTTACAGCATTTCCTTAAAGGGATATACAGATGCAACTGATAAATCGGGTCTTCCGGAAGCATATACTAATATTGGCAAAGTGTACCTGCTTCTTAAGAACGCCACTCAGGCAAGCCATTATATAAATACAGGGCTTAAACTTTCTGTTCGGGATAATAACATGGAAAACCTGAAAGAAAGTTACTATTGTTTATCGCAGCTTGATAGTATGCAGGCAAATTTTAAAAGTGCTTATCAGAATTATAAAATGTACATTGTTTACAGAGATAGCCTTGTTAATGAGGAAGGGATCAGGAAATCGGAAAATTATAAACTGCAATACGAATTTGAAAAAAAAGACGATGAGATAAAACTGCTTTCTACTGAAAACAAATTGCAAAGTGTATTGACCCAACAGCAAAGGCAAAGAAAAAATATTGCTTTTATCAGTGTTGCCATTCTGATCTTAATTACGGCCTATGGCTTTTTCAGGTACAATAAAAGAAGAAAGGAACAAAACTACCAGGCTATGAATAACGAGCGCTTACGGATCAGCAGTGAACTGCATGATGAGGTAGGCGCTGCACTTAGTGGCATATCAATGTATAGCCATTTAACTAAGGAACAAATGAAGCATGCAAAAACAGCCGAGGTGGAAAAATCCCTGAATATTATGCAACAAAGCGCAGGCGAAATGGTGAATAAGCTGAATGATATTGTGTGGCTGATAAACCCCGGACAGGATACTTTGCAAAAATTAATTCAACGGCTGGAAGAATATGCAGGTGAGATGGCAGCTATAAAAAACATGCAGGTAATAATCAACCTGCCTCCAATGTTTTCTGAACACAGTTTGCAGGTAGAAAGTCGTCGCAATATTTATCTTTTTTGCAAAGAAGCTATTAACAATGCTGTAAAATACAGCGAGGCCAGCCTGCTTGAATTAACCATAAAGGAAAATAACTGCCTGCTTGAAATTATTATTAGTGACAACGGAAAAGGATTTGACATTGATACCATAAAGCGTGGCAATGGCTTAAATAATATGCAGAAAAGAGCTGATGAGTTAGGTGCTGATTTTGATATGCAATCAAAACCCGGGGAAGGTTGCAAAATTTCACTTATAATAGAAATCACCCGTTGAGGTATATACTATTGTTGAAATCCTGCCGATTTTTAATTTTGGACACGCAATCTTTTTATGAACAGGAAACACGGTTTTGTAACAGTTCTGCTTTTTTGCTGCTTCATGAATGCGGCTGCCCAGGATAAAAAACTGAGCGGCCCATATTCTGGGCAGTTGCTATCTGCCGGCATTAAAGACAGTATTGATGCCATGAACGACCTGGCAGATACGCTGTGCCTGAATAAAGATGAAAAAGGGTACAAACTTGCTGCCAATGCTTTACAGTTAAGCAAACAGATACAGTACCATATTGGCATCGGCGATGCCAGCCATAGCCTTGGCCTCACTCAATTCAGACGAGACAACGACTCGGCCATTTACTATTTTAAACAGGCGAGAAATGCCTATCTAAAAGAATTTCCAGGGTTTGAAAAAATGGCGTTTGCACTAAACAATCTTTCCCGTACATACTACGAATTATTACAGTTTGATTCGTCGTTGCATTACGCACAGGTAGCACTTGCATTTGTACAAAAAAACCATGCACCCCCGATGGTAAAATCCAAGTGGCTTATGTACACTTATGGCGCCATTGCCAATACTTACGGAGGCCAAAGCCGTTACGACAGCTGCAACATTTATTATCTGAAAGCCATAGCGCTGGCCGAAAAAGCAAACCACAAAATAATGCTGAATGTTTATTTTAAAGGGCTTTCAGGTATCCAGTCCAGGTTGGGTGATTATGAAAAAGCAGCATTGTACGCAAAAAAAGCGGTTAGTTATATTGAAAATGATTGCGGGGCGCTTTCAATCGGGCTGGCTAACCTTGGGGGCATTTACAGCCGGTTAAAAGACTTCGTGAATGCAGATAAAATGGCCGACAGCAGTATTAAAGTGGGTAGATACTGCAATGTGTGGAACTCGGTGGGACGAAATTACAGTATACTTGGCAATAGCCAGATGGAGCAAAAAAACTTTATAAAGGCACTGGCATATTTTAAAACAGGCATGAAAGAGGCTTTGCTTCATCACAACAGCAAAACTACCCTGGGTATCTTGTACAGGAGGCTGGGCGATGCCTATGAAGCGCTTGACAGCCTGCCACAAGCCCGTGATTATTATTTAAAAACATTAAAGACGGTGGAAGGCGATCATGAAATGATGAATGCAGTGTATTTATCCTTATCTCATTTATCGTTTAAAGAAGGAGATATAAACAGTGCCTATCATTACCTGAAGCAATACAACGCATTTAAAGACACTGTTTATACAAATGAGAAAATAAAGATCATAACAGAATTAAATACCCGATACGAAACCGAAAAAAAAGACCAGCATGTATTATTGCTGTCAAAAGAAAAAGAACTGCAGCAGGCACTGCTGGATAAGCAATTACAGCAGATTGCGAAAGACAAGGCAGAAAAGAGAGAGCAGGAACTGGAGATTTCAAACTATCGGCTGCAAACCGACAAGCAGGACCAGTTACTTCAGATACAATACCTGGATATTGCAAAAAACAAGATAGCGCAATCCCGGCAGCAATCGCTGATTGCCAATGCAGCTATCCGGCTGGAGAATGAGCAAAAAGAGAAAATAATTGCTCAGAATGAATCAAAGGATAAACAAAACTGGCTGTTGCTTTTAATGGCTGGTTTTATAATCATGTCGCTCATTTTCTTCCTTGTTTTCAGCAGGTATAAACTCATGAAAAAAATTCAAAGCCAGGAAGCTTTGTTTAAGCAGCGTGAACTTATCGGCCGGGAGCTACATGATGAGGTTGGCGCTACACTCAGCGGCATAGCCATGTACAGTCATCTTGCAAAAGAGCAGGCAAAAAAAGCAGAGGCGGGCAAGATAGAAAATTCGCTTAGTATCATACAAACCAATGCCGGGGAAATGGTTAACAAGCTGAATGATATTGTATGGCTGCTGAATCCAGCACAAGACACGTTGCAAAAACTTATTCAGCGGCTGGAAGAATATGCCGGTGAAATGACTGCTATTAAAAACATGCATTTAAAAACCCAGCTTCCTCCACAGTTTTCTGCACAAAACCTGCCGGTTGAAAGCCGTCGCAACATTTACCTTTTTTGCAAAGAAGCCATTAACAACGCTGTTAAATACAGTGAAGCTACCCTGCTGGAATTAACTGTAAAAGAAAATAACGGCGTGCTTGAAATTACTGTCAATGACAACGGAAAAGGCTTTGATATTGAAAACATAAAAAGAGGCAATGGTTTGGATAATATGAAAAAAAGGGCGGATGAACTGGGTGCCGGTTTTAATATTCAGTCGGCTCCGGGAAGGGGGTGCCAGGTTTCTTTAACAGTAAAAATCACCCAATGAGGTATTGCTTTTATGCAATAAAAAGTACAGTTTTACAATTGTATGATGGAAATAAAGGTAGCCATATTTGAAGATAATAAGCTGGTAAGGGATGCGCTGGAATCTATATTGAACGGCACACCCGGCTTTAGCTGCTGCGGTGCATTTGCCGATGGCAATCAATGGCTGCATTGCATTAAAAAAAGCGAGCCCGATGTGGTTTTAATGGACATTGAAATGCCGGGCCTCAACGGGATAGAAGTAACCCAGGCATTAACCGCTGCCTGCCCGGCAGTAAAAGTGCTTATACAAACCGTATTCAACGACAGCGAAAAAATCTTTGATGCCCTGTGCGCCGGGGCCAGCGGATATATTTTAAAAAACGACCCGCCTGCAAAATACCTGGAAGCCATTAATGAAGTGTACAATGGCGGATCGCCCATGAACCCCATGGTGGCAAAAAAAGTACTGGGCTTTTTCTCTGCCAAAAACATCATACGCATAGCGCCCGAAGAAAACGATTACCAGCTTAGCCAGCGTGAAAAAGAGATACTGCAGTTAATGGTTGGCGGCGATAATTACAAAAGCATTGCTGCCAAAGCTTTCATCAGTTACGAAACCGTGCGTACCCACGTAAAGAATATCTACAAAAAATTACACGTAGCCTGCCGCAGCGAAGCGGTTTTAAAAGCCGTACAACAGGGCATTGCCTGATAACAAAATCACCCAATGCGGTATTGCTAACCTTGCTGTTTTATTAAACCTTGCTGTTACAAAAATGTTTTCAGCAATGCATAAATTATACTTCCTTCTTTTTGCGGTAATGGTATTTGTAAAAAATGCCGGCGCACAATCTGTTGCCATCAATACCGATGGCAGTACAGCCAATGCCAGTGCCCTGCTGGATGTTAAAAGCACGGGTAAAGGAATACTGATACCCCGCATGAACAAAACAGAACGTAACGCTATAGGTACGCCAGCCACAGGTTTGCTGGTTTTTCAAAATGCACCGGATAGTGTTGGTTTTTATTATTATGATGGTGCAAAATGGAACTGGATGGCAGCCATAAATGGCAATGCAGATACCTTAGCATGGAAAAGGAGCGGAAACGCAGGAACAGATACGGCTGTTCATTTTTTAGGCACAAAAAACGATATGCCGTTGCGTTTTAAGATTAATAACCAATGGACAGGGCAATGGGATATTAAGCATAGTAATTATTATATTGGTTTAGATGCAGGAAGAAACAACCCTGGCCTGAGTATATTTCCCCACAGCAGAAATAATATTGGTATTGGCGATTATGCATTATCCTCCAATGACTCAGGAGCATTTAATATTGCTTTGGGAAGAAGTGCTCTTGATGCTAATACCAATGGTTTTTCTAATGTAGCGATAGGTTCAAATACATTGGTTAATAATACAAACGGTGATTACAACTTAGCTATAGGTCAAAGTGCTTTGCGTTCAAATATTAACGGTGAATCAAATATAGCTCTGGGTAATTCTGCTTTGTATAACAATATAACCGGCTATTACAATATCGCAACGGGCACAAGGGCATTATTCTCAAACACAAGCGGTGAATATAATATAGCCTCTGGATATTCGGCCCTGGATTCTAACACTACTGGTAGTTTTAATATTGCAAGTGGCTTTTTTCCCTTGCGCCAAAATACTACCGGCGACTATAATGTTGCTATCGGCTACAGGGCCCTTGATTCCAATACAACAGCAAGCCATAATGTTGCGTTGGGATATAGAACATTAGCATCGAACAGAACCGGACAATTTAATGTTGCTCTGGGAGATGCGGCATTGCGTTCCAACACAACCGGTACTGGCAATATAGCCAGTGGTTCACAGGCTTTGAGTGCCAATACTACAGGATCTGATAATATTGCTATCGGCGGGCTGGCGATGTACAGGAATATAACCGGTGATTATAATATTGCAAACGGATACCGGGCGCTTTATTCAAACACAAGTGGAGATCATAACATAGTCAATGGTTATTCAGCTTTGGATTCTAACACTACCGGTAGTTATAATATTGCTCTGGGGAGAAACGCATTATGCTCTAATAAAACAGGCAGCTATAATATAGCGACCGGCGATAGTGCTTTATTTTCAAATACAACAGCATCTGACAATATTGGTATTGGTTCCAATGCTTTAAAAAGTGTAACAACCGGCAGACAAAACATAGCTATCGGTACAGATGCATTGGATTCTATAAAAACCAGTATAGACAATGTAGCAATAGGTTACCAGGCAATGCGCAAAAGCGTTGCCAGTTCATTAAATGTAGCAATAGGGTACCAGGCAAGCTACAGCAGGATTGGCTCCAATAACGTTACTGTTGGCAGCAGTAGTGGTGGATCAAATGGCGATGAGAACATAGCAGTAGGATATTTAGCAGGCAATAATTTTACAAACAGTCAAAGTGATAGAGTTATAAATATTGGCACTAAAACTTCAGGTATAAGATATAACACAGTAAAAGACATTGTTATTGGAAATTCAGCTATGGACTGTTACGCTGATTACAGTAATCAGAATGTGGTAATTGGTGACAGCGCTATGGGAGGACATGAAAGTTTTGGGAGCAGGGCGTTTACCATTTCCAATAATATTGCTGTTGGCACACAAACATTATTAAATGTAGGAAAAGCTCACGTAGGAACAATATCCAATAATATCGCAATCGGTTATCAAACATTAATGAATGACACTGCTGATAATAATATTGGAATTGGCTATCAATCTTTACGCTCAAATACATCAGGCATTAATAATATTTCAACCGGTTACCAGGCCTTACGCAACAACACCATCGGGCAAAGCAATATAGCAAACGGTTATTTGGCAATGTATAATAACATTGATGGAAATTACAACATCGCCAATGGTTACCAGGCATTGTACGGCAACATATCGGGCGAATATAATATTGCAAGCGGCTGGATAGCCTTATCCAGCAATAATACAGGCAATAATAATGTGGCGCTCGGCAGGCGTGCCTTAGAAGTAAATACATCCGGCAATAACAACATAGCCATAGGCGCCCGTGCTTTAGAAGCCAGTACAGCTTCTGACGATAATACCGCAGTTGGCGCTTTTGCCTTACAAACACCGGCAAGCGGCTCTAACAATACCGCCTTGGGTTATAGTGCAGATGTAAGTTTATCTTCGGCTACCAATGCAACAGCATTAGGGTATAACGCAACTGCTCCTGCATCTAACTATGTACGCATTGGCAACACCGCTGTTACCGCCATTGTAGGACAGGTTGCATTTACGCCCTCAGACGGCAGGTTTAAAACCAACGTACAAAACACCGTTCCCGGTTTAGATTTTATAATGGGCTTACGCCCCGTTACTTATCATTTTGAAAAAGCAAAATACAGCAAGTTTATTGGCGAAAACCAAGACAAGGAATATGTACAGAAACTGCAAAGCCAGGATGCCGAAAATAAAACCAGCACCGGCTTTATTGCCCAGGAAGTAGAAGTCCTAGCCAAAAAACTTAATTATGATTTTGACGGCCTGTACAAACCACAAAATGATAAAGATGCCTATGGGCTGGGTTACCAGCAGTTTGTAACACCGCTGATAAAAGCAGTACAAGAACAGCAGCAGCTTATTTTACAGCAGGATGCATTAATAAAGCAACAGCAGGTTTTGTACAATGATGTTTTAAAAAGGCTGGCTGTTTTAGAAAATAAATGATTTTCAAAAATCACCCAATGCGGTATTGACTACTAAAGACCGTACAGATAGTTTAGCATCATAAAAATCTATTGCTATGAGTAAATTACTATCAATGTGCCTGCTGATTTTTATCTCAGTTTGCACACAAGCCCAAAATACATACCCTCCCGCTTTAGGGCCGTTTGAAGTACAGGAAAACGACCCTGCGGTATCTGAACTTCCCGGAAGCCTGGTAACCGGGGAATTAACCAGGGTTTTAAATGATAGCGTTTTACCGGAAATCAATCAGCAATTACCGGAAAATATTACAATTACCTACACCTTAAAACAGTTAAAACCGCACTTAACACAAACCCGGTACAATAATGCACCCAATGAAAAGTTTGTAAAAATGGGCTATGAAATTGTTTACAACATAAAATATAATAACCAGGTTTTAAGAAGGTTAAAACATACCATAAATGTAAATGTGTTTTGTAACGGTTGGTCAAATCCTTCAGGCGGGCAATTAGATATAAGAGCTTATGCCCCTACTCCTGTTTTGCTGGAACCTTCATTTGCAGAACAGGCATTAAATATAGCTTCTGAACTGTTTACGTTCGGCCAGTTCAGCCTTTCTGAAAAAATCAGCGATTATATCAAATCCCTTTTACCGCCGGCAGTTAACAGGCGTTTTGCTATTCAGGGTTTCAATTACAGGTTCAATTGCCTTGGCTTACAGGCAGGCCCAAAAGGCGGAGATGGACTTTATCAGGATGCCGCTATCCTTATAAAAATGAAGCGGTTGCCGGTAAGCCCGGAGTTTAAGGGAGTTACAGTTAAATTAAAAAAAATAAAGCGTTTAAATGCCAGGAATTTTAATAACAATGTTTTGTATAAACCCAGTGAAGATATTTACCTTAACTTTTTTGCCAATTCGGAAGAAACCTCATTTCTATTTGAAAATTTCCGGGAAGGAGAAGAACGCATATTCCCTGACAATAAAATGGTAATACTTAATCCGCTTGACTATGGTAAGCTGGTAGCTATAACGCAAATAGCCCAGGCTGATTCATTTACAGAAGATGCCGCATTTGAAGTATATAACGCTGAAAATAATTTTGGACATGGGCTTCAGAAAATTATAGTTAAAAAACCTTACAATATACCACCTCAAAGTTTGCCGAATGGCAACAGGTCAAAACCAACCACAGGTTATGCAGATGCCTATGAAATAAGTTTTGAGGTAGCATCAAGGGTAAATACCCCACCAGCGCAATTAGGCAATTAATCATCTGCAATAAATCGTAGATGATTTCGCTTCTTGCCTAACAAATACTTAAGTATAATCAGGAACAGATGGACACAAATGACGGTGAAAATTATGAGGATTATAATCTCTCAAAATTCACCCAATGAGGTATTGACAGCAAAAAACGATGCAGGTAGTTTAGCTTCTTAAAAGTAATGTATGGTAAAATTATTTTTCACCGTTTTATTTCTGGCAACATCCATTTATACACAGGCGCAGAATGCAGAAATAAATACCGGAACCGCTACTGAATTATCTGAAGCCTCGTTTAACACTGATCTGGCTGTTGATCCTTTTTCTGAAACAAAGAAACACAACAGTATCACTTTTATAAACCCTTCCGGTGATATTGTAAAAGCTAAAACAGATCATGAAGCAATGTTTCCGTGTCCGGTATCGGCGCCTACGGTTACAACCAATGCAGCCACATCCGTTACTGCATTTACTGCCACGCTCAATGGCAGCGCCAATCCCAATGGAGAAGCAACCACAGGCTGGTTTCGGTATGCTACAGTAAACCCAGGCACCGGAAATAATTCTTCCGGAATAAGAATACCTGCAAGTGGCGGTACTTCACTTGGTTCCGGTACATCACCCGTCGGGTTTTCTGAAGCCATCACTGGCCTGGCAGCAAATACAACCTATTACTACTGGGCCATTGCCGACAATCCATCGGGAATGCAGTTTGGAACTGTTCTTACATTTACCACTTCGGCGCCTCCCCCTCCACCAACTGTCATCACCAATGCCGCTACATCAATTACCGCATTTACTGCAACACTTAATGGCAATGCCAATCCAAATGGTTCGTCAACCACAGGCTGGTTCCGCTATGCAACAGTAAGCCCCGGCACCGGCAATAATTCTGCAGGCATAAGGATTCCCGTAAGTGGTGGTACCTCGCTTGGTTCCGGCACATCACCCGTCAGTTTTTCTGAAGCCATCACAGGTCTTACAGCCAATACGGTTTATTATTACTGGGCCATTGCCGATAACCCTTCCGGAATGCAGTTTGGAAGCGTACTATCTTTTACCACTTCGGCACCGCCTCCTGCACCAACAGTAACTACCAGTGCAGCTACATCAGTCACTTCATCAACAGCAACACTTAATGGAAACGCCAATCCAAACGGAACGGCAACAACGGGCTGGTATCGTTATTCAATAGTGAGTCCGGGTACTCCCAATGATTCTTATGGAACAAGGGTGCCGGCAACAGGCGGTACATCACTTGGATCAGGTACTACGGCCGTGGGTTTTTCTGAAGCCATTACCGG
This sequence comes from Ferruginibacter sp., assembly GCA_016786725.1. Taxonomy (GTDB): domain Bacteria; phylum Bacteroidota; class Bacteroidia; order Chitinophagales; family Chitinophagaceae; genus Ferruginibacter. The sequence goes on along the minus strand of JAEUVU010000007.1, from coordinate 405,304 downwards.
GCTGGCTCCGTCCACAACCTACTATTACAGTGCAATTGCACAAAATGCTTCAGGTACTTCGTTTGGAACACTTAATACATTTACCACGCCGGCACTACCACCTTCAAATGTGGGCATCGGAACCAATACTCCTCAATCTAAACTGCATATTATTGGAGGTAGCGCTCTCAGTTTAACGAACAATTCGGGCTATTTAACACTGGGAGCAGTTGACGGCAGCAATCTGGTGCTGGATAGTAATACCATACAGGTTAGAAATAATGGCGCAACAGGCGACATGGTTTTACAAAAATTAGGAGGGCAGATAATGATCGGCAGCGGAACACCTAACCGAAAACTTTCGGTAAACGGCGGGGCCAGTAAAACCGACGGAGGATCCTGGGATGTTTTTTCAGATATGCGTTTAAAGCACAACATTCAGCCATACTCAGACGGGCTTTCATCCCTGTTAAAAATAAACCCGGTTTGGTTTCAGTACAGGCCTTCAACCGGTTTTGATTCAGTAACCAAATATGTTGGCGTGCTGGCACAGCAATTACAACAGGTGAGTCCGTACATGGTAAGCGAATCTGCAAATAGTAAAGCACCGGATGGCAGCAGCTATTTAAGCGTTAATAACAGTGCCATGACGTATATGCTCATCAATGCCGTTAAAGAACAACAGAAAATAATTGAGGAAATGAGGAAAAGGATAGAGGAACTGGAGAAAAAAAACGGTACGCCGGCTCCTGTTGTACTGGCTACAAGGAAGATAGCAACGGTTGAGTAAACCAGCAACTCAATAAGTACACCCGTTTACTAAATAGAAAAGCCAAAAACAGCTACAGGTGTTTATTTTTAAAGTACGTTATCAATTCATTGCAACATGAAGAAGCTCATTTTTTCTGTACTTACTCCCCTGTGCCTGCATACCGGTACGCAGGCACAGGATGTATTGCGGGGTACCGCCGGCTCCACCATCACCGTGCAAAACGGGGCAACATTATATGTTGGCGGTAATCTTACACTCGAAAATACCAGCACGCTTAATAATGCAGGCACCATTACCATTGCCCGTAACGGAGCGCCTACAGCCGATTTTACAGATAATACCCCGGCGCCACATAGCTATGGCAATGGCAGTTTTATTTTTACCGGTACCGGTGGTGTACAGAATATGCTAGGCTCTCTTTTTTACAATCTTGAAATAAATAACGCTTCCGGTGTAAATATGCTTGGCAGCCAGACCGTAAATAACAACCTGCTGTTAACCTCAGGTTCTTTAGGATTGGCAGGTTACACACTTACCATTAATGGTCCGGTTACCGGCACCGGCAATTTATCAGGCTCATCTACATCGGCCCTGGTAATTGGTGGTACGGCCGGTACTATCAATTTTAATCAGGCCAGTGCTGCAACACGTTCGCTTAATAATCTTACATTCAACAGCGGTGCCAGCGCCACACTTGGCAACGCTTTAGAAATTTACGGCACGGTTGCACTTACCAGCGCCAGCCTTGATCTGAATGCAAAGAATCTTACTTTAAAATCAACACCCACCAATACCGCACGCATTGCCGATCTTTCAGGAAGCAGTTTAACTGGTGGTACCAATGTTACCATGGAGCGTTTCATAAAACTGCGTACGCCGGGCACAGGTGCAGGCGCTGCCAACTATGGCCGGGCTTACCGCCTGATCTGTCCTACAGTTAATACAACCGGCCATCCCACCAAACCAACCATCAGGGATAACTGGATGGAAGGCGGGCTTGTAAATTCTATCGGCGGCACTTCAAACCCCGTTACAAATTATGGTACGCATATAACAGGCCCCGGCGGCAATGCCAATGGCTTTGATGTAACACAAACCAATCAATCATCTTTTTACAATACGGCCAATGCCATTGTGCCAACTTATTCGGCTATTGCAAATACCGGCAGCAGCCTGAACCCGCTCACCGGCTATTTTTTATACCTGCGTGGAGACAGAAGTGTGAGTACACAGGTACCGTTGGGCGCTAATATGCCAACCACCAGCACCACCCTGCGTGCCACCGGTACGGTTGTTACCGGCCCGGTAAGTAGTTTTACCAATGCCTTTACCGGCGGCGGAACGTTGAATTTAGTTACCAATCCTTACCCCTCGCCTATCGACTGGCAGCTGGTACGTGCAGCCAGCACAGGAATCACCGATTATTATACTTACTGGGACCCTAATTACGGCACCCGTGGGGGGTTTGTTACTGTAAGTTCTGCCGAAACAGGACCGCTGCGTTACATACAATCGGGTCAGGCATTTTTTGTTGAGAGTAACGGTGTAGGTACACCCGTTGTAAATATGCTGGAAAGCCACAAGGCAGCGGGTAATAACAACGATGTGTTTTTGGTACCACCGCCACCGGCTGAAGCCTTTGCTGTGCAATTGTATTTTACAGAACCAAGCAATTACCGCAGGCTTTCTGATGAAGCTGATGCCTGGTATGGCAGCAATTACAGCACCGCAGTTAATGAAGATGATGCCCGTGAGATCAATAACTGGGATGAGAATATTTCTATCAGGCGGGAAGGGAAAAATTTAGCGATTGAACAAAGGCCGGTAATTGTTTTAAGAGATACGCTGCCGCTTTTCATGAACAATATGAAACAGCAGGCTTATGAATTTGAGTTCAGGCCGCAGGCATTTACCAACACCTCATTGGTTGCAGAACTAGTAGATAATTTTCTGAACCTGCGTACGCCATTAAGTGTTATTGCTCCTTCTGTCGTTTCTTTTAATATCACTGCTGATCCCGCTTCATCTGCCAGCAACCGTTTTATGGTGGTATTTGGCCCGGGCAGGCCGCTGGCAATAGATGTTATAACCATACAGGCACGTGCAAAAAATAACCCACAGGGACCTGCGGTCGGTGTGCAGGTAGACTGGCAGGCCAAGACCGAAACGGATATGGAGAAATATGAAGTGGAGAAATCGGTTGACGGATCAAACTTCAGCAAACAGAATACCACTGCGGCTATCGGCAACAGTACAAGCCCGGTAAACTATGGCTGGTTTGATGCAGCGCCGGTTAAAGGAAATAATTTTTACAGGGTGAAAGCATATGATAAAGCCGGTGCAATCAAATATACTTCAATCGTAAAAGTAAATATCGGCAAGGCAGAGCCGGCCATTACTGTGATGCCAAACCCTGTCAGCTCCAATGCATTTGGCCTGCAGTTAACCGATCTTGAAAAAGGAACATACACGTTGATACTTTACAATAACCTCGGGCAGCAGGTTTATAACACAAAACTGCAGCATGATGGCGGGTCGGCTATCAAACGCATTCAACCGGATGCCACACTGGCTAACGGCAGTTATCGTTTGTTGTTGCTGGGCGAAAATAATGTAAGGTTAACTGCTGCCATCATTAAAAACTAATTCATGTTCCGGAAAAAAAAGCATAACATAACAGCAAGCTGCATTATACCGGTGCTGCTTGCTGTTATATCCATTACCTTACCGATAGTAACCATGGCGCAGGGGCCAATCGATCCAGAAGATACCCCTATTGATGGCGGGGTAAGCTTCCTGATTGCTGGCGGCGCAGCTTACGGAATAAGAAAATACAGGAAATATAAAGCTGCAGGCAAAGAAGCGTAATTTAAAGCTGGGATGCCGTTAAAATAAGCAGACTAAATTATTATACTCACCAAACAACCTGATAAACTGACTATAGCCTATTGTTTTTTTATCACAATCTTTTCATTCATATCAGCCATCACCTGTTTTTTAAAATCAAGCAGTTTGGCATAATCTGATGCTTTAACTATACGTTCTTTGATCTGTAATAATGTAATGGCCGTAAGTGTTCCTGCGGTTACATCCCAGCTATAATTACTGGTATAATGTGCAAAAGGTAGTTCTACCGATTTATTTTTAGGAATATTCTCCAAACTAAATCCTGCAGGAAATTTATATACAGTTGTATCAATAAGCTGGTAAGGGCAGGTAAAATAATAATCACGAATACGCTTTTCATATTCCGGTATCTCTTCATCAAAAAGAGGATAAAGCCTTGGCTCAAAAAAAAGCTTACTGCCCGCATTAAAGGAATATATCTTTTCATAATCCATGGTTGCAGAAAGCTGGTAAGGATTTGCCTTGCCTTTTGAGTTGCTTATATCAAAATTGTCGGGCTGTTTCCATTCCTGATGTGTTATAAAAAATTTTCGTTTTTCATCATCTTTTAAGTCGTGGTAACGGTTCAGCAATTGTTCCCTTTCTTCTCCCGAAACCGAATAACCTGTTTTTACTTTGGCCCCACCCTCCTCACTAACTTCAATTACTGTAGATACCGTTTGGGTGTTGGTTTTATAATTACCCGGCGGGGTATTTACCAGCACACCACCCTCATTGGTGATCATTACCGCTTTGCGGTTTAATGTGGTTTCGTCAAGTGTTGCAAAGGGCAATGTAGTGCTTGTACATTCCAGCCAGATAGTATCCCTGACCTGGGGAATGCAGAGAATAACGTGATTAAAATCATTGATCGGAAATTTTTCATCTACCATCTTTGCTTCGTAGTCCCTGTATATTATCAACAGGTTTGACCGGATGCCAACAGCTTCCAGTGTTGATTTAAGATAATTGCTTAGTGCCTTACAATCACCATATTTTTTATCATCAACAAAACTCGCCGGAAAAGGCCTCCATCCGCCAATACCCAATTGTATGCTTACATACCTCATATTATTTTGCAGGTAATTGTAGAGTATTGCCGCTTTTTCTTTATCTGTAGCAGCATTTTTTACCATATCCCTGTAAAACTGCTTTTTTTCTTCAGTAACTCCTGATACTTTGGCGTATAGATCATTGATCCATATACCATAATTTTTCCAGCTTGTCATATCCCCTTCATATTCATCTAACTGAAATTTATTAGGGGCTACTAAAACCTGGGATAAATAGCTATCGGGCGGGCCGCAATGCTTTTCCAGTTTATAAGCTTTTATGTTTTGCAATTCCCATCTGTAAATATCTTTATTACCATCCTGTTTTATTTGCGGCTCATGATCTGTATTCATCAGTTTATACCTTATTCCCAGTTCAACAGGTACTTCAATTTCAAACACACTATGCTGAACCGAGCGCCAGGGAGAAGCCAATCTGTAAGAAGGCAGATTAAATATACCCTTAAATTTTGTTGTGTAATTTATTTCAACTGTAATGGGGTAGGCCGGGGCATTTATATGAAATGAGGTTACCTTACCATCGGGTACCAGGCCTTCTCCATAATTGTATACATTCATTTCTTTTTTGGTGATCGTATTTTTTTTATTGCCCATCGCATCAAATATCTTAATCTCAGCATCGTCCAGCATATTAAATTTATCAGACATCCAGCCGATATACAAAGCATCTTTCGCCTGTTCATTCATCACGGTAAAAACCTTATGCACTTCATATTTTGCTGTATTTTTATCTTTAATGGAGAGCCTGATATATTCTTCCCGGATTACGATATCTGCCTCTTTCTTTAAAGAATCCTGAATGGTAAAAGCAGAATAAATATTTAACTGTGCATTACTGCAAACCGCAATCGGCAAGAAAACCAGGAGGCCTTGGATTTTTTTCATAACCGTTTTATTTTTTCTTCAGGGCAATTCTTTCATTTAAAAGCGCATACATTTTTTTAAAGAAATCTTTTATGTAAGGGTAACCTTCAGCAATATAGTCGGCATACAGCATATCAAGCGTTACCCTGAATGAAATGATATTGCCATCCTGCTGCATTTTACGGGTTAATATGATACTTGTATCGGGCATAATGAGCCTGGTATTCTTAGGCAATTCATTAACGGTATATTCATCCGGTAAATAGTAAGTGCCGCTTATTACATAGCTTTTGGGAAAATTAAAATCAATATCCATCACCCGGCTTTCTTCAATAAAAGGGTTTTTTCCCAGTCCTGTAAAAAGATTATATGGCAGAAATGAATATCCCCCGCCTTCCTGCATACTGCCACTGTACTCCGCCACCTGCTCCAAAGGCTGCGATTCATCATCTTCATTATTAACCGCTAAAGAATCCACCTTTATGATTATTCCTTCATTATCTTCTATCATTTCTTTCAGCTTGTGCTTTTTTAAAGTACTCATCCTGATATTTCTTGCATAACCAGAGCTTTTCAGGTTTGCCTGTCCCGATATTTTTCCATCGGGGGCCACGCTGCAGGTAAAAAAAATATTATTGGCGAATTTGCCGTTGCTTCCCAGTTGCCTTACTGCATTAACAGATTTATCCACCAGCAAAGCATAGGTATTAATTACATCATAGGGCACCAGGTTATAAGGATTGTATTTATCAGCGGCATTCATAATGTATTCAACATCCCCATCAATTACATACGCCAATACTGCATTAAACCGTTTCAAAAAAGGATAAAGAGGGTTTACCATTCCATGATCTTTTGTGCTTACCAGCAATGGTTTTGCAGCTACACCAGCCTCTTTGAGCATATTTATCAAAATAAAATTGATATCGGTAATGCTGCCGTTTTTTTTATCCCAGGCTTCTTTAATGCCTGTGAAGGAATACAAGCCGTAATTCTCATTCCATTGCATATTACGCTGTACATAATTGTATATAACCCTTATTCTTTCGGCAGTTGATGATTGCTGCATAGCTGTTGCAACAATCTCATTTATTCCTTTAAGGTTCCGCTTAAGGGCCTGGCCAAAATCTTCATCTTCCAGCAGTTCCTCATTGATCTTTGCCCAGGTTGTTCTGATTTCTTCATAGTAACCCGGCGCATTGATGCCGGAAAGCTGAAAATCTATCCTTTGCATATAGTCAACTTTTCCGGAACTGAAGGGTTCGTCTTTCAGTCCTTTTATGTTGCGCATTATATACCACACACTTTCATTGATACCTGAACCGGTCTTTTTTTCCATTTCCTGGCGTTTGGTTACCAACAATGTAAATTGAAAATATTCGGGTATAGCAACATTATAAGCGCTGTATTTTACCGGGATGCTTTGTTGAAAACCCCAGCTGGGTATAAAGAAGGATTTTCGGGTAATTTTATACTTATACTCAAAAACAGATCCGGTTTTTACATTGGGCAAGGCAAATGAGATTTCGGAATATTCTTTATTAATCGGCCTGTCATAAATGTTGCGGCTGTCAAGTTTTGACTCTTCAATATTACCATTTGGATCGAGGTTATAAGAGACACCACCGATATTTGATATATTTTCCCTGCCATTTTTGGCATAATAAGGCAGTTTAATTTCACTTTGATTAACCCCTTTTTCTTTAAGTATTTTTACCCGTATGCGGTATTTGGTTTCTGATACCCACCCGGTATTATTGATATAACTAAATTCAATTTCGCCTATGTCCAGCAAGATCACCGCTTCGGCACCTGGATCAAAACTACAGTCCTGCATTTCAAGCTCGGCCTTATCAATTTTACCATAAGAAGGAATATTATCCTGTGCCTGCATTGGCCGGTTCAAGGTAAGGAACATGCAAATAAAAAGAAAGGTTTTCATCAAGCAGTGTCAGGGTTTTATTTAAAGTTGAAATTAACGTTTTTATTTAATCTGAGAATTGAAATAACGGCATGTTTAATAAAAAAGGCCGTCCATCTTTCGATGAACGGCCTTAAAGATCTTAGGTTTAAACTTACCAGGCTTTTTTTGCAACCCCGTTCTTAACGGCTTCCAGCGCATTAGCTTCGCTAAGCATAGTGGTCATTTTATTGCCTTTACCGTCATCGCCCTGGGCCATATAGCCGCCACGGGAAGTTTTTGTTATTACTGCATTCTGCATTGGAACATTTTTTTCCTTTGTTTTCATGCAATAGGCTGTTAACATTTTTGACATTTTTAATGAATTTATGGTTAGTAAATATGGGTTGAAGTAGTAAGCTTCAAGGTACAAGCTACTTAAAATATCGGTTTTAGCCAAAACCGGCAAGCTGGTTTCAAGCTAAATCAGCTTGAAAACGGCTGGATTTATCCCCAATCTGAACATAGATTTTTATACGTGAATGAGGCTGTTTTATCCGGGAAGATATGATAGCCATATCCTATTATCAGCTTAAAAGCCTTAACAGACAATAGTTTACCTAAAAGCGGGTAGTAATGAGTTTAAATATAGCTAACGATAGACAAATATTAAAAAAGGGGCTTAAAGCCCCTTTAAAAATGGTGATAATTATATTAAAAAATATTTTAAAAATGATGATTTTTAGCTTGAAAAAGCCTTTTTTATACGTCAATTTTAGCGTATTTCGCATGGGTTTCTATAAACTCCCTGCGTGGCGGAACCTCATCTCCCATCAGCATACTAAACACACGGTCGGCCTCTGCTGAACTTTGAAGTGTAACCTGCTTTAAAGTACGGGTTGCCGGGTTCATGGTAGTTTCCCAAAGTTGCTCCGCATTCATTTCTCCCAAACCTTTATAGCGTTGTACGTTCACACTCTCGTCTTTACCTTGTCCGAATTGTTTTATCAATGACTTGCGTTCCTCATCATTCCAGGCATAAGATTGTTCTTTCCCTTTTTTAACAAGATACAATGGCGGCTGGGCAATGAAAACATATCCCTGCTCTACCAATTCCTTCATATAACGGAAAATGAAGGTCAATATCAGCGTAGCGATATGGCTTCCGTCCACATCAGCATCCGTCATGATGATGAGTTTGTGATAACGCAGTTTTGACAGGTCTAATGCTTTAGGATCTTCCGGTGTACCGATCTTTACGCCCAATGCCGTGAACATGTTGCGTATCTCTTCATTATCGTAGATCTTATGCTCCATTGCTTTCTCTACGTTCAATATTTTACCACGTAAGGGAAGAATGGCCTGATAGCTCCTGTCACGGCCCTGTTTGGCTGTACCACCCGCCGAGTCCCCTTCTACAAGATATAACTCACAACGGTGTGGGTCTTTCTCACTGCAATCGGCCAGTTTACCCGGCAAACCGCCGCCGGTTAAAACACTTTTGCGCTGCACCATATCACGGGCTTTTTTAGCTGCTGCCCTTGCCTGTGCGGCCAGTATCACTTTTTGTATGATTGTCTTGGCATCTTTTGGATTTTCTTCCAGGAAATTGGTGAGCACCCTGCTAAGCGTACTATCTACCACACCCATCACTTCATTATTGCCCAGTTTGGTTTTGGTCTGGCCTTCAAACTGCGGCTCCGGTACTTTAACTGAAATGATGGCGCTAAGCCCTTCCCTGAAATCATCACCCTCAATCTCTACTTTGGCTTTTTCAAACATGCCTTCTTTTTCGCCGTAGTTTTTAAATACCCTGGTTATAGAGCGGCGGAAACCCGCCACATGCGTACCACCTTCAATGGTATTGATATTGTTTACATAACTGAAAAGATGCTCCTGGTAACCGGTATTGTAGATCATCGCAACTTCTACTGCTACGTTGGTTGCTTCATCAAGCCCTTCGCAATAAATTACTGTTGGCAGCAAAGCATTGCGGTTAGCAGTTTTATCCAGCATTTCCACAAACTCGGTAATACCACCTTCGCTGTAAAATGTTTTGCTGTACGTAGACCCGTCTTCTTCTTTTTCTCTAAGGTCATTGATATGAATGGTGATCTTTTTGTTTAGGTAAGCCAACTCTCTTAACCGGCTTTCAAGTATCTCCCGATTGTAAGTAGTGGTAAGAAAAATACTTCCATCAGGCCAGAACTGAACCCTGGTACCATGTGTATCAGATTTGCCGATTTCTCTCACCGCATATTGCGGAACGCCTATCGCATATTCCTGTTCAAAAGTCTTCCCCTCACGGTTTACCGTAACATGTAGTTTGGTACTTAATGCATTTACGCAACTTACGCCCACGCCATGCAAACCGCCGGATACTTTATAAGAATCCTTATCAAACTTACCACCGGCATGCAATACCGTCATTACTACTTCCAGTGCACTTCTTTTTTCTTTGGTGTGCATGGCGGTAGGTATACCACGGCCATCATCTTCAACAGTGATGGAATTATCTTCATTAATGGTTACAGTTATATTTTTACAATGGCCTGCAAGCGCCTCATCTATTGAGTTATCTACCACTTCGTAAACCAGGTGATGCAAACCCTTTACGCCTACATCCCCAATGTACATCGCCGGTCTTTTACGAACCGCTTCCAAACCTTCTAAAACCTGTATGCTGTCTGCGCCATAAGCTGTGCCGGCGGGGGTAGGAACTACTGCTTCTTCTGTGCTCATATTGTCATTCAAAAATCTCTTTTAATCAGTGAATTTGAGATTCGGGCGAAGGTACGAAAAAGCAGGCGTTTAAGGGAATTAAAAGGGGTTTATTTTAGGATGAATTTTACACCTGTTTTCACCAAATTATTAAACGAATTGAAGGCAGGCTTTGCACGAATTATTTAAGACAATTGAGGCAAGTACTTAATTCGTGGCTTATATTTTCTGATGTTTTACCATTCTTTTGTATATTTGCATCGAAATTTTTCAATGAATCATCAGTTAGACATATTACGGATAGCACATAAACAGCCGTTGATGCAGGAAGACCTGGAGGTTTTGCTGCATGTTGACAGGGTTGTGCCCGGATCGGTAAACTATTCTATAAACCGTTACCGCAAACAACCGCAATGGAATATTGATGATACCGGTATCTTAATTTACCATGTTGAAAAAAACAACCCCGAAGCCAATTACCTGGAGCTTAAATTTTGTGTAAGCGGCAATGTGTATTGCAGGCAAAAGCAAACCGAGTGTGATTTTTGCAAGTTCAACACCAGCAAAAGCTGTGTTGAAAAAGTTGACAGTGTTGATGTTGTGAGTTTTAGTTTCAAGCCAAATTATCTTACCCAGTTCACCCACAACAGTACGCAAACCAGCTTAAGTGAAGATGTATTGTCCTTCAGGCACAAAACTTCTTTCAGCAAACAATTGCCTTTGTGCGGTAAAACAAGAACTGCTATTGAAGCATTGCTGAATCACACTTATACCGATACCAGGGCGAATATTTTTATCAATGCGCAAACACAAATTCTGCTGCTGTACAGTATGGATTGCATGCTTGGCGGGGATAAGGAAGAAGCATTTATGTGCAAGTTTTTGCAAAATGCCGAAGACAGGGAAAAGATCGTTAAAGCACGTGAAGTTTTACTGCAGCATATCGGCGAACCCATTACCATCAAGGCACTCAGCCGCAAAGTGGCCATTAATGAATGCTATTTAAAGAAAGGTTTTAAAGAGATATTTGGTACTACCATTTTTGATTTCTACCAGAGCCAGCGTATGGAACATGCTAAATATCTACTGTATGATAAAGGCCTCAGCGTAACTGAAGTTTCTATGATGCTGGGTTATTCTTCTATCTCTCATTTTTCTACCGCATTTAAAAAACATACAGGCATTAAGCCTTGTGAACTGCTGCTGCATTAGTATTTATTTTCTGTTTTCATAATTAAATGCCATCATTGTAAATATATGCCGGGGCATGTTGGCATTCTTTTTAAAGTAAAAACCCTGTTGAACCAGCGTAGTTATAATATATATGATGATAACAGTGTGAATCCAATCGCACCAGGCCAATTTACAGGAACTGTGAGTTACAATTTTTAATACTTCATTTCTTTTATCAAAAAAATATCAGCACAAAAAAGCGCTGATATTTTTTTATGCATTTTTTTCATGACAGCCATCATGCATCAAATTGTTTTTGCCCAGTTTTTCTGTCACCATTTAGTAAAACAATATGATTTAGAACAGGTATTGCACATCATGACAAAACCGTGATAATTCTGCAAATCAGCACCTGCAATTTTGTGTTCGTAAATGACCGTAATTAAAAAACAAACGGTCATTTTTTTCTCCAACTAAAAATATTTACATGAAAAAAATTATCCAATCCTTTATCCTGTTGATGCTTGCTTTAAGCGCCACCACTGCATTTGCTCAAAAAGACACCCTCTTTCATAAAAACCTGGAAGAGCTGGTTGTTACCGGCCAATACAAACCACAAACGCTTAAAAAATCTGTTTATCAGGTAAGGGTGATCAATAACGAACGCATTAAACAAAGCGGAGCAAGTAATATTCAACAGGTGCTTAACAGCCAGGTTGGTTTTCGCTTTGCGGCAGATAATACCTTAGGCACAACTGATGTGCAGCTGATGGGGATGAGCGGCCGCAATGTAAAGATCTTATTGGATGGCGTGCCAATGGTTGACCGTGGCGATACCCGTGAAAGCCTGAACCAAATTGATGTTAACAGTATTGAGCGTATCGAAATTGTTGAAGGCCCCATGTCGGTTTCTTATGGCTCTGATGCTTTGGCCGGTGTTATCAACATCATCACCAAAAAAAATAAGAACAACGGGTTTACACTTACTGCCAAAGTGCAGGAAGAAACTGCAGGATCAGAATACCATGCATTCAATTACAAAGGTGTGCACCAGCAAAATATCGGTATCGATTATAAAAAGAATAACTGGGGTTTTACTGCCGGAGGTTCTCATAACGATATGAATGGTTATGGCGGGGATGCTTATGGACGTGACAAAGAATGGCTGCCCAAAGAACAATGGCTGGGCAATGCAAGGATCAGCTATGATAAAGGCCCGCTGAATATTTATTACCGCACTGACCTGTTGCATGAAGACATTACTGACAGAGGAGCCATCAATTATGGCAATTACAAAGCCATTGACAAAAAGTACAGCACCAATCGTTTTACAAACCAGTTGCAGGGCAGTTACACTTTCAATAAAAAATTACAGATGGCTGCTACTGTTGCTTATACCGGTTATAAAAGAAGCACCCGTACCACCCGCCACGATTTTGAAAAAAATACCGATGAGCTTTCAACCGGTGAAGGCGAACAGGATATTTCAAAATTCAACAGTTTTGTTTTTAGAACAACCGTGCAGTATCAACTGAGCAATCAAATTTCTTTGCAGCCGGGTGTTGATATTAACCGGGAAGCTGCAAGCGGCCCCAGGATCTCAAATAATCCATCTATTACAGATTATGCGGCTTTTATTTCCGCAGAAATTAAAGCAGGGTCCAGGCTGAGCATTCGTCCCGGATTACGTTTTATCAAAAATTCTGTGTACGATGCACCGCCTGTAATTCCATCCATCAATTCAAAACTTATTATCAGTAAAAAGTTTGACCTGAGGTTTGCCTACGCTTATGGTTTCCGCTCACCTGCACTGCGTGAACTGTATTTTTATTTTGTAGATGCAAATCACAATGTGGTTGGCAATCCAAATCTTAAAGCAGAAAACTCAAACAGTTTTAATGCTTCACTTAACTGGAATGCCTTACCAAAAAACAACAGCTCATACAGTATTTCCTTATCCGGTTTTTACAATGCATTTAATAACCAGATTGATTTTGCTTTGTCTTCACCAACATCAAACCAGTACACATATTATAATGTAAATAAAGCAAAGACCATTGGTGGAACTTTAGAAAACAAATACGCTTACAAAAACCTGGAAAGCTCACTGGGCTTCTCCTATGTGGGCATCTTCCGCAAACTGTACGATGAAAAGGATTATACCAATGAAACTGATAAGGATTTTTTATGGAGCCCTGAAGTAAATGCTTCTGTGAGTTACAATGTAAATGCTATCAAAACCAGGTTCAACCTGTTTTATAAATACAGCGGCAAAAAACCACAATTAGTTACCGGCACCAATGCTGCGAACCAACCGGCTCTTTTAATTGCAGAAACAGCAGCTTATCACCTGGCAGATCTTACCGGCACAACCAAGATCAATAAATACCTGTCGGTTAATGCCGGTGTAAAAAACATTTTTGATGTTACCAATGTAAGCAACAATGCTGCAGTATCAACCAGTGTACACAATGCCGGTTATAATGTGGCCATCGGTTATGGCCGGTCTTATTTTGTTGGTTTAAATTTTCAGTGGAACAAAAAATAAAATAATCCCTTACTTATAAAAAATTCGATCATGATACGTTTTCAAAAAATAATTTTTCCCGCTTTAACAATCCTTGCTTTCAGTTCTTGTAAAAAAGACACAGATCCGGTTTTAATTGCTCCTACATCTAATGGCGCCGAAGTACAGTTAAATGGTATTGCCGGGGCTGAATCGGGCGCCAATGCTGCCAATGCCGTTTATCTTGATCTTTCGGCTGCCAAACAAACCGCTGTTTTACGTTCTGCCTGGGACCTGGGATTTTATTGTGGTTCCGATTACCGGGTGGTATTGAACAATGGTTCCGTTGGCGGTGCCAAAGTGCTTGCAACCAATAACCTGGCAGATGTAACTGCTGCAGATACCATCGGCTTAACCTTAAACACCAGCCAGTTTAATCCATTGCCCGAGCATCTTGCTTATTTCGATAATATTGCAGGCGATCTTACCAAAACTATTATTCCGCTCATATCCTCAGTTGATACAGAAAACAAAGTGATCATTTTAAACCGTGGTACCGGTGGGGGTATTGCAGCGAGACCCTGGGTTAAATTAAGGGTATTGCGTAATGCAACCGGTTACACTTTACAATATGCAGGCATTACAGAAACAAGTTTTAAAACACTCAATGTTCCAAAAGATGCGGTGTATAATTTCAGAACAGTTTCGCTTGAAAATGGCATCATTGAAGCACAGCCTGAAAAAGAAAAATGGGACCTGGTTTGGAGTTATTCGGTGTTTGAATCTAATTTTGGTGCAGGACCGGTGCCTTATAATTTCAGCGACCTGATTGCTGTAAATTACCTGGCCGGCGTTACCGTTGGTACAAAAATATATGCTAATGCAGCCACAGCTTCGGCAGCATTTACTAATTTTAATAAAGACAGCGTTGCTAATACAACCTTTTCTTCAAACCGCTGGGCAATAGGCAGTGGCTGGCGCAGCACACAACCTGCAACCGGTGCCAGGCCCGACAGGTTTTATGTTATTAAAGATCCTGCAGGTAACTATTACAAACTGCGATGTCTGAGCATGGGTATTGGCGCTGATGGCGGCACGAGAGGCAAACCGGTTTTTAAATACAGCCTGATACAATAATTATTTTTCTGTCTATACAAAAAGCTGCTCTTTACAGGAGCAGCTTTTTCGTTTTGCGTAAACTTTGTTACCAATTGTGTAAACCGTTTGAGGTTAAAAAGATTTGTTTTGCCATCAAAAAGAAACTGATGATAAAAACATTAACGTGCCTGGGCATCTTTATATTTTCAATAAGTCTGGCAACCGCCCAAACCCCTGATAAAAACATCAACAATCTTTGCGGTTGTTTTAATGTGGAGTTTAAATACGCAGAAACTTTTTCGCCCGATCCCAATTATAAATTTCATGAAAGAGAAATTGTAGATGGCGGTCTGGAACTGGTTTTCCCCGTAGAAGCAAGTGATAAAAAAATTGTGTTACAGCATTTACTGGTAATCACCGATAAAGTTATTATTAAGCACTGGCGTGAGGACTGGACCTATGAAAATCCGGTGATCTGGAATTATACAAATTACAAAACCTGGACAAAGCAGGTTCAAAAGCCGGAAACTGTAAAAGGCAAATGGACACAAACTGTATGGGAAGTAAGTGATGAACCACGTTACCAGGGTGCCAGCGAATGGGTTAAGAATAATGGCCAGCTTTACTGGTTGAACACAACTGATGCTCCCCTGCCCCGCCGTGAATACTCGGTAAGAAGTGATTACAACCTGCTGAACAGAACCAACAGGATCATCATCAATGATAGTGGTTACAGGCACGAGCAGGACAATCTGAAAATAATCAAGGGCGCCGATAATTCAAAGAAATTACTGGTTGAAGAAAAAGGTCTTAATACTTATGTAAGAACCAAAGAATCTGAATGTGCTGCCGCAAAAGCCTGGTGGGAGAAGAATAAATTCTACTGGGAAAAAGTAAGGGGTATCTGGGAAGAAAAGATCGCCAATATTAATACCATTAAACTGGAGACAAAGGTTAAAGACAAAGTACTGCATGAATACCTGATGGCGCAGGCAAAGGAATACCTGGAAGGAAAAATACCAGCTACAGAGCTGGATGCAAAAATCAAAAGCAATATCGATATGTTCTTGAATACCGGTGGTAAAGAAGCAGCTATCACACAATAAAGTAAATAAACAGGATAAAATTTAAAGGCATCCGCCAGGTGGCGGATGCCTTTGTTTGTGCTTGTTCTTGTTTTTAAAGATATTGTTTGTTGTTTTTATCGGATACTAAAGCGGAACTTATATTTTTCTAAATCTTAATTTTTGAAAAGTAAGACGGGAATAAGAATACCCCCGTCTTTTACCCTAATAAAACCCTAAACCAGCAAAAATCTTCGCTATATTTTTAATAAATATTGATCTCTGTATGGGTAAAATAGTTGCCAATACTATGCCAAAGGCCGGAAATGTGGATAACTCCGCAGATGAATTTTTACGGTGTGAGATCATGCAAAACACCTCGTATTATTACCAGTTTGCCTTGTAAATGCACTTTTAAATAATACCTCAGCTCTTATTCTTGAACCCTGCTATTTTAGTACCTTTGCACACTTTAAATGGTCTGACCCTCTGGTCTGACCATTTTATACAGGAACATTTTTAAATATGAATGCCAAATACACTGAATATCAGCAATTAAACCTTCCCTCCATCAGCGAGGAGATACTGGCCAAATGGAAAAATGAGAACACTTTCGAAAAAAGTGTGAGCCTGCGTGAAGGTTTCCCTCCCTTTGTATTTTACGAGGGTCCGCCAAGTGCCAATGGCATGCCCGGTATTCACCACGTAATCTCCCGTACACTAAAGGATTTGGTTTGCCGCTATAAAACCATGCAGGGTTTCCAGGTAAAGCGCAAGGGCGGCTGGGATACGCATGGACTGCCTATTGAACTGGGTGTTGAGAAAGAACTGGGAATTACAAAGGAAGACATCGGTGTAAAAATTTCGGTAGAAGATTATAATAAGAAATGCCGTGAAGTGGTGATGCGGTTTAAAGATAAGTGGGATGACATCACCCAGAAAATGGGTTATTGGGTTGACCTGAACAACCCGTACGTAACGTTTGAAAACAACTATGTTGAAAGCCTTTGGTGGTGCTTAAGTGAACTATACAAAAAAGGTTATTTATATGAGAGTGTGAGCATACAGCCTTATTCGCCTGCGGCGGGAACGGGTTTATCAAGCCATGAATTGAACCAGCCGGGGACTTACAAGGATGTGAAGGATACTTCAGCAGTTGCAATGTTCCGCATAAGTCAAAATTCAAAAGTAAAAATTAAAAACTTTGATGGAGAGGCATTTTTAATGGCGTGGACGACCACTCCATGGACGCTTCCATCAAATCTGGGTTTGACTGTCGGGCCGAATATTGACTATGTTCTGGTACAAACATTTAACCCTTACACTCATCTTCCCATTAATGTTATACTTGCGAAAAATTTAATCAGCAAATATTTTAAGACAGAAGGTGAGAATGGTGATTTTGAAAATTACTCTATAGAAGTAAAACTCATACCCTGGAAGATCATCGCTGAATTTAAGGGCAAAGAGCTTAAAGGAATCGAATACGAGCAACTGCTTCCCTCAGAAGCAAACGCTTTAGAAAAGATACAGGAAATAACTCCCGGGGCTCAACCTTTCCGTGTTATTACTGGTGATTTTGTTACTACAGAAGATGGTACCGGTATTGTACACACTGCCCCTGCTTTTGGTGCGGATGACTTTAAGGTTGGACAAAAGAACAACCTCGGTATTTTAACCCTCGTTGATAAGCAGGGCAAGTTTGTTGATGGTGTAGGCGAATTCAGCGGCCGCTATGTAAAGAACTATAAAGATGAAAAAGATTACGTGGATGTGAATGTTGATATAGCCGTAAAACTCAAATTAGAGAACCGTGCTTTTAAAGTTGAAAAATACGAACACAATTATCCGCATTGCTGGAGAACTGATAAACCAGTTATCTATTATCCGTTAGATGCATGGTTCATCAGAACCACGGCTGTAAAAGACAGGATGGTGGAACTGAACAAAACCATCAACTGGAAACCTGCAAGCACCGGCACAGGCCGCTTTGGTAACTGGCTGGAGAATATGGTTGACTGGAATTTAAGCCGTTCAAGGTTCTGGGGTACTCCACTTCCTATCTGGAAAACAGAAGATGGTGAAGAAGAAAAATGCATCGGTTCTATAGAAGAATTAAATGCTGAAATAAAGAAATCGGCTGAAGTGTTAGGTGGCGAAACCAACAAGCATTATTTACATGATGGGATTCTCGATCTGCATAAACCTTATGTAGACGATATTACCTTAGTAAGCGATAGCGGCAAGCCGATGAAACGTGTGCCGGACCTGATTGACGTTTGGTTTGATAGCGGCGCCATGCCTTACGCACAATGGCATTTTCCGTTTGAAAATAAAGAAACTTTTGAAGCAAACTTCCCGGCCGATTTTATTGCTGAGGGCGTTGATCAGACAAGAGGTTGGTTCTATACTTTGCATGCATTGGGTGTTTTGTTATTTGATTCTGTTGCTTACAAAACTGTAGTAAGTAATGGTTTGGTTTTAGACAAGGCGGGCAATAAAATGAGTAAGCGCCTGGGCAATGTTGTTGATCCTTTTGCAACCATTGATAGTTTTGGCGCCGATGCCACACGCTGGTACCTCATCACCAATGCATCACCATGGGATAGTTTGAAATTTGATGTGGAAGGTATTAAAGAAGTGCAGCGCAAATTCTTCGGCACCTTATATAATACCTACCAGTTCTTTGCGCTGTATGCAAACGTAGATGGATTTGCTTTTAAAGAAGCATACATCCCTGTAAAAGAAAGGCCTGAAATTGATCAATGGATACTTTCTTCTCTTAACTCATTAGTAAAAGAAGCTGCAGAAAATTTTGATGCCTACGAACCAACGCAGGCCGGCCGTGCTATTGAAGGGTTTGTTGACAGCCATTTGAGTAACTGGTACGTGAGGCTTTGCCGCCGCCGCTTTTGGAAAGGTGAGTATGAGCATGATAAAATTTGTGCTTATCAAACCCTGTACGAATGTTTAGAAACTTTGTGCAAACTGATGGCACCGGTAGCTCCGTTTTTTGCAGATTGGTTGTTTAATAACCTGAATTCGGTTTCAAACCGCTTTGCAAATGAATCGGTACATCATACCGATTATCCAAAGGCTGATGAATCGGTAATTGATGTTGATCTTGAAAAAAGGATGCAACTGGCGCAGGACATTTCTTCGCTGATATTATCTCTCCGCAAAAACAAAAAAGTAAATCTTAAGGTAAGGCAGCCATTGCAAAAAGTGTTTATACCGGCTATGGATAGCCTGATGGAAGACCGTATAAAAAAGGTGGAAGATATCATTAAGGCCGAAACCAACATCAAAGAAGTAGATGTTTTGGGAGCAGATAATGATTTCATCAAGAAAAAAGCCAAGGCCAATTTTAAGACACTGGGTAAAAGGCTTGGCCCAAAAATGAAATGGGCTGCCGAACAAATTGCTGATTTTGATAATGCAATGATAGATAAAGTGCTGGAAAGTGAATATTTATTAAATCCTGATCACAAACCCGAAGAAGAACCGGTTATCATCACTGCAGAAGACCTGGAAGTATCAACAGATGAGATACCGGGCTATGAAGTTGCCGTAAAAGGTTCTTTAACAGTGGCATTGGATATAACAATTACTGATACTTTAAAGAAAGAAGGAGACGCCAGGGAATTTGTAAACCGGGTTCAGAATTTACGTAAGGATAGTGGTTTTAACCTTACCGACCGTATAGATGTTACAGTTAGCGAAAATGCAGCACTGCAACCGTCTTTAATTGAATATAAAGACTATATTTGCGCCGAAATTCTGGCAGATTCGCTTGCTTTTTTACCCTCCATTAACAACGGAACCGAGATTGAAGTGAATGATGCTATATTACATGTGAACGTACTTAAAAAAGGATAATAGTATGGCTACAAAGAAGAAAGCAGCTAAACCCGCTGCAAAAAAGGTGGTAAAACCAGTTAAAAAAGCAGCTCCGGCTAAAAAACCTGCGCCGGTTAAAAAAGCGGCTCCGGCAAAAAAGCCTGCTCCTAAAAAACCGGTTGCAAAAAAACCGGCACCAAAGCCAATTGCTAAGAAAAAAGTAGAAAAAGTGGTTAAAAAGGCCCCTAAAAAGGCAATTATTGTAAAAAAAGCGGCAAAACCTGTGGTTAAGCCTGTTGCAAAAAAAGTTGTTAACTCCCCTATGAAAAAGAAAGTTGAAGAAAAAAAACCGGTAGTGAAACCGGCAGCGGCAAAAAAAGCCCCTGAAAAAGCAGTTGCTCCCGTAAAAGCAAAATCGCCAGAAAAAGCAAAAGATATCAAGATCACTCCGGCTAAACCGGTTGTGTTGCCTAAAATAACAACAAAAACCTCACGCAAATATCAGCCTGATTTTACCAAATCGGTATTGGATCAGCCAAAACACGACCCGGGTTCACCGATCGTTCGTTACAGCGATGCTGAACTGGCTGAGTTTAGGGAGATCATTAACCGCAAGCTTGATTCGGCTAAAAAAGAACTGGCTTATTTGCAAGGTTTAATTACCCGTAAGGATGAAATGGGCGGCGATAATGATGATGCCCGCTACATGACCATGGAAGATGGCAGTATGAGCATGGAAAGGGAACAGCTTAGCCAGATGGCCAGCCGCCAGATCACTTTTATAGATCACCTGGAAAAAGCGGTAATGCGTATCGAAAATAAAACTTACGGTATTTGCCGTGTAACAGGTCAGCTGATTGACAAGGCCCGTCTACGTGCAGTACCACACGCTACATTGAGCATGGAAGCGAAGATGGGAGCAGCTAAATAAATTCAAAAGTAAAAATTCAAAAATAAAAAGGAGAATGAGCAATCGTTCTCCTTTTGTTTTAAATTTAAGGTCCTTTTTAATAATTGTATTGTAATCCGTGTAAATCTGTGAAATCCGTGGCTACCATGTTTAAAAAATTAAGAACCGTTATTTACTATGTACCCGATATGCAGGCTGCCAAAACCTGGTACAGCAAGTTAACCGGTGTGCAACCTTATTTTGATGAAGTGTTTTATGTTGGTTTTGATTTTAATGGTTGTGAACTGGGTTTACACCCACAGGATGAAACTGTAAAACCCGGCAATCAAACCGTAAGCCATTGGGCCGTTGATGAAATTGAGAATTGCGTTAAAAAATTAGTGGCCGCAGGAGCAACTGTTTTGTATCCAGTTTCAGATGTGGGGGGAGGGATAAAAGTTGCAACAATTATTGATCCCTGGGGAAATGCGGTGGGGTTGATTGAAGGAGCGTAAATTAAACAAAAAGACCTGCCGGGTTACAGTAAATCAACCGGGCAGGTTTTTATTATTTTTATTTTTACAAACCATAATTAATTAGCTTGCCCGGCCTGTCAGCGGCCGGTTTATCAATTATCATAAAAGTTTTGGACTCACTTCTTGCTTCGCCATTATCGCTTGCTACAGGCTCGCCTTTATCATCAAAGCATTGAATGCTCCAGATAAATTTTCGTAAAGAATCAGTTTTAAGATCAAGCTGGGGCCGCCATACAAACTGTGTAGTTCCTACCACTTCCTTATCAAGCAAAGGCTGGTTACTTCTCAACGCCTGTACTGCCTGCTGATTTTGCAATATCTCAAAAACCTGGATGCGATAACGAGCTGGTGTTTGAGGTGCAGGGTTTAAAGCCGTCCACCTGAAAGTGATAGCCGTTTGTGCGATATCAGCATTAAGTTTTGCATTTTCGGCAGGAAGTATGAGAACGGGCAATTGTTGTGTAGCAAGAAAAAATGGTTGTCGTCTTTCTTCAGATAATGGTTGTATTCCATCTGGCAAATAGTACCTTACAACAAGGAGATAATTGCCGGCAGGTAATTTACCAGTACGGTTTAATTTAGGCTGATAAGAACCTTTGAATATTAATGTGCTTAAATTAACAACTTCTGCAGCGCTTAATACTGTGGTGCTTCCGTTACTAAAAACCGATACCGCTACTTTACCGATATCAGTTGTTGCCACAACAGTTCCATCAGTTGTTCTTATTTCTGTTTTTAGTTTTGCTGATATGGGCGTACCAACCGGGCTTTGGTTTGTTACGATGATGGTGAGCACATCTTTACGAAAACTCCAGTCGCTTAAAGCTGCCGAAGGCCTTGGATTTACTGATAGTGTAACATTTAATTGTGCAAAGCATACGGTTACACACAAAATAGTTGAGATACTTATGATTATTTTTTTCATGATCGAACTTTTAAAACTTTAATTGTAAACCGGTTCTGCAGGTACTTTCTAAGTAATTAGCACCGTTGGGGATTATTTCGTTTCCATATTTAAAATAATTGGTAGTGAGATAAGTATTCCAGCTTAATTTTTTGGTAAGCATCCAGTCAATACTGCAACTTGCAATGAGGTTATTGTTGGGAGTAAAGCTGTTTAATTTACCAAGTGTATATTGTAACTGGCCACGCAGTTTTATTTTGTTTTTAGCAACGGGTTTGCTTAATCCTGCACAAATAGTTAACAACGATAACTTTGCCAGCGGCACATCGTTATAAAAGTACATGGCACTAAAATCGGGCGAAATATCTTTTGTAAAATATACTGGCACGTAAGTGAATAATGCCGTATGTGTGTTATTGGTTGTAATTACGCCGGTTGATCCGTTGCGTTCATCATACTTACTATAGTTATAACTCATGCCGAGCATGTGGCTCATCTTTGTATTGCTCCAGGTATAAACCGGGTTTACACCAAAATCGTTGCTCACATTTTTAATGCCGAATGGGTTGCCTGCACTGGGTGGCGCATTAAAACCAAAATTATTGTAGTTAACATTCAGCGACCAGTGATCATTAAACTGTGTAAACCAATTCAGGCTTCCTAAAAATTGTTTTGCCCTGGCCGCAGTGCCGCTCAAATTATTCACACGCTGGCCAACGCTTGCTATCACATTCATTTTAAAATTACCTTCTTTACTTTTCCAGGCGTTAAAGCGTGTATCTAAAGTATAATCAAGCCGGTCTGGCTGCAGGTAAGGATAGCCTGTTGTTTGAAAACCAGCGCCAATATATTTTACAGAAGCACCTATATCAAAATTGGTTGACTTTTTACCCACAGCTAACTGACCAGCATAATCTGTAATGGTTGATAAACGCCCTGTAATAAAGGGTTTTAATGATTTGGTAGCTGACGATGTTGAGCTTGCCTGGTCTTTTGTAAAAACAGATTGAGCTCCTTCCATTTTCACATACCAGCCTTTTTCTGCAAATACATTTGCAACAAAACTCATGGTCAGGCCTTCCTGCGGCCTTACTGAAATAGCTGGTGTTGCCGAAGATATTTTATCCTTCCCTTTGGCAATATTGAATGCAAATAAATATTGTCCTTCCTTTTCAGTACCTAACTGAAACATCCAATGGTTTCTTTTATAAGCGCCATTAATAACCGGCGGCCCTGCTGCATAATTAATTCCCTGTTGCGAAACGCCTGTGAAAAATTTAATGCGGATACTTTTAGGGCTCAGGCTAAAGCCTGCGCCAAAAATGCCTACATCGCCTGTTGAAAGATCAGAGTATTTTAAATACTGTGTTCCTAACTGTACTTCGGCCCATTTATATTTTGGATTAAGGCTAAAGTTGTTCATGGGATTAGTGATGAACTGTTTAAAACTTTGTTTTCCCGATGCTCCCAAACCTGAATAAGGACCGGCAAAATTGGTAGGAAAAGCGGCGAAATTAAAATTAACCGGTAACGTAAAATTTTTGCCGAACTGAAATGTGGGAGCAAAATTAAATCGTACCTGGTTCCAGGGGCGGCGGGGTCCATAACCCGTCCAGCCTGAAGGGCGGCGTGTGAGGCCATAACCTTCGTAAGTAATGCCGGCAGTGCCGGAAACTTTTACAGGCGATTTTGTTTGGGCTGATGAGGCTAAACTTGCCAGCATCAATATTGGTACAAAATATTTTTTCATGATTATTATTTTATTTCTATGTCAAAACATTTATTCACTAAACAATCCTCACATTTGTCGTTTCTGAAAACAAACTTTATACATACTGTTGCTTTACGTTTGCAGCAGCTAAGTGTTGATGATAATGGTAGTTTGAAGTACAATTGTATATCGTTACTAATACTCAGCGGGCTGGTTCCATTGTGCCAGATAATTGATCTTGTATTTTGCTGGGGCTGAAGTACAACAGGTGCATTAACATGCCCGCCATTCATTGATAATTTAGGTGTTGCGCCAGATACTCCGGTTCCATTAAATATACTTGCCCAGTTTTTTGGATTGTTGTTGCATGATAAGCACTCTTCATTGGCTTTTCCGTTTTCATCAACAGCCCATAATTTAACATCGGTAACAGAAGCTTTAACCGTTAATATATTTGCAGGAAGATTAGCGAACGTAAATTTCTGAATAGCATTGCTTGTTGCCTCATTTGCAACAGTTGTAACAGAAACTGTTGATGTTGACACTGTAACCGGGCAGGGAGTGCATACCGGTGGAGGGCAATTAACATTTATCCGAACATCACATTTGCTACACTCAACACCATTCACATAATAACGATACAAGAATGTATAATTGCCAGATGTTGTAAAATTAACAACTGCTAAATTTGAAGCACTGATATTGGTGTACGTTTGAACAGGCACCCCATTATTAAACAGTGTTCCATTTACTGTGGCACTGCAGATATTCTGGCAATTAGTATTTGCACCAAACTTGTATGTCTTATTACACTCCAAAGTAACGACGCCTGCATCGCAGGTAACTGGCACATTACCTCCCATTGGGTTTTGATAATAATACTTGAGAACACATTTTGCAGTTTTACAATTACAACCTGCACACTTCTTAATAAACTCAAATTGACAGGTATCGCAAAGCTGACTACCACAGTACACTTTCATTACTAATGTATAATTCCCGTTGGGCAGTGTGCCAGGAATATCCATGTTGGTTACATCCGAAAGAACAACACCATTGCTATTAGATAAGATAAATTCAACTTTTGAAGCACAACTTTTATCTCCACATACATAGCTGCCTGCATCTATCCTTATCATGCTATTGCAGTAACCAGCATTAACTTCATCGCTGATGATAATTTTGCTTGTTTTTTTACAATTTAAAGTTCCCAGAATCTTATCGTCGCTTTCGGCAGCCACAGTTGGAAATTTTTCCCAATAGCCGCCTTTGCAGCAGTCTTTAGGGCAAATTACATTTACGTAGTATGTACAACTATCACAAGGCAGTTTATCGCAGGTTGATAACAGCCTGATAGTGTATAAACCACACTCTGTAGCATATAAGCTATCGTAAGCATTATAATCTCCCAGCGTTTCATTACTCACAATTTGCCCTGTTGGGCCTGTAACAATTGTTTTTACTGTAGATATCCCGGATGGCATACAATTCTGAGCTCCCAGTATAGAAATTTTCTTGCCCTGTGCTGCATTTTTTGTTGTACCGCATGGTATGTTAAAATTTCCTTGCGGCGTGGCTTCGCCTTCTATAAAAAACCCTTTATAAATCCATGTACCACAGGTAATGTTTTTACATTGAATATCAATTTTTATGGTAAATGAATCACAGGGTAATTGTAGATTTTGCCTACCTATGTAATACCTTACCTGGTAAACGCCTGTAGTATTTGCGGGTGGATTCACATTCAATATGTAATTGCTGCTTGAATATGTAATCCAAAATGGTGTGGGTATTGGTGTATTTGTTATACTAAGAGTTTGTATTCCTTTTATGATTGTACCATTACTTACTGCACAATTAAGTGAAGGCGTAAACAAATAATTGGCACCGCAACTTATCTGGCATGAATAGTTATTGTTTGTATTTAGAATGGTTTGATAATTATTTGAACCTGTTACATTAACCGTAGGTGTACAAATAGTACCGCATGGTGAACACTCAACTTTGAAAGGATACGCCAGCGGATAATAACAAGTATCCCCAGCACTCCTGATATAACGCCACCTGATATTAAGTACATAATTTCTGTTCGCCGGCATATTACCGGGCAATGTAAACTGGCCACCTGCATTTGCATTAATTGCCCAGGTAACATTATAGTTGTCTGTAACTTTAGCATAAGCCGCATCAAATGCTAACGGGGCTGAGGGAGTGCAAGAAATACCTGGTAACAGTATATAGTTAGTACTGCATTTTAATGAAATATTATTATTACCGGTTAACAGTACGGATGAACCTCCGCTTAAAACATTTGCAGTAACATTAATTGTACAAGCCGGACACGGAGGAGGAATGCAATTGTTCAGAGTTTTTGTTACGGTACAACTATCTCCGTTTGCATATTTAAAAGTATAAACTAAGGTATTAATTGGCAACAGATTAAATAATCCGATGGTACCGGTTGTTACAGTGCTGTTAGCAGCAATATTTTGAGGCGTTAACGGATAACCAGCATTGGTATAATACTGTCCGTTCACTTTTAATGTCCAGGAAACAATATTTTTACCACAGGTATTTTTTATAGTATCCATAATGCCGCAATGCCCTCCCAAACTGATGTTTTTTTGAATTACTGTGGGACAAGGGCATGGAGGGCAATTAACATTAAAGTTTACTTTAAAAGAATCGCACTTGTTACCTGAAACATCTAGTTTATAATACGTAGCCGTGTAAACCCCAGCATTTGAAGGAAAATTAAATACACCGCCATTCCAGAAAGGAGAAACAGTTTGCCCCATGGCATTAGTGCAAGTTGGTGTAAGTATGGTAGTAGAGTTAGGATTTGTACAAATAAGCCTGACATCCCCTTCTGTTTGTGTATTGCAGATTACATTATAAGTGCCGTTGTTTTGAAAAGTTGTAGTAGTACCTCCAAGGGTTGATAGCATACTGCCGAAAATATTGCAGTTAGCCCGGCATGGTAAAGATCTGCTTGTACAACAAAGGTCATTATTTAATCCGGGCCTGATACCGTCGTTCGGATTACCGATTGTTTGAAGTGTTACAAAAACACCATAAGCATTTTTCTTGTTCAATACAATATAATAATCAACACATTTTGTGGTATCTAAATTATAATAGTTTGTTCTGTTGATATTAAATGTATGTGTACCTATGCTGTTCGTCGGAATTATAAAATCAGGTACACTAGTACCATTATATTGCAGCTGTGTGCCATTTTGATACACAACTATTCCTATTCTGAAGTCAGACAGATTGAATCCTGTAGGGATGTTGTAGCTTAGTTTTATACTTTTTCCGTTACCATTTGCTATGCAGGTATCTGTAACATTTACTGATGATGATTGAGGTTGCGGATTGCTAATACAGATATTATCTAAATAAGCTGCCATTGAATGCCCGGCATGAGAACAATCTGCCGACAAAAAAATCAAAGCAAACTTTTTTCCTAAGTTATTAGCAGGAATTGTTAATGACTCTGTTTTCCAATTGCGGTAAAATATTTTTTTTCCTCTTGCAGTATCACAAAAACAAGGATTACCAGGGTTATTATCAGTTTCAAATTCAACCCAAGGATCGGCGCTGGCAGAATTTTTGCCGTCGATTCTTTTGTAATTTATTACATTGCCTAAACTGTCAATTATTGCAGCATAAAAATAAGCAGCCCCTTCATCAGGATGAAAAGAAAAATCGGCCATCCTTAATGCCAGATCAAAATTAATTACTTGCTGACTGGAGGTATTTACAACAAATTTTGTAACGATCCCATCTACATGGCCATTTACCGAATTAAGGCTTTCTCCACCTAATTGTGCAGCATAATTTCCATTTTTAACTTTGGGTATTATTATATTGGTCAGGCATGATATATTTCCACCCGTGTTAATTTTCTGATCAAATTTATATCCATTTAAAGTTGGTGTTAATGGAGTTGATGAAACTACAGGCCAACATCCGGTCGTTACAGGTGCATCACAACCAACACTGCTTGAATTGTTTCTAAACTGTGCATCAAAAATTGCACTATATCTGCATAGCCCTAAGTGTGTCCAACCATTAAAATTACCATGCTCAAAGCCACCTGTTCTGCAAATTGAATCAGCACTGATAAGAGTTATCCTATTCCAGATACTATCTCTCCATTTTGTATTACTGGTTACCTGGCAATGCAATAAACTCGGTAAAAAAATTGATACGATTAATATTATCTTTTTCATCTTAACCTATTTAAAATTCAATTATTTAATTCTTGAAATTTCGTAACACCTGTAAGCGTTACATGTTTTACAATCAGCTGTGGTAATGGTGTACCAGATGCAAACATTGATTTTATCTGTACAGCACTTGAGTAAATCAGGGGCCGTAACAGTAAAATTCATATTGGTATTGGTGAGTGCCTGCGGGTTGTTTGTATTAAAAATAACTTCGCCACCTGGCAGTGTGCCCGTACTGCTAAAACTATTGTTTGCTAATGTTACGGTGCTAAACTTGCCAAAATTCCTGCTGTCTTTTTCACACTTGTAACAGTTGCTGTCGCTTTTAATAATATCAAAATATACGATCTCTGCACTTATACTTTTTATAGGCAGCATGCTGTTGCCAGGCATTAATACAGTGCTGAGCGGCTGTTGTATTGTTACATAATTATTCTGCTGAGCTTTGGTTTCCTGCCCAAAATTTAATTTAACAGACTCACATATATTACAACTACATGGAGGTACATCAAATGTTATTTCAAAGTTTTTCTGGCAATGTATTTTACTTCCGGACGCAGATAAATGATAACTATAAGCAGTTAATTTAGCCGTAAAAGATGTAAGGGGTACTGCCGAAACAAAGTCAAACGAAATGGGTGCTGATGTTGAAGAAGTATAACTGGTTATACTTGCCGGCAATATATTTTGCACAACAACGCCTGTAGCAGGTAATACAGGCAGTATATAATTATTATTCTGAGAAACGCCTAATCCATCAATATAGCCTGATTCAATAAAGGGGTCTGGATTGCCGGCTACCTTATTAATAGTTAAATTCTGTACCCGGTACCTGTATTTCCCATCGGGGTCTCCTCCAACACATGCAATAGTATATTTTGTTGTATCCAATGCAAGGCAGTTACCGGGGTTTGATTCATCAACACCAATTCTGAAAGCGGTTGCTTCACTTGTTCCAAGCATTTCAATATCTCCCATTGCCGATTTTTTACTGGCTTCCACATTCCATATATAATATTCACAGCCATTGCATCTTTGAGCAAGTTTGGCGCTTGCCTGTGTTTGATTCTTAACTTCCAGCACTTCGATAGGGGTATTGGTTCTTAGTGCAACAGTTGCATTTTGCCCTGGCTGTACTTCTATTACTTTTACTCTGTACTGCACATCGGCTTTTGGCTTTGGCAGTACGGGGGTCCATCTGAATGTTATGGGTAAACCGGCTTCCTGCTGTGTAAACATTTTATTGTTAACAGGCAGTATGTTTTGTGGCGCACTGTAGGTTTGCTGCTTTGTATCTTCAATAGTAAAACTCTTACATGCCTCGCCCAATACCCCGTTGCCCGCAGCAGGGTTCAGGTTATAAAACTGTACGCACAATTCGTAAGTACCAGGTTTTAATATACAAGACTGGCCCAGCAACGAAAGCACCGCAGCACCGTTCCAGGTTTTTGTTACCGAGTTAAAATTGCTGCCAGGTGCGGTTTGCTGTGTGTACGATCCACAAACTTTGTTGCCACCACTTTTAATGGTTACCAATATGCGGCTTTCTACCACTTCGCCGGGTACCTGGCCATTTCGTAGTTTGGTTTGCGCCATTATCATTACCGGTGGCATGGCTGTTGCCCATTCGGCGGTATTGGCCGGCGGGCTGGCCGGCAGCGTAATAGAGATGGGGGCAATTAAATTTTGCCCCATTGCCGCAACAAAGCAAAAATTAAGAATGAAGAGTAAAAGCTTTTTCATTGATTTATATTTATCGGGTATTAATTCAGTACTAAAAATATACTGCTGCACCAGCCTGCACAACCTGCCTTGTGCAACACAACATAACAATTGCGTGAAGCCGCTTTCCGGTTGAGTGAACGGCAAAGACGTTTTAAGAAAATATAAGAGAAGGGAAAACAGGAACCTTGTTAAGCCTGGTTCCTTTGTTGCTGAAACACTTCGTACACTTCCTGCGGAATAATGAGTGTGATTTTTGTACCGGGATTAGCAGCATCGGGGTTTGATGCTGTTATTGCTAAAGTAACCGGCTCTTTACTGAGTTTGCCCAACAGCTCAAGCCGTTCGGTAATCAGTTGCATACCCTTGCTTTTGTGTTTGGTGCCGCTTCGCAAGGCCTTGCTTTTTTCTATACCAATGCCGTTATCGGCTATGATAACCCGTAAGCAATTATTTTGCGCTGCTACATCTATTGTAAGCAAACCCTTTTCATCCAGCGGCATCAGGCCATGCAATATGGCATTTTCAAGAAAAGGCTGCAGCATCATGCTGGGCAGCATCCAGTCTTCATCATCGGCTGATTCATCTACATTAATCCTGTATTCGAATTTACCGGCAAAGCGCATACTTTCTAATTGCAGGTACAACCGTATCGTTTCCAGTTCTTCTTCAAGCGTAACAAAAGATTTTTGAGAAGCATCAAAACTCCGCCTGATCAGCGTTGCAAAATCGCTCAGATATTTATTGGCGCTTTGCCTGTCCTGCTTATTTACATAATGCTGCACACTGTTGAGTGCATTAAAAATAAAATGCGGATTCATCAGTTGTGTAAAAGCCTGTTGTTTTAATGAAGCATAATCCGCCTGTTGTGATTGCAAGGCCATTTTTTTCTCTTTGGCTTTTCTGCTGAAATAATTATATGCCATAAAAAGCAAAAACTGAACAAGCAAAACCAGTATAAGCCAGAACCACCATGTTTTATAAAACGGGGCTTTTATGGTAAATGTAAAACTGGTTTCTCCATTACTTATTAACTGGTCATTTATTTTAGCTCTTGCATAAAATTGATGCTTACCGCTGGCTATATCGCTGATAAGAATTGCCGGGTTTGTTGTTGCAGACCATGGCCCGCCATCCAGCCTGTATTCATAATAAACCTCGCTGGTTCCCTGGTAATATGGGAAACTCAGATAAAAATTAAGATCGTTTGCATCTGGTGATAAACTACTGCCATTAATGATCATACTATCATCAGCTGAGCCTGTTATACTACAGCTGATAAACACCTTACTTATTTTGCTGTTATTAGTGAACAATGATTTATCCATAACCCCCAGGCCGTTATCTGTACCAACAAACAACACCCTGGTTACACTATCAAACAAAATACAATTTGCAGTTTTAGAAGGCAGGCCATCGTTTGTGTTATAGTAGCCTGTTTTTACATCGTCAAATACAAAAATACCATCCCAGGTGCTAACCCAAATCCTTCCCTGGTTATCTTCGGTAAGGCCGGTGCAGTAATTGCTCCCCATGGTACCCCCCGTTTTTTTAGGAGTAAATTCATTTTTATGATACAAAAACAAACCCAGGTCGGTTGCAATCCAGAGCCGCCCTTTTTTATCGGTTAAAAAACAAAGTACCTGCCGTAGTTTTGTTGTTGCTATCGAATCTTTTTTACTGATGTTTTGTTGATCAATAAAAATGATACCGGCATCGGTACCCAACCATAATTTGTTATCATAGCTAGTCATACAGTAAGCCTTACGAACCTTAAAGGCTGATAAATCATTGGGTGTAAACTGGTCGTTTTCTTTTTGGATATGTGTGAGCGTTGAATAACCAACCGTCCAGCTATTCAGCTCATCCTGCTGCCAGGCAAATGTTGGGTTAAAGGCCCTGAAAGAACGATGATGGATTTTAAAGTCTTTAACTAAATTGTCAATTTTACCCCCATTGCTGCTGAATGCAAAAGTTCTGTCTATACTGATACCTGTGATGTTTTCTTTTACCGGAAAAAGCTGGTAAACATATTTCAGCCCATCTCCTGTTTTGGGCAACCCAATCGTTGTTATCTTGTTATCGGCCAACGCAGATAGTCCGTTGGCAGTACCAATCAGCAATTCGTTTTTTTGCCTGAGTAATTTTAGTATTTTATTATTTGCCAGCCCGTCTGTTGTTTCATAATTGATAAAGGCTGAATTTTTCTTCAACAAAATACCCGACCCGTCAGTACAAAACCAGAAATTACCATCAGCTCCGTAAAAAAATTCATTAACAGCCCTGTTCTCCATTCCAATCCTGTCCGACATTTCCTGCAGTTCATCCTGGTATAAGCGGTAGATGCCTTTATCAAGCCCCCTGAACCATACTGTACCGTTTTTTTCTTCTGCTGCATGATAAACAAAAAAGCCCCGGGGAAACTGAACCGGAAGTTGTTTAAAAACAAAAGACCCATCTGCCTGGTGCAGTTTACCATCTGCTACGGCAAGTATTGTTTTTTGGCCTTTATAAACGGCAAACTGAACATTACTGTTTTGCAACAAATGCTGTATCTGTGTACCATTCTTTATAAACAGGCCGTTGCTGGTACAAAAAGCAATACCTCTTTGGCCAAGCGATACAATGCTGTTGATATTTGTTCCTTTGATACCTAAAACACTATCGGCATTACATTTAGTGTACTTGCCATTTTCCCAAACCCCATATAAGTTATACAGCCGCTTGTAAAAATAATATTGCTGCTGGTGCCTTGTTACCTGTTGCAATGCAAAGCCGGTAGTATCTGCCAGTGTATTGATGCGGCCGTTTTTATGCAAGGCCTGTATGGTAAACGGGTATGCAATAAAAATGAGAGAATCTCCCCCGGCATACACTATATCTGTTACAGCCCTTGCGGCCAGCCTGTTTTGCTTACCATAAACGGTAAACCGGTAGCCATCATACCGGGCAATGCCAAAGTCGGTACCAAACCACATAAAACCGTCATCATCCTGAGCTGCGGCATATACATTATCTATGGGAAGGCCATGGTGGGTAGTTAGTTGCGTAAACCTGAAGCTTTGGGCTTTGCCATATAAAGAAGATAAAAAAAGGCAGGTGAATACAGTGATATGTAGCGTATGTTTTACAGGCATTATTTAAAGAACAAAACATTGTGCATTTTCATTTTCTGTAAAAACATATCCAGTTGCCTGCGGCTGATGCTCCAAACATTGCCATCATTCATTTTTACGATGCCGCCATCCACCGTGCTATATTCGGTAATATACCTGAGGTTTACGATATGGCTTTTGTGTATGCGTACAAACTGGCTGGCATCCAGTATATCTTCAAAGTCTTTTAAAGTTCTGGTAACAACCGATTTCTGCATATCCTGCTTGTGAATGATCGTGTAATTGCTATCGGCCTGCAGCGATATGATTTCATTTACATCCAAAAAACTGATACCGCCCAATTGCGGCAGGGCGATTTTAACCATGTTTTGCCCGGGTGTAAAATTTTTTACCAGGTGGCTGATCAGTTCCTGGTTTTGCTTTAAGAACTGATTGTTATTAAAGCCGGCCTGTAATTTACTTACCGCCTGCTGCAGTTCGGAAATGTTAACCGGTTTAAGCAGGTAATCAACAGCGCTGGCTTTTATGGCCTGCATGGCAAACTCGTTGTGTGCTGTAACAAATATCACCCTGAAATTGTGCTCAGGTATCTTCTCCAGCATTTCGAATCCCGTTTCGGCCGGCATACTTATATCCAGAAAAACAACGTCGGCTTTATTTTGAGCAAGCCATTCTCTTGCCTGCGCCCCGTTGAGTGCCATGCCCGCTACTTCTACACCGGTGCAATCATTTTCGAGGAGAAACTTAAGGTTCTCCAGGTTATTCATTTCATCATCTACCAACAGCGCTTTTAATGGCATATATATCATTTACAGTTTAAAAATAGTGAATAGAATGTTACCTTTTTACAGCAATGTGTGCAACAGGCAAATAAATGCGCAAAATCAAAACTGGTTGAGCGAACGGTAAAAGGCGGCCTTCGGCCGCCTTCATAATCATACCAAGCAGTTGTTATTTCTTTTTTGTGTACGGTGTATCAACAAAGGATGCCTTAACCGGGTATGTTTTAGTATAGGGTGTATCAACCAGGTTTAGTGTACGGGTATAAGGCGTGTCAGTATAACCTGCCGTTGTTTGCTTAATGTATGGATTGGGTGTGCTTACAGCATCTTTTTTACAGGAAACTGTTGCCAGCAGCAGGCTTACAGCGATACCGATTAATAAAACGAATGACTTTTTCATAATAATAATTTTTTAGTTACCGGTGCACCAGGCAAGGCAGTAGCCATTGCATGGCTGCACCAGTTTTGTTTTTAAATGTTGTTGAGAAAAATCCCAGCCGGCATGCCGCTGCCGGTTAGGGAAGCAGGAGAGACGGCATTACACTCTTGCGGTACTATTGCTATCTGCCGCCCTGTACATGGCTTGAATAACAATTTGTGAATACAAAGATGAAGAAGGAGCAAGACCGGGGCAATGTGCCAACAACTAAAAAGCCGCTGTAAAAAGCGGCTTTTGATATCCGTTATTTAACGGATACAGAAATGGTTGAACAACGATTAACGGAATGTTAAATAGTAATTTACTTTGTTGAACAGAATATTTATATTTAAACTATCAATAAAACCCAAAACCAACTATTATGAAAAAGATTTTAATTGCTACGAATGTTATTACAGCATCCATGTTGCTTTTTGCTTTTGGAAAGCCGGATAAAAATAAAGTATCTGAAAGTACAGGCCAGGGGCCGGTAACCAATATCAGTCTGGGTGTGAATACCAATGTTGCAAAAGATATTGTAGCTAATTACAAAACGGGTATCTGGAACGGTAGAAAAATTGATAATAATTATTATAAGGATGCCAGAAGTGTATGGTTCAGCCTTGCTAAACTCAAAAATTTTATTGCTGACCTTGAATCAAAAGTAAAAAATGGGCCTGGTGAAGTAAGGAAATGTGATGTAGATGATTTTGAACTGGGAGTAAGAATTTACTTTGGCAACTACCCCGGTACAGAAGCCCTATGGAAAGATGCCAGATATGGAACATATTTTGATGACCACTTACTTCCGAAACGATATATGGGCCTTCATACAGTTATGCTGGTACCAACCTTATATAATCCCGTTGATAGTTTTCACTATGATTTTGATCCACGGTATATTTCAAGATCAGGCAAAAAATGTATGGCAATGAGGATTGATTCCGTTATGAATAAACTTGCTCTGGAAAGCCCGGCAATAGATGGCCAGATTGCCAGGAATGAATTTTACGGCATCATGCCAAGCAACAGGGATAATAAAGCGTTATTTTCAAAAGTAAATAACTTTATAAACAGTAAGGATGGGATTGCTGCAAGAGGAGATGTCAACGTAGATTTTACCAATGCAGGTACTTTAGTGCCACCACCAGATCCCCAAGATTTTACAGTTGCCCGCAAATCGGCAAGCGCTCAGGAAAAATACAGCAGCACCTATAATGTTCCGTGCAGCGGCGCCTCATTTATGCGCTGGGTAGATGGCTTGCCATTACAATGCGGACAATATCAGCAATCACCCAATTCAACGCAAAGAGCTATTAAGACAGAAATAATCAAACAGCAATGAACACAATCTCATCAATGATATGGATCCTTAATTTTTTTGAAATTACAGCCTGCATAACCGGGTTTGTATATTATAAAAAACTAAAAGGGGGTTACTGGAAGTGGTTTCCGTTTTATTTGTTGATAATAGTACTGGTTGAGTTTACCGGCAGGTATTTATCTGATTCCGGACTGATAAGCTATAATATAGCGATGTATAAATTCTTTGGTATGCCTGTGCAATTCCTATTCTTTTATTTCATCTTTTACCAGCATGAATATTTCAGGGACAAAAGAAAATGGATATTGACGGGAGCAGCCGTATATGTAACCAGTATAGTTTTTGAAACTGTTTTTCTTACAAACAAAAGCTATTGGTTTCATTCATTTTCTTACAGTATCGGAAATGTAATTCTGCTGATATTACTGATCGCATTTTTTATAAAGTTCATCCAGTCAGATGCCATATTGGATTTTTCAAAAAACCTGATGTTCTGGTTTTGCCTTGGCTTACTACTTTATTATTTGGGTTCATTTCCTTTTTGGGCGCTGCGGAATGTATTGGTTGCAAAATACAGGAATGCTTTGGAAAATTATTATATAGTGATGCTTCTACTGAATTACTGTATGTATTTATCATTTATAACAGGTTTTATACTTTGCCGAAAGAAATAACCATTTTCGTTGTTGTAGTTAATGTAATTATACTATTGCTGATTGCAGGCATCATTTTATTTGTATTGCAACACCGCAAAAGACGCATCACACACACAAAGGAACTCCTCTCCACCCAGCTTGAAATGCAGCAGCAAACCATGCAATACATTGGCCGGGAGATACATGACAATGTTGGCCAGAAGCTTACCCTGGCCAGCCTGTACACACAACAGCTGGCTTACGAAAACAAAGCGCCGCAGGTAAATGACAAGATTGAAAGCATCAGCCATATCATCAACGAATCGTTAACCGAGCTGAGGCAGTTGTCAAAATCACTAACCGATGATAGTATAGCTGACAATACTATAACAGCACTATTGCAAAAGGAATGTGATAAAGTAAATGCCGCCAAAAAATGCCAGGTACATTTCAGCAGTAACCAGGTAAATGTCATTCTCCCCTATCAAACCAAAAGCATACTGGTAAGGATTGTACAGGAGTTTTTACAAAACAGCATTAAACATGCCGGTTGCGAAAATATTGATGTTTCTTTAAGTACTATTAATGAAACCGTTTATTTACA
The DNA here is from genome assembly GCA_016786725.1 of Ferruginibacter sp. GTDB lineage: Bacteria > Bacteroidota > Bacteroidia > Chitinophagales > Chitinophagaceae > Ferruginibacter. The sequence continues at coordinate 368,552 of JAEUVU010000007.1, read as the reverse complement.
ATTAAAGGATAATGGCAAAGGATTTAACCCTGAAAAGGTAAGTGGAAACGGCATAGGTTTGAATAATATGAAAAAACGGACACAACTGATAGGTGGCAGTTTTCGCCTGCATAGTACACCACAAACCGGCACAAAACTGAACATTGAAATTCCATTACAAAAAAAGCAATGATTTTTATGAAACACAGCATTGCCATAGTTGACGACCATATCTTAATAGCCAAAGCATTAAGCGGTATTATCGAAAACTTTAAGGATTTTGAAGTTTTATATGAATGTGAAAACGGAAAAGCGCTGCAGGAGAAGTTCAGCAACAAAAAAAATATTCCTGATATTGTTTTGCTCGATATCAGTATGCCGGTAATGGATGGTTTTGAAACGGCTCAATGGCTCAGGCAATCGCATCCTCAGGTTTTGATAATGGCCCTAAGCATGCAGGATGATGAGCAAAGCCTTATAAAGATGATCAAAAGCGGGGCTAAAGGTTATTTACTTAAAAATGTTCATCCGCTTGAACTGGAAAAAGCCTTAATAAACCTGGTGAAAAATGGATCTTACTATCCCGACTGGGCAACCAGTAAAGTATTCACGAGCCTGGGCTCGGCATCAAACGCCCAAACAGAAACAATCAACATCACTGAACGGGAAAAAGAATTTCTGCAATATTCTGTAACGGAAATGAGCTACAAAGAAATTGCAGAAAAAATGTTCTGCAGCCCACGCACGGTTGAAAGTTACCGTGATGCCTTGTTTGAAAAACTTGGGCTAAAAACCAGGGTGGGGCTGGCTGTTTATGCTATGAAAAACGGATTTGGCTAAAGAGCTTACTTTACCTCCTGCATATCCACCAATCTCTTATAAAACCCGTTTTGAGTTATCAGGCTGTCGTGCGTTCCTCTTTCAACGATCTCACCTTTTCGCAGAACAATGATCTCATCAGCATGGCGTATGGTTGATAACCTGTGTGCAATTACAATGGAGGTACGGTTATTCATCAGGTTGTTGATGGCATCCTGTACAAGCCTTTCACTTTCGGTATCCAGTGCAGATGTTGCTTCATCTAAAATTAATATGGGTGGGTTTTTTAAAACCGCCCTGGCAATGGTCATGCGCTGGCGTTCGCCGCCACTGAGTTTCATACCCCGGTCGCCGATGTTGGTTTGATACCCTTCTTCTTTGGTATCGATAAAGCTGGCTGCATTGGCAATTTTTGCAGCATTTTTAATTTCCTCTTCGGTAGCATTGTCTTTTGCAAGTGCAATGTTGCCTGCGATGGTATCGTTAAATAAAATGGCTTCCTGCGTTACAATGCCCATTTGGTTACGTATGGAATGCAGGGTATAATTTTTTATGTTCTCTCCATCTATCAAAACTTCTCCTTGTCCGGCGTCAATAAACCTGGGAATAAGGTCTGCCAGTGTACTTTTACCAGCCCCACTGCTGCCTACCAAGGCAATGGTTTTCCCTTTTTGTATAGTGAGGTTAATATCCTTCAGTATCACCGTATCCTCATAACTGAAACTCACATTCTTCAGTTCGATTGAATCAGAGAAAGTTTTTAATTCTTTAGCGCCAGGCAATTCTTTAATGCCTACATTTTCGTTGATAAGGTTTTCTATCCTTTCAATACTGGCCGCACCTTTCTGAATGTTGTACGATGCACTTGACAGGGATTTTAAAGGCTGTATCAACTGCGTAAAAATGGCGATGTACGCCAGGAAGTCGCCTGCATTTAATGTAAAGGAAGGATCACCACTTAATACCAGCCTGCCACCATACCAAAGAATACATAATACAGCTGTAACACCCAATGCTTCTGAAACCGGTGATGCCAGGTCTCTCCTGCGATTAGCCCTGTTCTTCATGTTATACATCGCTTCGTTCTCATCTTCAAACTTGCGTTGAATTTTTTTCTCTGCATTGAATGCTTTGATGATCCTTATTCCTCCCAAAGTTTCTTCAATGGTTGAAAATAATTTGCCATACTGTTCCAGTACATTTTTATTTTGCTTTTTTAAAGAGCGGCCGATACGGCCTAAAATGAAGCCCGCTATTGGCAAAAAGATCACAAGAAACAAGGTAAGCTGCGGGCTGAGAATTACCATATAAGCAAAGAACAGAATAATGGTGATCGGCTCCCTGAACATACTTTCCAATACACTTACGGTAGAACCCTCCACATCACCCAGATCGTTTGAAAGCTTGCTCATGATATCACCCTTGCGCTGTTCGCTAAAATAGCCGATGGGTAATTGAAGTATTTTTGCATACATATTACTCCGCATGTCGTTCAATATCCGGTTACGTATGGGATTCAGAAAATACATGCTCATGTAAGCAAAAAGGTTCTTCAATAAAATAGAAGCAAAAACCACCACGCAAATCACCAGCAAAGCCTTGATATTGCCCCCGGGTTCATTTATAACTTTGTATAACCATTCCTTAAAATAATTAACAGGATTGATGCTGTTAAAAAATCCGGACCCACTGGCTGCTTTAAAAACATCTCCCTGCTTAAAAATGAGCATTAAGAAAGGGCTGAGCAGCCCTAAGGATATCACGCCAAAAATAGCCGACAGTATATTAAACCCAAAATAGCTGACAAGCAGCCTTGGATATTTTTTTATGTATTTGAAAATCGTAAATAAACTCTTCATGCCGGCAATAAATATAAAAGCTGATAAAACGCAGCAAAGTAACTAATTTTACAGCAAAGCCACTCACCTTTTACAGGCAAACAGTGGATTCTACAATTACAGACGTTTAAACTGAAAGAATATGTTAGAAGGCAAAAGACAGAAGCAGGTGGCAGGGTTGCTTAACAAAGAGTTAAGTGATATTTTTCAGCGTTTGGGGTTATCCATGATGGATGGTGGAATGGTGTCCATTTCATCGGTAAAAATTACACCCGATCTGTATGAGGCAAGAATTTACCTGAGTTTTTTTCAGGTAAAAGACAATTTTGATGCCTTAAAGAAAATTGAAGAACGCAGTTGGGAAATAAAAAAAGAATTAACGGCCAGGGTACGGCACCAGTTACGCAGCATGCCCACGCTCACATTTTATATAGATGATACCCTGGAATATGTAGATAAGATGGAAAAGCTGTTTAAGGATATTAAAAAAGGCGAAGGTTGATGGTTGAAAGTTGATGGTTTTAAAATTAAAGCATTAAAACGGATGGCTACCATATCACAGTTTGAAGATTTAGAAATTTGGCAGTTAGCTAGGCAACAGGCAGATGATTTGTATAAAATATACATTGAAGGAACTTTCTCTAAAGATTATGATTTAAGAAATCAGCTTAATGCTTCCTCTGGTTCAGTTATGGATAATATTGCGGAAGGGTTTGAGAGATCGGGCAATAAAGAATTTATTCATTTCCTATTAATTTCAAAAGGATCAAACGGTGAAGTTCGTTCTCAACTTTACAGAGCCTTAGATAGAAAACATATTTCTCCAGAGATATTTGATGAATCGGTTTTAAAGAATGTAACCATTAGTAGAAAAATTACCGCATTTATAAAATATTTAAAAGAATCTGATAAAAAAGGATTTCGTTACGAATAAATCATACCCTTAAAGCATAACCATCAACTTTCAACATTCAACATTACATGTACTTAACCTTTGCCTGGAGATATTTTAAAGCAAAAAAAAGCGCCAATGCCATCAACATCATTGCATGGGTTACGGTGGGCGTTATTGCTTTTGCCACCTGCTGCCAGGTTTTAGTTTTGAGTGTTTTTAACGGTTTTGAAGACCTTGTTAAATCTTTGTACTCTTCTTTTTACAGCGACATAAAAATAATACCGGCTAACGGAAAAACTTTTATTCTTACGCCAGCCCAGATCGCATCTGTTAAAAAGCAACAGGCTGTTGAAAATTTTTCGCTGATTGCCGAAGAGAAAGCTTTGCTTAAAAACTTTGATGCAAGAACACCGGTGTACCTGAAAGGTGTTGATGATAATTATATAAAAGTAAGTGGCGTAGCATCCAAAACAAACCGGGGCAAATATTTTACAGGCACTGTGGAAGACCCATACCTGGTGGCAGGTTCAGGCATACAGAACGCCACTTCATTAAATGTGGACCCTGCATTACCCGCCGGCGACCTTACCGTGATATTACCTAAAAAAAACAGTACCAATAACGATCCTTTACAATCGCTGAGCGAAGGATTTATAAAAGCCGCCGGTTCTTTTACCATTCAGCAGGAGTTTGATGATAAATACGCCATAACCAACATTGGTTTTGTAAAACAGCAGATGGGCTTTGCTGCCGACGAATACAGTGCAGTAGAAATTAAATTGAAAGACAATGCTGACGCCCTTGAAGAGAAAGAAAAATTAACCACCCTGCTTGGCAGTAGTTATAAAGTGCAGACAAAATACGAGCAAAACACCAGCCTTTATAACACCATGAAACTGGAGAAATGGGCTATATACAGTTTGTTTACGTTGATACTGATTGTATCGGCCTTTACTATGATAAGCGCTTTAACCATGCTGGTACTTGAAAAAAGAAAAGACATCAATGTACTGCAAAGCATGGGCGCCAGCCAGGGCAGTATCCTCAAAATATTTTTAAGCGAAGGTTTGTTGCTGGGAAGTATCGGAACTGTTACCGGTATTGTGGTGGCAACTGTTCTCTGCCTGCTGCAGCTTAAGTTTGAATTTATCAAACTGGCAGGCGGTTCTTTTTTGCTTGATTATTTTCCTGTAAAACTGATAGCAACAGATTTTATTTTAGTGGCTGCCACAGCTACAGCCATTGCATTTTTTGCTGCATGGTTTCCTGCACGCAAGGCCAGCAGGCAGGCCTTTGAACTACGTTAAATTACCGCAACACCATTTGCCGGTCGGCATCAAGCTTTATCAATATAAAAATAAGAATGGTAAATGTTAAGAGTGAAGAACCTCCGTAACTTAACAGGGGCAACGTAATTCCTGGTGAAGGTGCAAGCCCTAATGTCATACATACATTCAGGGCCACATGAAAGAACAAAATGCCTGCCACACAATAAGCGTAAACCCTGCTGAATGTACTGCGCTGCCGTTCAGCAATAATGATTATCCGTATCATTAATCCAAAATATAAAAGCATCAGCACAGAGCAACCTATAAATCCAAAATTTTCTCCCAGTGATGAAAAAATAAAATCGGTATTTTGTGCAGGTACAAAATCCCCCCTGGTTTGTGTACCCTGCAAAAAACCCTTGCCCCAAAAGCCGCCGCTGCCAATTGCTATTTTAGATTGCTTTACATTATAGCTTTCAACTTTTTCACCTGGTTTATTTTTAGCTGTTCCTAATTTTGCAAACTCTCTTTTTATTTCAGCCGTTCTTTCGGGGCTTTTAAATTTATAATCATCTATTCCGAAGGTTGCTAAAATTCGTACTACCTGGTGTGGCTTCAGCACTTTTTCAAAAAGGGCCGGAACCAGAAATTTTTGTACCCCAACACTCATTAACCATGCCCCGGCTATAATAAACAGTATATTTCTATTCCTTTTAATCTTTCTTTTGTACAAATAAATAAACATGGCCGCAATAATTGTAAGTGCAATAAACAGGATATTGGGGGGCACTACAATACTGGCAACAATTAATATGGCGAGTGAAAAGAAAACAACCAGGTAAATGGCTGGTAACCCTTCTCTGTAAAAGGCAATACCAAATGAAAAATATACAATAGCTGCACCTGGTTCTTTTTGCAGCACCGATAATATGGCGGGTGCAAAAGCAATTGCCGCTGCAATTAACTGCGACCGGGATTTACGGAAATCTGTATCGGGCATTGAAAAATATTTAGCCAGCGCCAGCGATGTAAATATTTTACAAACCTCCACCGGCTGTATATTCATAAACCCAAGCGGTATCCAGCTTTTTGAACCGCCAACCTCCTTACCTATAACAAAAGTGGAAAGTATCAGCAGCAAGCCCACCACATACCCAAGATTTGCCGTAGCAGTAAAAAGCTTACTATCCGTTAATAAAATAAAAATGGCGACAACTGTACTGCCCATCAAAAAAAAGAGCTGTTTACTGTACTCTTTTTTAAACCCAAATATGCTTTGCAAGCCATCTGTAGTTTTATATTCTACAGAAAAAATACAAAGCAGGCCAATAAGGGCAAGGCTGAAGTACAGCACTACCACTAACCAGTCTATTCCTTTTGATATGGAGGGATTTTTGGGGTTCATCGTGAGGAGTGAATCGTGAGTGGTGAGTTTAGTAAACAATCATTTTGCCTAGCATTTGAAAAGTTTTAGTCATTCAATGTATCTGTTATTATTGTTTCCGTTTTCTTTTTTTCATTTGGCAGGATCGCTTCAGTATTAATTTTTATTTTTTTATCTCCGCTGTCTTTTTTCTGTTTGTCTTTATCTTTCTTAAGTTCATCCAATATTGCTTCTTCATCAGTTTTATCCACTTCCATCGTATCCCTTATCAACGTAATATATCCCTTTGCTATAAGGTAGGCCGAATCTTTTGCATGAAGCATTGAATCAACCGTTTTCATTTCTTTATAAATTCGTGGCGGTATCAGGTTTAATTTTTCGAATTTTTGCACAATGGCTTCTCTTTTTTTTGCAATCGTGTCATTCAGGTATTTTTCAATCATCAGGCCTACAATAGGCGCTGCATATGTACCGCCAAAGCGGCCGCTGTTTTCCACCACACACATAATGGCAATCTTTGGGTTATCCCTGGGTGCAAAGCCGCAGAAGAAAGCATGGTTGGGTTGTTTAACGCCGCGGTAATAGTTTTCTACCGTACCGGTTTTACCACAAATCACAATGCCCGGTACTTTTGCTCCGGCACCGGTTCCTCTTTCCACCACCCACTGCATACCATCATGTACGGCTTCAAAAACACTGTCATCAATATTAAGGGCGCTGTGTTTTTCTTTAAATTTCGACAGCATATCAAACTCATCGCCTTCTTCAATCGAATCAACCAGGTGCGGAATTTTATACCAGCCTTTGTTGGCGATATAAGCCATTTCGTTGGCGGTTTGTATGGGCGTGGTTAAAACCTCCCCCTGGCCAATACTTACCGACCGGAAACTGCAATAGTTCCATTTGCCCGGGCCGTAAATTTTATTGAAATATTTTGGTGAAGGAATATTACCCGGTTTTTCGGAAGGTACATCAATACCGAGTTTATGACCAAGACCAAATGCATACATGTACCGGTCCCACACTGCAAGACTGGAATCTATATTTGGATACTTTGGATTATTGATAACCCGTTGCATAACTGTGGCAAAATAAGTGTTATCCGACATACGGATTGCATTACGCAAATCAAAAGTTCCGTAATCAAGACACCGCATGGGTTTTCCCCCGCCGCATCCATAAAATGCACCGCCGCATGAAACAGTAAAACTGGTGTTAATAACGCCTTCGTGTAGCCCAACCAATGCCTGTAAAGTTTTAAAGGTAGATCCCGGCGAATAAGTTGCCGTTACCGAGCGGTTGAACAATGGCTTGGCCGGGCTCAGCAATAATTCGGCATAATGCTTTTTCCTGTCGGCACCGGTCAGTAATTTAGGCTGATAAGTAGGGCTGCTCACCATAGCAAGAATGCCGCCGGTCTTAGGGTCAACTGCCACAATTGAACCGAGTTTATTCTGCATCAGCTTTTCGCCCAGCGCCTGCAGCTCAATATCAATGGCAGTGTACATGTTTTTTCCTGCAACAGCAACGGTATCAAATTTTCCATCTTCCAAAGGCTCGGTAAGGCGGTTTTTATTATCCCGTTTCCAGAACTCGATACCACGCTGCCCCATCAATACTTTTTCATAGGTCCTTTCCAGGCCCGCCCGGCCAATATAATCACCCATTACATAACCTTCATACAATGGGTTCTTCAAAATATTTGAATCTACTTCGCCCAGGTAGCCAAAAATATTTCCACCGGCTTCAAAAGGATAATCCCTTACCGAACGCTCCTGCATAAAATAACCGGGTGCCAGTTTATACAGGTTTTCACTGAGCTTGGCCATTTTTTCATTGCTTAACAATGGCTCAAAAACCGAAGCCCGGTAACTTTTGTTTTTGATGATGGCTGCAATGATCCTTTTATGAAATTCTGCCGAATCAATATTTAAAATACTCAACAGGGTTGCCGTATCTGTTCCTTTTATTTTTCCGGGGATGACCATCAGGTCGTAAATGGTTGTGTTCTGTAGGATGGCCCTGCCCTTCCGGTCAAATACAATACCCCTGTCGGGATAAATTACTTTGCGGAATATGCCCTGGTTATCGGCATCTATCTTATATTTTGAAGAAAACAGCTGCAGGTTTATCAACTGGGCAAAAATGATAACGAATATGCCGGTAATAACCAGTATGACCACATTTTTTCTTGATTGATTAAAGACAGACACGTTAAGTTATGAGTTATGAGTTATGAGTTTGAGCATTCTTACTTTTGATTTTTGCCTTTTGATTTTTTCATTAAACCGTATTGGTTTTGAAACGCTGCTGGCGGGTAAACAACATTTCAGTAATGATGATCAAAAATAAACTTACCGCAGTTGACAATAATGTTTTTACCAGGAAGTACCAGATGTTTCCAAACTGCCATGCTTCCAGCAAAAACAACCAGCCATGATGTAATACTGTAAGTACACTGATAAAAATAAGATAAGGAAGAAACCCTCCCAGGCTTTTAAAAGACGGCTCTTCATAATTAGCATCGGCACCTTCTTGTGGTATTAAAATATTAACAAGAAAGGGCCGGATATAGGCTATCAGCACACAGGCAGCCGAATGAAAGCCGGGATGATGCCTGAAACTATCCATTGCAAAGCCCAGCAGAAAAGCCAGCAGCATTTGCTGTGTACGCCCCATGCGGAAAGGCAGCCAGATGATAAAGAGAAAATACAGGTATGGTGTTACCATTTGGTGCAGGTGAATTTTATCCAGTACAAAAACCTGTACCAGGATGAACAGGAAAAACCGGATAATATTTTTTACAAACAAGTTCATGCTTCAATAACGGGGTTACTGTGTTTTCTGTTTTTCTTTTTCCAAAATTGCCTTTATTTCTTCTGTTTGTTTATTATCTATTACATAAACAAATTCAAGGTTATAAAAATTGGCAGATGACCTGAATTTTATCAGGTGGTTGTTGGTGCTTTTATCAGATTTTACTTCCTGTACAATGCCCATCATCATCCCTTTGGGGATGCTGGTGCTGAAACCGCTGGAAATAACTGTATCACCCACAGCTACTTTTGCCGTTTTAGGAATCCCTCCAAGTGAAATAATGTTGGGAGCTTTGCCATCCCAGTTCAGCGTTCCGGTTTCGCCGCCTTTCAAAAGTTTACCGCTCAGGTGACTGTCTTTATGGAGCATACTCATTACTACTGCATAACCATTGCTTACTTCTGTTACTATACCTACCACACCGGTATTTGGATCTATCACACCCATATCCTTTTTAATATTTTGCGAAGCGCCCCTGCTTAACACAATGAAATTATTCTGTGATGCAACCGAGTTATAAACCACTTTGGCCGGGTAATAATGATATTTTCTGAAACGCTCCATCGAATCAACCTTTATGGAATCAACGAGGAAATTGCTGGCTGTATCAGGTAATGCAAAATCGGCTTTTAGTTTATTGTACAGCATTTCGTTGGCCGCCACAAGAGAGTCATTTGTTCTTTTAAGACTGAAGTAGGAGGTGATGCTGTTGTATTCTCTGTTGATTTTTCCGGTAACCTGGTTGGCTGTTTTACTGAAAATGGCATTGTGGTATTTGCTGTAATGAACAATCAGATAGATGCAGAAGCCCTGTAACAGCAGAAACAGGAGAAAATTAAAATACCGGCGAACGAAAAGAAAAATATTACGCAACTGTAAACGGAATTAGGAATTACGAATTAGGATTTAGGGATCATGAATACTGTAAGCCCAATTACAAATTCCTAACTCCTAATTCCTAATTTTAAAACTATCTCATCACAAACGGATACCTGTCGTAATGCTGAAGGGCAATACCGGTTCCTCTTACCACACTCTTCAGCGGATCATCAGCAATATGAACCGGCAATTTGATCTTTGCATTTAATCTCTTATCCAAACCACGCAGCAAAGCACCACCGCCAGTAATGTACAATCCCCTGCGGTAAATATCCGATGCCAGTTCAGGAGGTGTTGTTTCCAAAGCTTTCAATATCGCTTCTTCAATTTTGAAAATGCTCTTATCCAATGCTTCGGCCACTTCCTGGTAACTTACCATTACCTGTTTGGGAATACCGGTTACGAGATCTCTTCCATTTACCGGAATATCATCAGGGGGATTATCCAGGTCTTTCATAGCAGCGCCAACCTGAATTTTAATTTGTTCAGCGGTACGTTCACCGATGAGCAAACTGTGGTACCGACGAAGCGCCTCCATAATATCTGCAGTAAATTCATCGCCTGCAATGCGGATACTCTGATCGCAAACGATACCAGCCAAAGCAATTACCGTAATACCGGTTGTACCCCCGCCAATATCAATGATCATGTTACCTACTGGTTCTTCTACATCAATTCCAATACCAAGGGCTGCTGCCATTGGTTCATGTATCAGGTAAACTTCTTTTGCACCGGCCTGCTCAGCGCTGTCACGTACCGCACGTTTCTCAACCTCGGTAATGCTGCTGGGTATGCATATCATCATGCGCCAGCTTGGTGCAAAGAGTGGTTTTTTAGGATAGATCAATTTGATCATCTCACGTATCATCAGCTCGGCAGCATTGAAGTCGGCAATCACACCATCTTTCAGCGGACGAACCGTTCTGATACTCTCGTGGGTTTTTTCATGCATCATCAATGCTTTTTTGCCCACAGCTAAAATATTTTTCGGATTATTTCTGTCTAAAGCAACAATGGAGGGTTCATTTACTACTATTTCATCGTTATGGATTATTAGAGTATTTGCGGTACCAAGATCTATTGCAATTTCCTGCGTAAAAAAGTTAAAGAGGCCCATATTTGTTTGTGTGAAAAAGGATTTAAATCAATGCCAGCAAAGGTGGTGGAAAATATTTGAATTAACAACGCCAAACCCTTTATTTTTAAACATTTTACCGAAAGTTTTGCTAATGTTTTGTTTTGTCAAAAGAATTTGCTGAAGCAGGTTTTTTCAATTCCGGTTTTAAATAAAATAAGTAGCTGGATTTTTGTACCTGGAAAACAGTTGGTGAATTCAGGAACCGGATGCTTCTTTGAATTCATAACCGATATCCGTTCTAAAATACATGCCTTCAAAATGCAGTTGATCAAGCATGTAATTTGATTGCTCAACCGCTTCGGTAATGTTTTCGCCAAAAGACGTTACCGCCAGCACCCTGCCGCCGTTTGTAACAATTTCATCGCCTTCATTTTTAGTTCCGGAGTGAAAAACAATGGTGTCCTCCAATGTAGTCAAATCCAGGCCTGTAATCACTTTGCCCTTTTCATAATCGCCGGGATAGCCACCACTTACCGCCACTACCGTTGCTACAGCACGATCATCGGTTTCAATTTTAATTTCACTGAGTTTTTGCCCGGCTGTTGCTGTCAGTAATTCCACCAGGTCGTTCTTGATCCGGGGAATAACCACTTCGGTTTCGGGATCGCCCATGCGGCAGTTATATTCAATTACTTTTGGATCGCCATTGTCGTTCATCAGCCCAATAAAAACAAAACCTTTGTAATCCAGGTTGTCTTTTTTAAACCCGGCAATGGTAGGTTCAATAATTGTTTCTTTTACTTTTTGCAGAAAAGCATCCGTAACAAATGGCAGCGGGCTCACGGCTCCCATTCCGCCTGTATTAAGCCCTGCATCAGCTTCGCCAATGCGTTTATAATCTTTCGCCTCCGGCAAAAGCACATAATTTTCACCGTCGGTTAAAACAAATAAGCTCAACTCAATCCCTTTCAAAAATTCTTCTATAACCACTTTTTTACCGGCTTCACCAAATTTGGATCGCAGCAACATCAGCTCAAACTCCGCCATCGCTTCCAGGTGATTCTGGCAAATCAAAACGCCTTTGCCTGCAGCCAAACCATCGGCTTTTAAAACGATGGGCAGCGATTGTGCTTTGATATATTCCACACCTTCGAGGTATTTATCAGAGGTAAATTCCCTGTAAGCCGCCGTAGGTATATTATGCCGCTGCATAAATGCTTTGGCAAAAGCCTTGCTTCCCTCCAGTTGTGATGCTTCTTTTGACGGGCCGATGAGTTTTATATGTGCCAGTTCCTTTTTGTTCTTAAAAAAATCGTAGATACCTTTTACCAACGGGTCTTCGGGTCCAACCAATATCATGTCAATCGAATTATCCAGGCAGGCAGCAGCAAGTCCATCAAAATCCGAAACTGCTATGGGCAAATTGGTGCCGCACAAAGCAGTGCCTGCATTGCCCGGGGCAATAAACAATTGATCACACAGCGGGCTTTGCTTAAGTTTCCACGCCAGCGTATGCTCCCGGCCGCCGGAGCCAACTAAAAGTAAATTCATTGAAAAAGTTTTATGCCTGAACTATTGGTTTGCGAATTTAAAATTCTAAAACCTCATTTCATAATATATTTTTAAGTCAACCCCAACATAGTTTTTTTTCTTAACCCGTTATTTATAAAATAGGCAGGCGCATTTGTTTATTCTAAACATAAAATGCCTATTTTGGGTAATTAAACCAAACTAATAAGCATTAAAAAACTATTAAATCATGAGTGAACAAGCAATAAAACAAACAGGGCACCCCAAAGGATTATGGGTTCTTTTTGGAACCGAGATGTGGGAGCGGTTTAACTTTTATGGTATGAGGGCCTTGCTTTCCCTCTTTCTTGCAGAAGCATTGTTAATGGGAGAATCTGAGTCTTCCATAATTTACGGCGGTTTCCTGGGTTTGTGTTACCTGACTCCGATGCTGGGTGGATATATTTCGGACAAATACCTGGGTAACAGGAATTGTATTTTATTGGGCGGTACCATTATGGGTATTGGCCAGTTGTTGCTCTTTTTTAGCGGTACATTATATGCTGATAACCTTGACCTGGCCAAAACCGTAATGTGGATAGCATTGATCGCCATTATTTTTGGTAACGGTTTTTTCAAACCCAATATTTCTTCCATGGTGGGTAGCCTTTATCCACAGGAGCAAAAAAGCAAATTAGATTCGGCTTTCACTTTGTTTTATCTGGGTATAAATGTAGGTGCTACTTTAGGGCAGATCATCTGCCCAATCGTGGGTGATGTACAGCATAACGGCGTAAGAGATCTGAGCGCCTTTAAATGGGGATTTTTGGTTGCCGGCCTGGCGATGTTCTTAGGTACACTTACTTTTTTATTTCTCAAAAATAAATATGTAGTTACCCCGGCAGGCGCAGCTATCGGTGGTAAACCAAAAAAATCTGATATCCCGGATGGAGAATCAGACAGCGCTAAATTCACCATGACCAGTATTATTATTTCAATTGTAATATTGATAGCAGGTACTTATGGCCTTCACCTGGCTTTCGACTCACCTGGCGCATCCGCAATCAAATCATGGCTTTATCCATTCATTTTTGCATCTGGCTTCAGCCTTGGTTACCTGATACTTTCAGATAAAACGATCACTAAAATAGAACGGGACAGGATCATTGTTCTATACATTGTATGCTTCTTCGTGATGTTTTTCTGGGGTGCGTTTGAACAGGCGGGCTCTTCTTTAACCTTTATTGCAGATAACCAGACAGACACCAATATATTTGGATGGGAAATGCCGTCGAGTATGGTGCAAAGCTTTAATGGCATCTTCGTTATGGCTTTTGCTATCCCCTTCAGCATACTGTGGGTTTGGATGAATAAGAAAAAACTGGAACCCATCTCCCCGGTAAAACAAGCCTGGGGTTTATTGCTGATCGCTTTGGGTTATCTCATCATTGCCATGCAGGTAAAGGGCTTGGGAGACGGAGCAAAAATCGGTATCATCTGGTTTATTGTTTTATACCTGTTGCATACCTGGGGCGAATTGTGTTTATCACCGATTGGTTTATCCCTGGTAGCAAAACTTGCTCCTAAAAGATTTGCATCATTGCTGATGGGTGTTTGGTTCCTGGGAAATGCCGGTGGTTATGTACTTACGGGTGTACTCGGTGCACTTCTTCCTCCTTCTCCGGATAAATATATTGCTATGCAAAAAGAGGGTGTTGATCTGAAAGGAATTTTGGATGGCACAAAAGAACCAAGCGGCCGAGACCTTTATATTTTAGGAAGAGAAAAAATTGCTGCTGCCGTTGATGTTAAAAAAGCGAAAGAGAATAATATTGACATCAACAAAGCATTTGATCAGTCAACTGCCATGCTCAAAAAAGCCGGTGCCCGCAATGACAGTGCTTATACTTTAAAGAATACTTTAGATTCTGTGTTAACAAACGAACAGTTTGAGACCATTAAAAAACAGGGCCTGGTAAAACCTGCTTACCCTGAGTTTATGGGTTTTAAACTTAAAGATGTGTACGACTTTTTTATGCTGTTTGTTATATTATGCGGCCTGGCCGGTTTAGTGCTTTATGCATTAACTCCGATGATGAAGAAAATGATGCATGGGGTAAGATAATTGCATTTCATAATTTTTATAAAAGGCGGCTGATTGGTCGCCTTTTTATTTTATCTTTCTTACTTAAAAAAATATAAGCATGAGCGAAATAACTGAGTTATCAAGTCGCAAACATCCCAAAGCCCTCCCTTATCTGTTCTTTTCCGAAATGTGGGAACGTTTTGGATACTACCTTATGATAGGCATCTTTTTGCTCTATCTTAAAAATGTGGAGCATGGTTTTGCTATGACCAACTCTGAGGCTTCGGACCTGTACGGAACTTTTATTGCTTTGGTTTTTCTCACCCCTTTTATTGGTGGTTTGATAGCTGACCGGTATTGGGGTTACCGCAGATCTATCATAATCGGTGGCCTGATGATGGGTGCCGGCTATTGCCTCATGTCGGTGCATAATCTGCCGATGCTTTATATTTCTATGACGCTTGTGATATTTGGCAACGGATTTTTTAAACCCAATATCTCTACCCTGCTTGGTAATTTATATTCAACCCCGCAATTTGAAAAAAGGAAGGATGAAGGTTATAATATCTTTTATATGGGTATTAATATTGGGGCATTCGTGTGTAATTTTTTCAGCGCAGCCATTATTAATATCTGGGGATGGAAATACGCATTCATCGCAGCAGGCATCGGAATGTTTTTAGGTGTGATTATTTTTATGGTTGGAACGAAACATTACATTTCAGGTGATGTAAGAAAACCGATGACAAAAGAAGATATGCCTTTCAGCCGCATTGTCTTACTCATTTTTATCCCCGCAATAATTGCAGGTATAGTTGGCTGGATTATTCCAGGTGATATTTTTGGATCAGACAGTACCGATGCATTCATTTTTGCCTGTATCCCTGTTATTTGTTTTTACGCTTCCTTATATTTCCGGGCAGAGCAATCAGAGAAAAGGCCAATTGCAGCATTGCTTGCCATATTTGCTGCGGTGATACTTTTTTGGGCGGTGTTCAAACAAAATGGTTCTGCACTTACTATCTGGGCCGATTCTTATACAGACAGGCAGGTTTCAGGAACCGCCGGAGATATTTTCAACTCAGTGAGCCTTTCCAAAGAACTGTCTTATAAAAAAGATACTGTAGAAATTTATGATAACCAGTTCAGGATACAAAAGAAAGACGGGCAAATAGTAAAGGGATATGATTATCCTGTCTATTTCAAAAATATAACAGGAGACGAACTGCCTGCTGATGGACAAAAAATTAGTTTGTGGGCCACGCCCCTCAGCCAGTCAATAAACCCAGGCTGGGTAATTATTCTTACTCCGCTGGTGATTGCATTTTTTGCTTTCCTGCGCAGGCATGGCAAAGAACCCTCAACCCCTACCAAGATCGCTTTTGGTTTGCTGATCTCTGCTTTATCTGTACTGGTTATGGTAAGCGCTGTGCATGTTTCAGGTAATGGCTCCGAAAAAGCAAGTGTTTGGTGGCTTATAGGCACTTACGGTGTAATTACGATTGGCGAATTATTGCTTAGCCCAATGGGTTTATCAGTTGTTTCAAAACTTAGTCCTGTCCGTATTACTTCATTGATGATGGGTGGCTGGTTTTTGGCAACCTCTATTGGCAATAAATTATCAGGGCTGCTGGCAACGCTTTGGGATGGTTACGAGAATAAAGCCAATTTCTTTTGGGTGAATTTTGCACTGCTGATGTTTGCAACCTTCATCATATTTGCCATGCTGAAATGGCTTAACAGAATCATGAAAGAAAAGGGAGTGAAATAAAAACATTCAAAAATAAACCCGGAATTTATCCGGGTTTATTTTTTATATAAAATTCAGATGCGGATATTTATTCCCTAATATCATCTTATCATCTGCACCAAGCCATTTGTTTAAAACGGTTGCATACACATTTTTAAAATCAACTTTATGCTTCAGGTCGCCGTCATTCAGGTCGCTGAGATCAGGCATGGCATTTAATACACCTTTCTCTTTTAAGCCCCCACCGATGAAGAACATATTATTGGCAGTTCCATGATCGGTTCCGTTGCTGGCATTCTGGCTAACCCTGCGGCCAAATTCGCTGAAAGTCATCATCAGCACATCATTAAAGCGGCCATTGTTTTTCAGGTCATCCGTAAAAGCTTTTACCGCATCATTCAGTTCGGTAAATAGTCTTTTTTGCTGGTTATCCTGGTTAACATGCGTATCAAAGCTACCAAGGCTAACATAATATACTTTGGTATTAATGTCGGAGAAAATTAAAGAAGCAATCGTTTTCAGATCTTTACCCAAATTGGTGTTGGGATAAGTCTGCGCTGTTGGATGAACCCGGCTTTGCTGGTAAATATAATCTGCACTGCTGAGCGTTGCACTCATTGTTTTATATAAGTAGTCAATGGTTTCTTCACCGTTCTTATGATCGGCATTTACATCTTTTAAAAACCTGCCATTGCTGGTGTTGTATAATTTTTTCGGGTCTTTAAATGCAAGGCCTTTGTTTTCTTCTCCCTTCAAAGCAAGACTTAGAACATCGTCAAGTTCCATAGCCTGAGTTGGTTTATCACAGCCTTTACATTGTGCATCTAAATAGCGGCCAAGCCAGCCCGTGTTTACATATTGGTTGCTTTCACTTGCGCTGTGCCAGATATCCATGCTGCGGAAATGCGACCTGTCGGGATTGGGATAGCCAACGCTGTTCATAATAGCCAGGCTGCCGTCGTCATACAAACCTTTAAATGCCTGCAATGCAGGATTCAACCCCACTTCATCAGTTAACGATAATGCAGCATCTTTTGCAATCCCCAGCTTTGGCCTTTCACGATAATAAATATCGTTACGTACCGGTATCACCGTGTTCAGGCCATCGTTGCCACCACTGAACTGGATTACCACCACCACTTTATTTCCCGGCGGCACCATCATCGGCTTTTCAAATGCCTTTAAAAATTTAGGCATCATCATAGAGGCTGTTGCCAGTGAACCGATCTGTAAAAATTCTTTGCGTTTGATTATCATTTTAAGAAGTTATGAGTTATGAATGATGAATTATGAGTTATGAATTTCGAAGCGCTTATCATTCATAACTCATAACTTATAACTAGCACAGCTGATATTCGGGTGTACTCATCAGATTTACGACAGCGCTTTTAATATAGTTTTCCCGGCTCTCTGCATTTACATATTTATCCAGCACAGCATTGCTCACCTTGGTTTTTGTCTGCAAAACGGTGGCTTCAATATGCTCCATCAATTTTTCCCTGGGCACTTTTTCAAATATCTTATTCACAGCAGCCCAGTCAATAGTGGCTGTACCGCCTTTTACCGCATCTCTCATTTTTTTTATTCCTTCCATCATCATTCCCATCTGCACATCATCATCTGTTTTGGGCATAATATCTACTGCATCATTTGCTGAAAATATTTTCGGGATACGCAGGCGAAGCATTAAAGAACTGCTGTCTATCCAGCTTTTGCCACCCGGCCAGCCTGCTACGTTAGGCGGATAAAACAATACCTGCCCCAATGCCCGCTGAAACAACAGCTGCGATTCATTCTTTTCCAGCTGCATGGGCAATAGCCTGCGGATACCTGCCAGCAATTCAACCGGTGATTTTATCCTGGTGCCAATATTCTTTTCATCGTAAAACCAACTGCTGGTGAACATATCTTCCAGCAGTTTGGATATATCGTAATTGTTGCTGTAAAAGCGGTTGTTCAGCCATTGCTGGTTTGTATCATTCACATTTTCATTTACAAAATGGCGGTACATTTTTTTGCTGATATAATTAGCGGTCTGTTTATTCTCCAAAAGCATATTCAGAATATCATCGCCATTAAAGTTTCCGGTTTTACCAAGAAAAGTCTTGCTTCCATCATCATGCTGGTTTCTCCTGAAAACAAATTCGCCCTGCGGATTAAAACCCCAGCCGGTAAAGGCCCTGGCTGCTTCCTTTACATCATTTTCTGTATAATTACCCCGGCCCATCGTAAAAAGTTCCATCACTTCACGGGCGAAATTTTCGTTGGGGTGCGATTTTTTATTTTGCTGGTTATTCAAAAACTGTAACATGGCCGGACTCTTACTCACCGCTTTCAGCATATCACCAAAATTGCCCAAAGCATTGGTACGGATAACCTGTAAAAGTTCCTGGGCAAAAAAACTGTTTTGAATACGGGTAGCAAAATGGCCATGCCAGAACAGGCTCATCTTTTCCCTTAACTGTGCTTCGCTGTTGACCATCATCTCCAGCCACTGCAGGTTCATTTTTTTCAGGTCTTCTCTTGATTGCTCCCGCAATTTTTTCCTCAATTCAGGATTGTTCATCGCCTTTTGCACTTCCTTCGGATCGGTCATGTTCACCATGTATTCTTCCGCAGGGTTTTTAGTTACTGCTAATTTTTGTACGGGTTTGGAAGAAGTTTTTAGCAGCAATGCCCAAAGATCTTTTTGAGAAAAGGTATCAAGTGAAGCCGCCATTTCGGCCATGGGGCCAAAAGCGGCACGCCATAATAAATGTTGATTCTTTATACGATTGGGAACAGCCATAATGATAGATGTTTTTTTACTGACCTGTTGAACGGTAGTAAGACTAACTGAACAACCGGTGGTTTAATCATAAATTTACAATAAACAGGATAATAAAAAACCGGCTGGTTTTGTTTATCTTGTTATGGTAAAAACAATATGCAGGTACGGGCGCTTAAATATTTATCACCGTTAACCATTTATATTCTTGCCTGGCTGGCCTTTACGGGTAATGGATGGCTTACCTGGCTGCCAATGCTGTATGCATGGGTACTGATGCCCGTGCTTGAACTTTTTATAAGCCCAGATACAAAAAACCTAAGCGCAGCTGAAGAAGAAATTGTAAAAAAAGACAGGGTGTATGATTACCTGTTGTATGCCGTGGTGGTTTTTCAATTTTCCGCTTTGTATATTTTTTTAACTGCCATGCAAACCACCGGTTTGCCGTGGTGGCAAGTTACCGGCCGCATTTTCAGCATGGGTTTATTGTGCGGCACTTTTGGTATTAATGTAGCGCATGAGCTGGGCCACCGGGTAAATAAATACGAACAGGTATTTGCCAAAGCCCTTTTGCTCACTTCGTTGTATATGCATTTTTTTATTGAACATAATAAGGGCCATCATAAAAATGTAGCTACCCCACACGACCCAAGCAGTGCCCGGTACAATGAACCTGTCTTTACTTTTTATTTCCGCACAGTTATTTTTTCATACCTCTCTGCCTGGAAAATTGCAAATGATGAAATGAAAAAGCATAACCTGCCTGCCCTGCATTGGAAAAATGAAATGCTGCAGGCACAGGTTATTCAGCTTTTATTTGTTACCGCCATTTTTTTAATATTCAGCTGGCAGGTAACCCTTTATTTTTTAGCCGCAGCAACCATTGGTTTTTTACTGCTTGAAACAGTTAACTATATCGAGCATTACGGCCTGCAACGCAAACAAAAACCCGATGGCAATTACGAACGTGCCATGCCGCAACATAGCTGGAACAGCAACCATATACTTGGCCGGCTGATGCTGTTTGAACTTAGCCGCCACAGCGACCATCATTACCTGGCCAGCAAAAAATACCAGGTGCTGCAGCACCATGATGATGCACCGCAACTGCCAACAGGCTACCCGGGCAGCATGATACTGGCAATGGTACCACCGCTTTGGTTTTATGTGATGAATAAAAAGATAAAACAGATACAGTCTTACGCCGCCATTCATCCATAAGCCTTCAGAAAAATATCATTGCTGCCGTTTTTTATTTTACTTTTAATCCGGCTGTTGAATAACCGGCCTTATTATCACCTCCTCATTTTTTTAATATGAAAAAGATCAAATCGTTTTCCATTATTGCCTGTTTGTTTTTTTCTCAAACAGTCATATCACAAACTATGTGGAAATATTTCAGTGCCGGAGATTTTGAGGCAAGGCGCAATAAAATAATGGCGCAGATGGGTGATGGCATTTTGATCTTGCAGGCGGCAGAATTAACAGAGGGCTATATCAAATTCAGGCAGGATAATAATTTTTATTACCTCACCGGCGTGGAAATACCCGATGCAGTTTTGATCATCAATGGAAAAACCAAAGAATCTGTTTTACTGGTGCCTGATAATATTCCCAATGATATAAAAACGGAAGCCATGATTAAACCTGGTGACAAAGCGGCGGCTGAATACAAATTCAACAAGGTTATTTCTAAAACAGGTTTAACCATGATGCTGAACAGGCTTGCAGCAGGCGGACAACCTTTTTACCTGCAAACATCACCGCAGGAAACAGCAGAAATGAGCCGTGACCGCTGCACATTGATAAGAAGCAACCGCATGAATGATCCCTGGGATGGCCGCATATCCAAAGAGGTGAATTTTTATAACAAAATAAAAGAACGGTTTCCGGCAACTGCCGTAAAAGATATAACACCTATACTGGATGATATGCGCTGGGTAAAAGACAAAAAAGAAATTGCAGTTTTAAGAGAATGCGGCCGCATCGGTTGTTTAGGAATTAACGAAGCTATCAAAGTAACCAGGCCCGGTATTTATGAATATCAAACAGTAGCGGCCTGCGATTTTATTTATGCTGACATGGGTTCATCAGGACCAGCCTATTACCCCATTGCTGCCGCAGGCGACAGGGGATTGATATGGCATTACAATGCAAACAATCATGTACTTGAAACCGGAACCGTATTGCTGATTGACTATGCCCCCGACCTGAATTATTATGTAACCGATATTACAAGAACCTGGCCTGTGCAGGGAGAGTTTACCGGCGAACAATTAAAAATGTACAACTGCGTAAAAGAAGCCCGTGAAGAAATCATAAAAGCCATGAAACCGGGTGTTACTGTGAATGATCTGAAAAAGATTGGCAAGGACATTTACATAAAACATGGTTACGAAAAAAACTGGGTTGGCGGCATTGGCCATTATGTAGGTATGGCTGTGCATGATGTAGGTAATTACGATAAACCTTTTGTGGAAGGTGTTGTATTTAATGTGGAGCCTATTTTAGAAGACAAGGAAAAAAAGATACACATAAGACTTGAAGATACGATTGTGATTACTGCAACCGGTGCAGAGAACCTTACACCACAATCTCCGGTGGAGCCAGCTGAAATTTATAAACTGATGAAGGAGAAAGGTGTGGGGGAGAAATGAATTATTAATGCTTTAATAAAAAAACTGTCAGTCTGAGCCTTTCGAAGGCTGGTTGTTTCAAATATTATTCCGTCTTCGAAAGGCTCAGACTGACAGCTCAAAATTTTAAACAAAATTCAAAGCTTTCTAACTTTAAATAAAACTGTTTGTTTATCAAACGGTGATTTTCTCCTCGCCAAAATACCTATGCAACACAGCCGGTAAATTAATACCACTCGCTGTTTGATTATTTTCCAGCAAACAGGCAACAATCCTTGGCAATGCTAAAGATGAGCCGTTTAATGAATGAACCAACTGGCTTTTACCATCAGCATCCTTAAATCTTACCTTCAACCTATTGGTTTGAAAGCTTTCAAAATTGCTGACAGAACTTACCTCCAGCCATTTTTGTTGTGCAGCGCTGTACACTTCAAAGTCATAAGTAAGTGCAGAGGCAAAACTCATATCGCTGCCGCAAAGGCGTAAAATGCGGTAAGGCAGTTCAAGCGTGTTCAGTAAGTTCTCAACATGGTTCACCATTTCATCCAGCACTTCGTAGCTTTTATCCGGGTGTACAATCTGCACCAGTTCCACTTTATCAAACTGGTGAACGCGGTTCAATCCTCTCACATCGGCACCAAAGCTTCCGGCCTCTCTTCTAAAGCAGGGTGTGTAACCGGTCATTTTAATTGGCAGGTCACTTTCCTTTACAATTTCATCCCTGTAAATATTGGTGATGGGCACTTCTGCAGTTGGTATCAAATAAAAATTATCAGCCGTGGCATGGTACATCTGACCTTCTTTATCCGGCAACTGGCCGGTACCATAAGCAGATGCTTCATTCACCATCAGTGGTGGTAAATATTCTGTATAGCCAGCATCGGTATTGTAATCCAAAAAATATTGAATTAAGGCACGCTGCAGTTTAGCGCCTTTTCCTTTGTACAAAGGAAAACCGCTGCCCGTAATTTTTACGCCCGTTTCAAAATCAACCAGGTCGTAGTTTTTTATCAATTCCCAATGCGGCACTGCTGTTGCGGGTAATGCAGGTTTGCTCCCACCTTCACGTACCACTTCATTCTCCTCAGGTGTTTTGCCTTTAGGTACAGATATGTGAGGAAGATTGGGCAACAATATCAATGTATCATGCAGTTTTTTTTCTGCATCTGCCAATTGCTGCGCCAGGTTTTGTAACAAAGATTTATTTGTTGCTACTTCTGTTTTTTTATTTTCAGCAGCTTCCTTCTCCCCTTTTCCCATCAGCATACCAATTTCTTTACTGGCCACATTAATGCCGGCCTGCAAAGCTTCGGTTTCGGTTTTTAATTTACGAACCTGCTCATCAGTTTCAAGTATGCTATCCACCACCGACAGATCGCCAAAATGTTTCACCGCCAACTTTTCTTTTACCAATTCCGTGTTCTGCCTGATATAACTGATCTGTAACATCTGTTTTAAAATTTTCAGCAAAGGTAAGGTTTTGGATAGGTGTCAGGCCACTACGGGAACCGCAAAAATTTAAAGAGTTTTAAATAATCTCAGTTACCTGCTATGTAAGAGTCTCATTAGTGGCCAGACACCTAATACTCACTTCGCTTCACTCTGTTGCATAATCAGTTCCCCCTTTCAGGGGGCGGAGGGGGTTTGCGCTTTTCATTATCTTTGCGCCCATGCAAAACCTCACAGACGATCTGCAGGTACGCTGGCTCAAACTCCGCATCAAAATAAAAGAGCGTTTCGGCATTAAACCCGATATGGACGGCATTTTGTTTTTAATAGGCATACAGGAACTGGGCAGCGGCAAACAAAATTTCAGCAAAGAAGAAAAGCAGGACCTGATGCATATTGCCGTTTGCACCGTACTTTCGCCCGGCGGATATTACGTACTTGAAGGGCATGATGAAGAAGGATGGCCCCATTTTAAACAACTGAAACCATTGCCTGACATATTTTTAGCAGAGCAGGAAAATTTTTTAAAAGATCACGTTCTCTTATATTTTCAAAATCAAAATTTTATTGACTAATTATTTTATGAACAAGATGAAGACTTTAATTACCCTTGCTTTGATTTGCTTTTTTACTGTTGCCGCAGATGCACAGGTTAAAAAACCGGTTGCAAAGAAACCTGCCACTACAAAGGTGCCTGTTAAAAAAACAACTGCTGTAAAAAAAACAGCACCTGTGGTAAAAAAAGAAGTTAAAATACCCGGCACCCGGGTAAAACTTACTACCGATTTTGGTGTAATGGTAATACGCCTGTATGATAAAACACCACAGCACCGTGATAATTTCATCAAACTTGCCAACGAGCATTTTTTCGACAGCCTCTTATTTCACCGGGTGATACAGGGCTTTATGATACAGGGCGGCGATCCGCAAAGCAAATATGCACCTGCCGGCCAAATGCTGGGCATGGGCGATGTTGGCTACACCATTCCGGCAGAATTTGATACCAGCCTGTTTCATAAAAAAGGCGCCTTGGCTGCAGCCAGAACACCCAACCCTGAAAAAGCAAGCAGCGGCTGCCAGTTTTATATTGTGCAGGGCGCACCGGTACCCGGGCAGCAACTGGCTGTGATGGAAATGCAGAAAGGCATAAAATATTCTGCTGCACAAAAGAACATCTATACAACTATTGGCGGAACACCTTTCCTGGACCAGGATTATACTGTTTTTGGTGAAGTGGAAAGCGGCTTTGATGTAATTGATAAAATAGCCGCTGTACCAAAAGCGCCCGGCGACCGCCCGGTTAGCGATGTGCGCATGAAAATAGAAGTGATCAAATAGTTTGATTTAAATTCTTATTTTGCAACCTGTCTGCCGTGAGGCAGGCAGATTCTTTAACGTCAAATTAAATAAAATGAATTTTCCAGAAAACCTTCGTTATACCAAAGACCATGAGTGGATCTCTTTAGATGGAACAACTGCTACCATTGGCATTACCGATTTTGCACAGCGTGAGCTTGGTGATATTGTGTATGTAGATATTGCATCCAAAGGCAAGGCAGTGGCTGCCGAAGAAGTGTTCGGCACTGTGGAAGCAGTTAAAACCGTAAGCGACCTTTTTTCTCCGCTTGCGGGAACAATTACTGAAACCAACCCCTTGCTTGATACACAACCCGAACTGGTAAATACCGATCCGTATGGCGATGGCTGGATGGTAAAAATGACCGTTGCTGATGCTGCTGATTTTGAAAAGCTGATGGATTCGGCTGCTTACTCGGCAACTGTTGGATAATAAATTCATCATGCAAAATCCTTCAGCAAGGTCACCGGTAATAAAATTCATCCCAGGCATAGCCTGGTTTTTTCTTATACTGGTACTCATCTGTTTACCCGGATCAAAAATACCGCCAGTTGAAACCTGGCTTAATGATATTTATTTCGATAAATGGGTACATGCAGGGCTTTTTGGCATGTTGGTTTTCCTGTTCATATATCCTGTTCATAAAAAAATGGTTTTATCGCTGCGGGAAAAAAGAAAATGGGCTTTAAAAATTGCCATAGCCGCTGTGGTGTGGGGCATAACAACCGAGTTCATCCAAAAATTTTTTATTGAAGGGCGCAGTTTTGATGTTTACGACCTTGCTGCAGATTCTGGCGGCATTATAATAGCTTACAACTGGTGCCGGGTAAAATACCTGTGATAAAACAGCTAAAAAGCGGCTCCGTTTACCTTCAAATTGAAAATGCACTGCTTTAGCTTACTTTTGCAATACCTAAATACAAATAAATGGAATACAATACCACGAGGAATTTTTTAGTGATGAGGGAATATGGAAGGCATATCCAGAAAATGGTTGAATACCTTTTAAGCATAGAGAACAGGGAAGAGCGCCAGCGAAATGCCTATGCTGTTATTGAGCTGATGGGGTTTTTAAATCCGCATTTAAAAAATGTGGAAGATTTCCGCCACAAGCTTTGGGACCATCTTTTCCTCATCAGCGATTTTAAGCTGGATGTGGAAAGCCCCTATCCTATCCCCACCCGTGAAACTTTAAAAGCAAAACCGGAGCGTTTGCATTACCCAAAAAAATATCCAAAGTTCAATCATCTGGGAAAAAATATTGAGGTGGTTATTGATAAGGCTTTAAAAGAAGAGAACCCTGAAAAGAAACAGGGCTTTGCCAATGCGATAGCTTATTACATGAAATTAACTTACAGCAACTGGCATAAAGAACTGGTGCATGATGATAATATACAGACCGAATTATCGGCTATGACAAAGGGTGAACTGGAATTCAACAACCGCCCGTTTGTAAAGCACCGTGTTGAAGGCCGTGATGACCGTGATGATTATGGTAGTGGTGGCAAACGTAGTGGTGGCAACAACTACCGCAAAAATTTTGGAGGTAGAAATAACAACAATGGCGGAGGAAACAGGAACCAGGGCGGCGGCAACCGCAACAACCGTGGTGGTAACAGCGGTGGCAACGGTAATAACAACAACCGTAATTTTAAGAAGAGATATTAATTTAATTACACAAATCAAAACGAATTAAATACCTGGCTATTCGCCAGGTATTTTTTGTAAGACGCTTACTGCTATAATCTCATTCGTGTAATTCGTGTAATTTGTGCCTTCAATTCGTGTAACTCGTGTAATAAAAATAAATATGCAATCATTTGAAGTAAGGGGCGGAAAAAGATTATCCGGAGAAATTATCCCACAGGGCGCCAAGAACGAGGCGCTGCAGATCATATCAGCCGTATTATTAAGCCCCGAAAAAATTACCATCAGCAACATACCAGATATTGTTGACGTAAACCTGTTGATAGAACTGTTGGGCGAAATGAAAGTAAAGATTGACCGTCAAAGCCGTGATACCTGCGTTTTCCAGGCGGATGCTGTGGATGTAGAATATCTGCACAGCCCGGCCTATCACAAAAAAAGCGGTAAACTGCGTGGCTCTGTAATGCTTGCCGGGCCCATGCTTGCCCGTTTTAAAAAAGCATACATTCCCAAACCCGGTGGAGATAAAATTGGCAGAAGAAGATTAGATACACATATCATCGGTTTTGAAAAACTGGGCGCTAAGTTTTCCTATGATACAGAAGATGGTTTCTTTCACCTGGAAACACCGGGTTTAAAAGGAGCCAATATTCTGCTTGATGAACCAAGCGTAACCGGTACAGCAAACATTTTAATGGCCGCCTCTATGGCTGAAGGAACGACCACCATTTACAATGCCGCCTGCGAACCATATGTACAACAGCTTTGCAGAATGTTAAACAATATGGGCGCAAACATCAGCGGCATTGGCAGCAATCTTTTAGTAATAGAAGGTGTTGACAGGCTTGGAGGAACAGAACACCGCATGTTGCCCGATATGATTGAAGTGGGTTCTTTTATTGGCCTGGCGGCTATGACACAGAGTGATATCACCATTAAAAATGCCGGTATAGAACACCTTGGAGTTATTCCTGAAAGATTTCAGCAACTGGGTATTAAAATGAATTTTGTGGGCGATGATATTCATATTCCGGCACAGGAATCTTACACCATTCAAAAATATATGGATGGTGGGGTATTAACCGTTTACGATCATCCCTGGCCCGGCTTTACGCCTGATCTGCTGAGCATTGTTCTGGTAACCGCTATACAGGCACACGGCAGTGTACTCATCCATCAGAAAATGTTTGAGAGCCGTTTGTTCTTTGTAGATAAGCTGATAGATATGGGCGCCCAAATTATTCTCTGCGACCCTCACCGTGCCGTAGTTATCGGTTTAGAAAGAGAGCAGCAATTGCGTGGCATCACCATGAGCAGTCCTGATATACGTGCCGGTGTAGCCCTTCTTATTGCTGCATTAAGTGCACAGGGAAAAAGCATCATACAAAATATTGAACAGATAGACCGTGGCTATCAGAATATAGATGAACGATTGATAAAATTGGGTGCAGACATAAAAAGGATCAATTAATTTTTTGCTGATGAAAAAACTAATTCCCTTTTTAATGCTTGTATTTTTTTTGTGTTCCTGCCGCAACAAAACGGTTATCCTCCTCACCAAAAAATGGGATTGTTTACAGGTAGAAAATATTGTTCCGCCCGATGCAAAAGGTCTTACTAAAAAAGATTCTGCCAATGCTGAACAGGCTAAAGCGCTGCTTCTAAATTTAAACTGGACCTTTAAAGACCGCATGAAATATGAATGTGCCTTGAATGACCAGCTTACTGTAAAGGGAAAATACGAACTGCAGGGGAATGATAAATTGCTTATCTGCACGCCGGAATCAGGCAACAGCATCAACCGGTATATTATTAAATCGTTAACTACAGATGAACTGGTGCTGGCAGGCAATGCCGAAAATACAAATGTGGTACTACATTTTAAACCGCATTGAGTTATTCAGGGTTTCCAACCTTTTAAAGGTTGGAAACCCTATTATCTTAAAAATAAAATAGTTTCTTTGCACATGGCAGATAACAATAAACTCATCATCATCACTGCACCATCAGGAGCCGGTAAAACCTCCATCACCCGTCACCTGATGAAAACTTTTCCGCAACTGGCATTCTCCATTTCAGCAGCCACACGCCAGCCAAGAGGAACAGAAAAAGACGGTGTTGATTACCATTTCATAACAATAGAAGAATTTCAAACCAAAATTCAGCACAACGAATTTGTTGAATGGGAAATGGTGTACGAAGGCAAATATTACGGCACTTTAAAAACTGAACTGGCCCGTATCTGGAGCGAAAATAAAATTCCGGTGCTGGATATTGATGTAAAAGGCGCTATTCATGTGCAGCAGCAATATCCCGATTCATCGCTCAGCCTTTTTATACAGGCGCCTTCGGTAGAAGAGTTAAAGAAAAGGCTTGAAAGCCGCGGCACCGAAACGGCAGAATCGCTGGCTGCAAGAATCAATAAAGCTTCTTATGAACTGTCATTTAAAGACCAGTTTAACAAGATCATCACCAACGATGATTTTCATCGTGCCTGTGGCGAAGCAGAAGATATTGTAGCCGGTTTCATCGCTTCATAAATCTGTAATAAGGGTTGCCAACCTTACAGCAGTTCTTTTTAAATCAAACTCAGTTTTGAAAGGTTGGCAACCCTTTGGCCACCCGTTTAAAAACTCTTTCTTATTTTTATAGTATGGATTGGATAGCTTTTATTGCCATCATTGCTGCCCTGTTGCTGATTGGTTTTTTTGCCGGTATAGAAATAGCTTTTATATCTGCTAATAAACTATCTATTGAACTCAACCGAAAGCAGGGTACACACAGTGGTAAAGTATGGGGCTTTTATGCTGACAGGCCGGCCCGTTTTATCGGCACCACACTCGTGGGCATTAACCTGGTTTTTGTGGTGTATGGTTTATTGGTGGTAGATATGCTTTACCCCATCTGGTTCTGGATAAAATCTAACCTGCCGGCTTCTTTTAAAAATGCAGTTGACTATATCAAGCTTTTTGTAGAAACAGTACTTTCCACTTTGATAGTGCTTTTTGTAGAATTTATATTTAAAGCGTTTTTTAAAGCCCGGAACAGCAGCATACTCAGCTCAAACTTTATCAGCAGTGCCGTGCAGTTTTTTTACTGGCTCTTTTCTTCTGTCGGTATTTACTTTGTAAATGCGGCCGAATGGATTTTAAAATACATACTCAATGTAAAAGTGCACACTAAAAAAGACATGTTCAGCAAAGTGGACCTGGAGCATTTTATGCAGCAGAGCAAAAGCAATGAAGTAGAAGACAGCAGCGAACTGAATAAGGAACTTTTTGAAAATGCATTATCGCTCAGCGAAACCCGGCTTAGAGAATGCCTGATACCCCGCAAAGAAATAGAAGCAGTGAGCAGGAACAGTTCTATAGAAGAAGTTAAGGCAAAATTCATCGAAACAAAACTGAGTAAACTTGTTGTGTACGATGAAAATATTGATAACATCACCGGTTATATTCACCAGCTCGACCTTTTTAAGCACCCGGCAACTGTTAACGAAATTTTATTGCCCATCCCAACAGTTCCCGAAAGCATGAGCGCTACCGACCTGATGAATAAATTCAGCAAAGAAAGAAGATCTATTGCCTGGGTTGTAGATGAATTTGGCGGCACAGCAGGCATTGTAACGATGGAAGACCTGCTTGAAGAGATATTTGGGGAGATACAGGATGAATATGACACCGAAGAGTTTGTTGATAAACAACTGTCAGGCGATGAATTTATTTTCAGCGGCAGGATGGAGCTGGATATCATCACAGAAAAATACAAACTGGTTTTTCCGGATGATGAAGAAACCGAAACACTATCGGGTTATATCATTAAAAACCATGAACGCATCCCTAAACTGAAGGAACATATAATTGTTGGAAATTACGAAATTGACATTTTAAGCGTAAGCGATACCCGTATCGAAATGGTAAAGTTGAAAGTTTTGAAATAAAAAGCTGTCAGCCTGAGCCTGTCGAAGGCGGGATCTTTCTAATAAACCGGGTTCGACAAGCTCACCCTGACAATCTTAATTAGCTAAGCCTGTTGTTCAAAAATTAACCTTCCCTTATTTTATTTGCATGATCATTGCCGTTAATACCAGGTTGGATAAAGAAACACAGCCGGAAGGTTACTACGAGTTTCTATTTGCGCTGCTGCAGCATTTAAGCGGCCGGTTTCCGGAGCATCAATTCATTTATATTTTCGACAGGCCTTATGATGCAGGCAAGTCTTTTACAAAAAATGTAACTGCAATTATTACCGGGCCTAAAGCAGGCAGCATCCTGCGTTTGCAATACTGGTTCAATTACAGGATACCATCAGTTTTACGGAAATATAAGGCAGATGCTTTTTTAAGCCTGGAAGGCATTTGTTCATTGCGGACAAAAGTTCCGCAGTGCTTACTGCTGGGCGATCTGAGATTTCTGGATCATCCGCAGTTATTAAAAAGTTCGCAGGCTAAGTTTTATCAAAAAAATACTCCTGCATTTTTATCAAAGGCAAAAAACATTGCAACGCTTTCAGATTATTCCAGGTCATTGATCTCGGATAGGTATAAAGTAATGGCAGAAGAAATGGCAGTAATCAAACCGGTTGTTGATGAAATTTTTAGGCCCCTTAACTGGGAAGAAAAAGAGATCATCAAAGAAAAATACGCTGATGGAAAAGCTTATTTTTTGTTTAGCGGAGATATTAACCAGCACAGCAATCTCATCAACCTTTTAAAAGCGTTCACCTTCTTCAAAAAAAGACAGAAGAGCAGTATGCAGCTTTTGATTGCCGGTAAAGCAGACCAGGCTTTTAAAACAGCGCTTAAAACCTATAAATTAAGAAATGAAGTAAAATTGCTGGAAGAATTAACCAAAGAAGAACTGTCAAAAATCACAGCGGCGGCCTATGCATTTGTTTATCCCGTAAACGGTACTCTTGCCCTACCGGCCCTGCAGGCCATTAAATGTGCAGTACCGGCAATTACAGCAAAAACAGATAGCCTGTGTGCTACATTTGGCAAAGCTGTTTTATATACTGATGCTGAAAATTTTGAAGACATAGCCGAAAAAATGATGCTTATTTTTAAAAATGAAACCCTGGCAGCTGAACTTGTAAAATCAGGAAATGAGTTGATAAAACAATATGACCCGGGCAAAACAACGGATTTGCTCATGGCCTGTATTTTGAAAGCAGTCAATAGTTAAATTCAGTTAATTTTGCAGCCTGTCTGCGTAAGGCAGTCTTACTAAACAAATAATTTAGATGAATCAATCAACAATAAAAATTGACGTACTGCTGGACCCGAACAAAGTACCTGAACAAATCAACTGGAGCGCAACTGACAGTACAGCCAATATGGTACAAAAAGCCAAAGCAATGAGCGTTGCTTTTTGGGATGGGGCCGATAAAACAGCTTTGCGGATAGATCTTTGGACAAAAGATATGATGGTGGATGAAATGGCCGATTTTTACTACCAGATGCTGATGAGCATGGCCGATACTTTTAAACGTGCCACCCAGCAGCAGGAAATGAGTGATGACATGAAAAAATTTGCCAAAGATTTTTTTGATAAGTTCAGGGCCATACAATTGAAAGAGCAAAAGTAATTAGGAATTAGGTTTGAAATATAACAGAATGCTTGTATGCTAAGGCTTCCCCAATTCCAAATTACTAATTACCAATTCCCCCGGAAGAATTTAAACACTAAAAGATACCAACATGAGTTTAGAACAACAGATAATGGCCGAAATGAAAGAGGCTATGAAAGCCAAGAACGAAGGCGTTTTACGTGGCCTGCGTGCCATTAAAGCCGAGATCATAAAAGCTAAAACAGAACCTGGCGCTGCCGGCGAAATTGACGAAGCAACCGAACAAAAATTTCTGCAAAAGATGATGAAACAACGCAGGGATTCGCTTGACATCTTTGAAAAACAGGGCCGTGAAGACCTGGCTGCAAAAGAAAGGGAGGAAATGGCGGTGATAGAAAAATTTCTGCCTAAGCAATTAGATGAAGCCGAACTGAAAGAAATTATAAAAGGAATTATTGCAGAAACCGGAGCCTCCTCTCCTGCTGATATGGGGAAGGTTATGGGCGTTGCCAGCAAGCAATTGGCAGGTAAAGCTGATGGAAAAGCAATCAGCGCCGTAGTTAAAGAACTTTTAGCAAATTAGGGATTACGAACCTGCCTGCCGGCAGGCGGGTGAGAAATTAGGAATTATGCTATCTTACTAAAATAAAAAGAGTGCGTTTGTTGAAAAAAATTCCTAATTCAAAATCATGCTGATAGATTTCGCCTTCGCCATTCTCCTTATCCTGGCCATCATCAAAGGCTACCAAAAAGGATTGATCCTTGCGGTGTTTTCTATCCTTGCATTTGTCATTGGCCTGGCAGCAGCATTAAAATTATCGGCTGCAGTTGCAGAGTGGTTAAAAGACAGTATTTCTGTTTCTGCCAAATGGCTCCCTTTTATTGCATTTGCTTTGGTATTTCTGCTGGTGGTTTTGCTGGTAAGGCTTGGCGCCAGGTTAATCGAAAAATCTTTTCAGGCGGTACTGCTGGGCTGGGCAAACCGTATTGGCGGAATATTGCTGTACGCAGTGTTATACACAATCATCTTAAGCATCTTTATCTTTTATGCCGAAAAACTGCAATTGATACAACCGGCCACCATACAATCATCGGCAACTTATAAATTTATACAACCCTGGGGGCCAAAACTGATGGATAATATTGGCAGCATTATACCAGTGTTTAAAGATATGTTCACAGAATTAGGCGATTTTTTTAATGCATTATCAAACAAAATGGGGCATTAATTTCAACCATTATCTTATTTAACGTAATTTTAGCCCTGATCAGCATTTCATAACTTTAAGATTGAGATAGCGGTTTATATTAAACAATTTGTATTTACGGATGAGTTACGAAATAAAACAAGACGGCAAGTTCAAGTTTATTGAAGAGGGCGAAGGCGAACCTTTGATGTTACTGCATGGATTATTCGGCGCCTTAAGCAATTTTCAATTTCTGATAGAGCACTTTCGTAAAACCAATAAAGTAGTGGTTCCCATTTTACCATTGCTTGATCTTGATTTGCTGCACACTTCTGTTGGCGGACTGCAAAAATTTGTTCAGCGTTTTATTGAGCACCGTAATTATACCAATATCAACCTGCTGGGTAATTCGCTGGGCGGCCATGTGGCGCTGGTTCATATTTTAAAAAATCCAGACCGGATTAAATCAATCATATTAACCGGCAGCTCGGGCCTGTTTGAAAATGGCATGGGCGATACCTATCCCAAGCGTGGCGATAAAGAATACATCCGCAAAAAAACCGAACTCACTTTTTACGATCCGGCTATGGCCACCGAAGAGCTGGTGAACGAGGTTTTTGAAATTACCAATAACCGCATGAAGGTTATCAAAATCATTGCACTGGCAAAAAGCGCCATACGCAATAACCTGGGCGAAGAACTGAACCAGATCAAACAACCGGCCTGCCTTATATGGGGAAACAACGATACCATTACCCCGCCCTTTGTTGCAAAAGAGTTTAACCGGCTGATGCCTACCAGTGAGCTGCATTTTATAGACAAATGCGGCCATGCGCCCATGATGGAAGTGCCGGAAGAGTTTAACAGGCTGCTGGATGCCTTTTTAACAAAATTAAAAGCGCCTGCTGCAACAGTTCAGTAAGATTTCTTGTCATCAATAAACAGCTCTTTAAATCTTTATAAAAAGTTAATGGATTTAAACAGTATAATTTTATGCATGGGTTTTACGTTATTCAATATCTGTTACAAACCTAAACCACTTATATGTTAACCATTGATCTGATCAATAACAATATCCCCCGCCTGCAGCTTAAAGATACAGTGAGCAAGGCATTGCGGCTCATAAGCGATTTTAAGGTAACGCATTTGCCGGTGGTAGAGGATGAGAAATTTCTTGGCCTCATCAGCGAAGATGACCTGCTTGACCAGGACCAGCCTAAATTACCTATGGAACTGTTGCAGGAATTTTTCATCCAGGCATCGGTACACGACAATGAACATTTTTTAAACGCCGTTACCTGCAGCAACCAGTTTGATACCAATGTAGTACCGGTAGTTAATGAAGAGAACGAACTGGTTGGTGTTATACCTACTACCGACCTGCTGAAAACACTGGGCAACTTTGCAGGCACCAACGAAATAGGCGGCATCATCGTTTTAGAAATGGAACGCAGCCAGTTTGCCATTTCAGAAATAAGCCGCATTGTAGAAAGCAATGATGCAACCATCCTCCATTTAAATACAACTGTACATACTGAAACCGGTATGCTTACTGTTACCCTGCACATTAATAAAAAGGAAATTGCAGCAATTGTATCTACCTTTGAAAGATACGAGTACGACGTTATCTATTATTTTGGTAACGAAAATTTTGAAAATGAAATTCACAGCAACTACCGCCACCTGATGAATTACCTGGATATTTAAATTCCATTTAATTTTTCAAACGGTACAGCTGTTTACCTGATGAATGACCTGAGAAAAATAATTTGCTGTTGCATCCTCATATTTGCCCCGGTATTTACCCTTGCACAAAAAGCAAACGCTCCCAATTTCAGTTTCATTGATACCTCATTGCTTTCTTCAAACAAAGGAAAAGTTTTTATAAATAATATTACTGTAAGCGGCAACAAAAAAACCAAAGATTATATTGTTTACCGGGAAATACAGTTTAAAAAAAGTGATTCCGTTTTAATAGCCGACCTGTATAAAGAACTGAACCAGGCAGGCATACAAGTCTATAACACTTCTCTTTTTAACGAAGTTAAATTTGAACTTACAGCGCTCGATTCAGCAAATGTAAATATCCATGTGCAGGTTTTAGAACGCTGGTATTTGTATCCTGTACCGCAATTCAAATGGATAGACCGCAATTTTAATGAATGGTACAAAACATACCATGCCAGTTTAAGCCGTGTCAACTACGGAATAAAATTCGTACACTATAACCTCAGCGGCAGACGTGATCAGTTACGCATTTACTTCATTAATGGCTATACACGTAATATTTCTTTCAGCTACACTGCCCCATACAGTAACAGGGCGCTTACCGAAGGTTTTACCATAGGCGGGGGTTATTTACAAAAAAGAGAATTTCCCATTAAAACAAACTACACTGATTCACTGATATTTTATCCGTCCGATTCTTTAACCAAAACAAAAAATGAATTTGTTTATAAAAACTGGTATATACATGCAGGCTATTCCATACGGCGTGGCTTTTTTAAAAAGCATGTTTTCAGTGCAAGCTTCAATTATATAAAAATTGCCGACTCTGTAATACTTGATAAGCAG
This sequence comes from Ferruginibacter sp., assembly GCA_016786725.1. Classification (GTDB taxonomy): domain Bacteria; phylum Bacteroidota; class Bacteroidia; order Chitinophagales; family Chitinophagaceae; genus Ferruginibacter. The sequence goes on along the minus strand of JAEUVU010000007.1, from coordinate 333,065 downwards.
TATAACCCAAACTATTTTAAAGACCCGGTTAGTTCCAAAGGCATTATTGATCTTTTTTATACACTTCAATATTCCAATGTAAACAATGTGTCGTACCCGGTTACCGGTAAAACCTGGTTTGTAAGTGCTCAAAAAAGAGGCCTGGGTTTCACCGGTGGTATCAATATGCTGCAGCTTGAAGCCGGCTGGAATAAATATTACGATATGGGAAAAGGCTGGTACAGCAGTATGCAGCTAAACGGAAAAATAAAACTGCCTTTTGACCAGGCTTATATAAACCAGCGTGGGCTTGGCTATGGCGATATTTATTTACGCGGGCTTGAATATTATGTAATAGACGGCGTAGCCACAGGCCTCGTTAAATCAACTATAAAGAAGAAAATACTTTCGGTTAACATACCCTTTAAATATTTTCCCAAGCTGCTAAACAAAATCCCCATTACTGTATTTGCAAAAACATTTACCGATGCTGGCTACGCTTATACTCAAAAAAAATATGGCACCAGCCTCAACAACCGGCTTTTATATACCGGTGGTTTTGGCATAGATATTCTTACCTTGTACGATATAAACCTGCGGATAGAATACAGTTTTAATCAATTAAATGAAAAGGGTTTATTTTTACACAATCAATCTGGTTTTTAATTTTGGCAAAAATTCAAACATTACGTGGACTGGCAGAGTTAAGGCATATGAAAATTGCCATTTACAGCCGTGGTATAGAAAACAACCAGCACCAGGATATCATCCAGTTGCTTGATGAACTGGCCCTGAGCGGTGTGGAACTTGTTTTTTACCAGGATTTTTTCAACCAGTTTTATTCTGCCATCAACGCCAAAGCAAAATATTCCACTTTTAATTCTTCCGAAGACCTTGATGAGAACATAGATTTCATCATCAGCCTGGGCGGTGATGGAACGATGCTGGATACGGTTACTTTGGTAAAAGACAGCGGCATACCGGTGGTTGGCATCAACTATGGCCGCCTGGGCTTTTTAGCCAATATTGGTAAAGAAGACCTGATACCTGCGGTAGAAGCATTGGTAAACAGAACCTACATTGTTGACAAAAGAACCCTGCTGCATTTAGATTCTGATGTACCTTTATTTGGCGATGCCCCTTATGCATTGAATGAATTTACGCTGCATAAAAAAGATTCATCGCCTATGATAAAAATTCACACCTACTTAAATGGTGAGTTTTTAAACACTTATTGGGCGGATGGTTTGATTGTGGCAACACCTACCGGTTCTACCGGCTACTCTTTAAGCTGCAATGGCCCGGTTGTTTTTCCTGATAGCGGCAGTTTTGTTATCACGCCTGTATCGCCGCATAATTTAAATATACGCCCCATCATTGTTCCGGATAATACCATTATCTCTTTTGAAGTAGAAGGCCGCACCGATGGGTTCCTCTGCACTTTAGACAGCCGCCGTGAAATTGTACCCAAAGAAATTCAGCTGGCAGTACGCAAAGAAAGTTTTGGCATCAACCTCATACGCCTTAACGAAAACAATTTTTTACAAACGCTGCGTAACAAGCTTAGCTGGGGTTTGGATGTGAGAAATTAGCCTAAATTCAGATTTTTATACGTAATATTTGGACAAATTTGCAATCGGACTGCAAATTTGTCCAAATAGATAAAAAGAAATTCCTGAAAGTTTATTTTACTTTTTTAAAGTATTTTTGAGAATACTTTTTAACTAATTCCAAATTGTTTTTCATGAAAAATATTTTTGTTGAGGAGTTTATTCCTGGCGCAAAACTATTGAGAACAAATTCAAGTAAGGGAATACATGTTTATGAAATTAATTCTGAATTATTTGCACTGGTAAACGTTGGCGAAATTGGTTGTGTGACTGAAACCTTAAAGCAAAAAATTATGCAAAGTGTAAATAAACCAATTAAGTGTGTTTCTCTGTTTAGAAAAAAAACAGACTTTACAGCTCCTGAAGATATAGCCTGGAACACATATGTTTGGTTTGCAGATAACCCGAAGCACTATATTCATTTTGAAGCAAACGCTCCAAGGATAAGGCAAATACAAAAAATATAAAGCACATGAATGCAACTGAACTAGGTAAATTCCTCCGTGAATCATACGAAAATGCACAAAAAACTGAAAAGGTTACGATGATCCATCTCTTTGGAATCAAATACAGTGAAGAAATTTTGAAATGCGGCATTGCAGAAGTAATCAAAGAATCTGGTATTTTTTCCACTTATAGGACTGAGCTTGGCAAAGGAATAAAGCTTGCTAAATATGTAAAAGCCGTTGTTTGATTCGCACTTCTATCAATAAAAATAAATGCATCAATAACTACCCTTCATGGTCGCTTTGATTGCATCAATTGTACTGATAGAAATGCAGGCGGGTAAGTTACGCATTGCTTCCCAGTATTATTGGTATTGCAGGGCTGGTCATCAGTTTTATACCATTATTACCCAAAGTGCAGTTGGCCTGCATCACAGATGATTAGAACCTTTACTCAACATTTTCTATGCCATCCAAATCAAAACAACTACGTTACATTTTTATCATTTACTGGTTTTTGCTGGCTTATATCCTGGCGGCATTAATCTGGTGGTTTATTGCCCTTAACCGGCAAATTAAACTGATGACGAAGTATGAAATAGAGCAACTGCAGCAAACTGATAACAATTACACAGCAAAATATAAGGAGATAACCGACCTGGAAAAAAGAAAAACAGCACAATACCTGGGCGAAGGCATAACCTTTTTCTTACTCATCGTTGCAGGCGCCATATTCGTTTTTCGTGCAGTAAGGCGGGAGTTAAAAACAAGCCGGGAACAGCAGAATTTTATGATTGCTATTACGCATGAACTGAAAACACCCATTTCGGTTGCCAGGCTAAACCTGGAGACCATGCAGAAGAGAAAATTAGATGAAACACAGCAGCAGCGGCTGATACAGAACACCCTTGAAGAAACCAACCGGCTGAATGCCCTTTGTAATAACATGCTGCTTTCATCACAGATAGAAGCAGGAGGTTACCGCCTTACAAATGAAGAAACAAACATCAGTGAGCTGGTTGATAAATGCGTGCAGGATTTTAAAACCCGTTACCCACAGCAAAAAATAGAAGCCGAAATTATTCCTGATATTTTTATCAACGGCGACAGGCTGTTGCTTCAGATACTGGTAAATAACCTTATAGAAAATGCTATAAAATATGGTGCAAAAGACCAGCCGGTAACCGTTTTGCTAAGGGAAGAAAATGAAAAGATCATTTTACAGGTAAAAGATCTTGGTAAAGGGATCGCTGCCGAAGAAAAAGATAAAATATTCAACAAGTTTTACCGGGTTGGCAATTCCGCTACAAAAGCTGCAAAGGGTACGGGGCTGGGGCTTTACCTGGCAAAAAAAATAAGCACCCAGCATAATGCAAACATTTCTGTGACAGACAATCACCCCACCGGCGCTAATTTTACAGTTACATTACATTCCTCAGTTGAACAAAATTAGATTTACAAATGCCCGATAAAAAATTTTCCATATTACTGGTTGAAGATGAAGAAAACCTGCAGGAAGCGCTGAAGCTGAACCTGGAACTGGAAGGTTACGAAATAACCGCGGCCTGGGATGGAGCCGAAGCCCTGGCTGCAGTTGAAAAAGAATATTTTGACCTGATTATACTGGACGTAATGCTTCCGGAAATTGATGGCATTACCGTTTGCGAAACAATCAGATTAACCAATCCTGATATCCCCATCCTTATACTGAGCGCCAAAAACAGCAGCGCCGACAGGGTTTTGGGATTGAAGAAAGGGGCAGACGATTATCTTACCAAACCTTTTAACCTGGAAGAACTTTTACTGCGTGTAAGTAACCTCATCAAAAAAAGCGAAAGGCTTAACAGCAAAGAACCCGTACCGGATATGTACAGTTTCGGTAAAAATAAAATTGATTTTAAAGCTTCCGAAGCTTTAACAAAAAGCGGCGAAAAAGTAGCACTTACAAAAAAAGAGATCATGCTGCTGAAGCTGCTGATTGAAAATAAAAACGAAGTGGTAACCCGTGAAAAGATATTACAGGTGGTTTGGGGCTACAATGTTTATCCTACCACCCGTACCATTGATAATTTTATCCTCAACTTCCGCAAATATTTTGAAGATGACAGCCGTGACCCTGAGTATTTTCATTCAGTAAGGGGCGTGGGCTATAAATTTACGCTTGCTTAACTCCGGTAGGTGTTAATCAGCTGTACCAGGCTATTTGCTTTTTCATATATGCCCTTCATTTTCTCCTTGTCAGCAAAGGGTGTATATAACTGCCACTCAATTTCATCAAGCAAGGTTTGTAATTCTTTAGCGGTTTCAATACTGATTCCTTTTGCATCCAGTTGCCCGGCAATATTTTTTCTGTTAATTTCTTCTGCACCCAGGGATAGTTTGTTTGCCAGGTAAGTTTTCAATTCCTGGTTCAGGTGAGAGTAGAAGAGTTTTGCGTCTTCCCGTAAAAGGCATTCTTCTGTTATTGCCAAAGGATTTACCTGTTCGGGCAAAACATCTCCGGCCATCATTTCTGTTTCATCCTTTTTTTCTGTGGCAGGTATTGCCTCTCTTTCCTGGTTTTCCTTTTTTGTATCTCTTTTAAGCCATACAATCAATCCAATAATAATCAGCACAGCAATAAGGCTTACCACACGTAACCGGTTGCTGAAAAATCTGGCAAGAAAATTCTTTTTTGATCTTTGGTTTGCTTCGCTGATCAGCATTTTGGGTTTACCCGTGCCTTTGGTAACTGTAATGTCAACAGGGTTTGATCTTACTGTTTTATATTTTCCTTCCTTCAGGTCAAAAAAACTAAGCTCAACCGAAGGCAGCGTGTAAGTACCGGGCTTTGCAACCGTAAATGGAAATTCAAATATTTTTCTGCCACTTACGGGTATAGTTCCTTTATACAGGTCGTCTGTAGCTTTGGGGTCAAAGCCTTCAATGCCCTGTGGCCAGGCTATTTCAGGCGCATTAATCATCTGCAGGTTTCCTTCACCGGCAATAATAACAGCCATTTTTCCGTCATCATCTGTGGTAAAATTATTTTTTTCAACCTTCGTTTCGATTGAAAAATTTCCAACAGCTCCTTTAAAGCCTGCAGGCCTTGCTGCACCGGGCAAAGGTTTTACCAATATGGTCAGTGGTTTACTTTGCAGTGTAACTTTTTGTATCTCTACTCCTTCCGGCGGAATGGTTGCGTCTGCAAAATCCCGGAACATATCATTCATAAAATCCGGCTGGCGACTTGCGTATTCAGCCTTTATGAACTGGACATTGTTTTCGATCTCAGCAATACCCAGCTCAAGGTTGCCTGTAAGCAAAGGATATAATTGTACTTTACGAACAATGTAAACATTGTATTCCCGGCCTTCTATTTTTTCTGTATGATATGTCATATTGAGCGGTTGCTGCATATCCAGCACAGAAAAACCATTGAAGGAGGGGTTTTTCGTCATGTTGCTTTCGCTTTTAAGCCGGGTATATAACTTATACGTTGCCACAACCGGTTCGCCAACGTAAGCAGATTTTTTATCGGCTTCAACCCGTACAAACATGTTCTTCTTTATTTTATCTGCAGGATTTTCGCCCTGGCGCAAGATGTAATCGTTAAAGGTTGATTGTGGCACCGGATCAGTGAAAGGATCCATGCCACTAAAGGGAGATAAAAAAACATTGGCTCCCTGGTTATTCCCTGTGGCCTGTGCAGTAACTTTTATTTTAACGGAATTGGCTTTATAATCTCCTGCATCAGCTTTTGCCAATGCGCCTGCTATGATAAAGTTTCCTGTGGCTTTTGGTTTTAAAATAAAGCTCAGGCCAACATATTTTTTTACTGCACCGTTTATCATCGCCATGCCGCTTTCCTGGTTGGGGCCGCTGATGATGATAAAATCTTTAAGATTTGGCGGAACAATCTGCTGCACCTCATCAGCATTCTCAACTGTAAGTTTCAGCTGAACATATTCATCCCTGCCAATCTCCGGGGAAGATATACTGGCAGAAAACTTTACCTGTGCATTTGCACAATAACCGGTAAGTAATAAAAGGGGTAAAATAAAATGCTGTAAAGCCTGTTTCATAATCACTGTAACAAAAATAGCGGATTGCTATTTTACGGGTGAATCATAAAAGTATAAAGGGTAAAATAATTTGTTAAAGGTCGCCCGATTGTGGCCGCATAATAATCTCTTCAACACAGGCCTGTGGCGAAAGTTGTGCTGCTGCATAGATCATTTTTGCAACATCCGCAGCTTCCATAATGCGTTTGGGATCAACACCGCTACCGCTCCAGCTATCGGTATAAGCCGCTCCCGGCAACACGTGCGTAACTTTTATGCCATGAGGCTTCATTTCTTCACGCAGGTTTTTACTAAATCCGTACAATGCAAATTTGCTGATGCTGTAAGCGCCTCCGTTGGGATATGCATTTATAGAAGCGATGGAACACATATTGAAAATGTGGCCCCCTTTGTGTTTAATCATACCTGGCAAAATCATCCGGGTTAAATGATAAGCGCTGTATAAATTTACTTCCATCATTTCTTCAAGCGCCCCATCATCTTCTCCATAAGCGCTGCCGGGTAAATATGTGCCGGCATTGTTTATCAGTGTATCAATTTTTGAGGTATAGCCATGTATCCATGCCACAAATTCCTTTAAAGAAGCTTTATCGGATACATCACAGCTTTTTACATGAATTTTATTTTCCGGAAAACTTTTTTGCAGGTCTGATGCAGTCACTTCCAGTTCGGCTGTATTTCTTGCGCAAAGAAAAAACTGGTGGCCCTGTTTATCTGCTGCAAAAATTTCTGCAACGGCTTTTCCCAATCCCTTTGATGCGCCTGTAATTATTATATTCATGATGATTTGTTAATTAGTATCTTGCAACCGGGGTTAAAGTTAATCTCTCTGCATTAAAATTGATATCAAAAAGTGCCGCAGTATAAACATCTTTTTTTCGACCTTGACCATACCCTCTGGGATTTTGAAACCAATGCCAAAGAATCGCTGGCCGATCTTTACTCTATGTTGAACCTCTACAAAAGGATCAATATTGATTTTGAAGATTTTTATCCCAAATATTTATTTCACAATGAAGTTTTGTGGGAGCGTTATCACAAGGGTTTGATCACATCTGAAGACTTGAAGTGGAAACGCATGTGGCGCACCATGCTTGATTTTAAAATTGCCGACGAACCGCTTGCCAGGGAAATGAGCGGCCATTTTCTCGAAATTCTTCCTACCAAAAAAACGCTCTTTCCGCATACCATTGAGATTTTAGATTACCTCACAGCAAAAAAATACAGCCTGCATTTAATTACCAATGGTTTTGAAAAAACACAGTGGAGTAAATTAAACCATAGCGGTTTGAGCGGCTATTTCACACATGTAATAACATCTGAAGCCAGCAACAGCCTGAAACCCAAAAAAGAGATCTTTGATTTTGCGATGGATAAAGCAAAATCATCGTTGCATGAAAGCATAATGATAGGCGATAACCTGGAGGCTGATATACAGGGCGCCATGAATGCAGGGATGGATACTGTTTTTGTAAACCATATTAATGCTGTGCCTCAAATAAAACCTACGTTTACAGTTACACATCTCGACCAACTGGAACAAATTTTTTAAACTTACAGAAGTGCGCTAATTTGAAAAGCTGTCAGGTTGAGCCTGTCGAAACCGGGGCTATATTCAACTATCCCGTCTTCGACAGGTGCAGACTGACAGTAAAATTGATAGCAATGATACCAAACTCACCACTGCTGAAATCCCGGGCACAAAAAAACCTTCTTTGCAGAAGGTTTTAAAATAAATTTTCAGCTTTAAATTACATACTTACCGTAGTAGCTTTTGCCTTGTCTTTGCAGCAAGATTTGGTTGCAGCAGCATCCTTTGAATCTTTTGAGCATCCGGCAGTTTTGGCTTCTGATTTGGTGCAGCAGGTTTTACCTTTAGCGCATTTTTTCTTCTTTTTTCCTTTGTCGGCCATAGCAACGCCTGTTACAAACAAAAATGCAGTAGCTAATAAAATTACTTTCTTCATAACTATATTTTTAATTTATTTGTTGATTTACAAACGTAAAAGTAAGCGATAAATTGCACCCCACCAATAGCCAATTGTTAATTTTTGAGCGTAGCAATTATGGTAACACCGCCTTTTACAGCCTGGTTTAGGGCTACATTTACGTGGATTCCTACGGGTAAAAGCAGGTCTACCCTGCTGCCGAACTTAATAAAGCCCATTTCCTCTGTCTGCTTTACTTTTTGCCCCACCTGCAGGTAATTTACAATGCGTTTGGCCAAAGCGCCGGCAATTTGCTTAACCAACACTTCGGTGTTGTCTTTTCTGATAACAACTGAATGGCGCTCATTTTCTGTTGATGATTTGGGATGCCAGGCCACCAGGTATTTGCCTTTGTGGTATTGATTGTAAACAACTTCCCCATCCATTGGATTGCGGTTTACATGCACATTAGCCGGACTCATAAAAATAGAAACCTGCAGGCGTTTATCTTTAAAATATTCCTCATCAGTTGTTTCCTCAATAACCACCACTTTTCCATCGGCCGGTGCAATAATTGCATTTTCACTGATAGTTAACTGCCGGTTTGGAATACGGAAAAATGAAACCAGGAACAATAATACACCAAGCGTTAGAAAGAATATGATTGCACACAACCACATAAATGAAGCGCTAAAAAAATAAAATACTGCCAGGTTAATTGCCCCAAAAATCAAAGCGCCGATAGCGATACTTTTATATCCTTCCCTGTGTATGGTCATTCTGTATAATTAAGCTGCAAAGATAAAGGGTTTGGAGTTATGAGTTTGAGGTTAAGGTTGAGGTTGAGCAGTTTTAGTACTTCGCTATTCCAAACTTATCCCATTGTCTGTTGGCAAAATCAAGCAAAGCTTTGTGGGCCTTGCTAAAAGAAGCATCTATCTTTTTATCGCCACCTTCTTTGCTTTCAGGAAACTGCAAAATGGTTGAGCCACGAATTGCATACTTATTCACTCCCTCGTACATGATCAGTTTCTTTTCATCAGGACTCACATCACCTTTGCAACTGAGCTTGTACAAAAAACAAACTTCACCAATATCATTGGCGTTTTTATCGGTTACTGTAAATGAACCTCTAAAGAATTCGCAGGTGGCATCAACTTCGCAATCGGTGATGCGGTCTTTCACTTCCCATTTCTTTTTCCAACCGTTGGTTTGTTTGCTGAAACAATAAGCATATATAAAAGCATTTTGCCGGCCTTCCTTATTCATTTCTACTGCTTTTGCAGTAAACAAAACCCTGTGTTCTCCTGCTGCATCCTGCCAGCTTAATCCATCAACTAATTTTCCCTGCACACTGTCTTTAAAAGTTTTTTCGGTTTTATCAAACTTTAATATTTTAAAGGCGGGAGGATAACTTACCCTTCTTGAAGCTTCATTATATTGAATGTTGAAGCCAAACGCAATGGAGGCAAAACAAATGATCATCAGATATTTCATACATGAAAATTTATGCTTTAAATAAACAGTTTTACATAAAGCCAAACAAAGGGTATTGCAACCAGCAGTGAATCGAAGCGGTCTAAAAAACCGCCATGGCCCGGCATAAAGCTACCGCTGTCTTTTACATCGGCCATACGCTTTAATTTGCTTTCGAAAAGATCGCCAAAGGTGCCGAAGACAGCGCAGATGGCAGGAATGACAAACCAATGTATTGACTTAATATTTATACCAGTAAATTCCGAAACGATCAAAGGATACAGAAATCCTATAACTATCACACACAACACTATTCCCCCAATTGTTCCCTCCCAGGTTTTTTTAGGGGAAATTTTTGTGAGCGGGGTTTTGCCAATGAATGAACCAACAAGATAAGCCATGGTATCGTTAACCCATATTGAAAAAATAATGCCACAGGCTATTACCCAGTTAAAGATCAATTCATTTGGTATGTTTACTGTATAAATTCTATACTCAACCGCAAGGCTGCACATCATCAACACGGGCATTGTTATATAAATCAGCCCAAACAAACAATATCCTACATATTTCTCTGCATATATCTTCTTCATCAGCTTCACAAACTCAAACCAACAACCAAAATGTATCACTGTAAACAATAGCAAAAAACTCCAGAAATTCCATAGCAACCCAAAAAGCATCACTGCCACAAAAAGCAATGCAGTTAAAGCCCTGGTCTTAAAGGTTTGGATATTGAGCGCCACTATTGGTTGTTTTTATTTTTGGCAAACGGGTGAAGTACTTCACTTTTATCCAGCAGGTTCTGTTCTTCAAAATCTACCTGCATTTTATTTTTGGACGAAACTTTTTCAAAAAGCAAAAACAAACCCCAGGTAATTACAACTCCGGTCAACCCTGCCCACCAGGGTACATCAGGGTCTATTTTATCCACTTCTATTTTTTGTTTGTGGGTTGACAGCCAGAACAATTGTATCACCGCTATGCTGTTGTTTAAAAAATGAGCGATAATATTAACCCAGATATTTTTACTGCGCTGGTACATCAGCCCTAAAACAAAACCCAGTACTATCCTGCTTAAAAAAAGATACACCGACATATGAATAAAACTGAATAACACCGATGTTGCCAATATGGCTAAAAAAGGGTTTTTCCACCAACGCTCCAGTAAATTCTGCACGGTTCCCCTGAAAAATACTTCTTCAAATACGGCTGCAAAAAAACCCATGATGAGGATCGCCATCCAGAATTCGCCCCAGCTTTTAAGATTGCTTAATGCAGTTACCTGCCTGGTATATTCAATTTCCAGCCGCATACCCAATGCGTTCAGGTCGGGGTAGTTTTTCAGCATTTCTTTTGTGAGGATAGCCAGCGGGTTGGCGATGATATTGGCCATAAAAATAAGCACAAAACCTAAAAGTATTTGCCGGGCATTGATGTGTTTATTAAAGCCAAGCCAGAATTTATTTTTGCCATGGCAAACAAGCAGGTATAAAACTGATGGAACAAATAAAATGCAAAATTGCCCCAGTACCTGCGATAGTCTTGCCGCTCCCACATTTTCCGGCTTCGTCATGGCATCCATCATTGCCTGTGCCATTTTATCGGGAGGTAAGCCCGAAGGAATCAATCGCATGCCAATCAGCAACTGAATACCTCCGCCCAATATAAACCCTGCCCCCAGGAAAATCAATAGAATGCCCAATTGCCCCCATCCGGTAAATCCTTTAACACTCCTGTATTGCATAGCTAAGCCGATTAGTTGTAAATTTGCTGCCGCAATATACAATCACAAAAAGGTTTAAAAAATTAAATGCCAAACATAGGCCAAATACAATTACCCGATTTTCCACTGTTGCTGGCGCCCATGGAGGACGTAAGCGATCCGCCTTTTCGTGCTGTTTGCAAGGATAAGGGTGCCGACCTGATGTACACCGAGTTCATCAGCAGTGAAGGTTTGATAAGGGACGCCATTAAAAGCCGCCAGAAGCTGGACATTTTTGATTACGAAAAACCGGTAGGCGTACAGATATTTGGTGGCGATGAAGAAAGTCTTTCTTTGGCGGCAAAAATTGTAGATGTAACAAATCCTGATCTGCTGGATATTAATTTTGGATGCCCGGTAAAAAAAGTAGCGCTAAAAGGTGCTGGTGCAGGTGTGCTGAAAGATCTTGACCTGATGGTGCGGCTAACCAGTTCGGTAGTAAGGTCAACTTCACTGCCCGTTACTGTAAAAACAAGATTGGGTTGGGATGAGAACACAAAGAATATTGAAGAAGTTGCGGAGCGTTTGCAGGATGTTGGCATAAAAGCTTTGGCAATTCATGGCCGCACACGTACACAGATGTACAAGGGCCAGGCAGATTGGGAGCTGATTGGCAAAGTGAAAAATAATCCGAGAATAAACATCCCCATTTTTGGCAACGGCGATATTGACAGTCCTGAAAAAGCGCTGGAATATAAAAACAAATATGGGGTAGATGGTATTATGATTGGCCGTGCCGCTATCGGTTACCCCTGGATATTTGATGAGATAAAACACTTTCTAAAAACAGGAGAGCATCTGCCATCACCCACTATTGAAGATAGAATTGCAGTTTGCAAAAAACATTTGCATAAATCCTTTGAATGGAAGGGCCCCAAGGTTGGCATTTTTGAAATGCGCAGGCATTACACCAATTATTTAAAAGGATTACCTGGTATAAAAGATTACCGGTTAAAATTGGTTACGCTTGAAACGGTAGAAGAGATTGATGCGGTGCTGGATGAAATAAATATTAAGTACGCCGGTTACGAGTTTCAGAAAACACCGATAGAGTTGGTGAATTATCATGAGAAGTGCCCGGTGTAATTGGGTCGGGACGCTTAACCTTAGCTACGCTAAGGAGCGACCTGAACCATTTAATAACGCCATCATAAATTTTGGTTGAAACGCAAAAGCATGCCCTAAAATTAAACTCATGCATCTCTTACAAAACGAATGCTATCACATTTACAACAGAGGGAACAATAAGCAACCAATATTCTTCAACGATAACAATTACATTTACTTCATAAAAAAGATTCGGGAGCAATTGGCAATCTGCTCAGAAATTATTTGCTATTGCCTGATGCCAAATCACTTTCATATAATTATACAGGCCAATGAAAAAAGTGTGTCTGAACGGGGTTCGTTTGGCGGAAAACCTATGCAGGAGTTCGCATATCGTGTTGGTATATTGTTAAGCAGTTATTCCCAGGCAATAAACAAGCAAAATAAAACTACTGGTTCATTGTTTCAACAAAAAACAAAGGTCAAAATTTTATCTGAACAAGTTGAAGGAAAGCAAGTGAGCTATGCTGAGAACTGCTTCTTTTATATTCACAACAATCCTTTAAGAGCAGGACTTACAAAGGATTTAAAAGAATGGCAGTGGTCATCTTACCCGGATTATATTGGAGTACGTAAAGGCACATTATGTAATAAGGAATTATTTTTTGAGATCACTGATTTATCAAAAGGCGACATAATTAACAGATCAGATTATCCTTTGGAAGAATCAACTGTAGCAAAGTTTTATTAGTGCTATTCTTCAGGCTGTAATAATCAGGGTTCAGGCCGCTCTAGCGTCCCGACCCTAAACGGATACTATCTTCTGCAACTCATTTGTATAAACCCTCCCCCTTCGTTCTGCAAAATAATCTAAGCCAAGCCCAATCGCACCCTGTATCGCCAAAGCAACTCCAAGGCCATACCAAAATGCCTTACCTGCATTTTGCCTGAAAAGAAAGATCAGTACCAGGCCGGTAATGATAAAAGCAATTTCCACCCAGCGAAAGATTACAAAGTTCTTCATCACGGTTTTCATTCGTGGAAGTTCGGTGCTTTTAACATATGCAACCGGCTCCATGCCAATATTGTAAGCAATATCTTTTTGCTGTTTATCAGTTCTTGAATAAACGGTATAACCCACCACCATTTGAATAAGACCGATTGCCAGTAAGGGAATGGCAGCACCTTTATAAAATGCAGGATTGCTTTTAATGAAGAACCAGCATACAACAGCCAGTAAAACAGCCACCATACCTACAATCAAAAACAAGAGGCTTTCCTGCTTTTCGGCTATGAAATACCGGTAAATAAAACTAAAATCTTTTTGCTGAAGCATAACAAATTTTTACTGGTTTAATACTGTTGTTATTTCTGTTCCCAAAGGCTCAATGGTTGATCCGAAAAAATTAGTGAGCCTTCCCTCTTCATCCACAATATACTTACAAAAATTCCAGGATGGCTGCTGATTGTTCCAGCCGTTGTTATTTTCATTGGTAAGCCATTCAAAAATTTTATTCTGATCTGCACCTTTAACTACGCTGCTTTTTTTCATTAATGGAAAACTTACACCAAAATTTAACTTGCAGAATTCCGCTATCTCTTCATTGCTTCCTTTTTCCTGTTCCTTAAAATCGTTAGCGGGAAAACCCAGTACAACCAGCTTATCTTTATACTGTTCACTCAGTTTTTGCAGGTCGTCATACTGTCCTGTGTAGCCACAGTCGGATGCTGTGTTTACCAGCATTACCTTCTTTCCTTCCAACTGGCTGAAATCAAATTCAGTTCCATTGATCAGTGTATCTTTTAATGAATAAAAAGAAACAGGGGGTGTAGCTTCCTGAGCTGATAGCTTTTTGGTGCCTACTTCTTTTTTATTTGCCCACCATATCCATAACGGGTAAACCAGTTTTAAAAATCTTTGCCTTATCGTCATTTTATTTTGTATTTCTTATTTAATCACCATTTTAAACAATTTCATTTTTCCCTTGAATGGCGGATATTTTACAGCCGGGTCAAACCAGGTTGGTGTTTTCATTACAGCTTTTTTATGACTGAAGGTTTCAAAAGAATATTTGCCATGATACCGTCCGCTGCCGCTGAAACCCCTGCCACCAAAGGGTAAATTATGATTGGTTAAATGCCAGCTGGCATTATTTACACAGCCGCCGCCAAAAGCTACGCTGTTAAGCCAGTCTTTTTCTTTTTTATCGCTTGATGTAAACAGGTAAAAAGCCAAAGGGTTTTTATTTTGTTCGATTATTTTCAATGCTTCTGCTTTGTTGCCAAAAGAAATGATGGGAAGTATTGGCCCGAATATCTCATCTTTCATAATATCCGAATCCATACTTACATTGGAAATAACAGTTGGTTCAATAAAAAACTTTTCCATGTCGGTTCTGCCGCCGTGAATGATCTCTCCTTGCTTTAAATATTTTACCAACCGGTCAAATTGCCGTTCGTTGATGATCTTTCCATAATTGTAACTCTCTTCAGGCTTATCACCGAAGAATTTTTGGATGCATTTTTTTAATCCTGCAACCAGTTCGTCTTTTCTACTTTCATGCACCAGCACATAATCCGGCGCCACACACATTTGCCCGGCATTACTGAACTTGGTCATGGTAATACGTTTGGCTGCAATTTTTATGTTTGCATCTGCCTCAACAATACAGGGGCTTTTACCACCCAGTTCCAGTGTTACAGGCACCAGCCTTTCTGCCGCCATCTTATAAATTATTTTTCCTACCGCTGTGCTGCCGGTATAAAAAACATGATCAAACGTAAAATTGTTCATCATTTCCGGTATTACAACAGCGCCGTCACCTTCCACAAACAGAATGTATTTTTTGTCGAAAGTTTCTGCTATCATCTGTTTCATTACTGCAGATGTTGCTGGTGCAAATTCAGATGATTTTAGTACTACACAATTACCTGCGGCCATAGCTCCTGCCAATGGCGTCATCAACAATTGAAAAGGATAATTCCATGGACTGATGATCAATACAACACCCAACGGCTCCTGCAACACAAAACTCTTAGAAGGCAGGTTAAGCAGGTTGGTACCTACCATTTCGGGTTGCATCCAGCCTTTTAAATGTTTTAAAACATTAGTAATCTCCGATAATAAAAATCCTGTTTCTGTAACCCAACATTCTTCCGGGCTTTTTTTTAAGTCGGCATATAATGCTTCATGCAACTGCTTTTCATACTTTTTCACAGCCTGCTGCAGTTTTTTTAATTGCTCTTTTCTGAAAGTATAAGGTTTTGTAACGCCACTTTCAAAATAGGCCCGCATTTGCATTAAGTTATCCATTACACATAAATTTGCTGAAAGGTAATAATACTATCTTGATTTTATAAGTAACAGGTGGTTACGTTGAAATCTTAGATAGTATTATACCGACCTGTGCCGATTTCTATCGGTATTGCAGAGTGCATTTAACCAAACAAAGCAAAATTGGTACAAATTGAATAGTATGACGGACGAACAATATATGCAGTTGGCGCTTGCAGAAGCCAGAAAAGCTTATGATGCTGAAGAAGTACCTATCGGCGCTATCATTGTTTTGAACAACCGCATCATTGCCCGGGCACATAACCAGGTGGAGTTGCTGCACGACAGTACGGCCCATTCAGAGATACTGGCGCTTACCACGGCTTTTGATTTTTTAAGCAGCAAATATTTACCCGAAGCCACTTTGTACGTAACTGTTGAGCCATGCCTGATGTGCAGCGGAGCACTTTATTGGAGTAAGATCAGTAAAGTTGTTTACGGAGCCGATGACGAGAAAAACGGTTACAGAAAATGCTGCGGAAGCAACAACCCCTTTCATCCAAAAACAACATTAGTAAGCGGTATTTTAAAAGAAGAATGTGCGGCATTGATGAAGGATTTCTTCAAAGCACGCCGGTAATTATAGAATAACCAGTTTATTCTTCAGTATTATTTTCCCTTGTTTCAAAAATAGAAAATAAAGGCCCGGTCTTTCTGAGAACATAAAAACAATGGTTTCATTTCCGCTAAGTACCAGTCTCTTTTCCTCTCTTAGCAATTTACCAGTATTCGCCATCAATTGGATTTTTACATAGCCGGGCTCAAATGCTTTGATCTCAATTTCTATCTTATTGCTTGTTGGATTTGGGTAAAACCGAAAAGACGGTTTTTCTTTTATAAGACTATCCTTTTTAAGCGGCAGGGTATTTGTGGCTGAATTCTCATTGCTTTTGATCGTATCGGTAGTTTGCTGTGCCAGGCAGCAACAAATTCCGCAAAACGTAAGAAATAACAATATGATTTTTTTCATTTTAAACACGATAAGGAATTAGATAACGTAAATTTGCAGTCCATCATTCACAACAAATTCTTAAAAAATAAAACAGAAACATTATGGCATTTACACTACCGGCTCTACCTTATGCACACAACGCATTGGAGCCACATATCGACACAAAGACCATGGAAATACATCATGGCAAACACCACCAGGCCTATGTAGATAATTTAAACAAAGCCATTGCCGGAACCGGCAATGAAAATAAATCCATCGAGGAACTGGTTGCAGCTGCAGGCAGCATCAGCCCGGCTGTGCGTAACAATGGCGGCGGCCACTGGAATCATTCTTTCTTTTGGGAAAGCCTGGCGCCCAATGCAGGTGGCGCACCTACAGGCAAACTGGCTGATGCCATCAATGAAGCATTTGGTTCTTTTGATGCATTTAAAGAAAAATTTGCAGCAGCAGGTATGGGCAGGTTTGGCAGCGGCTGGGCATGGTTAATCGTTAAAGATGGCAAGCTTGAAATATCATCAACACCAAACCAGGATAACCCTTTAATGGACGTTGCCGAAGTAAAAGGCAAACCCATTTTGGGCTGCGATGTTTGGGAGCATGCATACTACCTGAATTATCAAAACCGCCGTGCAGATTATTTAGCTGCATTTTGGAATGTGGTTAACTGGGATAAAGTAGCGGAGAGATTTTAAAACGCTTATTCAAATTCTTAAGAAACTGCAGCAGGAATGTTGCAGTTTTTTTATGGTACCGGATCATATCCATGCCCACCCCAGGGGTGACACCTGCCTATACGTTTTGCAGTAAGCCACAATCCTTTTATAGGGCCATATTTTTTCAGTGCTTCAATGCCATATTGTGAGCAGGTTGGTGTGTAACGGCACTTAGGCCCAAGCAATGGCGAAATGATCCATTGGTATAGCTTAATTAAAGCGATGAACGGAAAACTAAGTATTTGCAGGAAAATTTTCATTCGTAATCTTTATAAGCCGCTCTAAAACATGATTCATTTTATCAAAAACGAAACCATAATCAGGTAATTCGTTTCCAACATAAATAATAAATACAGCCATTAGCTTTTGTCTTTGAAACAATTGACTTTGCAATTCGCTTTTTTGCAACCGGTAAGTTTCTCTCATAAGGCGCTTTACCCGGTTCCTGTCAACGGCATTTTTAAAATGTTTGCTGCTTACAGCAAAGCCGGCTTGTACAGGAGCTTTCGCCACATCATTAAACTTCCACACTATCCTGAAAGGAAAATTGGAAAACGAATTTCCTTCCTTAAACAACTGCTCAATCGTTTTGCGGCTTTTAAGTTTTTCGTTTTTTTTAAAAGTATATCGTTGTTTGGTTTCCAATTTTCTAAAATTACTAAATAGTGGATGTAAAAAAGCCCCCGGGTAAACCGGGGGACTGAATTATTTTAACCGTATCTCCGAAATGGATACCTGGCAATCTTATTTTTTAGACCCGTGTTCGCTGGAAACAGTCAGACTGTGGCGTCCTTTTTTCCTGCGGCTGGCTAATACCTTACGGCCATTGGCTGTTTGCATACGCTGGCGAAACCCGTGAACAGATTTTCTGCGGCGCTTATGGGGTTGATACGTTCTTTTTTTACCTGGCATTGTTTAAATTTTTTCCTTTTACAAATTAAATTTCCAAATCCGTTTTGTTACACTCAGCAAGGCACCATCCCCGCTGTTTGTGAAAGGACGGCAAAGGTAATAGTTTTAATGGATAATTTTGTAATGAACAATGGATAATTTCTCAAATTACAGGCTCAAATGCTGCGATTTTACTGGTTTGCCATAAAAAACAGCTGCATGATTATCAAAGTCGTCGGTAGAATCAGTTGTATAAAAGGAAATTTGCCCGCTTTTGGTGCATTTTCCATCTATTTCAGGGTGCTTGTGTAAATATTCAACCAGGCTGCCAGCTACAATTTCTCCTTGTGATAAAACAGTAACGCCTTCCGGCATGGCCTTCTTTATCTTCTCCATCAATAAAGGATAATGCGTACAAGCCAGTAAAACAGTATCAATACCCTCTGCTTTTGTCAAAAGGTTATCAATATTCTTCTTAATAAAATAATCGGCACCAGGGCTGGTGTATTCATTATTTTCTACCAATGGCACCCACATGGGACAGGGTTCCTGAAATACAGCAACATCAGGATAAAATTTTTCTATCTCAATCGGGTACGAATTTGAAATAACCGTTCCGTTTGTAGCCAATATGCCTACGTTACCGGTTTTGGTGTATTGGCCAATAATTTCTGTAGTAGGCCTGATAACACCTAAAACTCTTTTTTCAGCATCTATCTTTTGCAGGTCGTTCTGCTGAATGGAACGCAAGGCCTTTGCAGAAGCGGTATTGCAGGCTAAAATCACCAGCGGACAGCCCTGCTCAAACAACCATTTTACACATTCAAGGGTGTATTCGTAAACCGTTTCAAAACTACGGGTACCGTATGGAGAGCGGGCATTATCGCCCAGGTACAAATAATCGTACTGCGGCAGTTTAGCGGTTATTTCTTTTAAAACTGTTAAGCCTCCGTAACCACTGTCAAATATGCCAATTGGCTGTTGCTCCATGCATCAAAAATAACAAAGCCTTCCCGATAAATATCGGGAAGGCTTTTATATAATTTACCTGAAAAAATATTAATTACCGCCCGCAGGTTTTGTACCAGCAGGTGCAGGTGCCGGATCTTTGATTCCCAGCTTGGTTTTTACAGCAGGTAAAAGGTCGTCACCCGGAGGCATAACCAATAATGAGCTGCTGGCCTCATCAATAACATATGCATAACCTCTTTCTTTAGCAACAGCTTTAATTGCATCCAACGCCTTAACTCTTACGGGAGCAATTTTATCCTGTGCATATTTTTGCGCTTTTTCCTGCATTTCCTGGTCGTAGGCCTGTAAACGTGTATACAGTTTTACCAGTTCTTCACGTACGATTTCTTTTTTACTGTTTGAAAAAGTGGCAGAGTCTTTAAAAAACTGGTCTCTTTTTGCGTCAGCTTCTTTTGCCAGCGCCAACCCCTGCTGTTGTAAAGTTGTCTGATATTCGTTGAGATCAGAATTTATTTTTGCCGCTTCCGGCATAATGCTCATCAGCTCATCAGTATTAATATACCCGATCTTTACCTGTGCAGAGGCACTCATCATTCCTAAAGCCATCACAGTACCCAATAATAATTTTTTCATTGTTGTTTTAAAGTTTATTTGATTTAGTAGTTTATAAGATTGTTTTTTTTCTGATTAGTTGCATTAGAACCGGGTAATTATATTTTATTTAACACCCAGGTTTCTCAGTATATCTGCGCTCTTATCCAGTTTTGGGTCGGCAAAGATAACGGTAATTCCCTCACTTTTATCTAATATAAAATCATATTGTTTTTCTACTGCCAGTTTCTGCACAGCGTTGTAAACCCTGTCTTGTATGGGCTTTATAAGCTCCTGCCTTTTTTTAAAAAGGTCGCCCTCAAAACCAAAACGCTTTTTCTGCAGGTCACGCAATTCCTTTTCCTTATTATATAATTCATCTTCCCTCTTCTTTTTCAGCACATCGCTGAGCATAACCTGCTCTGCATCATACTCCTTAAACATTTTATCTACCAGGGCCTGCTTCTGGTCAATTTCCTGTTGCCATTGTTCACTGAACTGATCCAGCAATTTCTGGGCATCTTTGTATTCGGGCAGTTTATCTAAAATGTATTTAGAATCAATAATTGCATAGCGCTGTGCATTTGAAGCAGCAGCAACCAGTAAGAAACAGGTAACAAGAATTAAAAGCTTTTTCATAATGTCAAATTTTATTAATCAGTAGATCAAGATAATGATTTACAATATAAAATTGTAGATCCAATATCCAAATTCTATTCAGGCTCCTGCCCTAACATGAAGGTAAACTTGGCTGCCCCCTTTAAACCGCTTGTATTAGTGTACCTGTCAAATCCAATACCGTAATCAAATCCGAGTAAACCAAACATTGGAAGGAAGAAGCGAAGCCCTAACCCTGCCGACCTGCGCAATTTGAAAGGATTGTAATCTTTGAACTCGTACCAGCCATTTGCTGCCTCAAAAAATGCCAATCCGTAGATCGTACTTCCGGCACTGGTGCTGAAAGGATAACGGAGTTCCATGGTGTACTTGTTAAAGATGGTAAAGAACTGGGATGGTGTGATGCCATCAGGATTTATCTTTGGATTTGATTTATCATATACAGGGTATCCACGGTGTGCTATAATATCGTATCCTAAAAGGGCGAAGTTGTTACTTAAGCCTGCATCTCCCACCTGAAAGCGTTCAAATGGAGAGATATCGAGCTTTTTATTATATCTGCCAATAAACCCGTATTTGGCTGCAATCTTTAAAACAAATTGTTTATTCTTTTCCTCTCCTCTTGCCAATCCAATTGGCACATACCACTCTCCATTCATCCGCCACTTATGAAACTCGGGAAGTTGATAGCTGTTGGTAGTACCGGAACTTAAGCCAAGCAAAGAATAAGGCAGTGTAAACTGGCCGCTTAACATGAAGTTAGATCCGCTTGTAGGAAATATAGGATTAGGGCCTGCCGAATTACGCACCAATGCAATTTTGAGGCTTATATTGGTAGAAGTTACATTTCTAAGCTCATCCGTATTACCAAATAGATTATAGTTTTTCAGTTTATACCGCTGAAAGTTCAGAGAGTAAATCAGGTTAAAGAAATCATCTGGCCATTTTAACTGCTTACCTAAAGACACACTGAAATTAGCCGTTTTTACGTAAGAAGTATCTCCGCATTTTCTACAGTAGGTGCCAAACTGATCATAAGCATTTGCATATTTTGTGTTTGAATAACCGATGGTAAATGAATTGCGTTTTTTACCTCCCAGCCAGGGTTCGGTAAATGATGCGTTGTAAGACCGGAATGCTTTACCGTTTGATTGTACCCTTACACTGAATTTTTGCCCGTCGCCGGATGGAAGCGGATCCCAGGTTGAGCGCTTGGTAATATTTTTGATAGAAAAATTATTGAAAGAAACACCCAGTGTACCGGTTAAACCAATACCACCGCCAAAGCCTGCAGAAAGTTCAAGCTGATCTCCTGATTTTTCTTCGATACCCCAGTTAATATCCACGGTTCCGTTTTCGGCATTAGGTACCACCTGCGGGTTTATTTTTTCTGCATCAATAAAACCCAACTGGCCCAGTTCCCGTTGCGTACGTATAATATCTGAACGGCTGAATTTTTCGCCAGGTATTGTTCGCAGTTCCCTGCGTATCACATAATCTTTGGTTTTTTTATTGCCGGAGATGGTAATGTTTCCATAAACAGCCTGCGGCCCTTCTCTTACCCGTAATTCAAAATCAATGGTATCATTATACACCGCTGTTTCAACAGGATCTACCTGAAAGAAAAGGTAACCATCGTCCATATATAAGCTCCCGATATCGGCACCTTCGGCAGATAATTGTTTGCCCAGCCGCTTATTCAGGATTTCAAGATTGTAAACATCCCCTTTTTTGATACCAAGCAATACATTCAATATAGAATCGCTGTATTTTGTATTGCCCCGCCAAACCATATTACCAAAATAGAACTGGCTGCCTTCACTTACTTTTACAAAAAGGTTGATGTTATTTCTCTCATCCAGTACAGCAGTGTCTTTCAAAATAACTGCATTTCTGTAGCCTCTTGAGTTGTAATAATTCAAGATACTCTCTTTATCCTCTATATATTTTACTTCATTGAATTTTGCCCCGCTGAAACCCCTGATTCGGAAATACGGATCAACATAATCCCGGGTTTTTGTAACAGACATGAAACCAACATCATTGATGTATTCATTAAAAGTTTGTCGTTTAGCTGCTGTATCGCCAAAAGGGTTTTTAACCACTACCGGAAATAAAGTAATGCGATTCATCTCTTTAGTGCCCTTCATCGTTTTTTTCAATTTCTGCCCGGCAATATTATCATTACCGCTGAAATTAATAGAGTTCACTTTTACCTTTTGGCCTTTCTTAATTATAAATGTGATATTTACCGCATTGTTCAAATTTGCCGCAGGCTCTTCCCTTAACTGTATCGCTACATTACGGTACCCTTTATCAAAGTAAAATTTACGGATGGCTTCCACCGCACTCAACCGCATATTCTCTGTTACCACCCTGTCTTTAACAAGTGCCACTTTAGGTTCAAGATCATCTCTTTCACCTTTTTTTATTCCTTCAAATTTAAAATTGGCCAGCCTGGGCCTTTCTGTTACTTCAAACTGAACATACAGGTTTGTTCCTTCTAACCGGGTAAAAGAAATTTCTACATTTGAGATAAGGTTCTGGCGCCATAATTTGGCAATAGCTTTTCCAAAAACATCGGTACCTGGAATGATGACTTTATCGCCCACTGCCAGCCCTGAAATGGAAATAATCAGATTGGGGTCAAATGCTTTTGAACCAATTACGGTAATGCCCGCAATCGTATATTCTTTGGGGGTCTTTTGAGTAAATATCGCTTCGAGTTCCGGGTTTACAGAAACCGGTTCTTGTGCCCAAACAAACTGGCTGCAGAAAATCAGGGTTGCAACAATAAAAATTCTCTTGTAAATACTCTCCATCAGTTTGTTTTTAACGAGCGGCAAATTAAGCCCAATAATTAAAACTATTTGTTAACCTCATCCTAAATCATCGGCTTCCATGAACAAAAACGGGCAAAATCACTTACTGCCTTGTATCACAAGCTTTTATGCTGTGGTTTCACTGTCTTTTATCTGCTCTCCAGTCTTTCCAAAGCGGCGTTCCCTGTTTTGAAAATCAAGTATTGCATTGTACAGGTTTTCTTTCCTGAAATCGGGCCAGAGGGTTGGTGTAAAATGCAGTTCTGCATACGCCAACTGGTACAATAAAAAATTGCTGATCCTGTATTCTCCGCTTGTTCTTATCATCAGCTCAGGGTCAGGAAAGTCTTTTGTTGTGAGATATTGCTTTATTGTATCCTGGGTTATGTTTTCAGGATGCAGTTTACCTGCCATTACATCTGCTGCAATATTTTTTGTAGCCCTTACAATTTCCCAACGGCTGCTGTAGCTTAAGGCCATAATTAAGTTCAGGCCTGTATTTGAAGCAGTTTCATTCAAAGCATCCCTTAACTCATTTTTTGCTGCTTCAGGCAGCATATCAACATCGCCAATAACATGCAGCTTGATATTGTTTTTATTGAGGGTTGGCACTTCATTGCGGATGGTATCAACCAACAATTCCATCAGCCCAGATACTTCATACTCCGGCCTGTCCCAGTTCTCTGTGCTAAAGGCATAAAGGGTAAGATATTTGATACCAAGTTCTGCCGAACCTTCTACAATATTTCGTACACTTTCTACACCATGCAAATGGCCATAAAGACGGTCTTCCCCCTTTTCCTTTGCCCACCTTCCATTACCATCCATGATGATGGCAATGTGGCTTGGCAAACGCTGCATATCTATATTATCCTTCAGGCTCATAAATAGTATAAAAGAGTAGTCAGGCCGGGGCCTGACTTTGGGGTGCAAAAGTAATAAATTTTAGTTGGAATAAGCTTTTGCAGGCCAAATCTTAGAGCTTTACCAGTTTTCCGGTAAACTCTTTCTTGTTTATCACTATTTTATACCAATATATGCCTGCCGGCAGGTAACCGATATTAACCTGCTTTGTGTTATTGAATAGGGCTACTGTATTGCCCTGTGTATTCATTATAAATACCTGGTTTGCAGTAAAATTGCTGCCGTTTTGCATAAACCTGAAACTGCCCGTTGATGGATTAGGGTAAACAACCGGAACCACTGTTATTGCAGGCATTATAGTTTCGTCTTTAATAAGGGAGCAGGCCTGCCTGTTCTTTACAAAAGTTTCATCATCGGCTAACTTTTTTGTAAAAGAGCAATCCTCGCCCTTTGTTAAAGTAACTTCTGCATTTTGCGAAATATAATCAGGCAATTCTATCACAGGTTCATTACCTAAGGTGTAAGTATTGCCATTGTCTACTATCGTCCAGTTAAGCTGGCCTGATTTTGCAGTTGCCCTTAACTGCGTAACACAATGCCCATCCCTATTGATCACATCAATTGTAAAACCAGCCTCTTTACAAGGCTGCGGTTTAGGCTCTGCATACCACAAATAATTATTTACGTTAGAAAATACCAGGCTGTATTGATAATATTTCCTGATGATACGGATGAATTTACCAACCGATTCATGGGGTATATCAATATAGAACAAAGCAGAATCGTTGGGTGTTACAAGTTTTGCTTTTAAAATTTTTCCGTTAATATCATAAATGCCAAATGAAGTATTGATATGGGCTTCGTTTTTAAAACCGGCGCCGCCTGCATTGCTGTTGCCCAAACTAAAATACAGTTTATCAATTCCTGCAGGGATATAAATGTATCCTGGTTTATCTGTATCCTTTGTGTAAGATTCTGTTGCTCTGCCAAAAAAAGTTCCGCTTTTATAAAAAATATTTTTGTTTGTAGTGATGCTTAAACTAACGGATGATTTGTATTTAGAGCATACAGTTAATTTATAATTACCCGCTGCAGGAAGATTAATCGTTAGGCTGCCATCTTTTGCATTTCTGTCGAGTGAAAAATCTTGAATAATCTCCAAAGTTCTTTCGGTTGATTCAACTGTAAAATTGATATACCCCATTTCGGCCATTTCAAAAACAGGTTTGTAATCAATGGTGAAAGTTCCGGCAGAGGGCGCTTTAATGCTGAATTCGCAGCGGTTATAATAATCCATACCGTTTGTATAACCCAGTTGTACATTCACTTTAGCAGGAATTCTTAATCCTGCTGCATCTATACTGCCGGCAATTGCATCAGTTGTTTCAAATTTATATTTATTGATGATACCTGTAAATTTTAACAGGTCATTGCTGAAATCATTTTCAATTTCAGCAGCAGTTATTAATGGCAGGTGCCCATTTTGATAGGCGGTACCATTGGCCACATTGTATTGCTGGTAAAAACTGCTTGTATTTGCATAACCCCGTGTAACAGTGGAAATCAGGTAATAGCTGTTAACTAATTGAAGCTTATTTATTTTAGCAAGATAAAGACACAAAGTTGCCGCCTTGCTTGTTTTAGCGCCTGTTCCCTGGTCGCCTGCCCAATCGTAATACAATGCTGTGTAATGCAGGTAAGCTTTTAATTCACGCAACCTCTCTTTAACAATTGCAGGCTCCTGTGCAATCAGCTGGTCTGCCTCATTGATCAATTGAAAATACAATGGCAGCTTATACATGTTTGAAACACCTCCTGCAAGCCTGTTCTCATCTGCCCATAACTGCAAAAGGCTGTAAATAGTTTTACCTGCTCCTGCAAACATACTGTTACAAAAACCAACCAATGTACTATCTACCGGTATATCGTTTTTCAAATTTTGATTTGCAGCCAGCAAAAAAGGCAGACTTGCAAATTTTGCCGGCGATGCTTCCCACATCAAACCCTGGCTTTTTTTATCTTTTGCAATTTGCAGGGTTGCTTTTAAAGCATCCAGGTCAAGCGATGGTGTTTCACCACTCCAGCCTGAAAGATTTAAATAATTATACTCCGAAATATTTTTAGTTCTGTTGTACCAGCGGTTGCGTAAACCATTTGTGCTGGTTAAATTCTGATACACTTTAGGTATCAACTGAATGTCTAATTTTTCGTTAAGGCTGATATTGGCCGATGGAACATCAGCATGAGTTGAATAGGCATACACCTGAAAATGTGCGTTTGGATATTTGCTGCCGATCTTTTGCGCTGTATGATTTGCCAGTGTAATGCTCTGGTCGCTTTCTTTTGCGTAACCACTATTGATACAGCCTGAATTATCTTTTGTATTGCCCCAGTGTGCGCCATCCGTAACTTCAATACCAATATTGTAATTGCTGTATTTGTAATTTCTCAACTGATCAATGCTTGCGGTAGAATTATTAAAAACACCGTTTCGATATGCTGTATATTTCTGTTCAATAATTGATGCCCAAAGATCCTTGGCGTTTGTATTATTTACATCGGGCACCGATTGTGAGTTAACTGCACGGGAGTTATTGAAAGAAGCGATATAGCAAGGATTATTTTGCCATGTAGAGAGATTGCTTCCGCTGATGATATCGCTCCTGTGCCCTGCAAACCTGTACTCGCCAGTCATACCATTGCGGCGCTGGTATAACGACCAGTTATGTCCATTCAGTCCAAAATAAGATTCCCATCCGTAGTTATTATCATTATCCATAACCCAGCGGTTGTGACCGCCACTTAAATACCAGCCATTGTATTTAAAATTGAAAGTGTAAATGCTGTCAATTTTTTTATAGGGGGTTGCAAGCGCTGGTATTGTTTCCCAGATAGTGCCCGGCAGGTAAAATCTAAAGCCTATTTGCTGTAAATATTGATAAATGCCAAAGCACAATCCATTATCCTCTGCTGCTGAAAATTTAATAAAGCTAGACCCATCGCACTCAACACGGCAGGCCTGGCCTGAGTTTATGGTAGAATCGTAAATAAATATGAAGCCTGATTGCGGAAGTGTAGTATAAGAGCCAGTGGTAAAACTACTGCCGCTGACAGCTTTCTGCATCAGCATAGCAATATCCCCGGCTGTTTCTTTCAGTGTTCTGGAAGATTGTACAGGGTACCTTACTGTTTGTGCATTAATATATAATGCACCAAACAATGCCATTGTAATAACAATGCATTTGCGAATGAACGCCATAGTTGTCTTGTTGGTTATGAGATAAACTACGGTTCAATCACAGAAAAAATGGATTCGGCTTTTTGTTATTCTCTGGAAGAAACTAAAATGATGGGGTAAGTCATCATTTATTTAATTGGGGAAGTGCTAAGATATACAAAAAATCAGAAAAACAATAGCCTGCCTGTTTTTTTTAGCAGCCAAAAACCGGTGCCTCATTTCTGATTGATACAACGGTAAGGTGTTATTTGGCAGTGGGACACCTGTATGTGCTTATATTATACGTGAGTCCGATTTCGGCAATAATATATTGGTCTCTTTGTTTGCTCCAGCCACGCTGCCTGGTTCCGCCCGGGGCTACGTTGATCGGGTTATCGGGATCTACTTCAACAGACCTGTCTTGTAACAAAGCGGCTGTTGACAAGGGTAAAAAGCTGCTCAACGGTGCATAGGTAGTACTCACATCATCCAGGTAATCGGTAGTGGTAAAGCGATGAGCCAGTTCAAACGAGAAGTTTATTTTTTCGCTGAGATTATATTTAAAACCTACACCCAGGGGTATGCACATGGCAAGTGTACTGTAAGGTTTTCGGCCATTATATCCAACCAGCTGACCTTCGGTTCCGAGGGGACGTAAAAACTCTTTTTTCCCGTTTGTGTAAGCATAAGGATCGTAAGTGAACACCCCCACTCCTAAAGTGATGTATGGCGTAAAAATATAATCGGGATTGGTGGGTACAAATTTGAAGAAGTTAAAATCGCCCTGCAGCGCCACTTCCCAGATATTTGAATTAAAACTCAGGTTCCTGGTTTTCTGGTAATCGTTTTTGCTGTAAATATCGCTGAAACCAACCTGTGCATAGTGTGCACTTAATCTTAATCCTACATAATTGCCAAATTGCTTACGAAAAAAAGCGCCTATTGCCGGTTTGGGTCTGCTGATAGATGCCCTTGTATTCAGGTCGCCAAAATAATGCGCCAGTCCAGCTGTAATTCCAAACTCTCCTTTCTGAACATATTCCAGATCCTGACGCCGGTTTTGTGCATTTACATTTCCGGCAAATGATATAAGGAGTACGATTGCAGCTATTTTCACTTTCATGTGTTTCTGATTATTGATTTTAGCCACATGGAATCCTCTTGTAAACATTTTTGTTGGTACAATTAATTATGGCTCATTTCATAATATGCAAAATAAAGAATTGTTTTGGAAAAAACGCCTTGCATATGGTTTTGTGGTAAAGACTTTGTTAATGTTTTTGCTTTTCAATGCGCAAGCCAGCACTCATTACATGTTGCAAGGGATTATCACGCATGATCTGTGAAATGGTGAAGCTGTATTTTCCGCCCTGTTTAAACCGGCGTGGCGCCCCGTTTAACAGCTTCCTTACTTCCCATATATCATTCATACCTGTACCTTCCCATCCATTTGCATCATCACCCAATACAAGATTTACTTTTTGAGTGCTCATGCTGTCGCCGGGTGGCTGCAGGCCAATATTTAACCAGATATTATTATACTTATAGGCATCTGTATGACGCAATACCAGATAGATATTATAGGCAGTATTTGTATCTGAAATGATAAAATCGCCTTTGGCAACAACTCCCTGCTTCCATTCGTATTTTGGAATTACCAGGTTTTTTTCAAAGATATCGATGTTTGTACAGGATTGAAAAACGGCTGCCCCTGCAATAACAAATAATGCAAGCCGGAGTTTTACTATGTTGAATCTTTTCATTGCTGAAAACAATGTCTTTTAAAATATGCTGCTTATAAAATATTCAGCACCTGCTCCTTTGCCTTCTCCAGTTCATTTTTCATCTTTACCACACACTTCTGAATGTCGGCATCGTAAGCTTTGCTGCCGGTTGTATTTATTTCACGGCCAATTTCCTGCAAAATAAAAGAAAGCTTTTTGCCTTTTCCTTCTTCTGGTTCATTAATGATTGATTCAAAATATTCGCAATGCTGGCGCAATCTTATCTGCTCTTCATGAATATCTATCTTCTCCATATAATAGATCAGTTCCTGTTCCATTCGGTTGTTATCAATATTTTCTTTGCCCACATGTTTTTCCAAAAGCTGGTTTATCTCGTCTTTAATTCTTTTTTTACGGTTTGGTTCTAAAGTAAGAATAGCTTCTTCCTGTTCTTTAATATGGCTGATACGGAGCAAGAGGTCTTTCTCTAAAACGGCTCCTTCTTCTGTACGGTGTTGATTTAAGTTGTTCAAAGCTTCCGAAAGCACTTTACTAAATTCAACGTAATCGCTTTCGCTTAAAATATCATTTGTGGGCGTTACCACCTCAGGCAAACGCAATAAAGCGCTTAATACCGAGTTCGTATCAATTCTCAATTCTGCCGCAAGTGTTTCAATCTGGGTGTAATAAGCTTTTATGAGATCGGTATTGATGTTAACCGGCTTTGATGTTCCGTTTTGTTTGATGATGACCATGCAATCAATGGTACCTCTTACAAGGTGCTCCTGTAATGTATTCCGGATCTCAAATTCGTAAGGCCTTAACAGGGGGGGCAATTTAAGCTGCAGTTCAAATTGCTTGCCGTTGAGCGCTTTTATTTCAACCAAAAAAGTTTTTTCACTTGTAGTCTGTTCTGCTCTTCCGAAACCGGTCATTGATTTTAGCATGGATTATAATTTGGCTGCAAGTTAAGGATATAATCACGAGTTGATTGCAGGGTATTCATCAAAAGGTTTTAAACCCATTATACGTTCCGGTTTATCTAAGGCCGAAAAGCCAAATTTTTTATACAATTCATGTGCATCTTTTGTTGCAAGCAACCATCTTCTCAAACCCTGCAGATCGGGACAACTCATAATAAATCCTATCATCCATTTTGAAAGCCCTTTTCCACGATATGCATCCAGTATAAAAACATCTGCCAGGTAACCAAATGTTGCACAATCAGAAACTACTCTTGCAAATCCGATCTGTGCCAAAGCTGAATTTTTATTTGTGTATAAACCAAAACAACATGAACCCTCAATACTTTTATTTACAATCCCAATTGGAATATTTTTTGCCCAGTAACTTTCATTACATAAATAATTATGAATTATATCAACATCCAGTTTGCTTTTATCGGTGCTGATGCTGAATTCATTTTGCGATGCTTCGTAAATTCTCATTTACCTGAATTTTTGTGTGTGAATGAAAATGATAAAAAAATAAAGCCCGACTTTTTAAGTCAGGCTTTGTTATATTGATGGGTTAGTAAGTACCGGGAACCAAATTCCCTGCACAATATTAAAAATAATTTTTGCTAACGAAAAAATATTTTTGAACTATTTTATTCACATTTTAAAATCGCTTGTGGATAAGGGAGCCTGCTTTTTACCATAACTGCACAGCTAAAAAAACAAGACAATAACAGTTGCAGTTTTATATTTTTTCTCTGCTGAAAAATAAACCGCCTGAAACTACTGTAAAAACAGGCATTACAAAAGAACGGTGCTGTTTGATTTTTATTTTGTTTTAGAAAATAATTTAACGGCCGGTAAAATTTTCCGGTTCTTCATTTCGCTTTTTCATTCAGGCTCCTCAGCTTCATCAAAAGGAAAAAAGTTTTAATTTTTTTGTGCTGAAAGACATTTTTTTAGTTTTTCGTACAAAATTCAATTGAATGCAAAGCAATGTACCTTTGCTGAAATTTATTGATTATGCAATTCCCTTCTCCTGTTTCGCTGCAATGGATAGCAGAATTTATTAACGCAAAATTAGTGGGTAACACTGCCGGAACTGCAACCGGTATCAATGAAATACACAAGGTTGAAAAAGGCGATCTTGTTTTTGTTGATCACCCCAAATATTACAGCAAGTGTTTAAACAGCGCTGCCAGCTTTATCATCATCAACAAAGAAACAGATGTGCCGGAAGGGAAAGCGTTACTGATAGTTGAAAACCCATTTGATGCTTACTGTAAAATCGTGAATCATTTCCGTCCTTTTGAACCAGTAACAAAAATGATC
The DNA here is from genome assembly GCA_016786725.1 of Ferruginibacter sp. GTDB lineage: Bacteria > Bacteroidota > Bacteroidia > Chitinophagales > Chitinophagaceae > Ferruginibacter. The sequence goes on along the minus strand of JAEUVU010000007.1, from coordinate 301,761 downwards.
AGCGATTCTGCTGTGATTGGTGAAGGAAGTTTTGTGTATCCAAATGTATTTATCGGCAACCATGTAAGCATTGGAAAAAACACCATCATATATCCAAATGTAACCATCATGGATCATTGCATTATTGGCGACAACGTAGTCATTCAGGCGGGCACCGTTATTGGCGGCAACGCTTTCTATTATAACACAAAGAAAGACCGTGAACTATGGTACAAAAAAATGCCTGATTGCGGCCGTGTTATTATTGAGGATTTTGCAGAAATTGGCGCAGGCTGTACCATTGATCGTGGTGTGAGCCATGATACTATCATTGGCAGAGGATGTAAGCTTGATAACATGATACATATTGGACATGATACTGTTTTAGGTAAGAACTGCCTGATTGCTGCCCAGGTTGGTATTGCCGGTGTGGTTACTTTAAAGGATGGCGTTACTTTATGGGGGCAGGTTGGTGTAAGTAAAACACTCACCATTGGAGAGAACGCTGTTATCTACGGCCAAAGCGGTGTTGGCACAGACACCGAAGGAGGCAAAGCCTATCTTGGTTCACCAATACTTGAAGCAAAAGAAAAATCACGTGAGCTGGTATGGGTAAAACGCATACCGGAACTTTGGGAAAAAGTAATGGGCAAATAATCTATTGCCTTACTTTATAGTTCTTGATTCGATTGCAACAAAGTTTAACCCGTTAACTTTTTGAAGCCTGGTGTATTTTAAAGAAGTTGCTGTAATTGTTACATTTTCCAGGCTTACAATAAGCGGTGTTGGATATAAGAGCGTCATTTCTATCTTGGTTTTTTCTGCATCCTGGTATTTCCAGTTGAATTTATAATCCTGCCCATTGTAAGAATACGTACCGGTATTGTCGCCGTTGAATTTATAAAAATCATTATCATAGTTGATGGTGTTGTCCAGTGCTCCTCTTTTATAAGAAAGCATGTTATTACCGTCAATCACTTTGCTTTCTTCAACCTTCCATGTAACAGCAGTTAAAGAACTTTCATTTGCATTCGGGGTTTCTGTTACCGGTTTTACCGGCTCTATAACTACAGGCGTTACCATATCTTCTTTAATGACTTCAACCGGCGTTTCCTTAAAATTATAATTGTACGGCAGCATATCGCCTGTTTTTTCCCAGGCCCAGTAACCGGTTATAGTAATATCATTCTGCTCAAAATAAAATCCGTTCTGCTCAATATTTAAAGATTCGTCTGGTAAAAATGAAACAACAGAAAGCTGAAATTTTGAAGGGGCTTCCGGATTTGCAGCAAGGTAAGCGTTTGCAGGTATCTCATTTTTATAGATCACAGCAACTTCTTTTTGCCGGGGCAAAACATCAACCAGTTTGGTTGTTGCATCAATGCTGTAATTCACAGCGCCATAAAAATCTTTTAAAGGAATAGCATTTTCCCTGTCATCATTTTTTACGATGAACTGAATTTCAAAACCTTCTTCTTTTAATTTTTTATGGTATAGGCTACGCATAAAATGCAGTATAGAACCATTGTATGCCATTTTACGGGCAGCATTCCATTTTTCAATTTGCGCCGGATCGTTCGACTGCATTTCCTGAAACAAAGGATTACCTGTATATACACTTACCTGCGTATTATACTCATGCACAAATGAATCCAGTTGATATTTAATGGTATACCCCAAAGCATTGTTCACAATTTCAAGCGGCTCGTTGGCCAGTACTTTCAACCGCTTTGTACGTTTATAATAAAAGAACTTCAGGGCTTCTTTATTTTTGATATAGGATTGAGAACTGTTGGCAGTTTTGCCAATAAAGTTCTCCATAAAGAAATCGCCATACTTTTGCAGACCATCTGTAACCTCAGAAGAAGACCTGACTACAAACTCTTCCAGCGCCTTTTCTTTTTTCTTTATTTCTATTACCATTTCATTATTGCCTGCATCACCTGCCGTGACCCTTTTTGTTTCTGTTTGATAACCTGTGAAAGTTATGGCTATGCTGTAACCACCACCTGGTAACCTTAAAGTAAAAAAACCATTTTCGTTGGTTGCAGTGCCAATGGTTGTATTTTCTGCAAAAACCGAAGCGCCCTGCAAAGGCTGCCTGGTAGCTTCATCAATAATTTTTCCGCTGATGGTATAGCCGGTTTGAGAGAACGCCGGCAAAGCAATAAATGCCAGTAATGCAAAAAATAAGTTTTTCATTATATCAAATTGTTTTAGCAGTCTTGCTGCGCCAGGCAAAAATAAATTAACCGTTGTTAATCTTTTGTTGAAATGCCTTGCAGGTTTCAATGATCGTATCTTCAATTTTGCGGTACTCAAAGCCTGGTAAAAATTTTTTGAGCTTCCTGTTATCAAAACTTGCTTTTGTCATAGCTGTAGCTGCAGTTTCTTTGGTTAATAGGGGATCTTTACCGGTGAAGAAACTTTTTATCGCTTCCATCCTCCAAACAATCTGAGCCAGGAACGGAGTGACTTTTTTACGGGCAGCTTTTTTGCCGAATGCTTTTGCTATCAAACTAAATACATCAACAAAAGTCCGGTTCTCTGCACTTACAATAAAACGCTCGGCAGTAATATCGCTGTCCATTAGTTTGATCATAGCAATTACTACATCACGTACATCCACAAAACCGCTGCTGCCTTCTGTGTACCAGGGAAATTCTTCGTAGGCAGTTTTAAATACCTGCGATGAGCCACCATTCCAATCACCGGCACCCAGTATAAGAACGGGATTAACCATTACTGCATTCAATCCTTCGCCAATACCACGCCACACCTGCATTTCGGCAAGGTATTTACTTTGGCCATATGCACTGTTGCTGGTTTCTTCGGTCCAGCTCATGGTTTCATCAATGGGTTCGTTTTCTCTTATTCTTCCTAAAGCAGCCACAGAACTTACATACACCATTTTTTTTACGCCTGCTTCCAAAGCTGCATTCACCACATTGGCTGTGCCTTCAATATTTATTTTGAACATCTCCTGCCTGCGCCTGGGATTAAAAGTAACAATAGCTGCACAATGATACACCTGGTCAACCCCCTTCATTGCCTCTTCCAGGCCTATCACATCAAGGATATCACACTGCATTTGCTGCAGGTTCTCATTCTCAAAATCGGGAAGTTTTGTCTTATTATAAATTGCTCTTACTTGCCAGCCAGCCTTCAATAATTGAGAGATCAGCTCTTTGCCTACTAAACCTGCGCCGCCAGTTACTAAGATCATATTTTAGTGGATAATTTTTAAACGGATAACTGATAATGCTTTAGATTATGATATTGTTTTGATAATTGAAAGTGAATTTGTTTCAAGAAATTATCCATTATATCATTATCCTTTGTATTCATAAAATCCTTTGCCAGTCTTTTTTCCAAGTTCTCCTTTTGCAACTTTATCCATTTGTAAAGCTGATGGTTTAAATCTTTCTACCTGGTTGCAGGCATCATATAAAGATTGCGATACTGCCAGGTTAACATCGTTACCGATAAGATCCATTAATTTAAATGGCCCCATTTTAAAACCTGATGTTTCCATTATTTCGTCAACCTTCTCGATGGTTGCAATCCCCTTCTCAACTAATCTCATCGCCTCCAGGTAATAATGCCTTGCAACCCTGTTCACAATAAAACCGGGAGCATCTTTGCACATCACGGGTGTTTTTTTAAGTTGCAAACAGAGGTCGTAAACAGTTTCTGCAACTGAATCGAGGGTTTGTTCTCCTTTAACCACTTCAACTAATTTCATCACCTGTGCAGGGTTAAAAAAATGCATGCCCACCACTCTTTGAGGCTGCTGTACTTTAGCCTGTATCTCTGAAACGGATAAGGAAGATGTATTGGTTGCAAAGATCACTTCCGAGTGATTCACTTCTGCCAGTTGATTAAAGATGGAAACCTTGGCATCTACTTTTTCTACGATTGCTTCAATAATTATATCAGCCAGGCAATCGTTGGTATCAGAAACAAAATTTATTCTTTGAAAAATGGTTTCTTTTTCTTCAGCAGTAATCTTTTCTTTATCAACTAAAAACTGCAGGCTTTTTTCAATGGAGGTTTTTGCTTTATCCAGAACCCCGGCATTAATATCAAAAAGTAAAGTGTAGAAGCCATTCTGAGCTGCCGTTTGGGCAATGCCGCTGCCCATGGTACCGGCGCCTATAACGCAGATGGTGTTTATTGACTGTGTCATCTTGAGAATTTATACAGCACTGGTAAACTGTTTCAAAAACCTTATATCATTTTCGCTGAAGAGGCGCAGGTCTTTTATCTGGTATTTAAGCATGGTAATTCTTTCTATACCCATGCCAAACGCAAAGCCGGTGTATTTGTTACTGTCTATGCCGCAGTTGTCAAGTACATTTGGATGCACCATTCCGCAACCCAGAATTTCAACCCACCCTGTTTTTTTACAAACGCTGCAACCTTCACCACCGCAGATCAAACAACTGATGTCCATCTCTGCACTTGGCTCTGTAAAAGGAAAATAACTGGGGCGAAAACGAACTTTTACATCCTTACCAAACATTTCCTGCACAAAAAAGTAAAGCGTTTGTTTCAGATCGGCAAAAGAAACATTTTCAGCAATGTATAATCCTTCCACCTGGTGAAAAAAACAATGCGCCCTGGCACTGATGGTTTCATTTCTGTAAACCCGGCCCGGACAAATGATACGGATCGGTAATTTGCCTTTTTGCATTTCACGAACCTGCACACTTGATGTGTGCGTACGTAAAAGCCAATCAGGATTTTGGGAGATATAAAACGTATCCTGCATATCACGTGCTGGATGATTCTCCGGCAAATTAAGTGCGGTAAAATTGTGGAAGTCGTCTTCAATTTCCGGTCCTTCAGCAACAGCAAAACCCAGCCTTTGAAAAATAGAAATGATCTTATTTTTTACAATGCTGATGGGATGGCGGCTGCCAGGCGGAAGCGGATCGGCTGGTAAAGAAAGGTCAATATCATTGCTCGTTGTTTGTTGTCCGTTTTCCGATGAAGCTTTTAATGTTTCATACTTTGACTCAGCAAAAAGTTTGAATTCGTTCAGCAACTGGCCTGCTTCTTTCTTGTTTTCTGCGGCCACATTTTTCATTTCGCCCATAATGGCTTTCACCAGTCCTTTACTGCCAAGGTATTTAATACGGTAACTTTCAGCATCCCCGCCGTTAAAAGTGTTTATTTCAGCTTTCAAACCAGCTATCTTTTGTAACAATTCTTCCATTGGGCAAAGATAAGGAATGCAGGTTGATGCCTCTATAAGGCTCATACAAGTATTATGAAAATTCTTAAAAAAGTATTACATTCACTTTAGCTTTAATTTATGTTGCTGTAAATTTTTAAGAATGCCGAGGCCCGTCATTAATGTATTTATATCGTATGCCCATGCAGACGGCCCTTTTTTTGAAGTTTTTAAAAAAGAGGTAAAAAGTCACTTAAAAAATTCCGGGCTTTTTAATTTTAATACCTGGGAGGATTCTGCCATTCCGGTGGGAAGCAACTGGCATGAAGAAATACAAGACAACCTCAGCAACAGCCAGCTGGCTATTCTATGTGTATCATCAAATTTCCTTAATTCAAAATACATAATGGCGGATGAATATGCCGCTTTGGTTAACAAATATCCTGATTCGCTGATCGTGCCGGTTTATTTTAATCACTGCAATTTTTCAGGTAATGAAAGCCTTGCCATCAAGCAGTTTTTTAAACCATCAGGAAAAGCATATGATGAGGAAAACCAGGAAGACTTTGCTTTCTGCGACCTTGTAAATTTTAATAAAACCAACGGGGCGCTCATATCCAATTCAAATATCGACCTGTATTGCAGCCACTTTGTTAATGCAGTTGAAAAAAGCCTTTCCACCCGTTATAACATTCAGGTTACAGTGCCTGAACCGGAACCCGAAACTTTGGGCGCTGCATTAAGGCCCGGAAAAAAAAATGAAAAAAAACTTTCAGATAAAATTGTTGAAGGCGTTATTGTTGGGGTTATTTTTTTATCGCTGATATTTATTTTTTACTCGCTTGTTTTAAACAAAGAGGAGGACTTTGATTCAAAAAAATTCAACACTACTATAGGTTGCACCCTGTTTTTTGGAAGCCTGGCATCATTTGCTTTTAATAAAAAACTTCAACACCGTTAATTTTTTCAGATGAATAAAAATATCAGCATACTTGTTTTTTTAGGGTTGATGCTGGCAGCTGCAATAATTTCTGTCCGCTCTTACAATCAATTACAAAAACAAAAAAAGACAAACCAGGACCTGGTAGCACAGCTGGAAGAAAAAGAAAATATTAATAAAAAACTGAAACAGGAGTCCGACAGCGTTACAAAACAATTGACAAAACTATTGATAAGCACCGACAACAGCGGACAACAGACAGACCCCAAATGGAATACACAAAAAACAACCCTGATAAAAGAATTAAAAAACATCAATGAAAAATATACCAAGGTAAATAACCAATCGGCTTATCAAAAAGCTTATGTTCTCGAAAAAGAAGGATTTGAAGCATTGGAAAAAAATGACTTTCAGCTGGCGCTGCAAAAGATATCTCTGGCAGAACAAACCTCCTCCGGTTTTCATATGTGTTTTGAAATATCTGAATTATTAAAAAAGAAACAGAAAGATTTTAAAGATCCTGCTACCCAAAAAGAGATCAAACAGGAAATTATAGAAAAGTACAGCTGGAAAGGCCCTGCAGAATCTCTGAAAATATTAAAAATGCAGGTAAAAGATGCCCCGGTAAAGCCTGTAACACCTGTAGTAACAACTACAAAATGGCCTGTTAAAAAAATAATTAAACCCGTTAACTAAATACCAAAAAGGGTTATTTTTACTGTCTAAATTTTACTACTATGGATTTATTTAAATCAGGCAATCCTACTTTATCTGAAAAAAGGTTTAAGGATACGGTGCTGGAAGAAGTGGTTACCCACGAGAATGCAATGACCGTTAAAGGCACTTTACAAAAGTTTGGTTTTTTATTTTTAATGGTAATGGCAACTTCATTTTACTCCTGGAAAGAGTTTGCTGATGGAGGAAATGTAATGCCCTTGATATTGATTGGTGCAATTGGCGGTTTGGTCGTTGCCATTGTATTGATGTTTAAAAAAGAATGGTCGCCGTTTTTAGCGCCTGCCTATGCATTGCTGGAAGGGTTATTTGTTGGTGCCATATCTGCATATTACAATTTTGCTTTTGCCGAACAGGCTCCGGGTATTGTAATTAATGCGGTGGGTCTAACATTCGGCACTGCCATTGCCATGTACCTGCTTTATAGTTTCAGAATAATCAGGGCAACACAAAAGTTCAAAGCCATCATTATGACAGCAACTGCCGGTATTGCTATTTTTTACCTGATAGCTTTTGCGCTTGGTTTCTTTGGTATTCAAATACCCTTTTTGCATGAAGGCAGCGTGATGGGAATTGGTTTCTCAATATTTGTTGTGGCTTTAGCTGCCCTGAATTTAATTCTGGATTTTGACATGATTGAAAACGGTGCAGCCATGGGCGCTCCAAAATATATGGAATGGTATGGCGCTTTTGGTTTACTGGTAACAATAGTTTGGTTGTACCTCGAAATCCTGAGGTTGTTATCCAAGATCAGTAAGAGATAAAATATTTATCAAAATAAAAAAAAACCGTCCGGCCTGAGGTTGGACGGCTTTTTTTATTCCAACTCCTCAATCAGTTCTTTTACCTTTCCGGCTATCAGATCCCTTACTTCATTAAACTCTTTTGGCTCCATATTTTTAGGGTCAGGTATCTGCCAGTCAATGAATTTTTTAGCGGGCATCCAGGGACAGGCATCGCCGCAGCCCATAGTTACCACAGCATCAAACGGTGCAACCATTTTTACATCTTCCAGGCTTTTGCTATTGTGTTTACTTAAGTCGTAGTCAAGTTCCTTCATAGCTGCAATGGCTTTGGGGTTTACAATGCCGCTGGGCTTGCTGCCTGCGCTATACGCCTCTACTTCAACGCCGCCAAGCATGGTGGCAAATGCCTGGCTCATTTGTGAGCGGTTGCTGTTTTCAATACAAACAAATAATATTTTCTTTTTCATCAGATCCTTTTTTTCATTACAACTGCTGTTGAAGGGCATAGTGAGGTAAACTCGGACGTTTGTTGTACAGCCGCAGGGGTATCTTCTCTATTAATAACGCAATAGCCTTGCTTATCAAAGAAATCCTTTGCGGTAGTAGTTAATAAATACAGGCAGTTTATCCCGCTGTCTTTTGCATAGTTTTCAATTTCAGTATTGATGATCTTTCCATAACCCCTGCCCTGCTCTTCCTGTATCACACTTACGCTGCGAAGCAAAGCGCAGTCTTCAAATATCTCAAGTCCGGCTGTGCCGATCACTTTCTTGTCATTTATTAATAAGTACAGCAGTTTGTCTTCATCAATATCTGATATTGGCAGGTTTTGCTGTTGCAGTATTTCGATAGCCCTGGATCTTTCATTTTCGCTTAGTGCAATTTTCAGAACAGGCAATGTTGAGGTTTGTGTTGTCATGGTTTTTATGATTTAATAAAGGTGACAACTGGCAAGAGTTGTCACCTTTGTGTGTTAGCAGCAACCCATATCGGTTATGTGCAGCATCCGCTGTTTGCAGTGCAACAGTCCGGACTTTTTGTGTTTGTGCTCATGGCTATACTTTTAAATTGTGAAAAAACTTTTAACAGCAAACACTTCCCGGTTCACAGCAGTTCCTGTCGTCTTTGCCAGGCTTTTCTGCATACACGGTAATGCTCGTTATTTTAGTATTGCCTTTTTTATAGTCAGCAATTTCTGTTTCTGATAAATAATTTTTCAGAATATCATCAGGGATAATAATTTCCTTTTCTTTTTGTAAGGTAATATTCTTAAATCCTGCCTCATTGATGATTTCGAGGTAACCCTGTTTTTGAATAGCGCCGCTAACGCAGCCTGCATATAATTCCGCAACTTCTTTCCATTTGGCAGGCAGGTTCCCTTCCAGCACAATATCAGATATTGAAAAGTGAGCGCCCGGTTTTAATACCCTGAAAATTTCGCTGATCACTTTATGCTTGTTTGGTACCAGGTTCAACACACAATTGCTCACAATCACATCAGCATAATTACTGGTTACCGGCATGTCATCAATATCCCCCAGCCTGAACTCAACATTATTAAAGTTCAGTTTTTCGGCATTTGCCCTGGCTTTTTTGATCATGGCTTCTGTAAAATCAATACCGATTACTTTGCCGCTTTCACCCACGATTTTACGGGCAATAAAAGCATCGTTGCCGGCACCGCTGCCCAGGTCTATCACGGTATCGCCTGCTTTGATTTTAGCATACTCGGTGGGTAAACCACAGCCTAATCCAAGGTCCGCATCTGCATTATACCCTTCCATTTTTGTATAATCATCACTCATGATGTTATACACTTCATCACCACAGCAGCTTGATGTGGCTCCGCAACAGGAGGTTGCATTTTGCGTATGGCTTTGCTCTGCAATAGCTGCATACTTTTCTTTTACAAGCTCTTTAATTTGTGTTTCGTTGTTCATGGCTTTAGTTTTTTGAAGCCTCACCCCAACCCCTCTCCAAAGGAGAGGGAACTGGAAGTTGGCAGTTATTAAATTGATATTTCTTTTATTATACGCAAACCTTCGCTTTAACCTTCTCCATTTCCTTCCCCTCCGGGAAGGACAGGGGGGACTTAGCAACAGGCTTTTTCATTCTGCACTTTTAGTTTGTTAAACAAAAAACTGAACTCACCCATGAATTTTTCAAAAGCCTTCCAGTTGATACAATAGCAACTCCGGGGGCCGTCTATGTTTCCATTAATCAGCCCTGCTGTCTTTAATTCTTTTAAATGTTGCGATACAGTGGATTGTGAAAGCGGCAGCACTTCCACGATCTCGCCGCAGATACATTCATTACGTTGCGCCAGCAATTTTAAAATGGCGATACGGGCAGGATGTGCCAATGCTTTGGCAAAAGCCGCCAGGTCCTGTTCTTTTTGTGAGAATTCTTCTTTTTTGTGAATGGCCATATTTTAATCTTATATCGCAAATATACGATTAGGGAGTTCATGCGGCCAAATTTATTTTCGCCGGTAACTAGTTTTGAGCTTTAATTAACCCCTTTGGGTTATATCAAAACAGCTTTTCTGAACCAGCTTTGCAATTGCCGGGTATTTTATAAATACGGGGATTATATTACATTTAAGCATGAGATTTTTATTACTTCATATTGCACTGATGTACTGCTGCACCGCATTGGGCCAATTGCAGGGTACAGCAGTGCATAATGAAGACAGCCTGCTGGTGATGCAATACCTGGCACAGGCAAAACAGGCAGCCAAAAAAAATCCAGTTACAGCCCAGGGGCTTATAAACAAGGCCATTGCATTATCACAAAAATTAAATTATGTATCCGGCATTGCCAATGGTGAAAATGAACTGGGTAATTTTTACCTCTCTGATAAGCAATATAAGGAAGCGCTTATACATTTTGAAAAAGCAAAACCCCTGTTTCTATCCATCAATGATGAAGCTGCTTTGGGGCGTTTATATAAATCTCTTGGAGACATTTATTCAGTACAGACATTTAGCCGCCAGGCATTTGACAATTACAAGGAAGCTAATAACCTGCTGCGTAAAACAAACCAGCTCGATCTTTATGTTAAAAGCATGGAAGCTTCCGGCAATATTGTTTTAAACTTTGGTGTACCAAAAACTGCCATTGGTTTTTACAGGAGATCGCTTGCTGCCAGGGAAAACCTGGGTGATATACAGGGAATTGTTGATTGCAGCAGAAAAATTGCCGGTATTTTTTTTAATGAAAAAATGTACGACAGTGCTCTGTACTATAACAAATCCGCTGTTCAACATGCAAAAGATAACAGTGCCGCCCTTGCGGATGCAACCATACAGGAATTTATCATACTTACTTTTTTAAAGAATACGGAGGAAGCAGAAAAGACAAGGCGCAGGGCCGAAGCGCTTGTAAACTCACAGGATATTCTTTCAAATAAAATAAGGCTGATGGGCGCTATTTCCAATTATTACTTAATGCTGAACGACAAAGAAAATTCCAGGAAATATTTTGACTCAGGCAGAGCGATGATGACCGGCAGGCAAAACCCTGAAATTGTGATACCGGTATTTAGTGAAATGGCAGAGATAAACCGCAATAATGGCGATTATAAAGCGGCCTATAATGCCATGGTATCATTAGACAGGTATAAAGACATTTTCCGCAATGAGCACATGGAAACAATTAGTGCCGAAATAAAAAATGCAGCCGAAACAGGATTAAAGGAAAAAGAAATTGAATACCTGAACCTGGTAAACAAGCTTAAAGAAGAACAACTGAGCAAAGAAGAATTAAAGAGAATGGCATTGCTGCGTGAAAATATTCTGAAGGATTCATCCATCTCCAACCAGCAACTGTTGATGGCTGCCATGGAAAGCGAATCTGCTTTGCGGAATGCACAATTGAATAAAGAAAAAGAACTCTCCTTATCGCTGGCCCGTGAAAACGAACTGAAACAAAAATTACTGACTGACGAAAGAAGGAATAAATGGATGCTGTGGGCGGGCATTGCTGTGCTTGCATTTGCAGGCGGCATCATTTTCTGGCAATACAGAAAGCAACGCAATAAAAACGCCATCATCCATAAACAAACTGGTGAGCTGGAAGTATTGAATAAAGAAATACATCACCGGGTAAAAAACAACCTGCAGGTGATCAGCAGTATGCTCGATCTTCAGTCGCAATCTTTGCAGGATGATAAAGCTACGGCCATCATTAAAGAAGGAATACAGCGTGTGCAGTCCATGGCTTTTATTCATCAAAACCTTTACCAGGGCAATGCCGTAAACAGCGTGAATATGAATGAGTACATCAAAATGCTCAGCAACCATTTGTTTCAAACCTATAATATACGCACCGACAAAATTAAATTCCACACACAGATAGAAGACCTTAAACTGCATACCGATACAGCCATTCCGCTCGGCATGATACTGAACGAACTGATCAGCAATTCGCTCAAGTATGCTTTCAGCAAAAGAAATAACGGCGATATATGGGTTACGATGAAGAAGAATGACAACGAATTGCTGCTTCAGGTAAAAGACAATGGTATTGGCTTGCCTGAGAACTTTAACCCGGAGCATTCTTCTTCTTTTGGCTACGAGATCATCAAGGCGTTTTCGCAAAAGCTAAAAGCACGCATGAATATTGACGGCAGCAACGGCACGGATGTGCAGATCATTATTTCAAAATTTAAAACAACAGGTTAACATGTCTGGTATAAGAGTATTAATTGTAGAAGACGAACCGCTGATTGCAAAAAACATCGGCATGTATCTCAACAATAATGATTTTGAAGTATCAGCCATTGCCTACGATTCGGACGAAGCCATGCACCAGCTAAAAAAACAACCGCCCGATTTTGCCATACTTGATATTAACCTGGAAAGTGAAAAGGATGGGATTGAAATTGCTGAATACATCAACCAGCATAATTTTATTCCTTTTGTTTATCTTACCTCTTACTCTGATAAAGACACTATTGACAGGGCTAAAAAAACAAACCCGGCCGGTTTTATTGTAAAACCTTTCAACGAAAAAACTTTGTACGCAACTATTGAGATCGCCTTATCCAACCATGCACAGCAGGCCAATAAGCATGTGCCTGTCCTGTCTTCCGAAAAAATAAATAAACGCCTGGTAACACCGCTTACAGAACGTGAATTTGATGTGATTAAGCTGATGTACGATGGCAAAACAAACCAGCAGATAGCTGCTGAACTTTATATTGCCATGAACACTTTGAAGAAGCACATCAACAACGCTTATTTTAAATTAGATGTAAACAGCCGCACCACTGCTGTTGCCAAAATAAGAAGCTGTATGCTTCAGTAATTATAAATTTCACCCTTAAGTTCTACCTGATACTTTTTTATTCTTTTCATTTTTACAGTATAATCTTAAAACATTGTAATTATGAAAAAGATCTCTGCATTTTTATTATTGACTATTCTTTCTGCCGGCTTTTTCTCATGCAGTAAAAATGATGAAGAAATGCTTACACCCATTTCATCTACTCCCGTAACCGGCAAAAACCGTTTTACAACAATGGTTGACGGTGATGAACGGGAATACTATGTTCACGTACCCAAAAGTTATACAGGTGATGTTTCCGTGCCTGTAGTGTTCATGCTGCATGGTACCGGCGGTGATGGTGAAAAATTTTACAACATTTCAGGCTGGAAGGAAATGGGCGAAGATGAGGGTTTCATCACCGTATTTCCCTCTTCCTGGCGCTACTGCATTATTGACAACGACGGAGTAAGTAACATAACCAAATGGAATACCCCGCCAGATGCGGAATTCATCTTTTGCCCCGGCCAAAAACCCAGGAATGATATCAAATTCCTGAACACCGTCATTACAGAAGTTTCTTCAAAATATAAAGTTAACAGCAAACGTATTTACCTGGCCGGTTTTTCAAACGGCGGACAGATGGCAGCCAAGTGCGTTATTGATCTGAGTGACAAGCTCGCCGCAATTGCAGAAAATGCCGGGTCATTTTATATAGATACCATGTACACACCAAAACGCAAACTGCCGGTTTTGCTCCAGATAGGTAATGAAGATTATGGCCATGGCACTATCGGGCCGGCAGTGCCGCTAAGTGGTTTAGATACAATCCTTCGTACACCAGGACTGCCATACCTGGGCGGAAGACTTAACCGCATGGCAGGCTATCATATAAAATACCTGGGACTTAATCCAAATTTTACTATAGCTGGCGATACCAATGCTGTAGTGGTGGCTACTTACAACTCACTAAGCGGAAGCGGTGATTTCAGGATATCATTTGTAAAAAACCTGGCTCACATATATCCCAATGGAGATAATCATTGGATGGAGGCAGCCAGGACTCAATGGAAATGGTTTAAGCAATACTCGATGCCATAATTTCTTCATACGGATTATAAAGAAACGGGAGAAGGTTAAGCCTCTCCCATTTTTATTACGATCGAATTTATTTATTCTCTTCCGTCAAGCAAATTACCAAGTCCGCCTAAAATACCACCTTCTTCTTTTCTATTGTAAGTACCGTATTGCATAATGCGTCCGGCCAAACGGCTGATGGGTAAACTTTGCAACCATACATGGCCGGGGCCGGTGAGTTTTGCAAAGAATAATCCTTCGCCGCCAAACATAAAGTTCTTGATACCTTTTACCATTTCAATATCAAAATCTACGTTGGGTGTGTAGGCAACTACGCAACCCGTATCAACTTTTAATACTTCGCCGGGCTGCAATTGCTTTTCAACAATAAAACCTCCTGCATGTGCAAAGGCCAGTCCATCACCTTCAATCTTCTGCATAATAAAACCTTCGCCGCCAAAAATGCCGGTACCCAGCCTGCGCTGAAATTCGATACCGATGCTCACTCCTTTTGCAGCGCAAAGGAATGCGTCTTTTTGTGCAATGATCTTTCCGCCCAGCTTTGCCAGGTCGAGCACAATAATTTTACCCGTGTAGGGAGAAGCAAAACTTACTCTTTTTTTACCCTGACCGGTGTTGGTAAAAGCTGTCATAAAAAGGCTTTCGCCGGTGATCAGCCTTTTACCGGCACTTACGAGCTTGCCAAAAAATCCGCCGCTCTGCTGCTGGCTTCCGTCGCCGAAAATGGTTTGCATTTCAATACCGCTGTCCATCATCATAAAAGCGCCGCTTTCTGCAATGGCCGTTTCGTTGGGGTCGAGTTCAATTTCTACAAACTGCAGTTCTTCCCCGTAAATTTTGTAATCAATTTCATGGTTTGTTCTCATTGCTATATTTTTTTTGTGAAGTTAATATCAATTGGAAAAAAGAAATGATAAAATTTTGAAAACCAAAAAGAAGATGCTGCTCACTTACACGAGCAGCATTTCTCAGATTTCCCATGCGGTAATAAGTTATGCTTCTTCGGCCTTAACCGGCGGTTGTTTTAACTTTCCGTTCCATACTTTTTTGCCCTGCAGCCTTCTTACCAGGTACATGATGCCTACAAATATGAAGAAGAAAGGGCCGGCAAAACCCAGCATGCCTATAAATTTAGTGCCGTAAAATTTCTCCATCGGCCTCCTCAGCCTTTCTGAAATAAGGTACATACTTGGTACCATTATCAAGGTTAAAAAGAAAGCGAAGATGAGGCCGAAGATCATCGTCCAGCTCAGCGGCCCCCAGAACACCACACTATCGCCGCCAAAGAAAATATGCGGATTCAGTTTCTGGAAGAAAGAAACAAAATCAATATTAAAACCAACAGCCAGCGGTAATAAACCAAGTATGGTTGCCACAGCCGTAAGCAATACCGGTATGATACGGATTTTACCGGCCTCAATAGCCGCATGTCTTGTACGCATTCCCCTGCCTCTTAATTCATCTGTAAATTCTATCAAAAGAATTCCGTTCTTAATTACAATACCAGCCAGTGCAATAATACCTACGCCCAGCATAATGGTGGCTATCGTCATACCAGTAAAAGCATAGCCGAGTAATACCCCGATGATACTGAAGAATATTTCGGTTATTACAATAAACGGTTTGCTGATACTGTTGAACTGCAACACAAGTATGAGGAAGATAATACCCATGGCGATGATCAATGCCGTACCCAAAAACGATTGCGTTTCCTTTTCCTGTTCGCTTTGTCCGCTCAATTTTAACGAAACATCAGCAGGTACTTTATTCTTTGTTTTAAAATCATCCAGCTTCAATTGCAGTTCAGCATTAATAGGGCCCACCATTGTTGGATCAAGCACATTACTCTGCAGCTGTATCGTACGTTTTACATTCTTACGTTTGATGGCACCGGTTGCAGTGGTTAGCTCTTTTGTGGCCACAGCGCTGATGGGAATACTTTTTATACGCATGGTATTCATATCCATAAATGTAATGCGCATGTTCATCAGGTCGTCTATATTATGGCGTACCATATCAATTGTACGCACCTGAATCTTGTATTCATCTTCGCCATCTTTCAGTTTACTTACTTCTTTACCAAATAAAGCAGTACGTATTTCCATGCCTATCTGTCCCGTACTCAAACCTTCCATCATCGCTTTTTCCCTGTCAACATTGATGGTCATTTCCGGACTGTTCAAGTCCACATCCATCTGCAGGTTTTCAATACCATTGATCTGGTTTGTATCCATGTAGTTTGAAAGGTCTCTTGCCACTTTTGCAATGCTCTCAAAATTATCTCCCTGTATCTCAATATTAACCGGCGGGTCTGTTGGAGGGCCACCATCTTCCTGCGCCACTTCAATACTGGCGCCAGGTATGCCGGTCATCTGCCTGCGTATCTCTTCTTTAAAAGGCAATGTTTTTTTGCCATGCCTTTTTTCGTACTCAACAAACGACACCTGGATGCGGCCCAGGTTTGGCTGCACACTCCGGTTGTTATCACGTGGGTTGTTGGCGCTTACCGCCACATTGGTGATAATACTTTCTACAATGGCGTTTGGTTTTCCGGGCAATTCATTTGCCAGTATTTTTTGCACACGGCCTTCCAGCACATGCGTAACACTGTCGGTGTATTTTACATCGGTACCAACCGGCAGCTTTACATATACATACACAAAATTGGGATCGCCGCTGGGGAAGAAGGTTGACTTATTGCCTCTTAACATCAGCAATATAACTGACACGATGAACAAACCAAATAAAGATGCAAAAGCCCACACAGGCCTCCAGCCAACCAGTATCCACTTTAATAATTTTTCGTAGCGGTTCATCAGCCCCGGTAAAACCCTTTGCTGAAAACCATGTATGGCATCATTTAAAACATACGCATTAAACACCATCAACAGGGCCATCATCAGCATAAAATTGGCAGTGCCATGATAGCCCGGCAGGTGCAGCAACACCCCTGCTATGGCAAAAATGATAAACCATTTATTGGTCCATATTGCCTTTTTCGGTTTTTGGTATTCTTTACCCTCGGGCTTCATAAAGCTTACCGCAAAAACCGGGTTGAAGATAAATGCCACGATCAATGAAGCCGCCAGTGTAAGTATAAGTACAGCCGGCAGGTAGATCATGAACTTACCGATTAAACCTTTCCATAACAACAGTGGAAAGAAAGGCGCCAACGTAGTTGCAGTACCAGCCAGCACCGGGATGAAAACTTCGCCGGCAGCTTCTTTGGCACTTCGGACTATGGGCACTTTGCCGTTGGCATAAATACGGTGCGTATTTTCAATTACCACAATGGCATCATCCACAATAATACCCAGCCCCAGCAGCAATGCAAAGAGTACAATAAAATTCAGCGTAACGGTGGTGCCGATTATACTATCTGCCAGCGGTAAAAACATAAAGGCTACAAACACACTCAACGGCACACTCAGGGCAACAAAGAATGCATTGGTAACACCCATAAAGAACATGAGGATGATGAGTACCAGCACAAAACCGATGATAATGGTATTTACCAGTTCATTAAAAGATGTTTTGGTGGCTTTACTGAGATCGCCGGTTATTACTACATTCAGATCATTGGGCAGCTCTTCCTTTACTTTCATCTCTTCAACAATGCCCTTAATTTTATCAGCAGCATTGATGAGGTTTTCGCCTGCACGTTTTACAATGTTGAGCGTTACCACGTTCTTTCCATCCAAACGGGCATAACTGTCTTTTTCTTTAATGGTATCTTTCAGTTCGGCTATATCACGTAAATAAACGGTGGCACCCTGTGCACTGCTGCGTACCACAATATTGTTGAGGTTTAATGCACTTACAAATTGCCCTTTTACTTTGATGGTCCTGCGCATGTCGCCCACTTCAATGGTACCGCCGGTAATATCCCTGTTCTCCCGGCTTATGGCATTTTCAATATCCATAAAGCTGATACGGGCCTGGCTCATTTTGTAAGGATCAACATTTACCTGTATCTCTCTTTCAGGCGCCCCTACAATTTCGGCACGGGTAATTTCTGCAAGCGCTTCAAATTTATCCTGCAGTTTATCGGCATATTGTTTCAGTTTTATGCCATCATAATCGCCGCTCACATTTACAAACATTATTGGCATTTCACTGAAAGCAAATTCAGCCACACTCGGTTCATCGGTAAGGTCGGTTGGCAGATCGGTTTTGGCCTTATCAATCGCATCTTTTACTTTTTGTTTAGCCACTTCGGTTTTTACATCTGTATCAAATTCGGTTATGATCAAACTGTAATCTGCCTGCGATGTACTGGTAATTTTTTTAACCCTGGCTCCGCTGATGCCTTTTAATTGCTTTTCGATAGGCCTTGTTACCAGGTTCTCAATATCCTTAGGCGAATTACCGGCATAAATGGTAGTGATAGAAATGGTAGGCACCACAATATCGGGAAACTGCTCCTTGGGCATGGTGTTGAATTTGATAAGCCCATAGGCCGAAATCAAAACTGCAATGATGTATATGGCAGTACGGTTATCTACAGCCCAGCTGGTAGGCCTGAACTGTTTGAATTTTTCTTTTATCCCTTCTGTGAAATTCATAAAAATTATTTAGTTGCTTTCTCTAAAAAGAAAATGAGTTAGTTCTGTTTATTTTTTTTGATCACATGGTTGTGGTGATTGACTGCCCTTCGTACAAATTCTGAAAACCTTCTGTAACCAGCTGGTCGCCTGGTTTAAGGCCGGCTTTTATTTCAACACTTTCTCCATAAACTTCACCCAGGGTTACCACCACCCGGTGTGCAACCATTTTGCCATTGCTGCTCTTAATGAGCACAAAAACATATTTACCGGTTTCATCACTCTGTATTACATTAACCGGTATTACAACGGCATTGGCAGCAGCATAGTCTAGTATTTTAACCACGGCGCTCTGGCTTGGTTTTAAAATGGGGTCGTAAGGAATTTTTGCTTCGGCAATAAAGCCACGCTGGTTAGGGTCAATTGACTGGCTGATCAGCGAAATGGTTGAATTAACAGTCTTATTTGCATCCGGTATCGTTATCTGCACCTGCGATCCTTTTCGCATCCTGGTAAGATAATTTTCAGGTACATTGGTAACTACTTTCAATGAGGAAGTATTTACAATTTTTATCTGCGGACCGGCATTACCCATGCCCGAAAAAGTTTCTCCAACCCTTATAGCAACCACATCTGCAATGCCGGTTACATCGCTGTACACATTTGCAGTTTTTAACTGCTCCTGTAATGTTTTTACATTTTCGCCAGCTGCCGCCAGTTGATTTTCGAGGCTGGTAACATTTGTTTTGGCAGTGATGAGCTGTACTTCTGTTCCAATCCCTTCTTTCCAGAGGTTTTGCTGGCGCTGGTAAATATTTCTGGCATAACCCAGTTGCGTTTTTATTCCTTCAAGCTGCTGGGTTGCTGCTGTTACACTCTGCCGCATAATGGCATCATCAAGCTTTAGCAACAACTGGCCCTTTTTTACAAATTGCCCCTGCGTTACATAAACTGCCTTTACCTGTGCCGGGCCCATACGTGGCGATATGTAAGAAATATTATCAGCATCTACCTTCCCCATCAGGTCAATATAATGTTTAAAATCCTGTGTGGTTACCGGCGCAACAGCAACCAGTTTAACCTTGGCTGCATTGGCGGTAGCAGTATCTATCTTTTCAAGTTCGCCCTGAAGCTTTGCTATAGCTGCTTCATTCTTTGCTTTTTCAGATTTCAGTTTTTCAAGCTCGGCTTTTTTATCGTTGATGCCGGCTGCATCCTCTTTTTTACTTCCCCCGCAAGAGGCAAATAAAACCGTTGCGAAAAGGGCTATGGAAATTTGTGTTATCTTTTTCATCTTTTTATAGTTAGTCTGTTTTATTTATAATTTTCCGGTGGCTTTTAAAAAATCTATTTTGGCAATGATTGCTTCTGATAAAGCCGTGATGTAATTGGTTTGTGCTGTTTTAAGATCAAGCTGTGCGGTATTAATTTCTGTTGCAGAACCGGTACCTATTTCATACTTCTTTTTTGTTTGGCCGTACACTTTTTCTGCAAGCGCCATATTCTTTTTTTGAAAATCCATGGAAGCAACGGCAGTTGTAAAATTGTTTTTGGCACCCTCAACTTCAGAATCAATATTTATTTTCAACGTCTCTGTCTGGTTTTTTGTTTTCTGCAGTTCCAGCCTTGCTTTTTGTGTACGGGCCTTTAATGCAAAACCGTTAAAAATAGGCACCTGCATCTGCAAACCGATAAAAGAAGTGCTGAACCAGTCCCCCTTACCAAAAAAGTCAAATTTGCTGCGCTGTGCCTGTAAAGCATAGTTGCCTACCAGTGCAAAAGATGGTATAGCGCTCAGTTTGTATCTTCTTACATTGAGGGCATTTAGTTTATTGGCTGTTTCCAGTATCTGAAAATCTTTCCGGTCCGTATATTTATACTGGCTGGCTTCCAGCACGCCTTCTCTTATTTTATTATCATCAAGCGTATCGGTAAGCACCAGGCTGTCTTTTATAGGCATACCCATCAGTGTTTTTAAACCGTAGTAACCATTTGCGATCAGGTTATTATACTTCAACTTCTCTGTTTGCAGGTTGGCAAGCTGTACCGCCAGTTTATCAATATCCACTTTTTCGGTAAAGCCATTATCGTACATGATCTGTACATCACGTTTCAGTTTTTCAAGCCTTACAATATTGGCATCCAGCAACTCTATCTGAATTTTACCGGTAACCAGCTGGTAGTAAATTTTGTGCACATTGGCAACTATATTCTCCTCTGTAAGTTTTGCGATCTGCTCCTGGTAAGTAATGGTACCGTTGCGTGCTTTCAATGCAATAAAAACCTGCCCGTCAAACACGATCTGGCTGAGCGATACGCCTGCGCTTGCATTCCATTTGGTGCCAAATTTTACAGGCACATATGTGCCGGCTGGCTGGCCAACAACCTGCCCGGGCAAAAGTGTTGTAGGTATTACCAGGTAATTATTTATACCAGCGGAACCACTAACCTGCGGCAGCGCAATTGAAGTTATATCCCTGTTGGTTTGTTTCTGTATCAAAATATCGAGCAGCGCATTTTTTACCTGCACAGCATTCTTTTTGGCATAATCTGCCGCCTGTTGCACACTAAAAGAATTTACCGTTTGTGCATTTGCTATATTTAATCCCGCCAGGCATATTATCAATAAACCATACTTCCTGAATGTTTTCATCACAACTGTTTTATTGCTTTAGTTTTTAATTGTCTGTTTTGCTATTTGTTCCCTGTATTTAGTTATCAGCTTATATCCTTTTGGTGATACCAGCCCGAAAAGAAAATGCATTAATATCTCTTCTTCAATTTTGCCCAGGCTGTGTTTCAGGCTTTGCTGAAATTCGGGATTGAAAGGAATAAACATGGTTTCAACCCTGTACCTGCACAAAATATCCACTGCCAGCTCGGGCCTGTACAGTTCTTCTTTTACCCCACGCAGCATGTTTTGTGTACACACATTATACAGGAATTCGTTCTTATGTTTTTTGAATTTGCTGAAGGCAGCCGGATGGTATTTCTGCATATCATGAAGTATGAACGGGTTCATGGTCTTGAACATTTCAGCCATCATTTCCATCACCAGGAAAATTTCATGCACCGCATTCTCCGACCGGTCAATATCGGCCTTGCAGGCGCATTGGTTGGTTTCTATAACCTCTTCCACCACGGCTTCCACCAGTTCATCCTTATCTTTAAAGTACTGGTAAATGGTTTTTTTGCTCATGCCCAGGTTGGCCGCAATATCATCCATACTCACACTCCTGATGCCGTATTGCATCACCAGGTCGTGTGCTGCTTTCTGAATGCGTGATTTTGTATCTGTTTCTGTCATAATGGGGCACAAAACTAAGGAAACTTTTAACGTAACCAAAGTTTCCGTTGCTTTTTTTAGCCATCCGTAACAATTTTTTAATGAACGGTGTATTTGAGTGACTAAAGGCGCATACAGCAATCCTTTTCTAAACAAGTATCTTTGATCAGCTAAATAAACTGTTATGAAAAAGAGTTTCAACTACAAAAAAATGCTCCAGTACTTCCTGCAGGGATTATTGGTACTGGGCCCCATCATGATAACCGCTTATGTACTGTATTGGGCAGTTTCTTCCATAGACAGTTCGATACCCATTTTTTCTTATACTGATGATAAAGGTGTAATGCATGTAAGAAACTACGGTATCGGCTTTGTGATCATCATTGCCTTTGTAATTTTAATCGGTTATGTCAGCTCCTTTTTCATCAACAGCCGCTTTGTGAGTTTTTTTGATAAGCTGCTGGAGAAAACCCCCGGCATTAAACATATCTATGGCACTACCCGTGACTTTTTCGAGGCATTTGCCGGGGAGAATAAAAAGTTCACCAGGCATGTGCTTGCCAATGTTGATGACAATGATGTGTGGCGCTTTGGCTTTATTACCCGTGACGATATGGAAGATTTTGGGCTGAAGGATTTTGTGACCGTGTATGTGCCTATGGCTTATTCCATTGCCGGCAATGTATATGTTATACCCAAAAACCGTGTAAAGCTGATTGATAATATCAGCGCTGCACAAACCATGAAGTTTGCTGTGAGTGGCGGCGTAACAGATATTGACGAGGATGAAACAAAAAAATAATTTGTAAATTAGGTAACCAAATCGGTTACCATGCAAAAAGCTATCCGGTTCTTATTACTGCTGCCTGTTTTACTCTTATTATGTAATCCTGTTTACTGCTGGGGATTTTATGCACATCAAAAAATAAATTACTACGCTGTTTTTTTACTGCCTCCGGAGATGATGGTTTTGTATAAACCAAACATTGTGTTTTTAAGTGAGCATTCTATTGATCCGGATAAAAGAAGATATGCACTGCCTGAAGAAGGGCCAAGGCATTATATAGATATTGATCATTACGGAGCCTATCCGTATAACGATCTGCCGAGAAAATGGGCCGATGCTGTTGCAAAATTCGGCGAAGATTCTTTAAAGCAGCACGGCATTGTACCCTGGCATGTGCAGACCATGCTGTACCGGTTAACAGATGCTTTCAAGGAAAAAAATTACAGCAAGATCATGAAATGCAGTGCAGAAATTGGCCATTATATTTCTGATGCACATGTACCCTTGCATGCCAGCAGCAACCACAACGGGCAGCTTACCAATCAAAAAGGCATTCATGGTTTTTGGGAAAGCCGTGTGCCTGAACTGTTAGCCGAAAAAGAATTTGATTTTTTTATCGGGCAGGCAGCGTACATACAAAACCCCGGAGATTTTATATGGAAACGTGTGCTGGAAAGCGCTGCAGCGGCTGATACTGTTTTGAATTATGAAAGGGAACTCAGTAAAAAATTTGCTGACGATAAAAAATATGCTTTTGAGAGCAGGAACGGAAAAACCATACGCCAGTATTCATCCGCATTTACCATTGCCTACAATAAAATGCTGGATGGTATGATAGAGCGGCGGATGCGGCAATCCATTTACGCCATTGCATCCTTCTGGTACACTGCGTGGATAAATGCAGGCCAGCCTGATCTGAAAGGATTGGTTGCACAAAAATTCTCCGAAGCTGATCTGAAAGAATTTGAAGAACTTAATAAACAATGGAGCAGCTCCGGAAAAATGATAGGCCGTGAAGAGCAGTAATTTTACTTTAGAAAATTTTGAACCACATAGGCAGATAGTGAACATAGAAAAACACATAGGTTAACTATGTGAATCCTATGTTTCCTCAAATCCTATGTGGTTCAAATTGATTCGGTACATTTGCCTCCCAAAATTCAGTTACTCATCATGTCAGCTATTCATAATTTTAACGCCGGCCCTTCCATCCTACCCAAATCAGTTTTTGAAGAAGCTTCCAAAGCAATCCTCAATTTTAATAATACAGGTTTATCAATTTTAGAGATCGGCCACCGCACTTCTATCTTCCAGCAAGTAATGGATGAAGCAAGGGCTTTGGTGAAAGAGCTGATGCAGCTGGATGATGATCATGAAGTGTTGTTTTTACATGGCGGCGCATCAACCCAGTTCATGCAGGTGCCCATGAATTTATTAGATGATAAAGAAACCGCCGCTTTTACTGACACCGGTGTGTGGAGTACCAAAGCCATTAAAGAAGCAAAATTATTTGGCAAGGCAGAAGTTGTATGCAGCAGCAAAGACAGCAACTACACTTATATACCAAAGGATTTTGCCGTACCAAATGATGCAAAATACCTGCACCTCACAACCAACAATACCATTTACGGAAGCCAATGGCAAAAAATTCCAAAAACAAGCAACAGCATGGTGGCTGATATGAGCAGCGATATTTTTAGCCGGGTGCTGGATTTTAACAGCTTCGACCTTATTTATGCAGGTGCACAAAAAAATATGGGCCCTGCTGGTGTAAACCTGGTAGTTGTAAATAAAAATGTTTTAGGAAAAGTAAAACGTGCAATCCCAACTATTATGGATTACCGCAACCATATAAAGGAAGGATCTATGCTGAACACACCGCCTGTTTTTGCTGTGTATGTTTGTATGCTTACCTTAAGATGGTTAAAAGCACAAGGCGGTGTTGCAGCCATTGAAAAACTGAACAATGAAAAAGCTGCATTGCTGTATAAAGCCATTGATGAAAGCCCGCTTTTTACAGGCACTGTAAACAAAGAAGACAGGAGTAAAATGAACGTTTGTTTTGTGATGAACGATGCTTCGCTTGAAGAGCCTTTCTTAAAATTCACCAAAGAGCGTGGCATTGTTGGTATTAAAGGGCACAGGCTGGTTGGGGGTTTCAGGGCATCGCTTTATAATGCATTACCTATAAGCAGTGTGGAAGTGCTGGTAAAACTGATCAAAGAATTTGAAAAGTCTGTAGCTTAAAATGAAAAAATATTTTTGCATTATCCTTTTAATCTCTGCCGCTAACCTGTTGAATGCACAGGATATTATTATTAATGGCAGGAAGGGAAACAGGCTATTGACCTGGAACGATTTTAAAGGCGAACCTGACATGAATTCATCTCACGATGCCCTTACCTTTTGGAACATAGACTACGGTTTAAAGAATATCAGGCAAAAGGGAGATACGATGAAGATCGGGGAGTTTACAGTAACACTTTCGTTAGAGGGTGATCAATGCTGGATAAAACCACAGAAAAAATCAGAGAGGTTATTAAAGCATGAACAGGGGCATTTTGATATAGGATTGATATGCCAGCATGAGATCATCAACACCTTAAACAATACCGTTTTTTTTAAAGCTGATTTCCAGCAAAAGATCAACAGCATTTTTTCTTCGCTGCTTAATAAATACCAATCATTAGGCCGTCAATATGATAAAGAAACCAATCACAGTATCAACCAGCAATCACAGGATACCTGGAACGCATTTTTTGACAAGGAACTGAACAGGTAAATCTTCTTTACCCCGTTAATGTGAAAGGGGTTATTTTTACAGCCCTATAAATATTTTCTATGGTAACTATATCACCCTTTAAAGCGCTGAGGCCCGAAGCAGATATGGCAAAGCAGGTTGCATCAAGGCCTTACGACGTGTTGAACAGCAAAGAAGCAAAAACAGAAGCGCAGGGAAACAATATAAGTTTCCTGCACATCACCAAAAGCGAAATTGATCTGCCCGAAAGCACCGACATCCATTCGCAGGAAGTTTATGATAAAGCAAAGGAAAACCTGGATGCTTTTATAAGCCGTAATATTTTGTTCAGGGAAAATAAGGCCTGTTATTATATATATGAGTTGCAGATGAACGGCAAAAGCCAGACCGGCCTTGTTTGCGGAAGCTCTGTTGATGATTATGAAAATGATCTTATAAAAAAACATGAGTTTACCCGGCCGGAAAAAGAACAGGACAGGATCAACCACATTAAAACAACCGGCGCACAAACCGGCAATGTTTTTTTAGCTTACCGCAATGTGGCGGAGATAGATGACCTCATCAGCAAATGGAAAGAGAAAAGCCCGGTATATAATTTTAAGGCAGATGATGATATTCAGCATACAATATGGATCGTAAATGATGATGATACCATTGAAAAAATATCTTCTCTTTTTAAAGAAAAAGTGCCCTGCACTTATATTGCCGACGGGCACCACCGTGCAGCCTCTGCTGCCAAAGTAAGGGCTGCACTTGGCGCTGATGCCCCCGAAGGAGCTAATATATTTTTGACTACATTGTTTCCATCCAATCAACTGTACATCATGGATTACAACCGGGCGGTTTCTGATATGGGCGGCCTGAGCAAAGAAGAATTTTTGTCGGCCATTAAAAATAAATTTTCGGTTGAAAAAGCAGATAAAGCATTTTCTCCTGCAAAACTTCATGAGTTTGGTATGTATTTAGATGGCCAGTGGTACCGCTTAACGGCCAATGAAGGCAGCTATACCAACGACCCGATAGGGGTGCTGGATGTTTCAATTCTTCAAAATAATTTGTTAGACCCCGTGCTTGGCATTAAAGACCAGCGCACAGACAAGCGGATAGATTTTATTGGCGGCATACGTGGCTTAGAGGAACTGGAAAGAAGGGTAAACAGCGGTGAAATGGCTGTGGCATTCAGTCTGCACCCCGTTACCATTCAGCAATTATTTGATATTGCCGACAGCGGCAATGTAATGCCGCCGAAAAGTACCTGGTTTGAACCAAAGCTGAGAGATGGGTTGCTTACACATTTAATAGGAGATGCGGAATAGGTGTCAGGCCACTACAAAGAGTTTTCAAACTGAACCATTCATAAAAAATAAGAGCAACTTATTATTAGTAGAGTCTGCTTAGTGGCCAGGCACCTTGCATCAATCAAAAATCGTTTTTTGCACAGCCCTGAGTTTATTATCCCCTGCATCCTGTAAAAGCCAGGAACGGCGCTGGGCTTCTTTATGTTGCTGGTACTGTTCAATCCAGTGTTCGTGCCCTTCAAAAGTTTTAAACTCATAAAAATCCCGGTAAAGATATGCTCCGGGGTTTTCATTGATCTTAATATGGCCTGTAGCAATTTCTGTTTGCAGGTATTCTATAAAATCCTGTTCATGCACTTTTTTATCATTTAAAAGGGCAAAGGCAGGTAAAAAAACGGTGCCGCAGTTGTGCATGGGCATATAATTATAAAAATGATGTTCCACATCATTATCGGGCAACGCTTCTATGCAATAATAATCGGGGGTTTGCGGGTGAGG
Source organism: Ferruginibacter sp. (assembly GCA_016786725.1). Lineage (GTDB taxonomy): Bacteria > Bacteroidota > Bacteroidia > Chitinophagales > Chitinophagaceae > Ferruginibacter. Next base: position 274,642 of record JAEUVU010000007.1, on the reverse strand, counting down.
TATAAAAACAATATGATCCTTAGTAAGCAGGTTTATATCCATGATTCTGTAAAACTATCTATTTGTTTCATTATTTGCAGCGTAGCGCAAAGCGATTTTATTATTTGTGGATAAGAATTACTTTCTTCTCCAGAAAGCTCTCTGTTTTGCCTGTATTTAAGCCATTTCTCAAGTATAAAGTAGCCACCGATCTGCATTTGCCAGGCTGATTGTGGTACATAATTAAAATATTTGTTCTGGCTAAAATAAATTCTGCCCCAATGCTTTTCTTCCGGCATCAGTTTTTGTAAAATTTCTTCCGGCATTTCATGTTCCTTCAGCAGTTCAAAACGCACTTCATCAACCGTGTGGTTTGGGCCGCTGCCGATATAGCTACCTATCTGTTGCTTATCGCTTTGTTTAGTGGTAAAAATTTCAAAATCATCCAGACTATTAGCCTCCCAGCTATCCTGCTTGTTTTCGGCTGTATGTAATATTACCAGTTGCGCCCCAAGCTTACTTAACTGCTGAAATACCTCCTTATCTTTTGTAAATGGAATTTTGGGGAAATCACTTTTAAGAAACTCTGAATATTTTTTTCGGTAAGTAGGGCTGTATAAAATTGCATAAATATATCCGAATATTTGTTCTGGCGTGTTTTCTTTACAATTCTCATTTAAAAATTTCAAGAACTTGGAAGTGAAATTTATTGTCGCTGTTCCTGTAGCTTGTTTATCTCTCGTCAGAAACAAAGGGAAAGTATATGATTGAGTTGTTGACTCCCCGCATTTTGCTTCAGTAATATATTTGTTTACAAAAAAATGATTCATTTGGGAACTACGATTCTTTTTTGCAGTAATAAGAGCAATATTTGGAGTATTAAGTAGGTTCTGCATGATATTTTTTTGAGGGCTGCTATATAATCCCCGAGAGTTCCCTGTGTATAAGGTATATCTATTATCAAAAGGACGATATGAAATTCTGACTACTTTATTTGGGTTCAAATTATTTTGAGCATCTTTTAACGCAGTTTTATACGTCCAATCTCTTGAATCTTTTTTTAAATTAAATTTTCCTCTTGCTTCTTCCTCTTTTAATTCCGTAAATTCTTTGACTTTGCTATAGGATTCATTGGATGTAAAAGAAATATTAAGGCTATCTCTTGCTGTAACAAGCCCGGTAGTAAATTCAGAAAATATTTCATCTACTTTCCAGAATTCATCATATGTTTCTCGATTAGCCTCATTTTTTGGTACAAAGAAATAAAAAGGAAAATTAGGTTTTAGCTCCTGCCATAATACTTCTTTAAAGTCGCTTTCCCAGGCAAGCTTATATTTATCTTCTCTTTCTCCCCACCAGTCTGCATAAAATACCCTCTTGTCTATTCCACTTTTCTTAACAAGAATATTGATGGAAATACCTTGTTGTATTTGGTCAAAAACATTTTCATCGTTTATTCCGTCCGGAGCATTTTCGTCAAAATTTAAATTTCCGTGCAGGTTTAAAAAATACAACTAGTCAAAGGTTTTCATAAGGCTTTGCCTCATTCCGTTAAATGTGGGGTTATCTAAAAAGCTGTGGTTGGTAATAATAGCCACAATGCCGTCTTTATCATTTGGTATTTCTTTGTATGCCTGCACCTTTTCATCCCAAACGGTTTCATATTCCATTTTATGCTGGGCAAAGCGTATAAATTTCACATAATCATCGCCCAGCCAGTGTTTGCGCTCCTTCCACTGGCCGCCTTCCAGTTTTTTATAGTCCTCAATCAGGTTGCTTATCCACTTGCCCTTGTTTTTACTGATGCCGCTGTAAGGCGGGTTGCCGGTAATAACCAATATGTGCTTGTTCTTTATTACCTGTGCGCTGCGGCCCTCCTGAGACAAGGCGGGCAAAAAAGGAATCTGCTGTGTAACCAGGTCTGCCGGTTCCAGCGTGTTGGTTAAATAAATATGCAGCCTTTCATTCTGCTGCATGGCATACCCGTTTTCTTTCAGGTACTGGCTTAGTTTTAAATGCGCAACGGTATAAGGTGCAATCAGGTATTCAAAACCATACATGCTTTTCTGCAAACGGTCTCTTATCAATTGATCCCGGTTACCGGCATTTTTTGGCAGGGTTTCCAGTATCTGTTCAAAAATTTCCAGTAAAAAAGTGCCGGTTCCGGTGGCAAAATCCAGCACCGTTACCCGTTCATCAGCCAGCCCTTCTTTAAACCCAAATGAGTTTTTCAATACATGCTGTACGGCATTTACAATAAAATGCACAATGGGTGGCGGAGTATAGTACACGCCTTTACTCTTACGCAGGTTTTTATCATATACACCAAGAAAGTATTCATAAAAATAAACGAAGGGATCTCTGTAACTTATCTCTGTTTCATTAAACAGGTTTTTGCTTTTGCTGATGCGGTAAAACAAACTGCGGTTAATTGCAGCAAGGTCAAGGTTATTAATGATACTGATAACTTCCTCTACTATCCAGCGGGCGGCCAGGTATTCTTCTTTGTCAAGTTCCTTTAAAAAATCAACCAGTTCTTTAATCAGTTCAAATGATGCAGGTATATACCGGATAGCATTGTAGAGGTTTATTTCTCTTTCTTTAGTATCTGCATTTAACCTGGCAAGAAACAGCCCGTAAACAAGGTTTTGTGTAAATGCATCAGCAAACTGTTCCAGTTCAAGTTCATGAAAAACATGATCCCTGAAACTTTTGTACAGTTCATACAACCTTCCTTCCTGATGATATTTTTCCTGCCGGATCAGTTCCTCCAGCAGATACCCTTTCAGGTGTTTCGCCCTTACAGCCAATGCTTCGGCAAGTTTTTTTGCATTACCGATGACTTCTGGTTTAGCTTCAAAAAATTTCTGAATTAAAAAAGCTACTGCTTTTACTTTTTCTTTGTTAAGCCGGGATTTTGCATTTTCAATGTCGTACCGGTAACATAATTGTTCCCGCATAACCGGTTTACCATCTCTTACCAGAATCCAGTCAATGTAATTGGTAAGTAAAATATTGCCTGAAAGCTGCTGATATTTTTTAAGTTGTTCGCCTTTAAGTACTTTATCCAGCGGTTCGCCATCAATTGCTTTGTTTTCAAGATAGCCGAGAATCAAGCCTTTTGAGCTTATCTGAAAATCAGGAGCCCCAATGCCTTTTTCACGCCTGGGTTCCATAAGCACCTTAATTTCTTTGGGTGCAAGAGCATTAAGCAATACTTCTAATTTTCCCCGATGGGAAAACTCAGTAATATTTTCAGGAGAAGTTTGCTTAAGTTCCTGGAAATAAGTTTCAAAGCAGTCCATATAACAAGGTTACAGATAAAAATACAGATTAATACCAGAACACTGCTTAATTTAATATTCCTATTTTTACGGCATGAAAAAATCAACCCTTCTTTTTGTGTTTGTTGTAACCGGATGTATTCACTGTTTTGCCCAGGATGTAAAACAACTGCATGACAATGCAAGAGAATTTATGCATAAGGGAGATTATCCCAATGCAATACTGATACTGAACCGGGCGCTTGCCAAAAGCCCCGATAACCTGGAGGTAAACAAAGACCTTGGGCTGAATTATTATTATTACAAAGACTATAAAAAATGCATTGAGGTTTTAAAAAAACTGTTCGACCGGTATGATGTGGATGACCAGGTTTTTCAAATAGCCGGAGATGCTTACTGGGCAATGGAAGATGCCAAAGGCGCCGAAGAAACCTACAGGAGGGGCATCAGGAAATTACCGAGGAGCGGCCCGCTGTATAATGAGCTGGGTAAAGTACTCTGGACAAAAAATGATTTTACCGCCATTAAAGAATGGGAGAAAGGCATTGAGACCGATCCCGGTTTTGCAGGCAATTATTACAATGCCAGCAAGTATTATTATTTTACCCTGGATAAAGTGTGGAGCCTTATTTACGGTGAGATATTTATAAACATTGACCCTAAAAGTGCTTACGCCCCTGAAATAAAGAACATACTGTTTGAAGGCTACAAAAAGTTGTTTACTGAAGTTGATATTGAAAAGAACAACAAAGACAAAAGCCCCTTTGCACTGGCTTATTTAAAAACAATGAATAAGCAAACTGCTTTACTTTCTGCCGGTATTAATATGCAAACCTTGTCTATCATAAGAACCCGTTTTATTTTAGAATGGGATGCAGAATTTGCAAAAAAATTCCCTTTTAAATTATTTCAAATACACAAGCAGTACATACAGGAAGGCATTTTTGAAGCCTACAACCAGTGGGTTTTTGCCAGCGAGCAAAATATGGCTGCCTACCAGAAATGGAATACAGATCATCCTAAAGAGTATGCTGCATTAAACCGCTTTTTGCAGGACAGGATATTTAAAGTGCCGGCCGGGCAATACTATCATAAATAATTTGTCTGGGAGCATAATCGGGTAACATTGTAAATACAGGAGCAGAAAGATGAGCAATCTTCCACAATACATTTCGCTTACATTTATACTTACAACGGTTGCAACTTTATTGCTTTTGGTTTTAATAATCAGGAACGCTGCTTCTTTACAAAGCCGGAAAAAATCAATACCTGTTTTTATTGCCTTAACGTTGTGGCTTATAGTGCAGGCAATTTGCAGCCTGAAAAATATTTACAATTCAGATCCAAATTCCTTTCCGCCAAAAATCATGCTGCTTGGCATTTTTCCCGCCCTTATTACTATAATACTTTTGTTCATCACCAAAAGCGGAAGAAGTTTTATTGACAGTTTACCACTTAAAATTCTTACCTGTTTACATATTGTAAGAGTTCCGGTTGAAATAGTTTTGTACTGGCTTTTTCTCCATAAAACCATTCCTCAGCTAATGACTTTTGAAGGAAGGAATTTTGATATTGTTGCAGGAATTACAGCGCCCTTAATTGCTTATTTTGGTTTTACAAAAGCAAAATTAAGCCGGCAGTTTATTTTAATGTGGAATTTTGTTTGTCTTGGCCTTTTAATAAATATTGTAGCGAACGCTGTTTTTTCAATTCCCTCACCCATACAGAAATTTGCATTTGACCAGCCAAACATAGCCGTTTTAAATTTCCCGTTTAGCTGGCTGCCTGTATTTATTGTTCCGGCAGTACTCTTTAGCCATTTAGTTTCAATCAGGCAATTATTAAAACTAAAAACAGGCAGGCAAACAAACTAAAAAACGCAGCCAAGGCTTGGTTTGGTTCGATACAACCGGCAAATCACTATTTTTTATTAACTTGTTGCATAAACTATATTTTTATGGAAGAGCAACGCGATGAAAAATTATGGCAGCTCGCCAAACGCCGGGCCGATTTTCAGGACAGCCTGGTTGGCTTTGTGGTTATTTCCGTTATATGCTGGGCTGTCTGGTATTTTACCGATGGCCACCACACAGGCTTTCACGGCACACCTTGGCCTTTATGGGTAATGCTGGGTTTGGGCATTGGTCTGGTTTTTAAATTTATCAAGGCATATAAAACAGACAAAGACACACTTACCGAACGTGAATATGAAAAGCTAAAGAACCAGAATAAATAAGGTAAACAACGATTGTATATGAATGAACATTCAAGAATATTTGATTACTTAAATTTCCAGTTACAGAAATTTCCCAAACCCGATATGTTCAACGGGAAAGAAAACGGAAAGTGGAGAAGTTTCAGCACGGCTGAAGTAATTGACACCGTAAACAAACTCAGCGCCGGTATGATGAAGCTGGGTGTAAGCGGGCACGACATGAAGATTGAGAACCAGGATAAGATCGCCCTTATTTCAAAAAACCGGCCTGAATGGTTAATGCTTGATCTGGCCTGCCAGCAGATCGGCGCTGCCATCTGCCCCATTTATCCAACCACCAATGTTAATGAGCTTGAGTTTATTTTTAATGATGCAACCATTAAACATGTATTTGTAAGCGGGCAGGAAATTCTGGATAAGGTAAACATCATTAAGCCCAATGTGCCCAGCTTAGTGAATGTATATAGTTTTGATGAGTTGGCCGGAGCCATATTCTGGCGGGATCTTTTAGCAGATATCTCCTCTGAAGACCTTGCAAGGGTTGAAACTGTAAAAGCTGCTATTAAAGCAGAACATTGTGCCACCATTATTTATACATCAGGCACAACCGGCACACCAAAAGGCGTAATGCTCAGCCACCGCAATATTGTTACCAATGTTATCAACGCAAAAAACAGTTTTCCTTTTAATGATGATATAAATGGCAGGGCGCTTAGTTTTCTGCCCCTCAATCATATTTTTGAGAGAATGGTATCATTCATTTATATAAGCAGCGGCGCCTCTATTTACTATGCAGAGAGCCTTGACACCATTGCAGAAAATTTAAAAGAAGTAAAGCCAACACTGTTTTCAACCGTGCCAAGGCTGCTTGAAAAAACCTATGAAAAAATAATGGCAAAGGGCGCCGAACTTACCGGCATCAAGAAGAAATTATTTTACTGGGCAGTAGGGTTGGCGACAGAATATGACAATGTAAAATCAAAAGGCCTTTGGTATAATTTACAACTGGCATTGGCGAATAAATTAATTTTCAGTAAATGGCGTGAGGCATTGGGTGGCAATATAGAACTGATTGTGACCGGTGGCGCAGCCTGCCAGATAAGGCTTATAAGGATATTTACTGCAGCCGGCATACCTATTTACGAAGGATACGGGCCAACAGAAAACAGCCCGGTGATAAGTGTTAACTGCCGTAAAAAAGGAGGCACCAAATTCGGCACCGTAGGCCTGGTTATTGATGGGCAGGAAGTAAAACTGGAAGCCGATGGAGAGATCTGCGTTAAAGGCCCCAGTGTAATGATGGGTTATTATAAAAGGCCCGATCTTACTGCTGAAACAATTATTGACGGCTGGCTGCACACAGGCGATATTGGTGTTTTTGAAGATGGCAGATATTTAAAGATAACCGACCGCAAAAAAGAATTGTTTAAAACCAGCGGCGGTAAATATGTGGCGCCTCAGCCTATTGAAAATAAAATGAAGGAATCTCCCTTTGTAGAGCAGATGATGGTGGTGGGCGCCGAACAGAAATTTGTAGGTGCATTGATCGTTCCATCAATCATTAATTTAAAAGAATGGATGCTGCACAAAGGAATACCTTTTACCACCATTGAAGATGCCATACACAATCCAAAAGTTTTAGACCTGTACAGGGAACTGATAGATTCATTCAACAAGTTTTTCAACCATGTGGAGCAGATCAAAAAATTTGAACTGCTGCCCAACGAATGGACCATTGACAGCGGCGAGCTTACGCCAACATTAAAACTGAAGCGAAAAGTTATTATGGAAAAATACAAGGCTGCTTTTGACAGGATTTATAATTAAACGAAAAAGCCCTTTATACTCAAGCCTGTTTATTTCTCCCATCTGCACTAACAGGTTTTTACTTAAAGTTCTGTGCTGAACCTGTTTTTTTCAAGAACAGCAAAATCCCACTATAGTTTTTTTTCTACGGCACTTCTAAAGATAATTCTACGGCATTGCCAACACTTTTATGAGTGCCCTTCCGTTTGGTATCAGGTCGCTCTATCAATACATATCTATATCCTTTTAAAAACCAAAATCATGCGAAAAGCATCCAGCCGCAAAATCAGTATATACCTGAGGATCGACGCTAATAGCATAAACAATTATTTTAACCCACATGATCCCGCCCGGTTAGACAAGAGGCAGCTTAGCCAGGAATTTAAAGACTATCTCGACACAACTGTTGCCAGTGCCGGCAGATACACCGAAATTGATTTCAAGGTTTTTTGCTGCGAAAACGGAACCATGCGTTTTATGGTAGATCCGCTTATTAAAACCATCCGCAGGCATTACTATGTGCTGCAAAAAATAAAACAGCACGAGTTTTATAAGTTCAAAAAGAAAAACTATATCCTGTTGTGTGTAAGCTTCCTGGTGGTAATGTTTTGCCAGGGCATTTTACCGCTATTATTCGGGCAGGACCACCGCATCCATTCCATGTTCAGCAATGCCATTGATGTTTTTAGCTGGGTGGTATTGTGGAAACCCATTGAGCGCCTGATATTTTACTGGAACCCTTTTCTGAAAGATATCCTGCTGTATAAAAAAATACAGCTTGCAAAAATTAAAATTGTTGAAAATGAAGAAGACCTTATTAATTATCATATGGAGCATTTTGATGCAGCTTAATGTAAATGCTCAAACCAAAACCGGTATTGAGAATTACAATTTTAAAAGCAACAGCGAGCCATACCTATGGATGCCCATTATACACCGTACCGGTAAAAAAGGTTTACATACCGAGTTCAGGTATAATTACGAAGAACGCAAAACTGCTTCGGTATATATAGGCAAAAATTTCAGCAGGGACAGCGTTTTAAGTTATTCAATAACTCCGATGCTGGGATGGGTTTTTGGCAAGTACAACGGGGCTTCTCTTGCACTAAATGCAGATGCAGATTATAAAAAATTCTTTGTTTCGGTACAAACACAATACACGGTAAGCAAAGATGGTGCAGCAGATAATTTTTTTTATACCTGGGCCGAGGCAGGTTATGAACCTGTTGCCTGGTTTTACGCCGGTGTAAGTACCCAGTTAACGAAAGTTTACAAAGAAAAAAACATTACAGAATTTGGTGTACTGGCAGGGTTCAACATAAAAAATATAACCGTGCCGGTTTATGTATTCAGCCCGTTCAGTAAAGAGCGCAATTTTATTGCAGGAATAAATATTGAATGGTAAAACAGCAATTAACGGAAACCAATAAATTCAGAAATCCACCTTATGAAAAAGTCAATCCTTACAGTACTGGTATGTATGTGTACATTTTTCTCTTATGCACAAATAGGTATCGGAACCACCAGCCCCAATTCAACATTGGATGTGAGAGGATCCATATCTACCAGCTACAGGGCTTTTACAGCAAACACAACTGCAACATCAACAGATAACCTGCTGGTATTTACAGGCGCCAGTGCTGCAACTTTAACGCTGCCTACGGCGGTTGGTTGCGAAGGCCGTACTTATATGATAAAAAATGCCAGTACTACAGGGCCCACACCGGTACTTACCGTTGCAACTACATCATCACAAACTATTGATGCGGCCGCATCCTGGACTTTAACATCGGCCTATGAAACCATCACTGTTATAAGCAATGGCGCATCCTGGAATGTATCTGCACAGAGCCTTCCGGGAGGCTCGGGAGTAAACTGGACCCAAAATGGGAATACCGTTGCCTCTCAAAAATCCATCGGCACTATTAATAACTATTCTCTGCCATTTATAACAAACAATACTGAAAGGATGCGGCTGAGCAATACAGGCAACCTGGGTATCGGCACTTCTTCTTTTAATGCAACCAACCCGGAGAAATTAGTGGTTGATGCCGGCACAACAACTTCGGTAAATGCCATTGTAGGCAAGGGCTCAATTGACAGTTATCTTCAACTTAACATTCAGAATAATTCATCAGGTACCAATGCTTCATCAGATGTGGTTGCAACTGCTAACAACGGAAGCGAAACAACCAATTATGTTGATATGGGTATTAATGGAGGCAGCAACACCAGTGGTGTAATGGGTGCAGCCAATGATGCTTATCTATATAATATCGGGCAAAATTTACTGGTTGGTACAGGTTCTGCTTCTAAGTCGCTGGTGTTTATGACCGGCGGTACCACACAATCAACTAATGAAAGAATGCGTATTGATGGAACAGGCAATGTGGGTATTGGCACCAATACCATACCCAAAGCCTCCGTTGGCAGTGCCAGATTTGCTGTAAACGGAACCAATGCATCTACAAGCGGACCCCATGTACAATACACTACTTCTTCCGATAACTATCCGGTATTACAGAGTTTGAACTGGGCACATGATTATGTTTACAATGCCTATGATGCCTATTTTGATGGTACCTGGAAAAGCGGCACCACCAGCGGCGGAAATTTTGTAATGGGTAAAGAAGCAGGGAAGTTTGTTCTGCAATATGGCACCAATAATTCACAGGGCACAAACATATCCTGGAATAATGGTATTGCACTCACCAACACAGGTAAATTTGGTATAGGCACACAAACATTTAATGCCACCAATCCTGAAAAACTATTGGTAGATGCCGGTACAACCACTTCGGTAAATGCCATTGTAGGCAAGGGCTCTATAGATAGCTACCTGCAATTGAACATTCAGAATAATTCGGCAGGCACCAATGCTTCATCAGATGTAGTAGCTACTGCAAACAATGGAAGCGAAACAACCAATTATATTGACATGGGTATTAATGGCGGCAGCAATACAAGCGGAGTAATGGGTGCTGCCAATGATGCTTATCTGTATAATATCGGGCAAAATTTACTGGTGGGCACAGGTACCGCAGCCAAATCACTTGTGTTTATGACGGGCGGCACATCGCAGGCTGCCAATGAAAGAATGCGAATTGATGGAACCGGTAATGTGGGTATAGGTACCAATAACCCATCGCAAAAGCTGGACGTTGTTGGAAATATAGAATTGACCGGTGCATTTATGCCCGGAAGTTCTGCCGGAACTGCCGGACAGTTCTTAATATCAGCGGGAGCCGGCGCTTCTCCAACATGGGCAGATGCTTCGGGTTATGCATGGCTGCTGAATGGAAACAGCGTACCAGCAACAAGAACAATAGGAACCACCAATGCATTTGACTTGCCTTTTATCACCAACAATACAGAAAGAATGCGTATCAACACCAATGGTGATGTGGCGATAGGCACCACAACCTTTAATGCCACCAACCCGGAGCAACTTATTGTAAATGCCGGAACACCCACAACCATTACTGATTACCAGAACGTAATTGTAGGAAAGGGAAACACAAACAGCTACGCTCAATTGAATATTCAGAATACATATTCAGCAGCCGGAAACTCTGCAAGTTCTGACGTGGTGGCTACATCCGATAACGGAAATGAAACCACCAACTTTATTGACATGGGTATTAACAGCGGAACCAATACCACAACAGGTATACTGGGTGGCGGTAATACAGCTTACCTGTACAGCACCGGCAACAATTTTGCAATCGGCAATGCAACTGCTGCCAAAGACATCATGGTATTTACAGGAGGAACTGCAGCGGCAAATGAGAGAATGCGCATTAATGGATCGGGCCTGGTAGGTATTGGTAATACCAATCCAACTTCTACTTTATCAGTCACCGGTTCAACAGCACATTCAATCACAACTAAAACAGCCAATTATACAGCTACTGCAAGCGATTACACCATTATCTGCAATAACACATCTGGCGGAATTACCATTAGTTTACCTGCCGCCAGCGGCGCAGCAGGAAGGGTGTATGCCATTAAAAAAGTTTCGGGAACACTTAATAATGTTACAATTGATCCCAATGGGTCAGAAACAATCGATGGGGCATCAACAAGGATTTTAACCCTGCAGTATGAAGCTGCATTGATACAATGTGACGGAACCAACTGGTATATCTTATCTAAGTTATTATAAGCCAAAACTCAATAAGCATGAAAAAATTGCGCCTGTCATACGCTCTTGTACTTTTGCTATTGAGCAACAGTTTATCTGCACAGCTTGATGTGAAGAATACCGGCATTGTCTATATCAGCTCGGCTACCGACTCGCTCTATATACCAGGTGCGTTTACCAACGCAGCCGGCTCTGCATTTACCAATAACGGTGTTTTGCAGGTAAAAAAAGATATTGTTAACGACCAGGCATCCATGTCTGCAGGTACAGGCAAATTAATTTTAGATGGCACCACGATACAAACTGTAGGCGGCTCACAAACATTTAACACCTTTAACCTTGTTACCAATAACAGTGCAGGATTTATTTTAAACAACAACCTGAGTGTAAGCGGAATTCATACATTTACAGCAGGCATGATAACCACCTCATCAACGCCCAATTATATGGTTTATGAAGCTGGCTCATCTTACACAGGCAGCAGTGATGCCCGTCATGTGAACGGCTGGGTAAAAAAGAACGGTAATACTAATTTTACATTCCCGGTTGGCACAGCAACTTATGAAAGGCCCATTGCCTTAACAAACCTTACTGCATCCGGTGAGTTTAATGTAAAACATAACCCTGCGCCCACACCAAACCGGCTCTCATTATACAACCCGCTGGTTTATGTTGATTCCTTTGAATACTGGACGATCAACCGTGTAGGCGGCACAGCTGCTGCACAAATCGTTATGAACTGGGACAACAGCAAGATACCTTTTCCAAACCTCATGGTATCTGAAGTAAGAATTGCAAATTATGATGGCACATTCTGGAGAAGCATCGGCGGTTCCGCTGCAGGAAATGCGCTCACTACCGGCACTGCAACATCTTTAAGTGTTTCTGCTTTCAACCGCAATTTTACCTTTGGAAGTTTAGCCTATACACTGCCGGTAAAAATTATAAGCTTTACCGCCGGGCGGATAAATGATTACACAAAACTGAACTGGACAGTTGGCAATGAACAGCATATGATCAGGTACGAACTGCAACGCAGCGATGACGGAATAAATTACTACACCGTTTACACCCATCAGCCTTACAACAGAAACGGTACAGAGTTTTACAGCTATGAAGACAAAAAGTATTTGAGCGGAACTGCGTTTTACCGTTTAAAGATAGTTGACCTGGGTACTGCTGTAAGTTATTCGCAAATAGTAACTGTTTCTGCAAATACAACCGGCAGGGAGTTTTATGTGATCACCAACCCGGTGAATACAAGTATTGAACTTTACGCCGGTAATGCATTGAAAGGGCTGTACAATTATACGGTTACAAATACTGCCGGGCAGCTTGTGCAGGCCGGAACGCTGGATATAAAAAACGCAGGCAGTTATTCAATTTACCTGAAACCCACTATTACCGCAGGGGCGTATGTATTGCTTGTGCAAAACGAATCAAACCGGTTGCAGAAAATGATCATTAAAAGGTAAGTGGTGTTTGAAAGAACTATTGGTCTAAAGCCGGAAGCAGCTTTATTTCATTGCGGTAAAGGATTATTTTTTTGCTGTTCTCCAGTTGCTTCAGCAATCTTGAAATTACCACCCTTGAGGTAGCCAGTTCATCAGCTATCAAACTATGTGATGCTTTAACAACGCTTGAGCCGGTGATACGTTGTTTTTCTTTCAGGTACTCAATGAGCCTGTCATCAAGTTTATGAAAAGCTATACTTTCAATTGATTTCAGCAACTCAATAAAACGTTCGTTGAAACTCCGCATGATGTAGTTTTTCCAGCTGGGATATTTGCAAAGCCATTCATCCAGCTTGGCGTGAGGTATGCCGATCAGTTCCACATCATCTTCAGCAATAGCTTTTACCTCGCTTTTTTTTGCTTCAATGCAACAGCTATATGCCATGGAGCAGCTTTCGTTGCTGGACAAATAATACAACAGTATCTCATTGCCATCATCATCCTTGCGAAAAACTTTTACGGTACCGTTCAGGATCACCGGCATCATGCGGATGTATTTACCATAATCCATGATGAGATCGCCTTCTTTAAAATGCTGCAAAGTGCCACACTGCTGTATCTCTTCAATCAAAGCGGGTTCAAATACCTGTGCCAGTTTTTCTAAATCCATTTTCGCTGTTTCTTAAATTTTAAAAATTATAACGGGTGCAACAATTTTTAAAATTACTACATTTCGGGGTAGCGATAAACCTGTTCTTAATCTTTTATACCCGTAATTTGCAGGATCTTTTCAAGCGGGCAAAATCTGGTAAAAGATGATTGTAATAAATTAATCCCAACAAATACGCCTAGCAGCAACCAGTTTGTATGCACAAAGTAAGCCAGGATTATGCTTGCCAGCACCATTGTACCTGCCACTGCACGAACAATTCTTTCTTTCATAATACTTTTTTTTAAAGATTAGATTTTTCTACGGGCACAATAAAAGCCCTTACGGGAAACTTAGTTTCGTTTTGTGTATTATAATTGTTCGCCAGTTCAAGGGCGAGTTCAGCTTTTTGGTTTTCGGTAAAACTAAAGATTACCTGCGAATCAAATTTTTCATCGCCGCTGGCAAACCAGTCCTCCAGCAGGTCAGGAGCCTGCCCGTCTTTAAAACCGGTAACATCTGCAATACTAAAAGCAGTGATCTGTGCCTGTTTGAATATTTTTTGTACATCCTCCTGGTAGTCTTTAAGAAATGTTACGATCAATAATTTCATTGCATAAAAATTTACTTTTTTACGGGATATTTTTTTCTCATCATTTTAAAATACAGCAGGGGTACTACAATTAAAGTGAGGAAGGTGGAAGTGATCGTTCCCCCCATCAACGAAATGGCCAGGCCCTGGAAAATGGGATCGAAAAGGATGATCACCGCACCCAATGCAACTGCACCGGCTGTCAGTAAAATTGGTGTTGTTCTTACAGCGCCGGCTTCAATAATAGCCTGCTTTAATGGCACCCCGTCTTTTAAGCGGATATTAATAAAATCAATGAGCAGTACCGAGTTCCGCACCATCACCCCTGCCAGCGCAATAAACCCGATCATGGAGGTGGCTGTAAAATAAGCGCCCAGTACCCAGTGCCCTAAAATGATACCTACCAGTGATAGTGGAATAGCGGCAAGCATTACCAGCGGCACCGTAAAGTTCTGGAACCATCCAACTATCAAAATATAAATAAGCAGGATGACCACGCCAAAAGCAATACCCAGGTCTCTGAACACTTCAAAAGTTATCTGCCATTCGCCATCCCACTTCAAAGTAAAATTGTCTTCCATTTCCGGCTGCTGTGTGTACTCTTCTTTAACAGCATAACCTTTGGGTACTTTTAATTTTTTTAAATTGTCTGATATATCAGCAATGGCATAGGAAGGGCTTTCCAGTTCGCCCGACATATCGGCCAGCACATACACCACTTCCTTCTGATTTTTACGATAGATATTTTTTTGCTTCACCTGGTTCGTCACTTTTACCAGGTCTCTCACAGGAACAGCATTTCCCTGCATCCCAACAACATTCAAATTCAATACATCATCAATGCCTGCCTTATCCGCATCACTTAGCTGCAGCTTTATTACAGTCTGGCTGAAAGAAGCAGGCTGGTAAATATTGCCAGCGGCCATCCCGGATAAAGCAGCATTGATGGTGGCAGTTATCTGTGCGGTAGCCACTCCATGGCGCATTGCCTTCTCTTTATCTACTTCGATGTGAATCTCCGGCTGATCAGCTTCAACCATCCAGTCAGTATCAACAACGCCGTTCGTTTTATTGAAGAGTTGCTTTACCTGTTCTGCAATTTTTATCTGTTCATTGTAATCAGGTCCATAAATTTCTGCCACCAGGGTTGATAATACCGGCGGGCCCGGCGGCACTTCCACAATCTTTACATTGGCGTTGTATTTTTTTGCAATGGCCTGTATGGGCTGGCGCATTTGTTTGGCAATGCCATGGCTTTGGATACTTCTTTTACTTTTATCAACCAGGTTCACCTGTATATCAGCCACGTTATCTCCCCTTCTTAAATCGTAATGCCTTACCAACCCGTTGAAACTAATGGGTGCCGATGTACCTATGTAGGCCTGGTAGTTTTCAACCATTGGCTGGCGTGATACATAATCGGCAATATCTTTTGCAACAGCCTGCGTTTTTTCAAGTGTTGTTCCTTCGGGCATATCAATCACCACCTGGAACTCATTTTTATTATCGAAAGGCAGCATTTTTAAGGCAACTGATTTTGTATAGAACAGCACCATTGATCCAAGCAGTATCACTACAATACTCATGATGAATGCCCAGCGTTTCCAGCGGCTTTCCAGCAAAGGATGAATAGATTTTCTGTATATTTTATAAATGCGGCTTTCTTCCAGCACATGCGCTTTACTTTCTTTATGAGCGCTTCCCCTTTTTTCTTTTTCACGAAGAAAGATATAACCCAGATAAGGCGTAAGCGTTAATGCCACCACCAGCGACAGCATCATGGCAATAGATGCACCGATAGGCATCGGGCTCATATATGGGCCCATCATACCAGATACAAATGCCATAGGCAATACAGCAGCTACAACCGTTAAAGTTGCCAGTATGGTTGGATTACCTACTTCATTGATGGCATAAATAGCCGCCTGCAACGGAGGCAGCTTCTTCATTTTAAAATGCCGGTGCATGTTTTCTGCAATGATGATGGAATCATCTACCACGATACCGGTTATAAATACCAATGCAAAAAGTGTGATCCTGTTCAGTGTGTAGTCCATAAAATAATAACTGAACAGCGTTAATGCAAAAGTTACCGGAACTGACAGGAAAACTACCAGCCCTCCACGCCAGCCCATGGCAAGCATTACAAATAAGGTAACCACTATAATGGCAATAAACAGGTGAAATAATAATTCGGATACTTTATCTGATGCTGTTTCTCCGTAATTGCGGGAAACAGTAAGCTGCACTTCATTGGGCAATAATTCTTTTTTAAGATGTTCCACTTTATCTAATATCAGTTCGGAAAGCTTCATGGCATCTGCACCTCTTTTTTTTGCCACAGATAAGGTAACGGCCGGATAACTTGAGCGGTAAGTATTTGCTTTGGCTGTATCTGATTGGCCATATCCAAATACAACATATTGATTGGGCGTTTCGGGCCCATCTTCAACAGTAGCCACCTGCTTTAAATAAACAGGTTGTTGCTGGTTGATACCAACCACGAGGTTGGCCACATCATCGGCCGTGGTTAAAAAGTTACCGGTTTGTACAGAAAAAGCTGTGTCTTTTTGCAACAGGTTTCCGCTTTGCATCTGCATATTACTTCCCTGCACCTGTTTTGCGATGGATAAAAAATCAACATTGTTTTGCGCCATCCTGTTTTTATCCAGTAATACTTTTACTTCACGGCTCCGGCCACCCAGTATATTAATGTCTGAAACGTTTTGTATCTTTTTAATTTCGTTGGTAAGCACCTGTCCGATCTGCTTCAGGCGATAATCATCATATTTGTCGCTCCACAATGTTAAACCCAATACCGGCACATCATCAATGGCCCTGGTTTTTATTAATGGAAGCGTAACACCCTGCGGCATTTTATCCATATTCTTCATCACTTCGCTGTATAACTTTACCAGTGACCGTTCAATATCCTCGCCTACATAGAATTGTACAATGATCATTGCCTGCCCCTTCATAGAAGTAGAATACACATACTCTACTCCTTTTACATTCGAGATCATCTTTTCAATGGGTGCCGCAACTTTTGTTTCAACATCTTTTGGATCGGCGCCGGGATAGCCGATAAAAATATCGGCCATCGGCACCTTTATCTGTGGCTCTTCTTCTCTTGGTATAAGATAAGTGCTGTATCCACCTATCAGTAAAAAAGCAATCATCAGCAGTATCGTTAATTTCGACTGCAGAAATGCTTTAGCTATATTGCCGGAAAGTCCGTTCTTCATTTGCCTGTATTAATT
This sequence comes from Ferruginibacter sp., assembly GCA_016786725.1. Taxonomy (GTDB): domain Bacteria; phylum Bacteroidota; class Bacteroidia; order Chitinophagales; family Chitinophagaceae; genus Ferruginibacter. Next base: position 257,259 of record JAEUVU010000007.1, on the reverse strand, counting down.
TGTTTGTAATCATTCGTGGCTTTTTATACCAGCCATATAAATTCATCATCAGAAATATGGGGTTACTTTATTTTAACCGGCGCACCATTGTATAGTTTACCTTCGGCGCTTACAATAAACTGCTCGGTTTTATCCAGCCCGGTAAGCACTTCTACCTGGTTGCCGTAAACCTTACCCAGCCTCACCCATCGAAGCAAAGCGGTTTTATTACTGCTTACCGTATAAATGCCTGTAAGCTGGTCACGTCTTTCCACGCTTTGAAGCGGCACCATTGCGGCTGTATTTTCAGCAGTTGTTACAACTGCATCTGCAGCAACCGGAATATTTACATTCGCATACATGCCGGCATATAAACCGGGTTTGTCTTTATCCGGTATGCTGATCTTTACGATGTATTGCCCACCGGTGTATTGAGAAGATTCATTGATCTGCGACACAGTTCCCTGTATTGTTTTATTAATGGCACCAATGGTTATGGTTGCATTTGCACCCTGCTTCAAACTGCTGATCATATTTTCAGGCACGGATGCACTTACCTGGTAACTGCCGCTTTGCTCAATCGTAAGTATGGGCATTCCGGGGTTGGCCATGCTGCCGGCATCAGCCAGCTTTTGTGTAACAATGCCTGAGAAAGGCGCTGTTAAACTGGTATAACCCAGTTGTGCATTTATTTCGTTGCGCATTTGCCTTGCCCCGTCAAGCCTTGCTTTTGCAGCGCTGTATTGAAGGGTAACATTATCTACTTCCTTTGCGGTGGCACTTTGCTGGCCATACAAAACGGTAAAGCGGTCAAAATCTTTTTTAGCACTTTTTACATGTGCCTCGGCTTCGGCAATCATGGCATCTGTTTGCCCACGCTTTGCCAGCAGGTCCTGGTTGCTGATGGTTGCAAGCAGCTGCCCCCTGCTTACACGGTCTCCCACTTTAACTTTAAGCATCGTTATATAACCCATCACCCGTGTACTGATGTTGGCTGTTTGGGATGCTTCTACCTGTCCGCTTATATTTAAGCCCTGGCCTGTATTGGCTGCCGGTGCCGATAATGTTACAACAATGGCGTTTTCGTTTGCCGCCTTATCATTTTTTTTATTGCCAGATGAGCAGGCTGATAAAACCAACAGCCCGATGCCGGCGGTAATCTTAAATGTTTGTTGAAGAAAATTAGGTTTATGCATATTGTAAGCGGTTTATTTATTTTTTGTTGAGGTTAAGAATTGTATCCAGGCTTTGGTAACATTGGCAGCATATACAGCCTGTGCCAATGCAAATTTTTGTTGCGATACCTGGGTGGCGGCCATCAGCACATCTGTTGTGTTTACAAGGCCCTGCTGGTAGCGGTTTTGCAATATCTGTAATGCTTCAGCGGCCTGTTCAATAGCAGCCTTCTGCTGGCGGGCATCAAACTGTGCATCAGACAGATCATGGTATGCTTTGTTAAGTTCCAGCTGGCTTTGTTCTTTTTGCTGGGCCAGTTGTTCTATTAGTTTATCACGTTGTATTTTTTGTGTGCTGATGCTGTTCTTTGTTTTGTTTCCTTTAAAAATATCCCAGGTAAGCTGTATGCCGGCCATCCAGGCACTGGCACCAAATCCCAGCGGACTGGCATCATTAAACTGGTAGCTGCCAAATGCATTCAGCCTGGGTAAGTAACTTTTTTTTGTTGCCGTTATCATCAGCTCTGAAGCTTCAATAGCTCTTTGCATGGCTATAAAGTCCGCACGGTTTTGAGGAATATTGAATTTACCGGAATAAGCAGGCTCGTTAGTTTCCGGTTGTACTTTGTCAACAGTATAAACTAACGAAGAATCAACCCCCATCAGCAGGCTTAGGTAATCTGATGCGTTTTGAATATTGCTTTTTGCCTTTGCGATATTTGTTTCAATGGTGGTAACACGTAACTGCACATTCAGCAAATCAGATTTTTGAATAAGACCCTGTTTGTAATGGTTATTGGTAAATGTGTAAACCGCCCCTGCTGTTTTATTGGCATCTTCCAGCACATCTGCAGCATCATAGGCAAGCTGTAGTTGCAGGTAAGCTTTATTCACTTCCAGCTCCAGGTATTCTTTTGTTCGCTGCGTTTTGTAATTGTATAAATCAACCTGCTTTGCAGCCGCTTTTCTTTTGTATTGCATATCAAAATTGATGATTGGCTGCTGCAGTTCCAGTTTGGTTGTAAAATCAGAAGTTGCTGATGGATCATTAAGTTTTGCAGGATCAAAATCGTTTTGTGCAATTGATTTTTGCTGCAGTTTGAAACCAAAAGCATTCAACGGGTTGTTGGTACCAAGGGCTGAGTAAGAAAGGCCAACCTGCGGAAAAAAGATGGCTTCGGTTTCTTTGTAACTGGCTGCTGCTATCTTTTCATCCAGCATGGCCAGTTCCACAGCCTTATTATTTTTCAGTGTTGCGGCTAAGGCTTCATCCAGGCCCAGGTGCTTTGTGGTTTGCTGCGCAGATGCAGTTGCTGTTGATAAAAACAAAACTGCCGTGATAAAAATTCCGGGCAGAAGTATACTTTTAGTTGTCATCAAATTTTATTTGACGCAAAACTAAAAGCCGGAAAATTTGGGTACGGTAACATTTGTAACTTATGGTATTTCATTTTTCCTGAAAAAATTTTGCAAAAAAAAACTGAACACCTCCTTAAAGATGTTCAGCTATGAAAAAGAAAACAGCTTCTTTACGACACGTAACTTTGCACTTTATCCCAGGTACCTCCGTTTATAACATTGGTGAACCCGTTTTGCTGCAAAATATTTTTTGCCTGGCCGCTGCGCATGCCGCTGCGGCAGAACACTACAATATTCTTTTTGTTTTTGAACTTGTTGAGCTGGTTGGGAATGCTGTCAACCGGGATATTTACCGAACCTTTTACGTGGCCCGAATTAAATTCTCCCGGCGTTCTAACATCAACCAAAAAAGCGCCTTCATCAATAATTGCTTTAAGATCAACAGCAGGCGTACCTCCGCCAAATAATTTTTGAAATAAACTCATTGCTTTGCTATTTAGATTGTGAATTTTTTAAGAACATCAACCAGTCCGGCTTTGGATACTACACCGCTTTGCCGCCACAGCGGTTTTCTATTTTTAAAAATTATCAGCGTGGGTACACCCTGCACCTGATAGGCCTGTGCTGCCTGCGGGCTTTGGTCAACATCCACTTTGATAATGGTCACAGCATCGCCCAATTCCTTTTTTACATCCTTAAGTATGGGCGCCATCATTTTGCAGGGGCCGCACCATTCTGCAGAAAAATCAACCAGTACCGGTTTATCTGAGTTTATGATCTCGTTAAATGTCATCTTTGTTTTCTCCTTGTTTTATAACTTCTTTTCTGTTCTGCTTTTTAAACATTCCGAAGAGCAATGCTCCCATTAAAGCGCCATAAAGGGTACTGTTTACTGGCCGGGAAGTAATCATACAGCTACCGGATGAGCAGCCAATTTGTTGCCAGTAAATATACCCGGCGATTGCCCCTGCAACTGCACCAATAACATACAACCTGTTATTATTAAACCACTTCTTCATAAATAATTTCATCTTCAGATTTCTTTTCTTTTGCAGGAGGCATATAACAGCCCTGTGTACCGCAGCAACCAATATTAAAAACCGGCATTGCTGTTAACAGTAAACCCAAAAATCCAAACAACATATCTTTTACCATAAAGGCCTGAACTATAATTGCAATTCCCATACCAAGGCGCAGGAACCTCATAAATGTCCAGTTGGTGAATATCATTTTCTTCATCATCCTTATTTTATATTGCAAATGTAAATGTACCGCTGCTTCGTTTGGGTAACAAAGGTTACATACAAAAACGGTGTTTGATTATTACCTGAAGAAAGTTTGCTTACACAAACAACATGTGTACACCATTTCCCTGGCTCTGTTTATAAAAATCACCTACAGTAATTACATCATTTACTCCTTCATACAGGTCTTCCTTTTTGTAATGGAACATATCCATGGCCAGTTTACATGCCCAGAGTTTAACCCCGGATGCTGTCATAATATCCAGAAATTCATGCACATCCGGCATATCTATTTTTTCCATTTCCTTTTTCATCATGCTGCTTGCCAGGGCTTCCACACCGGGTAAGCCTCCCAGCATGGTTGGCACGTGCATCGCAGGATTGCCAACTGTGGCCACGTGCAGGTGTTCCAGTTTCTTTTTATGAACAGCCTCCAGGCCGAAGAAAGTAAAAAATATTTCAGCATCTATACCTTCCATACGGGCTCCGTTGGCCAGTACAAATGCGGCATACACATTTTCAAGTGTGCCTTTTGATAAGATGATCATCATCTTTTTTATAGCTCCGTTATTTTCACTCATGACTAACAGTTTTTAATTGATCAAATACAGCTTGCTGGTTTGGGAATGCCTGCAATTTTTGTAGCGGTTTTCAAAGGCGCTACCGGAAATAGCTGGTAGAATTCCTTTATATCAGTAACACCGCTTTTACCAATGCGCCTGATACTGAGCGCCACCTGGTTCTTGTGTTCATCCTGGAGGTACTTCAATATTTCCCAATGCCTGGGGCTCAGCGGGACATTCGCTTCTGCAGCAATGGCTTCACCAACTTTTTCATCCCATTGATTAAAATCTGTTAAGTACCCTTCTTCATTAACGGTAATGTTTTTACCTGCTATTATCTTTTCCATGATTCCTTATTTTAAAAATTTAAAATTTTATGCATAGTGTTTTCCTTTTTCACTCATAGTTGCCGATACAAAAGGGATATGGGTTCCTTTCAGCAAAACATTCCAGTATATCCACCTGAAAGCAAGTTTGCCCATGTGGTTCATCCTGCTTTCTTTTAAAAGCCGCAGCGGACCAATACCTGCGAAGGGAAAACTTCCTTCAACCGGTTCGTGGGTATAATTAAAATCTATCAATAAGGCTTTGCCGTTTCCGGTTTCAATAAAGCAGTTGGCATGCCCGTCAAATTCTTCTTTCAACGGTTCACCATGCACATAGCGGAGAATATTTTCAGTTAATATCTCTGCTTCAAAATGTGCAACCGAGCCCGCTTTGGATGCTGGTATATTGCTTGCATCGCCCAGCACAAAAACATTCTGGTAGTTGATGGACTGCAATGTTGCTTTGTGGGTAGGCACATAATTCAGATCATCCCCCATTCCCGATCTTTCCATTAATTCATCGCCTTTGTTGGTTGGCACAGTTACCAGCAGATCGAAAGGAATTACCTTACCGCCATAATCAACAATTTCCTTTTTCTCATTATCCACACGCTCAATGGCAAAGTCAGGTTCTATGTGAATTCCTTTTTCGTGCAGCAAATGTTCAAGGGCTTCAGTAGCTTTTGGTTTTGTAAAAGCGCCGCTCAGAGGAGTTACGTAAGTTATCTCCACTTTATCACGCATATGCTTATGTTTGAAAAAGGAATCAGCAAGGAAAGCAAATTCAAGTGGTGCTACTGGGCATTTGATGGGCATTTCAGTAATGTGAACAACCAGTTTACCGCCATCCCATTCTCTCAGTTTATTCCTCAATGCCAGCGAGCCTTCAAAAGTGTAAAAATCAAAAACAGATTTTTGCCATTCGCTTCCCTTCATGCCTTCGGTTTCTTCAGGAGCAATTTTGGCGCCGGTGGCTATGATCAGGATATCATAAGGCAATTCAGATCCATCAGCTAATTGTATTTTATTTTCTGTGGGAACGATCCTGTTGATCTGTTGTTTGATGAGTTTAACATCTTTGGGAATAAACTCTTCAATCGTCTTAACAATATCTTCCGGACTGTAAATATCAAAAGGAAGAAAGAGGTAGCCAGGCTGGTAGTGATGTTCTTCCCGTTCATCAATGATGGTTATTTGCCATTCGGGGTGTTTTAACTGGTGATGCAGGTGATTGGCCATCATAGTACCTGCTGTGCCTGCACCCAGTATAACAATATTTTTCATAACAGTTGTATTTAGTTAAAAAGCACCGCTTCCTCAATTTTAAGCATTGGCTTAAACACGATTGCCGCTTTCACCGAATTGGATATCAGGCATGCAGCTTCTGATTTTTCTAAAATGCGTAATGCTTTTTCTTTATCCGCATCCGGCGCAATGGTTAATACCGGGCTCAATTCCACCTCGGTTATCATATACTTTCCATCCACCCTTTCCAGTTTGCCGTTGGCATTGCTTTCAAAATGTATAAAATCAAATTTGAAATTTTCTGCAATGGCCAGGAAGGTCGTCATCAGGCAACTGTTAACGGCTGCCACCAGCAAATGCTCCGGCGACCAGATGCCGGCCATGCCTTTGGGAAACTCAGGTGGCGTTGCCACTTCTATACTGCTGTTCAGAACAGGAGAAGTCATGGTGCCTTTTCTGTCGGCATCCCATTTTACTTTTACTTCGTAATGATGTATGTTTTCCATAAAACTTAGTTTATTGTTCAAAATATGCTGAAGCTTACTTTTTCTTTGCAGGGCATGTATTGATGCCTATTAAAGGGTAGAGCGGGCAAAAACTTATAAGGCTTGTGAGCAAAAACACCCCGCCCAAAACCAGTAATACAATTCCAAAAGTTCCTTCTACGGTTTTTGTAAAGTACAATACAGCAAAAAGCGCTGCCAGTAAAATCCGCACCAGGCGGTCTGCATTTCCCATGTTCTTTTTCATAACAAATAGTTTTTAAGGTTTAAAATAAATGCTTTAATAACTTGTTTTCTGTACAACAAAAGTAGAAACAGCTATGCAGCTGCTTGGTGACTAATGTTACTTTCAATACTGTGTTTGTGCTGATTGATATCATAGATCATCATGCCGGTTGTCAGCAAAAAGCCCCGGAAACTTCCGGGGCCGCATTTATTGTAAACAAAAAACATCTACAACATCGTAGCAGGGCAAACATACTCCGACTTAGGCACATTGGTTTTTGCTATCTCAGTAAACCCGCCAATCACATCAGAGAAATTATCCCAGCCTCTTTGTTTTAACATAGAAGCTGCAATCATACTGCGGTAGCCGCCGGCACAATGCAGGATAAAAGGTTTGTCTTTAGGGAATTCCGCCAGATGATTATTGATCTCATTTAAAGGTATGTTCACAGCACCGGTAAGGTGCTGCGAATCAAATTCGCTTTTCTTCCTGATATCAATTGTCAATGGCTTTTCATTTGCATACTTTTCCTCAAAGGCTGCTGCAGTAATTCTTTTAACAGTATCCATTTCTTTACCCGCTTTTACCCAGCTCTCAAAGCCGCCGTCCAGGTATCCGATGGTGCCATCATAACCAACCCTCGATAACCGTATCATGGCTTCGTCTTCGTAACCGGGATTGCATACCAACAGTATTTCCTGTTTGATATCCGGTATCATTTCGCCCACCCATTGTGCAAAATTTCCATCTAACCCGATGTTAACACTGTTGGGAATAAAGCCCGCTGCAAAATCGGTTGCATTCCTGGTATCAAGTACCAGTGCATTTGTTTCATTGGCCATTATTTCAAAATCTGTTGCTGTTAATGCTTTATGCCCTCTTTCTAAAACAGTATCCAGGCTTTCGTATCCCTGAATATTCATCAACACATTTTTTGGGAAATAACCCGGCGGTGGTGTTAAGCCGGTTAAGATGGCTTTTATAAATTCTTCCTTACTCAATGCAGGGTTCAATGCATAATTCACCTGTTTCTGGTGGCCCAGGGTGTCGGTGGTTTCCTTACTCATGTTTTTACCACAGGCGCTGCCGGCTCCGTGATTGGGGTAAACGATCAGGTCATCGCTCAGCGGCATTATTTTGTTTCGGAGAGAATCATAAAGATGCCCCGCCAGTTTTTCTTCGGTTAGATCGGCAATTACATGCTGCGCAAGGTCGGGCCTTCCCACATCACCAATAAACAATGTATCGCCCGATATAATGCCATGCTCTTTACCCTGTTCGTCAATTAACATAAAAGTGGTGCTCTCCATGGTATGACCAGGAGTGTGTATGATTTTAACACCATACCCACCCACTTTAAAAACCTGGTTGTCTTCGGCAATAATGGCTTCGTAGGCCGGTTTGGCTGTAGGACCATACACAATTTTTGCCCCTGTTTTTTTGGCAAGGTCTAAATGGCCGCTCACAAAATCGGCGTGGAAGTGTGTGAGAAAAACGTATTTGATAACGGCATTGTCTTTTGCCGCACGGTCAATATAAGGCTGCACTTCACGCAGCGGATCAAAGATTGCTGCTTCTCCGTTATTCTCAACATAATAGGCTGCGTGTGCTATACAGCCTGTATAAATCTGTTCAACTTTCATAATTCCTTTCTTTTAAGATGATTGTAAATAAAGTTTTACAAAATTCTGATAAGAAAAAATATTTTCCTGCTACTATTGTTACAAAGTCACATGACATTCGTCATGAAAAAAGCAGAAACAAAAAAGGCTGCCTGGCGGCAAGCCGGTTCATTTTTAAACTGGTTGTTTAACCAGGATGATAAACAGTTCGGTATCTTTTCTTTTGGGGAAAGAATTGTAACAGGGGTTGAATGTTTTAAAAGTAAAATATTTGCCAAACAATGTTCTGTACTGGTTTTCATCGCCCCCAAAGGGCGGGCCCTGTTCTTCAAAACCCCTGTTGAATAAAACGCCGGCCAGTTTACCGCCTGGTGCAAGCAGCTCATGCATTTTGGCAACATAGCTTTCCCGCAAAGCCGGGTCGAGGGCGCAGAAAAATGTTTGCTCAAGAATCAAATCATATTCTCCATTGTGTTCAAAAAAATCGCCGAGGATAATTTTGATATTTTGGTTGCCCTGGTATTTTTCATTTAACTGTGCTACCAAAGCAGGGGCAATATCAATTACTGTAACATTGGTAAACCCAAGTTTTAAAAGATAGTCAGCTTCATAAGTATTGCCGCAGCCGGGTATCAGTATCCTTATATTTTTATCTGTAAGCTGATCAATATAATTTTTTACAGGCGGGGATACTTGGCCCAGATCCCAGCTTGCTGTACCATCATCGTAGCGGTTGCTCCAGTATTCAGCATCCAGCTTTATATTTTCTTCTTCATTACTTTTATTCACACTTTTTGTTTTTAAGTAAAAAATAGTTCTTTGATGATAATATAAACCCCCATCACCAGTACAAACCAGCCAAATGCTTTTCTCAGTTTATGGCCTTCTATCTTTTTTGACAGTGCTCCGCCAATAAATATACCGGCAACAGATATCAGGGAAATGATGGCCAGGAATTTCCAGTCTATATCAATATGACTAAGGTCGCCGGTAAAGCCAATAAGAGAATTTAGGGCGATGATCAGCAGTGAAGTGCCTACGGCTTTCTTCATGGGTATTTTTAAGATGAGCACTAACGCAGGAATGATGAGGAATCCGCCACCGGCTCCCAGGAAACCGGTTACCAGGCCAACCAAAACTCCAAAAAGCAAAAGCTTTGCTGTATCTGCTGATGTTGAACAGATATGAATATTTATATTATTATCCCTGCTTCCTTTGATCATTGCTACAGAGGCCATCAGCATCAGCACAGCAAATAATACCATGGTGGCCAGGTCGTGCTTTACCTGAAAGTTTCCTATGCTGAACAGCACATCTGGTATGTTGGGCATGATGAACTTACGGGTTATAAAAACAGTTGTTACAGAACTTAAGCCAAACAACAACGCTGTTTTAGTGCCCACCAAACCTTTGCGAAAATTATTAACAGCACCCACCAGCGAAGTGGAGCCCACAATAAATAATGAATAAGATGTTGCCAGCACAGGGTTAAATGCAAATACATAAACCAGTATAGGCACCATTAATATAGAGCCGCCGCTGCCAATTAGCCCGAGAGAAATACCAACAAGCGCTGCCAGAAAATAACCGATAACTTCCATTGGTTTTTATTAAAGCAAAGATGCGATCATTGATGTAACCGTTGTGTAATAACAGTTACATTGCGTGGAAGAAGAACAACTAATCAAATTTTGTGGCTTCGCCAGGAATCGAACCTGGATCTGGAGCTTCGGAAACTCTTATACTATCCATTGTACTACGAAGCCGGGATTTAGTTAATTGTTATTGGTTGATCGTTAATCGTGAGGACTCAATTCAACCAGCATCTAACCATTAACAATTAACAGATAACATTTTACTTTCCGAGATGCGAAAAATTACTGCCGAATATTTTTACCGCAATGGCCAGCAATATTACGCCAAAAAATTTTCTGACAACCATCATACCGTTCGGCCCCAGCACTTTCTCTATCCACTTTAACGATTTCAAGACCAAATATATCACGATGCAATTAATGAGGATGCCGATCAAAATATTCACATCAAAATAATTTGCCTTTAAACTCATGATAGTGGTAAGCGTTCCGGAACCTGCGATCAAAGGAAAAGCGATGGGCACCACTGTCCCGCTTTTGGCATTTCCATCCTGTTTAAAAAACTCAATACCTAAAACCATTTCAAGGCCGATAACAAATATTACGATACTGCCGGCAACAGCAAAAGATTGAACATCAAGGCCGAGGATATTTAAAAACTGCTGACCGATAAACAAGAACAATATCATTAACCCGCCCGAAGCAATAGTAGCCTGGAAAGACCTGATCTCTCCGCCCATTTTTGCCCGCAGCGATGCCAGCACCGGAATATTGCCCAGCATATCTATTACTGCAAACAAAGTAAAGCTCACTGTAATGATCTCATTGATAGAAACGCTGCCGAAGTTCATAGTAGTTTGGCTGTTTGTGCAAAGATAACCAGCTATGGCCTTTATTTTTTTAAAATGTACTTTGTTTTAAAATGGCTGTAATTTTTCTGCAGGTCACGCAGGCAGTTAATGCAAAGGCAATCATCGTACTTAGACTGTATGAATGCCGATTCTTCAGCCGAAAGCCTGATGGCGCTGCACTGGCATTGGGTAATTGTGCCCGCTTTGCATTCAAATGCAATGTTGCAGCGGGGACAATGTTTTTCTTCGTGGAGGCACATGCTAAGTAAAATTTTCGATAAGCTATGCATATGGTCTGACTCCACGTCTGACCATATGCATAGCTTGCAGGCGTAAGTTAAAGGTTGAAATTGATACCAGCCATAAAATTAAAGCGGCGGCTGTTATACCCTCTTACCTCTGCATATTTTTCATCAGTGATATTCTTAAAGTCGGCAAAAACTTTTATGTTTTTGGTAACCGTATATGATGAATAGAGGTTCCATACATAGTAAGCAGGCATTTCAACAGGCGTTGCATTGTACACTGCTTCATATCTTTTGCTGATGCTTTGAACACCAATATTCATGTTCCAGTTTTTGCAAAGTTCTATTCCAACATTCAGGTTAATGGTTTGGCGTGGCCTGCGGTAAAGGTTAAAGAATGCAGTATCTTTTGTACCTGTCTTTGTTTCAATCTTGCCATCAAGATTAACATAGTTTGCATTGAGTGTTACTTTACCAAAGTCAACGCTGGCCTCCAGTTCAAAGCCTTTATCTTTTTGCTTATCCGCATTTACATAATAACTGGCATAAGTGGGGGCGCCGGCGCTAAAGAAAACGATATTGTCTTTGATCTGCCTGTTAAAATAAACGGCCCTGATATTTACCTGCTTATTAGCGTATTGAATACCACCTTCAATACTCAAAGCTTTTTCAGGCTTCAGTTCACCTGCAGGTATCCTGTATTCAGAATAAACCTGGTACAAGGACGGCGCTTTAAAACCTGAGCTGATGTTACCAAATATCTTGATGGATTTTTTGATCACATAAGATGGATTAAAAGAGAAAGTAAATACATCTCCATACTTATTAAAATTATTAAAGCGGCCACCCAGTTCTACATTAAAGCCAGCCAGGTTTTTAACAACCACTACAGCGTATGCTCCAAACTGGTTAACCTTTACACTGTCATCACTCAACGTTGGTGAATCAAAAGGGCCAAACATACTCACCGATGTATAACTTTGATCAGATAATTGATTGCGGTAATCAACACCAGCAAGCACATCAATATTTTTTGTTACGCCGATATTACCATACAATTCTATAAAATGAGATTTGCCCGTGTAATCACCTTTACTATAATAAGCAAAACCTCCCCTGCTGGCTGAATCATCTAAATAAATACGATTTACTTTATTGTAGTTGTAATTAAAATGCAACACGCTTTTACCTAAAGTATAATCGGCACCAAAACCAACCAGGCTGTTTTTATTTTTAATGGTGTAATCAGCATCGTCTGTAAACGGGCCTGTATCGGCATCTGTTTTATAATTGCTTAACTGTGTGTATGCTTTTATTGAAAATTTACTGCCGATCTTTTGACCGATGTTGGCCCTAAAAACATTTTCATCAATACCATCTTTATCAAAATTATTTGTGCCGGCTTGATCTTGTGCTGTTGAAAAGCCTTTGCTGGATAGTTTGGAGTACTGCACATTATAGGCTGTGTTTTTTATTGTTCCATTTACACCAACAGAGCCTTTCAATGTATGGTAGCTGCCTGCGGCAATATTTGCATTTGCATTTAACTTTTTAGCTCCGCCCTTTTTGGTAATTATATTGATAACGCCTGCAATGGCATCGCTGCCATATAAAGTAGATTGGCTGCCTTTTAAAATTTCCACACGCTCTACCTGGTCAACGCTTATCAGGTTAAGATCGTAAGCGCCGCTGATACCCGATGCATCATAAACCGGAACGCCATCCAGCAGTATCAGGGTTTTGCCTGCGGCTGCTCCACGCAAATACACATCCTGGTTTGTACCTAAAGTATTGCTGCTGCCGTTTACGATGATGCCGGCCTGCGCATTCAATACTTCTGTTAATGATTTGCCGGTGTTGCGTTGCAGTTGCTTTTGATCAATTACCGTAACAACCTTGCCGGTTAAAGATTGTTTGATAGGAAATTTAGTTGCCGTCATTACCACTTCATCTAAATTTTTTGTACTGTCTCCCGAATTGGTCGGGACAGGTGTTTGTGCGTACAACCGGCTGCTGAATAAAACAGCAGCCGCAATAAAAATTTTCTTTTTCATTTCTTGAAAAATTTTTTTTGTGACTGCTTTCTGGAAAATGTGTTTGGTGAGACACCAACCACGGCGTGAAGAGATATAAAAGCCGTTAAGCCATTACATTTCCTGCCTTTCACCCGAAAGCTTTGAATGATTGTTGATGAACCTGGCAGGTCTTCTGGCTTACAACACATTTCTAAAAACCTTCCCGTAATTAAACAGTGGTTATGAAGTTTGAAATGTTGCCCTTAGTCCGCCAGTTGGCGGATTTGGGGTATTGCTTACAGCTACGGGGATAGCTCCCGACTTGAACGGGATTCCCTTTTAATCCTGGTTTTGAGGCCAGGAACCAAATCCGGTTGCAAATGTAAGCGAAGAATAAAGGGATCTGCAAATAAATTATTAAGCTTTTGTGGAGAAATAAAAATGCCGCTGACTTTCAGCGGCATTAAAAAATAAAGTAAGCCGTTAATCATCAGCTTTTCTGCATTCACCCACGATGGTATGAAATATATCGTGGCCTTCTGTAATGAGGGTTTTCAATTTTGCATCGGGCTGCTTTGCAGTCACTGCCTTTTGAATAGCCTCACATTTACTCACCAGTTTTGCCAGTGCAGTTTTTGTTTCGGTTGGTTTAAAATCTGCCGGGATGGCCGATGCCTGCCAAAGTTTTGCTGCGATGAGCAGGCTGTCGGCCTTTGCCCTCAATGGTGCATAATCACCTTCTTCCACGGGGTGAAAAGTGGATGACATAAAAGAATGGAAGGTTTTCATTTCTTTCCAAACAGGTTTTTTAGTTGTTTGGGCCTGCAGGGCATGTACCCAGGTTAATAGTGTAACTGCAATTAAAAGGACTTTTGTTTTCATTGTATTCATTTTTTTATTTTTTGGTTATGTATTGTGCCGGGTCTTTCAAAAATTCTTCCTTGCATTCTTTTGCACAAAAGCCATACAGTTTGCCTTTATAATGCAGGGTGTCTTCTATGCCAGCCCTAACAGGCATACCACACACCAGGTCGGTTTCGGCATCAAATGCCAGTTTTTTGAGCGCTGCTTTAGCAGTATCTGTTGCAACAGGCATTGGCATATCTGGTTTAGGTTTTGCTTTTTCGGCAGGCTGGTTGCAGGCCGTTAAAAGCAGCAGTATAAAAGGAATTGTCTTTTTCATTTTTCTATTTTTTTGTTATTGTTTCAAATATTCTCCAAAGATTCTTACAACATAAAAGAAACATGCAGCATCATCCTGCTATTGGCTTTTACAAAACCATTTGCCAGGTTTTGTGATAAAGGAGTTTGCCAGTTTCCGCCAAATGAGATCTTTTTAAATGTTGTTTCAACCCCCAATGTTCCCAGCAAAAGGTTTCCGCCCGAAACATCAACGCTTATTTTGTTATCAATATCCTGCTTTGAATTTTCGTAACTGATGCCGGCATTGGGCGCTACAGTAAACTTATTTTTTACACGCAGCTTGCAGTAAAGCTGTGCCGTGGTGCTTAATTTGTTGCCATAGCTGTAATGATACTTGTTGGCCGTATTCATTTTATAACTGCCGGATATATTCAGCCCCGCATCCTGTATCCTGAGGTCGTACATCAGGTGCAGCGAAAAATCGTAGCTGGCTGTACCCAGTTGAAACAGGTTGGTATTTTGCGAAGTGTTTTGCTTATCGGCAGCAACATATTTTCCGGTTGGCAATTTTACGCCTCCGCCAATCCACAGGGTTTGCACCAGCAGCTTTTTAGAAAAAACAGTCCGCTTATCGTTCAACAAACGGTAATACCCGTTAATGGAAATGTCGCCCAAACCATTTTTACTGTCAGCGCTTCCCAGGTTCATCCGTTCATTAAAAGCATAAGGCACAGCAGCCATGACTCTGAACTTTTTACCAATGGTCCAGCCGCCCCATAATTCAACGGTGTTGTATCTTTCCTTTGTTGTAAGATAAGTTGCCATACCCCCAACGCCCAGGTGTGTTTGCAGCGAGTTGTACCGGTATCTTAACCCGAAAATATGTTTATGAAAATCGGGTAAAATTCCTATGTAAGCTCCGCCAACACCACATCCGCAGATATCGCAGGCATGGGCGTTTGCAAATAAAAAGAGCGCTGCAATTGTTATTGCAATTTTTTTCATAGTAGGTTTTATTGTTCCGAAAAACGTTTATCAAATAAAAACGACCGGTCGTTCAACGTGTTTAAAAATGCTTTTATTCTTTCTTTTTCTGTTGCTGTTAATGGAATTCCCAATGTGGCATTTTGCTGAAACAGCGGATCGAGGTTGGGCGTGTTTTGTACCTGCGACGTATAATGATCCAGCACTGCATCCAGCGTAAGCAACCTTCCATCATGCATGTAAGGCGCTGTATAAGCAAGGTTGCGTAAGCCGGGCACTTTAAACTTGTAGCGGTCTGCATCATTTTGTGTTACCAGGTATCTGCCCAAATCGTTTACAACGCTTATGCTGAGGCCATTGTTTCTAAAGCTGTAATCGGTAAACAACGGCTCTTTATGGCAATTGCCGCATTTTTGTTTTACCAGGTCACGACCTTCGGTTTCTTCGGCAGTAAATGTTTTACCGGCTTCATTACGCATAATACTGTCGTAGCGGCTTGTACTGCTTACGCACATGGCCATAAACTGCGACAGCGATCTTAAAAAACTGGTTGTATTTATTTCCTCGCTGCCATAAGCCTTTTTAAAAAGCGCCGGGTAAACGGTTGAGTTGCGGAGCTTATTTAAAACATTCGGCATGGTTTCATCCATCTCCAGGTGATTGGTGATGGGCGCTACAGACTGCAGGTCGAGATCGGCAATGCCGCCATCCCACATAAAGCTGGTGTTCCAGGCAAGGTTCATAATGGGTGGCGAATTGCGGGTTCCCATACGGTCGAAAATGCCATGGCTTACGGTGTGACCGTGATGTGTAAAAGCCGATGTTTGAATATGGCAACTGCCGCAGCTGATGGTATTGTTGGCAGAAAGCATGGTTTCATAAAACAATTTTCTGCCCAGTTCAAAACCATCTTTTGTTACCGGGTTGGTATTAAAATGATAAGCCGGTTCGGGAAAGTTTGGTGGCTTTACAAAACCAATAAAAGGAATGTCTGTTGTTTCAATACCTTCTTTCTGGCAGGCATATAAACCCGCCAGAAAGAAGATGATGAATAACCAGTATTTACGGTTCATAACAATTAATTTTCTGTATGATCGTGAGCAAACATGCTGGTATAATTGTTGGCTACCGGCGTACCGGCTGCTGCCGAATGTATCATGTTTGTTGCAGCAAAACTCATGGTGGTGCTGCCGCTTAGCGCTTTTAAAATATCAACCATTAAATGTATGTTGGTTGCTTTGCCTGCTTTCACTTTTGGTGTGCCACGTGCAGTAAGATCGAGCGTAACGGTTTTTAAATTGTTTGGTTGCGGACTGCTGTAGCCACCAAAGCCGCCAACGTGGTATTGAAAAACTCCGCCCATGGCAGGAATTGATGGAGAAGTGCCATCCATTTTAAAAAAGATGTACCCGCTGTTCCAGCTCCAGTACATATCAGAAGCAGCACCGCTAACGTCCAGAACGCCTGTACGCTGGCTTACATCCATGGTATTTCTCAGGCTGTCAACACCTACAACAAAACTCAGTGTTTTATATTCCCCTTCCGGAATGCTTAGTTCAGCTTCATGTGAAGCTGCGTTGCTTTCGTCAATTAAAAAATAACTGCCTGCCTGCGGTACGGTATAAACAGACCCGTTAACATTGGTAAGTTTAAAATTGCTTACATAATACCTGAGTTTAGTTACTTTAAAACTTTCGGAAGCGGCATTGGTATAAGTGCCGGTGTTTAACTGAAGGTCGGCGCTGCCGGCAATGTTATCAAACTCAACAGAAAGGTCGGCCATAACATTGGGGTCGTATTCCGGTGTTGAATCCTTTTTACAGGATGTGAGTACGATGGTTGCTATTAAAGCTATGTTTACTATTTTTTTCATTTTTTTTTACTTGATTGATATATAAAATTGAATTGCCAGTACTGCCATGGCAGCAATGGTAAGCGCCAGAAGAAACTGCACCATTTTTATAACCTGTTTAAACATTTTACTGTTTTCAGGCTTTTGCAAATAGCCAATATCTTCCACGCTGTTGTTTTTTAACGGCATGGTAAATTGATTGATGTTCAGATCAATAGTGTTACTGAAAATTAAAGGGGAACCTAAGCCTGTGGCGGATGAAAGAAAGAATAAGAAATATCGGTAAGGGGGTATTGTTTTTCGAAAGTGGTTGCCTTGGCGGTCTTAATAATCAACGGCTGCACCTGGCAAAAAAAAGATTTTGAAGAAAGCACCGGTATTTTGAGTTCGGCTTTACGCTCAGCATTCTGCTGTTCTTTTTTTTCTTCCTCCTGCATCTTTTTCATTGCCTGGCACTTACCATTACAGTGCATTTTGGGCCTGGCCTTATTGATACAGTTTTTTACATACGCCGCCGTGTTCAAATAATAATCCAGCATAACAAAAGGCCCGGCAAAAGTTTGAGAAACAAATGCCAGCAGTAGTAAGCTTGCTGTTATCTTTTTAAACATGGGTGCAAAGATATGGCATTTACAAAACCACATCATGATTGAAGTCATATTTACGGGATAAATTTTTATTTTGAAAAGTTTAATTACTGATCTGTTTCTGTATCTTTTCACAATGCAAGCAAAATCAAAACTTAATCTTTTCGATTTCACCATGATTGTGGTGAGCCTGGTAATTGGTATGGGTATATTCCGTACCCCTGCAAATGTTGCCAAGGCCTCGCCTGATACCTTTTTATTTTTTGCTGCCTGGATAGCCGGTGGCCTGGTGGCACTTTGCGGCGCATTAACTTATGCTGAAATTGGAAGCCGCCTGCCGGTAACCGGTGGTTACTATAAAATCTTCTCCTACGCCTATCACCCTTCCATTGCGTTTGCCATCAACTGCGTGATACTGGTTTCAAATGCTGCATCGCTGGCTGGTGTTGCTTTGGTTGGTGGAGAATATGTTACCGGCATCTTTATACCGCTTTCAAAAGATACCGAGTGGGTGAAAGTTGCAGCCAATGCAGCTTATCTTCAAACGATACAAATAACGATCGCTATTACAGCAATTGTTATTTTTTACGGCGTTAACCTGCTGGGTTTAAAAATGAGTGCCAAAACACAAAACGTACTTACTGTGATTAAGATAATCTTGATCCTCCTATTAATTACTCCAATCTTTTTTGCAAGTCCTGAAGTTGTTTCTACATCTGCGCCAACAGGCATCAACCCAACCTTTATGGAATACTTAAAAGCATTTGGCATTGGGCTGGTGGCTGTAAGCTTTACCTATGGCGGCTATCAGCAAACCATAAACTTTGGCGCCGAGGTTGATAAGCCAACCAAAAATATTCCCCGTGGTATCTTCTTTGGCATTTTCATTATAGTGGCTTTGTATCTCACAATTAATTACGCTTACATAAAAGTGATCGGGTTTGAAACATTGCATAACCCGGATACAAAGAACATTGCAGCGATCATGGCGTCAAAAATATTCGGCATTAATGCCGAAAGGATATTATCAGGCTTTTTGTTTTTAAGTGTGCTGGCTTATGTAAATGTTTTGCTGATGAGCAACCCAAGGGTAATGTATGCCATGAGCGAAGACAAGATACTGCCGCCTGTGTTTAAAAAGAGAAATATTAAAACCGATGTACTTACCATTTCATTAAGTGTGTTTGCTGCGCTATGTGCCCTGATCGTTTTTTGGGCCAAAGAGTTTGATACCATTTTAAGTTTTACCATTTTCCTCGATTGTTTTGGCATGGCGCTTTCTGCAGCCACCATTTTTGTATTGCGTAAAAGAACCAAACACCTGGATGATACCGGCATTTACAAAATGAAACTCTATCCGCTATTGCCGGTGATTTTTATTGTGGCCTACACCTTTGTTGCCATCAGCATTGCTTTGGATTATAAGAAGAATGATTATGCCGCCCTTATCGGCTTATCGGTAATGGCAGCCTTTATTGCCCTTTATTTTCTGGCAAAAGCGCTTGTTAAAAGTCCGGCGCAGCAGCCTAAGGATGAGTAATGTTAACTTATTACCGCCTGTACAATTGTTTTATACTTTTTACAGGCAGATGAATTATTTTTGTAGCATGCGTCATAAACTGTTAACCCTTATCGCTTTATTAGCTCTTACTACCACTGTAAAAGCCCAGGAAAAATGGGGCTTGCTCAGGTGTATAGAATATGCTATGGCCAATAATATTTCTGTAAAGCAGGTTGATTTACAAACCAAAATTGCCGGGTTGACGCTGAAGCAAAGTAAGTACGGGCAATTACCCAATTTAAATTTTAGTGGCGGCCCGGGTTTCAACAGTGGCCGCAACCAGGATCCGACTTCTTTTAGCTTAACTACACAAAGTTTCATATCGGCCAACATGCAGTTGCAAAGCAGCGCCGATATCTTTAACTGGTTCAGTAAACGCAATACCATAGCCTCCAACGAATGGGAATTGCAGGCTGCCAAAGCCAATACAGATAAATTAAAGAATGATGTTGCCTTATCGGTAGCAAATCTGTATCTGCAGATTTTACTTGGTATGGAACAGGAAAAAATTGCCGGCGTACAATTAAAGCAATCTCAGGCGCAACTTAGCAATACCCGTAAATTAGTTGATGCCGGTAACTTACCTGAGTTAAATGCCGCAAACCTGGAAGCCCAGGTGGCTATAGACAGTTCGAATGTAATTGCTGCAAAAGGAAATGTGGTACAGAACATATTATCCATTAAAGCCTTTATGGGGCTTGATGCCGCTACGCCTTTTGAAATTGAAACCCCGGCCGCCGAAAAAATATTTGTTGAAAAATTAGCCGACCTGCAACCGGAAACAGTTTATGCACTGTCCATTGCAAATATGCCGCAACAACGCTTTAATGATTTTAAATTGAAAGCAGCTCAGAAAACATCGTCAGCAGCCAAAGGAGGATTATATCCTACTGTAAGCATTTTTGGCGGCTTAAGCAGTAATTATATCAACTCTAAAATACCTGTCTATCAGCCAACAGGCACTTTCAGCAATAATGTTTTAAGCCCGCAGGTAACCATTGGTTCAACAACCTACAAGGTAAGTTCAGCCGATTTTGTTCAAACCGGAAACAGGAGTATTGCTTTCCTGACACAATTAGATCAGAACTTCCGTCAATCGGTTGGTTTAACAGTTAGTGTTCCGATATTTAATGGCTTAAGTGCCCGTACCAATTATCAAAGAAGTAAAATTAACATCCGCAGCCTCGAATTACAGAAAGAGCTTGACAACCAGACATTAAAGCAGGATATATACAAAGCCTATAACGCCGCCATGGTAGCTTTGGAAAAACTGAATGCAGGTAAAAAGTCGCTGGAGGCATCGGAACGCACCTTTTACTATGCACAAAAAAGATATGATGTTGGTATGCTGGGAACCTTTGAGCTGATAACCAACCAGAATAATTTATTTACTGCAAAACTGCAGGATGCATTGAACCGGTTTGATTATGTTTTTAAAATGAAAGTGCTGGAATTTTATAAAGGGCAGGGATTGAAATTTTAGAGCGCCCCTCCGCCCCCTGTCCTTCGGCTACGCTCAGGATGAGGGGGAACTTAACATGGAGGAGATTTATGTGAAGATTGAAACTGGAAAAATAAATTAATTTAAACGCTGCCAGATTCCAGTTCCCGAAGTCCTGAGTATACGAAGGATGGAGAGGGGTTGGGGCGAGGCTGAATAAAGATATACAGTACAAGAGTGATTAATTTTTACTCTTTTACTAAAAGACTAAAAATTAACAAACGTGCCGTTGCCAATGAAGCCGATAGCAGCACTTTGGCCGGGCTCAAAAAAATATAAAAATGAGTAAAAAGCTTAAATGGATATTGATTAGTTTGGGAGGATTGATGGTATTGCTGATCATACTGTCAAAAGCCGGCGCTTTTGGTAAAGACGAAGGCCTGAAAGTTACTGCCGAAAAAGTGCAGAAACGAACCATCATAGAGATTGTGAATGCCAGCGGAAAAATTTTTCCTGAAGATGAAGTAAAAGTAAGCCCTGATATCAGTGGTGTAATTACCGACCTTACCGTTCAGGAAGGCGATACTGTAAAACGTGGCCAGCTGCTTGCCCGTATTGATGCAGATGTTTACAATATTCAACGAAGCCAGGCAGCAAGTGGTGTGGCACAATCGCAGGCGCAGGTTAGCAGCGTACAGGCGCAGGTTAGCAACGCACAGGCAGCGCTTGATGCGCTGGATGCACAAATGGAACAGGCTCAGCGTAATTACGACCGCTCAAAAAAATTATTTGATGACAAAGTAATAAGCCGCAGCGAAATGGATGTTGCTGAAGCTAATTTAAGAAGCGCTAAATCTAATTACAATGCTGCAGTGCAGGGCATAAAAAGCACACAGGCAAATGTGCAAAGCGCCAAAGCAAATGTGCAAACAGCACAGGCCGGTTTACAAAGGGCCAATAAAGACCTGAGCAGAACAGCCATTGTTGCCCCAAGGGATGGTGTTGTTAGTTTGCTGAATGTAAAAAAGGGTGAGAGCGTATCGGGTAACAGTTTTAATGTGGGTACCGAAATTTTACGCATTGCAGACATGAGTAAAATAGAAATAAGGGTTGATGTGGGAGAAAATGATATTCCTAAAGTAAAACTGGGCGACAGCGCCATTGTGGAAGTGGATGCTTACAGCGGCCGTAAATTCAAAGGCATTGTTACACAAATTGCCAGCAGCAATAATGGCGCTGCGGCCCAAAGTGTTTTATCAAATACAACCAATGATGTAACACAATATAAAGTGTACATAAGGATATTGCCCGAAAGCTATACCGATCTTTTGGGCAAGGGAACTTTTCCCTTCCGCCCCGGAATGAGCGCCAGTGCAGACATACAGACCAAAACGCATGCAAATGTATTGAGCGTTCCCATTAATGCCGTTACCACCCGTGATAAAAGCGACAGCACCGATAAAGCTGCTGCCAAAAAGAAAGATGAATCAGCTGTAAAACCGGTTTCATCGCTGGAAGATGAACTGGAAGTGGTTGTTTTTACAATTGATAAAGAAGGGAAAGTGGCCAAAGTAAAAGTGAAGACCGACATACAGGATATAAACAATATTGAAATTACCGAAGGCTTAAAAGAAGGCGATATGGTTGTTACCGGCCCCTATGATGTTGTAAGTAAAACATTGAAAGTGGGTAAGCAGGTAAAAGTGGTTGATAAGAAGGAGCTGTTTGAAAAATAAACCCATTGCTGTAACAATGTTGTTATTGCAACCGTACATAGTTTTTAAATGACCAAAAAAATTGCATTGCTTTTCGGCAGCCTTTTACTGGTGTGCTGCATAACATTTGCTCAAAAAACCACCACACTCAAAGTAACAGTAACATTTCCAAAAGCTGATACTTCAAATAACGTAACACTGCATTTGTATCTTTTACCCGATACGGTTTTGGTAAGCAGCAAGGTTACCACCAACGGTTTTGCGGCTTTTACTGTCAATACATTTTCTAAATTTTTGCTCAAAGTAAGTTCAGTAAACTTTGAGAACAGTGAGAAACTAATTTCTGTAACCGACAAACCCGTTTCAGCAAATTTTCTTTTAAAAACAAGAAATACAACTTTAGGAGATGTAGTTGTAGTAGCTAAAAAACCGCTGATAAAAGAGGAAGATGATAAAACAATTGTAGATGCAGAGGTTTTAGCCAACAGCAGCAGTAATGCTTATGAGGTTTTGGAAAAAACACCGGGCGCTATTGTTGATCAGGATGGAAATGTTTATTTAAGCAGTACAACCCCGGCCACTATTATGATCAATGGCAGGGAAATGAAACTGAGCAGCGCCGATATAGCATCGTTGCTGAAAAGTTTACCTGCCGGCAGTGTGAGCAAGGTTGAAATATTGCGAAATCCTTCTGCCAAATACGATGCAGCCAGCAGCGGTGGTATGGTAAATATTGTTTTAAAGAAGGGTGTTAAGCTGGGCACAAACGGCAGTGCAAATATTGCTTACTTCCAGGGAGTGTATGCAACCAAAACAGCGGGCTTTAATCTTAATAAAGGCACAGGCAAAATAAATGCTTACCTCAATTACCAGTTCACCAACCGGAATAATTTTGAAGAGCTGAAAACGGACAGGCTGTTCAGGAAAGATTCTGCTTTTATTGCACAGCAATCTTATACAACTTATCCAACTACCAATAATTATTTGAATGCCGGGATTGATGTACAGTTCAAACCAAAATTCAATGCCAGTTATGATTTGAGAACCAGTTATGCCGATGGCAAAAGCATTGCAGAAAGCGGCATTGATATCAGCAAAGACCCTTACCCTGCTGTGCTTGCCAGGAATATTTCAAACATCAACAGCACCAACAAAACAACGTATCTCGGCAATAATATTTCTACGAAGTACAAAATTGATTCGCTGGGCAGCGAGTGGACAAGCCAGTTTGACTACAGCTATTATGGAAACAGGAATACACAGTCTTATCTGAACAATTATTATATACAACCAAAAAAGCCTGTTAGTGGTAATGGAATAAACAAAAATGATAAAAACATTTTTCTGCTTCAATCAGACCTTGTACTGAAGTTTAAAAAGTCGCTCACATTAGAAGCAGGCTTTAAAGCAACAATCAGCAGCAGCAAAAACAGTGCTGATTACGTAAAAGATACAGGTAGCAATATTCAATTTGTTGATGATTTTCAAACAAACACATTCAGGTACAACGAAACAATTGTTGCTGCTTACCTGCAGTTTTCAAAAACCCTTGCCGGCTTTACAATAAAACCCGGGCTAAGGCTTGAAACAACTGATATCAATGGCAGGCAGCTGGTACCAAAAGACACTTCTCTATCAATTAAAAGAACTGATGTTTTTCCTTACCTGTTTATAAAGCACAAGCTTTTTAAACTGTTTGGTTTCCCTTTGATCGGCAATGCCATCTTTCGTAAAAGCATTAAGCGGCCTTACTACGAGATACTCAACCCTTATCCAAAATTCATTGACCAGACATTGTATGATGTTGGCAATCCAAACCTGAAGCCGCAGTTCACCACCAATTACGAACTAAACGTAACTTTTGATAACATCCCGGTGATTGCGTTGGGCATTAATCATACAAAAGATATTTTCAGTAATGTAAATTACCCGGGGCCGGATAATATCACTTACCGCACTTATGATAACCTGGGAAAGAACAGGGAGTTTTATGCAAAAGTTATCGGTGGCTTACCACCCGGCGGAAAATATTTTTTTTATGTAGGAGCATTATACAATTACAATCATTACACCGGTTCTTATGAAGGGCTTCCGTTTAATTACAAACGTGGCAGCTGGACCTTCTTCATGTTCCAGGAGTTTAAAGTAAGTAAAACTTTTACCGTTAATGCCCAGGGCTTTATGCGTACCAAAGGTTTGCAAAACCTGTATGAACTGAATACATTCGGCGGGCTTTTTGTTTCTGCCAACAAAAGCATCTTAAAAAAGAAAGCCAATATCATTCTTTCTGTAAACGACCTGCTGCAAACCAACCGGGTTTCTTTCAGCCTTAAACAGGGAACAACAGAAGCAAGTGGAAAGCGCATTAATGATACAAGAAGGATCGGTTTAACCTTTCGTTATAATTTTGGAATAAAGCCTAAGGAAGAAAATAAAAAATCTTTTGAAGCTCCGGCTGATGCTAATTAAAGAGTTTTTCAGCGATTGCAACACTTTCAGGTTTGCCCACATCAACCAGTTTATCACCGGTGTGATCATACCCATAAATTGGATATTGCGCAGCAAGGCTGAGATAGGTTTCCACCAAAGAGAACTTTCCACGCTGCGGTATCAGCTCAAATATTTCAGACTGAAAAACAACAACACAACTATAAGCCATTTGCTTTAGGCCAGGTTTTGAAATTGATATCTTTTCTTCGCCTGTATTAGTATTGCGCCAGCCGCAAAGCCTGTTGTCTTCATCAAATAAAAAATAGCGGGATGTTTTCCTATTAGTTATACCAAAAGAGATAAGTGATTTCTTTTCTTTATGAAATTTGAGAAGGTCATTAATATCCAGATCGGTTAAAAAATCTGCATTGAGTGTAACAAATGGCTCATCTCCTTGTAACAGATCTTTTGCTTTTAATAATCCGCCGCCGGTTTCCAGCACTTCGCTTGTTTCATCGCTGATTATCACGTTGCTTCCCCAGCCTTTGTTTTGTTGAATGGCCTCAATAATCTGTTGAGGAAAATGATGAATGTTTACAACAACATCTCTGATACCATACTGCTGTAAATATTCAACATTCCTTTGTAATAAAGATTTGCCATTCACAATTGCCAATGCTTTTGGATGTGAGTCCGTCCACGGCTTAAACCTTGTTCCCAAGCCCGCAGAAAATATCATTGCTTTCATCTTACCCAATTCTCCTTATTTGTATGTGTTAATACAATCTTCACTTTAAATTTATTGCGCAGGTGCCTTGCCAATGCTTCTGCAGCATACACACTCCTGTGCTGGCCGCCGGTGCAGCCGAAGTTGATCATCAGGCTTGCAAAATTGCGGTTGATATAGTTGGTTACAGAAATATCAATAACCTGGTAAACACCATTTAAGTAATGCAGCATTTCAGTCTGTTGCTCAATAAAATCCTTAACAGGTTTATCAAGTCCGCTTTGTGTTTTATACACTTCAATTCTTCCGGGGTTTAAAATGCCACGCATGTCGAAAACATAACCGCCGCCGTTTTCTGTTGCATCAGCCGGTATTCCTTTTTTATAAGAGAAACTATTGATCGTAACGACCAATACAGTTTCATCAGTAGCCTGCACGGGTGTGAATTCTTTAATTACTTCATCGCTGATGCAGAGCTCCAGTACTTTTTTAAACTCAGGAACAGCAATACCCAGACTTTGGTTTTGTACAAACCATTTTAAATTCTGCAGGGCCAGTGGTATGCTGGTTAAGAAATGCGCTTTGCGTTCAAACAAACCCCTGAAGCCATAAGCACCCAGCACCTGCAGCAGGCGTATAAGTACATACCCATTGTACTGGCTGCGGAAAATATCTTTATCAATTGGTTCTTCTACCACTTTTTCAAAAGCCTCCATGTAATCTTCCAGCAGGTGTTGTTTCCATTCATCCGGCAGGTTTGCCTTTGCCTGCCATAGTAAAGATGCCACATCATACTGCGGCGCTCCTTTCATACCACCCTGGTAATCTATAAAATGAACCTCATTATCCGGCGTAACCATAATGTTACGGCTCTGAAAATCACGGAACATAAAATATTTATACTCGGTATGGCTGAGGTAATTACTCAACGCTTCAAAATCATCAATCAGTTTTTGCTTATCATAAGGCTGCCGCAAAGCATCTAAAAAATAATACTTAAAATACAGCAGGTCGGCCATGATGGCCTGTTTACCAAAGCTGCTGTTGGTAAGGCATTTCTTATAATCTAATCCTTCGTGGCCTTTTACCTGCAGCAATGCCAGTTGTTGGAGGCTTTTTTTATAGAGTTCATAAGCAGCAGGTGCAAATCCGTTTTCTTCCAGCTTATTCAACAACGAGATATCACCAAAATCTTCCTGTATATAAATATCCTTATCATTGCTGATGCACAATATCTCCGGAACCTGCAGGTTCTTTTTCTTAAAGTGCCTTGAGAAATAAATGAAAGAATCATTCTCTTTTAAATTGGCACCGTAGGTGGCAATAAAAGTTTTATCAGCGGTATGAATGCGAAAATAATGGCGTTCGCTGCCGGCCTGGGGAAGTTTATCAACAGCTTTAATTTCAGATTTTGAAAAAGAAGAGAACAGTTCCTTTATTTTATTGATGGTTGAATTCATCCGCATTATTTATCCGGGTAAAATTAGAATAATTATGTTACAGATAAGAAAGATACTCATACATTCAAAGGGGTTTGTTTACCAATTAAGCTCATCCGGTTCAATTACACGGAATGATCAGGCAGGCCAGGTATTGTTTTCAATATGCAGAAAAGAAAGGAAATACATAAAAGGCTGGTCATTTTAAAGCAGCAAGGTTTTGCTTATAATTATCACCAACGGGAATTTTAAACTCATTTATCAACAGCTCTTTTCTGCCCACAGACCGGATGAATAACTTATGCACAATAAAAGAACGGTGAACCCTGATAAAATGGCCGGTGGGCAATAAGGCAGCCAGGGCTTTCATGGTAAGATGGGTAAGATGGGTTTCATTAACCGTAACGATCCTGATATAATCCCGCATGGACTCGGCATACAGGATATCGGCATAAAAAACTTTTTGCAGCCTGCCATTTACTTTAATATAGAAATATTTTTTTTCATCGGTATCCGGTTTAATGTTGTGCTTAAAAAATTTATCTATGGTTTTAGCGAACCTTTCATAAGTTACCGGCTTTACCAGGTAATCCAATGCTTCCAGTTCATAACTATGTGCTGCATATTCAGCGTATGCGGTGGTGAAGACCACTGCCGGAAGTGTTTTTAAAGACCTGATAAAATCCATCCCGTTTACAACCGGCATGGCAATGTCTATGAACATAATATCTACAGGCTGTTTTTCAAGCACCGCAAATGCCTCCAGTGCATTGGAACATTTTTGTACAAGCTGCAGTTTAGCTGATTGTTGTATATACTTTTCAATCACATCCTGCGCCAGCGGTTCATCATCAACAATAAGGCATTGTATCATATCAGTTTAGTTGCAGGGTTAAGATCACTTCAAAATAAGAACCTTCATCCTGTATTGATAAATTATATGTACCGGCATACAAAAGCTCCAGCCTTTGTTTAACATTCTCAAGCCCCAGCCCTTTTTCTTCCTGCTTTGCTGCAACAGCCGGCTTGCTGTTCTTTGTCTGTAAAGTCAATTCATTACCTGTAAGGCAGATGATGATCTCTATAAAACCCCTGCCTGTTTCATGCCGGGCTCCGTGCTTAAACATATTCTCAATAAAAGGAAGCAGCAGCAAAGGTTCAATACCTGCTTTGCCGTGTACTCCCTGCACCTCGAAACTGGCCGTTATATTTTTATTGTACCGCACGGTTTCCACATCCACATAGTTCTTAAGAAAATCAATTTCCTTTTGCAGCGCAACTTTTTGATTGGTTGTTTCATAAATAACATACCGCATCATACCAGATAATCTTTCAACCAGTGGCGCTGTTTGCGGCGACTGTTGTAATGCCAGCGAATAAATGTTGTTCAGTGTGTTGAAAAAAAAGTGTGGCTGTACCTGCGCCTTCAGGTAATTGAGATCGGCCTGCAGCTTAGCCTGCTTTATAACATTCATCCGCTCTTCCTGCTTTGCATAACTGATAAAATAGGCAAGCGCAGTAAAAACCAAAGTTTCATTGATGATATAAATAATGCTGAAATGAAAAAAGTCTTTAGCCTTGAACCATTTGGCGGCATCACCGGCAATAGTGCCGGGCAAAAAGCTGAGTTTTGAAATGGTCCAGTATTCAACATACACAATATACAGGTCCAAAGCAAAAAGAAAGGCAATATAAGCTACCAGGAACCACAGGTATTTTTTCTTAAGCAGCAACCTGTGCAACAGGAACCTGTACAGTATTATAAAAGGCATCACCCGGAAAAAGCCAAACACCAGGCGATGAATAACAATATTGATAAATTCCTGGTCGCACTGCTCACAGGGGTTTTCCTTCAGCTTGTACTCTATATCTGTAAATATGGGGAACAGGAAGAAGAAAATTATGAAAAACACAATTTCAATAATGGTGTATTTATTCAGCTTCCTTGTCTTTTGCCTGTTCATGCCCTAAAAATAAAAACTATACCGGCATTATTGTGTGTTACCCTTGCGCAGTTTGTTTTATTTAGACAAACAGGCCCATTTTTTAGACAAACTCCTTTGCAGGCCGTCTGCCGAAATGAAATACAGGTTGGTCGAACAGATTTGCGGCGAAAACTGCGGGCTGATACTTTTACAAAAACATTCAACATGAAAAAAGTAAAGCCGCTGCACACCCTGTTTGTTTTTGCTTTCCTTATATTATCTGCCGCCACATCACACAGCCAGCAGGTTTATAAGGCAGAAGAGACCCTCAGTATCCTGCAGGCAGTTTCAAACAAACTCAACAACATACAAAGCATAAGCTATAAGTATAGCAGGGAATCACTTTATGCAGGTGAAAATTATCATAATACTTATAACACTGCTGTTTATTTTGATTTTACAAACAACGGCGCCTTTCATTTCCAGGCAGAGGATGAAAAGCATTTCTCCTGCTACAATGGCTCCCAGTATTTTTTTCTGAATAAAGTAAAAAAGGATATCGATATAAAACAAAAGCCCGGCAGGGATATTTTTGAAAGCCTTTCTCCTTTATACAATTCGGTCGTTTCATTAAAAGCCATATTGCCCATGCTCATTAAAAACGATTCGATACAAAAGGTATTAAAAGACACGGTCATTGATGAGAAGCAGTTTTACCACTTGTCTTTTGAATTATACAATCACTATCTAGGCAACCTGGGAGACATCAATAACTTTACGGCAGCGTACACCGGGGATAAACGCAAGCCCTATGAGATCATTATCCATAAAAAAACACTGCTGCCTCACTCTTACACGGCAAAATTCAGGGACCGCAAGGATGATTTTATAGCTGCCCGTTTTACGGATATTAACATCAATCCAAAAAAGCCAGCTGGACTTTCCTGGTTTTATTCTACTTATACAGCTGAATATAAATCTCCCGGCCCGCAAAAACAATTGGTAAGCCTTTCCACAGAGTTGAAGAACTGGACCCTCCCTTCTTATTCCCCGGAAAAAACTGACTCTGTATCTCTTTATCCATACCGGGGAAAGGTTGTGCTGCTCGATTTCTGGATAAAGACCTGCGGGCCATGCCTGGCCTCATTTCCACACCTGAACGAACTGCAGCAAAAATTTGGAAGCGATAAATTTCAACTGCTTTCCATCAATACAGAAGACAGTAAGGAAGACATTGCTTTCTTCTACAAAAAACACAGGCCCGTTTATAAAATGCTGTTTGAAGGCGGCAAGCTGGCTGAAGCGTATGGAGTTTCTTATTTTCCCACCTGTATCATGCTGGATAAGGCTGGAAGAGTGATCTATGCAGGAGGTTTTGACAAAGATGAAATAGAAAAACTGCTGGTTAAGCTTTTATAAAATATCCGGGGCAGCCATTGGCTGCCCCGGATTAATTTATTACTCTCCCATCACTTCATCCTGTTTTTTATTACCCCAGCTCCTGTGTTTGGCACCATCCATCTTCACAATTTTAGGAGTGAATTTACCTACCACTTCCACCAGCGATTGCTGGCTCTGCATCACCACTTCAATGTCCTTGTAGGCAAAAGGTGATTCATCCAGCCCGCCGCCCAGCAACTTAACACCAAATTTTTTCAGTTCGTCTTTAAATTGTTTATCGGTAACAGAAGCTATCGCTCTTGTACGGCTCATCTTTCTGCCGGCACCGTGAGAGGCTGAGTTAACAGCAGCTTCTTCACCTTTACCTTTTACAATAAAGCCCGGCGCCGTCATACTACCCGGAATGATACCCAGCACATCTTTACCGGCCGGTGTTGCACCTTTACGATGAACGATCACTTCTCTGTCCTTCCCCCCTTCGACTCCGCTCAGGACTTCCTTCCAGGCAAAGTTGTGGTGATTCTCTACCATCTTCACCGGCCTTTCTTTTAACTGCTTTGCAATTTTTGCATGAATAACATGGTGGCAGGCGCTTGCATAATCACCGGCCAGGTTCATCGCATTCCAGTATTCAATACCTTCTGCTTCATCCAGGTTTAGCCAGGCAAGATTTTTTGCTTCCTGCGGCAAACGCCTTTTGCTGATGGCAATTTTGGTATAATGGTTTGCAATGTTTGCACCCAACGCTCTTGAACCGGAATGTGTAAGGAAGCCAACATATTTACCCGGTGCCACACCCAGCACTGCATCTTTCTCACCAATTTCTATCAAACCAAATTCTGCAAAGTGATTACCGCTACCGGATGAACCTAATTGCTTCCAAACACGACCGTGCAGTTTTTTCAGAAACGGAATTTCATAAAATAATTCGTTCTCCATCACTTCATGATCGGCCGAACGGTCAAACTGTGCGCCGCTGCCGAACAAAGTTGCTTCGTTGATCTCACGGGCAAAATAATTTTCTTTATCTACCAGTTGTTTTGGATCCATATCAAAAATGCTCAGGCACATACGGCAACCAATGTCCACACCAACGCCGTAAGGTATCACGGCATTGTCTGTTGCCAGCACACCACCAATCGGCAAACCGTAGCCGCTGTGTGCATCGGGCATTAAAGCGCCGGCAACACTGATTGGCAATTTAGCCGCCTGGTACATCTGGTGCATGGCGCCTTCTTCAATATGCTCCTGCCCAAACACGTTGAACTGGATACCGTGTTGGTTCAGCGAAACAGCCTCCCCAAACCCCTCCGGTGGAGGGGCTTTTACAGCCAGTTGTTTTGCGATGCCCCCCAGTATTTCATCATCCAGGTAATTTTCCGGTGCATTAAGTATTGCTTTTAAAATATCAAATGCTTTTTCTTTTGACTGATGTTTGTAATGTTTCTCCATTACCTTCATGGCTATGCTTATTACCGGTCCTTCCGGAAAGCCGATAGCCCTTAATTCTTTTCCTTGTATTTTTAATTTGCTCATCGTTTTTGTTTTTTTTGAACCACTAAGACACGAAGGCACTAAGTGTCACCAAGTCTTTGTGTTGCTTTGTTACTTTGTGATTCAATTTCGCTTCGGCAAAAGCCCAATAGTTATATTGTTCAAGAGTGACCAGAAAGCTTCAGGGATGTCATTGAAGCTGAACAGCAATACTAAAGCTAAGTACAAAAAAAACATCGGGTACCGGAATGATACCGGATGTTATATTTTAATTCATCATTACTTCCTGCCTTCTAAAACCGAACACTTCTGTTTTTCCAGGTGCCGCTTCTTTTTCATGCGGATTGGCAATTTCAGCCAGCGTCATCGGTTTGGTTATTGATGTATCAAAGCCCAGGTGTGTGCTCAGGCGTTTCGATTTTTCAATACCCAGTTTCCCGAATTCGTACTTGGCTATCAATCTTCCTTTTCGCATCAGGGCACTATCCACCATAGCTACCGGGCTGTTGAAGGTGCAGATCAGTTGCACATTTAAAAAGTCGGCCAGCAAACCGTCTGAAATGTTCAGGAGGTTTGAGACTGATGCATTGTTGTTCAGCTTACGATCCATGATCACATTTTCTGCATCTTCAATGATGAGCACACTGTTTGGATTGCTCACCAGCAGCTGAATAAAATCAGGATTGGTGATATCACCTGCCACATTGGGCGAAACAAACAACACTCTTTTTTTGATCTTTCCTATCAGGTAACGCAGGTAGGTTGTTTTGCCGGTGCCGGGTAAACCGTGCAGCAATACAATGCCTTTGTCTTTGTTGTTATTAAGCCGTTGCATGATGGTTTCATTCACGGTTTTGAAATCATCTTCGTAAAAAAGATCAATATCAAGCTTCGTTCGCTTTACTTCAAGCTGCCTGAACTCGAAACCATTTCTTCCACGGCTTATCAGGTTTATCTCCAGCGGTTTTCTTCGCTGCCGCTCTTTAAAAACTTTCATCAGGGCCGTACATTCGTTTATAAAATTATCCTGCATGCCGTTGTGATAAATTTCGCAATAGCTGTTGTCAAACTCCATGATGCAGTTGTTTTGCATGATCATAAAAGTTTCATTGAAACCATATTTTTTTGATCTACTGTCGTAATACCTGTATGTATGCACCGACTTTACCAGGTCCCCGAACTTTTCTTTAACAGCATTGTAAGCTTTTTCGCCGTCAATGTTCCCGATGTAGTTTGCACAGGGAATGCTGTTAAAGCAATACAGGTAAAGCGATTTGCCGCATAAAAAACCATTATCGAACATGCCGTTGGCATTGATCACTTTTTGTTCGTTAGTATTTTCCATTGTTTGTTTTTTAAATTTGGTTTAGTTAAGAAAAAGGCACTCCTGTTGCATCTCTTACAGGAGTTGCCTGTTTTCCTCCTTTCTGCAATATTTACCTCACCTCAAATTCTGCAGGGTGAATTATTTTATTCCTGCTTTCATTTTTGCCGGCGACTTTTTTATTTTTTTCTACCATGCTGATAATTGCTTTTACGATCAACACAGCCAATATCATTTTCATATTCACCTCCTTTTTGGGCATAAAAAAAGCCCGGTCATTTTTTATGTGCCCGGGCTTTCTCGTTGGGGTGTACTACACCTTATCGTTCAAACCACGGCCGTATTTTATCACTGTTATTTTTACCGGTTGCAGCAACCCCACTTTTAGCCGGTACATAGCAATAGTCTATCTGTAACGAATCCAGTTCGTTCCAACCTTGCATCAGCGTATGAAGCGTACCAAATCGTTGTTCTTGTCTTTTTTGCATTGTTCCTTTTTACTGTTGAATTCCTTAGATGCTTTCTAAAATTTTTTGCATAAAAAAGCCCCGGTTTTTATTCGGGGCTCTCTATTTGAATCAGTTGGTTTTGGTAAAACTTATGATGCAGCAGAACATGCCCCGCAATTGCCATAATTCGCCAACGGCGAACTAAAACAAACCGTTTTATTTTGTAGTAGTATGCGTAACATGTTTTGTTGTTTTAAATTTTATTTGCGTTGCAAAGATGAATTTATTTTTTTGATACTGCCAAATTTTTGTGAAGATTTTTTTAAAAAATTTTTTGAAGTGTATTTTCTACACTTAATGAAATGCAGTGTACACAAAAGTTTCAGCGTAGTAAAAAAATTAAAATAATTTGCCTTGTTGCCCCGGCCGCTGAAATATTTTTGTATTCAGGCTCCACTCCTCTGCGTTCATGTTATACAGTTTGCCGTATTTTTTATATTGCTGCGCCACCATATCAGCAATGCTTCCTTCGCCACGCATGCGTACGCCCCAGCGGGTGTCGTTCACTTTTCCATCATGGCTTTGCTCAATCAAATGCCACACTTTATCTGCATGGTTTGGAAAATTCTTATACAACCAGTCGTGAAATAAAAATTTGATGGCGCCATTTAAACGGATGAATGTGTAGGCGGTGAAAGTGGCCCCGTTATCTGCAGCAGCTTTCATGATCCGCTGCATTTCGTGTTCGTTCAGTCCCGGTATCATCGGCCCCATCATAATGCCCATGCGTACACCAGCGCTGCTTAATTCGTTGATCACTTTTAATTTTTGTTTGGCTGTGGTAGTACGCGGCTCCATGGCACGGCGCAGGTCTTCATTAAAAGAAGTGATTGAAACCATCGCAGATACAATTTGCTTTTTCGCCATTTCCTGCAAAACATCTTTGTCTTTCAATATCCAGGAATTCTTTGTGAGTATGCCAACCGGTTGATTGAATTCGTTGCATACTTCCAGCAATCCTCTTGTAAGGCGGTATTTTTGTTCGGCCGGCTGGTAGCAGTCGGTATTACCGCTGAGCATGATGGGTGTTGCATCCCATTTGGGGTGCATTAAAAATTTACGCAGCAATTGCGGTGCATTTTTTTTCACCAGTATCTTCTGCTCAAAATCAAGCCCGGCGCTGTAACCCCAGTATTCATGGACATTACGGGCATAGCAGTAAATGCAACCATGTTCACAACCGGCATAAGGGTTCATGCTGTAACTCATGCCTACATCTTTGCTTTCTACCTTGTTCACAATGGTTTTTGAATGCATTTCGATGTATTGAGTAGGTACATTACTTGCTTCCCAGTCATCAACACCTTCAATATGTTCCTGCGTTTTTTCGTCTTTGAGAAAACGGTTCTTTGTGTTGAACTGGGCACCACGGCCGGCCAGGTATTGCACTTTATATTCTTGTTGTGCGGCGGATATTTTATGATGATCTTGTTTGAGTTTATTGTTGTCCATATTTTTTTTACCACAAAGGCACTAAGGTTTTTCACGAAGTACACAAAGAGCCTTTTGTGATCTTTGTGTTTTTTGCTTTGTGTACTTCGTGGTAAAAAATCAACCAAATAACGCTCCCTGCTTTGTTGCCACCGGTAAGTTTTGAAATTCAAACCGTTTTGCTACCTGGTATTTTAATTCTCCAACAGGCCGCTTTAACAGCAGCATGCCATCTGCAATAAATCGCCCTGTAAAATGTTTGTGGCTGTACTCCAGCCAGCCCTGTTCGTACTGCCAGGGTTTTAATTTCCGGGCAATGGTGAGGTGTGGCTCTAAAATAAAATGCGGTTTGTTATCATCGTTCAGTTTCATCAGCCGCTGTGTTTCGGTGCGTATTTGTTTTACCAGGTTTTGCACCGGCAGTTTGCTGGTTATATTTATATAGATGGTGTGGCTGGGAAAACTTCCATAATCTCTCAGCTCAATTTTTACCGGGCTAAAGCCCATGGCAATACTGTTTAAATGGTTGATGATCCTTTCTTCCTTTAACTCGTATTGCACATAATTTACCAGCGTTATGTGCGGTTTGCTCCAGCGGGCTGTTTCGGCCTTGTACTTTTCGTAGAACTCATTTTTTACAGCCATGATCTTATTTCGTAATTCTTCGTGCGGCGATAATACAAGCAGGTATTCATATATACGGTAGCCGGGCAGCACCGGGCCTGGTATTTCTTTCATGATTGAAAATATTTTGGTTACTAAATTTGTTAGCTAATTATTTTAGCATTAAATTTACTAAACAATTTGGTAAATAAAATTTAATTTTTATGGAAGTGGAAAAATTTTTCGGCAGCAATTATACAGGTACTAAAGATTTTACACAGCAAAAAGTACCTACGGCAAATGCTACGGGCTTTGGTGCAGCCGCGGATGATTATATGGAACGGGGTATTGATCTGAATGAGCAACTGATCAGAAATAAGCCTGCTACCTTTTTTATGAAAGTAAGTAGTAATAATATGATAAATGCTGGCATTTACGATGGCGATATTGTAATAGTAGACAGAAGTCTGAAGCCATTAAATGGTAAAATTGTAATTGCCGTTATTGACGGAGAGATGATGATACGGCGCTATGAAAAAAGCATGAATAGCCTTCGGTTAATTGCCGAAACACCTAAACTTTCACCGATTGAAGTGAATGAATTTATGGATTTTAAAATTTGGGGGGTGGTAAGTTGTATCATCAGGGTTATTTGAGTATTGTGAGCTTTAAACCCCGTCAGCGGTTGCAAACCCTGACGGCGGTTGGGGATGATGGAACTCTCTAGAAAACCGCTGACGGGGCTTAGAGCCGCCGTCAGGGTTTAAACATCTTAAAGTAAATTAACAGTTATGTACATACAACCACTTATAGAAGGCTCATATTTTCACATTTACAACAGGGGTGTAAATAGTGAAGATATTTTTAAAGCTCACCGTAATTACTTTTATTTTTTACAGCAATATAGTCACTACTGTTCTGATGTTTTTGAAACGTTTGCGTATGCATTATTAAAAAATCACTTTCACCTGTTGGTTTACGTGAAAGAAACTGTGGAAGTGCCAAGAAATGATGGAAAAGGTATGATAACATTAAACGCTTCTAAACAACTATCTCATTTCTTTAATTCATATGCGCAGGCAATTAACAAGACCAATAACAGAACAGGTTCCTTGTTTGAATCGCCTTTTGAAAGAAAATTAGTTGATGATGATAGTTACATAACAGCATTAATATGCTACTGCCACCTGAATGCCCAAAAACATGGATTTGTGAAAGATTTCAGGGACTGGGAGTTTTCATCTTACGATACAATTCTAAAAAACAACAATAGCTTTTTGTCATCGCAAAAAGTACTGGATTGGTTTGGAGGTGTTGAGGCATTTGAGAAGGCACATCAGGGCAGATTTCAAGAAAATAGTTTGGAGAGATTTGTAATAGAATAGTAGTTCATATAACCGCCGTCAGGGTTTGCAACCGCTGGCGGGGTTACTCAATCAGTACTAATTTAAACCCATGAAAGGTATAGTAGATTGTAACAGTTTTTATTGCAGTTGCGAAAGGTTATTTCAACCGCACCTGGACAATAAACCAGTTGTTGTACTCAGCAACAACGATGGTTGTATTGTATCCCGTAGTGATGAAGCAAAAAGCCTCGGCGTAAAAATGGCCGGTCCGTATTTTTTAGCAAAGCCTCTAATAGAAGAACACAACGTAGCAACCTTTTCATCCAACTATAATTTGTATGGAGATTTAAGTTGGCGGGTGATGGAAACATTAAAGATGATATTGGGCGAAGAAAATGTGGAAGTGTATTCGGTTGATGAAGCCTTTATCGATTTAGGTGAAAATGGAGAAAATGATTGGAAGCAGATTGGTTTACAGATCAGAAAAACTATCGAACAATGGACAGGTATAATGGTATCGGTGGGTATTGCCCCAACAAAGGTTTTATCCAAAGTTGCCAATCACCTTGCTAAAAAAGATAAAAGGGCGGCCGAATGCGTGGTTGTGTTGGATGCATATGAAAAAATTATTGCTGCCTTGCAAAACACACCGGTTGGAGAGATTTGGGGCGTTGGCAGGCAGTATGCTAAAAAGTTAACAGATATGCATGCTGTGTTTACTGCTTACGATCTTAGCCAAAAATCACCGGAATGGGCACATAGAAATTTAGGCGGAGTTGTAGGTATTCGTTTAATAAAAGAATTAAGAGGAGAGCATGCCAATGAAATGAAGGATGAATTGAAAGAAAAGAAAATGATTGCTACCACCCGGATGTTTGGGCGCAACGTAAAAAGTATTATTGAAATAAAAGAAGCTATTGCAACTTACACAGCAAAAGCGGCTGAAAAACTTCGGCGGCAATATAGCGCTGCCAATACCATCAGTATTTTTGTGGTGGCCAAAGGCCAAAATCATAATATTGATTTCAGGCACGGTGAAAGTATTGGAACTTACACACGCCTGCCAATCGCCACTTCTTCTACACATGAATTGATAAAACCAGCTATAGAACTGGTTGACAAGATATTTGTACATGGTACCATCTACAAAAAAGCAGGTGTAATGCTGAGCGGATTGGTACCCGACAAAACCATACAAGGTAATTTATTTACCGAAGAAAAACACAACGGCAAGCGCTTGCTGATGAGCGCTATTGATAATGTAAATTTTGCCATGAGGGACGATGTAATAAAATTTGCGACCTCCGGCACTAAAAGAAACTGGAAGATGCGGATGGAAATGCGCAGCCCACGTTATACTTCCCGTTGGGATGAGTTGTATAAAGTAAGTTGATTCAACCCCGTCAGCGGTTGCAAACCCTGCCTACCGGCAGGCAGGCCTGACGGCGGTTATAACGAAGACTGTTGTAAAACCGCCAACGGGGCTGAAGCCGCCGTCGGGGTTTCAATCAAACAAACCCTCCTCTTTTTCTATAAACTTCGGCTTTATCAGATTCAGCCCTAATTTTTTATTCATCTTATCAACCAGGTAAACAGTTAACTCCGGAGATGTTGCTTCATCATGCATATGCATAAAAAAATATAATTCTTCCATCCCCTTATCCAGCCAGTATTTCATACGCTCAACCCATTCATCTATTCGGGTATAATCTGTAGGATGTAAACTATTGCCTACATACCGGATGAATGTTTTAAGAACGGTCAGATGCATATGTGCACAATCCCTTCTGCCGGCAGTATCAGTAACCACCGCACCAATGTTCATCGCTGCAAGGGTTGAAAATAACTCTTCGGCAATATCCGGTTTGGCAAACCAATCGGGGTGCCGAACCTCCATAAAAAACTGCAGATCTTTCGGGAGTGATTTTAAAAAATCAAACAGCTCTGCTTTTCTTTTAGGTGAAAAAGTTTCACTCACCTGTATAAATACCGGCCCCAAAAATTCTTCAAACGCAACGATACCCCTGAAAAATTCATTCGTAATAAAATCCTTGCCTTTTAAACTTCCCCGGTGTGTTATGCCCTGGTACATTTTCGGGCAAAACTTAAAATCTTTTTTGCCGGCTTTTGCCGTCCACTTTTTAATGCCGGCTTCACCATAAACCTTATAGTGCGTGGCATTTAGTTCAATACTGTTGTAATGATCAACATAATAATCCAGGAAATCTTTTTCCTTCGCCTTTGGTGGATAGATTTTTCCCACCCATTCTGTTCTTCCCCATTTGGCGCAGCCGATGTACACTTTAGGGTCCTTTACAGGCTTGCCTTTTAAAATCCCTTTATTAAAAACAGGCTCTTTTGCAAGACTAAAATCTAATGTATCTAATTCCGCTTCCGGAACCCGGCCAAAATCCATAATGTCTTATTTAATCTGCCTAAAAATACTCAAGATCAGACAAATTTCTACACGAAATTCCAGCTCTCTAATGTAATAAATCCACAGCTTTCACGTTACTAGAATACCCAATATCCAATAAGGCTGATTTTAACAGCCATAACATTTAAAACAAAAATTATGAAAAATCAACCAATAACCGCAGCAGCAAAAAAACCTGTTTACATTTATACAGAAGAAGACCTGGGCGAAGGTATTTTGGATGCAGGCGTATCCTGTTAAACATACCAAAGCGGCTGTACGGTTTCTCACCTTACAACTTTCCCACACACATCTTTTACTTGCCGGTTTATAAAATTTTCAGGTGTTAGGAATTCAGTATAAGAGTCTGTAATTTTTGGCACGGTTTTATTGCTTTCGTATCAAACCTTAGTAATATGAAAAAGCAAACAACCAATCAGTTTAATTTTATGAACGCAGCCAAAAATCATCTGAAAGCTATTGGCAAAAAATTAACGCCAAAGAAAAGTTCAGGTTATGTTTATACCGAGGAAGATCTTGGTGAAGGCATATTGGATGTTGGCATTACCGCACATTATACACTCAACCAGATAGAAGGTTTGTTTAGTAAAGCCTGGACTTCTTTATTGATGAGATACGGAAATAAATCACTTCAATAACATGATTTTTATCATGTTACCTGTATTCTACAGCATACATAGCCAAAAACGGGTAATTTTGCCGCCAAGGTAAAATTATGATCACAGAAAATAATAAAAAATGCGCTGTTATTGGCAGCGGTGTATCGGGTTTGGGCGCTGCTATACGTATGCGCAACAAAGGTTATAAAGTAACCGTATTTGAAGCCAATTCTTTTCCCGGCGGTAAATTATCTTCAGAAACAAAAGACGGGTACCGTTTTGATATGGGGCCATCGGTATTTACCATGCCGCAGTATGTAAATGAATTGTTTGAACTGTCGGGCAAAAATCCGGCTGAACATTTCCATTATACCCAGCTTGATCCTGTTTACAAATATTTTTTTGAAGACGGCACGCAACTGGAGTCATACCATGGCAAGGAAAAATTTGCCGAAGCAATGGCCGCCAAGACAAACGATTCTAAAGAAGACATTCTCAAATACCTGAACCGAACAGAAAAAATTTACGAACTAACAGATGAAGTTTTTCTGCAAAACTCCCTGCACCGGCTTAAAAACTTTTTTACCTGGCCGGTATTAAGGGGTATTTTAAATTTTGGAAAGATCGGCGCTTTTGATACCATGCATGGCGCCAACAATAAATCTTTTAAAGATGGCCGCATGGTAAAGATCTTCAACCGATACTCCACCTACAACGGCTCAAGCCCTTACCTGTCGCCGGCTACGTTAAATGTGATAGCACATGTTGAAATTGTAAAAGGCGCTTTTTATCCCGAAGGCGGTATGTTTGGCATTACAGATGCCCTGGTAAAACTGGCAAAGGATATTGGTGTTGAATTTAAATTTTCTACCCCTGTAAGAGAAATACTTATCGAAAGTAACAAAGTTAAAGGCGTAAGAACAGATAACGGAACAGAAGAGTTTGATATCGTTATCAGCAATATGGATGTGTATAACAGTTACAAAAAATTAATGCCTGGTGTAAAACGTCCTGCAAAAACACTCGACCAGCCCAAATCAAGTTCCGGCATCATTTTTTACTGGGGTATAAAAAAAGAGTTTAAAGAACTGGGATTGCACAATATTCTTTTTGCTGAAAATTATGAAGAAGAGTTTGATACCATTTTCTCGAAGAAAAAAATTTACCACGATCCCACCATTTATGTAAACATCACCAGCAAGCACACGCCCACCGATGCACCTCCCGGCTGTGAGAACTGGTTTGCCTTTATTAATGTGCCCAATAACCAGGGACAGGATTGGGATGCTTTTATTAATGAAGCCCGTGAGGCCATGATTGCAAAGATCAACAGGATGCTTAAAACCGATATCGGTTCTTACATTGAAACGGAGATTGTTTTTGATCCACGTGTTATTGAAAGCCGTACTTCCAGTGCCTTTGGCGCCATTTACGGCAACAGCAGCAATAATAAGTTTGCAGCTTTTTTGCGCCACGCCAATTTCTCAAAAGACATAAAAAACCTGTACTTCTGCGGTGGCAGTGTGCATCCTGGCCCCAGCATTCCGCTTTGCCTGCTTTCGGCTAAAATTACTACAGGTTTAATACGCTGATATGCGTTTCATTAAAAGGGTTGCCAAACTTTACCGGCAAATTACAGATTCGGTTAAACTTTTAAAGGGTTAGCAACCCTGATAGCAATTTAAAATACGCTAATATTGGCTTTGGGCGGGTTTTTTACGTAAATTCGCAGCCCTTTAAAAGCATGAGCAACCCGGCCATTATAGAGATCGAACATTTAACAAAGACATTCAGAAACGCTGAAGAACCCGCAGTAAATGGAATATCCTTTTCTATAAACCGCAATGAGATCTTTGGTTTGCTTGGCCCAAATGGCGCCGGCAAAACAACTACCATCTCTATTCTTTGCGGCCTTTTTCCTCCAACTTCCGGCAAAGTATTGATTGACGGAAAAGACATTCATACCGAACTGGACTCTATTAAAAATATTCTCGGCATAGTTCCGCAGGACATTGCATTGTACCCAACCTTAACAGCCCGTGAAAATTTAGCTTTTTACGGCAGCATGTATGGTCTTTATGGCAAAAGCCTGAAAGATAAAATTGAAGTATGGCTGCAAAAACTCGGATTGAAAGATGCTGCCAACAGAAAAGTGTCCACCTACTCCGGCGGTATGAAGCGGAGAGTGAATTTAATTGCCGGTATTTTACACAGCCCCAAAATTTTATTTTTAGATGAACCGACAGTTGGTGTAGATGTACACAGCCGCAATGTGATCATCCAGCACCTGAAAGAAGTGAATGCTTCCGGTACCACCATCATCTACACTTCTCACCACATGGAAGAAGCAGAACATTTTTGCACCCGTGTTTCCATCATTGACCGGGGTAAAATTTTAACGGAAGGTACGCCTGCTGAGCTGATCAGCCGCAATGCCGGGTCAACCAACCTGGAGAATGTATTTTTAAATTTAACCAACCGAAAACTGAGAGACTGATGCTGCACAAACTACTGGCTACGGTTAAAAAAGAAATACTTCTGCTCCTGAGAGACAGGGTTGGGCTTGCTGTTTTATTCGTAATGCCGGTGGCGCTCATTTTAGTGATGACACTGATACAGGACTCAGCTTTTAAATCCATCAACGAAAAAGGCATACCGGTTGTTTTTGTAAACAACGATCATGATTCCCTTGGAAATATAATTGAAGATGGTTTACGCCGCAACGAACTGGTTTATGTGAGTGACAGTATTGATGGAAAGCCCGCTACTGCTGAATCAGCCACCAAAGCAGTTAGCGAAGGAAAATTTTTACTGGGTATCGTAATTCCCAAAGGCGCAACGGCAGCCATCCGCAAAAATGTTGCTGTGCTGGTGAATGAAACAATGAATGGCGCCGACACAACCAACAAACAACAGGACTCCGTGGAGGTTTCTATCATTGTTGACCCGGTTGCCAAAAAATCTTTTTTAACCACAATAACCAGCAACCTGCGTGAATTTATTTCTGAAGTAAAAACAAAGATCATGTTCGAAACTTTTTCTGAGCAGATCGCAGAGGTGATACCGGATAAACAAAATGCACCAAAAAATTCTTACCAGAAATCGCAGATCATCCATTATAAAGAAATTTATGCATCAACTGCTACAGATAAAATTGTTCCCAATGCAGTACAGCACAATGTACCTGCCTGGGCCATTTTTGCCATGTTCTTTATTGCCATTCCTTTATC
Source organism: Ferruginibacter sp. (assembly GCA_016786725.1). GTDB lineage: Bacteria > Bacteroidota > Bacteroidia > Chitinophagales > Chitinophagaceae > Ferruginibacter. The sequence goes on along the minus strand of JAEUVU010000007.1, from coordinate 214,133 downwards.
CAACAGCATATTAAAAGAAAAATCAGAAGGCAGTGTTTTCAGGCTGCATACCATGCCCACGCCCTTTTTATTACTGGTGAATGGCAAAGTGATCGTGTATGTTTTTGTTTGCCTTATACAATTTGCTTTAATGTTATGCGTAGGTAAATTTTTGCTGCCGCAACTGGGATTGCCTGCACTGGTACTGGGGAACAGTATGATGGGTATTTTGCTTTTAACATTAGCTACAGCCTTTGCTGCAACGGGTTTTGGTGTTACGGTAGGCACATTAGCCACCACCGATCACCAGGCTGCTATCATGGGTTCTCTCTCCATTTTATTATTATCGGCTTTGGGTGGTATCTGGGTGCCCAGTTATGTAATGCCTGAAGTAATGCGTAATATTAGTGCCTGGTCGCCGCTGAACTGGTCGCTGGAAGGTTTTTATAAATTATTTTTACGGGGTGGAAATGTAAGTGATATCTTAATGGAGTCGTTTAAACTGGTACTTTTCTTTTTAGGAACCATGGCCATTTCTTACATCTACAACCTTAAAAAAAGAAGGGTTTAAAAATGGATGCAGACATCATCATAACAGAAATAAAAAAGTATATCGAAAAAAATATACTGGCAGAAGCGGTGCATATAGATGCTGATACCATTTTAAAACAGGCTGGTATCGATTCGTTTTCTACTGTAGAGATCATTCTTTTTATTGAACGCAGATTTGGTGTTGCCATTCCGGATGAAAAACTGTTGCCGGAAAATTTTAAAACCATCAGGGCGCTTGCCGCAACCGTGCTGGAACTGATGCCTGCTGCATCTTAAAGACCATCACATGACACCCTTTTCTAAAAATGATCTTCCTGAAAAAGTAATCCTGAGCGGTGCCGATTGTTTTCACCTGGTGCTTGATAAACATGCAAAAAAACATGGCGCAGGCGGCAATGTAATGCGTAAGGCATTTTATTTCAGCAGCAGTGTATCTTTTGAAAAGATCGAAAACATTCTGAGATCATCACCTGTTATTTACTGGCTCTGCAATATCAAATTGATGGAGCCGCCGTTGTTTCAATTACCTTACTGGAGATACAAAGACAGGGGCAATGAGATCGTTGTAAAAAAACATGATTGTGATGTTGAAAATGAGATACCGAAAAATATTTTAACCAGGGATATTACCGTTGATGCTGACCGTTTCATAGAAGCTGATATTATTTATTACCCTTCCGGCAGCAGCGCTTTTGTTTTATCCTGGAACCATATTTTGCTGGATGCAAAAGGCACAACGCTTTTGTTCGAGCACCTCAATCATCTTTCAGAAAATAAACCGCAGAACTTTGACATCTTTTTTCCTGCCAGGGAGAAAAAGACAAATATTTTTACCTACATCAGCAATATGTATAAGGTCAAGAGATTTGTACAAACATCTGCTAAGCCGCCGGTGAGTTCAGTTGCCACAGCAAAAGCCAGGCATGGTGAAGATGAAACGATGAACAGAACCATTGCTTTTAATGCTGAGGAAACGGCCAGGGTCGCTTCCAATTCTTTTAAGGCCGGTTCACGCTTTGGGGCTACCTTATATTTTATTGCATGCTGCTCACAGATAATTCATTTGCTGAATAAACAAAAAAATAAAGCAGGCGACCTGTGGCTGCCCGTTCCTTACGATGGAAGATTAAAAGGCGCCGTTGGCCCGCTGATATCAAACTGCGTTTCATTTTTGTTTTACCGCATTCCTGAAGCTGAGCTGGATAGTGTACCGCAAACTGTAAAATGTTTAAGTGCCCAAATGAAGTCGCAGATAGGCGATGGCATTCCACAGCGATACACCATGTTTCTGAATATGATGCGGCATATTCCGCTATGGCTTTATTATTTACTGGTAAGCCGCACCGGCAAAGGTGTGTTTGCCAGTTTTCTCTACACATCTACCGGTGATAATTTTAATGAGTTAACGCATTTGTTTGGCGAGCCATTGCGTGACCTGAATATGATACCGGCGCTTACATTTCCACCCGGGCTTACTTTTGTTTTTTTAAAACACGATAATAAGCTGAATATAAACATTGCTTATTCGCCCGATGTTATAACTGATAATGATCTACATTTAATAGAAGAAAAAATAAAGCAGGCTTTACTTGCCGAATATTAATGGAAGCTGTTCAACATACCGATGTAGTTGTTTTAGGCGGAGGTTCTGCCGGCGTGGCGGCGGCTGTGGCTGCAGCACGCAAAGGATTAAAAGTGGTGATCGTTGAGCGTAATGCATATTTAGGCGGAAAGGCAACTGCTGCCGAAGTAGGCACCGTTTGTGGTTTGTATCATTTCAGTAAAAAAGAAGACGCTGCTTTTATTGTAAATGGTTTTGCAAAAGAATTTGCAGAAAAATTACAGGCAGCATCAGAAACAATCCCGCTTCATTCACCCGAAGGTGTTCATTATCTTCCTTACAATATTGATGCATTTAAAAGAATTTGCGCTGAACTGATCCGTATTCACAAAATAAAAGTTCAATACAATGCAGTGCTTAAAAATGTAACAGTTGAACAACATACTGTAAGGTCTGTTTCAATCATTGCAAATGGAATTCCTGTAACCATCGGTTTAAAAGCATTGATAGACTGTTCCGGCGACAGCATCATCAGCCAGGCAGCTCATCTTCCTTTAATAAAAAGCGAACAATACCAGGCAGCAGCACAGGTTTTTACCATGCAGGGTATTATAGAGCAAAGCGAATTTAAGCTGGGCATGATACTGATGAAGGCCTTAAGATCAGCCATTGATAAAGAATTGCTCGGCGATTTTTATGACCGGGTTTATGTGGTGCAGGGTTCTTTAAAAAACAACTGCGTCAGTTTAAAGGTCGGTATTCCCATTGCCGTTACCTACGCACCAGGAAATTTAGAAGAATTAAAAACGGTGGCGCATAGCCTGGTCACCAATCTTTCGCAATACCTCATAACCCATGTAGATGCATTTAAAGATGCACATATTCAGCATATAGCGCCCGAAGTGGGCATACGTGTTGGCCAGCGCAGCACCGGTAAATATATTTTACTGGAAGATGATGTGCTGAGTTGTAAAAAATTTGAGAATGCCATTGCAAACGGTTCCTGGCCCATTGAGATCTGGGAACAAAACCGCAGGGTAAACATGCGTTATTTTAATTTAGATGATTACTACCAGATACCTGCAGATTGTCTTCAATCAAACAGTATTAATAATTTATTTTTTGCAGGCCGCAATATTTCCGCAACAGATGGCGCTATTGCCAGCGCAAGGGTAATGGGCATTTGTTTACAAACCGGCTATGCTGCCGGTTGCCTGGCTGCTGCAACTGCATTGAATCATTCTATCAATGAAACCATCAGGCAAATACAAAACGAGCAATTATAAGTATTTTTGCCCGATGAGAACCTGGCCCGTTTACGAAATACTCAGAGAAGCTGCACAGCAATGGCCCGGCAATGATGCGGTGCATGATGAATTTGGCACCATGACTTTCCGTGAACTTTTTGCAGAAGCTGAAGAATTAAAAAATCAACTTACGGCTTTAGGCATTAAAGAAGGAATGGGCATTGGTGTGATGGCTGCCAACAGCCGGTATTTTATCACCGGCATTTTTGCTGCTGTTGGTACCGGGGCTGCAGTAATGCCGATGAGCCCGCAATTAAAGAAAGCAGAGATAGATGAGATTTTGCAGGAAGCTAAACTGCATGCTATTATAGACGACAGAACAGCGGCTCGCCCTTTGGATGATGTTGAAACAATTATCCCAATGAAGGCCGGTTCTTTTCGGTTTGGATTTACGGGTGTTGAGGAATCTGTTGCATTTGCACCCTTTGTACATGAACCGGCCTTCCTAAGATTCACTTCGGGCACTACCGGCAAATCAAAAGGTGTTATCGTTTCCCATCAATCAGTTCTGGATAGGATTGAGGGTGCCAACAATGGTTTAAAACTTGGGCCTGGCGATACCGTTATCTGGGTATTGCCAATGGCTTATCACTTTATGGTATCCATTATTCTGTATGTAAGGTTCGGGGCGGCTATTGCAATTGCAAAAGATTTTCTTGCAAAAAATATCATTGAAATTACAAACCTCCATAAGGGAACCATGTTATATGCTTCGCCGGTGCAGATAAGATTGCTTGCCAATGATAGGGGAACTGAACTAATGCCTTCTCTTAAAAATGTGATCTCTACCTCCGCAGGTATTGGCCCGGATGTTTGCAAAGCATTCAAACAACGTTTTACTATTGATGTAAGCCAGGCTTACGGTATTATTGAAATTGGTTTACCCATTTTAAATTATACAAAATCAGATGAGCATCCTGAAGCTGTTGGTTATGCACAGCCAGGTTATATTGTTGATATGCTCGACGAAAATTACAAACCCTTACCAAACGGGCACACAGGAATTTTAGGCATTAAAGGGCCGGGTATGTTTGATGCTTATTTGCTGCCACCAACCTTAAGCAAAGATGTTTTAAAGAACGGTTATTTTATTACCGCAGATTATGCCTCTAAAGCTGATGATGGTTTGATAAAAGTAGAAGGGCGCTCCAAATCTGTGATCAACATTTCCGGATTAAAAGTTTTTCCTGAAGAAGTGGAAGCAGTGCTGGAAATGATACCGGAAATTAAGCGGGCCCGTATCAGCAGCAGTCCGCATCCTTTGCTGGGGCAGATTATTGAAGCAGAAGTTGTACTGAATGAAGGCGCTGAAATTGATATTGAAGATGTGCTGACCTACTGTAAAAAAAGATTGTCAGCCTTTAAAGCGCCGCAACGGCTGAAGGTCGTTGACTCATTACCAATGACGGGAAGTGGAAAGCTGCAGCGACACTAAACATTTGTAGTTTATGATTTTTAGTTTTTTGTTTTTAGTTTTTCATAAATCACAATATTCATCAACACCAGCAGCATTCCGTAAAATGCGTCTTCAAAAGGAATGGTGTAAATTCTGATACCCAGGTTCTCCGTATTATTGTAAAGCACAACGGGTATTGCGGTTAATAATCCATTTACAATTAAAAACGGGACTAAGCAGATAGCATAGGAAACCAAGAAAGAAACAGCATCAAAGCCAGTAAAGAATTTTCTGAATAAATAGACCAGCAGAATAACACCGCCGGTAAAAATAAACGTCCAGCTGGTATAATATTTATCGTAGCTGAAAGATCCTGCAACTAATAAAATAACAGCGAGACCCTTTAAGAACAGGTCAGCATTTTTTTTATTGGTAAGATTGGGAAAATAAGCCCTGATGCAGGCATAAATAAAAATGCAGCAGTAAGGAACAATAAAAAAGAAGAGTACTTCTTCAAGCGGCAGATTGATGATTTTTATCCCGGTTATATATTTCTCATTAAAACTCCACACACCTTTTGAGGTAAAATAAATATCCCAAACTATATACAGCAGCGCAGGGATGATCATTGCCGGGAAAACATATCTCCAGTTTTTATAGAAGGCGACTTTTTTATCAAAGCTCAATGCCAGCGGGCCGGCCAGTGATGCAGCAAGAATAAGAAAATATGTATAATGAGGATTCAAATTAAACTGAAGCAGTTTCTTTTACTTCCGGCTTTGCATTTCTTTTTTTATCTTCTCTTACCTTCTCCCAATATTTTTTTGCCACCCACAAAAAACCAAAGCTTTCGCCATGGTCTTTCTCTGTATGCTTATGATGCATTTTATGAGCCCACCGAATGGTGCGTATATAGGTATTGTCGCTGCGTGTAAACCATTTTATGCGCTGGTGAATGATGATTTCATGAACAAGAAAATAAGCAATACCATAGAGTGTAAGTCCGCTGCCAACAGCGATGGACCACCATGCCTGGTAAATAACGCCCAGCATTATAAACAACCAGCTTGGTATGGCGAAGATGAGAAAGAATGCATCGTTCTTTTCAAAAATGCCCGGCCCTTTCTGGTGATGATCTTTGTGCAGCACCCATAAAAAGCCGTGCATTACATACCGGTGAATGCACCAGGTAAGCCCCTCCATTAAAATAAAAGTGCCCAATACAATTAATATGATAAAAATCGAGGTCATCTTCTTTACAGGTTATTTCAGCTTTGCCAAAGTTTAAAACTTTGGCAAAGTTCTATTTCAAAAAAGTACGCAACAATAAAAAGAACATCAGTTGCGTCAACAACAAATTTACAGCGAATTTGTTTTGCTTATTAAAATTTGCAAAATGAAAAACCGTTAATAATAATATGCTTACCACAAACCAGCATATATAATTAAACATCGGTATAGAACCATCGCCGTTCCAGGTCCAGTAGCCGAGCTTTACAGCCACAGGTTCCATCAGCCAGTCGAAAAAAACGGCAAGCGTTGCACCATCAATAATTACAGATAATGCCTTTAAAGCCATCGGCGCTTTGCCGGTATCAGCAGCTACACGGTTTATGGCTTTCATCAACAGCGTATGAATGCTTATACCGCAACAATAAATAATGAGAAACCAGTTGATGCCGATGAGTACCGGTACATTTTTTATTTTAAACCCAAGTACATTTCCATAACTGTAATCGCCAAATAAATAACCGGTATTCACTCCAACGATCTCAACAGAAATGCCAACACCAAAACAGATAAATACAAACAGGAAAAAAGCAATGTTTTTTTCTGTTTGTGTCCAGATTAATAAAGCAAAGGAAAGCAATAAATTTATGGGTGTTGCCGCAAGAAAAAATGCCTTATCAAAAAACAGCAAACCAACCAGCCCGATGCTGTGAAAAAAAACAGCGATGGCTGTGGCTATTTCAAATTTGGTAAACCTGTTTAACACGATTGATTTTTCTGCTGAACGATTAAATGGCCTCAGTTTCAAGATACGCTTCCATTTTTGGAAATGCAATCTTAAACCACTCGGTATATTTTTGAGGATGAGACTGAACAGAGCTTTTTATTTCTTCAACTGTTTTAAAACAGTAATCACTCACTTCTTCGGGGTTTGGAACAATATCACCATCGTAAGTACCAATGAACACATGATCGAATTCATGTTCGGTTAGCCCGTTATCAAACGGCGCCTTGTAAACGAAATCAAAGGCCTTTCTCAGTTCAGTGCTGAATCCCATTTCTTCCTGCAGTCGTATTTGTGCAGCCGCCAGGGTTTCTTCACCGGGTTTGGGATGGCTGCAGCAGGCATTGGTCCATAAGCCGGCGCTGTGATATTTTTTATCTGCTCTTTTGTGCAGCAGCATTTCACCCTTGTCATTAAATATAAAAATGCTGAAAGCCCTGTGAAGCAGGGCTTTTTGATGCACTTCCATTTTTTCCATAGTGCCAATCGGCACATCATGCTCATCTACCAGTATAACTTCCATCAGTGCGTTTGATTAATATAAATTGAACTGGCTCCGCAGGCCCGCCTTTGCCACAATATAAGCTTTACCATAATTTGGTATGCGGATGCGCTGTTCAAGAATGTTGGCTGGTGCAGTACGTTTTATTTTTTTGAAAAGCGACAGGTAATATTTGTAAGCCACATACACGCCAAACCTTGCTTTTGCCGGCAGGTTCAAAATGCCTTCATAAGCGTTTTCAAAATCAATGGCAATATCCGCTTCAATTTCTTTCTTCATGCGTGGGGTGAAGTTTGTAAAATCCACTTCGGGGAAATAAGAACGGTTTAATTGTTCGTAATCAGCTTTCACATCACGCAGGAAATTCACTTTCTGGAAAGCCGCACCCAACGCTCTTGCAGAAGGCTTAAGATCGTTGTACATATTTTTATCCCCTTCACAAAAAACAAAAAGGCACATCAGGCCAACCACTTCGGCGCTGCCATAAATATATTCTTTATAGCCATTGCTGTTGTATTCTGTTTTGCTCAGGTCCATTTCCATGCTGCTGAAAAAAGCTTCGATCAGGTCATGAGAAATATTATACTCCCTAACAGTTATCTGAAAACTGTGCAGGATCGGATTGAGACTAATGCCTCTTTCAATTGCAGCATAGGTATCCTTCCTGAACTCGGTAAGCAGTTCTTCTTTTTTGTATTGATGAAATGTATCAACAATCTCATCTGCAAAACGCACAAATCCATAAATATTATAGATAGGGGTACGCAGATCGGGATGCAGCAATTTAATAGCGCTGCTGAAAGAAGTGCTGTACCTCTCCGTTACTGCCTTGCTGCACTGCTGACTCACATCATGAAAAAGCTTGATCATTTGCTTTTACTTGTTTTTATTCTTAATAATTTCGTTTCGTCCCTTTTTTAGTTATCAAAATGCTTTAATACTTCGTTGGCAACCACCTCGCCACTTATGAGGCTAGGTGGTACGCCGGGACCGGGAACGGTTAATTGACCGGTGTAAAATAAGTTTTTTATTTTAATACTCCTGCATGAGGGCCTGAAAATTGCCGTCTGACGCAGGGTATTGGCCAATCCGTAAGCATTGCCTTTGAAAGAATTATAATCTGTTTCAAAGTCGGCTATAGAATAGCTTTTCTTAAATACAATACTATTCCTTATTTCCTGGCCCGTCTTTTTTTCAAAGCGTTCCAGTATTTGCTGGAAATATTTTTCTCTTAATTCCTCCGTATCTGCAGTAAGCCCTGCTGCAACCGGTATCAGAAAAACCATGTTATCGCAACCCTTTGGCGCTACCGTATCATCTGTTACAGAAGATACAGACACATAAAACAAAGGATCTGTTGGCCATTTTTTTGTTGTGTAAATTTCCTGGCCATGCACTTCAAAATCCGCATCAAAGAACAAAGAATGATGAGGCACGCCTTCTATCTTCTTATTTAAACCTACATAATACAGCAGGCAGCTTGGCGCCATCAAACGGCTGTCCCAGTATTTTTCACTGTATCTACGATAGTTCTCCGGCAAAAGTTTTGTTTCAATAAATTGATAATCTGCACCACCAATTACAACATCAGCCCCATAGGTTGTGCCATCTTCTGCTTCCACTTTTCTTGCCGTTGCATCAACTATATTGATGGCTGTAACATTACAATCAAATACAAATTTTACGCCCAGTTCCTGTGCCAGCTTATACATCCCTTCCACCACTGCATACATTCCTTTTTTGGGATACCAGGTGCCCAGTTTTATATCAGCATAATTCATCAGGCTGTACAACGCAGGCGTATCTTTTGGCAAGGCTCCCAGAAACAGCACCGGAAATTCCATCAACTGCCTCAGTTTTGGATGTTTGAAAAACTTGCCGATATGTTTATCTATCGAAGTAAAAACATCCAGCTTAAAAACTCCTTTTATCGTTTCCCAGTCTAAAAACTCAGTCAGCGACTGGCCGGGTTTGTAAACCAGCTTATTGATGCCAACCTCGTACTTGTAAACCGCTTCTGCCAGGAATTTATCCAGCTTTTCGCCGCTGCCTGGTTCAATACTTTCAAACAACTTTTTTAACTCTTCGTAATTGGCCGGCACATCCGATTCGCCATCCTGCCAGTAAACCCGGTACGACGGGTCGAGCCTTTCCAGCTCATAATAATCAGACACCTGTTTGCCAAAACAACCAAAATACCGCTCAAAAACATCGGGCATCCAGTACCAGCTTGGGCCCATATCAAAGGTAAAACCAGCTGCTTTCAACTGTCTTGCCCTGCCTCCGGGTGTACTTTGTTTTTCAAGTACCGTTACATCCCACCCTGCTTTTGCCATAAATGAGGCGGCAGATAAACCAGCGAAGCCGCTTCCTATAACTACTGTTTTTTTCAAGGCACGAAAATAAGGCATTGGATTTAATAGAAACCAGTGGCAGTGGGTATTATTTTAAGATCAGAACCTGCTTAACTGTTGTTTAAGCAGTTTACGGGCAAAATGTATCCGGCTTTTGATGGTTCCCAAAGGCTCATTAAGCACATGGGCTATTTCATGATATTTGTATCCGTCAACATATAACTCGAACGGGCCTTTAAAAATATCAGGTAAGTGATAAATGGCCGACCTGATCTCCTTTAATGAAAGGGTTGTTTCCGCTTCATTTGCCGTTGTAAACTGGTTATAATCAAGCAAAAAATCGTTGGGGGTACTATCGAAAATGGTATGCTGTTTAGCAGTGCGCCTGTAATTATTAATGAAGATATTACGCATGATGGTGTACATCCATGCCTTGATATTGGTGCCTGTATTGTACTTGTCCTTGTTTGCCAGCGCCCTGTAAAGCGTTTCCTGTATCAGGTCTTTGGCCGATTCCATGTCCCTTGTCAGCGTCATGGCAAATGGCCTTAGATATTCTGTATTATTAACAAGCGTTTGATTGAATTCTATTGTGGACATACAGTTTTGTTTAATTGTTTTACAATAAAATTAAACATAATTTTTTGTACAAAATTATTTTGTTAAGCCAATTCACCAAAAATTAACCAGTTTGTTAATCAATTTTGACAAAAAAAGAGTGGTCAGAAAGCGGCCAAAAACTCCATCACCTCTGCATAGGATTTACGAAACCTGATGGGTGGCTGGATTTTTTTTTCGTAAGTATTTGTAAGCTGTCCGGATATAATTACCGGTGTTTTGGAAAATCTCCTGCTCAATTCCTCAATGAATTTGTGAAAATTAAAACGGGAACCTGCCGAAGTTAAATGTGTGTAGATATAATCTGGCTTTTTTAGCTTTACCAGGTACTCAACATCTCTTAAAGGGATGCTGCAACCAAGATAAATGGTGGTAACGCCCCTGCTCTTAAGCATATAATTTATAAACAACAAACTCAATTCATGATATTCTGTTTCGGGCAGAAACAACAGCACCGATTTATTTATTTTGATGGTACTGTTTACATTTTCGATGCCTACTATTAGTTTTTGGCGAATGATATTGCTCACCAAATGTTCCTGTGCAGGAATGATATGGTTGGTTAACCAGAGTATCCCTATTTTTTCAAGAAAGGGAAATATGATTTGTGAAATTGTTTTTTCAATTCCTTTTGCAATAATAAAATCATCCAGTACCCTTTCAAAAGATTCAACATCCAGGTCAACCATAGTCTGTATCAGCACATTGATGATCCTGTCCTGCATTGCCTCCTGCTGATTCAGGGAAAGAACTTTCTGGGTGATCTCACCTTCATTCATTTTATCAATGTGGGATATCTTAAAACCAAATTTATTAAGCAGTGCAACATTGAGCAATTTTTTCAACTCATCATTACTGTAAACCCTGATATTGGTGCCAGTACGGCTTGGTTTAAGAAATGAATAGCGCTGCTCCCATATCCGGATAGTATGGGCTTTAATGCCTGAAAGGTTTTCGAGATCTTTAATGGTGAATGAATGCATATTGGTATTTTATTCAGCCATATTACAACCGGGGAGTTGAAATTGTTTAATCAAAACCCGACAATGCTTTACTAAATTTATAATAATTACCTAAAATGAGCGTACCGGTAAGTCTTTAAAAATTTTATTTACGAGTTTGTTCTGCGGAAAAAGTATTGACCAGGCGGTGAGAAATATGATCATAAAATCTGTGTACAGAGAGGCATTTTTTTGATACCACAATTCCAATTGCCCTTTGTACAGGTAGATGTTTGTGTACATGGCCCTGGGATCGGGCGCATCTGAAACCATTTTTTCTTCATCCCTGAAAACAAGAGAACCAATACCCGTCATACCGGGTTTACAGTTATAAATCCTTTGCTGCACTTCTTTGGGATATTGCTTAAAACTCACTTCCATCAGTGGCCTTGGGCCAACAATACTCATATCTCCTTTAAAAACATTGATGATCTGCGGCAGCTCATTGATCTTGCTGATGCGAAGGAATTTTCCGAACCGGGTTACCCTTGGGTCGTTACGCAAAGTAATTTCACCGGTTCCCATGTTGGGGCTGTTCTTTAGCATGGTGGCAAATTTCCAGATATCGAAGATGCGGTTTTTATAGCCCATTCTTTTTTGAAAATAAAAAACTTTATGCTCGCCGGTTAGCATTAAGATAAGGATGCAAGGGATAAGTATGGGAGATAAGAGTATTAATGCAAGGGATGCAATGAGGATATCAGTAAGGCGCTTTATAATTTTGTACATTATTTCCGTTTCTTGTTTCTCGTTGATCTGTTTCTTGTTTCTCGTAGATTGTTTCGTTATGACAGCTTGTGTTCTGTTTTAACTAACGGGGAACGGAATAACCAGAAACCAGAAACATTTAAAAAACTTCTTTTATTTTATTACTCACAGCTTCCATTTCTTCATCAGTGATATTGGTTGAACAAGGAATGCTTAAGCATCTTTGGTAAACATAATCTGATTGATCAGAATTATTGTAAAAAATATTGTCGGTAAACATTCTCAGTTGGTTCATCGGTACCCAAAAAGGGCGGCTCTGCATTTTGTTATCGTTTAGGATTTTTAGCACATCCCTTTGCCTTTCTGTCATGATGGTAGGCAGCCAGCAATTGGCATTTACATCTGCACTTACTTCCTGGAAACTTATGTCCCCTACTCCCTGCAAAGCATTTTTATAAAAGTCCGTTATTTCGTGCTTGCGCTTTATAAAGCCGGGCAACTGCTCCATTTGCGCCACACCCATCGCCGCTGCAACATTTACCAGGCGGTAATTGTAGCCAATCTCATCATGCTTGTATTCAAAAGGATCGCTCTTTGCCTGCGTGGTGAGATGCTTTGCTTTTTTTGCCAGTGCTTCATCATCAGTAACGATCATACCACCACCACCGGTTGTAATTATTTTATTGCCGTTGTAACTGAAAGTACCCATCAAACCAAAACTGCCGGCGTGTTTACCTTTGTAATAAGAACCCAGGGCTTCTGTACTGTCCTCAATCACAGTAACATTATTTTGTTTGGCGATTGCCATCAACCGATCCATATCACAAATATTGCCCAATACATGTACAGGCATTAAAACCGGAATTCTCCTTCCGTCTTTTTTATAATGACATGCGCCGTTACGCTGTTCTGTTTCTTCTGCAAAAAATTTTTCCAGCAGGTCAAGGTCCATTTGCCAGCTGCAGGGATGGGTATCAATCAATATCGGATCGGCACCTGTATATTTAATAGAGTTGCAGGTAGCAATAAAAGTGATATTAGGCGTAATGACATAATCATCTGCATTAACCCCCATCATAATAAGGCAAATGTGCAGGGCCGTAGTTCCGCTGCTGGTTGCCACTGCATATTTTGTACCAGCAAACTCGGCACTCATTTTTTCAAACTGGTCCACATAAGCGCCCACGCTGCTTACCCAACCGGTATCGAGGCAGTCTTTAACATATTTCCATTCGTTGCCCGCCATATTGGGGCCACTGAGTAAAAGCATAGTCTTGTTTTTTGAATAAACGCCTTAACAGCCAGGCTTATTATTGCTGTGCAAACCTATACAAAAAAATTGCTCCAGCCTAAAAGCGGGAGCAATTGAAATTTTAATTTTGAAGGCAAGCAGGTAAAAAGGAAAAATTGCTACTATGTTTTACTCATTACCACTTTGAGGTATTTTTTATCATAAAATAACTTATACCTTTAACTTATAAATTATTGTTGTTCCTAAACGGACTCTGTCAGAAAAATCTGGAAGTTTTTATGGCACAGGGTAAGTTGAAGCGAACACATCTGAAAAAGGTGTGTTCCTTTACTTTCTGCTGTGCCAAGGCTCTCCAGATGCCTTCTGACGGTTGTGAAGTGTAAGGACACACCTTTTTCACAATCTTAACCGCAAAAAAATGAAAGCTAAATGTTTAACCCTAATCATTTCTTTACTCCTTGTATTTTCAGTTTACTCACAAACCACTGGTTACTATTATTATAATGGACAATCAAAAAATGTATTTTTTTCCAACAGGATAATTTTTGTTCATTTTAATTCTAATCTTACAAATGCTCAGAAACAAAGTGTTATTACTGGTGCGTCTGTTGATTTATTGAACGGTAATTTGTGGAACATTCCTGATTATGTAAAACTTCAATCAAGAATAATTTCAGGCTGGCATTGGGTTTATCCGTGTTCAGAAGCATTTTATAACCCAATAGTTAAAGATACATCTAATAATAAAAAAAATGAACCAGATTTTGAACCCTATGTATGTGAAAATTGCCCCGATTGCAATCCACGATGGGAATATTACGAGTACAATAATTTTGATAATGCGCTTAATGCTTTATTGAATAATACTGATGTAAGATCAGCATCAAAAGGATTTACATATTCCGGTACCGAAGTTGCCACTACAGGAACAGAGGAAAATTTTTATATTAAAATTAAACCTGCATATTCTATAAATGATTTCATGTCTGATATAAACTACTATGGCTTTACTGCAACAGATGTAAGTCCAGATTATGGCACAAATGTTTACAGGATATCGGTACCAAGAAATAATACATCAAGTATTATGTATTGGGCCAATTTTTTTTACAGTAGTAATATGTGCGAATATTCTACTCCAAATTTTCTTCAAATTGGCAAAATCTCTACTACAGCAGACCCTAGATGGAATGAACAATGGGGCCTATTAAATACTGGGCAATATAATGGCACTCAAGGTGCAGACATAAGGGCAGTAAATGCATGGCAATTTAGCAAGGGGAATAATATAAAGGTTGCAGTAATAGATGATGGTATGTATGTTAGTACAGATGACCTATCAGGTAATCTTTTACCTGGATATAATGCTATACCAGGAAGTACATCCTTTTTAGGTTATCATGGAACTAAAGTTGCTGGTGTTATTGCTGCAGTTGCAGATAATAACATTGATATCACAGGAGTCGCACCTGAGTCAAAAATAATACCTGTAAAAATTTATAATTGGGATAATGATGCTTCAGATATAGGATTGGCAGACCAATTTACAAAAGGGATAAACTGGGCTCTTGATGCAGGGGCTGAAATATTGAATTGCAGCTGGGGGGCAGATTGGCAAAGTGATATGCTTGATCTTGCTATAACCGATGGTGCTATCAATGGACGTTCTGGTAAGGGATGTATTATTGTTTTTAGTTCAGGTAATAATAATACAAAACAAAGATTTCCAGCGTCTACCCATCCAAAGGTGATAACTGTAGGTGCCATGACTCATTGCAATTCAAGAAAATCGCCTGAAAGTTGCGATCCAAATGAAGGATATGCCGCACCTGAATTTAATGATTGGGGTAGTAATTATGGGTCTTACTTGAGTTTAGTTGCACCTGGATGCAGAATACCTACTGTAACTCCTGATCCCATAACCGAGCCTTTAGTAAATATTACAGGAACAAGTGCCTCAGCTCCCATGGTATCTGGTGTTGCTGCTCTCATGTTAAACATAAATCCAGACTTAACGCAACCTCAGGTAAGAAAGATACTTGAATTAAGTTGCAATAAAGTTGGGAATTACTGTTATAACTGGACCCCCGCCCACCCCAATGGTGGCTGGAGCAGTGAAATGGGTTATGGCAGATTGAACGCATACAATGCTGTGCAACTTGCATGCCCGGGAGTAACGATTTCAAATCCTGTATATAATGTAGCTGGACAAACAAGTAACGTCGTAACAGGTAATATAGGAATACTTTTTAGTGGAACAGCCTGCCCGACTTCCCTACCTTTTGGATTGGCATTCTTGAGAAGGCACGAAGTATTGACTAATATAACTTATCCTTATACGCAGAACCCCGTAATTATTTGTAATAGTAACGGGTTCAATCAAGCAAATCCAAATGATGGTAGGCGTTGGGCTGAGGCTATAAATGTAACAAATACTGCTGCAACTCTACGGTCTTACATTTACTATGGCTATAATAGCATCGGTCAGGAACTGGGTTGGATTCCTGCTTCGCCAACAGGCATTAGTTTTAATTATGTAGTTGTTGGTAGCCCTACTGCAATTGACTATCAGCTTATTCAGCGAAATAGAACCGATAGCTCAATTTTGGTTTCCAAACTTCCCTTTAGACTAGAACTAGATGATAAAGTTGTAATTAATGATATGCCCGTTGATTTTACTAACAATGCAATTAAACCTAATCCAGTATTTAATACACTAACTTTTCAGGTTAATTCAGATGTTGAAAAAATGGAAAATATAGAAATAATAAATTCCATAGGAATAAAAGTAAAAATCATCACAAGCCAAAAAATTAATAAAGGATTTAATCTTTTAACATTTAATATTTCAGAATTAAAAACTGGAGTTTACTTTCTGAAATATGGAAATAAGAGTTATAAGTTTCTAAAAAAATAATTTTATATTTCACTTAAACTTTTTTTATGAAAAAGTATTTGCAAACCTCAATACTTGTTTTTTTTGTAAGCAGTTGTATTGCTCAAAAGTCGTATCACCATTTTTTTATTGGTTCTAATTTAACCGGGGCTGACTATGATTCTAAAACAATTCTATTTAATCATGCTAAATATGAAAATTTTAAAAATTCCAAGATAGGTTTCAATATTGGGTATAAGCATATATTTCAATTAAATAAGTCATTATCCATTAGTGGGGGTATTCAGCTTATCACTATAGCAAATGAATTCTCAAGGTCACATTACAGTAATTTAATTTCAGGAGACCCTCGTTCAGTATTTGAAAAATTAAAATTAACCAGGGTTTCAGTTCCAATACAAGGATATTATAATTTTATAAAAAGAAAAAAACTGCAATTGTATTTTACGGCAGGCTCAGGGATTGTTTTTGTTAATAGTGCAAATCGAACAGCGGATTATTATATTCCTACTCCCCCTACTGGTTATGCAAAGAACACTTTTAAAGGAAAGCAGGCAATTAAATTTGGAGAAAAAAGCAGTTCTATTGGCCTGAATTTATTTGGTGGTATTGGCAGTGAATTTGAGATTAAAGAACGCAATTTCACAATTGAACTTTCATATTCCAATGATATATCTAAAAATAAATTTTTAACCCTTAGGAATATTGAAGATGATTCATACTTCTTTACAAGATTCAAGAGTTTAGAATTAACTATAGGCCATACTTTTTCGTGGCATAAGAAAAAATAAGAATTTAAACAGTTACTTTAACTTTTTCGTCCACTGAAAATAATAATTGAACAAAAAGCCCCTGATGGATTTAAAAGATCAGGGGCTTCCAAAATTAACGCGGAAAATATAGTTGTATTATACACCCTATTTAAGCATCTATTGACTTGAATCTTTATATCAGATATTCCTGAATTTCTCCACAAAGGAATCAGTAACAATCCCCGTTTTTAAAAGCGTGTAAATTTCTTTTACGCCATCAGGTACTTTTTTAGTGATAGTAAAACCCAGTTCATTTTTTATCTTATCAAAATTAACCCGGTAATCACGTGGGTCTTCGCTGCTGTCAACATAAATAACATTTACATTAGGTACCACTTTGCAAACCTCTTTAATGATCATGCCTTTTGTATAATTCTCTTCTGTGCTGCCTACATTAAACACATTGGCCCTTACTTTTTCTACCGGGCTTTCCAGCACCAATACAACCGATCTTGCCAGGTCATCTACATGACAGTAAGGGCGCCAAAACTGTTGGCCCCATATTTCCTGCTCTCCTTTTACAGCAGCATTGCGGGTAAATTCATTTACGGTCAGGTCAAATCTTATCCTTGGAGAAAAACCATACACCGTGCTAAAACGCAAAGCCGTGCTGCACATGCGGCTGTCTTTATTGTCTTCTATAAGATACCTTTCAAATTTTACTTTCAGCTCGGCATACAAAGAAACCGGGTTGAGTGAGGATGTTTCCACCACAAAAGAATCCGGGTCTGCCATCTTACCATAATTGCTGCAGGTGCTCGAAAACACAAAACGTTTTACACCGGCAGCTTCGGCTTTATTAAACAACAATACAGCGCCATCCCAGTTGGTTTCGTTTGCTTCAAAACTGAATTTTTTACAGGCAGGATCGCCAACAATAGCCGCCAGGTGTGCAATGGCATCTACGCCTTCAATTGCTTTATCAACATCATCCGCATTGCGGATATCACCTTTCATAAATTCAAAATTTGGGTTCAGCATTACATCATACAATGCATCACCACCAAACTTTAAAGAGTCAATGGCCCTTACCTGGTAACCTTTATTCAATAACTGGCGAACCAGTACAGAGCCAATATAGCCTGCACCACCTGTAACTAAAACTTTCATTTTACTGTTTTGTTTTTGCGTTGCAAAGATAAGGGAGTTAGGGATTAGGAGTTGGGAATTAGGGATTAGGAGAACTCTATGAGTTGATAACCCTTAATTCCTAATTACTATCTTGCAGGAACGCCGATTACGGTAACATTATCCGGCACATCTTTTACCACAACAGCCCCTGCACCGATCATGGCATTTTTGCCTACCGTTACTCCCTGCCGTATCACAGCATTGGCACCAATAAAAGTACCGTCACCGATTTTTACATTTCCGCACAACACAGCACCGGGGCCAATATGGGCGAATTCACCAACTATGCATTCATGCTCAATAATGCAGCCGGTATTGCAAATTGCGCCTGTTGCAATTGAAGCCAATGGATTAATGGTAACATTAGCTGCAACCATCACTCCAGCTTCTGCAACGTTTGCCGATGGGTCTATAACTGCTGATGGGTGTATGGCATTACCCGGTTGCAGGTTATCTTTTGCAAGCCCCTCATAGATTTTTTTCCGCAACCCGTTATCGCCAACAGCAATAAAATAACCATGATCTTTTATTGCCTGCAAACCGGTTTCTGAATTTTCTTTTCCAAAATATTGCAAGCCAAATGGATTATATGTTTTTTCAGTTACATCGCAATAGCCGGCAATTTTTTTACCGGCAGCTTTAAAAATGCCATATATCACAAATGCATGACCGCTGTATCCTATTAATATCATGGATATTTATTGTTTCTCTAATTTAGCAAGCTTTTATAAGCCCCCAGCATATTTTGCCAGATATTTTCCTGCCTGTAATTTTCCCTGATATGCTGCTGCAGTTTTTTTGTCATCTCCTGCATATGCTGCGGATGCAGCAATGCATACTGCAACAACATAAACAGCTGCTGCTCGTTCTGGCTGTCAAATATCAACCCTGTTTCATTATTGGTAACAATGTCAATATTGCCGGTGATGTGGCTACAGATGACGGGCAACCCCATAGAGCCAGCCTGTAAAAGCACATTCGGAAAACCTTCCCTATGCGATGGAAAAACAAAGAGATCGGCTAATTGCATAAAATATTCCACCCGGTTGCTCCAGTTGATATGAATGATTGAAGGATTATTTTTTATTTCCTGTAATGTTTCTGCAGGCAGTGGGTCTAATGTTTCTTCATATTCTCCAACCAATAACAGTTTGAGGTTTATATTATCCTTTTGCAATTGAGTAAAAACATTTACCAGCTCAATTATTCCTTTATCCTTTACCAACCGGCCAATACAAAGCAGATAAGTATTTTCCGCTGAGTAGCCGATCTGTTCCTTAACTTCATTAATGATCTTTTCATCCAGGCTTTCTTTATTGAAGCGGTTTACATTGATACCGTTGGTTGATCCTTTTGCAATGATGCTGAGTTTGTTTGATTTGCAGAGTTTATTTTTAGTGATAACCTGCATCAGGGAATTGCTATTTGGCCAAACATGGTTGGCAGATGCATAAGTTAGCTTTTCGATGAATTTTAAAAGCTGGTATTTAAAACCTTTTTCAACCATTAAAGGAAGGCCTGCCACGGTATGTATCCTCACTTTTACACCGCAAAATTTTGCAGCCAGCATACCGAGCAACCCTGCTTTGGGCGTATGTGTATGTACAATGTCAGGTCTCTCTTTTCTGAAAATGCTGATGAGTTTAAACAGGCACTTAAGATCAGCAAGGGGTGTTATCTTTCTCGTCATAGGCACTACAATATGCCTGCATTGTTCATTTGCAATTACTTCGGGCAATTCTTTTCCATCAGCGCTTATCATCAGCACATCAAAGCCGCTGGATGACATAAAACGCATTTGACCCGGCAATAAATAACGCAAAGCCATAGGCACCGTTGTCATGCGTATGAGTTTTTTATTGCTGTTTTTTTGAGTCAATTGGTTTTTATTGAATGTTTTGTTTTGCTTCAGGCAATCAAAATTAACTTCATATTATTAAAAGGCGGTCAGAATTTTTATAATACATTTGAAGGGTATTGGCGTCAGCAGGTATTAATGGAAATTGCATCCTTTAAAAAGCAACAGCTAAATGAACTATTTAGATTTTTTATTATTTCCGTTTTATGTTGTGCTTTTCTATTTCATCTTCAGCGCCCGCAGAAAAAACTATACCGACCCCATCCTGCAACATTACCACAAACAGGGTTTCTGGATAAAGATAGTTGCAGTGCTTGGTTTTACCTTTTTTAATACCATGCTTTCGATGGGAGATTCGTTCCTGTTGTTTTTTACCGAAGGAACCAATATCTGCCATATGATCATGAAAGATTTTTCACAGGTAAAATGGCTTTACCTGCCTTCTGCTGATTACGACCAGACACTGTTGAAAAATCCTGCCAACATGGGTTACCTGAAGGGCGAGAATAATTATATGATCGTAAGAATCACGGCTATCCTTTCATTTATATCTTTCCAAAAATACCTGATATTAAACCTGTTTTTTTCAATGCTTTCTTTTTCGGGAGTGTGGAGGCTGTATCGCTTTTTTTATGAACAATACCCGCATTTACACAAGCAGTTCGCCATTGCGATATTATATCTGCCCACTTTCGTTTTCTGGAGTTCGGGTATCTTGAAAGACCCTATCTGTACCGGCGCCCTGGGCTGGATAACCTATGCGCTTTACGAAGCGCTTTATAAAAAAAAGGATATCCTGAAAAATGCTGTTATCGTATTTATTGCAGGGTATCTTTTGTATGTTATCAAAGTGTATATACTTATTTCTTATGTGCCTTTCTTTTTGCTTTTCCTGGTTTTAAAAAATGTAAACCTTATTAAGAGCAGGTTATTGCGTATCACATTTGTTTTAGGGCTTGTTTTTCTTGCAATGACCATGTTTGGCACAGTTATGCAGCAACTGGCCGGAACACTGGGAGCTTATGGCGGCAACGATGTAACCAAAAACATCTCCATATATCAAAAAGCTTACGCAGAGCAGGAAGATGTGGGCTCCAGCTTTTCTTTGGGTGTTGAATACGATGGTTCGGTTGGCAGCCTGATAAGAATTGCTCCCGCAGCAATCATTGCCACTTTGTACCGGCCATTTCTCTGGGAATCAAAAAAGGTATCCACACTTTTATCTTCTATTGAAAGTATGGTTATCATGTTTTTTACCTTATCAGTATTTTATAAAGCCCGCCCGAAGAATTTTATCAGGCCTATTGTAAAAGATCCAACAATACTGTATTGCCTTTTGTTTGCACTTTTATTTGCCTTATTTGTAGGCGCTACCACAGCAAATTTTGGTACGCTGGTGCGCTATAAAATACCCTGTATGCCTTTTTATATCATTGCCATCTTCCTCATTCAGGACTGGAACAAAAGGAATAAAAAAAGCCTCCCGGTTGTACAGGAGGCGGTGTAGTTTCAGAGGGGGTTATAATGTAACCATTATGCGTTTGCAGCCCTGCCGGCCCGTGCCGATGAAAAGGGAGCCAAAATATTTGCCCATGTATTTTTAAGGTAACTGGTAAGCGAAACCGCCAATGAAGGCTTCTCAGCTGATTTTAACCTGGTTAAGATAACCGGTGGCAGTGCTTCAAAATTATTTTTGATAGCATCAGCGGCTGGCCACATGATAAAGCTGAGCTTTTTAAGTTTATCTGTTTTTTGAAACAGCAGGGTTATTCCCGCAAAAGCAATTAAAAAACATGCATAGTGCAATGCAGCCAATGCTTTGTTATTGAACTTGGTTTTATGAATATGAAAACGGTTGCGTACGTAGTAATACATTTTCCAACCGGTCGCATAATCCCAGTCTTTCTTTACTGAAAATGCAGTTGCAGGATGATAGTGAATGCTGTTGGCTACTGTGCAAACGGGTATTTTATTGCGTCTAACTATCCTGTAATAATATTCTGTTTCATCGCCCCACAAAAAGAAACTGGCTTTTGGTACGCCAACTCTTTCTATAATGCGCCTGTTGATAAAAGTTCCGTTGAACGGGTGACCGATTCCCTCAACAATATTTCCGGGTACTTCATCCAGGGTTTTATATCCGCCTGTATTCCAAACAAAAGATTTTTTGTCTTTATTATCAATCACTGCACAATTCATCAATGTTAATTCTGATGTTTGTGCCAGTAATAATTTTTCAAGAGCGTCTTCTTTTGGCGCACCATCATCATCCATACACCAAATCCATTCGTAACCAAGTTCATAACCTTTTTTGATAGCCGCACTAAAACCTCCGGCTCCACCCAAATTATCCTGAGTAAAATAAGTGATATCAGACTGGCTTTTTAACCATGCTTCTGTACCATCGGTACTGCCATTATTTATTACTAAAATTCCATCTAAAGGGCGAGATTGATTACGGAGTGCAGTGATGCAGTCAGACAGAAGGGCTAAACGGTTGTAGGTAACAACCACAGCTACTACCTTTTCCATGGGAATTGGTTTGGGTTTTTGAATAGAATAAATGGACATTGATATAACGCAGTGAAAGACTGGTTATTGTATAAAACGGGCTATTTTTCTTTAAATCTCAGTATTGGGGAAAACCGGGGCCTTATTTTCAGTATGAAGAGACAGGATGAAAGATTGGGCAAAATGAAGCGCTTCGCCTATTACATGGTGCATATCCATATAGCGATATGTAGCCAGACGGCCCAAAAAAGAGAGGTTTGAAGACTGCATTGCCTCCGCCCGGTAAGCTTCCAGTATCTTCTTATCGGCATCAAGCCTTTTGGGGTAATAAGGGATATCTTCTTCAGTTGTTTCTTTACTGAATTCCTTAAAATAAACGGTTTTATCATGCTCTTCCCAGGGCGCAAAATGCTTGTGCTCATGCACCCTTGTATGAGGAACCGATTCATCGCAATAGTTGATCACTGCATTGCCCTGGTAGTCTCCATCGGTGGTATATTTTTCAAAAGTTACCGTGCGGTATCCAAGCCTGCCGAATTTATAATCGAAAAAAGCATCAATGGGGCCGGTGTAAAATATATGATCATACACATCATTCAGTTCAGTGCTGTACTTAAATTTTTTATTAAGGGTGATGTTGATCTTAGGACTATCTAATAATTTTTCAACCAGTTCAGTATAGCCGTTTACCGGTATGCCCTGGTATGGATTGTTGTAATAATTATCGTTGTAATTAAAACGTACGGGTAATCTTTTTAAAATAGATGCAGGCAATTCAGACGGCTCACAGCCCCATTGCTTTTTTGTGTAGCCATAAAAAAAAGCCTGATAAAGATCTTTGCCCAAAAACTTCAAAGCCTGTTCTTCAAAAGATTGCGGATCAGTAATCGTTTTATCGCCCAGGTTTTCAATGAATGCCTTGGCTTCTTCGGGTCCGAATGTTTTGTTGAAGAACTGGTTAATGGTATGCAGGTTAACCGGCAGCGAATAAATATTGCCTTTATAATTTGCTTTTACACGGTTGATAAAAGGTTTGAACTCAACAAAGCTGTTCACAAAATCCCAGATCTCTTTTTTATCGGTATTAAAAATATGTGGCCCATATTCATGAACCATCACATTGGTTTCTTTGTCTCTTTTTGTGTGGCAGTTACCGGCTACATGATCACGTTCGTCCCACACATCAATAGTACAGTCAAGTTCCTTTGCCAGTTGATTGGCCAAAACCGCTCCTGAAAAGCCTGCCCCCACTATTAAAAATTTGTTTGCCATGTATTTTAATTCTTTTGCAAAATAATTGATTAACCCAATATCGCTTTGTAGATACGTGTATATTTTTCAATAGCCCTCTCCAGCGAATACCATTTTTGCGCCCCCGTTCTTATGGAAGCCGCATCATATTTTTTGTTGGTTTCAATTTCGTTGATCGCTTTTTCAAATGCGGCATCAGTAAACTCATTTATTACAACACCTGAGTTAGTTGTTTCAACAATTTCTGCCACATCGCCCACGCCACCATTGGTAATTACCGGTATTCCCATCGCCATGATCTCGCCATGTTTTGTTGGCGATGATGATTGTTTTGAATAACAAGGTTTAATGAAGAAGATTGAATAGTTACTTAACGAAAGCATCACAGGCACCTGCATTCGTGACGCTTTTTTTACAATCACATTATCAGCAGGGATTTCATATTGAGCTGCGATGGCTTTGATCTCTTCATGGCGATGCGGAGATATAAATAAGAATTTTGCAGCAGGCATTCGCTTACTTAGCAATTTGCAAAACTGCAACATTTCTGCAGTAAGATACCAGCCACCAATTGAACCAAGATAGCTGATGACAAAATCATCATCGCCGATGTTGAGTTCTTTTTTTAACTCAGTTCGTTCTTCTGTATTGATTTTTGAGTAATCAAAAAGCTCCAGATCGGCGCTGCATGGAATTACTTCCAGCGGAGTTGTTGTTTTATACTCAGGCCAGATTTTAATGATCTTTTCTGCAGCATAGGTTAGGCAAACAATACCATCGCTTTGCTTTACCTGTTCTGATTCCTGTTTTGCAAAGAAATTATATATGGTTCTGTAAAGAGGATTGCTCTTGTTCCACATTCCACCTTCTACCCTGCTGTCAGCATAAAATTCACGGATATCATGCATGAATTTAACGCCCATTGTTTTCTTCATCCACAAGCCAACCAAGGCCGGCACACCGGCACGGGTATGGACCATATCAATACCTTCAGCCTTGTGTAATTTCTTTGCAGCCTTGCGCATTTTCATCACATCAAGCAATGTAGAAACTACCGGAGGGTTTTTGGTATAGTTCAGCGGTATCCAGGTGATGTTACTTTTATCAAGCAGTTGCTGAATGTATTCTTTATTCTGATGGTAAACCTGTTCTTTTTCGCAACTGATCAGGAACATCTTATAGCCAGCCATACTTAATCCCTGCAAATACGGTATTACCTGGCTTTGGCCAAGCGGATCGGTCATCCCGTCGTAAGAAATGAACAATACTTTTTTTACTGTACTCAACTGCTTTAATATTTTACAAGATAACGCAGGTAATGTTTTATGGCGAAAACCAGTTTGTATTTAAAAGAATGCATCGCTATGTAATGTTTCTTAATTCCTTCATGTTCTTTCAAAGGAATTTCTGTAACCGGTATTGAATCCGCCAGTTCATTTGCATTAATAGCAAAGCGCTCGTCTGGCTCACAATTGGTACCGCTACCATCATGGCCAATGTTTGATACAAGTGATTTTTGTGGATACAAACATAAACCGTCGTTCAAAAAAACCGTTGAATGCCAGATGGCATTCCAGCTCCTGAGTTTTCCTTTGGCTACGGCTTTCAATCCCCAGAAAAATTCAAAGGTACCATCCATGTTCAGCCTTTTGATATTCCCTTTTTTCTTCACAGCTTCATGTACAGCCAATGGGTCTAATTTAAAATGATCCCAGGCACGTTTCCAGGTGGCCCAGCCCCAGGTTGTTGTGTGATAAAAGAAAAAGGTTGATTCCTTTATTTCAACAGGAGCAAACTCGGGACGCTTGTATGCAGCTATGTGCATCACTTTTGGATTGTTCTCATAAAAATCGAGTGCATCGTTCATGTAGGTTAAAAACCCGGGAGAAAGCAAACCGTCGTCTTCCATCGCTATCACTCTTCCAAATTCATTTACCATTCTTGTAACACCTTCTGCATTCGATTTTATTAATCCTTTATTTTCTGTTGCTTCAATAATGTTTACTTCTTTGCACCACTGCTTTTCTCTAACTACTTTTTTTACTTCTGCAATAGCTGCCAGAGTTTCTTCAGTCGCATTTGGCTTTGGTCCGTCAATATAAATGAAGAGTTTCGACTCATCAGCCAGCCGGTTCTTACGCAACGATTCCAGCACCAGCCTGGTATGTTCCGGCCGGTTATAGGCAAAAAAAACTATGGGCGCCAATGATCTCATCTTCTTATTTGGATTTAAATAAATTTCGTTTTAAACGGCCAAGCATATATTTTGTTTTGTAAAAGGGAACCAGTATTTCCGCAGGCCTTGGATTGTTCTGCCGGTGAAATTCCTTGTCCAGCACAATAGTTTTTAATTCCTTTGATGAAGGCATAATCAGCTGAGATCTTTCGCCAGCATTTGTTATCAGCTCTTTTAACAATGCCATCCATTGTTTACTGCTGGCTTCAATAGAATAAGAGGCTTCTATTTTTTGCCTTCCCGCTTTCGACATATTCTTCCACAAAGCAGGGTCTTCTTTTATTTTTTTTATAGCTGCAACAAAACGCTCTTTCCTGTTTTCAACTAAAAAACCTTCTTCACCATCTGTAACCAGATCAGATATTCCGCTACGCATATATGTGCAAATGGGTACAAGTCCGCAGGCCATTGCTTCAATTAAAGTGATAGGCAACCCTTCAAAATCTGACAGCAATACAAAAACCTGGTTTTGCAATAAATGATCCTGTACTTCAGTTGATTTTAATTTGCCTTTGAATTGAATGGGCAGGCCTTTTCCTTCAGTATTTAAAATATCTTGAACAGCAGGCACCGCAGGGCCATCACCATAGATTGTATAATTGGTGCCTGTCACTTCCTTTGCTGCTTTGCAAAAAGCCTGGGTTACTTCCGAAATTCTTTTTTGCCTTTCATCAATGCGACCGGCATATACAACGTTCAATACTCCATCTTTTGAAAGATTAGCCACTTCTGAAGGCACCGGCGCACCATAAGGAATGTACCTAATGTTGTTATGAAGCGGCGCCGTCTGTTTGCTGATCTCTTCAATTAAGTTTGATACCGCTACCACCGAAGACACATCGCTTTCATCATTGTTTGCCGCAAACTTTTTTACCAGGTCGTAATGATACTGGTTATCATTATGCAAAACCATCACCGTTGGTATGCCTGCCTTTTTGATCCATTTGGCTGCAGTTAAAGGAATAGCAAAATAATTGGCAATAAAGATATCGGGAGGAAATTGTTTTACATCATTTA
This sequence comes from Ferruginibacter sp., assembly GCA_016786725.1. Classification (GTDB taxonomy): domain Bacteria; phylum Bacteroidota; class Bacteroidia; order Chitinophagales; family Chitinophagaceae; genus Ferruginibacter. The sequence continues at coordinate 187,177 of JAEUVU010000007.1, read as the reverse complement.
AAATCGCCTGTATCTTTTCATCATTGAATAATTCCCAGTAAATGAGTTTGCATTCAAAACCTTCATCAGCAAAAAATTTATAGGCAGGAAGGTCTTTTGAATTTGCAGCCAGGAAAATGATCCGGGTTTCAATACCATGTTCTTTTAAATACGGCAACAGGCGCTTCATCCAGGTGGTAGGACCATCTAAATTATTGGGGGCATCAAAAGCGCAAATGGTAATTTTCATTTTTTGTTGCTGTTGCTTTTTAAAACAGCATTTACAAACTACTTTGTAGTTTTTTGCCACTAATTACACGAATTTTCACGAATGGTGTTGAATTTATTATTCGTGTTCATTAGTGTAATTCGTGGCAAGTAAAATTTATTTTATAGCTATTAAAAAATATCGGGGTCTTTAATGATATTTCTCTTTACCAAAAATTTCAGCAGCCCCGGAAAGTAAACTGCAAAAACAAGTTTCAACGCTACTTTTTTATTTCGCTTGCACAATTTCATCAGTTCCTGGTTCATGATATCCATGTTCAGGTAACTCTTGTACTTTTCATCCATGTACCTGTATAATTTTTTTTTGTTGGTGATGCTTATAGAACGAAGCATAGAATTACCCAACACACGGTAGTCAAACAATATCTCGGGTATATAATGAAATTTGTAATTCTTAAAAGTCATGTTCATCCACATATCCCAATCTTCATAACCCATGATAGGCATTTTTTCATCATACCCACCAACAACTTCCCAGGCCGATTTGCGGTAAACGGCACAGGCATCTATCTGGTTTTCTATCATCATGTTTTGTAAGTTAAATTCTCCCACGACATGTCTTTTATCTTTATCACCAAAGAACTGTGCATCGCCATAAACCATTGCTATCTCAGGATGAGCATCTAAAATTTCAATGCTCTTATAAATATATTCCGGCCTTATACGGTTGTCAGCATCCAATGGTAAAATATAATCTCCTTTGGCTATTTTAATACCATTGTTGCGTGTTTTACCAAGACCCTGGTTCACCTGGTTAACTACATGATAACCTTCAGCAGCAAGCTTATCCATCATCTCAATAGTGTATGCATCTTTTGACCCATCATTCACAATGATGACTTCGTACAAACTTTTATCAGAAACCTTTTCCACGCTGTCAAGCGCCTCACGAATGTACTGGCCGTGATTGTAACAAGGAATAATTATGGATACTCTTGGATTCATTTTTATTGATTGTTTAATGGCTTTCTGCCAATTACAACATAGTTCATGGTATTAACAGGATTGTGATCTTTTTTATCGAGCCACGAAAAAAAAGCATTTACGATCCAATACATGCGTAGCCTGAAAAACAAAGCCCTGTTGAGCCTTATTAAAAGATTTTTGCTTTTGCTATACCTGAACGAATGAATAATAGTTTGACCGGTAACAGACCAGGTGCCACCATTTGCTTTTGTTTCCACCATTTCAAATCCCGCTTTTTCCAAAACATATTTAAACCCATACCTGGTAAAACGGAAAAAATCATACGGCTCTTCGTGCAGGTGCCAGTACAAAGGGCCTGATACAATAAAATAGCCACCGGGTTTCAGCAACCTGAATGCCTCGTTAACCAGGCCCTGGTGATCTTCTACATGTTCAATTGTTTGTGTAGAGAAAGCGGTGTCGAAAGAATTATCAGGCAAGGGAATATTATTTGCCGGGCATAATACATCAACTTTTTGCTTGTCGGATTGTGCAATATCGCAACCAACATATTCTGTTGTGATTTGCTGAAATATTTGTTCGTAAGGTTTATTGCCGCAGCCAATATCAATTACTTTTCCTTTGGCGTATTGTTTTATAGAAGTTTCAAGATCACGGATCAATGGCGCATAAACCAGGTAATTAAAATCAGATTTCGTGATTTTTTTATAATCCTCAAACCTCGAACCGTTTTCAATCCTCATATCCTCTTTATTTTTTCTTTTTTAAAAAATTACTTGCAAAAAAACGCATAGCAGTGTAAGGATTTTTCAATATTCTTTTATGGTATGCAGCATCCCTTACCCTTGCGCTGTATATGCCTGGATGAACAAGCGGAAGTATTTGCCTGGTGTTACTGGTGATCAATGGGTGCTTGTCTTTTACACTATCGTTCACAAAAAACAAAACATTCTGCCTGTACCAGGGCGAAACCTTTTCGTTGTTCCAGATAAGTTCTCTCAGGCAATCGTAGGGTTTAAAATGGTGCTTTGCGAATTTTCCAATCCAGTAATCAGGATATTGCTCATTATAATGCAAGGTTCCGTCCTGGCCGGGAATGGCAGCGGAAAAAACGATCACATCGCCCAGTTTACAAAGCGAATCAATAAATTTATCCGCATTCTCTGGCTTGATGTGCTCAGCAACTTCAAGAGATGTTACCAGGTCAAATTTTCGATCAGCACTAAATCCTTTGTCAAGATCGGCTGGCGTAAAATTATTTTTATCAATAATCAGGTCCTCAGCTTTCACATAACTTCCATCAACTCCTAATAGATCTGTTACGCCCAACTCTTTCCAGTTGTACAACCAGTTACCGGCACCGCATCCAATATCAATAACCGAGGCAGGTTTTATAAATTGTAAAATAACAGGTATAACTTCTTTTGCAGAATTGAAAGAATCATCTGAATGAAAACCAAAGAAATTATCCTCGTAAGATTTAGGGGTCATGTTTTTTTATTAAATAACAGCCTGATGAATAAGCCTGCACTATCCGTTCAGGGCGTTTGTGTTTAGATAAATAATCGTGAAGCGCTTTGGAGCAGCCATCCCATGCGTAATAATCATCCAGGATGATCAGACCACCTTCTGCAACCTTTGGAAACAGGTGATCAAGACAAACCATGGTAGAATCGTACCAGTCTCCGTCAAGCCGCAATACAGCTATTGGTTCATCGGCCTTAAACTGCGGCACCGTATCATCAAACCAGCCTTTTATAAAACTTGTTTTGTTTGTAACGCCGGCCAATCCTATGGCTTTTTGTGCCCATTCCATTTCTGCTTTACAATTATCGTAATAACCAGCCGAAGTTTTATCTGCCTGCCAGGCAATGGCCGTTTGGCCGTCAATTTCTTTTGCATCAGGCAACCCTTCAAAACTATCAAAGAGATAATAATTTCTTGCATTGCCCATCACATCTGCAATGCCTGCAATCATGCCGCCACGCCACACTCCACATTCAATGATGCTGCCGTTGATGTGTTTAAACCGAGAAACCAGCTTTAAGCAATCAATATAATCCCTGCGTTTTACCATGGTAAACTGCAGGTATTTTTTATGGATAGGAGTATAAAATTTATCTGTTTGTATTTCTTTCAGGTATTTTTTTGCTGTTTCAATCATCATCAGTTGTTTATCATTTTTGAAAACGGAACAATATTTCCCTGCTCAACCGCATGAGGAAAAACCCTCCCGGCCTGCGGGCTTTCAACTATCGTAAATCCTACAATATCTTTTTGCCAGTCGTATGTTTCTGAATAATGCGGACCTATCCATGCACCCAGTAAATAAGTGCCGGGTACAAAGCCTGTTATTTCGATTTCCGTTGTAAAAGTCTGTTCGGAAAAAGAAGTATCAATAAATGGCTCCAGGTTTGGAATGGCTTGTCCAATCATAGTGCCGGTATTACTGGAGATGTTGAATGCAACAAACGCTTTGTTCATCTTTGCATCTGCCTTTACAGTAAATGTAACCTGCAATTTTAAATTTGGCTGTTCATTTTTTATGGAAATACTTACGTTGGTAAAATGTGGTTGTTCCGATGATGCCGCACGATCCCAGCTATTGGTAAGTTTTACCTTGCTCAAATAAAGCGGTATCACTTCGCCAACCGTATCATCCTTTGCCACTTTGCCTCCATCAAGCAGTATGGCTCTTTTAGAAAGGCTTTTTATCGCATTCATATCGTGGCTTACAAACAAAACCGTACGGCCTTCGTTCATACTCACGTCTTTCATTTTGTTCAAACACTTTTTTTGAAACTCTGCATCACCAACAGCCAGCACTTCATCAATCACCAGAATTTCAGGCTCCAGAAAAGCTGCTACTGCAAAAGCCAGACGCAACTGCATACCGCTGCTATATCTTTTTAAAGGAGTATCTAAGAATTTTTCCACGCCGCTGAAATCTACAATTGAATCAAAGTGCTTATTAATCTCAAATTTGCGCATACCAAGGATGCTACCGTTCATATACACATTTTCACGACCGCTCAGTTCAGGATGAAAACCTGTTCCTACTTCCAGCAAACTGGCCACACGGCCACGACAAACAATTTTACCAGATGACGGAGGTGTGATCTTACTTAATATTTTAAGCAACGTGCTTTTGCCAGCGCCGTTTCTGCCAATGATACCAATACTTTCGCCAGGCATCACCCGGAAGTTTACATCATCTAATGCACGGAAAGTATTTGATGGGCCTTCATCAGTTTTTTTTCTGAAAGGACTTGTCAACGCATCCCTCAGCGACAGGTACCGCTCCTGTTTTGCACCAATCTTAAACTCCTTGGTTAAATGCTGTACTTCTAATATTGGCTTCATAATTTATGCTAAGTCGGCGAAGTAAGATTCTGTTTTTCTGAAAGTATAGATACCAATAAAGAACAACACGATTGCAACGCTGCTGCCGATTGCCACGCCCTGCCAGTCAACTTCCTGCCCGGTAAACACACTGCGGCAAAGCTGTATGGCAGAAGCGATAGGGTTCGCCTTCATGATGGTATTAATAACCGGGTTTGTAAATGCTTTTGCAGAATACAAAACCGGGTTTGCAAATAATAAGAATTGTATCATGAAGGGAAGCAGATATTGAAAATCCCTGTACTTAACATTAAATGCTGCTAAAAAAGTACCTAAGCCAAAAGTTGTGATGACAGTTAACAAAATACTTAATGGCAGGTAGATAAAGATTTTTGCAACATCAACTCCCTGGTGATAATAAATGAGGATACCAACATAGATACTCAATGCAAATAAAAAATCAACCAGCGCCGTAAGGATGGCGCTCATAGGGATGATCAATCTTGGAAAATATATTTTTTTGATGATGTTGGCATTGTTCACCATACTGTTGGCGCTGTTCATCAAACCATTGCTGAAGATGTTCCAGATCAGTAAACCGCTGATAGCAAAAACCGGGTAGGGAATTCCGTCGCTGCTAACATTAAGTGCTTTGCTGAAAATGAGGGTGAACATCAGCATCATGATCAATGGCTGAAGTATGGCCCATAGGATGCCAAGAGCAGCCTGTTTATATTTCACCTTAACATCACGCCAGGTAAAAAAATAAAACAGTTCCCGGTATTGGATCAATTCATCAAGGCCAAACGAGAATTTATTCTTCGCTTTTATTTCGTATTCCGTCATTAGGGGGTTTGTAAGGTTAAATATAAGCCTTATTTATGCCGATAACTATCGGCACAGCAGTTTTTGGAGGGAGGGGATTGTTGGTATTCTTAAACGTAATCTGTACTTAATTATTGTTCATCCACTTATCGTACCACATCTGAAACATCAAAATATACCACACTTTCTCAGCCCGCTCAATCTTGCCGTGATAAAACGAGTTTTTGATACGTTGTATTATGGTATTGTTGAAAATATTTTGTTTCTCTATGAACTGTTCGTCAAAGTACCGGTCAACAAAAGGTTTTAGTTCGTTTTGCAGCCAGGCTGCAATGGGAATTCCAAAGCCCATTTTAGGCCTGTCCATCATCTTTTCAGGAATGTATTTGTGAACGATCTGCTTAACGATGAATTTTTTATTTCCCATGTTGTATTTGTATTCTAACGGTAGCTGAGCCGCCCATTCAATGATACGTTGGTCTAAAAATGGCTCACGGCCTTCCAGGCTTACACTCATGCCGGCCCTGTCAACTTTTTGCAGAATATCATCCAATAAATAGGTTTGATAATCTACTGCCATCATGTAGGAAAGCACCGAATAATTATCTGGTTTCAGATCTTTACTATCAAAGTAAGAAGGCATTTGCTTGATGCTGTCCTTAAACAATTCCGTAAGGTCTTTTGAGTTCATCTGCTGCGTCATGCTCATCAACACGTTACGGGCAGATGGTTCTTTTAAAAGTGATTTTACTTTTTCGTAGCGGCTGTGAAAAAGATATTTTTTATTGAAGACGGGAATTTTATCTGCAGGAATCAGTTCCATCACCTTAGCAGCGCTTTTTCGCAATACGCCAGGAATTTTTTGGATAGAGCTGCCGTATTTTGCCATAAAATCGTAGCGGTTGTAACCGGCAAAAATTTCATCGCCTGCATCGGCAGATAAAGCCACGGTTACTTTTTCCCTTGCAATGCGGCTCACCAGGGTGGTTGGTATGGCGCTGCTGTCGGCAAAAGGTTCGTCGTAAAAGAAAGGAAGCTGCGGCACAATATCCAGCGCTTCTTTTTCGGTGCAATAATATTCGGTATGATCGGTACCCAGATGAGCGGCGATCTCTTTTGCAAAAGGCGCTTCATTCATACCGGCATCAGGCACACCAATGGTGAATGTTTTTATTTTTTCGGTATTGTTCTTTTGCAGGATGGCGGTAACACAGCTGCTGTCGTAACCGCCGCTAAGGAACACTCCAACCGGCACATCGCTTACCATGCGGTATTGAAAAGCGCTGGTTAATAATTTTTCTGTTTCTTCAATAGCTTCCGGTAAACTAATATCAAGGATTGGTTTGTTATAAGCATCATACACGTTCCAGTATTGCTCTTCTTTAAACTCCTGCTTTTTTATATCGAAGTTTAAGAAGTGGCCGGGTTTTAATTTATAAGCATTGTTGAAGATGCAATGTGGTGTTGGCACGTACCCAAATTGTAAAAAAGCCGCAACAGCATCATTGTTGATCTGCTTTTCAAAAGCCGGGTGCGTCATCAGCACTTTCAATTCTGACCCAAACAAAAACAAGCCGTCTTTATAATAATAGAAGAACGGTTTTACACCTGCCCTGTCTCTGCAGGCAAATATTTTTTGTGCCGCTTCATCATAAATGGCAAAGGCAAACATGCCGATGAATTTCTGCAAAGCCGCACTGCCCCACTCTTTGTAAGCATGTAAAATAACTTCGGTATCGCTGTGGCTGTTAAACTGGTGACCTTTTTCTTCCAGTTCTTTTTTTATCTCTGCGTAGTTATAAATTTCGCCATTGAAAGTGATGTGCAGGTTATCAAAAGCCTTTGGCTGGCTTCCGCCGGCAGTAAGATCAATAATACTTAACCTGCGGTGGCCTAGCCCTACTTTAGCATCGTCGGTTTCATAAAAACCATATCCTTCTCCATCCGGGCCACGATGCGCCATAATGCGGTTCATCTTTTCCAGCATTTCATTACTGGTATTCTTCTTATAATCTATAAAGCCCGAAATGCCGCACATGGTTTTTAATTTATTGGTAAAGTTAAGGCACTTGTACAGTTAATTTTTATTGCTTAAAGCTTCATCATAAATTTTTCGCAGGCCGGCAATATGATGCGGCAGGGTGAAATTATTAATCGCCCGCTGTCGTCCTGCTTCTGCTTTTTCAAGTAAGATGCTTTTATCGGCTTTGCTTAAATATTCTATTTGCGCTGCAGCACCCTGAGGATTATCCAACGAAAAATACCAGGCCTTGTCTTCACACTGCTCTTTAAAAGAAATAATATCGCTCAGCAGCAGCGGCATCTGCATGGCCATGGCTTCCAGCACCCCTAAGGAAAAACCTTCGTAAGTGGATGACATTACAAACAGATCGTATTGCGGAATGACTTCTTCAATATTTGTTACCTGTCCTTTTAAAAAGACCTTTGCGCCGGTTGCATTGATCTGTTGTTGCAGTTCCTCCTGCAGGTTTCCTGTTCCGTAAATATCCAGTTCAATGTTCTTATCTTTTACCAATGCCATTGCATTGATGAGGTAAGGATAATTTTTTTGCAAACGCAAAGCGCCAACTGCGACAAGTCTAAAAACGTCATTATTATTTGCGACAGGAGTTTTGTCAATATTAAATCGCTCCACATCTACAAAAGTGTATAAGGCATAAGCTTTATATGGCTTTAGATTCAGGAAAGAAAAATATTCTTCCAAAGCACCTTTGGCGACAACAATGATGATGCTATTGCGGAATTTGTAAGAGAGTTTATCTAAAAAACGAATGTACCAATGCTTGTATTCGCCGGAAGTGGCAATAAAAGCATGAATGGTTGTAATGAGTGGAATTTTCTTCGGCACTGCAAACCTGGCGATGAATGTGGGCCAGAATAAATGCGTATGAATGATATCAGGTTTTTCTGCCTTAACCAGTTTTTTAAATTTGAAAAAGGCTAGCGGTAAAGCTATCAGCGAATTGATGTTGAGGCAGATCCATTTTTTGCACTGCAGTTCTTCGCCAAAATTATTACCGGGAAAAAGTGTAACCACCACATGCTCATACTCCGGCAGTTCTTTTATCACCCTCACCATCATGGTTTCGGCACCACCACGGCTAAGGTTAAAAATAAAATGAAGGAGTTTTTTTTGCATGCTGAACCCAGATTTCTAATTCACCTTGTGAATTGCATTGCCACAGAGGCACGGAATACACGGAAGTTTCTATGATTTCTTAATGCCTTTTACAACATAGGCTGTGCTATTATCAAATTTAATAGTGCCGCCCCAAACCTTTTCCATTCCATTCTCCTCAAACCATCTTTTAACAGTACTTACTTTTTGTGGCTGATCATATTCAGGACTAAACATATCGAATGTATCCAGGATGCACCATTCCCTCAGTTCTTTTTTGCTGATGCCTTGCGGTAAAGTGCCTTTAATATCGCAGATAGGAATAAAGCGGTTTACAAACCTACCGATACCGATCTTATTGAAAAATGTTGTTGCTGATATCATCCAGTCAACATTCTTTTCAATTTTTTTCAACAGTTTTTCGTTGCTCCATTTTTTTGTTATCGGCCTGAAGATATATTTGGCCTGCACTTTCGTCCACCAACCATTCACACAATAAAAATCAACAATCACTTCGGCCCCGGGTTTTGCCATGCTTATAAGCGACTGAACTGTTTTTTGCACATCAGGTGTATGTTGTATCACCCCAAAACAAAAAACCTTGTCAAACTGGCCTTTTTCAAAAGGCATGTCATACACACTGGCCTGGTATAAATGAAACCGGCCGTTATGGTGCCCATTGTTTTTAAAATTAGCTTCCACCGCATTGCTGTAATCAACACTATACAAAGTTGCTTTGGTATGATCGAGTATCACCTGCGAAAAACGCCCGGCGCCACTGCCTACTTCCAGTATATTTTTATCCTGCAGGTCTTGTTTATCCCAACCGGTAACGGCAAAAACACGCCTTAAACTAAGTTGCTGATTTTTTTGAGCCTGGTCAATTTGTGTTTCAGCAAATTTGTTCCATTGGTAGCCAAAATTCTGGGTATAGTTGTCATCTTCAACAAGGCGGTAAGCTCCGTTTTTGTAAGGGAAAACAACGGTTCCGTTTTCGGTAAGGCCTTCGGCCTGCTCCTGCAAGGGGGTTTGCGTAAAGGGGTTACGCAGGTTAATGTTTTGATTCATGTTTGGATATTGTCAGCTTTCTGATGAAATTTCTTCGCAAAAAGCAGGTTTAAAACGTATTGTGCTGCTTAATATTGCCTCATTCTTCTGCCAGGCTCTTATACCAATCAATAAACTTTTTTATACCGGTCTTCATATCTGTTCCCGGCTTGTAATTGAGCAAATTACCAGCTTTGGAAATATCAGCATAAGTAATGTCAACATCGCCGGGTTGCATGGCCTCATATACAACTTGCTTCTCTTTGCCCATTTCGGCATAAATAATATCTACCAGCTCGTTCAGTTTAACCGGCTTGTTATTACCCAGGTTAATGGTTTCATATAATCCCTTGTTGTTTAAACAGTATTGCAAAGCATTGTAAATTCCCGAAACCGTATCATCAACATAAGTGTAATCTCTTGCAGTTGCACCATCGCCAAATAAAACCAGTGCCTGGTTGTTGGCTATTGCTTTTACAAATTTATGAATGGCAAGATCGGGCCGCTGACCAGGGCCATATACAGTAAAAAAACGCAGGTTTATCACATCAGTATTATACAAGTGATGCAGCGTGTAATTCATTTGCTCACCGGCTTTTTTGGTATAAGCATAAGGCGATATGGGATTATCAACATTATCACTTTCGCTAAACGGCATTTTTTTATTGTTGCCATAAACGGATGAGGAAGATGCAAAAACAAGCTTACGAATTTGCCTGGCCTGCATAAACTCATGCACTTTTTGTGTGCCATTAATATTTACCTTGATATAACCCTCCGGATCTTCAATAGACGGCCTTACGCCGGCTTTAGCAGCCAGGTGTATCACTGCATCAATATTTTTTTCGGTAACAGCATCCAACCCTTCTGTGATATCAATTTCGTAAAAGCTGAATGAGGAATGATCTTTGAATTTAGAAAGATTCATTTCTTTTACAGACCGGTTGTAAAAGGGGTCGAAATTATCAATGCCAATAACACTAAACCCTTTTTCAAGCAGCAATGTACAAACATGGCTTCCGATAAAACCTGCACAGCCTGTAACTAAAATAGTACCCATATAGCTGTAAAAATAATGATAATCGAAATTCCAATGTACTATATTCTGTTTTTGTTTGCAGGGGCAGGGCTTGAAAACCCGGCTATGCAACTTCGGCTTAAAACAATAAGTATATTGCACAATAATTTTGCTGAACCCGTTTTACCTGGATAAATATTAAAACCACCAATGCAGTACATAACCATTTTTGATTACCTCTTACTGCCGGTTTACCTCTATGTATTTTATTTAATAATTAAGAGCCGCTCCATAAAATATACCGACCCTCAGTTAAGAAAATATTACTTCACGTCTTTTTACCTGCATATGTTTGGTTCTGTTGCCTATGCCATGATGGTGCAGTATTATTATGGCTATGGCGATTCTTTTACGTTTTACTATGGCGGCAATTTTTTTACTTCCCAGATATTGCAGGACAGCAGCAACATCAAATATTTCTTTAAGCCTGCCCTCGAAATCAAGGCATGGTTTGATTCTGAAGTAAATGACTTAAGTGTTTCCGGCTATTTTGGCGTTGAATCCAATGTAAGCATCATGAAGATATCTGCATTGCTTGCAGCCATAACTTTTAACAAATACCTGATCATCGGGCTTTTTTTCGGATTTTTTTCTTTTGCAGGTTTATGGCGGCTGTTCCTGGTTTTTAAAGACATTAACAAAGGCAAAAATGATAACCTGCTGGCATGGACAGTTTTGTACATGCCCTCTGTATGGTTTTGGGGCAGCGGCCTCATTAAGGATTCGTTATGTATAGGGTGCGTAGGGTTTATTGTGTATTTCATTCATAAGCTTTTTGTAAAAAAAGAATTTTCCATTACTGCGATAGTGGCAACTATATTAATGGTGTATGCCCTGAGTGTTATAAAAAGTTATATTCTTATAGTGCTCACTACAGGCCTGGCAGTATTTATTTTTTACAAATTTGTAACTCCTTTTAAGAACCTGGTAATAAGGAGCTTTATCATTATAGCATTTCTCTGTGGTGTGGTTGTAATTATATTTGTTACCAATTTTACAGATCAGCTGCAGCTTTTAGCAGAGGAATCTATGTTACAGGTAGAATCATTTCAGCGTAATTACATAGCAGTGCAGGATACGGATGAACGGAGCCGGGGCAATCTTAATTTCCGGGAAATTGATGTATCGCTGGGCGGCATGATCACCCAAAGCCCGGTTGCCATTTTTAATTGCCTGTTCAGGCCCTTCATTTGGGAAAGCCGGAAAATATTTATCCTCTTAAGCTCTTTTGAGGCTTTACTTATGTTTTTGTGCACTGTATTTATACTTGTAAAACTTAAGTTCATCGGGTTTTTTAAAGAAATATTCAGTAGCCCGTTTTTGCTTGTTTCCTTTATTATCGCTCTTTTCTTTGCACTAATCATAGGGTTTACCACTTACAATTTTGGAACCATGGCCCGGTACAAAATCATACTTCTGCCTTTTTATTTTTTTACATTGGTAAGTTTATACACTATTGCCGTTGAAAAAAGACAGAAGGTTTAACCTCCCCGGCTTCTGCTATCAATTACAGGCATTGTCTTTTAAAGCACGTTTAAGGTGTATGGGGTAAATCAGTTAATTTTGCCGCTGTTAAATTTATTTATTCTTCATGAACAACCATGGTACTGATAAGGGTGTGTTTGTTATTTCGCTTGACTTTGAGTTATTGTGGGGGGTGTGGGATGTTACAACCAAAGAAAAATACGGTGATCATATAATTGGTGTGCAACAGGTAATACCGGCCTTATTGCACACATTTGAAGCTTATGATATAAAAGCAACCTTTGCAACGGTTGGCATTTTATTTGCAAAAGACAAGAAGGCGCTGGCCAATTATATACCAGATAAAAAACCAAGGTACCATAACCAGGCTTATAATGTTTACCTGAAAGAATTTACTGCTATTGGCAATGATGAACAGGACGATCCGTATCATTTTGGATATTCCCTTTTTGAATTGATCAAAAAAAGCCCTCATGAAATTTCCACACATACATTCAGCCATTATTTTTGTCTGGAAGAAGGACAATCTGCCGATGAATTTGATGCCGATATTAAAGCTGCTGTGAAAATAGCGGCCGCCGAAAACATACATATCTGTAGCCTGGTTTTTCCCCGCAACCAGATCAACGAAACATATTTACAGGTTTTAAAAGATAACGGCATTAAAGTTTATCGTGGCAATCCAGAGTCATGGATATATAAGCCCCGTAAATTTTCTGCCGAAGTCCCTTTCATCAGGTTGTGCCGCTTACTGGATACTTACTTGCCTGTTTCCGGAAACAATACCTTTTCTATCAACAGCAGGCAGGCGCTTCCGGTTAATATCCCTGCCAGCCGTTTTTTAAAACCATATAATAAAAACCTTGCCTGGCTCGAAAAACTGAAGCTGAAAAGGATCATGAATGAAATGACCTATGCTGCAAAAAACAGGGAACTATATCATTTATGGTGGCATCCCCATAACTTTGGAGTTAATATCAAAGAGAATATGGAAAATCTGTCTGTGCTGTTGAAGCACTACCAGCACCTGCGTACAAAATATGGTTTCGCCAATCTTACAATGAAAGAAGCCGCAGGTTTTTAAAATGCTGCTTTTTTAAGTTTTAATGCACCGGCTCCACATGCAACAAAAAAAAATCATTTTACTGGCTTCCGATTGCGAATCGTCACGGTGGGTGTATAACGCCTTGCAGGAAAACTTTGGATTTGATGCAGTGATTATTGAGCAGTCCGTAAGCAAAAAAGAACTGGCGTTGCGGAGAATCAAAAGGGCCGGGCTGCCGGCAGTAGCGGGCCAGGTTATGTTTTCGTTATGTATTGTTCCTTTATTAAAGATAAAAGCCAGAAAACGTAAGGAGTCGCTGATAAGTCAATACAGTTTAAACGGCAGTTCTTTTAAAGCAGGTATAAGGTATGATGTACCAACCGTAAATGATGCTGACTGTTTGAAGGCAATAAATGAATTAAAACCAGACATTGTTATCGTAAACGGAACCCGTATAATCAGCAAGAAAATTTTACAGGGTACCAATGCAGTTTTTGTAAATATGCATGTGGGCATTACGCCGTATTACCGTGGAAGCCACGGCGGGTACTGGGCACTGCGCAATAATGATGTTGAGAATTTTGGCGCCACCATTCATTTGATAGATGCAGGTATTGATACCGGCGCTGTAATTAAGCAGGTTTTCACCAAACCGGATAAAGCCGATAATTTTGCAACCTACCCGGTATTGCAGGCTGCAATCGGCATTGAGGCCTTAAAGGAAGTGTTGCCCAATATAATTTCGGGCAATTATAAAACAACAAAAAATACCGAAAAAGGAAAAATGTATTACCAGCCTACGTTGTGGCAATATATAACCGGTGGCGCCAGATAAAATTTTACAGAAAGATGAAACCATATAATAAACCTTCGCTGCAAACCATACAGGCTGCCAACAAGCCGATTGAGGTTTTTACAACGCTTGACGGTGATGAAAATATTGATACCGCTGTGGTAACAGATTTTGGCGAGGAATGGAAAAAATTTGCCATTCACACCGATGAAAGCGTAAGGGAATTACGCAAAGAGTATTTTGACATTATAGATGAAACCATTGTAAACAAAAACACTTACATGATTGACATTGGCTGCGGAAGCGGCCGGTGGACCGACTACTTTGTTGATAAAGCCGCTTTTATTGAAGCCATTGACCCCAGCGAAGCTGTTTTTGTTGCCGATAAAATGCTGGGGCAAAAAAACAATGTACGCATCACCAAAGCCAGTGTTGATACCATTCCCTGGGATGATGAAACTTTTGATTTTGGCATGAGCATCGGCGTACTGCATCATATACCCGACACTAAAAAAGCGCTGATCAGCTGCGTAAAAAAAATAAAGAAAGGCGGGCATTTTTATGTGTACCTCTATTACCGTTTTGATAACCGCGGGGTAATTTTCAAATCTGTTTTTTACCTTTCAGATGCTTTGCGCAAAATCATATCACGGATGCCGCAGGGTTTAAAAAGAATCACCTGCGATACGCTGGCTGTTTTAATTTACTGGCCCTTGTCAAGATTTGCAGGGCTGCTGCACAAAATGAAATTACACGGCCTTGCAAAAAAAATTCCCCTGGAACCCTACTACAATAAGCCTTTTTATAACCTTCGCAATGATTGCCTTGACAGGTTTGGCACCAAACTGGAGCAGCGTTTTTTAAGGCATGAGGTGGAAGCCATGATGAAGGAGGCCGGGTTAGGCGACATCAGGTTTGGAGAAAAATCCGCCTTCTGGCATGCAGTAGGCAAAAAATTATAAAGAAAGGCTTTTATACCAGGCGGCCATTTTCTTCACCATAGCTTCGGTAGTAAAATCATTTTTATATTTTTCGTAGGCATTGTCTGCTATCTGTTTTGCAACTTCGGGATTCTTTAGCAGGTAAATAATTTTTTCTGCCAATGCACCGGTATCGCCTTTAGGCACCAGCAATGCAGTTTTATCATGCTCCAGTATTTCATTACCGGCTGGCACGTCAAAAGCAATGATCGGGGTTTTTAAAGCAAGCCCTTCAATAAAAACAAGGCCAAAGGATTCAAAAAAAGAGGGTTGAATAACAATATCAGAACTATTAATGTACTGGTAAGGCTGCTGCACAAAGCCCATAAATATCACGTGGTTTTGCAGGCCTGCTTTTGCTACCTGCTCCTGGCAGCTTGCTTTTTCATTGCCTTCGCCAAGTACCAGTAACCTGGCCTCAGGAAAAACCTTTAATACAGCAGGCATGGCATCAATCAAAAAATGGTGGCCTTTAATGGTTTCAATTCTGCCTACGGTTATCAGTTGCGGGTTTCCCTGGCGGTATATCCCACCGTTAACCGGTTTATCAAATTCAGGAAATGTAATGCCGTGATGGATATAAGGAAACTGTGTTTTGCTGATGCCAAGGTTAAAGTAAAGGTCGGCCATGGCTTTGGATACGGCAATATTCACATCAATTTTCCGCAGGAGGAACCTGGTAATATAATAATATAAGTCACCGGGCTTTTTAAAGTTAACCGGATCGTACTGCTGCAGCACTTTTTCCTGGTAACCATGCTTTGTTGAAATGATGCGGGTTTTTTTATTAAAAAAAGTTTTTAAAACCGCCGCCATCAGGTCTGCATGAAAAAGATGCGTATGTACAATATTTATCTGTTGCTCCTTTAAATACCTGTTTACCTTTTTTGCTGTGTTTAAAATGCCATATTTTTCTGCAACCAGCAAAGTTGTTTTAATACCCAGTGCATTTACTTTTTTACAATAATCAGCAAAGGTGATCTCTGTTTTTGGCGTACAGATCACCATCAGGTCGCAGTCAATACCATAAGCTTTCAGCCCAGGTAATAAATGCTTCAGGTATTTTTCAGCCCCTCCAACACCGTGTGTATATATTACATGCAAAATTCTCACAGTAGTAATTTTGTTTACCTTTTAAAATTCAGTTCCTGAAAACTTCATTGTAGCGCTGCAGCATTTTTTTATTGCTGTAGTTTTCTGTTGCAAATGTATATGCATTTTCAGCCAGTCTCATTGCCAGGTCTTCATCTTTTATTAGTTGCATAATCGCATCTTTTAATGCTTCTGCATTTTTTGGCGGCACAAGTAATCCAAGCTTGTTATGTATTATCATATTATTTACGCCCGCCACATCCGATGCAATGATAGGCAGCCGGCATGCCATTACCTGCATAATTGCCGTACTCATTGTTTCTCCAAGGGTGGCATGCACATAAATATCCAGCGAATTGATGAAAGCAGGCAGTTCTGTTTCTTTTAACATGCCGGTAAAAACAACCGAATCAGCAATGCCTGAATCAAGCGCCTGTTTTTGCAGCGCCGCCCTGCACGATCCGTCTCCTGCAATATATAATTTAAGCGGCTTTATAGTTTTACTCTCCATCATTAAAGCCATTGCAGCAATTAAAGTTTTGTGATCCTTGATTTCGGTAAGCCGGCTTTGCATACCAATTTTAATACAGTCAGATTTTTCCTTTATTGCAGGTTTGTAAACAGACAGGTTAACCCCATTGGGAATTACTACAGTACGTTTGCCGGAAAAGATCAGGGAGAACCTTTTTTTTATGTAGTCCCTGTATTCTGTACTTAAAAAAACAACCTTGCCTGCAACCAAAAGCGAAAAGCCAAGGCCAAACCATTGCAGTTTTGTTTTAAGGTGATTTGCATGTGACTCCCTTACGATAACCCTTGTTTTTCTGCCACTGAAAAGTGTTGCTTTTATTGCAGGCAAAATGTATGAGGAACTGTGCAGAAACAGGATATCTGGTTTTGACTGTTTTATTATTTTTTCAAGGCTGCGGTAAGAGGCAAAATCAAAACCGGGCCTTTTTTTTACGAAATGCCAGGAAATATTATTTTGCTCCGCCTTTTGTACATATTCAGTGTTCACTTCTTCGTTTCCAAAAAAAATAATTTCAAGCTGGTGTTCCCTTTCCTTATCGGCGGCAGCCATTGAAAAAAAAACACTGCCATGGCCGCCCAACCCACTGAATGCTATGTGCAGAATTTTCATAGTTGTTTGTCCGTGGTTTTATTCATTTTCTCCTGAATAAAATTGTAATAATATTCAGATTCATTTTTAATATCCATAAAATTAAAAGCAAAGCTGCTTGATTTTGCCCCAACATCAATCCGGAGTTTTTCATCAAACACCAGTTTTTTAAGCCATTCATATACTTCATCAGCATTTGTTGAATGGCATACCGGTATCTCCCCTTCAGATATCTGTTTTAATATTTCGGGCCGGGCATTGGCAATTAAGGGCCTGCCTTTTGCCATGGCAATTATTCCGCCTCCTATCAGGTGGTCGCCAAGCTGGTCAAAAACAATATCTGCTTTATTAATTTCATCCAACAGTTTTATCAATGGCATTTCACTATGCCAGGTTACAGACGCTGAAAAACCATACTGCTCAATCAGCTCCTTAGACTCCTGAACGTGCAATCCTTTTTCAATAAAATGAATGTCCAGCATTTCGGGATACTCTTTTAAAAACCTCCCAAGCCCGGCTATCATTATATCATTTCGTTTATTTTCATTGGAGCTTCTGCCGGCAGGAAAAGGCTCTTTCCACATAAACCTGGCTACATTCAATATCCGTATTTTTTTATTTTGAGTCGGAGCTATATAGTCCATACCATCAAGCATAATACACCAATGGTTGTATTTTGGATAAGCATGGCCTTCAAATATCTCATTCAGTATTTTATCTCCAACGGGGCTAAGGCCAAAAGGAAAATACCCAACCAGGTCTGTCTGCCGTATGGCATCTCTCAGTTGCTTTACGGAGTAACGGGCATAAGCCTTTTTCAACGCAGCCGGAAAATATTTTAATTTAGGATTTGTCAGCTTCATGCTTTGCACATTCTCATAATCGGCCATTATTTCAAGGTCGCCGCCTGTAAACATACAAATCTTAATAATCCCCTTCCGTAAATGCGGTATTATCCTGTGGGCATAATCATTCATGATTACAGCATCGCATTCATTGATTTGCCGGATGATTTTTTTTGCAAAAAATGCAGGCAGGTGCATTACCAGTGAGCTTCTGAACTGAGGAACTTCTTTTATCCAGCCCGGATATGGGTATTGAACAAGCCCTGTTGACTCGGGCCTTAATAAAGTATTATTTATATCTGCCTCAACAAAAAAAACAGTTTCTGCCCCTTTGTCCCTTAAATGTTTACAAACAATAAAAGGATGGTTATTTACATTTCCTAAAAAAGCAACTTTCATTTACTATAACATTTTCCTTTTCAGCAGCGCCCGGTTGTTTATTTAATAAGATCATTATGATTGAGGCAGGTTCATTATCCTGGCAGGGTTACCAACAACAGTAGTATTATCTGCTACATTTTTTGTAACAACTGCACCTGCGCCAACTTTTACATTTGCCCCTATCTTTATGCCTGGCAAAACAACAGCGCCTGCCCCTACCAAACTGTTATTGCCCACCTGTACATTGCCGGTAATTATTGCTCCCGGGCATATTTCACAAAAAAGACCTATAGAACTTTGATGGTGAATAATGGCGCCTGAATTTACCAATGTGCCATCGCCAATAGCAACATGAGGATGAATAATAGCGCCATGCATCACGTTTAACCCTTTGCCCAATGCAACATTCAGAGAACTGATGTAAGCCGTCCGGGAAATTACAGATGTTATCTCCCCGCCTGCATCCAGGCCAAACTCAAAAAGTTTTTTACGTAATAAACAATTGCCGGTACCCAGCACAAAGTTGTTATCCTGCAAAAAGTACTCTGCCAGCTTTTCCCTGCTGCGGATGATTGGATACCCGGTAATTAACGGGCTATCGGTTTGTGGCGAAACGTCGTCAAAAAAGCACAGTTTTTCTGCGGGATGATTGTTCAGCAATACATCCATAATTTCCAATGCATGACCTTTTGCTCCAAGAATTACCATTTTTTATGCAGGAATTTTTTTAAATACTCACCAATGGTTTGCACCTCTGTAACCTCCAGCTCATGGTATAAAGGTAATGCTAAAACCCTGGGACTTATGTTTTCTGAAACAGGGCATCCGTTTCCTTTTGCAAAAGGCAGTTTATTAAGTGATGGATAAAAATATCTGCGGGTAAAAATGCTGCAGTTGGCCAGGTATTCTTTTGCCTTTACAAGTTGCTGTTCATTTTCAAACAACACCGGATAGTATGCATAATTATAGCTGGTGTTTGCCAATGCCCCGGGTGTTTGCAGTTTTAATTCTGAAATAATAGTATTGTATTCATTAATGAGCAATGCTCTTTTGCTTATGATCGCTTCCATTTGCGGAAGTATGCACAGGCCCATCGCTGCATGAAACTCGGAGTTTTTGCCGTTAACGCCGATGCTGTAATATTCATCGCCAATATGGCCAAACTGGCGGTAAAGCATTATTTTTTCTGCAAGGTCATCATCGTTTGTTATTATACAACCACCTTCTATTGTATGAAAGAGCTTGGTGGCATGAAAGCTGCAGGTGGCAATATCACCAAATGCCAGCACCTGCTGGTTATTAAAACGGGTTCCAAAAGCGTGGGCCCCGTCATAAATAACTTTCAGGTTATTTTTGTCTGCAATGGCTTTTATGGCCACCACATCACAAGGGTTGCCATACACATGGGTTGCAAGAATTGCAGAAGTATTTTCAGTGATGAGTGATTCAATTTTACCGGGGTCAATATTAAAATCAGTGTTTTTAATATCTGCAAATACGGGTGTGCAGCCTTCCCATAAAATTGAATTGGTTGTAGCCACATAAGAAAAAGGAGTGGTAATTATTTCACCCTTAAGCTCCAGGGCTTTTATGGCTATCTGGATGGCGATGGTGCCATTGCCGGTAAAGAACAGGTGTTTTACGCCAAGATATTCCTTCAGCTTTTTTTCAAGCTCCTGCACAAGCGGGCCATTGTTTGTAAGCCAGCCAGATGCAAATATCTTTTTTACATACTTTTCATATTCCGCAATATCGGGCAGGTATGGTTTGGTTACTGTTATCATCTGCTTTATGTTTATTAATGCCGTTGTAAATCTAAGGTTATTTCTAAACTACAATTTTTATTCATTTCCAGTCCATATGCCCTAAGGCTGAACCTTCAGCTTAAAATTTTATCCGCCTTTATCAGTTTCAGTATTTTTTTTGCCTGCGATTCCCTGGTAAATTCATTGATCCTTTCATCAATGCCGCTGTACCCAAGTTCATTTTTTTTCCATAGCCGGTACCAGTTATCTAATATTAAAGCCATTTCTTCTGTAGTGCCCGCCAGTTTGCCCGAGTTGGTATAATGTACCAGCCTCTCCAGCACATCGCCGTCATTAGGGGCTATCAGTATATTCTTTTTTGCACCCAGGTACTCAAATATTTTACCGGAATAAATACCTTTCCAGCCCTTCCAGCCAACATAAAAAAGAATGTTACTGTTTTTCATTACATCAATTGCCTTGCCCCGTTGTATCCGGGATGTGATATTTATGCAGTTGCTGTATGCTGCCAGTTTCTCCCTTATCTGTTTGGCAACAACAGGATAATAATCTACACCTATAAAATTTACCATAATATCATCAGTGCTGCTGTTCTTTTTGAAAAAGTCAAGCAATCCTTCCAGCATAAAATCAATATCCTGATTGGTGTACAGTGTTCCGATCAACGATACATTAAACAGCTTGCTTGTTTTTTCCTCAACATGGTCAAACAGGTTTGCTTCAAAGCCGTTGTAGATGGTAGTTACATTTTTACATTGATGTACCTGCTCAAATTTTTCAGAGATAGATTCGCTGGCGGTAGTAACCAGGTCAATCTTATTTGCATAGCGGGTTATCCATTTTTGCTGCACGTTTATTATCAGCTTTGAAAGAAGGCTGAATTTTACAGCAGGGTTAAGCAGGTTAACATTAATATAATCCCGGAAATCAACAAGGGTTATGCAATCACTAAAATGCTTTTTTATCCGTTTCATAAGAAGCAGGCTGCTAAACGGATGGCAGGATGTGACAAAATGTGTAAACGGCTTTTTTTTATGTTCTTTAATAATTGAACTATACCATTGTGTAATATCAGCTTCGCCGCTGTAATAGCCGGCCAAAGCAAAAAAAGTATTATGGATCTTGCGCAGCAAGGGCGATGAGGGTTCGTATGGTTTTGTATAAGGCAGGTAAATCAGCCTTATGTTATCAATCCATTCTTCACGGCTGTTGGTGTATCCGGCAGAACCAATATGTTCGCTTGCCTGGATGTCTTTTACTTCTTTCCAGTCTCTCGTAAAAACAGTTACCTCCATACCTGCCGCTGCAAATGCCTTTGCCCAGCTTTGGGTACGAAGCCCCGAAACTGTATTACTTTTCTCCCCATAGAGATATGTTATTAAAGCAATTCTTTGCATTGCCACTGAAATTGTTTAACCCAGCGAAATATAAACTACATATATGCCTGCTGTAATTATTGAAAATGAAATAATACGCACAAAATTATAGGGTATATGATACAACCGCTGAGCCTTTTGGGTAACATACACAGCCGAAGCCAGGTTGCCGGCTGTAACTGCAAGTGCTGCACCTTCTTTGTTAAGCAAAGGTATAAGCGTAAAATAGCAGGCAACAGTAATCAACACCGAAATGAATGCCGACCTGGCTATCGGCTTATTATCTTTTACAAGCAGGTTTGCAATAGATACTATTTGTACAATGCCTGATATGATAATATTAAATGCCAGTATGCCGATAACTATGTATGCTGGTATATATTTTTCGTTTGTAAAAATGTGCAGAATGAATTTTGCACATAAACCCAGCAGCAGTGCAGCAGCCATGCCAATATAAATGTAATATTCCAGTATCCTGGCGTAAATGTTTTTTGCATTTTCATCTTTTGAAATAGAAAGAGCATAAGCAGTGAATGCCTGAAAAAAAGCAAAAGTTCCCAGCCCAAGCAAACCGGCTGCAGTTGATCCTATCTGGTACAGCCCAATCTCTGCTTTATCATGCATTAAAAAATTGATGAAGTACGGAGATGCTGCACCCATTACCCAGAATATAAGCCCGGTTGGTACAAGGGGTAAGGAAAATTTAATCATTTTACGCAGTTCGGCATAATTGAAAAACCTTACTGCAATATTTTTACGCAGCACATAAACAGTTATTGCCAAAGAAGCAAGTGAACTGATGCAGGCCGAATAATAAATGCCCGGTAAGCCGGATTTTGTTATCAGTACAAACCATACATTGAGCGCCACGGTAAGTAAAGAAATGAATAAATTAAAACCAACAGCCTGCAAAGGTTTCCTTTGCATCCTGAACCATAAATTAAGCAGCTTTTGGGTGCCCGCCAGAAAAATATTGATAGCGAATAAAATTACAAGCGGGTATAAATTGCCATCGCCCAGTACTAAAGATGCAATAAAATATGAACAGCCGCCCAGCAGGAGGGATATAATTAAACCCGCTGCCAGTGAAAAAAAGAACCAGTTGCTTACGGCTTCCCTTCTGCCCTCTTCGGTAGGCTTATCCCAGTACCAAACGGCAAAACTATTATCCATTCCAAAAATGATAAAGATAATTACAATGGATTGCAGGCTCCCCAGCAATGCAATGATGCCATAGTCTGATGGCTGAAAAACCTTTGTGTACAGCGGAATAAGAAATACACCAATAAAAGACGTGATGATGCCCGAAACACCATAAATAAAGCTGTCGCCCAGTAATTTTTTTCCGTGTTCTTTAAAATTCATCTATACCAATCCCCGCTTTGCAAGCCCGTATTCATCAGCTTTGCTTTGCAGGTTTAATTTTTTTATTACCTGTTGTGTTAATTGTTTTGCCTTTGCTGTAAGCCCCGTTGCTGCCGGCAATTGATAATGCTGCATAAAAAACCCTGCCTCATAATCTGCCGTTGTTTTACGTTCAAGATCTTCCAGCATTTTGCCGGCAATATTTACTGGGTCATTAAAATTGTCAGCAAATTTTTTTCCGTCAGCAGCCAGTTCTGTACGGTATGTAATATCTGTTATTAACCTTTTCAGGCTCTCATATAAATTATCAGGTGTTACTGCACATACCGGCGGTTGAAAGGGCGGCATATTTAAACACCTGGTTGCAACCGCACAACCCGCTGCCATTGCTTCGGCGCTTAATACACCGGGGCCATGCAGGTTTAATTCATCACACAAAATATCTGCCTCCGATAATAGTTTTAATAACTGTTCATTGGGCAGGTTTTCTATCAGTTTATATTCCAGCTCAATGCCTTCTTTTTTTAACCGCTCAATAGTGGCATTAATAATTTCAGTGCCTTTGATGGCAGAGCGGGAAGGGGCATGAACAATCAACGGTACTTTGCGGGCAGGGATATTATAAACAATATTTTTGCTCTTGTTCAATGCAAGGCGCAGGTGGTTATAGCTCCGCAGATATAAACCTGCCTGGTCTGGTACAGAATAAATAATATCGGCATACAGCTCGTGGTATCTTATCTTCCGGATCTTTGGGTCTGGCTTTTCTTTTGTAAAAAAATCACCCCAGCCTGATGTATCTATTCCGTATTGCTGTTCAAAAGCTGATACATGCCTCACATCTGTACCCACATGAATGCAGATAATCTTTTTTCCTTTCTTTTTCAGCAAAGGAAAAAGATATGATTCGTGCAGCCAGGGGCGCCAGATAAAAATAAAAACATCATTTTCTTCAATCAGCTTCCGGTTCTTCCACTTTAAATAAGGTATGCTTATAAATGTATCTATGCGTTTGCTGTAATCTTTTAATCTTTTAGGTAAAAATTTCCAGTCCCAGTAATGGATAAGATCATTTACCAAAGTGCCACGCACTATATCATACTGGTGTGTGTTGTAAAATTTATTTTTAGCAGATGTATAAGTGGTTACCTGGTGGCCAAGGCTCCTGAACCCGAAAGCAAGGCCGGAAAGCAGTGACGCAATTTCTTCTGTACCTATAAAAATTTTCATCGTATTGCATTTTCAAGTTTTTCCCTGTCGGGAAAGTTAACCAATACGCCCAGGTCTTTTGCCTGGTAAACAACCATGCTGCCGAGCGCTGCGGCAGATGCATGGGCCTGCTTTACCACGTTTGAAATATGCTCAACCGAACCTGCTCCGCCATTTGCAATTACAGGCAACTGTGTAGATTCTGTTACCTGCTTTACAAGTGTGTTGTCAAATCCTTTCCAGGTGCCTTCCCTGTCAATACTGGTCAGCAGTATTTCGCCGGCGCCGGCATCTTCCACCATTTTCACCCATTCTTTCGGTTCTTTTTTCTGGTTTATTTTTCCGGAGTTACTGTACACTTCATACTTACCCCAGAAATTCTTTTTTACATCCACAGCAACCACTACAGCCTGGCTCCCATAAATTTTTGCGATTTCTGTTATTACCGATAAATTATAAAAC
Organism: Ferruginibacter sp.; assembly: GCA_016786725.1. Lineage (GTDB taxonomy): Bacteria > Bacteroidota > Bacteroidia > Chitinophagales > Chitinophagaceae > Ferruginibacter. Next base: position 162,633 of record JAEUVU010000007.1, on the reverse strand, counting down.
GGCGCCGAGTTAAGTATCATCTTTTCGAATCCGATCTTAAAAACGCTTTCTGCTTTTTGTAAACTGTCAATGCCTCCGCCGTAGCTGAGTGGCATAAAACATTCGTCGGCTATTTCGTGGAGTATTTTATAATCAGGTTCCCGCTTTTCAACCGTTGCAGTAATATCAATAAAAGCCAGTTCATCCACATACAGGTCGTTAAATATCTTTACTGTATTGATAGGATCGCCGATGTAACCAAACTTATTGAACTGAACGGTTTTTACAAGGCTTTCGCCACGAAGCTGAAGACATGGTATAACACGGGTTTGTAGCATTATCAGGTGGTTGCAAAGTTTTGAAATAATTTCATGCCGTATTTGTGGCTTTTTTCTGCATGAAACTGTGCACCCATGATGTTGGCATTTTGAATGGCTGCATCAAATGTTACTCCGTAAGTGGCAGAAAGAATGGAGTATTGCGGATGCTGCACTTTTACATAGTAAGAATGCACAAAATAAAAACGGAAATCAGCGGTGAACCCATCCGTTAGTTTATGCTGATTTGTTTTTACAACAAAGTTCCATCCCATGTGCGGTATTTTAAGGCCGGGAAATCCTTCTGCAGAAAACCTGTACGACATAGCAGGCACCCATCCCAGCCCGGGCAATTTTCCTTCCTCACTTCCGTTTGTTAATAATTGCATCCCAAGGCAAATACCCATCACGGGTATTTTTTCCTGCAATGCTTTTTCATCCAGCACATCACGCAAGGCATTGTTGGTAAGCCTTTCCATGGCAGGATCAAAAGCGCCAACACCGGGTAAAATAATTTTCGTTGCCCTTTTTACCGTGTCAAGGTCTTTCGAAATTTCAGATTCTACCCCTATCTTCTTCAGCATGTTTTTTACCGAACCCAGGTTGCCCAAGCCATAGTCAATAATTGTGATCATAATTTTTATTTTGATTCAGGCATTGGAAAACAATACTTCAGGTAAAAACTCATTGGCACCCTGTGCAGTTTTGCCATTAAATAAAAAAAAGGCCTCCAGGTTTCAAAACGCTTTTTATAAGTTTTAAAATTTCGCCAGCTTCTTTTTTCCCCTTTGTTCATCACCGCCTCATATTCTTCTTTTGTAAGCGACATTCTTTTTTGAACATAAGTTATCAATTCGGGATCCGGCAAAATGGGTGTGTTATAAATGGCCAAGGCTTCTTCTCTTTTCATAATACCCGAACGGGCTGCAGCAGCAAGACTCCAGTTACGGTTGTCTATCCCGAATTTTTGAGGGTTGTAAACGGTATGTAAAAAACCGGTTGCCCTGTTTTCCAGGTGATGGCCGCCATAATATTGCCAGCCTGTATTTTTTTCAAGCCATTCCTGTGTATCTTTTTTATTGTAATTCAGGTACCAAAGCGGCCTTATAAATTGTACCCTGTTAAATAAAATTGATTTTAAAAATTTTGTAAAGGTCATGTTTGGATAGGTTTTCATCGGTAGCTTTCCAAACTGCCTGTGTATGTCGGCAATGTATTTTCCGTCGAAATAATTTGAACCTTGTGGTGATAATCCTTCTGCCTGGTAAGAGTGGCCTTCCAGCACGTATTTTATTTTATACTTTGCGCAGGCATCTCTTAAAACCTGTGCAAAACCAATATCGGTTGATGCATCAAACTCCGGCACGCCTGCCAGGAAAAAAGAGCGGAATATATCATCTGCTTCTTTGTTATCAATTACATAAGTCCAAAGATCGGCATTGCAGTATTTGGTTATTTTACGGATGTTCTCTGTTGAGATGGCTGTGTTCCATGTGTTATCGTAATGCACAGCCAGCGGCCTTAATCCCCATTCTTTGGCTTTCCACAACAGGTAAGAAGAATCGGTGCCACCACTGACACCTACAACACAATCGTATTTTTTATTTTTTCCGTCTTTTTTTATTTTTTCAACCAGTTCAAAAAGCTTTGCTTCCCCTTCTTTTGTACCTGGCTGATACTGGCTGTCCAGCGCTTCTGACTGGATGCAAAAATTACAAACCCCTTCTGCATTAAAAGAAATGCCTTTTATCCTTTCATCATAAATACATTTTGTACAGATTTTCATAATTGCAATTTTCGCTGATCCGGTTTTATTGAGTGTAATTCTTCTTATTATTAATGATTGTATTTAAATACCGGCAAATCGTTTTCAAAACTTATACTGCCCACCACTTTTGCCGGCTGCCCCATCACAATTGCATTATCAGGCACATCTTTATTTACAAAAGCATGTGCGCCAATGACGCAGAAGTTACCAATGGAAATACCTTTTGTAATGATTGCATTGGGGGCTATGTAAACATTGTTGCCAATCTGCACAGGTGATCTTTCAATAGGGTGTTTGCCCGAGGTTAAAGTTTGTTTTACGTTATCATGCGTGTAAATATGCACGCCAACAGAAATGGTGCAAAAGTCGCCAATGGTCAACCCTCCGCTGCCATCAATTATGGTGTTGGGGCCAATCCACACATTGGCGCCAACTTTTGTATCGCCAAAAACCAAAGCAGAATCATAAATAGAACTGTTATCCCCAAAGCCCAGTTTCTTTGCACGTTCCCAGCGGTCAAATAATGTTTCGCTGAAAGGCAGGGAGCGGTTGAACTGGCTGATAAAAGCATCGTCCAGTTCTTTATGCAGGCTGATCACCTGCTCATAAAAAGCAAGTGATTTTTCGGATGATATTTTTTCTTTCCTGTTCAAGGTTTTTAGTTTTGTTGTTGCATCCATTCAGCTGTTTTCAAAATACCTTCCTCCAGGTCAACCTGTGCTTTAAAGCCAAGCACATTAAATGTTTTATCCACGTTGGGAATACGCATGGCAATATCTGCCGACAATGGCGGTTCAAAAACAATTTTTGAATCTGATTTCAACACTCTGCAAACAGTTTGTGCCAATCCTAAAATGGTTATTACAGCACGTGCATTACCCAGGTTAAAACTTTCGCCGATTGCTTTAGGGTTTTCAATACACCTGATCAGGCAATCAACAAAATCATCTACAAAGCACCAGGCACGTATCTGGTTACCGTCGCCGTCAATTTTAATGTCTTCGTTTTTTAAAGCCCGTTTAATAAATATCTGTATAGCACCTTCGCCAGTTTGACCAGGACCGTAAACATTGAATGGCCTTACTGTTACCACCGGCAATTTGTATTGTTTGTAATATGCATGGGCAAGATGCTCCCCTGCTAATTTACTTACCGCATAAGTCCAGCGGGCCTCACCTGCAGAGCCGGCAACGGTGGCATCATCTTCGCTGCTTCTGAAAGCCATTGAGCCAAAAACCTCGGAAGTTGAAAAATCTATAAACCGCTCTTTGATCCCGTTTATCCTTGCAGCTTCCAGTGCGTTGGAAGTGCCGATCATGTTCACCCGCATGGTACGTACCGGATCTTTGATCACGGTATCAATGCCTGCAATGCCTGCAGCATGCACCACAATATCGGCTCCTTTCATGGATGAACACAGCAGATCAAAATCAAGCACATCACCTTTGATGATAGTTACATTTGGATGGTTGGCCATACCGCTGCCGGTAAGTGTATCACGATGAAAATTATCGTACACAATTATTTTATTCTTTTCTACGTACTGTTTAATTAATGTGTTGGCAATAAATCCTGCGCCACCGGTAATAAACATGGTTTTGTTTTCGATCATAATCTGTTAATGCTGTTTGCTATTTGTTTAATTATTTCTTTTGTAAGTTTTTCGTAAATAGGGATGGCAATTCCTTTGGTGTATGCCCTGTAAGCATGGGGGAATTGTTCCGCCGCATCAAGCTGGTATTTTGTTTTGTAATATTCCGTTGCCGGAATGCATTGTGCACCATAGTTTGCACCGATATTATTTTCTTTCAACACTGCCAATACTTCTGATTGGTTTTTATTATCTCCTATTAAGATGTGAAAGGTTTGCCAGGTGTGGTTTCTATCGGATGGAACTGATGGCAAAACAACTGCTTCGTTTTTTATTTCGTTGAAATAAACTTCTGCCAGCTCCTGCTTGCAGGCAATGACCTGATCAAGGCGTTGCATCTGGCTGTTTGCCAATGCAGCCTGAAAATCGGTCATACGGTAATTCAATCCTGCGCCCACAAAATTCATTTTACCATCCACCATTTCTATTCCATGGTTACGCAGTTGCCTGAGTTTTTTTGCCAGTTCATCATTGGCAGTTAATAACACACCGCCTTCGCCGCTTGTAATTGATTTGCGTGGATGCAGAGAAAAAGAACCAAGCTCACCAAAAGTACCGGTATGCTTTCCGTTTTGCATGGCACCCAACGCACAGGCCGCATCTTCAATAACTAAGAGTTTATGTTTGGAAGCTATCTGCATTACTGTTTCAATATCGCAGGCAAGCCCAAATTCATGTACCGGAATGATGGCTTTTGTTTTGGTTGTGATGAGCGCTTCTATTTTTGTTACATCAATATTGAATGTGTTGATATCAATATCAACAAACACACAGGTAGCGCCAACCATTTCAACAACATTAGCTGTAGCCACATAAGAAAATGCCGGAACGATCACTTCATCGCCTTTGCCAATACCCAATGCCAGTAAAGCCAAATGTAAAGTAGCGGTACCATTGCTTACTGCAATGGCATTTTTACTTTTATTAAATTCATTGAAAGATTTTTCAAGCGCCAGTACATTCGCTCCCTGCACAAGCATACCTGAACGTAGCACTTCTGTTACGCAGTCAATATCCTGCTGGTTAATATCAGGACTGGCAAGCGGTATGAATTTATTTATTTCCACGTATTTTATGCACCAGTTCTATGGCAGCTTTTGTTTCTTTTATCCTGAACCCGTTTCCTTTCAGTATCTCATCATAACTTTTTGTATGTAATTCAGTAAACCCGTCGCTGAACTCAAAACCTTCTCCATCTATTGTTAATGTTCTGAAAGTTCTTTTACCGGCAGCTTTTGCTTCTTCGGGCAATGTATTTGCATCAATGCTCAGCATCCAGTTAATGTTGGCTTTCTCCAGTTCCAGTTTGCCGGAAGCTGTTTGGGCAGTATGCTCTGTAACCGTATTTGCTTTTACATCTCCAAAAATCCATATTAGCATATCAAAAAAATGAACACCGATATTGGTTGCAATACCACCACTCTTCTCCATATCTCCTTTCCAGCTGGTATGGTACCAGTGGCCACGTGAAGTAATGTATTGCAGGTTCACATTGTACTTCTTATCCGCCGGTCCGGCTGCAATTTTTTCTTTTAACGCAATGATAGCCGGGTGCAGGCGCAATTGCAAAATGGTAAATACTTCACCGCCGGTTTCTTTTTCAATTTCCATCAGCGCCTCAATGTTCCAGGGATTTAACACAACCGGCTTTTCGCAGATAACACTGGCGCCAATGCGTAATCCAAAACGGATATGGGCATCGTGTAAATAGTTTGGGCTGCACACCGAAACAAAATCTGTTTTATTGCCGAGGCGTTTCTGTTTTTCCAGGTGGCGGTCAAATCTTTCAAATTCTGTAAAAAAATCTGCATCCGGAAAATAACTATCCATAATGCCTACTGAGTCGTGTTTATCCAAAGCCGCTATCAGTGTATTACCTGTATCCTTAATGGCTTTCATGTGCCTTGGCGCTATATAACCGCCTGCCCCTATTATTGCAAAATTTTTCATTTACCTATTTTTAGTTTCAAAACCTCTGATATTGTTTAGAGGGTTTAGGTGGTTTAGGAAAGTTTGGTTTTCTGGGCTAAACCTTCTAAACTTTTTTCTAACCCTTCTTAACACATTTCACTTACTTGCTCCAGATGAGCAGTTTTTCATTATTGTTTTTTGTTTCTTTTAATGCTGCAAATTCTTCTACCGAGTAAATGATGTAGCGTATCTTTCTTTTTACCAATGGTTCAGCTTTTTTGATAAGATCAGCTAAGTAAGTAGTGTTTACGATGCCAACCAGTTCCAGGTCGATGACGTTGTTATCACGGCCCTTTGCAAACTCGCCAGACAAATAAACACGTTCCACTTCGCCCAGTTGTTTGATCACATTTTCAATAATGGTATCAATACCTACATATTTACGGATGATGCTGTTGAGATCAAAAAAAAGCGGGTGTTTTACATTGGCAGTAAAGAATTTTTTATTGCCCTGCACATCGCTGCTAACCATGCCGGCTTTTTCAAGCTTGTTCAATTCGAGCCGTATGGCATTGGTGCTTTCACCAAATTCTTCCTCAAGCCCACGCAGGTAGGCCCTGTTACTGCTGTTTAAGAAAAACTTGAGCAGTAATTTAATACGTGTTTTAGAGGAAATGAGCGCTTCTATCATCAATATTGAGTAAATAAACTACTCAAAATTAGGTAGTTTTAGGATAGCATGCAAGCCCAACACGGTTTTTTTGGTAAAAAAGTTGTGGAAAGCAGAAATAAAGTGGGTTACCGGTTATTTACGGGTTACTTTATTGTCTTTAAGCTGATAAGCAACACCGCTTTCGCTGCAAACGGCATTTCCTTCCTTATCAAAATGCAGCTTTTGGCCTTGCTCACTCATCCAGCCTGCCTGGCGGCCCGGGTTACCTACAATTAATGCATAGGCAGGAACATCTTTTGTTACCACCGCACCGGCACCAATAAATGCAAACTCACCTATTGTATGGCCACAAACTATGGTTGCATTGGCCCCTATGCTGGCTCCTTTTTTTATCAGCGTGGTTTTATACTCGCTTTTACGGCTTACCGCACTGCGTGGATTTATTACATTGGTTAACACTGCACTTGGCCCCAGAAAAACATCATCTTCACAGATCACACCCTCATAAATACTTACATTATTTTGCACCCTCACATTATTGCCCAACACAACTTTAGGCGATACAACCACATTCTGACCCAGGTTACAATTAGTACCAATAACCGCACCCGACATTACATGAGAGAAATGCCAGATCTTGGTTCCTTCGCCAATTACACAATTATCATCAATGATAGAACTGGGGTGTACGTAGTAATTCATTTTAACAGTTTTGAGGGTTTCGAAAGTTTAGGGGGTTTAGAGAGTTTAGAAGCTGTGGTTTAGCAAAACAGAATCATCTAAACCTTCTAAACCCACTCAACTTCCTAAACTTTACTTTGCTATTCTCTTTAAATATTCACCATAGCCGCTTTTCTCCAATTCTTTGGCCTGTTTCAGTAAATCATCTTTACTGATAAAACCCATGCGCCAGGCAATTTCTTCAGGGCAGCCGATCTTCAGGCCCTGTCTTTTTTCTATCACCCGTACATATTCTGCAGCATCTCCCAGGCTTTCAAAAGTTCCGGTATCCAGCCAGGCAAAGCCACGATCCAATACAGCTACTTTTAAATTTTTTTGCTGCAGGTAATGATCATTCACCGTTGTTATTTCATATTCGCCCCTGGCACTTGGTGTAATGTTCTTTGCTATTTCCACAACAGCATTATCATAAAAATATAAGCCTGGTACAGCATAATTGCTTTTAGGAGAAGCCGGTTTTTCTTCAATACTTACCGCATTGTTATCAGCATCAAATTCAACAACACCGTAACGCTCGGGGTCGCTGACAGGGTATGCAAAAATTACTGCACCATCCGGATCAACACTTTGTTGCAACAGTTTGCTAAATCCGCTGCCGTAAAAAATATTATCTCCCAAAACAAGCGCCACACTGTCGCTGCCAATAAATTTATCTCCAATAACAAAAGCCTGCGCAAGGCCGTTAGGCACTTCCTGCTTTGCATATTCAATGCTGCATCCCCACTGGCTTCCATCTCCCAGTAATCTTTTAAATTGTTCCTGATCCTCAGGAGTTGTAATTACCAATATCTCCTTTATCCCAGCCAGCATCAACGTACTTAACGGATAGTAGATCATCGGTTTATCATAAACAGGCATCAGTTGCTTGCTGATCCCTTTTGTGATGGGATATAACCTGGTGCCGGAGCCGCCTGCAAGAATAATACCTTTCATCTTGAATGGTTTAGAAGTTTAGAGGTTTAGGAAGTTTAGTAATGAACGGAAGTTAATTTTTTGCTGAGATTTTCGTAGCCCGGCAATCAATAAGGTCTGCTTCTCTATTCTCTCCCTTCCCGTCAGGTAATCATCATCACTCAAAAACTTTAAATCTTTCGCAATAATTAAATCGTTCAATAATTCTATAGTGCTGCTATAAGATATAGTACTGAAGTGGCTTTGGTCTTTTGCTGTTTTCCGGGATGTCCCTTCGGCGATATTTGAAGCGATAGAAATACTTGCTCTCCTCATTTGGGATGTAAGGCCAAATTTTTCTTCGGCTGGAAAACTTTTGGTTGCACCATATGTCCATACAGCCAAATCTCTTGCCCATTGCCAACACTCTAATTTTTCAAAAGAATAAATTTTCATAAACTCAAATTTTGATTGCACAATTAAATGCAAAACTAAACTCCTAAACCTCTAAACCCTAAACTTTATATTGTTTCTGATAATACTTCTGGTAATCTCCACTGGTTACATGATTCAGCCATTCAGTATTTGCAAGATACCAGTCAATTGTTTTACTGATCCCCTCTTCAAATTGCAATGAGGGCAGCCATCCCAATTCGTCTTTTAATTTGGTTGCGTCAATGGCATAACGCAGATCATGACCGGCACGGTCTGTAACATAAGTAATCAGCTTTTCAGAACTGCCGTTTTCTCTTCCCAGCTTTTCATCCATCTGCCTGCACAGTTCTCTAACGAGGCAGATATTTGTCCATTCATTATGGCCGCCGATATTGTATGTTTCGCCAATCTTTCCGGTATGAAAAATTACATCAATCGCTCTTACATGATCTTCCACAAACAGCCAGTCCCTTACATTCTCTCCTTTTCCATAAATGGGCAATGGTTTATTGCTGATGATATTGTGAATGCAAAGCGGTATCAGTTTTTCAGGAAAGTGGTACGGACCATAATTGTTGCTGCAGTTACTGATCTTCACCGGTAATTTATAAGTATGATAGAATGCCCTTACAATGTGATCAGATGAGGCTTTGGAAGCTGAATACGGACTGCGGGGATCATAGGCAGTTTCTTCTGTAAAAAGCCCTTCTTCGCCCAGCGAGCCATAAACCTCATCGGTAGAAATATGATAGAAAATCTTTCCATCCATATCACTGGCCCAGGCTTCTTTTGCAGCCTGTAATAAAGATCCTGTGCCCAAAACATTAGTGGTTATAAAAGCAAGGGGTTCGGTAATTGACCGGTCAACATGGCTTTCGGCTGCACAATGCAGCACTGCGGTAAATTTATGCTCATCAAATAATCTGCGTAGTAAAGTCAGGTCGGTAATATCTCCTTTTACAAATTTGTAATTAGCTTCATTTTCTATATCCCGCAAATTTTCAAGATTGCCGGCATAAGTAAGCTTATCCAGGTTTATAATTTTATATTGGGGGTATTTCTTTACAAACAACCTGGTTAAATGTGAGCCGATGAAACCTGCTCCGCCGGTAAGTAAAATAGTATGCATGTAATTGACTGCTTTTTTGCAGGGCAAAAATAGACATAATTGTATGAGAAAAGTTTAGCGGCACCATTTAAACATACTAAACTTTCTAAACCTTTCAAACCTGCGCTACAATCCCGCAAAAGCAACATGAAAATATTGTTTGATCTCATTCACATCAAACTGCTCTGCACGTTTTGCGGCAAGCAATGCAAAGCGCTTCCGTAAGGTTTCGTCCTCATACATTTTTTTCATCGCATTGGCAAGCGATATTACGTCTTTAACCGGTGTTAAAATGCCGTTAGTGCCAATCTCGTAATTATTAATGGCCCGGTGGTGAATATCTGAATCCGGTGCCAGCAATTCCCTTGGGCCGCTGCTGCAATCTGTTGAAATAACAGGTTTACCGCACGCAAGCGCTTCTATCAGCACATTGGGAAACCCTTCAACATTAGAACTCAACACAAAACAATCGCTTCGGCTTACATATTTAAAAGGATTTTTTTCAAAGCCACAAAAAACAACTTTATCATTTAAGCCAAGGTCTGCCACTTTTTGCTTTAATTCTTCTTCCATTACACCGGCGCCAACAACCAGCAGTTTGCAGGGCAGGTTTTTTAAAATAAAAAATGCCTGTATCAGCAATAGCTGGTTCTTTTCCTTTCTTAAATTACCTACAGTGATAAAATGAAAAGTGTCATTTTCAAAAACAAATCCAGGTTCTTCCGCTGCATTTGATTTTATCAATTGCAGATCAACCGGATTGTAAATAACCCTGACAGGCGTTTTAATTTTAAAATTCTCTATCAGGTCGGTTTGTATGGCGTAAGAATTTGCCAGGATGAGATGCGCCCTTTTGTAGGAATACATTACCATAAATTTTGAGAACATACGGTAAATAGCCGAATGACTTTCCTGCATGGTGGTTTGGTGGGTTCCCTCACACATAATCACACGCCCTTTGTATCCCAAAAAACTTTTCATGATAGCATTTACATAACAGGGGCGGTATAAAAAAGCGACAGAAGTATTGATGTTGTTTTTTTTACAGTAGCGGTAAACCTTTAAAGAAATACCGGGCAGTTTTAAAAATCTCAGCACTTTATTCTGCACCAGCGGCTGGTGCAGGTTAAATATCTTTATTTCTGGAGGGATGGTATAATCTACATAGTTACTATACAGCGCCAGGTGAATTTCAAAATCATTTTTCAGGTAATCAAGCAGTAACGATACAACCCGTTCGGCTCCGCCTATCTGCAATGTATTTATAAATATCAGGAGTTTTGACTTACTTCCATTCATTGATGCTCATTTTTCACCCTGGTACAAATATCAGTTATTTATTTGGGGGCGGCTTTAAAAAAATAAACCGGTTTTTTTATCTGCGTCATCGTTTTGCAAAAATTGCAACCAGGTTGGGGGTTTTTTCAGCAGCTTCTTCTTTAAGCCCCATCGCAACAGCAAGTTTTTTCAGGTTTTTTTTGACAGCATATTTTACAGTCCCCAGTCTTAATTTTTCAATATCCATACTTATACAAAAATTAACATTAAACCCATATTTTTTTGCCAGCGCATCCATACTTTCAATATTAAATGACTGCATGTGCTGCATATGATGAAACTCGCTTTTACAGAAGGGGCAAAAATTCAGGTTTGTTTCCAGGTTCTCATTAAAAGGTGTGGTGATAAAAAGCTTTCCATCCTTTTTTAATAACCTAAAGAGTTCCTGCATGGTCTCATGCAAAGTTTCATCCTGCAGGTGTTCGATGGTTTCTATCAAAGTAATGGTATCAAACTGTTCATCATTAAAATGCGTGGGCAGTATATCAACCAATACCAGCTCCTTCAGGTTATTTTTTCCACTTGTTCTTTTCCTGGTTTCATCAATTGAATCTGCAGAAAAATCGAGGCCATAAAAGTTTACTTCTGGCACTTTCAGCATTTGTTCCAGTAAATGACCGGCACCGCAACCATAATCAAGTATAGCACCCTTTAGCAACCCTTTCTTTTTAATGAACTGTACAATAGCCGGCGCCATTACAGCCGTAAAATACAGCTGCCGGCCTTTTATATTTTTACTTTGCCAGTTCCAAAAAGCTGCAATATCAGCGGCTGTCCAGTCCTGCGGTTTTTTATGTACAATATTCATTATCAGTTTATCTTTTTTATCCTGGCTGTGGCCAGAAAAACCCCCAGGTAAATAATAACTCCTGCCAGTAATTTATAAAAATAAAGCAGGATGCTCTGTTGCAAAGTATAAATTAAAATTAAAGCAACAGGAATGTTAATTAAAAAAACAGTCCCTGTATATTTCAGTAATTCACCATACTTAATGAATGAAAAATATTTTTTACAGATAAAGAACATACCCAGGAAGTTGACAATGTTGGCCAGGATTATCCCGTAAGGATAGCCATAAGCTCCAACCTGCCTTGAAAACAGCCAGACAAAAACGATCATCAAAATATTCATGACAACCTGGTACACAATGGCCTGCCTGATAAATTGTGCTGCCATAAATAACCGGCTAACCATTGCATTAACCCCAATACTGAAAACAGTAACAGATAAAAGCTTCATGAATTTTGCCGATCCTGTCACATCCTGCTGCGTAAAACTTCCATATTTATAAAACAACTCCACAACAGGTTCTGCAAAAACAAACATAAAGCAACCCAGCGGCACCAAAATAAATACCATCAGTTTTGAAATGTTCAGGAAAGTTTCATTCATGCCTGCATAATCATCCCTGGAGGCTTGTTCATTCAATTGTATACCAGATACGTTGGCAAATTGTGATGTTATCAGCGTGTTTGGAATATCTGCAATGTTCTTTCCGTAATTCATTACGCTGATAACACCACTGCCAAAACCGCTCAGCAGGTACAGCGGAAACATACTGCTGGCAACAGTTGCAGCCTGCCCCAGCTCAGCATACAATACATTACTCCAGATTTTTTTCCTGATAGGCTTTATTGCAAAACTGAATTTCCACCCGGCTATGGCATATAAAATATATAGCTGTATCAGCAGGTTGATGGCATAAGATATCAAGCCTCCCAGGATAACACTCAGCACATCATAATCGGCCTTTAGCAAAAAAATACAAACAATAACAATGCAGCTTTTAACGCTGCTGATGATCATTGGCAGACTGAAATATTTTAAAGAAGTAAGTACATTGTTGAGGTAATTGGTAAGCACATGAAAAATAAAAAAGAAAGAGCCCAGCCAGAAATAATCGTCATAGGCAATGATATCCGCTTCAGAGAATTTTGATATCCAGCCGAAGATGGCTGTACCAAAAAAATACATCATAACTGTGAAGAGAATGCCAATTGCAAAATAGATGAACAGAAAATAATTTAAAAAGCCCATCGCTTTACCTTCACCTTCCTTCTCCCGCAGCCGCATCGCTTCGGGTATTAGCACAGCCGTGTCAATATTATTGATAAAGCTGGAAAAGAATATCATCGTTGCAAAAACAAAAAAGTAGATATCCGTTTTAATATCGCTGCCAAAATACCGGGCTATGATGATGGTGAGCAGAAACAAAATTCCCTTGGAGATGATGTTAAACAAAACAGAAAGCGCCATTCCTTTTGTATATGATTCTGTTTTTATCAACCTCGAAAAATTCATAGAACACAAATTACACGAATTGCACTTATTACACGAATTCTCAATACCCATATTTAAACTTAAAAACCTGATACTGTCAGGTTGAGCTTACCGAAACCGGTACTGCTCAGTTTATAAACCGTCTTCAAAAGGCTCAGACTGACAGCTTTTCAAATTGACCCACTTAATATTTAATAATTCGTGTAATTCGTTTTTAATTAGTGAAATTTGCACCCATGCATTACGCTTCAATAGAAAACCTGGTCAAATCATTCGGCATCCGCACCCTTTTTAAGAATATTTCTTTTTATGTGGAAGAAGGAGACAAAATTGCACTGGTTGCCCGTAACGGCAGCGGCAAATCAACCTTATTAAAAATTATTGCAGGGTTTGATACTGCCGACAGCGGCACCGTGTGGGTGCATAAAGATATTAAAGTGATCATGCTGCAGCAGGATACCGTGTTTGAAGAAAATAAAAGCATCTGGGATAATGTATTGAAGATGGAAAATCCGGTTGTAAAAGCTGTTAAAGAATATGAAATGTGCCTGGAGCAGGAAGCTGAAAATATAGAAAAGCTTACCACCCTGATGGCAAAGGTTGATGAACTGAATGCCTGGAATTTTGAAAGTGAACTGAAACAGATACTCGGCAAACTCAACCTGCATCATTTAAATGAGCCGGTACGCAACCTGAGTGGCGGACAAAGAAAAAGAGTGGCGCTTGCACAAGCGTTAATTGAAGCACAACTGCACGAAGGAAAATGTTTGCTCATTCTGGATGAACCTACCAACCATTTAGATGTACAGATGATCGAGTGGCTGGAAGATTATCTCTCCTCACAAAAAGTTACGCTGCTTTGTGTAACGCACGACCGGTATTTTTTAGATGCCGTTTGCAACGAGATACTGGAAATGGACGACGAACGTATTTATGTTTACAAAGGTAATTACGATTATTTTTTAGAACAGAAAAGCCTGCGCCAGGAAGTGCAGGCAAGCGAACTGCAAAAAGATAAAAATATTTTTCGCAAAGAGCTGGAGTGGATGCGCAAGCAGCCCAAGGCACGTACCACCAAATCAAAATCGCGGCAGGATGCGTTTGCAGAGATAGAAGAAAGAGTGAGCCAGCGCAAAGAAGAAGCAGAAGTGAGCCTGCAGGTAAAAATGACCAGGCTCGGCGGTAAGGTTTTAGAAATGAAAAAAGTTTATAAAAACTATGGCGATAAAGTAATACTCAAAGGTTTTGACTACACTTTTAAAAGAGGCGAACGTATTGGCATAGTGGGTAAAAACGGAATCGGTAAATCAACCTTTTTAAAAATTGCCTTGCAGGAAGAAAAACCCGACAGCGGCAAAATAAATCATGGCGATACGGTTGTGTTTGGCAACTTTAACCAGGAGGGCCTGCAATACAAAGAAGACAAACGTGCCATTGAATATGTAAAAGACTTTGCCGAATTTTTTCCTACTGCAGATGGTGCAAAAATTTCTGCATCGCAGTTTATGGAAAAATTTGGTTTCGCCGGCGAGCAACAATACACACCCCTAAGCAAACTAAGCGGTGGTGAAAAAAGAAGATTGCATTTATTAAGCATCCTCTTCCGTAATCCAAACTTTTTAATTTTAGATGAGCCTACCAACGACCTCGACCTGCAAACCCTGCGTACGCTTGAAGAATTCCTGCTCGACTTCCCCGGCTGCATTTTAATTGTAAGTCACGACCGGTATTTTATGGACCGCATGGTGGATCACTTATTTGCTTTTGAAGGCGATGGTGTGATAAAAGATTTTCCGGGCAACTATACTTTATACCGTACACACAAAGACAATGTTTCTCGTTTCTCGTCTGATGAAAAACAGCCTGCCGAAACAAAAAACAACCAACGAGAAACAACCAACGGGAAACAAGAAACACGAAACAACCAAAAAGGGGCTGCCAACGAGCAAAAAAAAATTACGTTCAAGGAAAAATTTGAATTCGAACAACTGGATAAAGAAATACCCGAACTGCAAAAAGAAAAAACCGAACTGGAAGAAAAAATGAACAGCGGCAGCATGGATTATGATGCCCTGCAAAAAGCCGCCGAACGCATCAGCTCTATTGTTCAATTGCTGGATGAAAAAGAAATGCGCTGGCTTGAGTTGAGTGAGAAAATATAAATTTACAGGGCGCAAATTCCCAAAACCGCATTGCAAAATGACAGAAACGCCTACATCTGCTGTTACTAAAAATGAGAAGATTGACTTTAAGGTATTAGACGGCCTTCGGGGTATTGCTGCAACATACGTGGTCATCAATCATGCCCGGGGAAACCTGTTTATCGGCGGCGCAAAATATTCCCAGCTTAAAGACATTTCGCTTTGGACTATTCCGGAAAAAATCTATTTTTCTGCCCTGCAGCTTACTTCACTCGGCAGGGAGTTCGTTATCGTGTTCTTTATCCTGTCGGGTTTTTCCATCGCTTTTTCTTTAAATACGGGCCATCGTACAGGAGACTTTTACCTGCGCAGGCTTATCCGCATCTACCCTCCTTACCTGGTTGCACTGGTATGGGCTTTTGTGGTATTTATGTTGTTGTATTATTTTGCCGGTGAGCTTATTCCGGCAGGCTCGGCTTCTGTTTTTGATACAGCAGGCGCTGCCTTAAAAAATATTTTCTATATTGATAACGGGTCTTTCATCCCCCAGTTCTGGTCGCTTAAATTTGAAGTGATCTTTTACCTGCTGGTTCCGTTTTTTGTTTTAAAACGTGATTTTTATTTTATTGTTTCGGCGCTCATTTATGTGGTTTCGTTTTTTATGAGCTGGAACAATAATACCGCTGCCACCATACTGGGCCAGTATGTACTCGATTACAATATTTACTTTGCTATTGGCGTATGCTGCTTTCATTATCGCAAACAACTGGAGGCTGCTTTTTCGTTTAAGAACAGGTATCTGTTTTATGCGGTGGCGGTTTTCCTTTTCCTGCTGATGGTGGGTTTAAAGTTCATCATTAAATACGATCTCAACAAAGTAACCCTGCTTGTCGCAAGCCTGTTCTCAGTAACCCTCTTGTTCAATTTCCTGTTTCACAATATCAAAAACAGGCTGCTCATGTTCCTGGGTAATATCAGCTACACCATTTACATCACCCACTTTGCTTCCATCATGCTTTTACTGGCCATACTGTTAAAAACGGGTGTCATTAGTTCAATAGAAATTCAGAACAAATTTTTATGGTTGCTGGGCATTCCTTTTGCCGTTGCCATCAGCTATGTTTTTTACCTGCTGGTTGAAAAACCATCAAAAAACCTGTTGGTTAAATTAAGGAAAAAAGCTGCGCTGACTTAAGTTGTACATAAAGTTGCAGGATAATTTCAGTAAATTTGAGAAAGTGGTTTTTTATGAGCAACGAAAAACTAAAAAAAGAACTTCACGACCTTATTGATAAAACAGACGACGAAGAACTGTTGAACATGGTTAAGGAAGATATTATTGCCTACCAAACCGAATCCGAAAAAGATTTTGACGATCTGTCTGATCTTTCTCCCGAAGACAGGGCCGAGCTTGAAGAACAAGCTAATGAAGACCCCATGAAAGACACAATTAGTTTTGAGGAATTTAAAGTCGAAATGAAAGAATGGCTCTCAAAATTATAACCAGCAAAAGGTTTTTGAACGCTGTTCAAAAAACCACTAAATATCTGAAAGAAGAATGGAGTAAAAAGGTAGCCGAAGAATTTACAATACTGGTCATTTATAAAATTCAACTGCTTTCAAAACAACCAAACATCGGCAGAGATACCTCTTTAAAAAATATAAAATCTGTGCTTGCAGGAAAAGGTCATCAGCAAAGAATTTACTATCGTGTTGAAAAGGATAAGCTGATCATCGTCAACATGAAAGACACCAGGCGCAACCCCAAACACAATCCCTTCAACAAAACCAAATGAATCAACGCTTCTACTCCCTCGATGTTTTTCGTGGCGCCACCGTGGCACTCATGATACTGGTAAATAATCCCGGCACGTGGAGTCATATTTTTCCGCCGCTGGCACATGCAGGCTGGCACGGCGTTACACCAACCGACCTGGTGTTCCCGTTCTTTTTATTTGCCGTAGGCAATGCCATGGCTTTTGTAATGCCAAAGCTGGATGCTGCAGGCGAAGGCGCTTTCTGGAAAAAGGTCATCAGGCGTTCGCTGCTCATATTTGGTATCGGCATGTTCTTAAACTGGTTCCCTTTTATAAAATATAACGATGCCGGTAATTTTGTTGCCAAACCTTTCGAAAACCTACGCATCTTCGGCGTGCTGCAGCGCATTGCTGTCAGTTATTTTTTCGCTTCTATTATTGTGCATTATTTTAAAGTGCGTGGCTCATTCGTGGCGGGCATGTTCATTTTATTGTTCTACTGGTTTTTATGTGTGGCCGCAAACCCTTCTGATCCTTACAGTTTACAAGGCTGGTTCGGCACCAATATAGATAAAGCCATCCTCGGCGAAAAACACATGTATCACGGCGAAGGCATAGCCTTCGACCCCGAAGGACTCATGAACAGTTTTGCCGCCATTGTGCAGGTAATACTCGGTTACCTGGTGGGTAATTACATTCTGCAAAAAGGCAAAACACAGGAGATGCTCAACGGTTTGTTTGTGGCAGGCTGTGTGCTGGTATTTGTTGGTTTTTGCTGGGACATGGTCTTTCCCCTCAACAAAAAAATATGGACCAGCAGTTACACCGTTTACACAACCGGCCTGGCGCTGCTCATCTTATCGCTCATGATCTACCTGCTCGATTTTAAAAATGCAAAAGGTGTTTGGAGCCGCTTCTTTGATGTATTTGGTAAAAACGCACTTTTCATTTTTGCCATGAGCGCCCTTATACCAAAATCACTTGCACTCATCCGCATCAGCAATGGCTTTACCGATGCAGGCAAACCAAAATGGCTCAGCCCTCTTGGCTGGTTTTACGAAACCCTCTGCAAGCCCATCTTCCCGGCTGACCCACGCATTGGCTCCCTCATTTATGCACTTTGTTTTATTGGCATGATGTGGTTTTTAGCCTGGCTGCTCGACAAAAAGAAGATCTATATTAAAGTGTGATTTTTTTGTGGACCGGCAGTTGAGCATTGTGGAGCTGCGGTGGCAGTTAACCCCGCTAAAAGCGGGGCACTCTTGTGCATTTTATCTTTCTTGAATAGTGGATGTTGTACACACTGTTTATTTCCGGGAAAAAACTAGATGAAATTAATTAGTATGTTGCTCAATTTGCTTTTGAAATTTTTTAGCAAGCTTTTCGGCATTTTCCTCTGATACTAGTTCAACAGTAACATTATTATTGAATTCTATTTTACCAAGTTTTCTCTTAATAAAATTATCCAATTCTTGATGCTCTACAGGAAGCTTTGTTAATAAATATACATGAATGGGTTCCTTTGAAGTTTGAAGCTCATTGATTTTTCCGCTCCATTTGTAGACCTTATCTTTTATAGATTCACTTTTTAATAGATCAAATGAAACAGTTTCGAAACAGTTCCACACACCATTTTTCCAAGCCTTGTCAAACTCCCATGTATCTAACTGTGTCTTGACTGTATGATTTTGCAAATGATTTGAAATTCCGTAAGTCTCAAAATAACTTTTATAAATTTTATTCCAAACCTCTTTATCATTTATATATTCACGGTCAGCATCCTCAACATAATTTAACACAAATCTCCGATAAAGTGTTTTGGTAACTATTTCTATATTCAGCTCTAAAGTTTCTTTAACTTGAGTAAAAAAAAGTGAGCTATCATCTACTGGTAAAACACGTTTAGTAATTTGATAAAGAGAATTTTCTTTATCGAAATTAAACTCAACAATAGACCTACTTGCCAGGGTATCAAATTCTCTTTGAAGGAATTTTAAAGATGTCGCTAAATGTCTGCTATTTATTGAAGGAAAAAAACCCGACACTCGAGTTATTTTTTCAAAAAATTTACCTGCCAATTTTCTCTCATTTGGTTCATACACAACAACGCCTATATTTACAAATTCTCCGCTTACCCTATCTGGCATGTAACGCAATATTTGGTAATGGAATGTTTTCATGACATTATTTTTTTGAGTTCTAAAATGAACTTATCTTTCTCATTAATAAATTCGGACAATTTTGTTTTTATAAAATCAAATTGGTCTGTCATCCATTCTATAGGTATTAGCTTTTTTGCACAATCCCAAAAAGCGTTGCTTAAGTTATCCAATTTTTCTGAAAATTCATCATAATTGTACTCCTTTCCTTTAATTAACGGTAAAAGGCAATGGTTTCTTATCCAGTCTTTACCGACTTCTTGCATCTCCCATATCTTACTAGGTAAAAATGGGGCAAAAACGAATCCAAAAGCTATTTCATGGTCAAGCATTATGATATCATTACCATTTGTTAAAACGTTGGGTTTGTTATTAGTTCTATCTGAATTCTGAATAAACATATCAAAGGCAAAAGTGTTTTGAGCATGGGTTAATTGATGATTATTTAACGGCTGATTAATAATCAGGGTTTTGTGATCAGTAATATTTATTGACCCAAAATTGTATCCAAGACTTTTATTAGCTGGTTGCCAAGAGTCATTTCCTCTTAAAGTCTCAACAAATTGCGGTGTAATTTCTACAACCGCTGGAGTTACAATAGGAAGGTCTAGTTCCATTGATATAAAACAGGCTAGCAACTCACGCATTGAAGCCTCATTTGACATTCTTTCTGCTGCTTTCAGTTTTACAACACAATCTGTTTGCTCTCCAGTAGTTTTATCAACGCCAGTAATCAGTAAAGGTTTATTTGCACTGGTTGTAAAACTTTCATGAAACCCTTGAGCAAAAATTTCAGGCAATCTATAATTGATGTCTGTGATTTTCATTTTCAAGCAGTTAGTTAAGTCATTCGAATTAGGTGACGCAAGTTAATAAAATTTAATCTGTAGCCAATATTCAATAATCTTTCATTTTTGCCGTTGTTGGTCTTATTGACCAACACCATCATGACCTCAACTATCATCTAACCGGTCTGTCTTTACCATCACAGTTTACAGTTTTACCATAGCCAAATCAGGGTACCATCCCGAATCCGGGCTGTATTCGGATTCGAGGCTCTTTTGCAACATCTCATTCCAGTTAAAATATTAAATGATTATAACTAAATCAGTTTTAAAATCTACCATTATTTCCTAAATTTCAAAAAATTAGGAGATTTAATGGCATTTCATTTATCTTAGCATTTCCTAAATTTTAAAAAATTAGGAGATTTAATGAAAAATTTAGAAACACCCCCGCTTTTAAAAGATATTATTCCGGATAGTAATCAAAGAATTGTTGAATTAATCATGAATGAAGAATTCAACAAACTATTAAATGATGTAAATGAAAACTATTATTACTGGGACAAAGTAAAATACTTAAAAACGCCACCCTCGATAAAACCTGAGGAAGTTTGGGCAATCGCTAAAATCAGAAGAAAAAATACACCACATAAAATTCGCTTTGGTAAATATCAGTTTACCTGGTTTTTAAATACAAAAATTCAGGAACTGTTACATTTATTCGATTTGAATATTGGAGGTACGCTCGAATCCAAAAGTGTAATTCCAAAGGATGAAAAAAACCGTTATTTAATCAGTTCAATTATGGAGGAAGCAATTGCGTCAAGTCAAATTGAAGGGGCAATAACCACCAGAAAAAAAGCCAAAGAAATGTTACGGAAAAATATTAATCCGCGTAACAAATCAGAGCAGATGATATTTAACAACTACGTTTTAATTCAACAAATATTAGAATGGAAAAATGATGAACTTACTGAAAACAAACTTTTAGAACTGCATAAACTGGTCACAAAAAAAACTTTGGATCACCAGGAAGATGAAGGAAGATTTAGAAATGACAATGAAGTAAAAGTTGTTGACGTACTGGCTGGAGAAGTTGTGCATTATCCCCCTGATTTCTCAGAATTAAAATCTCTGATAACTGAATTATTAAGTTTTGCTAATACTGATAATAAAGATGTGTTTATACATCCCATCATAAAGGCCTGTATTATTCATTTCATGATAGGGTATATTCATCCTTTTGTTGATGGTAACGGAAGAACGGCTAGAGCCCTGTTTTACTGGTATTTGCTAAGAAAGGGCTATTGGCTAACGGAATATTTATCAATTTCCAAAATGATTCTAAAATCAAAAACACAATATGCAGATGCATTTCAATATACCGAAAGTGATGAAAATGATCTAACCTATTTCATCAATTACCAGCTTAAAACAATGAAACTGGCATTCGATTCACTGAGGGAATATATTCAACGAAAAATAGAAGAAAAGAAAAAGATTACTGATTTTATTAAGCTGGATAAAATAAACGACCGGCAGGCATTGATACTGAAGTGGATTTATGAAGAAGGATCTTTACTATTGTCCGTAAAAGAAATAGAAACGAGGCTATCTATTTCCAATCAAACAGCAAGAACTGATTTACAAGGGCTGGTTGATTTAGGATACTTGGATATTATTTCTATAAATAAGAAAACCCAGGCTTTCGCAAAGTCTAACCAATTTGATCATTTAATAACCCAAAAAGCAAAACAGCTATAAAATTAGATCTGGTTATTAAACCCTCATTCTTTAACCTTCATTAACAATAAACCAAGCCGCATTAACCCGCCTTCTTTCCACCTAAGAATATTTTCGTAGAAAATTTAAAGCATGAGAAAACTCTATTTTCTACTGTTGTTTTTAGGGGCGGTACAAACAGCTACAGCACAAAAGAACGGAAGCGTTTCCGGTAAGCTGATGGACACCGCAATCAACAAACCCATTGCCGGCGCCACCATCACCGTGCTGGATAAAAAAGATTCTTCGCTGGTAAGCTTTACCATGACGGGTAATGACGGCAGCTTTGAAATTAAAGGCCTGGCCGAAGGTGCATACCGCCTGCTCATTACCCATATCAATTACCACAACAGCAATAAATTATTTACCATTTCTGCTACTGATAAAAATGCAAGCCTCGGCACTGTAGCCATGAACGACCTTACCAAAACCATGGCCGAAGTGGAAGTAACTGCCGAAGCGCCACCCGTTACCCTGCTCAACGATACCATCCAATACAATGCCGGTTCTTTTAAAGTGCAGCCCAACGCCAACGTAGAGCAGTTGCTTAAAAAACTGCCCGGCGTAAAAGTGGAGAAAGACGGGAGCATCAAGGCGCAGGGAGAAAAAGTGGCCAAGGTATTGGTGGATGGAAAAGAATTTTTTGGCAGCGATCCAAAAGTGGCTACAAAAAATCTGCCTGCTGATGCCATTGATAAAGTGCAGGTGTATGATAAACAAAGCGACCAGGCACAGCTTACCGGTTTTGAAGATGGCAATTATGAAAAAACCATCAACCTGAAACTGAAGAAAGATAAAAAGAAAGGCATGTTTGGAAAAGTGAATGCCGGTGGCGGCACGAAGGAAAGATACGAGGGCAAGTTCAACGTAAATTCCTTTAAAGGCGCCAGGCAGTTCTCTGCCATCGGCATGGGCAACAATACCAACGCCGAAGGTTTTTCTTTTATGGACATACTGAATTTTACCGGCGAGCTTAGCCGCATGCAAAACAATGGCGGCGGCAATATCAACATCAACATGAGCGGCGAGCAGGCTGCCGGTATGGGTATGAACGGTGGTTCTTCCAACAGCGGTATCAATACGGCCTGGGCAGGCGGGCTTAACTACAACAATATCATTGGCACCAGGGCCGATCTGCAGAGCAATTATTTTTACAACCGCTTCAACCCCAAATCAGAGAGCCATATTCAAAGGCAGAATTTTTTACCAGACTCGTTTTACTATTATAATGAGGATGCATTTACCAACAATCTAAATAAAAGTCACCGGTTGAATGCTAACCTGTTGTACCAGTTAGATACATTCAATTCAATCCGCATTGTACCTTCTTTTAATTACCAGCAAACCGATAACCGTTTGCAAAGGAATTATCAAACCTTATCTGCCAGTGGACAAATGACTAATGATGGTTTCAGCAACTCCCGTACAACCAACGGTGGTTACAATTTCAGGAACGATATTTTGTGGCGCAGGAAATTTGCCCGCAGGGGAAGAACATTTTCTCTCTCTTTACAAACAACATTGAATGCAAGTGACGGAGACGGAAGCCTTTCATCCATCAACAGCTTTTACAATCCTGATGGAACCTTGCGTAAAATAGATACACTAAACCAGCAAAGTGAAACGGAAGCGGCCTTGCGTGGATACACTGCCAAAGCCGTTTACACCGAGCCTTTGTTTAAGCGCTCATTGCTGGAAGCAAGTATTTCAAGAAGCTACAGCAAAAGTGTTGCAGAAAAGATAACGCAGGATTATAATAAGCAAAGCGGCAAATACGACCTGGTGAACAAAACCCTATCCAACAACTTTGAGAATATTTACGCTTACACTAACGCAGGCCTTCGCTTTAGAACACAGAAAAGAAAATACAATTATGCACTCGGTCTTGCCTTTCAGCAGGCCGATCTTAAAGGCAAGATCATCAGTGGTACAACTGATTCTGTTTTGAAAAAAACATTTACCAACCTGTTGCCTACGGCCAGGTTGCAGTACAATTTTACCAAGTTCAAATCATTCTCGGTTAACTACATCGCTTCTACCAATCAGCCGAGTATATCGCAGTTGCAGCCGGTGCCCGATAACAGCAATCCGCTTAATATCAAAGAAGGCAATCCAGACCTTAAGCAGGAATACAATCATACTGTTATGGGAAATCTCAATTTAGTTAGTCCATTCAAAAACAGGAACCTGTTCTTTTTCTTTAATGCACAGTTCACCAAAAACAAAATAACCAATTACGATACGCTGAACCAGTTGCTGGGCATCAAACGCAGCAGGCCGGTTAATGTAAATGGTGTGTACAATATTAGTGGACAAGCAAGTTACAGCAGGCCTGTGAGGTTCTTAAAAGGAACGATAGAGTTGAGCAGCTTTGTAAGGCAAGCCAGGACAAAACAATTCATCAACGGTGTTGGAAATGATATCAGCACATTCACGCTGGGTCCAGGCATCAGGCTGGATATGAACCCTACCAGCAAACTGAATGTTACTGTTGGCACCGAGATCAACCGCAACCGATCAACTTATTCATTACAATCTGCTTTAAACAATACTTATTTATCACAGGAGTACAATGCCTCTGTTGACTGGGAATTACCCAAACGTTTTTTCTTCAGCACCGATTTTGCTTACATAATCAACTCACAACGCTCCGCCGGTTTCAATTACAAAGTGCCTTTGTGGAATGCCAGCATCAGCAAGCAAATGCTTAAGTACAACCGCGGCGAATTAAAATTATCTGCAAGAGATCTTTTAAATAAGAACATCGGCATCAACCGTACCAGCAACAGTAACTATATCGAAGATTCGAGGGTGCTTACGCTGCGTCGTTTCTTCTCTTTAAGTTTTACGTATAGTTTGAATAAGGTGGGATTGAATAATGGGGGTGGGGGTGGGAATATGAGGATTATTACTAGGTAAGTATTAATAACTCTTTATAAAAGAAGCCGCTGCAAATTGTAGCGGCTTCTTTATTTCTGTTTCTTGCAGTTCGATTTCATCAATCTCTTTTTCAATTCATTGCATTCGCCTCCTCAGCCGGCGGGCTGCGTACCTGTGACAGCGCTGCATTTGCTTCTTTGGAAAAATATGCTACGCATTTTCCAATCCCTGCTTCGCAGGCACCGAACCAAATGAGGCGCCTTACACAGGTACTGGTGAGAGTGCGAAGGTTATATCACTAAGTACTTTTCTTTTATTAAACCTAAGAAGCGAATGCAGCGCTGGCGCAAATACGAAGCCATGCGGCTTGAGCGTTTAGTTTGTTAAATGTTTAAGGAAAGATATCTATACAACTTAGGGTTTCCATCCAAAGCAAAAAAAGATATGAACGAAACAAAAATAGCCGCTGCAAATTGCAGCGGCTGTTTTGTTTTCATGATTATTGCTTCTTAATTAGCTCTTATTCTGAAATTGCCTCCCCCCTGGTTATTCTTTTGCATCTCAGCCATCAGTTTTTCACGTTCTGCTTTAAACTCTGCAGGCGTGTAGTGCTTTTTACCAGTTGGTTCTTTTATCTCTGCCAAGTCGGCTTTGTCAGAAATAGAAGTAGCGGTATATTTCTGCCTGCCGTTATTAATATCCATTTCCAGAATAAGGCCGGGCAATTGTGCCTGGAATTCTGCAGGACCTGCCGGTACAGGAATCTCGGTAGTGAACCAGGCAATAACAACAGCCGTGTCCTGCACATCTTTTCTCTCCATCACGCCATTTTCAATATTCATCCTTGTTTGCGAGGTGATCCTTTCGGTGGTGGCTTTCATGCAACTTTTTCCGAGAATGGTTTTTGTTTCGCCGGTCATCTTCCATTTTAATTTAGCAACGCTGTCATCCACAATAAATGTCTTGTCCATAAACTCCCTTTTCTCGGTGCGTTTACCGGTTTCAAAATTGGTGTACAGCACATCGTTGTTGCCAGCCACGATCATTCTTATTTGTACCCCATCGCCGCCGCTTACTTCGTTATCGTCTTCTTTTTCGATGGTTCTCCATATAGATTTACCCGAGCCAAAGATCACTTCAAAATTGTCTTTTCGTGTTCTTGGCATTTCCTGATCAACACCGTTAATATTAAACCGGGCCACCATCTGGCTCACCCTTTCATAAACAACTTTACCTTCTTTTTGCTGTGCCTGTGCAAGGCCTGCAGTAAAAAGCATGCACCCGGCAATCATTATTTTTTTCATGTTATATATTTTTTTCAAAACTAAAAGAAGGGGCGTTTAATATAAGTTAAACCACCTTTGTTTTAGGTTAATAAACGTTAAAGGCAGCTATATTACCAATAACGAATGACTATTTTTGTTGCAGATGAAGCAACGAAAGATCATACCGGAGCCTGTATTAATGATACTATCTATCATTGGTATTGCCGTGTTTATGTTTTATTGGCTGAAGGAAAGCTATGGTCGTGAACAAAGAGCACTTGATATCAAAACGTCAGCTTTGTTTGAGCAATCCATAAGGCAATTACAGGCATCCAAATTAAAGTTGAATACCAATGTTGAGTTTGATTCTGCATCACCAAGGCCAGGCTTACACATAAAAAAAATTATACGAGATCTTAGTGCAGAAGATTCTATGATGGTATCTATGCCTGCTAAAAAAGGAATGATCTCTACCATTAATGTTATCCGTGGCAAATTGAAAGATTCGCTGAGAAAAGATTCGGACCGGGTTATGATAACCATTAATGAAACGACTATAAAAAAAGATAGCTTCAAATTTATTGCAGGTCCGCCCGGAAAAGGCAATGATAAACTTGTACAATTCTTATATAATATAGATTCGCTGCAGGAGCCACTAAGCCTGAAGGAAATTGATTCTGCATTTCATAAACGTTTGGTAAAAGAAAAGCTGAGCGTACCGTTTCATATTCTGCAGACAAAAGGCAACACAACTTTAAATGATCAAACTGAAAATGTTGTAACCATTGGTCTTTTAAAACCAGTTACCTACAAGCTTCTATTAGACAATACCGCTCCATACCTGATTAAAAGAATAATGCTGCCGGTCATTTTTTCTTTACTGCTGCTGGGCATTACCATACTTGCTTTTGTTTTACTGTACAGGAACCTTGTCAGGCAAAGGCGGCTTGGTGAGATCAAGAACGAATTCATAAGCAACATCTCTCATGAATTAAAAACACCGGTTGCAACAGTTGGTGTTGCCATTGAAGCATTGAAAAATTTTAATGCCATGCAGGATCCGCAGCGTACAAGAGAATACCTCGACATTTCAACCAATGAATTGCAGCGGCTTGGTTTGCTCATTGATAAAGTGCTCAAACTTTCGCTTTTTGAAAAAAAGGAAATGGAATTAAGTTACGAAGAACTGAACCTGCAGGAAATTGTGGAAGAAGTTCTGTTGTCATTAAAACTGCAGTTCGAAAAATATCACGCCAACGTTAGGCTCAATGCAACAGGCGACCTCCGTTTAAAAGGCGACCGGCTTCATCTGCAAAGCGTGGTTTTTAATTTGCTGGATAATGCTTTAAAATACGGAAAGGAAAACCCAGTGATACAAATCAACCTGGAAGAAAAAAACAATGGCATTGTATTCACAATAAAAGACAATGGCATTGGCATCCCGCCCGAATACAGGGAAAAAGTATTTGAAAAATTCTTCCGGGTGCCGCATGGAAATATACACAATGCAAAGGGATACGGCCTCGGGCTTAGTTATGTGGCGCAGGTTATTAAAAAACACCAGGGCACCATTAAAGCAGAAAGCCAGCCGGGCAAAGAAACAACATTCATCATTCATTTACCAAAGCGATCATCATGAGTGCAGTAAAGATATTGTATGCAGAGGATGAGCTTTTCCTGGGCAAGATCGTAAAGGAAAGCCTGGAAAACCGTGGCTATGAAGTTGTGATGGAAGCAGATGGCGGAAAGGTTACAGACCTTTTTAAAAAAATACAGCCGGATATTTGTGTGCTGGATATTATGCTGCCCAACAAAGATGGTTTTGAGATTGCTGATGAAATAAGGGAACTGGATAAAGAAGTACCGATCATTTTTTTAACGGCCAAAACACAAACCGAAGATGTAGTGAAGGGTTTTACGTTGGGAGGCAATGATTATATCCGCAAACCGTTTAGTATGGAAGAGTTGATCGTACGCATACAGAATTTGCTGAAGATGAAAGTAACCGATACAACAAACAGCAGTGATACTTTTTCTATTGGCAAATATACTTTTCACAATAACAGGCAGATACTTTCCATTGGCAGAGAAGAAAAAAAACTTTCCTTCAGGGAAAGCCAGTTACTTACCATGCTTTGTGAAAACAGGGAAAAGATTATTGACCGAAGGGATATCCTCAACCTGCTTTGGGGCAGCGATTCTTTTTTCAACAGCCGCAACCTCGATGTTTACATTACCAAACTCCGCAGCTACCTTAAAGAAGACCCTGCTATAGAAATAATTACCATTAAAGGAATTGGGTACCGGTTTGTAGCTTCTTAAGTCTTTTTTATTTGCTCCAGGGCTTGTTGCAGTTCTGTTACGGGCAAATCGCAGGTTTTATCTTTACATACATAAATGGTTGTTTGACCGGCAATCATTTTGTTTTTAAGCAAAGCAAGTTTACTCTCTGTTTTACTTCCCAGCAAAATCACATTGGGTAAATAATGTTCATCAAATTCTTTTCGCCTGTCATCAAACTCTTTACCCATTATAGCCACTTCGTACAACGGGCTTGTAAACAATGCCTGTAACGATCCCCAGTTTGCATAGAAGTAAATATTGCGTTGTACA
Organism: Ferruginibacter sp.; assembly: GCA_016786725.1. Taxonomy (GTDB): domain Bacteria; phylum Bacteroidota; class Bacteroidia; order Chitinophagales; family Chitinophagaceae; genus Ferruginibacter. The sequence goes on along the minus strand of JAEUVU010000007.1, from coordinate 134,159 downwards.
TCAGCCTCTACATTTATGAGCATCTGTTTTGCCTGGCTTATGTAGTCATCCTTACTTAAAAAATGACCGAGCAGAAAAAGATTTTTCGCCATTTCAGAATTGGAAGAAGGAATTACATTGTCAGCTAATTCCATCTTTCTTGCGATGAGGTCGGCATATTGGTTGTGGGTATAAAAGAACATTTTAGATTGCTCATCAAAGAAATGTTCCAATACATACAGAGTAAGTTTGTCCGCTTGGGTCAACCAGTTTTCATCAAAAGTTGCCTGGTACAATTCAATAAAAGCACCAATGGTAAATGCATAATCATCCAGCAAAGCATTGATAGATGCTTTGCCGTTCTTATAATTTCGGGTCATTTCGCCGTCTGCGGCAATGGCATTTTTTAATAGAAAGTTTGCGTTGGTAATTGCTGCTTCTAAAAACCTTCCTTCATTAAAAACACGGTAAGCCTTTGTGTAACCGGTTATCATCAGCGCATTCCAGCTACTTAGTATCTTATCATCAAGTGCCGGTTTAATTCTTTTATTTCTGATCTGCATCAACTTCTCCTTACAGCCGTCAATCTTTTGATTAAGTTCCTCAGCAGAAATTTTAAACCGCTCAGCAATAGCTTTATCTGTTTCATTTCTTAATAAGATACTGTTTCCATGCTCCCAGTTTCCATCTGCAGTAATATTATAGTAAGCCGAAAAAAGTCCGGCCTCTTCTCCCAAAGCTTTGTCAATTTCTGCTTTTGTCCAGATATAAAATTTGCCTTCCACTCCTTCACTATCTGCATCCAGCGATGCATAAAATCCTCCTTCAGGTGAAGTAAGCTCCTGCTCAACAAACCGCAGCGTTTCGTAAACCACTTTTCTATAAAACGGATTTGCTGTTACCTGGTAAGCCAATGCATACAGCGTTACAAGCTGTGCATTATCGTACAGCATCTTTTCAAAATGCGGCACGTGCCAGTTGGCATCGGTTGAATAACGGGCAAAGCCGCCCTGCAGGTGATCGTAAATACCGCCCCACGCCATACTATTTAAAGTAACCGACAAGGCTTTTAATGCATCTTCGTTTTTAGTTAAATAATGGTAATGCAATAAATAGCTCCATGCAGATGGCATGGGAAATTTTGGCGCCCGGTTCTCTCCGCCTCTTGTAAAATCAATATTGGGTTTCCAGGTTTCAAATTGTTTATCAAGATCTGCAATTGAAAATTCTTTTTTGGTTTCTTTGAATGTTACACTTTCCGTAACCTGAATGCCCTGTGTAACCTGCGCTGCACTTTTCTCCAGTGCCTCAGGCTTGTTTTGCTGCATATCAACAAAATAGGCAAGCATGTTCATCCATTTGTCTTTAGAAAAATAAGTACCTGCATAAAACGGCCTGCCGCCTGCCAGTGCAATGGCATTAAGCGGCCAGCCACCACGGCCGGTTATCAGTTGCACAGCGTTCATGTACACCTGGTCCACATCGGGCCTTTCTTCCCGATCTACTTTTATGCAGATAAAATTTTTGTTCATGATCTCCGCTACTTCCTCATCTTCAAAACTCTCATGCTCCATTACATGGCACCAGTGGCAGGCTGCATAGCCAATGCTGATGATGAGCATTTTGTTCTCGGCTTTTGCTTTTTGCAAAGCCTTATCACCCCAGGGATACCAGTTTACCGGGTTGTGAGCATGCTGCAGTAAATAAGGGCTGCTTTCATGAATAAGGTCATTGCTGTGTCGTGAAGATTTGCTCATATATATTTAAAGTTACCGAAAATAAAAAGCAGCATCTGTAAAATGATGCTGCCCGTAAATTATATAAAGCTTACTTGAATCAGTTTCGCTTTTGTGCAAGTACCGATTTGCCAAACTGAAGCAACTGGGCCGGGTCCATATAACCTTCTGTAATGGTTGTAGATTTTTGATCAGCATCTATGATGAGCAGGGTTGGATAAGCCCTGATCTGGTATCTTTCTGCAAAAGCAAGCCCATCGCCCCTTTCCATATCAAGCGCTATATTGATGAAATTTTTATTGAAGAAATCGCCAACAGCCTTATCTGTAAAAGTATTTTGCTTAAGCATTCTACAGGGTCCACACCAGGTTGTATAGGCATCAATAAAAATTAATTTCTTTTGCTTTTTTGCTTCTGCTATGGCTTTGGCCCAGTTCGGTTCTGCAAACAGGATGCCTTTATCGGCTTTTTTCTCCACTATGTTAGTATCAACCTTTGCCTGCTGTGGTTTAAAGGCAAATATCATGGCTGTTGCCAGTATCATCAATGCCGGAAAAATTATGCTTTTCATGATCATGTATAATTTTATGGTTACAAGATTAGCTTTTTTGAGGCAAACTAAAAGATGGTTTAACATTTATTAAACGCTGATAAAATTAATATAGTTTGTGTGTAAATAAAAAATACTGCAAAAAAAATAAGAGAATTGTGTTATTAAAGAACAATTTTATAATGAAAACTGATAGTTCTGATACGGCTTGGCTTTCCCGATCCCTGCCTGGGGCTAAAAGTTAAAACCAACACTTACCGAAACTGTTAAAGACCATAAAGAGTATTTGACGCATTTTTACTCAATTGCACACCCATTGTTCGGAATAAAATATGGTAAAAAAGAAAGTGTCTGTTTGAGAGGTATTTGGGGTCCCATGTTTAGGGGATGTGAAATGGGCTCTTATAACAAAGACAAAGATTGATTTTTTCTCTTTTATTGTAACTTGTAAAAAGAATCAGTTTCTCTTTACTTTAAATTCTCCATCTGTGATAGCTACCGTATCATTAGTGTTTGCATTATAAAGGTAATTTCCGGTAAAGGTTCCCGCTAATTCGGTACTTGATATGGAATTGAGGAACAAAGTATAATTACAAATTGCGCCAACTGGTGTATTTATATTTAAATAGCTAGCCTGCGGGGGATCGGTGGCCAATAAACTGTAAAGAACACTAAAAGGATTAGTTATTGAATTAGGATTTAAGGCATAGGTTCCGGTTGGAAAAGCAGATCCCGGAATCTGGTGTAAAATAGAAATTTTTTTTGAAGAAGCTGATAAGGTTTCAAAAGCCCCGATTCCAAATTCTGTAGTAGTACCTGACCCTGTTGTTGATGTGCTAATGTGGCCTGTTGCATTTACAGCATATGTTACCAAAGTGCCGTTTAATTTAAACTTAATATAATAGGCTGTACCCGGAGCCGGGCCATTACTATTATTAGTTGTCGCATTTTTTCCGCACCCGGAAAGCAATAATAATATTAATGTTGTTAAGGTAAATATGCCTGTGTAAGTTAGTTTATTTAACATGCTTATTTTTTATCACTTGGTTACTTGTTTCCATCATCTTATTTTCAAAATATTAAAATTGTACCTGCCAATTTTTTCAAAAAATCCTCTACTTCACTTTTGCTTCAATACGGGTTTCATCTAAACTGATGATTTCGGTTATCACGGTTTTAAAATTAGAAAGCAGGTCAGCAATCTGCTCTGCAGACAATGAACCAGCAACAGCTAACTTACCTGCATTTGATGCAAAGGTTTTCTTTACTCCCTTTATTTTGGGGTTTGATTTCAGGAAGGTTTCCAGGCTTTGCATCTGGCTGTATGTGATATTGCTTATAGTGATTTCTGTTGCTCCGGCTGCCGAAGGATTGCCGGAAGAAGGCTTTTGAGTTCCCACTCCGGCATCTTTAAAAGAAAAATTTCTGTTACACAACTGCTCGAGCATGTAATTTGCCATTGTAATACTTGCATTTCTTAAAGAAATTTTTGCAGCAACAGCATCAGCAACATCTACACCCCCTGCGTAAATTGTATTTGATGCCAGTATGGTTGCATCTTCTGTGGATACAGCCCTTAGTTCAATTGTACCCCGGTAACTCACCATGCCATTGCTGTTGCTTACAGGTTCTGTAAGTGCAACTCCTGTTATAAAAATATGAGCGCCTAATTTTAATGCTGCAGCAGCCATCTGTGCATTATCATCATTACCACCCAGCGAGTCCATTTTCTGGCGCATTTTTATGGCAAGTTTAGAATCAACAATTCTGAAACCTGCCTCATTAAACCTTCTTATTATTTCGTTTTCGGCTGTGGCCTGTTCCACTACTATAGGTTTAAAAATGGCTGATGATGATTTTTTTGAATCGTCATTATTACCATTGCCGGCATTATTGTTTTTATTGCCAAATATATCCCTGATTACGTCCCTTGTTAACTGCCTGTCTGCCTTTCTTTCATCGGCATCCATCTCTGCCTGTGTTCTTCTATCTGTTCCCTGCCGGTTTATAGTTGAACCTTGTACCTGTGCCTCCGGAATTATAATTGCGATTTTAGGCCCCGATCCATTTTGCAATATTGTGCAATTAGATGCATTGTATTTTTTAGGCGCTTCCAGTTTTATGGGTTTGGGTATTTCTATATTCCCTTTTGCGTCTATCATTAGTTGTACAGCCTGAATTATCCCTTTTTCCATAGCATTGGAAACTGCCCTGTCGCCCTCGTTTGAGCTTGAGCCAAAACCTCCGAATAATACCGATGCTTTTGCAGATGCCTCGCCTTTGGCATTTACCATTTTTGAAAATAACACATCGCCGGTTTGCGGATTTAACAGTTTAATGATAAAGCCAATGGTTGCATTGTTTTTTCCAATGGTTACTATTCCGCCGTAAGTGCCGCCTTTTGAACCCCGTGCAAATTCGGTAACCTCGCCTGTTGCAATCAGTTGTGCACCCAAAAGTTGCCCTGCTTCAGGCCCTGTTCCATCAGTAAATCCCTGTTGCCCTACCCCCATCTCATCGGTCATATCTCTCATATTCCGGTTCGATTCCAATACCCTGAAACAGTTGGTTTGCTGAATGGCTGAAGTAAGCATGGTTGCCATTTCCTGGCCAAAAGTTCCGGAGGGAGCGCTGTTGGTTGTTACGTTAAATCTTGCAACCTTAATGGTTACCTTATCATTGTTTAATATCCCTTTACAACGCTCGGCAACTTCCTCGATTGTTATATCGGCCTTGTCTTTGTTTTTCTTTTGAGCAAAAACAGGCAAAACCAGTAATTGAACAATAATGATAGCTACCGGAATTTTGATCTTTCTCATTCGTATGTTTTGATTTTTAAAAAATTTTTTCTTTAACTTTAATAGGGTACGGACACAAGAGTTGCTTTTTCAGGCATTGCTTTTCTGCACTCGTAAAACTAAAATACCGGTGTTTATAATTTTGTACCCCCACAGGTTACAAATCAGGTTTTATTTGTCACCAGGTCTGGCATGGTCATCTTCATCTTTTTAGCAGTCTGCGGCTTTTTAAATTTCTTAAATCCCTTTTTTACGGGTCTCAGCAAATACATGAAGAGTGTATAAGCCATATTTGTGATTGTTACAGGCACAAGCACCAGTACTCCGTACTGTTCCTGAAAACGTGGGTTGATGGACAGGAAGTAACCGACATCCTGGTTCGTAGATTGTTGTATGCGCTCAATATCGGCTGGTTTAAATTTTACCTGGAAATGAATCTTCAATACAAAAGGTGCAACTTCTTTTTTTTTCAGTTTCATTGATTGAAGCAGATCATCTTTAAATGAAAGCATCTTTTGTGAATGTTTTATTTGCCTGCGGTTAGGATAGCAGCGTAATGTATACTTACATATCATCGCATACATCAGCGGATTTGCCATAAAACCTGCTACATACACAGGCGTAAGCAGGTGCTTAAGTTTGTACCGTATGTATTTATAAAAAAGGCTGTGAAGCGGAAAATTACCCTGCTTGCAGGCATCTATCATACCAAATGCCGACCGCAGTATAATTACTTTTTTACCTTCTATTTTGCGGGGATATGCTACAGAAGTTGCAAAGCCTGCCAGTGTTTCATCTCTATAAATGAAACTCATTTCAAAACTATCCGGGTGGCAGCCAAAAAGGTATTGGTTAAACTCCCGTTCGGTTAAATCCGGATTGAGGGTGGTTTTGAAAATCCCGTATAAAACATCTAAGGAGGACGGGGCGCTGTTAATGTCGCTTAAGTCGTAGTTTTTTAGCGTAAACATGGCAATTTGATTTAGCTGTTTGTAATGGCATCGTTGGTTTACCTGCCTTTATCAGCCTAAAAGTGTAAAATCAAATGCTGTAAAAAAAAGTTGGAGGAAAATAACCGGGTTAGCAGTGAAAATACGGCACTTAAAGCTTCAGTTTTTTAAGAATTGTCTTCAATTCATCGGTACGATATATATCAGCAATTTCAAAACGGTTATTGCCAATAAAGTAAACCCACTGGCTTTTATTGCTCTTTCTATCTATAAAATCGGTGTTTATTATCCTATTGCCCGTAAAGCGTATAAAATTTAAAGGAAGCAGATCGGCTAAATCCTTTAATGATTTATGGCAAACGTATTTTTGGGCGTTATTCATTTCCAACAGAACATAGTTTTTATTGTCAGGCAGGGTTTTTACAAAAAGCAGTTCATTTAAAGCGAGGCGTTTTAAACCAAATGAGGCATCAGCTTCTCCCTGCTCACTGAACCCTTTCACAGAAAGAAAAATATTTTCTTCCCGCCGCTTTGCCGCCGAAACTGCCAGTGAAAGCAGTAGGTTTAAAGTAACCCGCAGTTGCTCTAAGTTGTAAGGCTTTTCAATTTTTTTTGTAAACCCGTCAACACTCAGTAAGGCTGCACGCCGTATGTTTTCGCTTGTAGCATGACTTGATAAAATAATAACAGGGCTGTAATAATTTTCCCTTATATATGCAGCTATGTCCAGTCCGTCTTTTTCGCCTTTAATCTGTATATCAAGAATGGCAATATGCGGAATTTCATTTTCACAAACTGCCACTGCATCGTCATAATTGTCGATAATTATTTTACCGGGTAATGAAAGCACTTTAAACCCTTCATCTTGCAAAAACTGCTGTATATCCACGTAATTAAGCGCTTCATCCTCCACTAAAAGTACCTTAATTTTTTCGCCGTTCATATTACAGGTTTTTCTTTAAAATAAAATTCAAAACAAACCCCGCCTCCTGTTTTTTGGATTACCCTAGCCCGCATTTGTGCTGCCAATGCCTTTACCAGCAATAGCCCTCTAGTGCCCGCATTTCCCTCAGCGTTTTCAAAACCCTTGCCCGAGTCGGACACCTGTAGTTTATACTCCTTTTGCTCATCCTTATCACAAACTATATTTATTATGCCCGGCTTATTCTCTTCAAAAGCATATTTAAACGAATTGGTAACCAGTTCGTTCACAATCAACCCAGCTAAACCGGCCGTTTTTCCCTCCATGATAACAGGCGCTGAAACATTAACTTCAACACAGCTACTACCATAAGCCCTTTTAAGGCGGCTACAGATATCTTCAAAATAATCCTGTAGCCTGATACTCTCATCTTTGTTTACAGTTAACTTCTGATACAGGAGCATTAACGGGTTTATTCTTTCTTCCAGCAAATTAAAAAGAAGTTTATCAGCTGCTTTTGACTTAACAATGCTTATAATTGAATTGATGTTGCTGAGTGTGTTTTGTACCCTGTGATCTGCCTCTTCTTTAAAAACTTCAATAGTTTTCTTTTCGTGCAAAGCCCTCTTAGCTTTATTTGATAAATGCCGGTTTACCTGGTAAAAGATAATAGCAGCTGCGATGGCAATCACAAAAATTAAAAAGATCAACCGGTTTCGGTTGCTTATTTTTAATTGCGAAATTTTGTTTTCGTTTATTACATTATTTAAACTATCGTCCTTTATTTGGGTTTTGTACTTTGTTTCCATTTCTGTTAGCTGCCGGTTGTACAACTCATTGTAGCTGCTGTTGAACTTCAGCAAGTCGCCGGTATATGGGTTAATGTTTTCAAGATCATTTTTTTTCTTCCACAAAGAGGTATCAAGTTTCCCTGTTCGGCTATATCTCTTCAGGTCCTGTGCTTCGGATTTTGACAAAAGGCCGGTGCTTTCTGAGCGGCTTATCATACTGTCAACAACTTCTTTTGAAAGAAGTTTAGTGATGCCTGCAGCAGCACTGTCAATAAGTTTACTCTTTACGCTGGTTGTACCATTATTAAAATCTCTCAGCGCTTTGTAAGATATAAGCAACCTGCTTGTATACGCATCCGGGCTGGCTTTTAATATTGCATTTACCTTTTCAAAGTACATATCCGATCTTACAATATCACCGGAAGCGCCGTATAACCTGGCGTAGTTAAAATAGGTTGTTATAATGCCATCGGTGTAGCCTATTGAGGTAAATATCTTTTCACTTTGGGCGGTTAAAGAAAGACCTTTGGAAAATTCTTTGGTTATAATACTGTGCTCCGCCATTGCATTATACATATCTGCTTCGTGCAGGTAGTATTTTTTTGCTTTGTAAAGTGCGGCAGCCTCGGTAAAATAAGCATTGGCCTTTTCTAAATTTCCCTTTGCCTTGTAGCCAAATCCAATTATATACAGGCAATTGGCTGCTTCAAACTTATCATTTTTGCGCAGATACTCCAACGCATCAAAAACAGCAACACTGGTATCTGTTTTTTTATAGCCCAGCACATTTGTGTAATAAACAGACCGGTGCAAAATTGCGGTCCAATAAGGGTCTTTAAGTTTCTCGGCATAGGCTAAAGCCTGCCTGTATCTGTTACCGGCTTCCGTAAATTTTCTGCTTTTTAAAAAGTACAGGCCGTACTCATACTGCAACAGCAGCTTTAAGTAATTGCTTTCATTTTTCTCTACCAATACCAATGCTTCTTCAATAAGGCGCTTGGCTTTTTCAGGCTTGTTAATCAAACAAAAATCGTGCGACTGGTTTAAGATTGCTGAGATAATTAAAGAATCATTTGCACTGCTTCTGGCATATATTACACTTAGCGAATCATATTTGAAAAGGCGGGGCGTACGGTTTCTTCTTTCTGCATTGGCAAAAGATCTGTAACACAGTGATATTAAAAAAGGAGAATTGAGTGCCAGGGATTTTTTTAAGGCGTTATCAAGATTTTTTCTGCAGTCTTCTTTTGCCAGCAACACACAGTTGTCGGCGGCGGACAGAAGCATTCTTACTCTTTGTGAATCTGCCTGGTAGGCTGTGTTGTTTTGAGCATAAATATCTGGAGATAGTAAAACCTGAAAGCTTACTGTCAGAAAAAAGGAGTTTAATACTTTAAACATGCAGCTTGAATAAGTATGGTACAAATGTAGCTGCACAATCCTTATTACTCAAACAAATAATATTAATTACCCGGGAAATTCTGTGGGTTCTACAACAAGCCGTTCTTTTTCAGGTAAATAGCAGCTTCAACTGCAGATGAAAATTCGTGATGAAAACAGCTTCTTGCTTTATTCAAAAACCGTTTGCAATATGTATCTATTGTGTTGGGAGATTTGCTGAGTATCTCAGCAATTCTTTTTTGTGTTATGGCAGTTTCATAAGCCAGCAAACGGGCAACGTGAAATTCATTTACTGAAAATATTTTAAGCCCTAAAAATTTCTGAAGCACCTGTTCCATCACAATCTTACCCCTTTCTTCTTCAGGCTTTCCCTTATCTGTAAAAAAGACAGGCGAAAGCGGCTCTCCATTATACCTGCCTACAATCGTAAACTCGTTCAGATATTCTGTTAACCGGTTTTCTTTATCGTATTGAAATACCGATGCTGTTCTTTTTAATAACAGGTATTCGCCGTTATAATGTTTAAGCGCCGTGAGGCTGCTGTAGCGTTGCACCATAAACTCCAGGCTGAATTTTCCTTTGCACAAAATATCTATCATTTGTACAAAAACGATGTGGGCGGTTTTTTGCAAACCCGGGTGAACAAGTTTCCAGTATTGCTTTAAAGAGAAGTCTTTTTCCGAATAGCCCAGCCATTGGTCTATACCAGCCTGGTGCGTTATTTCAAATGTTGAAAGATCAACCACAAAGAAAAACCGCTGACTGCCGATTGTTCTTTTTAAAGAATCAAGTTCGCTTTTTTGTTGCCGGGCAGATACAGCCAGGTTGTGTATGTTATCAACTTTAAGGCTGATGACATAGCTTTTTAGCTTTTCAAAATCTGAGGGATCAAAATTTTTGTCCATTTAATACACATTTATCTTCCAAAATCATCCTGCAGCCTCACAATATCATCTTCATCGGATGGATTATCAGCATCGGTATGCTGCCATATTTCTGCAACAATTCCCCAGTCATCCAGGCCTATCAAACGATGCCTTTCCCCCTGCTCTAATTTTATTTTATACCCTGTTTTTAAAACATGTTGCTCTTCTTCTTCATCGCTGTGGCTGGTAGCTACGGCCACTTCGCCATCAATGCATCTCCATATCTCCGCCCTGCGGTGATGATATTGCCAGCTTAATCTTTTATGCGGAGCTACCATTAAGATCTTAGGGCTTAGTTTCTCTGATATCTTCAATGCTTCAAAATCTTCCTCAGGGAAAAACGCATTGGCAAAAGCCGAAGCCTGTGTTTCATCAATTACATAAAATCCGCCCCAAGGGCGGTTCAGATCCTGCTTTACCATTGTGAAATTCAATTGCTTTAGCAATGCCGCTGCCTGATCAAATGCTTTTCTATCGTGTTTCATACTACTTGTTTTTATTTTCAACATCAAGCACAACTTCACTTACAACAGTATCCAGTTTGCTGATTAGTTTTTCCAGTTGGCCGTCTGCCAGCAACGCTGCGGCCCTGATTTCAATATTACGAATATCTTCTTTAATGCAATCAATACCCAGGCTGTCAATGGATGGTTTAATGCGGTGTGCTATAGATTTAACCGTGGATAAATCAGATGCAGCCAATGCCTGTTTCATCTCTTTAACCGAGGCAGGAACCTGCTCAACAAAAAGCTGCAGCATTTTTGTTATGAAATTTTCATTGCCTTTTGCAATGTCTGTCAATTTGGTAAGATTATATAACGGTGTGCCATTGTTGTTTACGCTTGTGGCCGCTTCTTTGATTTTTACTCCTGGCTTTGTATCAATCCACCTTGATATAATCTCTATCAGTTGGCTTTCTTCAAAAGGTTTTGACAGGTAATCATTCATGCCGGCAGCAAAGCATTTTTCATTTTCGCCACGGATAGCATTGGCGGTTAAAGCAATTACTGGCACGGCAGACTTAAGTTCATTACGGATGTGCCTGGTTGCATCAAGCCCGTTCATTACCGGCATCTGAATATCCATAAGCACCAGGTCAAAATGCTGTTCACCCATAAGCCTGGTTGCATCTTCGCCATTGGCCGCTTCTGTAAGCAACACGCCGTACTCCTGTAAAATAGTGGTGGCCACCAGGCGGTTCATTTCATTATCATCAACAATAAAAATCTTTTTTTGTAATGCTGTTTTCATAAATATTATTTGCTGCCGGTTTTGCCAAATCAATGCCAAAAGTTAAGTTTTTGAAAACCAGTTATTTACCTGATTAGCCTGCATCATCTTTTCCATTCAATGGAATTTTTTTCTAAAGTACCGTTTGCTGGGGCATTTAAATGAAAAACCTTCCGCAATTGCGGAAGGTTAACAGTAGCCCCGACAAGAATCGAACTTGTATCTAAAGTTTAGGAAACTTCTATTCTATCCATTGAACTACAGGGCCATAAATTAGGATGGCAAAAATAACCGTTTTGCACTAAAACTCCGTACAAAATTTAATCTGCAGCCCCTTTTTTATTCTTTTACAAACCGCAATACCCTGGATTGATCCTTTGGCGTATTTGCAGATATAGCATAGGTTCCCGCTGCCAGCTTTTCTACATTACAATAAATATCATTAAGCCCTGTAGTTATATTTCTTGTCTGGCGCTCCACTACCCTTCCCTGCATATCGGTTATCTTAATTTCAACAGCCGCAGCCGAGTTGCTGAATAAATTAAGATTAAAACTGCCATTTGTTACCGGGTTTGGCGAAATACTGAAAATGTCAAATCCTTTCATGCTGTTGGTAAGTGCAACTGTATTGCTGTAATCTGTTTTACCATCAGCCGATATCATTTTTAACCGGTAATAATTTACACCGGGCAATGGATTATCATCTGTATGATCGAAAGGTTGATTGCAGCGTAAAGCGGTGGCAGTAATGCTGTATATGCCGGTAAAGTTTTGCCCATCAACACTGCGTTCTAATATAAGTGTTGCAGCAGGAGTTGCATTACAGGTTACCTTCCAGTTCAGCAAATGTTTATTAGTATGCCTTGTGCCGTTAAAATAATTAAGTACAATTGGTAATGGCGCAAAAAGATTGGTATGCACGTAAAATCCGGAGAAGCCATTTACCGGTATGGTTACTTCCCAATAATTAAATGTGCTGTTATAATTAACAAGTGTCGGTACTATCAATACCCCATTTGAAGTGGTGTAAAAACCCGGTGCCGGATTGCCTGCATTATGCGGAAAGATGGGCAGGCCATGATACTGCGTTACCCGTAGGTTGGTAATGTTGGGGTCTGCATTGCCACCATTTGCAACGGTAGGCAGTGCAGGAAAACCATTGCGGTTCAGGTTAAACTCTACAAACTCCTGGTCTCTGAAATAAAGTGTTACCGTAGCAGTTGCTGTAGCTGCATTGGTTGCAGGCTCAATATCAAAATGCCTTTGTACATAAGGCTCCACATTATAGGTTTGTATTGTTGCATCAATAATAACTTTGCTACTGATTGATCCGCTTACAGGCGATGCACCCGAAGGTACAACCCTGGCTATGAGGTTGCACAAAGTATCTAAATAATCGGTGCCGGTTGCCGCAACAGCAGCCGTTGTAGAAACCTGCAGCCCGCCTGTAGTTGCAGCTAACAAGCCAGAGAAACTGCCGGCGGTATTTACAGTTACGTTTACAGAATCCTTACAGTTTCTTGCATCTTTTACCCAAATGCGGTAAGTGTTTGCAGCAAGCCCGGTAAAAATATTGCTGGCCTGGTAGGTGATGCCGTCTTTGCTGTACGTTAATGCTGTGGTGCCGCCAATTGCAGTGGCAGTAATGGTTCCATCACTGCGGCCACACGATGCCGGTGATGAAGTTGCCGATAATGTTGGTCCTGCCAGGTTCAAAACAGTAACAGGCAGTGTTTTTATGCAAAGATTTGCATCCCGTACATACAAAGTGTAGCCACCTGCAATTACACCGCTAAAGAAAGTACCCGGTTGATATGTGGTGCCGTCAATTGAATATTGAAGTGGTGCTGTGCCGCCCGATGCAGTTGCTGTAATAGTGCCATTATTCAAACCGCAGGCTGCATGTAAAATGGCTGCAGTTAATGTTTGCGGTCCATTTACATTGGCAACCAAAACAGGTTTGCTTACAATGCACCCGTTGATGTCTTTTACAAACACAACGTAAGTGCCGGGCAATAAGCCGGAAAAAAGATTACTTACCTGGTAAGGCAGGTTATCAATGGCATATTGGTAAGAGCCGCCACCACCGGTTGCATTAACTGTTATGCTGCCATTTGCATTACCACATTTTGCTGTTACAACCGGGGTAGAAGTAATAGTGGGTGCTCCCAAATTGGCAACAGATAATCCCGTTGTGTTAGTGCAGTTACCGGCATCTTTAATAGTTATTGTATAAAACCCTGCAGCCAACCCTGTAAATGTATTGCTGCTTTGAAAAACAGTTCCGTCAATGCTGTAGGTGTAAGGAGCAGAGCCCGATGCTCCTGTTGCTATAATAATCCCATCATTATTATTACAGGTTGCGGCTACTGCAAATGCGGTAACCGTTGGCCTTGGTTTGGCTGTTATTACTACCGGTGAATTTGCATAACAGGCAAGGGCATCTTTTACATACACCATGTAAGTGCCGGTTGCAAGGCCTGTAAAAATATTGCCGGCTTGAAAAGTAGTACCGTTAATGCTGTATTCGTATGGGGCTGTTCCGCTGCTGGCTGTAATTGTTATTGTTGCATTATTTAACCCGCAGGTTGTTTGCGTTGTAACAGTTGTAAATGCGGGAGATGATCCATTAATAAGTGTATCTCTTTTAAAAGTCACACATCCGTTTGCATCCATTACACCGGTTATGTAAACACCTGGCGCTAAATTATTAAACACGCCACTGGCCTGGTAAGCACCTCCGTTAATATTATAACTATAGCCTCCTGCACCGCCAGAACCAACTGCTGTTATGGTTCCGTTGGAACCGGCACAGGTACCGGGTGTTTTTGTAGTGGCAATTGATGGCCCGCCGACGGAAGGTACAATTACCTGAATCGTATCCAGGCAATTGCCCGGGTCATTGGGACCGTTAAAATCTTCATCATCTGCAATAATGATGTCGTACACGCCGGGCGCCAAACCAGTAAATGTATGGGTGGGATCAAAATCTACAAATGGTCCGCCTATTCCTGTAATGCTTGCATGATAGGGTGTGTTTGGCCCAACACCTGTAAGGGTGATTGTTCCATTACTTAAATTACAGTCAGATGCTGTAACTGTCGCTGTTGCCGTTGAGAGGGTTGCTATGCCTATGGTAGCAAGTATTGTTTTGGTGCATCCCGCAGCAGTTTTAGCTGTTATTGCATAAGTTCCGGGAGCAAGGTTACTCCATATTGCTTCATTACCTATCAAAAATGCACCAAAATTAATACTGTATGTACAAGTTCCGCAGTTAGACCCATTTACCCTGAACTGATCAATTTTTCCTACATTATCATTGCAGGGATAGGCATCACTGGTTCGAACAGTAAATGTTGTAATACCAGGCCCGGCACCGGTATTGGTGATAACGGCCGGTTGGGTTACGATACAACCCGTTGCATCTTTTACATAAACCGTGTAGGTGTTGGGTGATAAATTAATAAATAATCCCGATGCCTGGTATGTAGTTCCATCTATGCTGTAAGTAAATGGCGCCACACCGCCGCTGCCTGTTGCCTGTATTGCGCCGTTACTGCTGCCGCAGGTGGCCTGTAGTACTACGGTTACCGATAATAACAGCGTAGCCGATGATGCCACAATTGCCTGTCTGCTTACAATACAGTTATTCGCATCTTTTACATACACCGTGTAGGTGCCAATTGCCAAACCGGTAAATACACTACTTAGCTGGTAATTGGTACCATCAATGCTGTATTGCAGTGGCGCTGTGCCCCCGGCAGCCATTGCTGTAATCTGCCCGTTATTGCTATTGCATGATGCATTAATGGTACTAACAGTTAACGTTAGGCCGCTTGCATTTAAAACAGTAACTGTTGTTGTTTTTATACAGTTGTTATCATCTTTTACATAAACAGTGTAATTGCCCGGTGCTAATCCTGTAAAACTATTTGAACCGCCGTAAGTAACACCGTCAATACTGTAAGTATATGGTGCAGTACCACCGCTGGCTGTAGCAGTAATGGTACCATCATTTATATTACAGGATGATGCAGTGGCAGTAGCCGTTAAAGAAGGACCTGAAATTGCATCAACCGTTACAGCCACCGCACTTATACAGCCGGCGCCATCTTTTGCATACGCAATATAATTACCCGGCGCCAGCGCCGTGAAAGTGTTTGTAAAAACAAAATTTACACCGTTGATGCTGTATTGCAAAGTTGGCGTGCCGGTTGCAGTAATAGTAATGGTGCCTGTATTGCCTGCACAGCCTGAAGCCGTTGATGATGCAGAAACAACGGGGCCACCGGTGCTTGAAACAATTACCGCTGTGTTGTTGGTACAACTGGTTGCATCTTTTACAGTAATTACATAATTGCCGGCAGCCAAACCTGTAAATACATTACTGGCCTGAAAGGTTACCCCGTCACGGCTGTACTGCAAAGGAGCAATGCCACCGCTGCCTGTCGCGGTAATGGTTCCGTTTACATTGTTACACAATGCCGCCGTTGATGTTGCAGTAACGGTTGGAGCTGCCGAGTTTGCAACAGTTACCACTGTTGTTGCCACACATCCAATTGCATCTTTTATATACACGGTATAAGTGCCCGGCGTTACTCCGTTAAAAATATTGCTGGGCTGATAAATATTTCCATTGATGCTGTATTGATACGGCGTAGTACCTCCGCTTCCAAATGCAGTGATGGTTCCGTTGTTGCTGCCGCAGGTTGCAGCAGCAGGAATGGCTGTTATAAATACGGCCGGCGATGTGGTGATGGTAACTAAGGTTGAATTGATGCAATTGTTTGCATCTTTTACAACCAAAGCATAAAGCCCCGCAGTTAAGCCTGTAAAAAAATTATTGGTTTGATAAGTAGTACCGTTGTTGATGCTGTATTGATACGGCGACGTACCGCCGGTTGCATTGGCAGTTACAGTGCCGGTATTGCTGCCGCAGGTGGCATTGGTATTTGTAAAAGATAATTGCGGCCCGTTGGTGTTGGTAAGTGTTACGCTTGCTGTATTGCTGCAGCCATTTACATCTTTAACAGTAACCGTATAAATGCCTGCGGCCAGGTTTGTAAAATTACCTGACGGAAAAAAAATTGTTCCGTCAATACTATAGGTATATGGGCCTGATGTGCCCGAACCGGTTGCAGTAATTGAGCCAGTGCTTGCACCGCAGGTGGTATTGACAGAAGTAATACCGATTGTTGGGCCTGGAATAACAAAACTTGTTGTGGCCTGCGTACCACTGCAGGCCTGGTTAACAGTTGCAATAACTGTGTATGTGATGTTTGGGCTTAAGCCCGTAAAAACACCTGTTGTATTGGTTGCTGTTAAAGTGGTACCGTTGTAAAGATTATAAGTTATAACAGATCCTCCCGGCGGTGCCGGATTTATCGTAACTGTTGCACTGGCTGTTAAACAATTGGGAGTTGCAGTTAATGTATAGGTAGTGGTTGGGCAATAAGATGCTACATCAAAAGCGCCAACAAAACCATCGCCGCTGGCATAAATTAATTTTCTTGATTCATCATAAGCCAGGTCATAAACCGCTTTGCCGGAAAAGCCAGGTATGGTAATATCGGCGGGTGCATCACTGAAAGTTGTACCGTTAAAATTGTAAACCTTAATAACACCATTGCCCTCTCCTACAAAAATATTGTTACAGGCATCGGCAATAATACCGCCCTGCATCAATGCGGTGTTGGCGGTTGATAACGGAATGCCTGCATTGGCTCCTGTTGCTTTATTAAATGCCTTTAAATTTTTTCCGTCCCAGTAAAATAAATAAGATGGATTTAAAGCAAGTATATTGGCTGAGTTATCATTATATCCCGCCGCAACATTGGCCATATAAGGCCGGTTGCCGGCCTCGGCCATTACATTATAACCGGATTGTACCGACCATGCAATAGAAGCGCCGCTATAAGGTGCTGTATTTTTAAAAATTTTATTATTGATAGAAGGTGTTCCAAATGCCGAGGCAAAAATAGAATAGATATCATTGGTGGCCGGATCAAAAACCATATCGGCCATATCCTGGCAACAGGATACCGGCACATTGGTAATATTTAATGCCGTGATGGTAGTGGACGGCGGCGTTAAAACACCCAGGTTTAAGTTAGAACTGGTACCGCCGCCAACAACCAATATCTGTGGCGAACCACCATTGCAGCTCCAGTACATTTTCCAGTTCTCATTAAATGCTGTGTTGCCTGCAGAAATATAATTATCATACAAACCGCTGTTGCTGATACGTACCACCCGGTAACCTGTACCGGGACTAAATCCTTGCCCCAGGTAAACTTTGCCGGTATTTTTTTCTACAACAAAACCTCCATAATAATCACCATAATGCCATGCCGGTATGGTGGTAGTACCGTTAAAGGTCCATTGTAAAACCCCGGCTGCGTCGTATTTGGATAATTTGTAAGAAGTGCCATCACCGCCGCCGGTAACATAAATATTTCCTTCGTAATCAAAATCCACATCTTTGGCTTTGCCGTTATTAATACCGCTCAGGCCAGTGGTGCTGCTAACAAAAGGGTCAATGATCAATGGTTTAGACTTATCAAAACCCTGTGGAAATGAAAAGCTAATTTCTTTTCCGCTTAATTTATAAGATGATTTTATTGTGCCTGTAATATGCTTTGATAACTGATCACCATAATAACTTACCGGCACCGAACTCACAATACCATCAATATCTGATCTGATAACGAGGTTTCCTTTTCCATCCGTCCTGATAGATTTTATATCGCCGCCGTATTTTAATTTAATGGCCGAAACATCAGCTCCGGGTTTTACCGCCAGGCTGTATTCAAAACCAACTTTACTGTTTTCTGTAAAAGAATAAATGATATCTATACCCGGATACGCATTTTGATAAATCATTTTTTTGTAACCAAAGGCTTTTTGAGGGATCAGGCCGTAAGTCTGGTATGCTGTTGATACATCTTCTGCAATAATTTTTACATCTTGGTTAATGCCTATCCATTCCATCGTTATCACCCTGTCTGTTACCGTTCTTTTCTTCTCAAGGATATCTTCCGGCACTCCCAGCTTTTCCAGTCTTTTTTCTTCTTTTTCAGATAGCTTTTCAACCTTTCTTTGCAGGTGAATTAGACCTTTGTGTGTAAACAGCACGGGCATATTGAACCCTTCATAACCAAATTTGATTAAACCCATTTCAGGATATGATTCCGGCATTTTACCGTATTGCCCTATATTTTCAGTAAATACATATCGCTGACTCACTGCTTGTTTTAGATTGGGAATATCTTTTAATGAAGCCATAGATATTGTTTGTGCAAAACAAAGATTACCGGTACATAGCAGTACAGTTAAGCAGGTTTTTACAAAATAATTATCCAGGAAATAATTTTTTTGTCTCATGCAGTTTATTTTAAGCGCTTAAGATATGTTATATATTGATGTTACAACAACCATTTTTTATTATATAACGCAATAAAAGCAGCAAGGGTGGCTTCGATAACTTAATCAAACAATATACCAATCTGCATTTTGGATAAGTTACAGGCTAATCATAAATGGCTGCAACCGTTTGCAGTTATCATTTTTGAGACTGAAATAATTGTTTTAAGAGACAATTCCGGCTTTTGTTTGTAAACCCTATCTTTGCCCTCCTAAAATTTACAAGATCATGAAGTGGTTGAATGTTCTTATCAAATACCGTTTATGGATTGGCATTGTTTTACTGGGCCTTGCCATCTTTACCAATATGCAGGCCGGTTTCTGGCCTTCTTTTGCATTATATCTTATTGCTGTAATAGCCATTGTTGGCCATTTTCTTTTCGGGCCCATGAGGCTCATACAATCTTATATGGAAGAGGGTGATATGGAAGGCGCTAAAAAAGTGGTGAACTCTATCTGGTTCCCCGGTATCCTTATCAAACCGGTTCGTTCAGTTTACTACACCATCAAAGGCAACCTCGATATGGTTGAACAGAATTACGACAGTGCAGAAAAGAACATGAAAAAAAGCCTGGCCCTGGGTGGCGGCGCTTTAACCAAACAGGCCGAAGGGCCAAACAAACTGCAACTGGGTATGCTCATGATGCAGAAGGGAGATATTAAACAAGCCGAAAGCCTCATTCGCCAGGCCATCCGTGCAGGCTTGCCTGATAATGAAAACAATGCTGCTGCTTATTTACAGCTTTGTTCTATCATGATGAACAAAAGAGAATTCAGGGCTGCAAAAGATTACTTTAGAAAAGCAAAAGGTTTTAAACCAACTACGCCGCAGATCGTTGATCAGATAAAGCAGATAGAGAAGTATATTACGAGGATGCCGGGGTAGGACGTTTAAAGGTTGAATGGTTTAAAGGTTGGTGTGCATCTCAAAAGCGACTTAAACCCTTAAACGAATTAAACGTTAAACGTTCCGAACAGTTCCTCCACTTTCTTAAACCTGTAATCAAATATCTGCTGCAACTGTTTTTTTACAAATAAAGCATTGGCAATATCTCCCAAAAACCACAGCGGCACTTTGTAATGTACAATGTCCGTCATTTCCACCCCGCCTTCAATTTCTTTAAAATGATGCTGGTGATGCCACATGCTGTAAGGGCCAAAGCGCTGTTCGTCCACAAAATATTTTTTGTCACCTACATGTGTTATTTCCGTCATCCAGTAAAAAGGAATGCCTAAAACCGGACTCACTTTATATTCGATAACTTGTCCGGCATACATAATATCTCCATGATATTTTGAGGCAATGATATACCTGTTTACACTTGACCGCATAAAGCACCGATGTTGAATGAAAAAGTAGATTTGAAAACAGCTATTTGATATAATAATATCCACCCCTATTTCTAAAATAGGGGGATGCCGGTAGTTGCATCAACGCTGTAATCATTAGAGAGAAAGAACGTAAAATATAAGCTGCCTAATGTATTTCTCAGCCGTGCTGTACCATAGGACAAACGCTCGAAAACGGGCTTATAAGGATATAAAGATAAACATTTTTTGTAACTTCAAAAATGCAATCAGGATACATGGAAGGAACTGCACCCGACCCTGGTGCTTTATATCTTTGGCTTATCGGCTGTAATTATACTGGTATTGCTTGTAGTATTTGACAAAAGCAGTAAGGCAAAATAGTTTTACCCATAAGCCATTGTTAGAATACCCTTCAACCGTTCCTTATCAAGTTTTGTTCCTGTTAATTCTTGGATGAAATCCGGTACTGCATCATGCAGGTCATATATTGCTGTTTCGCTGCCCGTTGCAAGTGCATAAAAATTAGCCCCGTCTATTATCCTTATTAACTCATTTTCTGGTTGCCTTTGTCCTTTCTCTGGATCAGAAGGGGTAAATGGCCTATTATAACGATCTGTACTTGGTGGGATAATTTGAACAAAATAGGCTGTGTAACCTTTATAAATACTGGCCTTGTCCATTACTAAATTTTCTAACCCAGAATATACACCAGAAAGTTTGCCACCGGAAACTGTGTTATGTTTATTCTTAACTTCTGCAATTATTTTTTTGTCTGTATGGAGTAAGTCAATCAATCCACCAACATTCATATTTGTCCAGCCGGGGCAATGGCCTAATACTATTTGGTGAAAACCACCAATAAAATTTTGCAATGTCTTTTGTGCTTGCCGTGCCTGTTCAGATTTTAGCCAAGTATCAAAATCCATATTAAACCCAGCCATTTCAAATATTGCAGAAAAGGGGTCAACAACATTACGGCCAAATTCATCAACTGCAAGCCTTTGGGCTTCCTGTGCAGTTGCTAAAAGGCTTCCTACGGCATTTCTTAAATCTTCATCCGAAATCCAGTTAAGTCTTGGCATTAATTATATTTTAGATTGCAATTGAGGTTTGTATTGACCCCCTGTTTACCGATGGTATTATTGATTTAATATTTTTTACAGCAGGTAATTTTTTGTTTGGCCTAACCTTGCATGTTTCCAAAAATTTTACAACCGATGTACCAATAGCCTTTCCAAGGTTTACAGGTACTGCATTACCAATCTGTTTATATTGCTCTGTACTTGAACCGGCAAACTCCCAATTGTCTGGGAACGTTTGTATCCTTGCATACTCACGTATTGTAAATGGCCTTGTTTCGTCTGGGTGGCATCTTTCTGTCTGCTTTTGTGCAGGGCTGCATGTTAATGTCAGGGAAGGTTCATCCCATGAAATCCTACGGGCAATACCTGTCTTTCCGCCAGTTAAGTAAAAGCTCTGCAACATATATTCTTTCTGCACCTCAATTGGCAAATCCCTCCAATAGCCACCAGGAGGGACCATATCTAAAATTTCTTTTTTTCTCTTAGGATATTTCGGTGCGTAAGATGCTGGTACATCAACAGGGTAAAGCCTGCCTTTTTTTAGTGCATCTTTTAATGTGTATGTATTTTTTAAGTCTGGCTTTGGATAGTTAAACTCCCCTTCAATATCTTTCCTTATACCTACAATAACCAGCCTTTCCCTTTTTTGTGGTACTTTAAAATTAACTGCTTTTAAAACCTGTGGGGTTAATACATGGTAACCAAGTTCATCCAAAATCGAAATCATACCGGCCAAAGTTTTCCCTTTATCGTGGTTCAGCAAACCCCTTACATTTTCACCAATACATATCTTAGGGCGTGTTTCATTTACGATCCTGGCGAACTCATAAAACATAGTACCCCTTGCATCCTGAAAGCCTAATTTCTTACCTGCATAACTAAAAGCCTGGCATGGGAAACCACCAGTAACAATATCGACCTTGCCTTTATATTCAGCGAAGGAAACATTTTTTATGTCGTTTTCAATAACGTTCCACTTGGGGCGGTTTTTCCTTAATGTTTCCGCTGCCCAATGGTTTATTTCATTAAGTGCGACACACTTAATCCCTGCTGCTTCCAATCCCAGCGCCAGGCCCCCTGCCCCTGCAAAAAGTTCGATGACAGAAAATTGTTTTTTCATGTTAAGGTTGGTTTATAGTTTGGTTTCGGTTTTAGGCTTGTTATACTTAGGGTTCATATACGGTACAGTTTCCTCAATGTATTTTTTTAGTTCTCCCTTGGCTATGCCCCTGTCATAAATGCCAACTAAGTACCCAGTAGGTAATTCTATCAATTTCCTGCCCTTGTACTTACCAAATTTCATTATCGAATCGTCAGTAAGCATTTTATGATTAGCGTTAAAAAAGTACTATTGCAATTTTTTTGTTACAATTTTCTTGCAATAATTAGGCAATAGAATTACCTTTGTCATGTTATTTGTTTGGCAACAAGAATGACAAATTATTAGGTGGGTGTAAAATATTTAAGGAAAAGGGTAGTTCGCAGCTACTCTTTTCTTTTAGTAAAAATAGCTAAAAATTTTAGATTTTATAATTTTCGGTCATTTATCTTTTTTGGGCGGCGGGACATTTAACAAGCCCTTTAATTTCTGGTCAAAGGTGCTGTTTTCTGTATTATTTTTTTGATGGTCTATAAACGTAGTATCACTTTCCTTTTTAATAGTTTTTACAATATCCATAGAATCCAATGTTCTCTTTTGGTCTATCACAGTTTCCTTTAAGATTTTGAACCTATCCCTTTTTGGTAATCCGTTTTTTATTAAAATTGAATTCAGGCTCTCAAGGTTTGATAAAATAGCAAGTTCGTTTATACTCGCCATATCCCTGATATTCTCCCCATTTAAAACCCTTTGTGGGTTTGAATCACGCCATTGTTTGGCAGTACATCCAAATAAAACAATGTTCAACAAGTCTGCTTCATCTGCATATAAAAGCCATTCCTTTGCTTGTGCATATCCGGCTTTAGGTACTATATAGTTCTTAACTGCGTTCGTGTGTATTTGATAGTTAGCCTTGCTCAAAACACGTTTAACATTCCATTCTATGCCATACTGGTTGCTTTCGATTTCTTTTAACCTTTGAAACTCTTTTATAAGTATCAGGTTAAATACAGGGCTTATATACAGGCCGAAATTAAAGGCTATATCCCTGTGAGCATACGTGCCCCCCTGGCTGCCTGTTCTTGCAGTAATACCGATTGCGTTTGTTCTTGATACCCATTGCTTTACAGACATATAGAAACGGTTTGTTCCCGCTTCATTCATAATTCCCCCGAATTCGGGGGAATTGAAACTCTTGTTATTCAACTGTTCCCATATACCCAAAAACTCTATTGTGTTTTTATTAGTGAGCCATTTCTCAATCAGTTTTGAGCCATCCTCCTGATTTGCAACCATGTTAGTCAGTGAAATAAAATCCCCCTCCTGTAAACTAATTATGTTGATTTCCGTACCCTGTACCTTTATTTTGCTCATTACTTTATTAATTCCTGATAAGTTAATCTTTTATTTGAAACCGCAGACAAAATTAAATCAAATCTGCCTTGTGTGTTATAATCTCTGGTGTTGAACCTTAAAGTAAATTCATTGATATATGACTGTAAATGCCATTTGCTGATCTGATGATATATACCGTCAATACCTCTTTTTAAATGGCTCCAAAAGTTTTCTATACCGTTTGTGTGTGCCATGTGGTTAACGTATTGCTTTGCGCTGTGGTTAACAGAATAATGTTTGAAATCTGCTTTTAAAGCCTGATAAGCTACCAGTTCATCCGTCATTAAAATACTGTTTGGTTTTACATTATCATAAACAACAGGTAGCAATGTGTCTTTGTTCCTGTCAGGTATAACCATTGCTTTTACATTACCGCCCCTTTCTCTGAAACCCATTACAGATGCTTTGTTTGAGATAGTAGCACCGTCCTCGTTCCTTGTTTTTTTGTTAGCATGTTTGTAATAAGACTGGCCACCAATTCCACATTCGTCAATCTCAACTATATTACCCACAGCAGCTTTAAAATTAGGATGGTCAAAAGCATAACGCAACCTGTGTAAAAGGAACCAAGCACTCTTTTGTGTCACACTAATATCTTTTGCTAACTGGTGGCTGCTAATGCCTTTTTTGTGTGAACTGAAAACATATAAAGCCAGGAACCATTTCTGTAAAGGGATTTTGGTATTATCGAAGATTGTACCTGTACGTACATTGAAGTATTTACCGGTGTTTTTACACTTGTATTTGTTACCTGCACATTTGTAAACTTTAGAACTGGCATCAAAGGGAGATACGGGATTGCCGCCCCAGCTAAGGTTTTCAAGGTGGTTGATACAGCTTTGTTCTGTTGGAAATGCTTTCAGTAAATCAAAAATGCTTTTAAACTCTGGTAACATATCGTTTGCTTTTGTGGTGTAAAGATATGCTCAATATTTCATACTACCAAATCTTTTGGTGTAAAATTGTATATCGTTGCCTATTTTGAAATGGTTTTGAACCCCATATTACCCGGAGTAATGTGGGCAAGATTGGCCGGGTTGCTGAAAAAATCCCAGGCTTTATCAAGGCTGATCGGTATTTTTTGAACGGTTTTAAAAGAATAAACTTTACTCATAGCCCTTATAACATTTACCGCTTCTTTTTGTTCGGTAAAAAAGCATAACAAATATAGGCTAACCATTATCTTTGGTTCATGCGCCATTACCGTGAAATATTGCAGAAAAAATTTGATGAAGAATATCAAAAATTAAATGAGCAGCAGCGCCGTGCTGTTGATACTATTGAAGGACCGGTGATGGTGATCGCCGGTCCGGGTACAGGCAAAACACAGATCCTTGCTGCACGTATTGGCAAGATATTATTAGATACGGATGCCCTGCCTGAAAACATTCTTTGCCTTACTTACACCGATGCCGGCACCATTGCCATGCGCAGGCGTTTGCAACAACTCATTGGCGCTGATGCATACAAGGTGAACATCTACACCTTTCATGCTTTTTGTAACGACGTGATACAGGATAACCTTAACCTGTTTGAAAAAAATTCGCTGGATGCAGTTTCGGAACTGGAGAGTATTGAATTGTTCAAGCAACTGATTGATGCGTTTCCAAAAGGTCATCCTTTAAAAAGATACCGGGGCGATGTTTACTTCGAAATAAATAACCTCCGCAATTTATTCTCTGCCATGAAACGGGAATACTGGACGCCGGAGTTCATTAACCAAAAAATTGATGCCTATATAAATGACTTGCCAAACCGGGATGAATACATTACCAAACGTGCCGTAAAAGAATTTAAAAAGGGCGATGTACGCACCGATAAGATAGAAGAAGAAAAAGAGAAGATGGAAAAGCTTCGGGCAGCGGTAAATGAATTTGAGAATTTTCAAAACCTGATGCGGAGAAAGAACCGGTACGATTTTGATGATATGATCAATTGGGTGATAAAAGTTTTTGAAGAAAACAAAACTGTTCTTGCCGGTTACCAGGAAAAATTTCAATACCTGCTGGTGGATGAATACCAGGATACCAGCGGCACACAAAACAAACTCGTTCAATTACTCATCAATTACTGGGAAAAACCAAACGTGTTTGTAGTAGGTGATGACGACCAGAGTATTTACCGCTTCCAGGGAGCAAATGTGGAGAATATGCTGACGTTTGCAAACCAATACGCCCGGGATCTGATGACCGTAGTGCTCACAAATAACTACCGCAGTACACAGCCGATTCTGGATATTTCAAAAACGCTTATCAACAGAAATGAAGAAAGACTGGTTAAGCAGGTTGATGGCTTGAGTAAAGATCTGCTTTCTTCCAACATCAAAATAAACACACTCACAAACAAACCGGTTTTGCATGAGTACAATACCGCCAAAGATGAAATGGCCGATATCACGAACCGGGTTGCGGATCTTCTAAAACAAAATGTTGAACCGGGCAAAATTGCCATCATCTATAAAGAAAATAAATACGGAGAAGAACTGGCCACTTATTTCAGGCTGAAGAATATTCCATTTTACAGCAAGAGAAGCATTGATGTGTTAACGCACCCGTTCACAAACAAGATCGTTCAATTGCTGCGCTATTTAGATGCAGAACACGATACCTCTTATGGCGGAGATGAAATGTTGTTTGAAATACTGCATTTTGATTTTTACAACATCCCGCCTATCGAGATTGCCAAACTTACAGTTGAAACGAATAATCTGAAATATAAAGACGATCAGCTTTCCATCCGGAGATTGTTATCCGATAAAGCAAATAAGCCGCCTAAAGATCTTTTTGATACCGGCATTCATGAAGGCTTAAAGCAGTTCAGTTTAATGATGGAAAAACTGATAGCTGATGTATCAAATATCACTTTGCAGCAATTGTTTGAGCATATCATTCAAAATGCAGGTGTATTAACCTGCATTATGCAAAGCGAAGATAAAATTGCATTGATGCAATTGCTAACTGCGCTATTCGATTTTATTAAAGACGAAACAAGCCGCAATCCGTTACTTAACCTCAACGAACTCATCAGCGTTTTCGACCTGATGCAAAAAGAAGGCATTGCTTTACCGATGAATAAAGTGGCGGGCAACGACAAAGGCGTAAACCTGTTAACCACGCATGGCAGCAAAGGTTTAGAGTTTGAATATGTTTTCTTTGCAGGTGCCAATGCTTCCTTTTGGGAGAAGAAACGCAAACCGGGTGGCGGATACAAATTTCCGGATACAATGTTTGAATCAATGCCCAAACCATCAGATGATGAGGAACTGCGCCGCTTGTTTTATGTAGCATTAACCCGTGCAGAAAAACATCTGTACATCTCTTTTGCAAAATATAAGAACGATGGTAAGGAACTGGAACCATCTATGTTCATTGCCGAAATTTTGGAAGAACACCTTTTACCGGTTGAAAAAATAACGCTTACAGAACAGCAGCAAATGGAATACGAACTGCTGCAATTTACTGCACAGGCACCGGAGATTGAACAGGCAGAAGAAGATTTCATCTCAGCCCTGCTGGAAAAATTTGTGATGAATGTTACGGCGCTGAATGCTTACCTGGATTGCCCGCTTGGGTTTTATTACAAAAATCTTATCCGCATTCCTTCAGGCAAAAGCGAATCGCTGGAATTTGGCAGCGCCATACACTATGCCTTGGAAAAGCTGTTCCGAAAAATGCAGGAGGGCGGTAAAGAAACATTTGTTAGCAAAGAAGATTTAGTTGAAGATTTTAACTGGTATATGCGCAAACACCGGGAGAATTTTACTCAGGAAGCTTTTGAGCGCCGCATGGAATATGGAGATGAAGTTTTGAGAAACTATTACACTAAATACATCAACAACTGGAATAAAGTGGTAGCTGTGGAACGCAACATCAAAGGCATTGTTGTAAACGGCGTGCCACTAAAAGGCAAACTTGATAAACTGGAGTTTACAGGTAAAGAAGTGAATGTGGTTGATTACAAGACCGGTAATATTGACAATGCGCTGCCTAAAATGAAACCACCTTCCGACAAAGATCCCAATGGTGGCGATTACTGGCGCCAGGCGGTATTTTATAAAATACTCATTGATAATTACGAACAGAAGGAATGGAAAGTGATCAGCACCGAATTTGATTTTATTGAGCCTGATAAAAAAGGCGAATACCGGAAAGAAAAGATCGTTATCAATCCGCAGGATATAGAAACGGTTAAGCAACAACTTACTGAAGTGTGGCACAAGATACAGACCCGTGATTTTTACACCGGATGCGGTAAAGAAGATTGCCATTGGTGCAATTTTGTAAAGAACAACAAACTGGCTGTAGCACTGCACGACCTGCAAGAAGAAGATGCTGATCAACAGATTTAAGAATTTTTATGATTTCAAAACAGGACAAACAGGTTAAGTTTGCATTTTAATTGCAATTGATGAGACCGAGCCAGATAATTTTTTCTCTTTTTATCATTTCACTTTTATATATCATTACCATTGGCAATATGGGTTGTGGCCAGGTTGGCATGCCAACCGGCGGACCAAAAGACAGCATTCCGCCAAGGTTGGTCAATGCTTCTCCTGCTTTGCAAAGCACAAACGTTACCCGCAATACCATCACGTTAACTTTTAATGAATATATTGAGCTGAAAGAACCTCAGACAAATGTGCTCATATCCCCTTTGCCTAAAAAACAGCCATCGGTTGATTTTAAATTAAAAACCGTTACGGTAAAACTGAAGGATACGCTGTTACCCAACACCACTTACAGCATCAATTTTGGCAATGCCATTGTTGATAATAATGAAGGAAACCCTTTAAAAGATTTTGTGTATGTTTTTTCTACCGGGCCGCAAATAGACAGTTTTACCGTTTCCGGAAAAGTTATCATTGCCGAAACCGGTAAAACAGATAGTACTTTGCTTGCATTGCTTTACCGAAAAACAGATGATTCAGCAGTACGCAAAAACAGGCCCGATTACGCAGCCCGTTTAAGTGGTGATGGCAGTTTTACTTTTGTGAATTTACCGGCCGGCAATTTTAATATTTATGCATTAAAAGATGGCGATGGCGGCAAAACATACAATTCAAAAAAAGAAATATTTGCTTTTGCCGATGCCCCTGTAACCATTTCTGCAAATACCGATCCTGTTATATTATATGCATCCGCACTTGAAAAGGAAAACCTCAATGTAAAACCCGGCAAAACTGTTTTTGCCAAAAGATTATCGTATAATTTAACAGGTGGGCAAAGCCAGGATATTCAAAACCCGCTTGAGATAAGTTTTACTAATCCTTTAAAAAAATTTGAGGCTGAGAAATTTATCTTAAGAGATACAAATTATAAACCTGTTCCCTCTACCAGCTGGACGATTGACAGTACCCGGACAAAAATTAAACTAACTGCCCCCTGGCAGGAAGCAATGGATTACCGGATTATAATAGACACAACTGCTGTTATTGACTCTGCAAACCTTCGTCTTATAAAAAAAGATACCATTCGCTTTACAACAAAGCAGCAATCAGATTATGGAAATGCAGTTTTGCGTTTCAGCAATCTCGACCTGGCAAAAAGCCCGGTTTTGCAACTGGTGCAGGGCGAGGAGGTTAAAAAAAGCTATCCCCTCACTACAACAGAATGGAGTAATAAGTTTGTAAACCCCGGAGACTACGAAATACGCATTTTGTTTGATGATAATAAAAATGGCAGATGGGATCCGGGAGATTTTTCTAAAAAACTGCAGCCCGAAAAGGTCATCACACTCAAAGACAAATTAGCCATTAAAGCAAACTGGGATAATGAACGGGATATAAAGTTGTAATGCCTGCCTGCCGGTAGGCAGGGATGATTTTTAATTGATAATGGACAATGCCTTCAATCAAATCCTCTAACAAATCGTGCAAACCGCATTTGTTTTAAGAAATTATCAATTATCCATTACTTCATTATCAATTAACTTTGTTGCATGATCTTCTCCTCTTCTCTTTTAGAAAATGCCGTTAACGAATTTGCCAAACTGCCCGGTATTGGTAAAAAAACAGCCTTGCGCCTGGTGCTTCATTTGATTAAACAGGATGCCGGAGAAGTAAGCCATTTCAGCGATACCATTGCAAAAATGCGCAACGAAATAAAATTCTGCAGCCGTTGTTATAATATTTCCGACAGTACG
Source organism: Ferruginibacter sp. (assembly GCA_016786725.1). GTDB lineage: Bacteria > Bacteroidota > Bacteroidia > Chitinophagales > Chitinophagaceae > Ferruginibacter. The sequence continues at coordinate 104,426 of JAEUVU010000007.1, read as the reverse complement.
CTTTGCAATATCTGCAGCAATTCCATGCGCAGGCAGGAAATGATCTGCGTGGTAGAAAATATACGGGATGTGATTGCTATTGAAAGTACCCAACAGTTCAATGGGATATATCATGTATTAGGTGGTATCATCTCGCCGCTCGATGGAATTGGCCCGGCACAGCTAACAATAGATGCATTGGTTGACCGTATCTCCAAAGAAGAAATTGAGGAAATTATTTTTGCACTCAGTCCAACCATACAGGGCGACACAACCATCTACTATATCAGTAAAAAACTATCCGCAGGATCCAGTGGAAAAGGGCAACCGGTAAAAATTACCAGTATTGCCCGGGGCATTGCCTTTGGCGGCGAGCTTGAATATGCCGATGAAATGACCCTTGCAAAAAGCATCAGCAACCGCATACCGGTCGAAAATTTCATTGTAAGCGGCAATTAAGCTTTTGCTGTTCCCGTTCAGTCTTTAAAAATCCCTGTTCGGTGGCGATTTTTCCCTGCCTGGTTTGCTCTCTCGTAGAAATACGTATATCTGCTCTATCTTTATACGCATTTGGCTATCAATTAAAAACACATCCTAATTATCCTTTTTAGCAATTTATTCATCAGGATGATATAGTGCGTAAGAGAGGTTTCATTACCGGCGCATTTCACTCCTGTTTTGAACAACCCGGTTTCGATTGCTAAAAAGAACCCACTTAATGAAGCAGAAGTACTTTATACTTTTATTAATCGTAGTATTAAGTTCAGCTTATGCTTATGCCCCGGGCTTAAATTTTTTGGCCAAAACCGGTACCATCACTTTTACTTCAGATGCCCCACTGGAACTTATTAAAGCAAACAGCAACCAGTTAAAAGGGTGGCTGAATCCTGAAACCCGGCAATTTGCTTTTACGGTTGATATCAAAACCTTTAAAGGTTTCAGGACTTCTACACAAAAGAAACACTTCAACGAAAATTATCTTGAAAGCAATAAATTTCCAACCGCTGCTTTTGAAGGAAAAATAATTGAGAATATTGACCTGCACCGGGATGGCTTGTACAACATAAGGGCAAAAGGAAACCTCTCAATCCATGGTGTGGTGCAGGAGCGTATCATCAAATGCAATCTTACCATTAAGAACGGTGTGGTTAGCGTTAAATCAAATTTTATCGTTTTACTGGCCGACTTTAATATTGCTATACCAAAAATTCTCGAACAAAAAATTGCTACGGATATTAAGGTAGAAGTGATGACAGAACTGGTTGAAAAATAACCGGCATAAGCTAATGAGAAGTTTACTGACCATATTGATTGTATGTGTTTTGATGCAGGCTGCTCATGCCCAGGAGCCGGGCTTCAGGTCATTTAATCTTACAGTAAACAATCACCCGGTTAAAATAAACAACTTATACAAAACATATGATGGCTACATCTTTGCCGGCACCACTGAAGGGCTGTACTCATTTGACGGCATCAGTTTCAAAAAGATAAATTTTACAAAGCCGGGAATAAAAGATACGGTTACTGCCATATTCCAGGATAAAAGCGGCCAGCTTTGGATAGGTTTTAAAAGCGGCCGCCTTGCAAAAAAAATAAATTCCAAGCTTGAATATTTTGAACCCGAAGAAGGGCACCCCGGTGCAGCCATTACTTCATTTTTACAGGACAAAGAAAATAATATCTGGATAGCTACCAACGGTGAAGGCATTTATCATTTTGTAAAAGATCGTCTTTATTTAATTGACTCTGCCAATGGAATGACAGACCTGCACATACATGCACTGGTGCAGGCTGCCAATGGCGATATGCTTGCCGCAACAGATGCTGGGCTCAATATTTGCCAAAATGTAAACGGTAAAATAAAGGTCAGATCCATTTCACCAAATGAAGGATTGCCGGATTATTATGTTACAGCCATAACACCGGCGGATAACAATATGTTCTGGATAGGTTTACAGGAAAAAGGATTTTGTTTGTACAATCACAACAATGGAAAAATAACTGTACAGCCGGTTGATTCGGCCTGGCAATATGGACAGGTAAATGCATTACTCGTTTCTCAAAAAAATTTGTGGATTGCTACTGAAGAATATGGTTTGTTATATAAAAGTCTAAATAACGGGCCGGCTCAACCCTATAGCAGCTCAGTAACCATAGGAAATAAAGTAACCGGCCTGCTGCAGGATGATGAAGGAAATATATGGGCCAACACAACAACAACACTTTGCAAAACAGCAGGCAAACAATTACAGTTGCTACCGCTTTACGATAAAGCCGTTTTTGAAAAGATTCGTGCCCTGCTCTGCGATCATCAGGATAATTACTGGGTAGCTACAGGTAACTATCTTACCAAATACACTTTTACAAACGGTATTTACAAAAAAAAAGATTATCGCTTTGCAGAGTTAAATAATAAAACAGATATAACCTGTTTGTACCAGGATGACAATCACAACATCTGGATAGGCACCATGGGCAAAGGTGTATTGCTGCTTGATCCGCAAACAGGCCGGCATCGCTTGCTTGATGAAAATCCGCTCTTGAAAAATGCCAGCATTTTATCTGTTACAGGCAAGGGACAAACGGCTTGTGTTGGCGGGTTTGAAGGTGTTGCTGCATCTTTTGATATCAGCGGCACAGCCAACAGCATCAACGCCCGTTACAAATACACCAACTACAGCGACAACGAGAATATCGGCACCAATTATATTTACACCATTTACAAAGACAGCCGCAACAGGCTATGGTTTGCCATGGGCGAAAAAGGTTTGAATGTTTTACAGAACGGAAAATTTTTGCATTACGGAAAAGAAAACGGGCTGCTTGATGACCGTATTTTTTCTTTAACAGAAGATAAAAAAGGCAATATCTGGTTCAATACAAAGAGCGCAGGCATTTATCGCTTTGATGGAAAAAGCTTTAAGAACTATTCAACGGCCCGGGGCCTCAGCGACCTCGAGATCACTTCTTTGCAAACAGATGCCTGGGGAAATATTATTGCAGTAAATAAAAAAGGAATTGATATTTTGTCGGTCAATACAGGAACCTTTTCTTATCATGCTGCCAGTACAGGCATTGCAGATATAAACCTTTATACGGGTGCCGTAGCAAAAGATGCTGCTTCTAATATTATTTTTTGCACAGCAAATGGCATAGTTACCTACAGTCCCGGCGAAAACATCAGCCTGCAGCCCAAAACGGTTATTGAGAATGTGCAATTGTTTTTATCTGATGTTGACAAAGATCAGCGTGGCGATTACAGCAGCGATCAGAATACATTCCAGTTTTATTTTTCTGGCCTTTATTATACCAATCCTGATGATATCCGTTATCAATATAAACTGGAGGGGCTTGATACCGCCTGGGTTTCTACCAGGGATAGAAATGTTTCTTTTTTACGCCTGCAGCCCGGTACTTACAAATTTCATGTAAGGTCATCGCTGAGTGACAATTTTGAAAATGCCAGTGAAGCAACGTATGAATTTGTAATTGCAAAGCCACTCTGGAAAAGGCCCTGGTTTATTGCTTTGCTCGTTTTACTGACCGGTGGTTTGCTTTACCGGTACATAAAAAACAGGGAACACAATTTAAAAAAACTGCAAAAGCTGGAGCAGGAAAAGATACAGTTTCAGTTCCAGGTTTTACGCAACCAGGTAAATCCTCATTTCCTGTTCAACAGTTTTAATACGCTCATTTCTTTTATTGAAGATGACCCTGCCCTGGCCGTTGATTATGTAGAAAAGCTTTCTTCCTTCTTCAGGAATATTGTGAACTATCGTGACCAGGATATAATTAGTCTTGAAGAAGAACTGGGTGTATTAACAACTTATTTTTACCTGCAGCAAAAAAGGCACGGAAAATATTTATCGCTCAACATTTCAATATCAGCCGAAGAAAAAAAACATATATTTATACCACCGCTTACCCTGCAGCTTTTAATTGAAAATGCAATTAAACACAATGCCGTATCCAAAGAAACACCGCTGGAGATAAAGATTTATCTTGAAAATGACAGGCTGGTAATTAAAAACAACATTAATCCAAAAATTACCAGGGAGGCCGGCACCGGCACCGGATTACAAAATATTGTAAAACGATACAATTTATTGAGTAGTGAAAACGTTTCTGTAACCGACGATGGAATTGATTTTACTGTAATTTTACCCGTTCTAAACTCAGCAGATTAATGACTATACTTATTATAGAAGACGAAGAACCGGCTTTCAGGCGTTTACAAAAAATGCTGAAGGATATTGAGCCGGATCATGTAATGCCTGACCAGATCGTAAGTGTTTCATCGGCCGTAAAATTTTTCAAAGAAAATGAAGCTCCCGACCTGATCATTTCTGATATACAATTATCAGACGGTATCAGCTTTAATATCTTTAAACAGGTTGATGTAAAATGCCCTATCATATTTACAACCGCATACGATCAATATGCTATTGAGGCATTTAAAGTAAACAGCATTGATTATTTATTAAAGCCCGTAAAAAAAGAAGAACTGGAAAAAGCGGTAACTAAATTCCGGTCGTTAACTCCTGCCACTTCAGCGGCACCAGCCATTGATATCAACAAACTTCTGCAATCGCTGCAGCCAACCAACAGCACTGAATACAAAAAACGTTTTGTGGTTCGATACGGCGAGCATATAAAAACAATTGATACCGAAGAAGTGGTTTATTTTTATACAGAAGATAAAGCCACATTCCTTTGCACCAAAGATGCCCGCCGTTTTGTAGTTGATTTTAACCTGGATACACTTGACTCGATCCTGGACCCCAAAGCATTCTTCCGCATTAACAGGCAGTACATAATCAGCATCCACTCTATTGCCGAAATGTTTGCCTACAGCAAAAGCAGGGTGCTTATCAAGTTAAACCCTCCTGCAAAGCACGAAACCATTGTAAGTACGGAACGTTCGGCCGATTTTAAGCACTGGCTGGGCGATGAAAAGTAAATAGGCTTTCCGGTTCAGCCCCCAATAATTCCTGTTCAGTTGCCAAATCATTTAACTGGGTGCATTTTAGTTTTACACACCGGCATCCCGTTGTATGTTTGTATTACAGAAGTTAAGCGTTTTAAAATTCTGTAATCCTATAGAAAACCTCACTTATCCAAAGAAAACATCCATTACCAAAGAAACACAACATTCTTAAAGCCCCGGTCCCAACCGGGGTTTTTCTTTTTATAAACTACCCTTTTCACAGCAGGTTTCCGGTTCAGTTTGGCTAAATACCGGTTCGGTTACAAGAAAGTTCGGTACAGTGCATTTTAGTTTTATAATAGTAAAACCCATGCTACTTTTACATCGTAAAGCAACCAATATCCAATTAAAAAAACCAGATCCTGATCCAACGAAAACCAATCCTGATCCAATTATCTGTTTAAAACCAAACATTACCTACGAATCTCTTACGTTATTACAAACCCCCGGTAAACGGGGGTTTTGTTTTGCCAAAAAGCGCCAATCATATGGTTACCAGGTAATGTATTTCCGGTTCAGCCCTGCTAAACACCTGTTCAGAAGCCGGAACAAACGGTTTAATACCTTTTAGTTTTTAAACAACAAATGCAGCACTATTTTTACATCAGAAACCAACCAATATCCATTTAAAGAACCAATCCAATACACTAAGAAAACCAGGGTTAAGTATCGTATCCAAAAATCCAACGAAAATCCAAACACCACTGAACAAAAAGTTCTTGCAAACCCCCGAAGCATCGGGGTTTTGTTTTTCATATAACTGTTGAAACCTGCTATATCCGGTTCAATACCCAAAATTTCCGGTTCAGCATCTCAATTATACCATTTAATCTCTTTTAGTTTTTAAACAACAAATGCCGCATTATTTTTACAGCAGAAACCAACCAATATCCAACTAAAGACCATCCAATTACCTTAGAAAACCTGATAACCAAAGTATCCACTATCCGGTAAAAACCAGAAAACCACTGAATCAGAATTCATTAAAAGCCCCCGATAAACCGGGGGTTTTTTTAATATCCATTGTTCTGTTTCCGGTTCAGTTGCCGAAAATGCCTTTTCAGCTGCCAGAAACATCAGTTTACAGCCTTTCATTTTTATTCCGGGTTAATGCGTATTATTTTTACATCAGAAATTTAATCCAGTATCCCAACACAAGACCAAAGTATCCGAATCCAACGAAAACCAAACATTACCAAAGAACCAAAAAGTAATTAGGCCCCGCTACCCCCCGGGGCTTCTTTTTTGCACATACACCAGTATTTTGTCATTCCGCATTCTTACGCTAAATTTGCACCATCAAACAGGTGGATTTGTTTATTGTTCAACCTGTCCTGAGCCCTGCCTGCTGTGAGGCAGGGAAATCGAAGGAAATAGAACTAATAAACGAAAGCAATTCTGCAATACCTTCTCCAGATTGATTCTCGTTTATAAGTTTATGGTGATCCTGAGCGTAGTCGAAGGATTATTTCTTAAGTACTGAGCGTAGTCGAAGTACGTAACTTAAATTTAAGCGAAGATGAAAACATTACAAGACTGTTTAAAGGACCGAATCCTGATCATTGATGGCGCCATGGGCACCATGATACAGCGCCACAAACTGGATGAAAAAGATTATCGTGGCGAACGTTTTAAGGATTGGCATACCGATGTAAAAGGCAACAACGACCTGTTGAGTATTACGCAGCCGCAAATCATCGAAAGCATCCACAAACAATACCTGGAAGCCGGTGCCGATATTATTGAAACCAACACTTTCAGCAGCACCTCCATTGCCCAGGCCGATTACGATATGCAATCGCTGGCTTATGAGTTAAATGTTGCTTCGGCAAAATGCGCAAGAAATGCTGCGGATGAATACACAGCAAAGAATCCTGACAAGCCAAGGTTTGTTGCGGGTGCAATCGGGCCGTTAAATAAAACATTGTCTTTATCGCCTGATGTAAACAACCCCGGTTTCAGGGCCGTAACTTTTGATGAAGTAGCAACTGCTTATACCGAACAGATAAATGGGCTGGTTGACGGAGGCGTTGATATCATTTTAATTGAAACCATTTTTGACACACTGAACGCAAAAGCTGCCATCTACGCAACTATTAATTTTTTCAAAACCCGCCAATCTTCCATCCAATCTTCGGGATTTCCTCCCCCACCGGGGGAGATAGAGGGGGCCTTGCCGATCATGATCTCCGGTACTATAACCGATGCCAGCGGCCGCACTTTAAGCGGACAAACACTGGAAGCTTTTTATGTTTCTGTAATGCACGCCAACCCATTAAGTATTGGGTTGAACTGTGCCCTGGGTGCATCAGAAATGAGGCCGCATATTGAAGAACTGAGCCAGATAGCCGGTTGTTATACTTCAGCCTATCCCAATGCAGGCTTGCCAAACGCCTTTGGCGAGTACGATGAGCAGCCGCACGAAACGGCTCATATCATTGAAGAATGGGCTAAGGAGGGTTTTGTAAATATTGTAGGCGGTTGCTGCGGCACCACACCTGATCATATAAAACATATTGCGGAGGAGGTAAGCAAATTCAAACCAAGAGAATTGCCGGTAATTGAAGAAGCTTTAGCATAAAACTGAACCACGAAGACACCAAGGCACGAAGAAACACAAAGCTATGTACTTGACATTATCAGAAAAAGAGGAATGGATAGCAAAGCAAATGGTTGATATTGCTATCAATATTCATAAACAATTGGGGCCAGGGTTATTAGAAAGTGTATATGCAAAGTGTTTTTATCATGAATTGACAAATAGGAATTTAAATTTTGAAAGAGAGAAATTAGTACCTATAATTTACAATGGTCTAAAAATAGATGATGGACTGAGGTTGGATTGCTTAATTGAAGATTTGGTTATTATTGAGTTTAAAGCCCAGGAAAATTATCACCCGGTTTGGGAAGCACAATTAATAAGTTATTTAAAACTAACTGATAAACGTTTAGGTTTCTTAATGAATTTTCATGTGCCTTTAATGCGGGATGGAATCAAAAGAATTATTTTATAAAACTTAGTGCCACTTCGTGCCTTTGTGCCTTGGTGGTTCAATATCAAAATGAGTATAATAAAACCATATTTAAGATTAAGTGGGCTGGAGCCTTTGATCGTTCGCCCTGAAACAAATTTTATAAACGTTGGCGAACGCACCAATGTTACCGGCAGCAAAATGTTTGCACGCCTGATTCGTGAAGGCCAGTATGAAGCAGCCCTGGCTGTTGCCCGCCAGCAGGTAGAAAATGGCGCACAGGTTATTGATGTGAACATGGATGACGCCTTGCTGGATGGTGTACAGGCCATGACCACCTTCCTTAATCTCGTTCAATCAGAACCCGATATTGCGAAGATTCCCATCATGATCGATTCTTCAAAATTTGAAATTATTGAAGCCGGTTTAAAATGTGTACAGGGTAAATGCATCGTGAATTCCATTTCGATGAAAGAAGGCGAAGAAAAATTTATTGAGCAGGCTTTTATTTGCAAAAGTTATGGCGCCTCAGTAATTGTAATGGCTTTTGATGAAGTGGGACAGGCAGATACCAAAAACCGTAAAGTAGAAATATGCAAACGGGCTTATAAGATTTTAACTGAGCAGGTTGGGTATGCCCCGCAGGATATTATTTTCGACCCCAACATTTTTGCCATTGCAACCGGTATTGAAGAACACAACAATTATGCAGTTGACTTTATTGAAGCTACAAGAGAAATAAAAAAACTAATGCCGCTTACCAAAGTAAGCGGCGGTGTAAGTAATGTGTCTTTTTCTTTCAGGGGAAATGAGCATGTACGTGAAGCTATACATAGCGTATTCCTTTTTCATGCCATTAAAGCCGGTATGGATATGGGCATTGTAAATGCAGGCCAGCTGGTTGTTTATGATGAGATAGAACCTACACTACGTAACCTTTGTGAAGATGTTATTTTAAACAGGAATAACGATAACAACGAGGCAACAGAAAAAATGATTGCCTTTGCCGAAACTGTTAAAGCAAAGGGCAAAGAAGTAGTTAAAGATGAAAACTGGAGAAAAGAATCAGTAGAAAGCCGTTTATCGCACTCCCTGGTAAACGGAATTACAGATTATATTGACGCTGATACAGAAGAAGCCCGTCTAAAATATCCCAAACCATTGGATGTTATTGAAGGCCCGTTGATGGATGGAATGAATGTGGTAGGAGACCTTTTTGGCAGCGGCAAAATGTTTTTACCACAGGTGGTGAAGAGTGCAAGGGTAATGAAAAAAGCGGTAGCAGTATTAACACCGTTTATAGAACAGGAGAAGGAAGAGCGCAAAAAAGAAAACCAGCTGGCAGGCGCTGCAACTGAAGAAACCTCCGGCGCAGCAAAAATTTTGCTGGCCACCGTAAAAGGCGATGTGCATGATATTGGAAAAAACATTGTTGGTGTGGTATTGGGTTGTAATGGCTACGATATTATTGACCTGGGCGTAATGGTGCCAACCGAAAAAATATTAGAAACAGCAGTTAAAGAAAAAGTTGATATCATTGGTTTAAGCGGATTGATAACGCCTTCGCTGGATGAAATGGTGCATGTGGCACATGAAATGAAGCGGCGTGATATTAAACTCCCTTTATTGATCGGTGGCGCAACTACTTCCCGTATGCACACGGCAGTAAAAATTGCACCTCAGTATGATGAAGGCGTGGTGCATGTATTGGATGCAAGCCGAAGCGTAACAGTTGCCGGCAGTTTACTGAGCAAAGAACAAAAGCCGGCCTTCCTGCAAAGTATAAAAGCAGAATACGATAAACTGGCAGAAGATTTCGGAAACAAAAAATCTACCAAACAATATGTAACTTTTGCTGAGGCGCAGCAAAATGGCGCCGTAATTGACTGGACAAATTTCAACCCGGTTACACCAGCTTTTACAGGTACGAAAGTTTTAAACAATTATGATCTTGCAGAAATTGCTGAATACATTGACTGGCAACCCTTCTTCATTGCCTGGGAAATGCATGGAAAATTCCCGGCCATACTTACCGATAGTGTAATTGGTGTAGAAGCAACAAAGCTTTATAATGATGCAAAAAAATTACTGCAACAGGTCATTGATGAAAAATGGCTTTCTGCAAAAGGTGTTGTGGGCTTCTGGCCTGCAAATAAAATTGATCATGATACCATTGATGTAGATAATAATTCTGAAATAATAAAACTTGAATTTCTGCGTCAGCAAATAAAAAAGACAGCGGGACAACCAAATTTATCATTAGCTGATTTTATTGCACCGGCAGAACAGAATTACCAGGATCATATCGGCGCCTTCAGCGTTACCATTCAGGGTATTGATGCACACACTAAAAACTTTGAAGCCAATCATGATGATTACAACAAAATTATCTTACAGGCTTTAGCTGATCGGTTGGCAGAAGCATTTGCCGAACTGCTTCATAAAAAAACAAGAACTGAATATTGGGGATATGTTTCAGAAGAAAATCTTACCAATGAACAATTGATCAAAGAAGAATACCCCGGTATCCGTCCGGCACCTGGCTATCCCGCCTGTCCTGATCATACAGAAAAATACAAGCTGTTTAATTTATTAGGCGGAGAAGAAGCAACCGGCATTCATCTTACCGAATCATTGGCCATGTATCCGGCATCATCCGTATGCGGCTGGTATTTTGCACACCCGGAAAGTAAATATTTTGGCGTAGGCAAAATTGAAAAAGACCAGTTGGCAGATTATGCTAACAGAAAAGGAATGAGCATAGATGATACTACAAGATGGTTAAGGCCGGTTCTTGAGTAATTGTTATTTATTATCGAATTGTTCTTTCATCTGTTGTGCCGCTTTTGCATCATTAACTCCCTTAATAAGAAAAACAATTACTGCTATTTTAAAAATCAATCCGCCAAAAATTGTTTTAGGATCAATAAGCGCATTAATTAAAATAAAAACACCCATCAGTATCAGGCCGCCAACAATTGCGTAATATGGTTTTTTCTTTGTCCACAATGCCAATGCTATAAATCCTACTATATAAACCGTCCATAAAAGGTAATCCAGCCACATCAACTCAATATCAAAAGGGTATTTTGAAAACAGAATAACTGCATTAAGCAATAAAATGCCTGCGGCAATAAATAAACTGTTCCTGGCCTGCCGGATATGTTTATCATAACCCTCCATCGAAAATTCATTTTCACTAAAAATCGTTTCAGTATTATTTTCAGGTTTTATTTCCGGTTGGTTATCCTTTTCCATGTTATCCTTATTTTTACAAGTATAATAAATTATTTGCAATGCGTATCATCTCTTATAATGTCAATGGCATACGAGCCGCCATCAAAAAAGGATTTATTGATTGGCTGAAAACAAATCCTGCCGATATTATTTGCCTGCAGGAAACCAAAGCTTCGCAGGGCGATGTGGATGTAAAATTGCTGGAAGACCTGGGCTTCCATCACCATTGGTTCAGCGCACAAAAAAAAGGATATAGTGGTGTTGCTGTCTTCACCAAAATAAAACCCGATAATGTTTGCATCGGTTGCGGTATATCATCCAGTGATGATGAGGGCCGGGTGATACAACTTGATTTTGGCGATATACGATTGATCAATGCCTACTTTCCCTCTGGCACCAGCGGCGACGAAAGGCAGGCATTTAAATATGTATGGCTGGATGAGTTTCATGCATATCTTGAAAAGTTAAAAAAGAAACATCCTAAAATTATTTTGGTGGGCGATTATAACATTGCCCACAATGAAATTGATATTCATGATCCAAAAGGCAATAAAAAAAGCAGCGGCTTTTTACCCGAAGAAAGAGAATGGATGACAAAATTCCTGGGCAGCGGCTGGATAGACACTTTTCGTGAATTTCATACCGAGCCGCATCGCTACAGCTGGTGGAGCCAGCGCTTTCCTTCTGTGCGGTTAAATAATAAGGGATGGCGTATTGATTATATAACTGTTACAGAACCGTTGAAAAAACAATTGGTTGATGCAGATATCTTCCCGGATGTAAAGCACAGCGACCATTGTCCGATATATGTGGAGCTGAAAGTAAAATAGATTGTACCGGTATGATTGTTTACAACGTTACCATAAAAATTGCCCATGCCATTCATGCAGACTGGCTGCAATGGTTAAAAGAAGAACATGTACCGGAAGTGATACAAACCGGTTGCTTTACCCATGCCACCATTTTGCGTTTGCTGGAAGTTGATGATACCGAAGGACCAACTTATACTGTTCAGTATTTTGCCGAAAGCAAAAGCCTCTACAACAATTATATTGAGAACCATGCGCCGGCAATGAGGCAAAAAAGCTTTGATAAATGGGGCGATCAGTTCATCGCTTTCAGGTCGGTTATGCAGGTTGTTAACTAATTGTGCAAAACAATTGAATTCATATCTTTTTTATTTTATCACACATTTGTATCCCTTTAAAAACCGCACCGGCAAAGGATTTCATGTGTTGCTCCCGTAAAAATCAATGCTGTAGCGGGTTCCAGAAAAAAGAGCTGCAAAAAGAGGATGGCCCAATACCGGTCAATCCCTTGTTCCTTGTGGTTTACAGCCCTGCTGTTACAATAAAAACTTTTTTAAAAAAAATTTTGTTGCAATCAAAAAGCATCTATATTTGTCCCACTTAAAAAATTCAAAAAAAATCAACATGAACAAAGCTGAATTAATTTCAAAACTTGCTGATGATGCAGGTATTACAAAAACACAGGCAAACGCTGCTTTAGATTCTTTTGTAGCTGCAGTTACTAAAACTTTAAAAGGTGGTGGTAAAGTTACATTGGTAGGATTTGGTACTTTTTCTGTTTCAAAAAGAGCTGCCCGTAACGGCCGCAATCCTCAAACAGGCGCTGTTATCAAAATCAAAGCAAAGAAAGTTGCTAAATTTAAAGCCGGTAAAGAATTATCAGCTAAAATGTAATTCTGTAATTCAACAAAAAGAAAAGCAAGGTGCTGATGTGCCTTGCTTTTTTTGTAATAATTTTAAAAAATAAAAAATACAATTATGGGACGTGGTGATATCAAATCAAAGAAAGGAAAAATTTTTGCAGGTTCATTTGGTAAAACAAGACCAGCCAGGGTAACTAAAAAAGCTGTTGCAGCTACTGCTGAAGTTGCTGAAAAGAAAAAACCAGCTGCTAAGAAAAAAGCTTAAGCTCAATTACGAATTGAGAATTAGGAATTAGGAATTGGATGTCATCTTATATTACGTCTCCTGATTCCTAATTCCACATTCCTAATTTCTTAAGGTGCCAGCCTCTCAATCTTCCACATACCCTCCTCCAGTTTTGAATACAAAATACGGTCGTGCAGGCGGCTTGGCCTTCCCTGCCAGAATTCAATTGCAGCCGGCTTAACAATATAACCGCCCCAGTGCGGGGGTCTCGTAATTTCTCCGCCGGCAAACTGCTGTTCATATTTTGCAAGATTGGTTTCAATGGTTTCCCTTGAAGGTATAACGCTGCTTTGCGGCGATGCCCAGGCGCCAATACGGCTGCCCAAAGGCCTCGAATAAAAATATTCATCGCTTTCACCCTCACTCACTTTTTCAATGCCGCCGGTTATCCTCACCTGGCGCTCCAGTTCTTTCCAGAAAAATACCAGGCAGGCATATGGGTTCTCTTCTATTTCTTTTGCTTTCGAACTATTGTAGTTGGTAAAAAACACAAAGCCTTCTGTTGAAAAAGATTTCAGCAAAACAGTTCTTGCCGAAGGCATACCTGCTGCAGAAGCGGTAGCCAGTGTCATCGCATTTACTTCATCCGGTTCACTCTTCACTGCTTCATCCCACCATTGGGTAAACTGGTCAAAAGGGTTTTGGGCTACATCTCTTTCCAGCAGGGTTTGTAACTGGTAATCTCTCCTGATATCTGCTATGCTTTTATTCATCGCTAAATAGTTTAATGATGTAAAATTCCGCTAATTAGCCCAAACAAAAAAGCATCCTGATTTAGATCAGGATGCTTTTATAAAAGAACAGGTTTTGTATCAGATATTTTTAAAAATCTCCTGGGCTTTTTCTCCAATCAAAGGCATCGGTTTTTCCTGGCCATTTATTGCAGAAATCAATCCCATGATCCATAATACCAAAAATACCAGGCCAACGAGCGACAAGATCAGTCCTATTGCCGGAACTGCCATTGTAATTACCGTTATTACGATCTGGTACACAATTGCACAGATAAATAATAATAAGGTTTGCCTTAAATGGTAGCTGCCCAAAGATGTTTTGTTATTCTGGTGCATTGCAAAATAAGCAATCAACCAGCCGATGATGGTAATGTAGCTTACAATAGCTGTAGTTTTGCCGTTGTCAACATTGTTTTGTGCTTCCATAATAGTTCAGTTTTGAGTTGTTTTAAGTTTAGAGGGTAAAATATAAAATACACACCAGCTATGCAAGTGTTTAACGGTTTTATTTTAAACCCTTGCCTGGCTATTGCATTATATGCCTTTAATTAATTTTTGCGCTTCCAGTTTATTTATCTTTTCCTTTAATGTTTCCCTTTCCAGCAAGCTATTATCTAACCGGCTTTGCAATTCGCCCATACTCCCTGCAATTGCCTCCAGTTGGGCATTTCGTTGCTGCAAAATGGTGAACTGGTTAAGAATGTCTTTATACTGGCTTTGCAGGTAAGCATAATCCTGTATCAGCTCGCTATATTTTTTATTAAGCTGTGCCATTTCGGTAAGCTCCTGGTGCAGCTCCAGCTCTCTTTCTTCAGCTCCTTTTGCTGCCTGTTGTTTTTTGTCAATCTGTGCCTGCATACTGTCAATTTCTGCAAGCTGCCCGTCTAATTTGCTGCGCAGGGCGGTTGATTCGGCAAGTTCAGTGCTTAAAAAATCAATCTCTTCCTTTCGGGCTGCCAGCATAGCATTCGCATCTGCAAGCTGCACCTGCAGGCTTTCATTGGCCGAAACCAGTTTTTTTATCTGTTCTTCTGATAACATGGTAAGTCTCCGAGATTATTTCTCTTTTTTCAAATTATAGATTTTGAAGCCCCAAAACAAAAAATTACAGCCCTTTTTTGTACCTTATTATGCAATAAAGCTTTTTGGGGCAGCGTATAGTTGTATTACAGCATCTTTATCATTAAAAACCCGTTGTAAACTTAGCATAATTTGACGGAGGACGAACTCATACGAGGATGTTTACAGGATGATGCCTCCTGCCAAAGGGAGGTTTTTGACCGCTTCGCAGGCCGTATGCTGGGCGTGTGCAACCGCTATGCCCGTAACAGTGCCGATGCCGAAGATATTTTACAGGATGCCTTTATCAAGGTTTTTGATAAAATTTACCAGTTTAAATCCGAGGGTTCTTTTGAAGGGTGGATAAGGAGGATCGTAGTGAATACGGCTTTAAAAAAATATTCGCTTCGCAGGTATGAAAAGGAAGTGAGCGGCTATGAAGTAACAGATAAAGATGAAAGCATTACAGATCCGCCGGCCTACGGACATTTAACTGAAAAAGACCTGTTGGTTTTAATAAATAATTTACCCGATGGATACCGGCTTATTTTTAACCTCTATGTGGTTGAAGGCTACCAGCACGATGAAATTGCAGACATGCTGGGCATTCAACCGGGCACCAGCAGGAGCCAGCTGGTAAAGGCAAGAAATATGCTGCAGAAACAAATTTTACAACTACAAAAAGTTGCGGTATGAACACAAACCGGCATTTTGATGAACATATAAAAGAGCAGTTCAGCAACTACTCGCCTGATGTGCACCCACGCATCTGGGAAAAAATAATTGCTAAGAAGGATAAAAAACGGCCGGCAGGTTTTTGGGTTTCTATGCTTAATAACCGTAACAAATTATTGTTGCTGTTCCTTATCATAGCTTTAAGCAGTGGTGGCGCATTGCTTTATTACAATAACAATACCCCTTCTAAAGAAATTACAGCAACACAAACCAAAGAAAAAAATAACAGCAATAAACCTGGCAACAAAACAGATAATGCCAATGCAATAATGACTGCCGCAGATGATCAGCAATCAAATACAGGCAAAACAGAAATCGCAACGGTTGTTACCCCTGTTCCGGGCTATAACCCTTTCTTAACTTCCAGGGGCATTACAAAATCTTCTGTTACTTCTCCCCTGCCCGAATCAGAAACAAGTGGAGGAACAGAACCCAAAGTAAGAGCCGGCAAGCAATATACCGGCATTGGAAGTACATTGGTGAATACCACTTCGCCGGCATTGGAAGAAGCTGGAGATGAATACGCAGCATATGGAGGTACTTTGCTGGGCCGCCTTACCTACAATGCAGAAAAATATACCGAAAAACGCAAGAGCGGTAACAAAGAAGATAAGCTGCGTTTTAACCCGGTTATCTTTTTACCCGATTGCCCTATTGAAAAAGATGCCGCAGCCAATAAAAAATATTTTGAATTTTATGGCAGCGCCGATTATGCATTCCGCAGTTTGCAGGATACCGGCAACTCTGCTTACCTGCAAAAAAGAAAAGAGAGCACAAAGTTCAGATCGGGCTTTAGTGCAGGTGTACGGTATACCAAAGTGTTCAACAATTCCATGAGCGTTCGTGGCGGTGTAAACTTCAGCCAGATAAATGAGAAGTTTACTTTTAACCAGGGCAATATTGTAACAGTTACCTGGATACTGAATGCCAATGGCGATACCATCGGCAGTTATACCACCACCGGCACCCGTTACAAAACAACCATCAACCGTTACCGCACCATTGATATCCCGCTGATGATCGGCTATGAACTGGGCAATGGTAAACTTCATGCCAATATAAATGCCGGGCCTGTTATTAATATTTACAGCTGGCAAAAAGGGGATATACTGGATGCTTCCGGCAACCCGGTAAGTATCACTACCGGAAAAAGTTCATCCCCCTACCAGTTTAAAACCAATGCCGGTATAGGTTTTATGGGCGCCGTATCGGTTTATTATAAACTGAATGATAAGCTGCACTTAATGGCCGAGCCTTATTTCCGGTATAACCTTTCGGCCATGAATAAAGAGAGTATTACACTAAAACAAAAATATCAGACAGCCGGTTTAAGGCTGGGTATCAGGCTTGATCTGAAATAGAGGCAGCGAAAATAAAACAACAGGTATCTGTTAATTGTAACGTAGTTATTTAAATGAAAGTGATGAAAACAAAAATATTCATATTGGTATTGTTTACAGGCGGCTTATTATTAAATGCCTGTCAAAAGGATATCGATGTTTTTGTACCCGATCCGGGACAAATGAACGGGCCTGACACCAGCTGGCAAACTACCATTACCCCTACAGCACCTGTAACTGTCCTAAAAAACAATTTAAAGCAGGAGCCATATAAAGACACCATCATTGTTGATGCAAACACAGCCACTATTATTACACCGTTTGGCGTACAATTAACTTTCCCTCCGCACTGTTGCAATAATGGAGCAGGGCAACCGGTAACAGGCAAAGTAGATGTAGAGTTAATTGTATTAAAAAAGAAAGGTGATATGATACGCCTTAACAGGCCAAGCACATATAATGACAGTATGCTGGTAACAGCCGGAGAAATATTTATCCAGTTGAAACAAAACGGGCAGCCATTGCAACTGGCGCCCGGCGTAAGGATCAACATACGCTACACCGATCTTCCCATAAACCCTTTAATGAAGTTTTTTGTTGGAGACGAAACCAATGCACAACATTACAACTGGCTGCCAACAAACGATCCTTCAGCAGATACAATAATAATGGGCTCCCAGATATATGAAATTTATACCAAACGCCAGGGTTGGTTAAGTGCTGCAACTTTATTTGAGGCAAATATTTCAACACCCAAAGTAAAAATAAGCCTTGATGCAGCATCGTATTTTACCAATGCCAACACTACAGCTTTTGTTGTATTTAAAGATGTACGCTCTGTAGTGGAACTGAAAGCAGATCTTATCACCCGTAAATTTATGACTGGTAAACTGCCCGTTGGAAAACAGGTAACTGTTGTTGTAATCTCCAAACAGGGAAATGACTATTATTTAGGTTACGAATCTGCAACAACGCAAATACCGGCTGCCAGCGCAGCCTCCCAGCCCGTTCCTGTTGTACCCATAAAAAAATCTTTACCCGAAATACTGGCTTATCTCAGCACGCTTTAGATTTATTAAAGTTTAATGAAAAAAGCGGCTGCAAAAATTTGCAGCCGCTTTTTCTATATTTCTTACTGGTGAATTAAGTAACCAGTGTTCCCACTTTTTCACCGGTAACAACTTTCAGCAGATTGCCTTCTGTGTTCATATCAAAAACAACAATAGGTAAATTGTTTTCCATACAAAGGGTAAAGGCGGTCATGTCCATCACCTTGAGGTTCTTTTGAATGCATTCATTAAATGAAATGGTTTCATACCTGGTGGCTGACGGATCTTTTTCAGGGTCGGCAGAATAAATACCATTAACCCTGGTGCCTTTTAAAATTACATCAGCCTTAATTTCAATTGCCCTTAACGAGCCGGCTGTATCGGTAGTAAAATAGGGGTTACCGGTTCCGGCGCCAAAAATTACCACCCTGCCTTTTTCCAGATGGCGCATAGCACGCCTGCGTATGTATGGTTCAGCTATCTGTTCCATTTTAATGGCGCTTTGTAACCTGGTGTAAATGCCGGCCTTTTCTAATCCGCTTTGCACAGCCATACCATTAATAACAGTAGCAAGCATGCCCATATAATCTCCCTGGGCCCTTTCAATGCCGCTTTCAGCTTCATTCATCCCACGGTAAATATTACCGCCGCCGATCACAATGGCTACCTGCACTCCCAGTTCTATCACCGATTTTATATCCTGTGCATAGCGGGCTATCACTTCACTGTCTAACCCAAAATTTTTATTGCCCATTAAAGATTCGCCGGAAAGTTTGAGGAGTATTCGTTTGTACTTTGGAAGCATTTTTGGTAGAAATTTTTGCGAAGATATATTTTTAAACTTGTTTAACTGCTTTTATTGAATACATCATGGGCATTTTTTCATCCATGCCTTTTATGCGCCACATCCTGTCAGCGCCCTGCTCCAGGTTGTTGAAACAATTATAGGGCGAAAAAGGAAACTCATTAAACTGCTGTATCTGCAAACCATTTTTCAGCAATGCATTGATAATCTCCGAAAAAGGATGGTTCCATCCATGCTCAATAGATTTGATGGGCGCTTCCCTGTCGGTATACGTACCGGATATTTCTTCAGTGATCACTTCAGTATTAAAGTAATTGTATTTGACCTGTTCAAAGTTTTCATCCATCATCCACAGCACCGGGTGAAAATCGGCGATATAGAAAATGCCGCCGGGTTTTAAAAAATGAGATACAATTGCTGCCCATGCATCCAGGCCGGGCAGCCAGCCGATGGTGCCGTAAGAAGTGAAAACAATATCTGCCCCCTCCCATCCTCCCCCAAAGGGTGAGGAGTAACAACGCAATGCCTCAGTATTTTCTTTCAGGTCATAAATATTTGAGCAGATAAATTTTGTGTTTAGTTGCAACTCTTCATTAATCTCTTTTGCAAGCTTGATTGCTTCATCGCTTAAATCAACTCCCACACAAATTGCACCTTCCCTGGCCCAGCTCATGGTATCCATCCCAAAGTGGCATTGCAGGTGCAGCAGGCTTTTGCCCTTCACATCACCCAGTTCTTCCAGTTCAATCTTATTAAGAGATGATTTTCCGTTTCTAAAAGAATCAAGGTCGTAGAATGCCGAGTTTTTATGTATCGCTGTTCGTTTATTCCAGGCTTGCCTGTTCTCTTCAAAATAAGATTGATAACTTTTCATCGCCCAAATGTAAGCAGAGTTTGCGGCCACAACACAAAAAACTGCCACAGGTTGCGGCAGTTTTTAATTTTATAGTAGTTAAAATTTACAGCTTGTGCAACTTTGTAAAAACACCCGTTGCAATAGTAAAAGCTCCACCCGGCCCGGTAGTATTAATGGTGCTGAACGTTCCGGTAATTTGATTGGCAGTATTGTCGTAGTTTGTTATGATCACCGAGCCATTGGTTCCCCCGGAATAATTTGCCGAAGGCCAGTATATAAAATCATTTGTTCCCATCAATACATTATAGGTGCTGGCAGTTATGCCGGTAAGGTTAATTTCAAACTTTACAACACCGCCCTTCCAGGCCTCAATAAAAGTTTGGGTTGCCGTTTTAACATAGTGTGCAGAGTCTGCCGTAAAGGCCGTGCCATCTATAGTGCAGGTAAAGCTGCCGGCAGCAGGTGTTGCCGGGTCGGGTGCAGGATCAGATTTGTTGCAGGCCATAAAAGAAAGCATAACAGATACTGCAAAAAGGGCCTTTAGTTTTTTCATTTGTGATTTTTTAATATAGTTTTCAAAAAGAACCTGGTGCAAGTTTTAAAAACTGCAACCGTCTGACAATACCCCTTGTAGGGCATTTTTAAAAAATCAGTGTAATACGGGAAGTTGTTAAGAAGATCAGATCCATTTATTCTTCAGGCTTATCTGCAGCGCTTCAATTTTGCTGCTTACATGCAGTTTACTGTAAATATTTTTCATGTGCTGGCGCACCGTGTGTTTGCTTAAAAACAGCAGTTCTGCTATCTGTGCATATTCCTTTCCCTCCATACTGCATTTTAGAATTTCTTTTTCTCTTTCGCTGAGCGGCTCCAGTTCATTTTTTTTGCCTCTTGCCTTTTCGGCTTCAGGCTGTTGCTGTAAAGAGTTAAGCCATTTCCACGCTTTGCGTGCAATACCAGGGCTCATAGGCGCACCTTCATCTTCATGTACCTGGTAAACAGCATCAATGATCTGTTGGGCATTTGCTTCTTTTAACAGGTATCCATGAGCCCCTGCTTTAATGGCATTAAATATCCGCTCATCGTCATCAAATACGGTAAGTATAATAAATTTTATACCCGGGTAAAGCGGAGCCGCTCTCTGAATGGTTTCAATGCCATTAAGCTCCTGCATTTCAATATCCATCAGCACCACATCAGGCTGGGGCATGGCGGTTTTCATCATGTCCAGAAAATCTGTACCATCTCCGGCCTCCAGGATAATGCTGATATCATGCTCAACAGCCGACAGCTTTTCTTTAAGCGAATTTCTTAAGTATGGTTTATCGTCAACTATTGCAATCAGCATAATACAAAAATAAGTGGCTGTTAATTACAGGCAATACCCACTGTGAGGTAAATCAGCTTTTACAGCATTACAATTTTATCGAAATTTTTACTCCCTCGCCCTTCATAGCATCAATGGTGAGCTCTGCATTTATTTCTTTTGCCCGCTGTTTCATATTTTTTAGTCCAAAATGCTCTCCGTTTGTTGTTTCCAATCCATCAAAGCCTTTGCCCCTGTCGGCAATGCAGATGCTAAAAAATCTGCCTGCTGTTTTTGCTGCTAGTTCAAGTGTTTTGCTTCCGGCATATTTACACGAGTTGGTGATTGATTCCTGGCAAATCCGGAAAAGCTGCAGCGCTTCATTCGAATTAAGCTGCCTATGGCCGGTAAACTCTTCCTTTACCTGCAGCGCTATCTCGGGGTAAGACTGTAAAAACCTGTGTGCATAGTCAACCAGTTTATCAAAAAAATCCTGTGCACTTACCTGCTCTTTGTTCAGTATCCAGATGGTTTCTCTGAGGGTTTGCAACAATTGCCGGGAGCTGTCTTTTACACGGGCAATATTATCGTTTATAACCAATTGCCGGCGATAGCCGGAATCAAGATTCTCAATATTGTTACTGAGCAATGCCATTTGCGATCCCAGGTTATCATGCAGGTCCCGGCTCAACCGTTCTTTTTCGTCCTGAACCTGCCGGTGCAACTGCGCTTTTTGCCTGTCGCTTCTTTTCTGGTAAAAATAATAAAATGCAAAACCGGCCAGTAAAAGCAGTCCGGCAAAGGCTGTTATATAAATCTGCTTCTCTTTTCTTGCCTTGATTGCTGCTATATCGTTTTCGTGCTGCAGTTCACTTGTTTTAAACCTGGCTTCTGCTTCGCTCATTTTGCTGTTTAAATCGGTATTAAAGCGTTTTTGGTACAAGCCGTTCTGTTCAAGCAGGTATTTGTATGCCTCTTTATAGTTACCTGCCTGCGCATAACATCTGGATAAATATCCCAATGCCGTTTGTTCCATATCCAGCTTATTAATTTTTTTAGAAATGAGTAATGCTTCCCTGGCGGTTTCAATGGCCTTATCAAATTTTTTTTCTGCTGCCAGTAATCCTGAATAAAAAGTAAGTGCTTCCGCAATTAATAAGCTGTCGTTTAATTGCCTGGCCCTTGCAACTACATGGATATATAAGGAATCTGCTCTTTCATACCGATGGGTTTCAGTATATAAGGTGGCCAGCAGCCGGTAGTGCAGGTTCCCAAGTTCGCTTGTGTCTGTTTTATTTAATTTGCTTAGCTGTATGGCTTTCTGAAAATTTTTTTCTGCTTCTTCATAATCTGTACCGCTTTCCAGTATCACAGACCCGATATTGTGGTAGCATTGCTCCAGTTGCAGGTTGTCATTAATGGTTTCACTGATGGAAATGCATTTTCTCCAGTACGCTACCGCTTTGCTTTTGTCGGGAATATGGTAGCAGGTATTTCCCAGCAGCTTATAAAAGGCTGCTTCCGCAGGTTTATTATTTTGCTTTTGTGCAATGGCTATCTGCCGTTGGCAATAGTGAAGGCAGCTATCCCATTGCCGGAGTTGCTGGTATTGATGAACAATTACGGTATGCACAGCTGTGTTTTCCTTCGCCGGTAATTCTGAACTTATGAGCAATGCTTTCAGTTCTTTTATATTTTCCTCCGAAGGCTGGTTCTTTTCAATAAATGCCAGCTTCTCTGCAAGTTTATTTTGTGCGAATGCAGCGCTTTTAAAAAAAATAAAAAAAAAGAAGATCGAAATCCTGTACTTCATTAAGCCGTTATTTTTTCGTTTAAAGCTACAAATACTGGTTGTACAAACTGTTGTCATGATTGTTGACTTTAAAAAATACCCTCTGAAGGGTATATGGTTCATCTGCTTATTCAGATAGTTTTAATCTTTATTATTCAACCTAAAAAACAGTTTATGACCAACGTTTCTAAATGGATGAGCTGGGAAGGCGGTATTGACCTGGTAGCCGTAACTTCTCCCGATCTTCAAATGCCAAACCTGATTGTACACCTGGGCCGCATGGTAAGCACACCTGTGGGCAATGCTGCAAGCGGTATGGTTCTCTGGCAGCCCGACCCCAATGCTATGCCTGCTGTGATGGGTTTTGTAAGTACGGATACTAAAGTTGGCGAATATTTTGGCCCCAATATTTTTGCCGGTACACCCTTTGAACAGGCACCTGTTTTAAATGCAAGCATCAGCATTGATATCAGTGCAGACAAAGCAATCAGCAAATGTATTGTGGGCGATTATACTTTTGAAGTGGAGATGAGTGATTTTACCGATCCTTACCTGATCAACCGGGAACCCGCAGCTATGCCACCGTTTCACCAGCAGGGCGTTGAAATACATGCCCGTAAGGTTTCTGTAAAAATTAACGGAGAAAACATTAATATTATAGTGCCGCCGGTTGGCATTACCGGCGGGCCGGCAAGTGTGGTGGCTCCAAATGGAGTATATGCCAGGTAAGCTGAGCCGCATAAGTTTATTGCAAATACTTTTTTGATGAAAAAACTTTTATCAGCATTGATGCTGCTGCTTTTTACATTACCTGCCTTTGCCCAGCTTAATGCAGAACAGGCTGCGATAAAAAAAGTGTTCTTTGATTTTCTTGCGTTTTATAAAAAGAACGAAGCAAAATTCAATTCATTTAAATTGTACAAAGGAACCGGTGAAGAAAATAATCCGCCATACAAACTGCAATGGAAAGAAGCAGAAAAATATTTTACTTACCTGCGTACTAATGTGCCCTTTGTTGGCGAAGCATATATCAATGCTGAAAGAAATCATTTTAAAGATTCTGAAAAAAATTTCAAGGACTATCCCGAAGAAGAATTGCCTTCAGGTTTTGATTACGACCGCTGGGCCGGCGGACAGGAATCAATTGAATACACCTATAAATGGTACACATCAAAGGCCAATAAATACAAAGTGATCATCAACGGGAATAAAGCAACCTTAAAAATAGGTTCAGGTTCAGGAAAGGATATGTCCTGGAGCGTAGTTCCTTTTGCAAAAGAAAACGGCAAATGGAAAATGGCTGACAATATTTACCCGGCAGATGATGGGAATTAATTTATTAAAAAACAAAGGCTGCCTTGCAAAGCAGCCTTTGTTAGTTCGATGACTTTTTATTTACTGTAATAAAATTTGCCCGATAGCGATACCGCT
The DNA here is from genome assembly GCA_016786725.1 of Ferruginibacter sp. Classification (GTDB taxonomy): domain Bacteria; phylum Bacteroidota; class Bacteroidia; order Chitinophagales; family Chitinophagaceae; genus Ferruginibacter. The sequence continues at coordinate 80,186 of JAEUVU010000007.1, read as the reverse complement.
TTCTTATTGGCGGATTTCGGAACTTCAATCTTAAGCATATAGTTGGCAACCGGTATACGGGGCACATTCAATGAAAGTTGATTTTCTCCTTTCATAATGGGTCTTCTTCCTAGATCCCTGATCAGCTTACCTTCCATATCATACAAAATAATATTTGCGTCACAGCTTTGTTCCGACCAAAGCGAGGCTTTAACAATTCCCTGTGCCCCATTTATAGCTATCAATGCAATATCATCCGCCCCCGCAGTATTATTGCCTACCCTGATGATATTTGAATATTTGAATCCTCCTGTATTATCAACTGTTTTAAGCCTGTAAAAAACCGGCGTTGAAAATAGCTGTGGATCATTTGCTGTGTAACTAAAATTGCCGGCCTGCTGATTTCCTTTTGCAGCAACAGTTGCAATTTTTGCAAATCCCGCAGTTGATGTTGATCGCTCTATCTCATAGTTTTTCACCTGGTTTTCTGCGTTGGTAGTCCAGCTTAATTTAACTTTTGCTGTTTCTTTAACGGCATTAAATTTTGTTACATTGGCTGAAAGCGCAACCAATCCGCTTAAAACAATATCGTCAATAGCAACAGAAGGATCGGTTCCGCTTCCGTTACCATTGTTTCTCCAGTGAAAGCCGATACGCAAATTAGGATTTCCTTCAAAGGCAGCAGGCAAATTCAGTGTATAGGTTGTCCATTGCCCCTGGCTGTAGCCATTGCAGGCTCCGCAACAAACGCTGGTAAGGCAGTATTGATATCCCACCGGCCAGGTAGACCCTCCATCGGTACTAAGATGAAGCTGGGCCCGGTCTTCTGAACAGGACGCACTTCCGTAAGCAATAAAATCAAATTTAAGGGTAAGTGTTTGCCTGTTAACGGTGCTTATTAACGGAGAAACAACCCGCCTGAAAGTGGCATTGGTTGCGCCGGTTTCGTTGTACGTAGCACCCATATCGCCCCCGGAACCGGGATCAGCGCCAATATGCATACTGGCATCGCCTACACAACTGCTGCCACAGCCGGGTGGCACTATACCTTCTTCGGCACAGCTTATGTACCAATTGTTGGCGGATCCGCCGCTTGTTCCTCCTATATTATTCTGTATGGTCCAGCTGTTCCAGGTATTGGCTAAACAATTTGCAGTACAGCCATTATTAAAATTATCTGACCAGATAGTTACCTGTGCTTTTGTATAAAGTGATAAAAAAAGGGTGATGATTAAAACTGTGCTTGTTTTAAAGCGGGTTGTAAAAAAAAGATTGGTCATGAGTTTAAGCAGGCAATTTGCGTAAAGGTAAAGGTTTAGAATTATTTTAAAAGACGCACCGTCGTTTTTTTAAGCAGCATTTTTCCGATTGTGCAATATTTTAATAGCAACGCCGCCTGCAAAACCTGCGGAAAAAATCATCAATATCCATACCGGCGGAAAACCGATCATGGGTGCATTAAAAATGCAGAAACCTGCGAATGCTGCAGCAGTTAATATCATTGCTTCTATTACATTGCAAAGTACAGGAATCTTTTTAAGTTCAAGCGGAACTTCGCTTAAAAGGAAAAGCAAACCCCACAACAAGGTTGCTGAAAAAAATATTTTTGCCGACAACATTCCGGTTATTATCAGCAATAAAAATATCAATCCGTTTTTAACAATGTTGTATTGATTTTTCTCTGTTGCAGCCGCCTGTAGCTTTAAAACACCGGCATATGCAGCAAAAAAAACGCAACATGCTAAAAGCAGTGGAAACCAAAATAAAGTGGTAGGGGTTAATATCCAGTTGCCCGGATAGTTTTCTAATGCCAGTGAAGCGCCAAAGCCAAGCAAAAGGATACATATGATGACCTGTATCCAGGGAGCTGAACTTAGTATTTTGTAAATGTGTGAAGAAGAATGAAGGAAAAGCGCAAAACAAAAAAGAAAAATATCAAACGTTAATAACAGCAACACCGTACTTTGATCATCTTGCTGGTACTGCAGGTGAAATGTGTTTACGATATAACCGAGAAAAAGCGGTATTGCGCCCGATAAAAACAAAACTGTATAAATAGAAACAGCTGCAATAATTCCTTTAAGTATGCTGTTCTTCTTTGTACGTACATAGTTAAAACTTGCCAATACCAGCAGGGTAATCTCAATACGAATGCCGGGTGTTGCTCCACGTGATAAACTGGAGCCGCCTACTGTAATGTACGACCAAACGATATCTTTCCATGAATGCAGAGAAAGGTAATTCATTTTAGCCCCAACACCACCTGTAAGGATCAGGTCAATGATGGGGGCGGTAAGCGCTATGCTGAAAAACACGATCACCAGTTTTGCTACTTTAATAATTTTTTCGCCCGAGAAAATATGTAGCTGCACCAGGAAAGCCAGTACAATGAAGATGAACCAAAGGCCAATGTGTAAAATATCGTCCATGGTAAACAACCTGCGGCTTGAAAAAACTCGAGAGCCAGCCTAACGGCAAGTATCGCTGCAAACAAATAATAATACCGGGTAAAAGGTGTTTGCCGGCTTTCAACGTGGTTAACTGTTTTAACAAAAAATGACTGAACTCTTTTTAACATAACTACCCTATTGTTTAAATATGTACATGTTGCCTTTGCCCGCAAACTGCAAGGTTGCTTTATCAATCGCTTCAACAGCACCCATCCAGAATGAATTTTTATTAGCTGTTATCTCCTGCTGCCGCATGCGTGGCCTCAACATTATACTAAATTGCTGTTGTGGTATTTCTATAGAAAAAAACAGTGGGTACAATTTTAAAGATGTTGCAACAACGTTTTCCTTACCCAACAATTTCATAGTAACCTGCGGCTTTGCCATAATCTGGTGTTGTTCATCCCATAGCATGGCTGCTTCTGTTTTGACACTTGCTTCAGCATATGTACTAAACAAAAGAGCCAGGTGTTTGCCATCTTGCAGTTCAAGATCGAGCCAATGCACATAAGCCGCGGCAGATTTTTTTAACAACAGGTCTTTATCGGAAAAAATCCGGACCTGCAAGTTACCGGTACCGGCTGAAGATATACTTCCTTTAAGCCAGGCAGTTGCCGTTAAGGGATTGACCGCCCAGGCCTGTGGCGCTGCACTTATTGAAGTAACCGTAAAAGGGTATTGTTTACCAAAAGAGGCTGAAAATTCTGTGTAGCCTTTTGCCTGTGTGGTCATTTTACTTTTAAGATCAGTTAACAGGTTGAAACTATTTCGTTTGAGCACCAGGCTCCAATCCATGCCTGCTGAGTCATTAGCGGGCAACCATAACTTCAATGGAAATTTTCTGCGAAAACCGGATACAGGTATTGCAACAGTTCGTATACCTGTATAATAATTAGTAGTATCAGCAGCATTCCAGGCTGAAACATAACAGGCCGCATATTTTTTACCTGCCATTTCATCCATACTTACCAATGCATTAAAATGCACTTCTTTATACTGCCTGTTATACAAAACGGTATTAATGATCCACCACTTTCCTTTTCCGGTTTCAGGAAAAAGTACGGTTTCGTTTTGTGCCACACGGTGTGTAACACAAGATGCAAAGCTTAAAGCAACCAGCAGCGAGATAAAAAAAATCCTAAACATCAATTGTTGTTGTTAAGTAAATACGTACGCATCAAATCAACCGCAAGAGCTGTGGCAAAAACATACTCCTGTTTGGTGTATCTTTCCTGGGGTATTGGAAAAAAACCACCCTCCCAACCACCGTTTTCCTGTTGGTTTTTTACAAGAAAATTAATCCCTTTCAAAACAGCTTCGGTGCTTTTTATCCCTGCATTTTGTAAGGCCGAAAGCATTAAAGCCGTTTGCAACGCTGGTGATGTTTGTTTTTGAAGTGCCGCATCTCTATAAAACCAACTGCCATCATCATTTTGCGAAGCAAGAATAAATGTAATGGCTTTATCTTTTGCAGATACTGCTTCTTTTGCATTTTCATTTTGAAGCACTTTCATGATCGGCCATAATGCATACGCCGGGCATCCGTAGTATTCCCAGGCGGCTCCCCAATCTCCCTGTGCTGTTTGCTTTTGCAAAAGCCAGTCAATGGCATTCTTTTTATACAAAGGTTCTGCCTTTTTATTTTGCAGGGTATTTAATACAAATGCTGTTACAGAAGGAAAAGCTTTCTGAACGGTTACGTCAGGATTACCAATCTCCCATTCTCCGGACTGCTTTTGAAGCGAAGCGATTGTTTTTAATGCGGAGGTTATCTTTTCATCTTTACCTGTAAGTTGCAACAGGTTAAAATAAACAGAAGTGGTTTCGAGGCAATAAGCTTTTTTACATTTTTGGTTGTGGCAGATAAGCCCTTTGTTATTCTCACTGTTCTTCAAAAAAGCAAGTGCCTTTTTTACAGGCCCGCTGTTTTTTTCACCAGTGTCTGACCTGTAGATAGCAGTTGCAGCAAGTATAGTCTCCCAGGTATCAAAAAGCGGGTTTATAGTATCGCAAATAGCCCCATTATGCCGCTGGATTTTTATTAAAAAACTTACACCCTTCTGTTGCGCAAGCCTGATCAATTCCTTATCGCCTGTTACCTTTCTGTAGTTGAAGGAAATGTTACAGATCGAAATGATTGCTATTATACAAAAGTTTTTAAAAAAATATAGTGGTGGTATAAACCTGCCCGCCTGCATTTAACTTAAATATTTATTGAACAGCAATATTATGTTTAATCCAAACAAGGCCGAAATATAAATAAGGAAAACCGGCTTTTCGTTAAAGGGCTCCCTATAAAGCAAAGCAATATGCAGAAACGCCATGATGCCACACAAAGGATATACCCACAAAAGATCAATAATCGCCGCTGCCATCACGTAGGTGCAGGCTGTAAAAAAAGCAATGAAATGAATTGCTTTTCTTTCTCCAAAAATAACAGGAAGTGTTTTTATTCCTGTTTTGCTATCTCCCGCTGTGTCTTTCAGGTCTATGAAATTTGCCGCAAGAGCCAGAGGCACTGTAATGAACACAGCCCATATAACAGGAAAATCATTGAGCCTGCCCCCGGCAAGTACAAAGCCGCAAACGGCAACTGCCAGTGAGTTGAAACCGATCAGTAGTTTAGCTATTACCGGAATTCTTTTTAAGCGAAATGGTTTGCAGGAATAAACAAAATACACAGCGCTGATCAGCAGAATACAGAAAAACACTAAGCTGTTTATTACATATGAAACAGCAAGAGAATAAATCAGGCAAAAAATGCCTGCTGATAAATATATTGTAGAATTTACAGTTCCTTTTACAAGCGGCCTTGTTGTATTTGAAATTTTATCTGTTTCTATATCGGCTATATTGTTTGTAACAATTGCAAACACTGCTGCATAAATCAAGGCTATAATGTACAAAAGAAAAACAAGCAGTTGATGTTGCTGAAAAAAATTTAACTGAATGCCTTTGCCGGATAAGTAGATCGAAAAACCCAAAATCGCCAGGATTACATAGTGAAGTATCCGTAAAAACCGCAGGTCTCTCAAAATTTCCTTAGTTAATACAGGCCGGAAAAACAGCGATACAACCGGTATAACAATACTAATAAGAAACAGTGCGCTATGTATCAACATGAACGGTGAGCAAATTTTAAGTAAAGTAAAATGAAAAAGGGAATCCGCGGATTCCCTTTTTCCAATGACATCAAATCATCTTAACCCAAAGCCACCCGCTTAAAATCAGTAACCTTCAGGTCGGCATCAACGCCTTTCAGGTAATCAGCAACAGATTTGCTGTTATCTTTTACAAAAGCCTGTGCCATCAACGTATTGTCTTTAAAGAATTTGTTCATTTTGCCTTCGGCGATCTTCTCGGCCATTTCAGCAGGTTTGCCTTCTGCTTTGATCATGTCAATAGCAATGGCTTTTTCCCTGTCTTTTGTTTCCTGGCTGATAGAGGTTTCGTCAACTGCCAGCGGGTTCATCGCTGCAATCTGCATCGCAACATCTTTACCGGCTTCAGCAGCTTCTTTGGTCATGCTTACCAACACACCCATACGGTTGGCACCGTGAATGTAAGAAGCAACATAAGGGGCATCTACTCTTTCAAATTTAGAGATAGCGATCTTTTCGCCGATTGCTGCCAGTTTATCGTTGATCATTTGTTCAACTGTAGAGCCATTGATGCTTACAGCATTTAACTCTTCAACTGTTTTTACATTGTTGGCGATTGCCGCATCTGCAATAGATTGTGCAAAGGCAACAAACTCAGCATTCTTGCTTACGAAATCGGTTTCGCAGCTGATGCAAAGAACGATACCGCTTTTGCCGTCGGCTGTTGTTTGTGCAATTACCACACCTTCTTTGGCTTCACGGTCGCTGCGCTTGGCGGCAACCTTCTGGCCTTGTTTACGCAACCAGTCAATGGCTGCTTCAAAATCGCCATTGCTTTCTGTTAATGCTTTGCGGCAATCTAACATACCGGCACCTGTTGTCTGGCGTAATTTATTTATGTCTGCTGCTGTTATTGTAACACTCATGTGAATTAAAAATTAAAAATTAAAAATTAAAAAAGAAGGGGCCTTCAAAAGCACATTTTTGACTTTTGAATTTTGCCTTTTCATTTTTTATTTGCCCGCCGGCTTTCTTCCACCCTGGCCCGGACCTGCAACCCTGCGCTTTGGTTGAGAAGCTACTCCTCTGCCGCCACCACGCTTGTTCCTGTCGTCTCCTCCGTCTTCTTTCGACTCAAAGCGGGCTGCTTTGGCTTCGGCACTTTCTTCTGTATCGCTGTTATCTTCCTCGTCTTTATTAGCCTGGCGCTCCTGCAAACCTTCTGCAATAGCAGCAGTTAAATAATTAACCACGATTGCGATTGATTTGGTAGCATCATCATTTGCAGGAATAGCAAAATCAACTTTATTAGGATCGCAGTTGGTATCAACCATACCAAAAGTGTTGATGCCCAGTTTTCTTGCTTCGGCAAGTGCAATGTGCTCGTGGCCTATATCAACCATAAACAAAGCGGCAGGTACACGGCTTATCTGTGCGATACCACCCAGTACTTTTTCCATTTTTTCTTTATCGCGGCTTAAAGTCAAACGCTCTTTTTTGGTTAAGCTTTCAGCGCTGCCATCAGCCAGCATTTTTTCAATGCTCTGCATTTTCTTAACGCTTTTACGAACAGTGTTGAAGTTGGTTAACATACCACCCAGCCAACGCTCGGTTACAAACGGCATGTTTACACGTTGTGCACAGTCGCTAACAATTTCTTTAGCCTGTTTTTTAGTAGCCACAAACATGATCTTTTTACCACTGCGTGCAATTGCTTTTAAAGCAGCAGCGCTTTCCTGCAAACCTTCTACGGTTTTGTTCAGGTCAATGATGTGAATGCCTTTCTTTTCAGCAAAGATGTAAGGCAGCATCTTAGGGTTCCACTTTTTCTTTAAATGCCCAAAGTGTACACCTGCTTCTAAAAGTTGCTGTTGTAAGGAAGTATTTTCCATTGTTTATTATTAAAAATGTTATGTATTGAAAGTTGAAGGCTGAAGGTTGAAAGTTGTTAGCTTTTTCAACTATCAACTTTCAATTTTCAACCAATTTATTAACGTTTACTGAACTGGAAGCTTCTTCTTGCTTTCTTACGTCCTGGTTTTTTACGTTCAACCGAACGTGGGTCACGCTTTAATAAACCGGCAGCTTTTAAAGCCGGGCGGTAATCAGCGCTTACTTCAACCAAAGCACGGGCAATACCCAGTTTGGCTGCTTCTGCCTGTCCTTTTACACCACCACCGGTAGCATTAACTACCACATCAAATTTATCGGCACTCTCAACAGTTTTTAAAGGCGCTTCTACCTGGTTTTGTAAATAAACCAGCGGGAAATAGGTTTTGTAGTCTTTGCCGTTCACTGTTATCTTACCGTCTCCTTTACTAAGGAAGATACGGGTAACAGCTTCTTTTCTGCGGCCGACTGCGTTTGTTTGTTTTTCCATTTTATTTTATTTGGTCCCGATTGCTATCGGGAGTTTTTTTAATTTTTGTTGATCCTGAGCGAAGTCGAAGGGTTAAAATTTAAGTTCTTTCGGTTGTTGTGCACCGTGTGGATGCTCAGCACCCTGGTAAACAAATAATTTTTTGTACATCTGGCGGCCTAAACGGTTTTTAGGCAACATACCTTTAACGGCCCTTTCGATAATCACTTCCGGCCTGCGTTTTAAAAGATCTTTGGCAATCTCTTCTTTACGGCCACCAGGATAACCACTGAAGTTGTCATATACTTTTTCATCCATTTTATTACCGGTAAGTTTTACCTTTTCGCAATTGGTAACAATGATGAAATCTCCGCAATCAACATGGGGAGTGTAGTATGCTTTGTTCTTTCCACGAAGAACAGCCGCAATACGGGCACACATACGACCTACGGTTTGATTAGTACCATCCACAACGTACCAGTTGTGCTTTACGGTAGCCGTGTTCGCATGTTTTGTAGTGAAATGTAATTTGCTCATTTTGTTTTTTTTAAGTTTCGCCTTCCGGCATTATCCGCAGCCATCCCTGCGGTTTTTAATTTGGACGGCGAAGGTAACAGCAAACAGGGTTAAGTTCCAAAGAAAACAGAAAGTATTTTTTGAAGGGTGTTTATAACAGATTGATTTTCAGTAAAATTTTTGACTTAAAAAATTAATAGCTGCTTTAATTCACAAAAAAAGCGGCCTTCAGGCCGCTGATAAATTATTTATAGTACATATTCTCTTTTTATTCAGGAAGGCCCCTTCAACAGTTTATTAAGGCCTGTAAAGTTTGCCCTTATATTTAAGAACCCGAAAATATTCCCCGTTTTTGGAGCGTATTTGATCTCAAGCGGTATCCAGATATCTTCCAGCACACGGATACGGAGAGTGCCATTGATGGTTAAACTGTCCCTGTTTTCGCTTGCATATACATTTGCAAAATTGTGATAGTAGCTTCCGCTGAACTTCATTTCGCAAAAAGGCCTGTCCGTTCTTTTATCACGGATGATCCAGTTAATGCCCGATTCAACCGTAAAAATTTCACGCTTTAAATTTCTGCCCTGCCTCATGGTGTCGTTACTGAAAGTATAAGCCGCCATCATATTTACTTCCAGGTTATTATCTCCCGGGTCGGCATCAAAAATGCCTTTGGTTAGTTTTGAAACAATGGCCACATTGCTGAACTGGAATTTATCTTTATAGGTCGAATCGCTGATGCCGATCGTCCACAGCAGGTTGTTTTTTATTTTGTTTTTCAGTGCCGTGTATTTCGCTGCATCAATCTGTTTAAAGCTGGAGTCGCCCCGGTTTGCAAAAACATCATTTACTTTACCCAGGTTTTTTTCTGCGGCCAGTTGTTTCACTATCTTCTGAAACCCTGCATCCAGCTTATTGAAAGGCACATCCTGCAACACTTTATTTACATTGCTGGCAAAAGCCGGCTTATCGGCTGCCGGTACTTCATTTACCAGGTAATCATTTAATGCCGATAACAAAACATCCCTTTCCTTATTAAGCTCATCTGTTCTCAACCGGTGAAATATATAATCCGAGGTAGTGGCATCCGTTTGATCAATCAGTGAATACTGCAGGCCGGATGAAAACCCGTTGAAGCCGAAAGAAGAATCGAACCGTACACCCAGCCGGAAATTAAGCCGGCGAAGCGGCTTGTATTTTTTATAATTTTTATCCAGGCTCAGGGCGGGGTTCCGTTTCAGCATCACAGCAAAGGGGTTGGAGTTTATAGACAACTCCTTATCGGGCCCCAGCAGGCTGCTTAATCCGAGCTGAAAAAAGCTGGTTAGTATATCTTTGGCCGCTCCGCTTTTTACCGAATCTGCTGCAAATAAAAAATTTGTTGCAGGCGTTACCTGGGCAAAAGAATTTTTTACAGCCAGCATTAAAATCAATATCAATAATCGCCTTTTGATGGTTTTCATTACCGTGCGGATTTATGATGTAATAAGAAACAGGCCGCCAATATGCTGGCCTGCATCAAAACTCATTTGCATGGGCACTGCCTGCACACCGTTGATATTTACAATGGTGCTGCCTGCGCTGTCGCCCTTTATTGTTATGGTATCATTTGTCTTAACATTTTTAAAGCTGATGGTGCCGCTTTCGTGAATGGTTTGATCTGCCCCGTTATGTGTTGCCGTAAAATCGCTCAGGCCAGCGTCCACGTCATGAAACTCAACCACCAGGTTCGCAACCTGGATGGCAATGGCTTCGGGTGCCACACCTGCCGCAGCCGCAGCTTTTGGCTTTTTAGGTTTTGCCGGCTTTGCAGCGGCTGCACTGCTTTTTTTAAGCATGGCAATTTTTGCAGCCTGCCGGTTAATGCTTTGGTGTTTGTCTTTTTTCATTTAATTCGTATTGTGGGGCGTTGGTTTATGGTTTTACAGTAACTTCTTTGTTAGATAAAACATTGCCTGACTTATCTGCAAAAACAAGTACCGCCTTGGCAGCTCCTGCAGCCGGGCTGTATTTAATTTCAAGCTTTTCGCTGGTATTTGTTACCGGTGTTACAGCATTACCATCAATCGTAATTTTTAATCCTGCTGCATTTAAATTTTTACCGGTGATCACCACGGTATTTTCTGTACCTGCAATCAACGGGTCTGGCGATATAGTTGAAATGGTCAAGGCATCGCCCTGTAATTTGCCCGACCTGTCGTCCCTGGGTTTAAATATCACTTCAAACACTTCTTTTAGTTTAAGCGTGGCGCTGTCGGTAAACAGGCCTGCCAGTGCCGAAAGGGCCATGATGCCATATAAACTAATGCCGCCTGCCCCGGCACCGTAGCTCAAAAATCCGGCACGGATGATAAAATAGATGATAATGGCTAAACCGGCGGCAGTAAAGGGTTTTACAAAATACCAAAGCACCCAGTTACGTAAAAATGTTCCGTTGCCAACATAGCTGGTAAACGAACTGGCAATATGTACCATGTTGCCCAAAAAGCCCATGAGCGCCACCAGTATCAGCAGTATGGTGTTCAGGTGTATTTTTTTATCCTCATCAATTGCCGGGTTTATTTTTGCAATATTTTCCTTGCTTGCCTTTAGGTTATTTAAAGAATCAGTAAGTTTTTTTAATAAAGCAGAATCCTTTTTCAGTGTACTGTCAGTTTTTATCCTGTTCTGTACCGAGTCTATATTGCCCTGTATCATTTTGCTTTTTTGCAACAAGGCAGTATCGGCCTTGTCAATCAATGTTACCTTAAAACAAGTGTTGGTGTACCAGGCGCCGTCATCACCATCTTTAATGGGCGGCATTTTATTGGGCCAGTATGCCATCAGCATATAAATGGCTGCGGCCGTAAAAAATATCAGCAGCAGGCCTGCTGACAGTTTACCCCAGAAGTTTATCTGGTTATTGGTTGTAGGTGTAGTATCTGCCATAAAAAAAGATTTTACAGGTTTAGAACAGGGTTGTAAAATGCTGAGCAGATTTTTTACATGCAGGAACAGGATGCTAACTTACTACTATTATTCAAACATTACAAGTACCAGTATTGTGTTTTTTAAACTACCGGTTCACATTGCCAATATCTGCTTTAAAGGGGCAAGATGACTGTTGATTACCATACCTGGTTAGCCCAGCTAAAAAGCTACTTCCATTCAGCTATTTTTTTTCCTGAACCATTTACAAGCGTTCCGGGCTTCTCTTTAAAAACAAAATCTTCAGGACTTTTAAGAACAAAATTTTCAGGAGAAATAAACTCGTTCAGGTTCAATACCGTTGCAGAGTTAAGGTCGTTATCCAGAAAATCCTTTAACAAAACGAGTTGGTCCGGCTTCTTTTTGAGGTATGACTGAAAAGAAGTAGCAGATGAAATCACTTTTGCTTTTTTTGAAACCAGCCAGGAAACCTGGCGGCGGTATATTTTGGGCATTAATACCTCACCAGCATCTTCACCCATGGTAAAAGGTATTTCCACACCCTTTTTAGGTTTACGGTACATCAGGTTAAAATCAAACTTATTTGCGTTTTTCAAAACTGCACTTCCGGGGCGGTTGGATTTCTTTTTTCCTTTTTCCCAGGCATCCATTATAGTCTCAATTTCTTCTTTTGTCATAGAGGTATAAAATCCAGGGTGCCCCCACCCGTTCTCAATCAGCCATAGATTAATATCCTGAGCCCCGTTTATGCTTATGTTGCCTACAAAGCGGCCATAGGTATCAACAGAGTCTGCTGGCTCACCTACATTTGTTTCAAATACCGCCTTTATAAGACCTGCAGCATCTGCAAACTGTTTTAGATGTTTGGCAAGGGCTACGGTTGCCGACTCAGCAAAACATTGTCTCCTGTCCTTATTGATCTCATTAAATGCTTTTCTTTTTTCTTCCGTTGCATCTCCACTTTTGCTTAACGGTGCCGCATGATAATGGAGTTCAGGTGTATCTACTCCCTGCAACCGCACGGTAATGGTTTTATCCCCTGTCTTTTTACTGGTTGTTACAACTGATTTCGAAACCTGTCCCCTGGAAATTGCATCCCAGAAAATCGAAACAGGCATAAACTTGGTATCTCCTTCTTTCTTATACTCAAATGAATTTTCACTTACTATAAGTTTAATTTTGGTGGTATCTGCATCGGCTGAGCCGATTGGCCAGAACTGAGCAATATCAATTGTTCCTTTGATCCTTAATATTCCCATAATATTGATTTTAAAAAAAGTTTTACTGTTAGATTTTTGTGAAACTATTGTACTGAATTACTGATAGGGCCGTCACCCTTTTTCTTTTCTTCCTCCTTTTTTGAAAAAATCTTATCAAGATCGAAAGTGGTACCAAAGTGTACCTGGAAGAAATTATTATAAAAGCTCTTCTTCTCAAATGCTATAGGGCGGCCGTCTATTATTGTTGTAAGAGGCCTGAGATAGGTACCGGATTGTAATGTGTAATTAAGCCTTATAAATGCGGATACTGCATCTTCTTTCCCAAGGCCTTTCCCCCCTCTGACGGATATGAAGTACATGGGCTTACTGCGTTTGGTATCATTTACGGTAGAAAGAGCAACAGCCTTTTGAAATGGATCTTGCTGATATATGTCAACCTGCTCATAATATGAATCGAGTAGCTTTAGCCACATAAATCCGGTATTAAGCGATATTTCAACTTTTTCTTTGGCATTATAATATTTAAAATAAAGCTCTATATACTTTGCAAAAGAATAAACGGATCTAAAGTCGGCTTTGACCTTGCCTGAATCAATACCAGACCTTATTGTATCTTCTGAATAAGGCTGATTCTTAATCAACTTCACACCCGTCTGAAGTTGCACCCTGAAATCACCTTTACCAATAGTGAATGGCACCAAACGGGCACCCACGTGGAGATTAGAAAACCGCCAGATATCGGTGGTGGCAAGCCATGGCCGGGGGGCCTTTTTTGCGGTATCGTTTTGATATAGGTAAGCGGTATAGTTATAATCAACCTCTTCTTTTGATTTATCTATTCTGTTGAGCAATACATCAAATAAAACTGCCCTCATGCCCTGGTAAAACCACCCGCCTTTTGTAATTGTTTTATGATGATTCAGTGGAACTTTTATAATCCCCTGAAACTGAAGCAGCCCATTGGGCTTGTCATTTTTGATGCCCGCAATGTCCGTGTATTGTACAACTTCTGCTTTAAAGTAATTGTAGGGGTCTTTTATTCTTCCTGACTTGCCTTTGTCATCATCATTATCACTTGCCTGTGGCTTCTTTTCTTCTTCTGCTATCACTTTAATTACTATATTCTTTGTTTGCCCTGTTGAATTTGTATACGACATTTGAACAGCTAAAAACAAAGCTGTTCCCCCGGCATTTTTTCCCCGGTTAATAGTAACAGGACACTCAACTTGTGTAACACCGCTAACAACCGTAATGGCAAATGGTGAAAACGAGTAACCATTTGCAGGCATAGTACTAGCCGCAGTATTAACTGTGAATGTAATTGTGTTTGCTATGCCACCAGGAGCATTTAACCCTGTAATATCAACCGGCAGGTGAAGAATCGTGCCATTCTCTGCATTTCTGGAAATCACAATCGTATCATTTTTGAAAGATGCCTCTAATTGAGCATATAAACCTGTTGCCTTAACAAATAAAAAGCAACACAGTACAATAATCTTTTTCATAAGCTGTTTTTTTAGATAAATAATTCTCCCACAAATATTCCTAAACCCCCACCCCCCCGCAACCGTATTAAACCCCTTTTTACTCCCGTTAAATCACGGTATCCCCTCCCTCCTTGCCATCTCCCATATATTCCCTAATTTGTTGTTTCATCAACAACAACCCATGCCCTTAAGCTGGAACGAAATAAAAGCACGTGCAACCACCTTTAGCAAAGAGTGGCAGCATACACAGCGGGAAGGGGCAGATGCAAAACCCTTTCTGGATGCCTTCTTCAATGTGTTTGATGTAAGCCGTAAAAAGGTGGGCACTTTTGAGCATAAGGTTAAAAAACTAAACGATGCCGACGGGTATATTGACCTGCTGTGGAAAGGTGTGATACTGGTGGAGATGAAAAGCCTGGGTAAAGACCTTACCAAAGCATTTGCACAGGCAAAAGAATATGCACAAAAACTGCCGGAGCATGAGCTGCCCAAATATATTCTGGTGTGCGACTTTAATACCTTTAAACTGTACGACACCGAAGAACAAACCACGCATGAATTTTTACTGGCCGATTTTGTAAAGCATGTGGGCCTGTTTGGTTTTATAAGCGGCTACCAAAAGAAAATTTATAAAGAGCAGGACCCTGCCAATATAGATGCCGCCCTGCGCATGGGCAAACTGCACGACCGGCTGGAAGAGATCGGCTACAGCGGCCATGCACTGGAAATTTATTTAGTACGCATTTTGTTTTGCCTGTTTGCCGAGGACACTACTATTTTTAACAAGCAGCAGTTTCAGGATTATATTGAGCAGCGTACTGCTGCCGATGGCAGCGACCTTGCTGCCCGCCTGCAGGAACTCTTCCAGGTATTGAACACGCCAAACGAAAAACGCTTTACCAATCTGGATGAACAACTGGCCGCCTTCCCTTATGTAAACGGTAAGCTGTTTGAAGAAGCATTACCCACCGCCAGTTTCGACAGCGCCATGCGCCAGGCCCTGCTGCACTGCTGCTATATGGACTGGAGCCGCATAAGCCCCGCCATTTTTGGCAGCATGTTCCAGAGTATTATGAACCCCAAAGAGCGCCGCAACCTGGGCGCCCATTACACCAGCGAAAAAAATATACTTAAACTCATAAAGCCCCTTTTTTTAGACGAGCTGTGGGCCGAATTTGAAAAGGATAAAAACAGTATACCAGCACTTACAGCCTTACATGAAAAAATTGCCTCCCTTCGTTTTTTAGACCCTGCTTGTGGAAGTGGTAATTTTTTAATCATTACCTATCGGGAAATACGAAAGCTGGAAACAAAAATTATTCTGCAGCTTCAGGATTTAAACCTGAAGATTTACGGGATGGAGTTTTTGGATATTTCATTGTTTGCAAAAGTAAATGTTGATAAATATTTTGGAATAGAGTATGAAGAGTTTCCGGCGCAGATAGCACAAGTAGCAATGTGGCTTATCGATCATCAAATGAATATGGATTTTGGAGTTGATACAGGAAAAAGGCTTTCCCGGATACCTTTAATAAAAAGCTCAACCATTATTCAGGGTAATGCATTGCGAATTGACTGGCAAAGCCTCCTTAACAATGATAATACTATTACTATTGAGGCGAAACATGCAGATATAGTTGTACGGTCGGTAATAAAAGAGCCCGAAATTCCATACGGTAATGTAAAATTAAAAGTAGAAACCTATAGGGTTGTAGATGAATTTGAAAAAGAAAAACCTGCAACGCACTTTGACTATATACTGGGTAATCCGCCGTTTATTGGTTCTAAATTAATGACAGAACAACAGCGCAATGATATAAAAATGCTTTACCGTAATGTTGATGGCTCTGGTATTTTAGACTATGTAACAGGCTGGTATAAGCTTGCGGCCGAGTACATACAAGAAAACCAAACACAAGTTGCATTCGTTTCAACCAACTCAATTTCACAA
The DNA here is from genome assembly GCA_016786725.1 of Ferruginibacter sp. Taxonomy (GTDB): domain Bacteria; phylum Bacteroidota; class Bacteroidia; order Chitinophagales; family Chitinophagaceae; genus Ferruginibacter. The sequence continues at coordinate 64,195 of JAEUVU010000007.1, read as the reverse complement.
GGTGAACAAGTTGGAATACTATGGAATGAACTCATCAATAAAAATAACATTAAGATAAACTTTGCTCATCGTACTTTTAAATGGAGTAATGAAGCGAAAGGAAATGCGGCAGTCTATTGCGTAATAATCGGTTTTGCGAAAAAAGAGAAAACGCCAAAAAGACTATTTGAATATGAAGATATAAAAGGTGAAGCTCATGAAATAAAAGCAAAAAATATTAACCCATACTTGGTCGATTCCAAGAACGCTTTTATCAAAAGAAAATCTAGCCCTATTTCTCGTAGTGCGCCGACAATGGAAAAGGGAAATTTAGCATTGGATTATGGACACCTTATATTTTCTAAAGACGAAATGGATGATTTTGTAAAAAACGAGCCTGATTCTAAAAAATATTTTAAGCGATTCCTTGGTGGAAATTCAATAGTCAATGGCGATATAAGATATTGTTTGTGGTTTAAAAATGTAACCCCAAGTGAATTAAGAAATATGAGTCATGTACTTACAAGGCTTGAATTAGTAAAAAAGGACAGGTTAAAAGCAACAGCAAAAAGTACTAATAATTTAGCAGCTACTCCTTATTTATTTAGCAGTTTAAATAATCCAGAAAGATTTCTAGCGATACCAGAAACCTCTTCAGAAAATAGAAAATATATACCTATAAGCTATTTTAATTCAGATTTCATTCCTAATAATACTTGTTACATAATCTCCAACGCTACATTCTTTCATTTCGGCATACTAAATTCTACAATGCACATGGCATGGGTTAAAACTACTTGTGGACGAATGAAGAGTGATTTCCGATATTCAAATTCCATCGTTTACAACAACTTCCCCTGGCCCGAAAACCCAACTGATAAGCAAAAAGAAGCGGTAGAAAAAGCAGCACAGGCTGTGCTGGATGCCAGGGCGCAGTTTATGTACCCGGGTCGGGACGCTGCAGGCGGCCTGAACCAACCCGGCGCCTCTCTCGCCGATCTGTACGATCCTAACAGCATGCCACCGGCATTAGTAAAAGCACACCAGCAGTTGGATAAAGCCGTTGACCTTTGCTACCGCCCCCAACCCTTTATCAACGAAACAAAGCGCATTGAGTATTTATTTGAGCTGTACGATAAGTACACGGCGGGGTTGTTTGTGAAGGAGAAGAAGAGCAAAAAGCAAAAAAAATAATTAACCTGATGAGCAGCATAAAATTATTTGAAGATAAAAAAGTGCGTACGCATTATAATGAGGAGGAAGAAATGTGGTACTTCAGTATTGTGGATGTAATAGAAGTATTAACCGGCAGCACCCGTGCAAGAAAATACTGGAATGCCCTTAAAACAAAACTAAAGGCAGAGGGAAGTGAGTTGTCCCATAATCTGGGACAACTGAAAATGCAGTCGGAAGATGGCAAATTTTATAATACCGATGTTGCCAGCACAGAGCAGTTATTGCGCCTTATTCAATCCATCCCCTCGCCCAAAGCCGAACCTTTTAAACAGTGGCTGGCCAAAACCGGTTACGAACGTATAGAAGAAACACAGGACCCCGAAAAAAGTATTGACCGGGCTATGGAAAATTATTTAAACCTGGGCTATAGCAAAGAATGGATAAACCAGCGGTTAAAAAGCATTGAGGTAAGAAAAGACTTAACCGATGAATGGGAAAACCGGGGCGTAAAAAAAGGACAGGAGTATGCCACGCTTACCGATATCATTACCAAAGCATGGAGCGGTAAAACAGTAAAAGAATATAAAAAACACAAAGGCCTTAAAAAAGAAAACCTGCGTGATAATATGACCAACCTGGAGCTGGTTTTAAACATGCTTGCCGAGGCCAGCACTACCGAAATAAGCAAACAAAAAAAACCAAAAGATATTGCAGCAAATAAAAAAGTGGCAAGGGAAGGCGGCACCATTGCCGGCAACACCCGTAAAGCCATAGAAGCCAAAACCGGTAAAAAGATTGTAAACAGCTTAAATGCAAAAGCAATAAAGAAAAGCGGCAGGCAATTGAAATGAGCAATTCATTGCGGTATTGTTAAAGACCACCAGCAGTTAAATAAAGCGGTTGACCATTGCTACCGCCCCCAGCCCTTAATAAACGAAACCAAAAGAATAGAGTTTTTATTTGAATTGTACGATAAGTACACGGCGGGGTTGTTTGTGAAGGAGAAGAAGGGGAGGAAGAAATAAATAATTCGTTTAAAGGCCACCAATATTCCGGGTGAAAAAACGGTACGCTAAAGGTGTAAAAGCTATTGTTTTTGTAAAGAAGGTTTAAGAAATTTATAAATCATTAATCTTAAATAAAATTACATGAAACTATCAGTTAAAAAAACAATCACATTAATTGTTTTACCTGCATTGATTATTATCTTACCAATTACAACAAAAAGCCAAAATTGTCAACTTTGTGCTGGAACACCAATATCAAATGAGGAATTTGAGCGTTACAAACAAAATTATAAAGATGTTTTTATTCATGGTGATCCTGCAAAAAGAAATAAACATCCGGAATGGATTTATTTGCCAAAAACTTATATCAATTTTTTTAGCCTTTATCTTAAAGCAGTCAATAATGCTGATGGGATCTGGATATTTTTAGTAAATAATAGATTAAAAATTGACAATAATCAACAAAAGGATCTTGATCAAATAATGTTTAATATAAGCGGTTCTGAAAATTGTAGCCCGGAATATAGCCGGTTTAATTCATGCTTAGCTGCCGCTACTGAAATAAAGACACAAGAAAACAAAATCCACATAAGTACACGCAAAAATACAACATCTAAATCCATAATTGATTATACCCATATTATGGGAAAAACATCGGAGAAAATACTACAAAATTCATTTCGATATGTAGAGACTTATAAAGAAGAAAAATATTCCCTGAGAATGCATCTAAGCAGAGAACATATCTCTCAACTGAAAACTGCAATTGAAGGAAGTGGGGGTGCTTGGAATGGCATAAAACTTTACTTTGGGGTATATGGAAAAATAATTACCTGTACCAGAATGAAGGACCCAAACCAGATTACTTTAATTGCACTACCTGTTAGAAATCAAAATAATGACGGAAATATGGACGATTATAATAGCTTTTTAAAAAACAAGGCATTTATTCGTGTAGAGGACGTTTACAATCATGGCGCCCTTTGTCCACAAGTTTGCAACTAACCATGCCTTCGTTACCATTATATTTTTACTTTGAGGCAGGCGCTCTTATAATAAGTGCGTTTTTGCTTTTTAAGTTTAAAAACAAGCCAATACACTGGTTTTTGCCATTCTTGTTCTTAATGGTTTGTGTTGAGTTTTTTGGGCTTTTTTACCAGAGAGTTTTACATAAACCCAACACCTGGCTGTACAATATCACCATACCGCTTGAATATGTTTTTTATGGCTTTATCATTGGCAGCCTTTGCTTAACACCGGCATTCAAAAAAATTATTTTTTGGCTCACAGGATTGCTGGCTGCATGGGCAATTATCAATTTATTTTTTATACAGGGCTTTAACAACTTAAACACAAACACACTAAAAGCGGGCAGTACCTGTATGCTCATTTTCAGTTGCCTGGGCCTGTTAGACCTTTTCCGTAGTGATGAACATACAACCTTGTTGGCAAATCCGCTGTTCTGGATTTGTACAGGTCTGCTGTTTTTCAATGCCGGGGAATTTACCTATCTTTTCTTTTTTGATACTTTTTTAAGCAAAGGATGGGATCAGACAGCCAGGTTGTTTGGCTCCATTAACAATAAAATGATCTTCATTCTTTACACCTGTATATCAATTGCCATAATATGTTCCCGAATACAGAAGAAGAAAACCTGACAACGATGATCCTGCTGGTCACTATCGTATTGATTGGCTTCGTTTGTTTTGTGGTACTGTTGGCTTATCTTTTTACAACAAAGAAAAACAAGCTGCTCCGGGAAAAGCAGCTCATGCAGGCCCAATTTAAACAGGAACTCCTTCAAACCCAAATCGAAATCCAGTCCCAAACCCTCCAAACCGTTAGCCAGGAAATACATGATAATCTAGGGCAGGTGCTCAGCCTGATAAAATTAAACCTGGGTGCCATTGCAGCCACCGAAACTGCCGCCAATCAAACCAAACTTACTAATACCAAACAACTGGTAAGCAAGGCCATCGGCGATCTGCGGGAACTGAGCCAAAGCCTCTATGGCAATAAAATAGCTGAACTTGGTTTGGTGCAGGCGATAGATAATGAACTGAAGATCCTGCAAAACTCGGGGCAATTCAAAACATCCCTTAAAATAACCGGCAACGCTTTTAAACTGAACCCACAAAAAGAAATAGTGGTCTTCCGTATGATGCAGGAAAGCATCAACAATGCCATCAAACACGCAAGGGCAAAAAATATTGAAGTGGGGTTGAAATATGAAGCTGCATCGTTCACCCTCAGCATTACCGATGATGGCATTGGATTTGATCCCGCCGACCTTAAATCATCAACGCAAACCGGCATGGGTTTAAAGAGTATGAAAAGCAGGGCAAGGCTGATAGGTGCAGATTTTTCTGTAAACTCAATACCCGGGCAGGGTGCAACAGTTTCAGTTTCAGTACCGGATGTTTCCTGATGAGGCCGCAGCCTACCGCTATACAGGCAACAGAAAAACTTGTGTACCCTTGTTAAGATCAGCCGTTAATCTTACTTTATATTTTATCTGCCCGGCCCTGTATTGCATATTCTTAAGCCCATAGCCTTTTTTAACGGTAGCTTCATCAAAACCTTTTCCGTTATCGGCAATAGCTATCTGTATTTTTTTTCCGGATGGCTTTATATCAACCTCTATTTGATTACCCCCGGAATACTTGATGCTGTTATTGATGACTTCCTTGCATATTAAAAACAGGTTGCGCTTTTCTTCTTTGGTAAGTTGCCGGTTATTCACCTCACTATCAGCATTTATTACAAACTCCATATTGCTGGCTCCTGTTACCGGTATGGCAAATTGTTTTAACCGGGTTACCAGTTCATCAACTGTATCCAAACTATCATCCAGCACCCAGATCATATCACGCAGGCTCATGGTGGCTTCCGTTAAATTATCTTTTACCTGTTGCAGGCTTTCTTCCTGCTTTACACCGCTGATGGCCAGATTGGTAAACACTTTTACGCTGTTGAGGGTGCTGCCGAGGTCATCATGCAGATCGGTAGCTATGTTTTTGCGTATTTCGTGTTGCTTTTTTATCTGGCTGATACGGTAGCGGTATAATGCGTATAATATTGCGGCAACTGCTAATCCTATTAATAAGTAAAACCACCAGGTTTGGTACCACTTGGGCTCAAACACTAAGATAAGTTCTTTGGGTTCACTCCATACGCCATCTTCATTGGCAGCTTTTACCTGCAGGTGGTAGGTACCGGGGCTCATGTTTATAAGCGTGATAAAATTTTGTCCGTTGAGGCTAATCCAGTCTTTTCCTTTTTCAAGTATCCTGTATAAAAAAGATGTGCCTGCCGGGTTGCCCCAATTAATACCGGATATGAATACCGTTAATTGTAAAATATCATGGCGCACATTAAGCTGCTGAATATTTAAGTTAATGCTATCAATTACCTTTTCCGGATATTCAAAATCAACTTTGCTGAAAAACAACACCGGAGGTATATGATTGGTTTGTATCAGGGCAGGATTTATCACAGAGAACCCTTTTACGCCGCCGGCCGTAATTTTGCCGCTTTCGTCTATAAAACCACAGGCCTCCTCAAACGTATTGGAATGGAGGCCGTTTAAAACACTGCGATGAAAAAAGGTTTCTTTTTTTGTGTTAAAAACATTCAGCCCGTTATTAGTAGTTATATAGATAGTAGTATCGTTTGTTTTAAGCAATTTGTAAACGCCATTGTTACTTAATCCATTGGATGTTGAGTATATCTTTTTTATCTTGAAATTTTTATCAGTACGCACTATGCCTGTTCCATAAACTGCTATCCAGTAGTCATCATTCAGCGAAATAATATCAAAAAGGGTGCCCAATGCCATTTTACTTACGGCATCTGTTAACTGGTAGTTTTCTGTTTTAAGCGTGCTGATATTTAACCGGGAAATAGATTTATCATTCAGGATGACAACTTCATTTTTGCTGTCGCTAAAAACAGTGTTTACAATATTTGTAACCAGGCTAGCGGGCTGCGTTTCCTGGGGTTGAGATAATATGTTTCTGATTTTTTTTTGTTTCAGGCTCCAGATCAAAACGCCCATAAAGTTTTCAGTACCTAAAACGATAATTGAGTCTCCAAATAAAACGTGGCTGTTCAACGAATAATTACAATAAGGCTTAAACTCGGGATACACATTTTCAATGTTTTCGAGCCTTTCGTTCTGTAAAACATAAAGCCTGTTGCGTTCACTTACTATGCTCCTGCTTTTATCGATTTTGAACTGATAGTTAAACCATCCTTCTTTTTTTACTGCATTAATGCTGCCGTCCGGAAAGACCTTGTATAGCCCGTTCATTGTTGATGCATAGAATGCACCATTTTCCGGAACCACATAGAATACATGCTCCAAAGCATTTTTGTTTTCCGGATCTTTATAAAAGCCTGAGATGCCTGAAACACCTGCGTCAAAATATCCAAGCCCGTCACGCCCTCCAACCCAAAGCATTTCCTTACTGTCATGAAACAATGCCTGTACAGACTGGAACATGTTTTTACTTGAAAAAGCATTGCGGTCATTAAAAGCATTTAAAAACCCAGACCTGAGATCATACTTGTAAATCGTTTTTGCCGAAAAATACAAATAGTCGCCTGCAAGTGTTAAACTCTCTACAGATTCCTGAGGCAGCATTGTGTTCACTTTTAAAAATGGAACAATTGAAATGTTATACAAGTCAGTATATTCAATTGTATAAAGACCAAAGCTGGAGGCAATCATAAGTTTAGACCCGGAAAGCTGTATAATATCATTAATAATGATACCCTGAGGCAACCTGCCTTTACGAATGCCTGTATTGATCACTTTGCCAGTAACAGCATTAAAGATTTCAATACCGGCGTTTTTGTCAAAAGCCCAGATATTATTTTGATCATCAAGAAAAATGCGTTTTGAAACCGCATCTCCCGGACCGTGCTTTAAATAATTTGATACGGGCAGATATTTTCCGGTATTCTTTTGATACCGGTATAAACCGTTAAAACTATTTACCCATATGCTGTTTGGAGTGAGGATGATATCCATGAACCAGTTATCATCGGGCCCCGCCGGGCGCTTTATACGATACTTTAGGCTGGCTGATGCGGTATTCAATACATCAATATCGCCAAAAGAAGTAAGTATATACATCTCCCCCGATTGCTGATCCTCTTCAATATCCCAAACATCCACCCCGGCTAACCGGTATTTATCAAAATTGTCAGCATGCGAGAGCCGGTGAATTAGCCTGCCATCATAACGCAAAGCACTTTCCTGAGATGCAATCCATTTGTATCCATACTTATCTTCTGTTATTTTCCGTATATTGGTTTCGTATATTTTATAGCTGTTTAGATCAATTACAGTTTTATAAGCAATATCCTGTGCGGAAGCTGTGGCAACCAACATAAAAATTAATAACCCTAAACATTTAATATGTCTAATCATAAATGGCTGGTGCTTTTCCTGGTTCACACAGAATTTCATGCTAAATCTAATACTAATGAATCAAATTATATTGATCTCACCAATGAGAAGTTCTATAAACAGGTTCTCTACAACTTAAAGTATTCCAGGCCGGATGAAGATATGGAAGTGGTGGTTTTAAACACTATTCTCGACCGGACAAAAACGCCGGCACGTTACACTGTTTACGTAAATCATCTCAAAAACAATTGGTTTAGCCTGGTTGATTTCCATCTTCCGGAAAATTTTGAGATACAGGACAAAAACAATCTTGCCTTTTTATTTACAGCAGTAAAAAACAAATACGCCCACGACAAGGTTATTATCTTCACCTTCGGGCACGGATCGGCTTTTGGTATTTTCAGCTATTTACCCGACAACCAAAACATATCACATTTTTACCGGTTGGCCGGAAGAAATATTTCACTGAACCCGGTAATTCCTGAAAACAATGGGATACAGGATAATCTTGATTTTTTAAACAACAAATTCAGTTATCATAATATTTACTCATTCCCCAATGAAATAAACAGCAATAGCCTGATAACGGGGGAAAATAATCTAATTAAGATCTTCAACCAGGATGTCAGACCGCAAAACGTGGATTATAACACTACCGTATTAACTGATACTGGCCTTACACAAATAAACTCAACTGCCGGCGGCGGAAATACATCCAACATCCGGATCACAAGCAATGAAGACATCGCTTATGCAATTTCAGCCAGTTTTGGCAAGGTAGATTTTATTATTTTTAATAATTGCGTAATGCAGAATGTATATGCCCAATATGCATTTAAAGACGTTACTGATTACCTAATAGCACCCCAGACAGGCATCACTAAGCCGGGCTTTAACCTTAAGAATTTAATCGGCATAATCCGGAAAAACAAGAACAGCAGCCATGAATTGATCTCGCAGGCTATCCTTGAGGATTTTAAAAACACACAAGGGCTATCTGCGGCCGATATTTCACTCCTGCAGTTATATGCCGTTATTGCCATAAAACTGGGAGATGCCTATAAGAAGTACGTTGAGATTTTGCAGGAAATAAAAAAAACGCTTATGGCAAATCTTGCCAAAGATGACGAGTTTGATGAAAAAATTGACGATTCTCTCCGTTTATGTTATCCATACGAGTTTAATACCAATACAGGCAAAACAATGATAGACCTGTATCAGTTTATTTCTACAGAAAAAATGCAACAAATCCCTGAATTCTATGCGGTTAAAACCAAGCTTGAAAAATATATCAGCCAGGACTGCTCTTCCTATATCGGTAAAAACATCTTTAACCAGAATGGTGCTGTTTATGATGATCAGAAAACATCGGGCCTGTGTATTTACTTTCCAAGAAATTATAACAGTATCAACGATATACTCAACCCTTTTTACACTTCAGAAAATTACTCCTCAGCATTTGATCAGGTGGTTAAATGGGAAGAATTTATTGGCTTATATCTTTCCAGGCGTAAGCCAGACGCTGGATAAAAATAATAATTTATTGCATGCTCCACACTTTATTGGGCAAACTCCACACTTTCTTTCCTGCAAGTTTTGCCCTGATGTTCAAACTAAGTTCACCACCAATACCAGTTAAGAAAACCTTATGATTGCCCCCTGTTGATATGTTTTCCTTCAGGGGAAGTTCTATTTCCCCAAATTCCCATGCATCAGGATCATTTGGTTTAACAGTGGGATTGAATTTTAACCCCTGTGAATTTTTAGGAATAATGATTTCACAAGTCAGTTTTAATGAACCATCCGGGAACTTTTCAAATTTTATGGGTGCATTTTCCGAACTGGTTGCAGGGCTTTCAAGAATGTAACCTGACTGAACTGATAAAGTTTCTGGCATATTTTTATTTTAGGGTTTAATAATTCTGCTATATTAATATTCATTTTCCAGATTTACAAGAAGTATTAATTTATTGCATAAATATGACACTTAAATAAATTACCTCCTACCGTGTTTTCACCCTTTTATTATTAAAAAACACTATTTTCATACCGAAATTACTAAACAGCATTCATGCCATCCATTGTTTTGGTAGATGATCATTCCCTCCTGCGTATGGGATTAGCTTCTATGGTAGAAAGCCAGGGAAATACCGTATTGTTTGAGGCTGATGATGGTAAAGAATTTATTACCAAATTAGATCCCTCCAACCTACCCCACATCGTTCTAATGGACATCAACATGCCCGAAATGGACGGATTTGAAACCACCCTTTGGCTTAAACAAAACCACCCCGATGTAAAAGTACTGGCGCTGAGTATGTACGATAACGAAACCTCCATCATCCGCATGTTGAAATGCGGGGCCAAAGGCTATATCTTAAAAGACAGTGAACCATCCGAACTGAAAACCGCCATTGAACACATCATGAACAAAGGTTTTTATTACAGCGACCTGGTGAGCGGCAAACTCATGCACGCTATCAATAAAATGGATGATGAAACCGATGACCTTAAAAGCCTGGTACCCCTCAATGAAAGGGAAACCACTTTTTTAAAATACACCTGCACCGAAATGACCTACAAAGAAATTGCCGATAAAATGTATGTAAGCCCACGCACCATCGACGGCTACCGGGATGCACTTTTTGATAAACTGAAACTGAAGACCAGGGTAGGCCTGGTGATGTATGCCATAAAGCATGGCATCGTGCATGTGTAAGTACGGTTAATTCAGGCAAACGGCATGGTAACAACCCCTTTACTCCGTACCAACTTCATGGTAAAGCCTGCTTTACTCCGTACCTACGCCCTGGTTACGTACTGTGTACGCCCTGTCTAAAGCATACCTACGCCTTACTTAAGTCATACACAGTCCTGTAAATAATTATTTTAAATAGCTCTTCTGTTTAATCCTTACTTTCCATAAACTTTTTTACCCCCGCTATAAGTTGCAATCACTTTTGTCTTCAGAATGTCCGCAGTTTCACAACTCATCAGATCGGTATCCAAAATAATAAAGTCGGCAAATTTCCCTTTCTCCAGGCTTCCTTTTTGCTTTTCTTCAAAACCTGCTTTTGCTGCCCAGATGGTCATGCCTCTCAAAGTTTCTTCACGGGTTAAAGCATTCTCCATCTGGTAGCCACCTGCAGGAAACCCTTTCGCATCCTGCCTTACAACGGCAGCAAAAAATGTTTTAAACGGGCTGATATCTTCTACCGGAAAATCGGTACCCAGCGGCATCCAGCCGTTTTGGTTTAATAGCTGTTTGTAAGCATAAGCACCTTTTACCCTTACCGGCCCCAGCCTGTCGCCGGCCCAGTACATATCAGATGTTCCGTGCGTTGGCTGCACCGATGGGATGATACTGCTCTCCCCAAATAATTTAAAATCATTTTCATTAACCACCTGTGCATGTTCAATACGCCAGCGCAGGTCGTTACTGCCTTTTAAATATTTAGCGTAGATCTTTAAAATGGTGCGGTTGCCACTATCACCAATAGCATGTGTACACATCTGCCATCCTTTTGCATGAATAATGCTGGCAACTGAATCAAAATGTTCCGGCGCACTTAGTAAAAAACCGCTCCAGTCAGTCTTATCGCTATAAGGCTGCAGCAAACTGGCGCCACGTGAGCCCAATGCCCCATCTGCATAAACTTTAAACGAGCTTACATTCAGGTAGTCTGTTTTAATCTTTCCTCTTTTAAAAGCGTAGTCATAATTTGCTGCGGCATCACTCAGCATGATATTCATACGCATCTTAAGCTCGCCTGCCTTTTGCATGGCTTCCACCAGTTCTACTGTTCTAAAATCAAGCCCGCAATCATGAACCGATGTAAGGCCCACTGCAAAACAGTTTGCCTGTGCAAGCAATAAAGCAGCTTTTGATTGTGCTTCATCTGCCGCAGGCACTTTTGCCGAAACCAGGTCAACTGCATTATCTACCAAAAGGCCCGTAAGTTTTCCATTGCTTACAACAATATCTCCTCCGGTTAGTTTATCGCCGGGTTTTACGCCGGCAAGTTCCAATGCTTTTTGATTTGCCATAGCAGCATGACCGTCAATCCTTGTTATCAACACCGGCCTGTTGGGAAAGAGTTCATTCAGTTTTGTGTTATCCGGAAATTGCTTAACAGCCCAGTCATTCTGGTCCCAGCCCCGTCCGGTTAACCAGGCTCCCGGTTGCAACCCTTTTGCAAATTCGCTGCATCTTGCCAGCACTTCTTCCCAGCTTTTTGTATCAACCAGGTTTACTTTTTGTAAACTTGCTCCATAACCCGCAAAATGTGCATGTGCATCATTAAAGCCGGGGAAAATTGCTTTGCCTTTTGCATCTGTCACCGAATCAGATTCATACTGCTTCAGTATATCATCATTCTTTCCAATGTCAATTATTTTTCCGTCACGTATCACCATTGCTTCTGCCACAGTAAATTTTTCATCAACAGTATAAATTTTTGCATGATGAACAATGAGGTCGGCCTTTTGGCGAAACTTACAAGAGCAAAAAGTAAAAAGTAAAAAGTAAAAAATAAAAATGCTGGGCAGTTTTTTGAGCAACATGGCAGTTATATTTAGTTTTCAAAAATAAGCCAAAAGAAAGATCTGTCAATTCGTGTAATTAGTGTAATTCGCCCAATTCGTGTTATCATAATCCGTGTAATCATCTATATCTTTACACCATGCAGTTCAGCGAGATCATCAACGCCAAAGTAAAAAACGAAAGCGACCGTCCGCTCATGAAAAAAGACCTGTTCCCCGTGAGCGACAGGCTGCAGAAATACCTGTATCAATATGGCCGTGATATTAAACTCCCTGTTGCATACAAAGACCTCTTAAATTACCGCCATACTACAGCCTTAAGAAATAAAAAAGGGAAACTAACCCATTGGGAAACCGCCATTTACGACCTGAAGGAAATGGAGTTTTTAAAAGAAGGCCTCATAAAAACCTATGCTGCCTTAAAAACAGAAGGCAACCTCAGTTTTATTAAACACTTAGATGTGGAACGTATAGATTTTTGTGAATTTGGCAACAGTGTCCCTTTCCGCATCCGTATCATCAACCGCATTAACGACAATTACGATCATTATTATATCAAGGCAGAAGATGCTTCACGTATTTATGGATTGGAACTGGAAGACCTGCTAAGCCCAAACCGCATCACCTTCTTATCACACAAAGGAACTTTGGTTGAAGAGCATATTGCCGGCATACCCGGCGATGTTTTCCTGGAAGATTATTTATCGCTGCCCGAAACAAACAAGATACGCATCGCCAAAGAATTTGTAAAATTCAATGAGCGTTGTTTTGCAAGATTGCTTGGCGATATGCGGGCCTACAATTTTGTGGTGGCTATAACTCCTGATATAGAAGATTATCAATACCGCCTGCGTGCCATTGATTTTGACCAGCAGAGTTACGAGGGCCGTAAAAACCTGTACCTGCCGCAGTTTTACAAAGAGAATTACGAGTTTGTGGACCTGGTTTTAAAAACCCTAAGCCCCGAAGTGATAGAGCAATACCAGGTAGAAGAAAGAACCGCCATGGCCTACCGTGTATTAAACAGCGGTAAACAACTAATGGAACTGCTGGGTATCATGATCAAGGATGAAATATCTGAATACTACAAAATAAAAATGCTTACTGAAGAACTGAATAAACATTTCGATACCAGTTATTTTTCTAACTGCAGCACTATGGGCAATGTTGTAAAAAAGCAATTGAAAATGGTGCTGCAAAAACACCTTAAACAAATAGCCCCCCGTAATAAACAGCGTTCCTGAAAACGCCATTCATGTAACACCCATTTTGCTTTGCAGCAGAATACGCTATCTTTATTTTATGTACAACAACGATCAGACAAAAGCATTACAGCAACAAACGTCCGAATGGCTATCTGCTGCAAAAAAGCCTGATATTACTGACCTGGTTACAAATAAAACAGAAGCGCTTCGCAACTGCCTGCGTTTTCACGAATACCGGTACTATGTTCAAAATGATCCCCTCATCAGCGATTCTGAATATGACTCATTGTATAAATTATTGGAAAAATTCGAGAAGGAAAATCCGGATGCAATAACCGCTGACTCTCCAACACAACGTGTTGGAAAAGGTTTGATAAAGGACTTTCCTAAAACATCGCACCTTGTGCCAATGCTTTCGCTGGAAAATTCTTATAATGCAGATGACCTGCTGGATTTTGACCGTAAGGCCAGGGAATTATCAGGGCTTGATACAATTGAATATTGTGTAGAACCAAAGTTTGACGGAGCAAGTATTTCGCTGGTGTATGATCATGATATGCTTAGCCGCGGTGTAACAAGGGGCGATGGAGAAGTTGGTGATGAAATTACATTAAATGTAAAACAGATTAAATCGGTGCCGCTTTCTGCAAAATTCAGCAGTTATGGTATTGAACAGGTGGAGATACGTGGCGAGGTATTGATGAACAAAAAGAATTTTAAAGCTTACAATGATGCATTGATGGAAGAAGGATTGCCGCCGCTTGCCAATCCCCGCAATGCAGCAGCCGGCTCTTTAAGGATCAAAGACACGGCTGAAGTAAGCCGCCGAAACCTGGAAGCATTTTTATATCATGTTAGTTACACTGCCGGCGCACAACGAACAACCAGCAACGAACAACCGGCAACCCACTCCGGCATGCTTGAAATGCTTTGGGATCTCGGCTTTCGCAGCCCAAAGAGCGAAATGAAAATTTTTAAAGGCATTGAAGGTGTAATAAAACATGTGCATGATTTTGAAAAGGAAAGGGACAACCTCGGTTACGAAATTGATGGCATGGTGATTAAAGTGAATGACCTGCAACTGCAAGACCGGCTGGGCATGACATCGCATCATCCCCGCTGGGCCATTGCTTTTAAATTCAAAGCCCGCCAGGGAACCAGTAAATTGCAGGGTGTTGAGTTCCAGGTTGGCCGTACCGGCGCTGTTACACCGGTTGCAAAGATTGAACCGGTGCAGGTTGGCGGCGTTACAGTTGGCAGCATCTCTATCCACAATGAAGAGTATATCAAAGAAAAAGACCTGATGCTGGGCGATACTATTTTGATTGAAAGAAGCGGCGATGTTATTCCGCAGATTGTTAAATCATTTGCTGAATTAAGAAAAGGTGGTGAAAAGAAAATTGAGTTTCCAAAAGAATGCCCTGTTTGCAAAAGTGCATTATACAAGCCGGAAGGAGAAGCCGTTTGGCGCTGCGTAAGCCTTACCTGTCCTGCACAAATCGTAGAAGGTATCATACACTTTGTAAGTAAAGATGCAATGGACATCCGTAGTTTTGGCGAAGCCAATGTTCGCAAGTTTTATGAAATGGGAATTTTAAGATCCATTCCGGATGTTTACAATCTGCCTTATAATGAAATTGGCAAACTGGATGGATTTGGTGAAAAATCAATTACCAAACTGCAGCAGGCAATAGAAGGTTCTAAGAAGCAGCCATTGAACCGGATTATCTATGCATTGGGCATTCGTTACGTAGGCGAAACCACGGCAAAAACCCTTGCACACGCAGTTGAGCATCTTTTAGATTTTGCAAAATTTACCGAAGAGCAATTGATGCAATTAGATGATGTAGGTGTGAAGGTTGCCAAAACGATCTATACATTTTTCCAGAATCCTGATAACCTGCAATTATTACAGAAACTTGAAGAGCTGGGCGTTGAGTTGAAAAATAAAAAGAAAGACCTGGTGACCGGCGGCAATTTAACCGGGCAAACATTTTTATTTACCGGCACACTCACCCAGTTAAAACGTAGTGATGCTGAAGCACTTGTAGAGCAGAATGGAGGAAAGCTCCTGGGTTCAGTAAGCAGCAAACTCAATTACCTGGTTGTAGGCGAAAGCGCCGGCAGCAAGCTGGAGAAAGCAAAAAAGATTCAAAGCATCAAAGTAATCTCCGAAGAAGAATTTTTAAAAATGCTACCTGTTAGTTAAAAAAAATATTATATTTGTTAGCGCCTCCTTTAAACCTAACCTCAGGAAAGTTTTTTCATAACTGTATTAACTGATTAAAACAGTTTATTATGATCAAAAAAAATCCCGGCGAAGTCTGGAAACAAATACAATTTAACGGCCATAAGCAACTTCGGAAAAAATATGCAGTATCATCACATGGCAGGGCTGCCAGTTACAATGAAGATGTAGTTAAAGACGGAAAATTGCTTAACGGCTCCCTCACTTCTGGTTACAGAACATTGAACCTGCATGTAGAGAACAGCAACGGCACCATTTACATTCATCGTGAAGTGGCAAAACATTTTTCCAAAAAACCATCTCCAAAGTATAAGTATGTAATTCATGTTAATCATAAAAAGAAGGACAATCATTATAAAAACCTGAAATGGGCCACACTGGAAACAGTAAGTGCTCACCAGCAAAACAGCCCGGAGAAAATTGCTTATAAAAAAAGGCAGGCTAACAGAACTGTTGGACTGAAACTCAATGCCACACAGGTTAAAACTATAAAGGACATTATCAATAACCCCAAAAGAAAATTAACATACAAACAACTGGCTGCTAAGTATAAAGTAAGTGAAATGACTTTATACCGCATTAAAAGCGGTGAAAACTGGGGACGTATCAAGTAATGAGATCTCATTTTTAGAAAAAGGAATTGGCTTGCCGCTGATTCCTTTTTTATTTTAGTAAATTCGCTGCCCGCAATATTATGATATTATGATACAAGCTGCCACTATTAAATTTTTAAAAGATCTGCAAAAGAATAATAACAGGCCCTGGTTTGAAAAAAACCGTAACCATTATGAAAATGCAAAAGCCGATTTTTTATTAATGGTTGAACAATTGATAAAAGCCATTGCAACATTTGATAAGCCCATTGGAAACCTGGAAGCAAAGAATTGCACATTCAGGATAAACAGGGATGTCCGTTTCAGCAAGAATAAAGACCCTTACAAAAATAATATGGCCGCCTATTTTAATAAAGACGGCAAAAAAGGACTGGGCGCCGGATATTATTTACATATCGAACCGGGCAAAAGTTTTGCCGCAGGCGGTATCTGGATGCCTGAACCGGCAATACTTACAGCCATACGCCAGGAAATTGATTATGATTTTAAAACATGGAAAAACATAGTGGGTAGTAATTCTTTTAAGAAAACTTTTCCGGCAGGCATACAGGGTGAAAATTTAACAAGGCCGCCTAAAGGTTATGATGAAAACAACCCGGCCATTGAGTTTATTAAAAAGAAATCCTTTATTGTTACACGCAACTTTACAGATGCCGAAATACAAAATAAAAACTTAGTGAAGGAAGTGACCAAAACATTCAGGGCTATGAAAGCGTTGATTGATTTTTTAAACCTGGCAATTGAATAGTACAGGTTAAAAAAATTACTTCATCAGTATATCAGCCTTTTTTCAATGGGTTGTTTCATAAAAAAAGACGGCCAGAGATAAAAATCTCCGGCCTTGCTTACCTCTGAAACCACAAGAAAAAATTTATAGCTATACTATCAACTACTTATCTATGTAATATGTAAATGTTGGAGATATCCCTTAACGATATTTCAAACAGGATTTTTTATAATATTGGAGAATTCAGATAACTAAGCAGGTTGTAAAATTACTATTTTTTTAATATTTACATAATTTTTTTACCGGTTTTCGCAAATTCTTAAGTTTTAAGAACTCCTCTCATTTCGTCGATGCTTTTTAACACAACCTGTTTTTAGCTTTTATCCCAAGAAAAAAGATCAAAATGCAAAAACAGGGCTACAAAAAACTAATAAGCATTAGTTTTACAAAAAAATGCAAATGGCAAAAATAAAGCCGGGTAAAAACGCCAGCAAAAAAGATGTAATCAATCAAAAAGCTGCCGTTTTGTTTAGAGAAAAAGGCTTTTCGTCTGCATCCATGAGGGAGTTGGCCGAAGCGGTGGGTGTGGAAGCTCCGAGCCTCTATAACCACATCGGCGGTAAAAGTGAATTGCTGCAGGAAATTTGTTTTAAAGTAGCAAATGCATTCACTTCATATCTTGATACAACAGAGAATATGGAGGAAAGTTTTGCTGCAAGGGTGGAGCATATCATCCGTTTTCATATACGCATGATGCTTGATCATTTTGATGAAGTATATGTAGCCAACCACGAATGGAAACATTTAAAAGAACCTTACCTCAGTAATTTTCTGATACAAAGGAGAGGTTATGAAAAGCGGCTTATCGGTTTACTGGAGGGCGGTATTGCAGCAAAAGAATTTAAGCAAACCAATCCCTATGTTGCTGTACTAACCATTTTATCAGCTGTAAGGGGACTCGAATTCTGGCAGCAGCATAAAAAAAACATCAGCAGCCGGGAGCTGGAAGACGATATGGTAAATCATTTATTAAAAGGAATCACTAAATAATTTTTTATGGCCGTTCATTTTCATAAACTAACAGTAAAAGAAGTAAAATACGAAACGCCGGATTGTGTTTCCATTGCTTTTGTTGTGCCCGAAAATTTACAAACAGATTTTTTGTTTGAGCAAGGGCAGAATATCACCATCAAAAAGGAAATTGAGGGCGAAGAGATACGCAGGTCTTATTCGATTTGTACCGCTCCTTATGAAAATGAGCTAAGGGTTGCAGTAAAGAAAGTTGAGGGTGGAAAATTTTCTGAATTTGCAAACAGCGTTTTAAAAGCCGGCGACGAACTGGATGTACTGCCTCCCACAGGAAAATTCAACACAAAACTCAATGCTCAAAATGCAAAAAACTATGTGGGCTTTGTTGCAGGAAGCGGCATTACGCCTGTGATCTCCATAATCAAAACAACGCTGCAAACCGAGCCCCAAAGCTCGTTTACGCTTGTGTTTGGCAACCGGGGCCGCCATTCCATCATCTTTTTTGAAGAACTGGAAGCTTTGAAAAATAAATATCTGAACCGGTTTAATCTTATTAATATTTTAAGCAGGGAAAAAACGGATGCGCCGGTGAGTTTCGGAAGAATTGATGCCGGTAAATTAACAGAACTTAACAAACTGATAGATTATAAAAACACAGACGAGTTTTTTATTTGCGGGCCCGAGGAAATGATATTTTGTGTTAAAGAATTTTTAGAAGCCGGCGGTATTGATAATAAGAAAATTCATTTTGAATTGTTTACTACACCAGAACAGAAAAAGTTGGCAGTTGACAGTGTGCAGTTTGCAGAAAAGAGGGGCGGACCGAAAAGCAAAATAACTGTAAAGCTGGATGGCCGAAGCTTTGATTTTGACCTTGGTTTTGATAGCGAAAATATTTTAGATGCTGCTTTAAAACAAGGCGCCGATCTTCCTTTTGCCTGCAAAGGAGGCGTATGCTGCACCTGCAAAGCCAAACTGCTTGAAGGCGAAGTTGATATGGATGTAAACTGGGGGCTCGAACATGAAGAAGTGGAACAGGGTTATATCCTTACCTGCCAGAGCCATCCTAAAACAGAAAAAGTTGTTGTGGATTTTGATATTAAGTAATGCTTTTACTACTTAATGCCGAGTTTCCTTTTTACCAGTGGGGTTATATCGTCTGATTCAGGAAATACAATTGCCTGGTCTCTATATAAAATGTGGCCATATCCATTTTCCCTGGCTACAGCTTTAATGGTTGCAAGCAGTTTATCCCTTATGGGTTGTGTTTGTCTTTCTTTTTCCTTTTCAAAGGCAGCATTATAATCCTGCTTCTTATTCGACATTCCGCTAACCCTGCTTTGCAGATCGCTGCGCTTGGCTTCTTTAACAGCAGGAGACATGGTTACAGAATCTTTTATAAATTTTTCAATAGCTGTATTTAATTCTGTTTCCTGTTTGTTGTATTCATCTGCCAGGTCTCTTTGATAAAGCGCCAGCGATGAATCTGCTTTCCTCGTTTCAGGCATTAGTGCAAAAATCTCATCAACATTAATATACCCAATCTTTGTTTGGGCAAAAACATTGGTTACAAATTGGGCAGAAACGAGGGCTATAGCCAGCAGCAATAATCTTTTCATGTTGTTTTAAATTAATTTCAAACCGCAATAATAAAGCATTCGGTTGAATTACAGCTGCCGGCTTTAAAATTTTAACCTTACTCCTGGCAATATAATAGCTGTATAGTTTCTGTTAGAGGTAATTTCATTGCGCCTGCCATGTCCACGCTGGGCTTTCAGGTTTAGTTGCTGGCCGTTGGCTGCAGTTATAGAATTAATATCAACGTCTGTTTGTACTTTACCAAGTTTTATAATTCCCCTGGCTACGGCCCCCTGTTTAATGATTGTAACTCCCTTGTACTCTACATTATTTTTCAGCGAAAAAGTTACCGGTATATCCTGCCTTTCAGGAGCATTGCCAAGGTCGTTCTGTAAATAAAGTTGTATCTCAACCTTCGACATTATCAGGACATCTTTTGGGGGTGCAGGTTTTTCTTCTTTCCTTTCTTCTTCTTCGGCAGGCTTAATGCCAATTTTGTCAGATGATTTTACTTCCCCGGGTTTTTCTTTTACTTTTTCAGGTTCCTTTTTTTCGGGAGCTTTTTCTTTGTCCGGCTCAGTTACGGGTTCACGCCTGTCAACAACCGGGTTTGATCCCTGGGTTACATCCGGTGGAGGAATAACCCCGCCACCTTTATCCTGTGGTTTGGGCTGCCCGGTGTCTGCAGTTTCCCGTTCCGGTTTTTTATTTTTTACAAGCCCGATAACAATGAACATGCATATCAAAAGCAGCAATCCAGTTAAATAAACTTTTTTATTTTTTACAACATGCTCTTTTGAATGCTCAAGAGCCGATAAAGGTTTGGCCCATGTTTCCACACGGGTTTCCATTCCGGCATTGGTTATTTTTTCAAACCTGGTTGCAGGGCCGCCCTGTGCATAGGCCAATGAAGCCGCAGCAAGAGAAGCCATGTTTATATTTCTGTAATTGGGAAAAGCATTTATCAATGCCTGTTGAAAAGCAGCAGCATCAGCAAACCTTGCAGCTGGGTTTTTGTCAAGCGCTTTCATCACAATATCGCTGAGCGCTTTGGGCACGGTAGCATTACATTTTATTGGGTGAACTACCTTTTCCTTCATAATAGCCTGCATGAGGTTAAAATCAGTATCGGCAACAAATGGAAGTTTACCGCAAAGCAATTCATACAAGGTTACGCCGGCCGCATAAATATCAGAAGCTGCCGAGGCATCTTTTCCCTGCAAAAGTTCGGGAGCCATAAATTCAACTGTGCCTACGATCTTATTTACCTGCGTCATCTTTTGTTCACCGCCAACTTTGGCAATGCCAAAATCCATCAGCTTAACCGTATCATCAGGCGTAAGCATAATATTGGCAGGCTTAATATCCCTGTGAAAAATATTTTTCCGGTGGGCATGTTTCAATCCTTCCAGCACCTGTATAAAAACGGGCACCACAAATCCGGCAGGCAATGTTTTATATTTTTTCAGCAGATCATCCAGGTTGGTGCCTTCCACATATTCCATAACCATAAAATGATTTCCGCCCTGCTCAATAAAAT
The DNA here is from genome assembly GCA_016786725.1 of Ferruginibacter sp. Taxonomy (GTDB): domain Bacteria; phylum Bacteroidota; class Bacteroidia; order Chitinophagales; family Chitinophagaceae; genus Ferruginibacter. The sequence goes on along the minus strand of JAEUVU010000007.1, from coordinate 43,134 downwards.
TGTAGATAACAGCAATGTTCGGGTGCAGCAGTTGCGCCAGCACCCTTGCTTCTTTTTTAAACCTGTCGAGAAACTGAGATTCCATGGTAAGCTGCGGGTGCAGCATTTTTAATGCCACATCCCTGCCAAGCATGGTATCGGTTGCCTTATACACATTGCCCATGCCTCCTCTTCCCAGGTGTTCTGTTATTTCGTAAGAATGTATTTTTTCTCCAATCATAATTTTCTGTTCTTAAAATTCAGTGGGCAGTTCTGCATCCCTGGTCATTTTGGGCAGATCCACATCTCTTGTTAGTTTTTCTTCAGTTGCGCCAGGCGAACCCGGATCAGGAGCGTCTTTTTTTCGCTCTGCTATCACCACTGTAATATTATCATGTCCTCCTCTTGCCTTTGCCTGCTGTATCATTATCTGGGCTGATGTTTTTATGTCATTCGCAATCAGTATCTCTTTTAATTCATTATCGTTTAAATAATCATAAAGCCCGTCTGAACAAAGTAATAAGCGGTCATTGTCATCCAGTGCATATGCAAATTTACCTGTATCAACCCTCATATCGGGTTTGGTGCCCATGGCATTGGTAAGAATATTTCTTTTAGGATGCACAGCAGCTTCCGCTGCTGTAATATCGCCATTATTCACCAATTCCTGCACATATGTGTGGTCGGTTGTTATTTGAAAGATACTGTTCCCTTTCTGCATATATGCCCTGCTATCGCCTACATGAGCGTAATACACGGCCTTATCAATTACTACAAGCGTTGTGCAGGTGGTACCCATACCTTTGTGTGCATCGCTTGATGATGCTTTTTCAAAAATACTTTTATTTGCCAGCGTTAATACTTTTGCAAGATTTTTTTCTACCGGGCCGCCGCTCATTTTAAAGTATTCGTGGCTGATAATATCTGTCGCCATCCTGCTGGCTACTTCGCCTGCCTGGTGGCCTCCCATGCCATCAGCCACTATCAGCATGTATCCTTTTTCACGTATCACATTTTTATCGGCAATTTTAAAGAACAATCCCATGTCTTCATTATTGGTACGGATGTTACCAAGATCACTAAGCACAACAGCTTTTATTTCTGCATGTTCGGCCATATTGCTTTTATACACTTCGGTATGCGGTTCTTTTTTTCTGCCAAACAAATTATTTATCCAACCCATGATCTATTCGTTTATTTTTTCAAGATTATATTGATAAGATCTGCGGCCAACCGTAATAGACACGTCAACATCTTTTGGCTCGTATCCATTGGCCTCCAGCCTGAATTTTAAATTCTCTCCTTCTTTACCGCTGAAAGTATAGGGCAGCTTTTCCGTGGTTCCATCTGCAAGAACAATATAAGCATTGGAAGCATTGGGTACATCTACAGTCAGCTTCTGCAGTTCTGTTGCCGGCTGTTCGGTATTATCGTTTTCTCCCCCCAAATCTTCTGTTTCTTTATTGTTGCCCCCTTTGGGAATAATGATCAGTATCAAAATAATTGACAGCACTACTGCTGCCGCCGCCAGCCCTGTTTTGCGATTGATCTTTATTTGTGGTGCAGATACTTTACTTGCTGCCGGTTCCTTTTTATCGCTCAACAGCATTTCCACACCCGATGCTGATATGCGGTTTGAAGGATTAACCTGCAGGCATTTTTCGATAACAGTATTTAGCTTATTTGATATTGATGGAACAAGCACACGTGGTTTGGTATAATCGCCTTTTTCAATTTTATAACGCATGGCTACAGCATTATCAGCATGAAATGGCATATGGCCGGTTACCAGTTCATAAGCCAGCACACCCAGGCTCCACATATCCGATTTTTTTTCAACCTGCTGGCGAAACTGTTCGGGCGCCATATACTCGGTGGTGCCAACCATATAGCCCTGCTGGGTTAATTTAGGTGTGTACCTGCTTTTGGCAATCCCAAAATCAAGCATGGTTACAGTTCCGTTGGGCTGTATTTTAAAATTCTGTGGCTTTATATCCCGGTGAAGTATGTCTTTACTATGCAAATAAGCAAGTGATGATGCTATTTGTTTAATAAAATTTTCTGCTTCTTCGCTTGATAATTTTCCTCTTCTGTGCAGGTAATCGCTCAGCGGATCTCCATCCACATATTCCATGATGATGCAGGCGGTTTCGCCTGTAACCAGGTATTCATACAGGCGTGCAATATTTGGATGACTTACCGAAGACTGAATATAGGCCTCGTTTCTGAACCGCTCCGACATTTCTTTTTGGTGAAGAATTTTTACCGCTGCGGTTCTATGAAGTGCTGCATTAAAGGCTTTGTACACATCACCCATACCGCCTGATCCTATTTTTTCGATCAGGCGGTATCCTCCTATTTCTTCATTTTTATAATTAGTGTATTCCATTTTCTGCAGATGGCTCATCAGCAATATATAATCAGGTATTTGACCTTCCCGGATTATTATTTTGCCTTCCGTACCCCCATAAGCTCCAAGCCATATTTAATAGGCACTGCAAAAGTTATTTTTGTTTGCCCGTCATTGAAAGAGGCATAAAAGATTCCTATCACATTCCCTTTATCATCGTACACCGGCCCGCCGCTGTTTCCACCTCCGGTAGCATTAGCGGTAAGCTGGTATGAGTCGCCAAACCCGCTTTCACTCATGGTAAGATCTTTCATGGAACTGGCCGGCACAACACGGCCTATTGTTCCTGGTGTAACGGTAGGTGTGGGTGCCGTTGATTGGCTCCATTCAGGGTTAAAGGGGTCTTTGGAGCTCTTTATTTTTAATGGCTGGGGTGCAATACCCGGGTATCCCATTATGGTAATAGTTTGCCCGGCCTCCACTTTATCATAATTATCCAGCATGGTTACCTTTTTCAAAGATGTTGGTATATTAACTTTTATAAGGGCCACATCGTGGTCGGCAGATGGAAGTTCAAGATGCGCCTGCCTGCGGTCGGTAGTACCAGAAAAAACAACATACATATAGGTATTATCTCCTTTAATTTGCCCCGGAGCAACCGGCCGGCCTTCGGCCATTTTTGAATTTGCCGGCACCCAGCCAAAAACCTCATTGGCCTGAACAGGATTTTTGTCAAACGTCATATTCCCTTTACTATCATACCCTGTGAATAATAAACCGGGGAAAGCAAAATCCGGAAAACTCCAGCGGGTATTCCAGCCGGCGGCAACATGGCGGTTGGTAAGTATATATCCATCTTCCCCAACTACAAAACCTGAACCTGATGCACCGTAAACAGAAATGGGTATGCCATTACGGGAGTTGCGTTTGGTGCTCAGATAGGGTTCAATTTTACCCTGGCCGTTTTGTATATAAATGCCCATCCACCTGGGCTGGCCATTCTCATCCGGTACCTGCGTAAACTCATGTACATATTCATCCTTTGTTTTAGTATCATACAATTGCCAGCCAAATTCTATCTGTACAACTTTTTCATCGTTTTCACGGGCAATCTCATCTGTTGTTTTTTTGCCTTTGGTTTTAGGGTCTTCAACTGTTTTAGGGCCAAAAAGATTATCCCTGTAAACATAGCCCAGTACACCAAGTGCAACAACCAGCAAACCAATAATGATCCCCATGGTGCCATAAGATTTTTTTCTTTCGGCTACCAGCATCCTTTCCACCGTTTGTTTTCCCAGTCCCGTTTTTACAGGCTCAGATGCTGAGGCTGATACTCCGGGATTAATTTCAGAAACAGTAGTGGCTTTGATAGAGGTTGGAATATCCATGATCTTGGTTTCCATCATCATGTTTTGAGGCCTTGGATATATGTCGAAAGCAAACACAGGCCCGTTGCTGCCCAGCTGCACTTCATCCCCCGGCTTTAATGCAGCCGATCCCTTTACACGTGTTTTATTTACAAAGATGCCGTTGCGGCTGTTGTTATCGGTTATTGAAAACTGAGGAGGATCGGAAGTTATTTTTACGATCTTACCATGCTCCCGGCTTACAATAACTTCCTGCTCGGGATCATACTGAATGTCGCTACCGGCAGTGCGGCCAATGGAAAGTTCCTGTTTGCTGAAATCAAATTCTTCCACCTGGTTAGCCTTGGTACCTGATATATGCCTGATGACATATCTTTCAATAGTTGTGCTCATGATGATTGGTTTTGGTTTTATATAAAAAAATGTTGAAAGGCTCTGTTGTTCACAAAGGTTTTAAACACAGGAAAAATGGTAAAAATCAGCTTCAGCAGAAGCATATTAATAAACCGGCGGTGTCAGTATTTTTAAGATAAGTGCAGTTCGTCAAAGGAGTGAATCAGCACTTTAAATATAGTAATAATCAGCTTAAAAAATAACTAAAACAGCCTTTTATTTCTGTATAATAATCTGATTTTCACCAGCCCATGTTTGTACAATGACCTGCATTTACCTTCTACGTAAAGCTATCTTCTTGAAGCGTAGCACCAAATAATCCAAATGGATTAGTTAAAGGGGTTTTTTAATGCCGTATAACTAACAGTTGTTAGTTTTTTTGTTAGATTTGTATCTAAATTATCAGCTATGTCCATACAGGATCTTGAAAAAATATTCCAGGAAAAGATTGACAATGAAATAAAGATAGAACCTAAAGACTGGATGCCGGAGGCTTACCGTAAAACCAACATACGCCAGATAAGCCAGCATGCACACAGCGAAGTGGTAGGCATGTTGCCCGAAGGCAACTGGATAAGCAGGGCGCCATCATTAAAACGCAAAGCCATACTTATTGCAAAAGTGCAGGACGAAGGCGGACATGGCCTTTATCTTTATTCTGCTGCCGAAACATTGGGCAGCTCTCGTGATGAAATGATCGCCGACCTCCACAGTGGTAAAGCAAAATACTCTTCCATTTTTAATTACCCTTCATTAACCTGGGCCGATATGGGTGCTATTGGATGGCTGGTTGACGGCGCTGCCATCTTAAACCAGGTAATGCTTTGCCGCACCAGTTACGGGCCTTATGCAAGAGCCATGGTCCGTATTTGTAAAGAAGAAAGTTTTCACCAGCGCCAGGGATTTGAAGCCTTGCTGGTATTGAGCAAAGGAACAGATGCACAAAAAGCCATGTGCCAGGATGCCATCAACCGCTGGTGGTGGCCAAGCCTGATGATGTTTGGACCAAAAGACAGCGAGAGCACCAACAGCGACCAGAGCATGAAGTGGAAAATAAAAAGAAAAACCAATGATGAACTGCGCCAGCAGTTTGTTGATATGATAGCGGAACAGATAAAAGTGCTGGGCATGAAACTGCCCGATGATAAACTGCAATGGAACGAAGAAAGAAAGCATTATGATTTTGGCGAAATAAACTGGGATGAATTCTGGAACGTGGTAAAAGGGAACGGCCCCTGCAACAAACAAAGACTAGCAGCCCGTAATAAAGCACACGATGAAGGAGCCTGGGTAAGAGAAGCAGCAATAGCTTATGCAGAAAAGAGCAAACATAAAAAACAAGCAGCAGCCTGATGAAAAAAATAATGTGGTTATTTCTGGTGGGTATGTTTTTTATCTGTTGCAACAACCAGTCGTCAGAAAAAGTAATTACTGATAAACGGGTTGTGTTGCGAAGCGATACACTTAACATTATAAAGCTTACAGACACATTGGTGATACACGAAAGCGCCTGCCGTGGCTGCGCTTATGAAGCATCAACCTATTTTGGGTTGAGCGACAGCATGGATATCATTCAATTGCTGGAAGTGATTACAAAAGACAACAACTCACCTGATATGCAGGGCGGAAGCATCAGCAAAACCATTGTGATGTTTCCGGCAAAAACAGGCAAAACAAATTTTAAGCTCTATAAATTTTTAACCAGCAACGGAACCCCGCAAGACTCTGCATTATTTACACGCTATAATGTAGAAGTTATAAACTGATAAATTGTAAAACGATGAACAACTATTTTATTAAGAAATTTTATTACGGAGATATACCCGAAGAAAATACAGGCGGTAAAACTGAAGCTGCTAAAGCAGACAATGCACACTCTTGGCCTTTATGGGAAGTTTTTGTACGCAGCAAGCAGGGCCTCGACCATAAGCATGTTGGCAGCCTTCATGCAGCCGATGCAGCTATGGCCATTGAAAATGCAAGGGATGTATATACCCGCCGCCAGGAAGGAGTTAGTATTTGGGTTGTTGAAAGCAAATTCATTACTGCTTCTAATCCTGAAGAAGCCGGTGAGCTGTACGAGCCAGCCATTGATAAGGTTTACCGTCATCCTACTTTTTATGTATTGCCTGATGAAGTAGCACATATGTAAACACTGATTTTTGATTTAAACGATTTCGCTGATGAAGAGTTCACTGATTGATTACACACTGCATCTTGCAGATAGCAACTTAATTCTTGCACAACGCAATGCAGAATGGTGCGGCCATGGGCCGGTACTGGAACAGGATATCGCCATCACCAATATTTCGCTTGACCTTTTAGGGCAATCAAGAAATTTTTACCAGTATGCGGCAACATTAATTGGGCATGAAGCAACTGAAGATTCGCTGGCTTATTTAAGAACCGAAAGAGAATTTAAAAATTGCTTACTGGCTGAACAGCCAAATGGCGATTGGGCCCAAACCGTTCTTCGCCAGTTTTTCTTTAGCGCTTATCAATCGTTGCTGTATGAAAAATTACAAACCGGTAATGATGAGCAGATAGCCGCCATTGCTGCCAAAGCATTAAAAGAAGTTGCCTATCACCAGCGATGGAGCAGCGAATGGGTAATACGCCTGGGCGATGGAACGGAAGAAAGTCATGATCGCATGTTAAAAGCAATGGATGAACTGTGGAGATATACCGGTGAATTGTTTATTGCTGCTGATTTTGAATTACAGGCCGGTTTTGATGTTGCTTTATTAAAAGAAGGCTGGATGAAAAAAGTAACTTCCGTTTTTGAAGAAGCAACTTTGCCAATCCCCCCTTTGGGGGGTGGGGGGGCTGTTTTTATGCAAACCGGCGGTAAAACCGGTGTACACACAGAACATCTTGGCTATATACTTACCGAACTTCAGTATTTGCAAAGAGCCTATCCAAATGCACAATGGTAACAGCAACAACCATATCAACACAGGCCGTTTGGCAGATACTTGAACAGGTCGCCGATCCTGAAATACCGGTTCTTACCATCAGCGATATGGGCATAGTAAGAGATGTGAAATTAAACGGCGATGAAGTTGAAGTAATCATCACGCCCACTTACACCGGTTGCCCGGCCATGGATATGATTGCCATGCAGATAAAAATGGCGTTGCTTGAAAATGGATATCCCAAAATAAAAGTCACTTCGGTACTTTCTCCGGCATGGTCAACCGATTGGATGACTGAGGAAGGAAAAAGAAAACTGAAAGACTATGGCATTGCGCCGCCGCAACCTGAGCCGGGGCGCTTTGAGCGGCCCGGATCATTTCATGTACAATGCCCCCTGTGCAATTCCTCCAATACAAAATGTATCAGCGAATTTGGCAGCACAGCCTGCAAGGCATTATACCAATGCAACGATTGCAAAGAGCCTTTCGACTATTTTAAATGTCATTAATAAAACAGGTGCTTATTATTTCAGACTGAAATAATATTTGCCTTTTACTTCTGCGGCACTTTTTTTATCCCACACCCTGAACTGCACTTCAAAATTATTTACACCCGGATCTGCCTGTGTGATAACAGCCGAAAGGCTCACCACTTTTGCGTCTTTTGCATCAAGGCCCTTTAACTCATAATCTTTAAAAATATCATCAGCGCTTACCACCACCCTGCCGGCAGAAGTTAATATCCTTTCGCTGGCGCCGATAAAAGATTTGCCGTTTTCCTTTACCCATCCTGTATCCATTTTAAGAACTACATAGATTTTTTCGCCAACACGGGCTTTATTTTCGGGTAAAGGATTGTAATCTGCATCTACCAGGTATGCTGATTTCAGTTTTACCCCGGTAACATCAATATCAATATCATTTTTTATAACAGCGCCGTTAAGTGTGGTATTGTCTTTGGAAGTAACGGGCTTTGTTTTTACTTCTTCTTTTTTGTTTGCGGTAAAATTGCAGGCGCCAAGTGATATACAGGCTATAGCTGCAAACATCAATGCTGGTCTTTTCATTTTGATTGTTTTAGTATGGTGAAGGTGAGGTTATGAAAATAATTATTTAAATCCCCATACAGCCACCCTTGCCCTTCCTTTTCTGAAACCTTTTGTTTCGTACCAGAATTCTATCCGGCTGATATGGCGCAGTCCACCATCCAGGTCAATAACCCGTGTTTCGCCACCCTGCCTTATTTGTGCACGGATGGATACATCCTGTACAGATCCGTTGTCAAAATAAACCTTCATGTCGTACATTTTAAGAGGCCCGTCAGTCACTCTTATCTTCAGTTTTCTGAAATCGTCGTTGCTGTTGCCGGTTACGATCACATCATGATCCACACCAAACCCTACCATCTTATCAGCAATAAAACGCCAGCCATCCTGTGCAAAAGAAGCGGCCGATGCAAAAAGAAATGCCATAACAAATAAAACAGTTGCCTTTTTCATGTTTGTAAATTTTAGTTGTAAAAGTTATAAATAATTTATGATGTTGCCTAACCCTGTTGTTTCGGCTCAAAAATTCTTTTAAAAAAATTTTTCATCGTATCCTGAACCAGTTAACGCCATTGCTCTGCAGTGTTATGGCGCTGTTGGCTGTAACCAATACCGATGTGCCGGAAAAATCGTTGTAAGATGTTACCGACTGGTTGGATGCACTCCTGTTCACGATCACATATTCCCTCCTGTCAACAGTGCCTGCAGCCGGTAAGGTAATACTGATACTGCCTGCAGCAGGGCCAATAATTAATGTATGGTCATCTACATCCAATGTAGTTGAAACAGTTGTAACCCTGATGGCATTTCCAACGCTGCCCACCACATCCAGCCTGCTCAGCGGCGGGCCAGATGGATAGATGCCCACATAACCTGCCGTATCAACTCTTAAAATTGTAGCGGTTCCTACTAAAGAGTCTCCGTATGCAATGGCATAATTATCTGCATCGCTCATGCCGGTTATCCAGGCCCGGCTTGCAGGCAAACCATCGGGCCCTGCATTTTTAAAAGCAAGGGTTGCCTGGCCGGTTGTTGCCGCATTGGTATTCTGTATCATAATGCCATGAGACAGGTTGCTTAAACCCCCTGTTGTATTTACCAAATGAAGTTTATAATTTGGTATAAGCGTATTAATACCAACATTGGAAGCTGCATTAACAACAAAATCGTTGCCATTAACCGAAACATCTCCGCCGCTTAACACTGTAAAGGCATTGGGCCGGGTGGGTGTGCTTACAATAAAATCGCCGGTGCCACTCAGGCTATGAGTTAAATTAAAATTGCCATGCGTGATGGTTGTATTTGCTAAAAGCGTTCCGCCCAATGCCACATTGCTACCGGTAAGGGTAAGGCCATTATTTGCAGTAGTGCTTTCGCCATTTACTGATGCCCAGCTTACAATACCGCCGCCATTCGTACGCAGCACCTGGTTAGCCGCACCATCAGAAATTGGAAACTGGTAAACATTGTTAATATCGAGCGTGCCATTTACCCTTAATAAATTGGTTGCAAAATCACCGTAAATCAAGGGCGAAGAGGTTCCTGAATTATCAATAAATAATTTATTAGACAGTGAATTGTTATAACCAGCTAATTGGCCTAAATAAACATTATTGTTGCCTGATGAAAGTTCTCCTGCCCTGTAACCAATCATGGTGTTATTATTGACAGATGAGCTGAAATAACCGGCCCGTTCACCAATTACGGTATTATATTCTCCTGAGGAATTTCTGCCAGATTCATGGCCTATAAACATATTATGACCACCAGTGTTGTTCTCTCCGGTATAGCCGCCAAAATAAATACTGGAATCAGTTGTAGAATTAACCCCAGCAGCAAAACCCATATAAATATTATTTTGTACCAAATTAACCGGAGCTGATGATTTCATTCCTGCCCAGGATCCAATAGCAACGGTTTGTGCTGCATTACGGTTTTTCAATGCCCAGTTACCCAAGGCGGTTGCTTGTACCGATGCGATGGTTGCTTGTGATAGTGCTTCGTAACCTACTACCGTATTTTGCTGACCAATTGTTGCTGTATTAAAAGCCCGGGTACCCACTACTGTGTTTTGACCAGTGGCATCAACACTATTTTTCATGGCTTCATAACCAATTGCAGTATTGGTACCTACCACATTACTAAACATGGCTTTACTACCTATGGCTACAGAGCCTGTTGCATTATTATTGAAGGCAGCACTGTCACCAATGGCTACATTAAAATTACCAGCAGTATTATCATTCAATGCTCTTGCTCCAATGGCCGTATTCGACCTTCCGGTTGTGTTAGAAAATAAAGTTTTAGTTCCTAACGCAGTATTGCTGTTTGCTCCGGTTGCTATATTAAATAAAACGCTGTCGCCAACAGCAACATTATTATTAACAGTGTAACTGGTAGCTGGTTTGCCCATGGCATCGCCGCCTATAGCAGTATTTGAATAGCCCTGCATGCTAACGCCGGTTCTGAAACCTAATGTAGTGTTGTTCCTGTTGTTTGTATTTGCATCAGCCTGCGAAGCATATCCAATGGCTACATTAGCGCCACCCGACACATTTGATCGTAACGCCACATCGCCAATGGCAATATTTTTATCACCGGTAATAGTTTCCAAAAGTGCATACCTGCCAATGGCAATATTCCAGTTTGTAGTGCTTACGGGTAAAGCAGAATCGCCGATGGCAATATTGGCAAAGCCTGTTACATTGTTTTTAAGTGTATTGTAACCTATGGCAACATTTTGTGAGCCGGTTGTTGTATTCAGCAGTGCTTTATTTCCCAAGGCAATATTTTTTATGGCAGAAGTGTTTGAATACAATACAGAGTCGCCAATGCCAATGAGGTTACTGCTGGCGGTTACATTATACAAAGCCCTTCTTCCAATGCCAATCAGGTTTGATGAGCTTATGTTATGGATAACGCTGCTGTCGCCGATAGCAATATTGTGATTACCTGTCAGATTTTCTACCATCACATTATCGCCAATGGCGATGTTATTATTACCGGTTTGATTGGCCCATAAACTAAGGGCTCCCAGAGCAACATTTTCGTAACCCGTTGTGTTATTAAAAAGCGCTGCGTTACCTACTGCCGTGTTATAAAATCCACTTGTATTGAATTGCATGGCCTGGTTACCAACAGCAACATTAGCAGAACCATTGGTATTGCCCGCATTGGCCAGGGTACCAATTGCTGTATTTAATCCCCCGGTTGTATTAGCCGACATGGCCTGTGCGCCTACAGCAACATTGTTATCGCCGGTTGTATTCAACTCCAGCGCCCTTGCACCAATACTGGTATTAAAAAAAGCTATGGTTCCGGCATTAAGTGAGTTATAACCAACAGCAGTATTATCAGTTCCATTTAGTGATTTGGTAAAAGCCAGCGAACCAATGGCTGTATTCCTGGAGCCAACCGTAATACTATTCAATGCAGAATCTCCAATCCCGATATTATCAACTCCTGAAGTGATCTTCTTGCCTGCAACTTCGCCAATAAGATAATTGCCGGTGTTTTTATTAAACTGGCCAATCCATTCGTTGCCTTGTTTAAAGCGGATGGGCATAGCATCGGTTGTGCCGATAAAATTGGTGGCTGTATCGGTTCCTGTATTTCCGGTAAGGCTCCAGTCGTTTCCACCGCTGCCTGATGGGTTTAGCCATATCCAGGCACTGCCATTGTAATAATGAAAACCGATACTGTCAGGCGCAAACTGATACACTAATAAGGCGATGGCTGGCGTGGTAATAGCATTCTTCTGCCCCTTCGTCATACGTGGTACCAGCACACCCTTGCTGTTGCTGCTTACATCCAGTATGGCACTGGTGTTGGCTGTGGCGCCGGTTGTGTTAATAGCAACACTTTGAGCTTCGGTATCAATAAAAGCAAAAAGGAAAATAAGGGTATAAAAAAAACACTTCATAAACAACAGTTTTAATCACTGTAAATATGAAATGTTTTCCGGAAAATATACTCACCCCACAGGGTGGTTTTATATGATTTTAATCATTGGGGCAGATCTTCTTACGGCTGCTGAACGAGTTGATGAACGCAATGGCATCATTATCCTGCCTCACATAAATGCCATAAGTAAGAATTTTTAATTTAGTGAGAGGTACCCCTTCTTTGTAACCAACCACCACCCTGTCAAACGTGTAGCGGCTCTCGCAATTGTTGATAGCGGCTTTAATGTTCACATCAAACCGGGTATTGCTGTTGCCCCATTTTTCTACTTTATAAACCGGAACCTGGCAGTACATCTGTTTGTAAGTGGCTTTGTTGTTATACACTGCGGTGATCACATCGGCAAGGTTTCTTTCTTCCGTTGGTGTAAGCTGCACACTGCTGCCGGGTACAAAAAAACCGGGTGCCAGTACCTGCAGCATTACCGCCCTGAACTTTTCGGGATCACCGTTGCGCAAAATGTTGTGCAAAAACTTAAACATCTCTTCTGCATTGTTGAAATCCGGTACATTGATGATTGTATTTAACCTGGCCACTTCTGCATTTCCTTTTTGCTCGGCCATGGTAAACTCTAGTGTTTGCTTATCAAAATCCTGCATTTGCTGTACCGTGTAATTTTTCATGCCGAGTATTTTTGAATCGGAAGCTTCCTGGCTGCGTAATGCCAGCATATTTTTCCAGGATGCTTTAGGTGCATCACGATAAAGCCTCACTTTCCAAACAGTTTCTACGGTTTCAATCCCTTTCAGCCGTATGATATGGTCAAACTTCATCTTCATTTTAAACTCAACCGAGTTGATATCATGCCAAACCCATTCAGGGTTATCGGCCAGCACGGGCTGATGATGGAGCTTAACAATGGTTCCGTAATAAAATCCATAAAATTTCTGCCAGTCTGTGCTGATAAAATCATTTACTTCTTTTGCTGTTGGGTTTGGTATCCCTTCGTAACTGTTGCTCAGCACCCTTACTTTCCAAAAGCTGTAGCCGCCATTACCTACATACTGGTACACCACATCTTCATCCACAATCATGTTAATACCGGGATAATCACTCTTACGTTTTATCTGTACCCCCCGTACATATTCCCAGTTGCCGGTACTGCTGTTCCATTGCCGTGTGCCGGTACTTTTGGTAAACTTAAAGCTGATGATGCCGCCGCCGTTTCCAACAGCGTCGCTTTTTACTTTGGCATCTGAAGGCTGGGCAAAAACCGATTTACTGCATACAAGTAAACAAGCAATTAAAAAAGAGAATTTCATAACGGATACTTTAATTTTTTAAACGAACAGGTTGTGCGGCTTTTACTTTATTTGTGTCAAACGGATCTTTCAAATCGTCTAATTTAATATTTCCATTAGTCGTGGTTTGCTTAACCTTTGTTTTACCTGTTTGCGTATTAGTTGCCTGGTTCGGGTTTTTAACTTTCGCTTTTGTGGTTTGAGCGGTAGCCGCAAAAACGATGCTCCCTGAAAACATCAGTAACAGTACTAACTTTTTCATAATTGAAATTTTTAAATAAAACTACAGGGCAGCACCCAAAACCTTATCCCCCAACGGGGTGATTTTATTTTGCCATCAACTGGCGGAGCTGTACAATTAAGCCATAGCGGGTGTTGGCTTCTGTTTTCAGGTAGATGCTTTTGAGGTGCGTTTTGATGGTGTTCAAAGAAATGAAGGTTTGCTCCGCAATCTGGCTGTTGGTAATGCCGTTGTATGCAAGCTGGGCCACTTCAAACTCTCTTTCTGTTAATGGAGATAACAAATGACGGTTTATTTTTTCCATACTAAGCTTTGGCTGGCTGCTGTTTTTTTCTGATGCAAAATTTGAGATGGCAATTTCCAGCGAAGCCAGCAAAGTTTTTTCGTTGAAAGGTTTTACGATGTAGCCGCTGGGCTTTACCTGCTTGGCTTTATCAAGCGTATGCTTATCAGAGTAGGAGGTTAAAAACAAAAAAGGGATTTGTATTTCCTTATTGATGTAAGCAGCTATATCAATTCCATCCTGGTCACTTTCTAAATTAATATCCAGCACAGCAGCATCGGGCGTGTTGGTTTTTAACTGGGCAAAGGCTTCTTCGCTGTCGTAAGCAATGGCGCTAACTTCAAAATCATTATTATCTAAGTAGATAGAAATATTTTCGGCAATTACCGGTTCATCCTCCACAATTAAAACTTTCAGCTTGTTGCTCATGCCGCTTTAAATTTTGATATTTCCATTTCTACCACGGCGCCATTATTATTGTAAATATCAAGCGTTGCTTTCAGCTTTTGTGCAAATGCACGGATCATTTTCAATCCAAACGATTTGGTGGATTTCACATCCATGTCAACCGGAAAGCCCGAACCATTATCACTTACCTTTAAATGCAGTTTTTCATCTTTCTCTTCAAGCACAATATTTAAAATGCCCGGCGAGGTTTCTTTAAATGCATATTTAAAAGAGTTGCTCACCAGTTCATTCAGTACCAGGCCCAATGGTATCATGGTATCCACATCCAGGTTGAGATCATCAATATTGATGTTGACTTTTACCTTATCGTTGGTGATGTTATATGAATCGCTGAGCGATTGCACCAGGTTGCTGATATAGTCCTTCACCATGATGCCCTTGATATTTCCTTCGCTGTACAAATTCTGGTGAATGAGCGCCATGCTTTGCACCCGGTTCTTTCCTTCCTTTACAGCAGCGCTTGCCTGCGAATCGGTAATGGTATGGCTTTGCAGGTCGAGCAGGCTGCTAACAACCTGCAGGTTATTTTTTACCCGGTGGTGTATCTCTTTCATCAGCACTTCCAGGTCGGCTGATTGCTTCTCTATAATGACATTTTTCCTTTTTTGCTTTCGGTACAAAATAAAAATCGCAATTGACGACAGTAATAAAACTGCTGCACCTGCCACTAAACTCCATCGCAGGTTCTTCTCTTTTACCAGTTCATTTTCTTTGAGAATATTTTCACGGCCCAGGGCAGCATTCAATGAGGTTTCCTTTTCCTTCTCCCTGCTTGTTGAAAGGGTAATGGCTTTTTCGCTGCTGACGATTGAATCCATCAGGGCATTTTCTCTTTCCAATGCACTGCGCTTTTCCGCTTCCTGGAAAAGCTGCAGGGCAGCCAGTTTTTTATCTGCACTTAACAAGGCAACTTCTTTTGTAACCAAAGCATTTTGTGCATACAAAAGCGCAATTGAATTTTTATCCAGTTCTTTTTGAGAGTTCAATAAAGCAATTTCCTTTTCATTAAGTTGCTTTTGAGAGCTGAGCAGGTCAATCTCCTTTTGTTTTCTTTCAGCCTGGTATTTTGTTTCCAGTTGAAGTGTTATCTCACGCTGCTGTGTTTTTATGATGCTGTCTTTAAGCGACATCGCTTTATCTGCAGCTGCAATTGCCTCATCATTTTTACCTGCCTTCTTTAAAAGCCTGTACATGGCTTTTGAAAAAATGTATTGGTTGGGGAGGTTTGCACTTTTTTCCGAAAGCGCCAGCGACTGGCGCATGTACTTTAATGCTTCGGCGGGCTGTTTATCCTCTTCATAAAACGACGAAGCCTGGCTTAATGCCACGGATGCATTCTTAAAATCACTTTCTTTTATAAGCACATCTGCAACGGATTGCAGAAAAGCTGCTTTTTGAGAAACAGGAATATCACCAAAATCAGCCACCAAAAAACTGTGTACAGGATCTTTGGTATAATCCTTTTTTCCGGCTGCCACAAAATCCTGGTGTTCTTTCAGCAGCCAGGCAAACTTATCTGCCACTTTCCATTTGTAATAAAAATCGGCATACTGCACCAGCACCATTCCATAGTCCATACGAATGCCTTTTGCTTTGGTAAGCGTATATGATTTATTGAAATTTTCTTCTGCCTTTGCGTAGGAATCTGCCTGGTCAAACATCAAACCCTTTTCCAGGTAAACTAAAAAATTCCTGTAAGGGTTGTTTTTATTGTTCAGGTCTTCGCACAACTGGTAGTAGTACAGGGCCGAGTCAGGTTTTCCCAGCTCCTTATAACACTTTGCATTCATCAGCAGGTATTTTCCGCTAACCCCAAACGAAGTGGCATCAGAAATATAAACGGCTGCCTGTCGCAGATAATCCAGGCTTTTTTTATAGTTGATTTTGTTAAATGCTATATTGCTTTGCTGGCACCGGTATTTGGCTATTAATTCCGCATCGCCGGTGTTTACGGCAAAGGCCGCTCCTTTACCGGCCCAGTATTCGGCACTGTCATTTTTGCCCTGCATCATATACTTCGAAAGAAAATAATAGAGGGTATCTGCTTTTTGCTTACTGGTTTGCAAGCTGCCTACAATGGATTCAATAGCCTGTCCCTTCAGCGAAACTGATGCCATTAAAAAAAATAGTATTGCAAACAACTTCATGAAAAAATGATTGTACTTTAAATGTAGCTTTTTTTTGACGTGAAACAAAAGTATGGCAAGGCTTATCGTTCCGTCTCACCCGATAAGGTGAATTGCAGCAGCTTAATTACTACCTTTACTGAATAATCAGAACTTACATATTGCATGGACATTTCCATTTATTTTGAAGAAGCGGCACAGGTTTCAGTTGCCTTTGTTATCGGCGCTATCATTGGGCTGGAAAGAGAGTTCAGAAGCAAGCCCGCCGGTTTCAGAACCATGATACTGATCTGTGTAGGTTCCTGCCTGTACACCATTGTTTCCAAAGAAGTAGGCAATGGCAGCGCCGACCGTATTGCCAGCAATATTGTTACCGGTATTGGTTTTATTGGCGCCGGTGTTATTTTTAAAGAAGGCATCAGCGTTAATGGGTTAACCACTGCAGCATTAATATGGGTAACGGCGGCATTGGGTATGGCCATCGGTTATCATAATTATCCGCTGGCTGTTGTAGTATCTGTAATAGTGGTGATCACTTTATTTGTGCTGGAGCCGGTTCACAGGTTCATTAACCGGTTTCATAAAGTAAAGGATTACAGGATAACCACCATTTCTGTAGGAGACCATTTTAAACAGGAGCTGGAAAGCTTTTTTACAAACAATGATATGGATTTCAGGTGCATGAAAACCATTAAGGAAAACACAGATGCTGTGTATGTTTACCGTATCAGCTCACCAAAAAAAGACTACGATGCTATTAACAGCTTTCTGCTGAATCACAAAGAAGTAAGAAGTTTTGAAGTGTAATTCAATAAAAATAAAAAATCATGTCATCAGTATTATTTGAAATTAAAGATGCAGTTGCATACATCACCTTAAACCGTCCCGAAAAATTCAATTCTTTTAACCGGGAGATGGCTTTGCTGATGCAGCAAAAATTAGACGAGGCTTCAGCAGATGATATAAGAGCAATTTATATTACCGGTGCCGGTAAAGCTTTTTGTGCCGGGCAGGATATTGCTGAACTGGTAGGGGATGATAAAGTTGAGATCGCTCAAATTCTTTCAGAACATTACAACCCCATTGTGCAAAGAATAAGAAAACTTCCCAAACCTGTTATTGCGGCTGTTAACGGTGTTGCTGCAGGTGCAGGCGCCAATATTGCTTTGTGTTGCGATATTGTGGTGGCTGCTTCATCTGCATCCTTCATACAGGCATTCAGCAAAATTGGCTTGATACCCGACAGTGGAGGAACATACTCTTTGCCCAGATTAATTGGCTGGCAAAAAGCAAGCGCTTTAATGATGATGGGCGATAAAGTATCTGCAACCGATGCAGAAAAAATGGGAATGATCTATAAAGTTTTTGCTGATGAAACTTTTGAAGAAGAAAGCAAAAAGATAGCAACAACCCTTGCGCAAATGCCTACAAAGGGTTTGGCTTATACCAAGCATGTTTTAAACCAGAGTTTTGTAAGCAACTGGGAAGAACAGCTTGGACTTGAAGATAAGTATCAGCAAAAAGCTGCTGATACAGATGATTATGCAGAAGGGATCAATTCTTTTTTGGAAAAGAGAGTTCCTGTATTTAAAGGAAAGTGATTCTTATTAACTTATCAACCTACCAACCATGACAACATCACAACAAGTTGTAACCCACATGATGGAAAACGATCTCTTCAGTCAATGGCTGGGGATTGAAGTATTAGGTGTAAGAGACGGTTACAGTAAAATAAAAATGACCGTACGTGCAGAAATGATCAATGGCTTTGGTATTGTGCATGGCGGTATCGCTTTTTCTTTATCCGACAGCGCCTTTGCTTTTGCCTGTAACAACCGCAATAATTTATCGGTTGCGTTAGACACATCCATCAATTTTACAAAACCGGTGCATGTAGGTGATGTGCTGATTGCTGAAGCAAAAGAATTGCATAACGGAAAATCTACCGGGCTTTATCACATCACTGTTACCAATCAAAGAGATCATATAGTTGCTCTTTTCAAAGGAACCTGCTTCCGCACTGGTAAAAAATTGGTAGCTGGTGAATGAGTATATAAGTAAATAGGTAGAAAAGTACTTTTAGTTCAGAATCTCTATTTAATTTAAATTGTTAGCTTATGAGCGAACTAACTTTTGGGTTTGAAGAACTTGCGTTATGGAAGAAAGCAAGGGAATTTAAAAATGAAGTGAGTGCAGAAGCAAGAAAATTTCCATCTGAAGAAAAATTTAGATTAACTGATCAATTGATTAGAAGTTCAAGATCAATTACTGCTTTGATCTCTGAAGGGCATGGAAGGTTTACTTATGCAGATCAACTACATTATTGTGTTCAGGCAAGAGGAAGTTTATCGGAAACCATTAATCACCTGATTGGTGCAATGGATGATAATTACATCAATTTGGAAAAGCTGAATTATTATAAACACAAAGGAAAAGAAATTGAAAAGCTTTTAAACGGATATATGAACTACCTTAGAAAGCTTAGGGATAAAAAGTAACTAATGCTACTGAAGCATTACTTTTATACTTTTCTACTTATATACTTACTCATGATCTACGAATTCCAGGGATATAAGCCAGTCATTCATGAATCATCATTCATTCATCCGCAGGCGGCAGTTACAGGCAATGTAATTATTGGCAAAGATTGTTACATTGGCCCTGGCGCAGCATTGCGTGGCGATTGGGGGCAGATCATTATTGAAGACGGATGCAATGTGCAGGAGAATTGTACAGTGCATATGTTTCCGGGTGTAACAGTAATTTTAAAAGCAGGAGCACACATTGGTCATGGCGCTATTATACACGGTGCAACCATTGGTAAAAACTGTTTGGTTGGTATGAATGCGGTGATTATGGATAATGTCATCCTTGGTAATGAATGTATTGTGGGCGCTTTAAGTTTTATTAAAGCTGATGAGGTTTTTGAAAGCCGGAGTTTGATAGTTGGTAATCCAGCAAAAAAAATAAAAGAAGTAACCGGTGAAATGATGCAATGGAAAACCGAAGGCACTAAACTGTATCAGCAACTGCCCAAAGACATGTTTGAAAGCTGGAAGGAATGTGAGCCATTGAGAACGGTTGCCGAAAATATGCCATCTCAATCGGCTAATTACAAAACCTGGAACGAAAACAAATAGTTATTCAGGTTTACCCCAAACCAATTTTTTATTTTTAGCTTCTTCAAAAAAGTCAGGCAGTTTACCATCACCTTTACCGGTAAAACCACCATCCGGCGCTCCCAAAAAATTACATTTGTCATCATACACTTCATTAAAAAAATCGCAGCAGGGCATCACCACATAATAAACTTTTTTGCCTTTGTACATATATTCAACCACACGCTGCGGTTTTTCATGCGCTTCTTTAAGTTTAAATGAATCAATTTTGGTTTTTATGCACGACGGGATTACCACATCGCCGGGCGATTCCCCTTGCAGATCTTTATTATTTGCATCCTGCCCATTTGTATTTTTTGTATTACTTACAACCACAGAGTCTTTTTGATTCAGATCGGCAGGCTGCTCAACAGTTACAGTATCCCTTTTAGCCGTTGACTGGCTGGTTTTGGTGGAACCGCAGCCCAGCATTATTGAAAGCGGTATTAAAATAAATCTGATCATCTTTTTCTATTTTAAGTGACAATTACAAATGTAATACCATTTATACCTTATGCCTTTACAAAATGTACAAATTATAGTTAACGGCCATTAATCCTCAAATTTTACTGACCTTTGCGCCAATGGAAAAATCAAACTTTGTAGATCAGATAAAGATATTTTGCCGCAGTGGCCACGGCGGCGCCGGCAGCAAGCATTTTATGCGTAACAAATTAACGGCCATGGGCGGGCCCGATGGTGGCGACGGAGGCCGTGGCGCTCATATCATTTTAAAAGGCAACTCACAGTTATGGACATTGCTCCACCTGCGTTACTACAAAAATGTGCTGGCAGAAAACGGGGGAAACGGAAGCGGCAATAATTCAACCGGCAGAAACGGAAAAGACATCATCATTGAAGTACCCTTGGGCACCATTGCACGTGATGAAGAAACCGGTGAAAAAGAAGCAGAGATACTGGAAAACGGGCAGGAAGTTATTTTAGTAAAAGGCGGCCGCGGCGGCCTTGGCAACAGTAATTTTAAAACAGCCACCAACCAGGCTCCGCAATATGCCCAGCCCGGTGAACCCGGCTTAGAAGGCATCAAGGTTTTAGAGTTAAAGGTTTTGGCAGATGTTGGCCTGGTTGGCTTTCCCAATGCAGGAAAATCTACTTTGCTCAGCAGTATAACAGCAGCCAAACCAAAAATTGCCGACTATGCTTTTACAACCCTGGTTCCGCAATTGGGTATGGTTGAATACCGGGATGGAAAAAGTTTTTGTATTGCCGATCTGCCCGGCATTATTGAAGGCGCTGCTGAAGGAAAGGGCCTGGGGCACCGGTTTCTGCGCCATATTGAGCGCAACTCTATTTTACTTTTTTTGATACCTGCCGATAGTAAAGATCACAAAGAAGAGTTTGATATCTTACACAACGAGCTGGAGCAATACAATCCCGAAATGCTGCAGAAAGATTTTGTGATAGCCATCAGCAAAAGCGATATGCTGGATGATGAACTAAAAGCCGCCATTGAAAAGGAACTGCCTAAAAAAATACCGCATATATTTATTTCTTCGGTAACCGGCCAGGGTTTGTCTCAATTAAAAGACATGCTCTGGAATACTTTAAACAACCCGGCTAAAGTTTAATTCATTGTCAGCCATCTTTAAATACATCCAGGATTTTTACGGGAAAGAATTTAAGCTTGCTTATTTTTTGATTATTGTATTACTGCTCGGTTTTTATATCTATTTAAATTACTGGCATTCGCTGGAGCTGCGTTTAACATCAGGTGGAAAATCAAGGCTGGGTAAATTTTTGGGTTACTATCTTTTATACTTTATTCCTTTTGCATCTGCATTTTTTTTACAACTGCTTTTTTACAAGGATTTTGATTATTACCGTAACTATTGGTTCTGGGCAATTCTTTTACTGGCGCCGGCATTTTTTTCTTTCAGGGTAAATTTTGATCTGCATCAGTCGGTAATTGATAAAATATGGAGCGGCGATGCGCTCATATTCTGGACAAAATGTATTAACTGGCTCGTAAGGGTATTTGTTGTTCTGATACCGGTATTTATTATCTGGTGGCTAAAAGACAAAAGCAACCAGCCCTTTTATGGTACCACTGCTTTAAAAGATGTAAAGCCATACCTTATCATGCTGCTCATTATGATACCGTTGATAGCGCTGGCTGCCACACAAAAAGATTTTTTGCAGATGTACCCCAAGGCAGGGTTTATGGAGGGGCTTGATCTGCCATCCAAAAAATTAAAGTATATCATCTTTGAACTTTGCTATGGCTTTGATTTTATCAGCATCGAATTTTTCTTTCGTGGTTTTTTAATTTTAGCCCTGCTGAAAATTTGCGGCCCTCACTGCATCATACCTATAGCCTGCTTTTATTGCTCCATTCATTTTGGCAAACCTTTCGGCGAAGCCGTCAGCAGTTTTTGGGGCGGTTTGCTATTGGGCATCATCAGTTACAACACACAAAGTATCTGGGGCGGTTTGATTGTACACCTCGGTATTGCCTGGCTGATGGAGGCCGGCAGCTGGATCGGTTTATTATTTAAACGCTGATACATAAAAATCCTGCACGGGTATAAATACAGGCTGCAATAAACCTGGTACGGTAATCTCCTTATTAAATTATACGGGCTTTTACTATTGCATTTGTAAAATGCCGGTATTATTTTTATCCGGCTAAAATGAAGAAACTGTACGAAATAGCGCTATTGTTTTCTCTCTGCATCACACTCTGTTCCTGCCCGTACAGTTCAGCCTATTATCTTGATGAAACATCGGGTATTTATGTAGAAGATGCGCTTTTAGGAAAATGGATTGCCCTTGTAAAAAAGCCTAACAGTTCCCGTGAGGCAGAGGTTTATGTTACCCTTTCCAAAAGAACGGATACTGAATATTACATTACCTTAACTGGAGACCTGAATGATCTTCGTCCCTTTAATGTATTGGTTGCCGATTCTTTAACCGGCACTGCTTTTATGAGCATTGTTGATGAAAGGCAGTTTTTAAACATCAGGATAAATGCAAAAAACTATATTGCCGAACTGAAACTGAAAGATGATAAGTTATCCCTGCTGCCTCTTTCTGAAGGTTTTACTGCCAAAATGATATTCAACAGTTCAGAATTACGAAAGTCGGTTGAAGTTCATTATAAAACCCGTGTGCATCCACTGCTGGATGATGATTTTTGTTTGCGCAACATGACTAAGCTGAACTAATGCTTTTTGTTGATCCAAACCTGTGAACTGTCAAGCCTGAGCCTGTCGAATGCGGGGTTATCTCCATATCATACCGGGCTCTCCCGATAGTTATCGGGATCACCCTGACAGCTCTTCAGGTGATGCATTTTTGGTTGCATCTGAAACAGTTGCAAATCTTCCTTTATTTTGTAAATTGCCTGTTCAAAAAAAAACGATTGCATGCAACGAAGCAAGATTGCCGGTATTGGTTACTATGTTCCCAAAAATGTTTTTACCAACAGCGATATGATGAAGTACATGGATACTTCTGATGAATGGATACAGGAACGAACCGGTATAAAAGAAAGGCGCTTTGCCGACCGCACCGGCGAAACCACAACTACTATGGGTGTAGAAGCTTCAAAAATTGCTATTGAAAGAGCCGGCATTACTCCGCAGGATATAGATTTTATTGTTTTTGCCACACTCAGTCCGGATTATTATTTTCCCGGCTGCGGTGTTTTATTACAACGTGCCATGAATATGAAAGAGATCGGCGCTTTGGATGTTCGCAACCAATGCAGCGGTTTTGTGTATGCACTATCAGTTGCCGATCAGTTCATCAAAACGGGTATGTATAAAAATATACTGGTGGTTGGCGCCGAAAAACATTCCTTTGGATTGGACTTCAGTACACGTGGAAGAAACATCAGTGTGATATTTGGAGATGGCGCTGGCGCTGTTGTGTTACAGCCAACCGATAAAGAGGGGCAAGGCATATTAAGTACGCATTTGCACAGCGATGGCGAGAGTGCAGAGATACTGGCCATGTACAACCCCGGCACACATGCCAATCATTGGGTAAAAGATCCTGTGGCAAAATTTGATGATGCCGAAATGGGAGCAATGTTCATGAGTAATGCCATGGTTGATGAAGCACAGAATTTTCCCAACATGGATGGGCCCGCTGTTTTTAAAAAAGCCATTGTTAAAATGCCCGAAGTGGTAGAAGAGGCTTTGGCTGCAAACAATTTAACTACAGCCGATATTAATATGCTGATACCGCACCAGGCCAATTTACGCATTGCACAGTTTGTACAGCAAAAGCTTCAGTTAAAAGATGAACAGGTTTATAATAATATCCAGAAGTTTGGGAACACCACCGCAGCATCGGTGCCCATTGCACTCTGCGAAGCCTGGGAGCAGGGAAAAATAAAAGAAGGCGACCTGGTTTGCCTGGCTGCATTCGGCAGTGGTTTTACATGGGCCGGCGCATTAATACGCTGGTAGAAGGCTGATACTGTAGCATTTTTTCCCTATTTTTATATACTAAAAATCTCACCATGAAAAGAATTATTTTACTTGTTACTTTATTCATTTCTTTCAGCGCCCTGTCATTTGCGCAATGTACTGTTGATGTTTTTATCAATGGTATTAAGGCCGGGCAGATAAAGCTGGAAGCCAACCAGGCATTTGGTGGCCTTTCTTATAAAAAATCTACCTATAAAAATATTGACAAGCTGGCTATCCAGATACAAGGCAAGTCCGTTGATGGCGGTTATTTTAGAAAAGTACAGGTATTAGGCGATGATGTAACCCCTATGTTTATTGCTGATGAAACTGTTGGGGCGGTAGGCCAGTTTATACTAACTGATAAAGCAGTAATTAAAAGATTAAAAAACGGTAAGCCTGTTACCATGTGGGTAGAAAAAACCCCCGCCAATACCAAAAGTAAGGAAGCCGTATCTAAAGTTTACCTGGGCACGCTTACCAGGGAAAAATAATTCATGCAGCGGAGATTTATTTATTTCGTTAACCCCATTTCCGGAACCGGGGCCAAAGGAATATTGCTTGATATAATTAAGAAAAAAACTGCTGAAAAAAATATTCCTTTCGAAATACTGCATACCAATGCAGAAGCTGAATACAGTTATCTTAAAGAAAAAATTGCTGTAGAAAAAATAACGGACGTTATTGTTTGCGGTGGCGATGGTACCGTAAATCAAATAGCGGGTGCATTATCGGGTGTTGATATAAATATCGGCATCATCCCGATGGGCAGCGGAAACGGTCTTGCTTTTGCGGCAAGGATTCCCAAAAGGATACATAAGGCGCTGGACTGTGTTTATGCCGGCAACGCTGTTTATATTGACAGTTTTTACATCAATAAAAAATTCAGCTGTATGCTTTGCGGCCTGGGGTTTGATGCACAGGTGGCCCATGATTTTGCAAAGCAGAAAAAGAGAGGGCTTTATAACTATGTTAAGCAATCAACCAAAAATTTCTTTAAAGCAAGGCCTTATCATTTTGAAATAATCCTCGATGGAAAGCGCATCAGCAGCGAAGCTTTTTTCATCAGCATTGCCAACAGCAACCAGTTTGGTAATAATTTTACCATAGCCCCACAGGCAAGCCTTACCGATGGCTTGCTGGATATTATTATAGTTAACAAGATGAGTAAGCTGCGTTTGATATGGTCGGTTTTAAAACAAATAAAGATGGGCCATGTAAGGTTGTATGAAGACAAAAAATACCACCACAATGATATTCACTACTTTCAAACCAAACATTTAACCGTTAAAAACCCTCAGCTTGCCCCGCTGCATATTGACGGCGACCCGGCAGAAACCGCAGCGGTATTTGAAATTGAGATAATTGAAAAAGCTTTCAGGCTGCTGGTACCGTTAAAAAAAGATTGAAAGTTATGACTTATGCTTTGTTCTTTTTACAATCATTTGCTTGATAAATACCGGAAGTTCAATTTTACTACTTTCTGCAATAATTTTTAAAGCATCATAATATTTTGTTTCATCGCCATCCCATTGCAAGTCAAGCCGCCTTATTTGCTCCATAGCAATATGATTGTAATTTTCAGGATTTCCCCAATAACATTGCATACAAACTGGTGGCTTCTTTGAAGTTTTCCAATTGTCGCAATGTTCGCAACTCCATGACTTGGCCCTATTACATTAACCACATAAAAGCATAAAGCCCCCTACGCTTCTTACAACATCAATATCTCCGCTAACTTCATAAGGAACTCTATGATCAACTTGTAAATACCGTTCTTCAAAATGCCCATTACAAATCATACATTTCCCTTTACTTAAATCGTAAAGTTCTTTTTTGAATTTTTTTGAGAATGCAATTCTACCTGCAACACGTTTGGTTTGAATTTGTGTTATGTCACCAAACCTGTAAGCGCCGATTTGTCTTCCTGAGATGTTCGATATTACTTTAAAAGTTTCAAGAGGAATTCCTGAATCCTTCACATCCATTGCAGCTCTTGGAGCATGGATGTAGCCATACTTTGTTTGTAAATCGTCAGTGGTAATAAAGCCATGTTGAAGAATGTGGTCAATAACAACTTTCGCCCGTTTGTTGGTAACTAATTTAATATGCTCAAGAAATTCTTTAGGGTATTTTGCTTTCTTTTCAGCCATTATTTAGCAAAAAGTTCTGTTTGATGAATTTTGTTGTGGCTAACTTTCTGCAAGTCAATTTTTGAAATTAATGCCGGTGATAAATAAACAGCTTCATATGTTATTTCGCTTCTGCTTAAAAGAGTTGCCTGAGAAGAACGTCCGGCATTTATTTCAATTTTTGTGAGATTCAATTTTTCGGGTAAGGGATTTCCATAGGTTTTATCTCCTGTACGTCCGTCATAACTTAAAATGTAAGGAACATTATTATAATTAAGTTCAAAAAGTGAAAGTACGAAGTTGTCAAACTCAATATTGCCGGCATAATTGAAACCGCCATTTACTCCTGTTCCCTGGTAGGGTGGGTCCATGTAAACTAATTCGTCTGATGTTGCAAGGTCAATAACAGTCTTGTAATCATCAGAATGAAGTTGAGTTTTACCCTTTAATAATTGGGAAACTCTTAAAATGTCATCTCTCATTGCAGCAGGGTTTCTTCCTAACCGTCTTTTATCCGGGCTTTGGTTGAAGCCCCCCTGTGCATTGTAACGTACAGCAGCTTTTACGCATTTAGCTAAAAGAAATAATAAATATTCAGGCTGTTTGGTTTCATTGAAGCGGTCACGGATTTGATAATAATACTCTTCTTCATTTCCGTGTTGTCCATGCCAAATGTCATGGTAAGATTTAATGATTGATTTTGGATTATTTATAATAGTGTTCCAAAGATTTATCAAAGGTTCGTTGATGTCGTTTATTATAAAACTGTTTGCTTTGAAATAGTAAGCAGATGCAATTGTTATTGCAGCCGAACCTGCAAATGGCTCAATAAGCCTGCCAAAATGTTCAGGAAAAAATCGCAAAATCTGGTCAGCTAAATTCCGTTTGCTTCCCTGATATGGTATTGGATGAGGTAACTTCATTTATTAGATTAAAATGTATTTTTAAATATACCATTTCTCTTCAAAATCAAGTGGCCTATGATTGCTTGTCAATTAAACAGCTACTTCAGCAGCATTTTTATTTTTTGTAAAGAAGCCTGGTTATATGCACTGTTGAAAGATTCCCTGATTCCTTTTTTTTCTCTTGCCGTTAAATGAAAATTAAGCGCCGCACCCTTTTCATCTGTTTCCGGTACGTACATAAACAGGATGCGCTGCAATGCTGAATCAAATCCATGCTGCAGGTAGCTGAACTGGTCTGTACCGGCATAGTTCTGCAGTTTATACCAGTTGTGCTGCAGCATAGTGCCGGGCTTTATTAAAAAATCGGTTACTGCTCCAGTTTCAAAAGGCTCCTGCCAGTTATCCTGGCTTCGGTCACGTATCTGCAGTATAATGATATTACTTGTGTTTGCTTTCAGCCAGTCTCTGAAATTTTCGATGAACCTGAGTGTATTATCCTGGCCGTAATTATCCCTGAGGCCGGCATCCATCACATCAATTACCGGTTTGGTAGGCAGCCAAACATTTGGCAAAACATACGGAAAGCTCGCATTCATCCGCATAGCGGTAAGCAGTCTTATGTTTAAAGGTTCCTGCCTTGCAAACATAGCTGCAAAATCTACTGCATCAGGGCTTGCTTCTGTATCATTGGCTGAAATTAAAGGCTTCATCATAAAACTGATGGGCTGTGTGCTTATCATCATTCTCCTTCCATCCCTGTTGATGGTTGAATTAAATATCATCAGCGGAGCGGCAGCCGATCTTTCTGCATGGCTGTAATCTTTCAGTTGCTTATCCAGTATGTTGCCGCTGTTCCGGTTGAGTTTTTGTTCAAATGCATATCCCCTGTCTTTCACATATTTGAAATTACCTACGGTAAATTTTTGTGCCGGAGAAAAAATATCCCTTGAAACCATGGAAGAAAAAAGCGGGTTCAGCAGGTCTTCAGCTATATCGTCTGAATAGGCCGTACTGTATAAATTAATTAAACTGTCTTTTTGTTTGCGTAAATACAACTCCCGGTAATAAGTGGCCGCCAGCATACCCCCGCTGGCGCCTGTTATCATCATGGTATGGGGCATCAGCCTGCCCCCGACAGCGCTGTCCAGTTTTTGCAGCGTATTCATTACAAATGTGCCGCTGCGCAGGCCGCCGCCGCTTACATTGATAAAGATCATTACCGGTTTTTCTTCGGCCTGTTTGTTTTTCCAGTTGGTTAATACCTGCAGCATATTATTTTTATCCGCTGCAATTTTTTCTGGTGTACACAGGCTTTGCAATGCCGTTTTATTATAACCGGGCCGCTCTTTTGTATTGCTGTAATTAAGGCCGTATGCTTTATTCCGGTTGTCAATTATTTCATTTTTATACAGCACGTCAATAAACAGCATAAACAGGATAAAAACCGGCAGGCTCCAGCTCTGCAAAAAGTATGAGAGAGCTCCAATTACAGCCATCATGCTTGCAAAAAAAATAAGTATGCTGGCAGCGGCAGGCGCTTCAAAAAAAGGGCTGTCCATAAAAAAGCCCACCACAATTAAAAAAATAAACGATAATGCAATACCCAGGATGCCGGAAAGATGATGCCGTTTGAATACAGTATCAAGAAATGTCTGATTGTAATGCGATACATTTCTTGGCTTTTTTATGCTGAACCCATTTGCCAGGTAACCGCTTATTTTTAAACCCGGCATCTCAGGCTCATTATGGGCCGAATAAAAATTAGCATTAAAATGCTGTGCCGAATCCATGATGGGTGCAATGGTCCGCTGAATCCTTCTTTCTGCACCAAAAAAATAAGCAAATGAAATGGCCACTATTAAAATAATACCGCCTGTTATACCGGAAATCAAAAGGGCGGTTTCACCCGTACTCATTAATTCCTTCTGCGAATCGAAACGGGCAAGTTTATAAAAATAAAAAACAAGAAAAAGCAAAGGCAGCAATGCGTTGTTGATACAGTATTTTAAAAATGGCTTTGTTGTGGTTGCCAGAAACCTGCAGCGCTTGCTGTGCAAAATAAAGGTGGTAATATTCCAGCTCATGAAAAAAACACCCAGCGCAATACCAACTATAGCAGCGCTCAGTGCATTTACATCACCCAGGTACTCAGGCGAAAAGAAAAGGGCATCAGCGCCAAAACTTTTCATAAAGCCGCTGTTGATGGTGCTGCCCAATACATACCAGAATATCAGCAACACCTGAAATTTTCTGAAATGAAGTATAAAAAGCTGGACAGGAAAAAAATAGTAGATATTTCTCAGTACTTGCTTCATGAAATGGCTGTTGCCTAAAATTACAACATAAACAACCATCGGGCAAAAGCCTGTTATACTCCCTGCAAATTATACCGCTCCTTTTTCTTTACAATAAAAAGCAGGGCTACCATTACCATCAGTAATATCATTGCCACAAACTGGTGCGATACGCCCAGCATTACCAGCCTGTTGGGATAAGTCGCATTTAAAACTGTTGAGATGCCCAGCACAGCCTGCAGCAGTACCAGCAACACCAATGCCATACGCAGCCTGTTGAACAGTTTATTGTTTGCAACCGGTTTAGACTTAAACCACCACAAACCGATAAGCAACAGCAGCAGGTAAGCCAGGCCACGATGAATGAAGTGAATCATGATCGGATTAGCAACCAGGTTTTTTGCAAAGGGAGAAAGTTCGGCCATATCCGCCGGGATGATGCTGCCATTGATATCCGGCCAGGTTGGCGCTGTGATCGCTGCACGTAACCCGGCAAGAAAAGCACCGTAAATTAACTGCAGGAATAAAACTGTAAGAATAAACAGTAAGAGATTTTTCAGTTTTGTGTCGTTCACTTTCTGATGTTCTGTAACCAGCAGGCTCAAAGCAAACCACAATGTGTAACAAAGCAATCCCAGGGCAGCAATAAAATGGGTTGCCAGTTCAACATGCCCTACAAAATATTTTTCGGGCACCAAGCCGCTGGCCACCATAAACCAGCCTATATAACCCTGCAGGCCTCCTAAAATAAAAAGAATGACCATCGGTTTGATCATCCGCTTTTCAAACTTTTTTGTTGCAATAAAATAAACAAAGCCAATTAAAAAAACTACCCCCATCAGCCTGGCCCAGGTGCGGTGAAACCATTCCCAAAAGAAAATAAATTTAAACTCAGATAAAGTAAAATCCTGGTGAACATATTTAAACTGGTCAGTCACTTTATATTTATCAAACTCTGCCTGCCAGGCCACATCATTCATGGGGGGCAGGGTACCGGTTATCGGTTTCCACTCTGTTATAGAAAGGCCCGATTCTGTTAAGCGGGTAATGCCGCCCAGCAAAACCTGTATGATGATCATAATTACGCCGGTTAAAAGCCAGTAAGCTATCTGGCGCTGAGAGCGTTGTTGTTGCAGCGTATCCATTGTAACGCAAATTTACATCAGCAAAAGCTGTTAACATAAAATGAATTACTTTTTTATGCTTTTGTATGATATTTGTTCAGCCAGATGTTATCACCTTTTTTACATAGCGCTTTGGTAGAGGCAGGCCTTGATGAGGCAGGCCGTGGCTGTTATGCCGGGCCTGTTTTTGCAGCAGCCGTTATCCTGCCCAAAGATTTTCACCACCCATTGTTAAACGACAGCAAAAAATTAAATGAAAAACAAAGAGTACAGTTAAGGCCTGTGATTGAAAAAGAGAGCATCTGTTTTTCTGTAGCATCGGTAGATCATGAAACCATTGACAGGATCAATATCCTGCAGGCGAGTTTTACTGCCATGCATCTTTGTATTGAACAGTTGCGAACAACACCGGAGTTTTTATTGATAGATGGGAACCGTTTCAGAACTTACAAAAGCATTCCGCATCAATGTATTGTTAAGGGCGATGGAAAATTTGCATCCATTGCAGCTGCCAGTATTTTAGCAAAAACTTACCGGGATGAGTTTATGCAAAACTTACATGCTTCATTTCCGCACTATGGCTGGGATAAGAATAAAGGATACGGAACCGCCACACACCGCAAAGCCATTGAAAAATTCGGGCTTTGCAGCTATCACCGCAAGAGTTTTAATATTCAGCCTGCAGAGGCTCTTTTGTTTGAATAATCCCCTATTCAAAAATAAATTCTCCCTTCCCCTGCCTGATGATGGTCCATTCACCGGTTGTACAATCTACTACGGTTGAAGGTATCATATTTCCGATACCGCCATCAATTACAAAGTCAACCTTGTCGCCAAATTTTTCATACATCACTTCGGGGTCGGTATATTCTTCTACCATCTCGCCTGGCAGCGATGCACTGAGAATTGGATTTCCCAGTTCTTCAAGTATATGCTGACAAATAATATTATCAGGAACCCTCAGCCCGATGGTTGCTTTTTTACTCTGCAGTATTTTAGGCACCTCTTTACTGGCGGGCAATATAAATGTGTACGGGCCTGGTAAGTAACTTTTAAGCATGCGGTAAAGCGGGGTATCAATTGCCTTTGTGTAATCACTTAAATGGCTGAGATCACGGCAGATAAATGAAAGTTGTGCTTTCTGCGGATCTACATTTTTTATTTTGCATACACGTTCAATGGCTTTGTGCTGGTTGATATCGCAACCCAAACCATAAATGGTATCAGTAGGATAAATGATTACGCCTCCATCTTTCAGGCATTCTGCCACCTGCTTTATTAAACGGGGTTGAGGATTTTGCGGGTGTATCTGTATCAGCATAATTTTTTGATTAAAACACTCAGCAAACCATTACTTTTGTGCCGGTCAAAATTATTAAATATTAAATCATAAATATTAAATTACTATGTCAGTAATATGCGTTGGTACCATGGCTTTTGATGCTATTGAAACACCTTTTGGAAAAGTTGATCAGATAGTGGGCGGATCGGGCACTTATGTTGCGTATGCAGCAAGCAATTTTGTAACGCCCATTCAGCAAATATCCATTGTGGGTTACGATTTTCCGCAGGAAGAAATGGACGAAATGACAAAACGTGGTGTGTCATTGGAAGGTGTGGAAATTGTAAAAGACAAAAAATCATTTTTCTGGAGCGGCAAATACCACCTGGATATGAACAGCCGGGATACATTGGTTACCGACCTGAATGTGCTGGCAGATTTTAATCCTGTTGTACCTGAAAGTTACCAGGGCGCTGAATTTTTAATACTGGGCAATCTTGCCCCGGAAATTCAGTTAAGTGTGATAAACCAGTTAACCACCAGGCCCAAACTGATCGTGATGGATACCATGAACTTCTGGATGGATATTGCCATGGACGGTTTAAAAGAGGTACTGAAAAAAGTAGATGTACTGCTGGTGAATGATGCAGAAGCAAGGCAATTAAGTGGGGAGCTTTCTTTAGTAAAAGCCGCCAAATCAATTATGGAGATGGGCCCAAAATTTTTGATCATAAAAAAAGGGGAGCATGGCGCTTTGCTTTTTCATGAAAGCCATGTTTTCTTTGCACCGGCACTGCCTTTGGAAGAAGTGTTTGACCCAACGGGTGCAGGCGATACCTTTGCAGGAGGTTTCATCGGCCATCTTGCCAAAACAAAAGACATCAGTTTTGAAAACATGAAAACAGCTATTATTGTGGGCAGCGCCATGGCCAGTTTCTGTGTTGAAAAATTCGGGCCTGAAAGACTGAAGGAAATTACCAAAGAAGATATTGATACAAGATTGAGTGAGTTTGTACAATTAGTGAATTTTGATATTGACCTGGTGTAAATAAGAAGTCAAAAAATCAAAAGTCAAAATTAAAAACGTTTTTATGGTTTCGCCTTTTGACTTTTGATTTTTGATTTTTAAATTATTTCGTTATTCCTTCCAGCGCAAACAAAAATGCATATTCCCTCGCCCGGTCTTTTAATGCTTTAAACCTTCCGCTTGCACCGCCATGGCCGGCTTCCATATTGGTGTATAACAACAGTTTGTTTTTGTCTGTTTTCAGTTCACGCAGTTTGGCAACCCATTTAGCCGGTTCAAAATATTGCACCTGGCTGTCGTGCAGGCCGGTTGTTACCAGCATATTTGGATATGCTTTTGCGGTTACATTATCATATGGCGAGTACGATTTCATGTACCTATAATTTTCTTTATTGGCAGGGTTGCCCCACTCATCGTATTCATTTGTTGTTAAAGGGATCGAAGGATCGCTCATAGTTGTTATTACATCAACAAATGGAACCTGTGCTACTACACCATGCCACAGATCGGGCCGCATGTTAACAACAGCGCCCATCAATAGCCCTCCGGCACTTCCACCCATGGTGTATAAATGTTCTTTACTGGTATATTTTCCGGCCAGCAAAAATTCAGCACAGTCAATAAAATCGGTGAAGGTGTTTATCTTTTTCATCATCTTACCGTCTTCGTACCAGTATCTCCCCATTTCCTGTCCGCCACGTATGTGTGCAATGGCATAAGCAAAACCACGATCCAGCAAACTTAAACGCACACTGCTGAAGGATGCTTCCATACTGGAGCCATAAGACCCATAACCATATAACAATAAAGGAGCATTGCCATCTTTTTTAAATCCTTTTTTATAAACGATAGATATTGGAATTTTTGTTCCGTCTTTAGCGGTTGCCATTATCCTTTCTGTTTCGTAGTCAGATGGCTTAAAGCCGCCAATCACTTCCTGCTGCTTCATCAGTTTTTTCTCTTTGGTAATCATATTGTAATCATAAACCGAATTGGGTGTTGTAAGTGATGTGTAATTATACCGCATCACATCCGTGTTGTAATCGGGCAGATAAGCAATGCTGGCCAAATAAGCAGCCTCATCAAATTTCAGATAATGAGAGCTGTTGTCTTTGGTGTTGAGGATATGTACCTGTGTTAATCCATCTTTGCGTTCAGATATTGCTATAAAATTTTTAAACAGGTCAAAGCCTTGTATCAATATTTTATCGTTGTGCGGCACCAGGTCTGTCCAGGCTGATGAATCGGTTTTTGTTTCGGGGCAGGTTACCACTTTAAAATTCTTTGCATTCAGGTTGGTGCGTATATAAAACTTATCATTGGCATGGTCTACATCATACAACACGTCTTTCATGCGGGGTTGAAAAACTTTAAATACATCTTCGGGTTTATTGGCATCAATGTATCTGCACTCAGAAGAAAGAGTTGCACTGGAGCCTATAAGAATAAACTTGTCTGACTTTGTTTTAGCTACACCGATATAATTAGTCGGGTCTTTTTCTTCATACACGGTTTTATCGGTTGCTGCATCGGCGCCAAGCTTATGCCTTTTAATTTTTTCTGATAAAAGAGTTACCGGGTTTTTTGAGGTATAGAACAGGGTCTGGTTATCATTTGCCCAAACGGGGTCTGCTTCTGTGTTTGGTATTTTATCTTTATAAATTTCGCCGGTCTCGAGGTTTTTTATAAAAATATCGTACTGGCGCCTGCTGAGCATATCAATACCATAAGCCAGTAATTTGTTATCCATACTTACCGCAAAGCCCGTAGCCGAAAAATAATTGTGCCCTTCGGCCATGGCATTCACATCCAGCAGCACTTCTTCTTTCGCATCCAGGCTGCCTTTCTTCCTGCAATACACAAAATAATCTTTGCCTTCTACCACCCGGCTGTAATAAAAATATCCGTTCTTAAATACCGGTACGCTTTCATCTTTTTCCTTAATTCTCGCTTTCATTTCATTGTACAGGTTTTCCTGCAGCGTTCTGGTGCCGCTCATCATGGTATCATAGTAAGCGTTCTCTGCTTTGAGGTAATCAACAACCCTGGTGCTATCTGGCCCTTTTTTAAAATAATCATTCATCCAGTAATAATTATCAATACGGGTATCGCCATGGGCGGTCAGTTCCCTGGGTTTTTTTTCTGCAAGCGGCGCCGCAATACTGTCGGCCCATTTGTAGGCAGTTCTTGTCATTTCTGAATCTTTATTATTACATGATGAAATTACCAACGCAGCAATGATGATTGCCAGGGCGATCTTGTTTTGCATAACTGTTATTTTGGTTGATTAATTAGTTTTTGCCTGCCTGTACAATAATATGCTTAATACTTTACTCTATACCTGATACCCTCCTTCGAATCAAATAGTATTTCGATATAGTGCAACGAATTTTCCTTTACAATATAATCAAACTGGTAGATATTATTGTCCCATCCTGATTTATTGATGAGTATTATTTCTGCATTTTTATAGTTATTGGTATTAACCTGTATGCTTTTGACCGGCTTTTTAAAGGCGAACTTAAAATGCAGTGTATCTCCCACCTTTGTTTTAATAACACCGCTGTCAGGTGTATGGCTTTCTATATTTTTTGTGATATCATTCGGGTAAAAATAAGGGGCATTAAAAAATTGCTCCTTTGTACGGCCGGTCTCTGCTATCCATTTTGCATCTTTAGGAAAATGATTACGCAGGAATTTTTGCCCCGGAGTTTGCCAGTAGAATTCCTGGTAACGCTTTACAAAAGCAGTTATTTTACCGGATTCATCATCATGTTTGCAGCTCCCGGCAGCCCAGGTAACATCAAAATAATAATTTACACCGCCAAGCTTTACAACATTCCAGGTATGGCTTACACTTAAAGCAAGCCCTACCTGGAAAGGCGTTTGCTTTACATATCCATCAACTGTTTCATTCTGGATACCTGTGATGCCGCACATTTTTTTAAATAGCTTTGAATAACCGTTACATACTGCCTTCTTTTTATCCAGCACATGCGCCAGTAGCTTGTTTTCAAAATCTGCACGTGCCTGGTCGCAAATTGCTTTGCTACCGGAGCATTCAAACCTGTGCCACTCCTGACTGCCACTGTTAAGCAGCTTGTAATCGTATTCAATATTATCGGCTATCCAGATAAATATTGCTCTTAGTTTGTAAACAGTATCTGTGTAAGGCGTTGTAAGTGTATTGGTCAGTTCCTGTAAGTCACCATTGTATCGTACACTTCTTGCAAAATCATCCACTGCCTGAAAATTAAGATCGCTGTATTTGTTTTGAGCCGATGCAGAGAACAACAAGATGCATAAAAAACTAAAGCAGGTTAAAATTTTCCTGAGCATGGATAAAAAGGTTTGCTGACGGGTTATTAATTTCTGCGGGCCAGCACAATCGTATTCTTAAATTGCTTTTTCTTTCCTTCTAAATTAAACACTTCTGTGTAAATAATATAAATCCCCACCGGAATTTTCTGAAATTTTTCTCCCAGTCCGTCCCAACGGAAGTTGCCTTTTACACCGCATAATGCATTGCGTTGCAGGTAACGAACCGGTCTTCCGTTCGCATCAAAAATGGTAATGTTGGCAACATAGCCCGGCGAAGGAAAACTGTAATCAACAGTTGCAAAATCATCCAGGCCATCATTATCCGGTGAAACAACTTCCGGCGATACGGCTACTGTTCCCTGCACCTTCAGGTCAAGCCGGTATTGAGAATTTTTATAGGTGGGAGTTCCGTAGCCAACGCTTGTTGCAGCGCTATGCCAGTTATCCTGGTTTTGTGTTGGTGCATTGTAATCTATTCTTTCCAGCGCAACACCTTCCCGGTTATCAATCAGTTTAAAATGCCATTTCTCATCATACTTTAATTCATCGGTAATATTTCCCTGTGCATTTAAGATGATCACATTGCCTTCATCATCATTAAAAGAAGGCATGGAAGGAACTGTTACAAACGCATCCATATTTTGGGTAATAAAATCTCTTTTTACAATTGCCGGGTCTTCGGTTATCACCATAAAATCCTGCGGGAACAAAAGGTAATTATCAGCGCTGAGCTGTTTGATATTGCTGATAGCGCCTGATGAACTCCTGTTGGCTATATAGGTTTGTTTCAGATCAATGATCTTGTTGCTGCGGTTATAAATTTCAACATAGTCTGTTCCGTTTGATTTGGGATTGAACAGGATTTCATTGATGACAATGTTCAGGCTGTCGGCTGTTTCACTCAGCCCCAGCCTTGCTGTGTTTTTTGTACCAATGATATTTGCTTTGCAGTCTGTAACAGCCGATACAGTGATTGTATAAACTTTATTTCTGCTTAACGCTGTGTTCAATCTTAAGTTTACTTTATCAAAGGTTGGCGCAATAGCAACAGCCGATTGTGGCACACCGATCCCATCGCTGATGTTGTAATTAGCTGCTGTAGCGGCCTTCAAACTGTCAAGCGGTTCATCAAATACCAGGCTGATGTTTACACTGTCTGTT
Source organism: Ferruginibacter sp. (assembly GCA_016786725.1). Classification (GTDB taxonomy): domain Bacteria; phylum Bacteroidota; class Bacteroidia; order Chitinophagales; family Chitinophagaceae; genus Ferruginibacter. The sequence goes on along the minus strand of JAEUVU010000007.1, from coordinate 5,922 downwards.
GCATAAGCTCTTAATAATTGGGGCGCTTCAGCATCGGCATTAACAGCATCAACCGCATTTTTCTTTCCGGGTGTTCCACCTTTTATATCTGTACTGGCTTTCCAGTTTGTAAATCCGCTGCAGGGATTTTTGGTGTCAATCACCTCCAATGTCCAGCCGCCATCTTTCTTCAATTCATTCTGGTACCAGGCATCGTTATAACTAACCGCATGAATAATCCTGTTTTGCGGACTTCTTAAAAAAATAATATCGCCGGTATTATCTAATGAGGGGAAACTGGTAACGGAAATGGTTGGCCCAAATGCACTCATGGCAGCAACTGCGCTGGCCGTGCAAACAATTACAAAACTATCTGGCTGTAAAATAAAGGAAGGCATGGTACCGCTTTGCCCGGTTGCATCACCAATGCGCCAGCCCAGTAAATTAAATGCTGTTGAAGAGGTGTTGCGTAATTCTATCCATTCATTGTTTGGCAACCCAACCTGCGGAGTTGGGTCGGCCATCAGTTCATCAATTACAATATCGTAACGGTTTGCAACCTGTGCCTGGCTGTTCAGTGAAAACAGCAGCACCGAAAATATAATCATGCTAATTTTTTTCATAGCAGCCTGATTGAGAAAACAAGTTAATAAAAGTTTACAACTGTTTTTATTTTTTCTGTCAGTACTTTTGCGTTCTAAAAAACGAAAAATGAAAGTTGCAGTAGTAGGCGCCACAGGCCTGGTTGGCACAAAAATGTTACAGGTTTTGGCCGAAAGAAATTTTCCGGTAGATGAACTGATACCAGTTGCTTCGGAAAGAAGTATTGGAAAAGAAATTACGTTTAAAGATAAGCAGTACAAGATTGTAAGCGCTGCCGATGCTATTGCAGCCAAGCCGGATGTAGCAATTTTTTCTGCAGGCGGAAGCACTTCGCTGGAACTGGCTCCGCAGTTTGCGGCAGCCGGTATTACGGTGATTGATAACTCCAGCGCCTGGCGTATGGACCCCACAAAAAAATTAGTGGTGCCTGAAGTAAATGCAGATGTACTGACCAAAGAAGATAAGATCATTGCCAACCCAAACTGCTCAACCATACAAATGGTGGTGGTATTAAAACCCTTGCACGATAAATACAAAATAAAAAGAGTGGTGGTAAGCACATACCAGAGTGTTACGGGCACCGGTGTTAAAGCGGTTACCCAGTTAATGAACGAACGCAAAGGCGTGGAAGGAGAAATGGCCTACAAATATCCTATTGACCTGAATGCCATACCACACATTGATGTGTTTTTGGAGAATGGCTATACCAAAGAAGAAATGAAAATGGTAAAGGAAACCAACAAGATCATTGGTGATGACAATATAAAAGTTACCGCTACCTGCGTACGCATACCAACCATGGGCGGCCACAGCGAAAGCGTGAACATTGAGTTTGAAAATGACTTTGACCTGAACGAAGTAAAAGAAATTTTAAGCAAAGCGCCGGGTGTGGTTTTAAAAGATGATGTTGAGAATTTTATTTATCCCATGCCTTTAACAGCGCATGATAAGGACGATACTTTTGTTGGCAGGATAAGAAGGGATGAAACACAGCCAAATACTTTAAACTGTTGGATCGTTAGCGATAACCTGCGAAAAGGAGCTGCTACCAATGCGGTGCAGATAGCGGAGTATTTATTGGAAAAGGATTTATTTTAGGTTATTACACGAATTAAAAAATGAATTACACGAATTTTGATTTGACCAATTCGTGTAATTCGTATAATTAGTGTAATTAAAAATTTTAGTTGATCACCCAGGTTTCATTACCCCTCAATAATTTATCCAGGTCACCTTTTCCTCTTTTAGCGATCACTTCATCAATCTGCATGGTCATGCTGTCTTCATAGCAGGCTCTTTCAGTTTCGTAAAAAACTCCGAACGGCCTTGGCAGGTGACCTTCAAGCGTTGGGTCATCAAACATGCGGATCAGTATCTGTGCTTTGTAAAAATCATGGTCATCATGCACCCAAAGATCATCAGTTGATGCGCCCTCTGCCAGGTCAACAATCACCGGCTTAAATCCATCTAACTTAATTCCTTTGTTATTTGTTGCGCCAAATATCAATGGCTTGCCTTGTTCCAAAAACAATACTTCATCAGGCTTGGTTTTCTTTTCAGTAAATATTTCAAAAGCGCCATCATTAAAGATGTTGCAGTTTTGGTAGATCTCTAAGAAAGAAGCACCCTTATGCTGCTGCGAACGCATCAGCATCGCCTGCAAATGTTTTGGATCCCTGTCCATAGTACGTGCAATAAAACTTGCATCAGCACCCATAGCTAAGGCCAGGGGATTAAAAGGATGATCTATACTTCCGAAAGGGGTGCTCTTGGTTATTTTATGTTCTTCTGATGTGGGTGAATATTGTCCTTTGGTTAAGCCGTATATCTGGTTGTTGAACAATAAAACATTCACATCAAAATTGCGGCGCAGCAAATGAATGGTATGGTTGCCGCCAATACTCAATCCGTCGCCATCACCGGTAACGATCCATACGCTCAACTCCGGCCGGGCAGCTTTTAAACCGCTGGCAACGGCTGTTGCACGGCCATGAATACTATGCATGCCGTATGTATTCATATAATAAGGAAAACGGCTGCTGCAGCCAATTCCACTTACAATTACTATGTTCTCTCTTGGAATACCCAGCGTGGGCATTACTTTTTGCACCTGTGCCAGGATGGAATAATCACCGCAGCCGGGACACCAGCGCACTTCCTGGTCGGTTACAAAATCTTTTGCGGTAAGGGGTGGTAAGCTTGTTACTGTATCACTCATAGTTTAACATATTGAGGACTAAAGTTAATGAAAATAAATACTCGTTGGTCAATGATATCAATCATTCCGGAAGCTGTTTAATGTCTATTGGTATTTTATGCCGGCTTCGCAGTAAAACCAAGGTCACTTTGCGTTCCCTGCACCTTTGCGGCCTCTGCGTGAAACCAGTTTTACCCTGCACCAATTAGCTCCTCCCAATATTCAGCAGCTCTTCTTGTATGCGGTATCACGATTGTTCCGCCCACAATATTGGCCACTGCAAACACTTCATACATCTGTTCGGTTGTAATGCCCAGTTCATACGATTTACCCAAATGATATTTTATACAATCATCGCAGCGTAAAACCATGCTTGCCACCAGGCCGAGTAATTCTTTTGTTTTTACATCCAATGCTCCTTCAGCATAGGTATTTGTATCAAGGTTCCATAATCTTTTGATCACCAGGTTTTCTTTACTGAGAATGACCTCGTTCATTTTTGTGCGGTAGTCGTTGAATTCTTTTACTAAGTTGCTCATATAATTTCTCATTATTGATGAACTGCAAAGTTAGCTGTTTGACAGGGTTGCCAACCTTCGCAAAATTGCTGTTTGTTTTAAATAATTCATAAAAGGTTGGCAACCCTACGCAGATTAATTGATGAAACTGTTATAAATTGGCTAAGCTTAAACAACTGCATGAAGGAATTTTTTAAAAATTATAAAAAGGAGGCGGCACTTATAACCGGTGTGCTGCTTTGCTTATTCTTCTTTTTTGTAAACCCCCTGGCACTTGCATTTAAAGCAAAACTGGTGCTTGCTATTGCTGCATTAATGATCAGCTGGTGGGTATTGGATGCTATGCCGTTGGCTGTGGTTGCACTGGTGCCAATCGTTTTGTTTCCCTTGCTGGATGTGAGTTCATTAAAAGATGTTACAAAATCCTATTCAGACTCTATCATCTTTTTGTTCATGGGCGGTTTCTTCATCGGCATCGCCATTGAAAAATGGAACCTGCATAAACGTATCGCTCTCGGCATTATTAATATTACAGGCACCAATGGAAACCGCATCATTCTGGGATTCATCATTGCGACAGGTTTTTTAAGCATGTGGCTCAGCAATACTGCTACTACTATGATGATGTATCCCATCGCCATGTCGGTGATACATGTAATTGCCACCCACAACAAACAAAGTACTGGTATCAAAAATTTTTCGCTGGTACTCATGCTCAGCATTGCCTATGCCTCCAACTTTGCACTGGGTACTATTATCGGCACACCACCCAATGTTGCTTACGTTAATTACATACATGAAAAATTCAATTACACAATCGGCTTTACCGACTGGATGATCGTTTTTATACCGCTTACCATTGTTTTATTTTTTGTGCTTTATTGGGTATTGGTAAAATTTCTTTTTCCCAATAAAATAAAACACAGCGTGGAAGGAAAGAGTTATATCAGGTCCGAATTAAAAGCATTGGGCAAATTATCAGCTCCTGAAAAAAGAGTGTTGCTGGTTTTTACCTGCACTGTTTTTTTATGGATACTTAAAGATGTTATCAATCTTGTACAAAAAATGATCGTGCTGGATGATACCATCATTGCGATGATCGGGGCCATTGCTTTGTTCATCATACCATCGGGTAATAAAAAAGAAGAGAGGGAAGAACGCCTGCTTGCCTGGACCGATACCACTAAAATGGCCTGGGGAATATTATTGTTATTCGGCGGTGGTATTGCATTGGCAAAAGCATTGGAAGATGTGAAGCTGATGGATCAACTGGGCGCTTATATTGCTTCTTATGCAACGGATAATGTTTTCCTGATGATACTCATTGTTACTACCATTTCCATTTTTTTAAGCGAAGTGATGAGCAATGTGGCACAGGTAATTGTGATGGCACCGGTTATATCATCCGTTGCGGTTGCGTTGCACATGGATCCTTTATTATTAGGAATTCCGATGACGCTTGCGGCAAGCTGCGCCAGCATGTTACCCATGGGCACGCCGCCCAATGCAATCGTTTTTGCAAGTGGGTATATTAAAATGAAAGACATGCTTAAAGCAGGATTTGTACTTAATATTATCTGCATCTTTTTAATTACGTTGTTTTGCTGGCTGCTGCAGCCAATGATTATGAAGCTGGTGTAATCTCACAGGTTTTAAAGCAGATCGCCCCGGAAATTTCCGGGGCGATCTGCCTATTTATTTCAGTAAAACTTTTTTATTATCGTACAATAATCAGGTGATCTGCTCCTATTACTGTTCCGTCGGAATCTACCACTTTTACTACATAATTACCTGATGCTGCATTACGCAGGTCTACATCCATACGGGTGTAAGGGGCGCTGGTGGGGTGTTTTTGCTGATATACCCGTTGTTTAAAGCTGTTATATACCTGCACATACAGCAGCTTACCTGGTGCATTGTAAACCCTCACCTGGAACCGGCCGGCACTTGGGTTTGGATATACAAACACTGTACTGGTGGCCTCTGCTGTAATCGTTACTGCATTGGATAAGGCTGTACAACCTGCTCCCGTGGTGGCCCTCGCTGTGTAAGTGCCATAGTCTGTAACACCTGCTGTAAGCGTGGTACCTGTTACTCCCGGTACTGCTACAGCTCCTTTGTACCATTGTACCGGTGTGCCCGAAGGGCTTACCGTGGCTGTTAATATTGCAGGCTGGCCGGGCTTGATCGTGGTAGCTGATGTTACTATTGATACCGTTGGTACTGTATTTACTGTTACCGTTACACTGGCACAGGCCGTGGTATTGCACGGGCCTTCGGCTCTTACAAAATAGGTTGTAGTGCTGTTCACCGTTACATTGAGTGTGGCGCCTGTTCCTACCAGCGTTCCGCCGCAACTGCCACTGTACCATCTCCAGGTACCTGAGCCTAAGGTTCCGCCTGTTACACTTAACGTTACACTGCCAGGGCCGCACAGGCTCGTTTGTGTTGCCGTAGCCCCTGTTGGCGCTACGGATGGTGCATTGATCGTTACGCTGGTGGTGGCTGTTTGCACAGGGCATCCCCCTGTGGCTGCCATCGTATAAGTAACCGTATAAGTACCAGGGGTACTGGTGGTAACATTGATATCGCCACTGGTTGCATTAATCGTCAATCCCGCTGGTG
>JAEUVU010000021.1 GCA_016786725.1 Ferruginibacter sp. | reverse complement strand
TGGCATTTACATGCGGCAGCTTCGGGCCATCGTTAACCAGGCTATTGAAGCCGGTGTTATTTCTTCTGATAAATACCCTTTCAAAAAGTATCAAATCCCTGCTGGCCGCAATATCAAAAAAGCATTGAATGAAGCAGACCTGAACAAGTTGCTTTCATATAAGCCCACCACAGCAGATAAACAAAAGGCAATTGATTTCTGGCTATTTTCATACCTGTGTAATGGGATGAACTTTGCTGATATTATAGAATTGAAGCCCGAAAATATCAGCGGCAAGTATCTGCACTTTATCAGGGCAAAAACCAAACGAACCAAAAAGAAAGACCTTCGCCCTATCCGTGTTGGCCTCAATCCAAAGGCAATTGAAATTATAAAACGACAAAAAAATACCGATGCTGCAAATCCTTATTTGTTTCCGGTATTGGAAGCAGGCTTAACGCCGCTTACTACCAAGCACCGCTGCCAGCGTTTTATCAAGTGGGTAAATAACAAAATGGAAACCATCCGGCAGGAGTTGGATATAGAACAAAAGATAGGAACCTATTCAGCCCGGCACTCATTCTCTACAGTATTAAAACGCAAAGGCGTTTCAACGGAGTTCATCAAAGAATCATTAGGGCATAGTTCCTTAGTTACAACCGAAAATTATTTAGATAGCTTTACAGATGATGTAAAGCTGGAATATGCAAACCTGCTTACACAGCTTTAATATATGGAGATAAAAATTTTTGATAGCATACTGCATGGCGAACTAAAGCCTTGGACACTGGACACCACAGACACCCGGCGCTTTACAGCATTAATAAGAAAAGCTGGCGAAGTATCACCTTCCACCAATGCAGAAATACAAAATCAGCTTGCAGGTTTATTACAAGATTTTCCAATCCTTCATAAGTGGATTACTGCACAGGAGTTTCCAAACAACAAATTGCAATCACTTGTCTGCACCGCTCAGTTACCCGACAGTACAAGCCCTGTTACCCGTTTTTATGCAACTATCATTTCTGCTGAAACTATTCGGGTGTACAATGCTTTTATTAACTACCCGGCTGATTGGAATAAAGAAATTGACATCCCTTTTCAAACCGGCAGGCTCCTCAACAGCCTGAAAGTTTTAACCAAACAAACCAATGAAGAGCTGAAAGAGAGAGGCTTTACATCCGAGCCCAATTCACAAAGCCATTACACACACTTTGCCCTACACTACCTTAAACATAGTTTAATACAATTGTATTTTGCTATTCAGAAATATTTTGAAAAGGAACTGCCTGCTGTCACATCACCAGAAGATTTTTATTCCCTTGACCTGGAAGAAGATTTGTCAAACATGCTTCCGTTAGATTTTCCAACTTCCGACCGTTCTGATAAACAAACTAAAAAAACAAAAAAGCTTTCCTTTCAATTTACCGGTAATCCCGAAAAACTCAAGACTGCTATTAATCAGCTATGCCGCCACTGTGAGTTGGTTAATGAATCCACCAATACACAGGAACAATTGTTTACTGTACTCACTTCTAAGGACCTTAGAAAAGATGCTGTAAAAATTACTATCGGGTGCGAAACAACCCAGTTTCGACACATACTCGAAGCATTAAAAACATATTTCAGCAACTTTAAATTCTCTACTATAGAGCATTCAGGGGTTTTTATCTCTAAAAATGGCACCCCTATTACCGCCCAAAATCTCTATGCCAGTAAAATTGATAACCCAAAAACAAAGGAAGAAATTGACAGCATCATCAACCAAATGAAATAAAAAAGGTTGAGAAGGTTGAGATTTCTCATTGAGATATAAATATCTCAACCTTTCCGGCTTGCCCTAAAGCCAGCTTTGCCCCTGTATCAAAAAATAAAATACAATGGCAAACGAAAATTTAATTCTCGACAAGCTCACCGAAATTGCTAACAAGCTGGATGAGCAAAACCTGTTACAAAAAACAACCCTCAATTTCAACGAGGCTTGTAAGTACCTTGATGTAAGCCCCTCACACCTGTACAAGCTTACCAGTACAAAACAAATCCCCCATTTCTGCCCACAGGGTAAAAAGCTCTACTTCAAAAGAGAGGAACTCGATGCCTGGCTGCAGCGCAACCGGCAAACTGCCGATGATTCAGAAACAGATGCAGCCGACCTCGTTATCCGCAGCCGCAAAAGCTAACCTCATTTTTGAAAATTTAAAGACCCTGAAGAATGGCAGTAGTTACCGTATTTAAAAATTTTACGCACCCGGTAGAAGATGTTTCTTTAATCATCCTTTCCAACTGGCTTGCCTCGGATAAATACAAACCGCAGGTTGAAGAAATCCGCAGACTGATTGCACAAGGCAAAACAGAAGAAGCACAAACAAAGAAGCAGCAGCTTCCGGCCTTCACTCCATCAGCAACTTTTAAAGAAAAAAGATTGCTGCCAAATATAGAGCAGTACGGCGGCTTTGTGCATCTTGATTTTGACAAGCTGTCACCGGAACAACTGGCAGCAGCTTTTCAAATTATCACAGCAATACCTTACACTTTTCTTTGCTTCATTAGCCCAAGCGGCAATGGATTGAAAGTGTTTATTGAAGTAAACACCGGGGCAGAACACCACGACATTGCTTACCAGCAGGTAATGCAGTATTATGAAAATGCCACCGGCTTAAAAGCCGATGTAAAATGCAAAGACATTACCCGGCTTTGCTTTATTAGCTACGACCCACAGTTGTATAGAAACATTTACAACGAAAGATTTTCAGTACAAGATATACCCGTACAGGTAAAGCCAGTTCCGGTAATTGCAATGCAGGAAAAAAAAGAAGAAAGCTCCGCAGCAGATGAATACCTCTTAATCTTTCAGCAACAAGTTTTATTCACCAATCAAAAAATGGAATACACCAATGGAAACCGCAACAATTATATGTACTTGCTTGCTTCTAATTGCAACCGGGCTGGTATGCCGCAATCCAATACTGAAATTTTATGTACACAGCATTTTGATTTACCTGAAAGAGAAATTAAAAATTCCGTAAGCAGTGCCTACAAACACCACCAACCGGAGTTTGCAAAGTTTGCAAACACTGCAAAGCTGCAAAGTGCAGAGCAGCCGCCAACAGAAGACTACCTGAAAAACACACCAACCATTCCCCAAGAGCTGTATCAGCAAATGCCTGATATTTTAAAACAGGGTGCATTAGCTTTTACCGATGAAAGAGAAAGGGATGTTTTTCTTACTGGTGCATTGGCCATTCTCAGCGGATGCTTACCCGGTGTAAAAGGTGTATATGCAGGCAATGAAGTTTTTCCCAATCTCTTTTCTTTTGCTATTGCCCCGGCTGCCAGTGGTAAGGGTGCATTAAAGTTTTCAAAGATGCTGGCAGACGAGTACCACAGTTTTGTATTAACAGCAAGCCGTGAATCCGAAGCACAGTACAATCAGGAAGTATCGGAGCACAAACAAAAATTGCATAGCAAAAAGAAAAACGATACTGCCTTTGAAGAAGTACCGGTAAAGCCCAGCTTTAAAGTGGTGTACATTCCTGCTAATACCAGTTACGCAAAAATCTTGTGGCACTTAGAACAAAATGAAGGCACAGGTATTATCTGCGAAACAGAAGCTGATACATTGGGCAATGTATTTAAACAGGAATGGGGTTCCTATTCCGATATGCTTCGCAAATCTTTTCACCATGAAAGGTTATCCAGTTCCCGTAAAGGAAATAATGAATTTACAGAAGTAAATGCCCCCAGCCTTTCCATTGCATTGTCAGGTACACCCAACCAGGTTACAGGATTGATTGCATCTTCTGAAGATGGCTTGTTTAGTCGCTTTATGTTTTATGCTTTTAAAGTAGAACAGCAATGGAAAGATGTATCACCAGGTGCCCACAGTGTAAACCTTACTGAGCATTTTAAAACATTATCACAAACTGTTTTTAAAATGGTTCTCTTTCTGCAACGGGAAGAAACCATCGTAGCATTAACAGCCCCACAATGGCAGCAGCTAAATCAAAGCTGCGAAGCATGGTTGAATGAAGTAACGATGTTTACCGCCGAAGAAGCGGCCAGTATTGTAAAACGCTTAGGCTTGATACTGTATCGCATGGCCATGCTGTTTACAGCACTCCGCAAATTTGAAAATGGCGAAGCCAACACACAATTACTTTGCACCGATGAAGATTTTAGCACCGCTTTGCGTCTGGCTCAAATCTACCTGCACCATAGCATACTTATGTTTAATAACCTGCCCAAACAAAGCGAAGCCACCCAATTTAAAACCGGCGACAGCAAACGCAAATTCTTTGATGCCTTACCTCAGGAATTTACACGACAGCAAGCCGTTGAAACTGGCAAGCAGTTTCAGTTGGCAGCTCGTACAGTGGATGATATACTCCGCAATGCCACAGGCAAAGCTTTGGAAAAGCTGAAAGCAGGACATTACCGCAAAATCTAATCGTTCTTAATAAGTTGTAAGGCTTCCCGTTCCCCCAAAGGATGGGTTTTGCATTGTTTGCAGACTTTGCAAGCCTGCAAAACCTGTGAATATTTCCTTTCTGTTGTTTTCTTTTACTAAATACTTTAGTCTATATTTGCCAATATTTGACAAGTCAATTACTATAAAGTGGCAAATCAATTCGGCGAAAAAATAAAACAGCTTCGTAAAGTAAACCGCTTGTTGCAGCGTCAGGTGGCGAGTCAGTTGGAGATAGATACACCCATGCTGAGTAAGATTGAACGGGGTGAACGTAAAGCCAAGAAAGAGCAGGTTTTGCATTTTGCAAAAATCCTGAACACTGGTAAAGATGAATTACTTACTCTATGGCTGGCTGACCAAGTAGTGGAAGTGGTACAGGATGAAGATTTGGCATTAAGAGCAATGCAGGTAGCTCAGGATGAAGTAAAATTTAATTCCAGAAAAAAGATATAGAAGATTTTCATGGCATATATAATTGCAAAAACAAAAGAAGAGAGTTTAGAGCAGTTAAAGGTGCTTATTGCAGCCTTTGAGAAGGAGTATGCCTTTTTAAAAACGCCGGGCTATAAAGAGACCCCTTTGCGTATTGATTTTATTAACCCTCTTTTGAAAACCTTCGGATGGGATGTTGACAATGAATCTGCCAGGTCGCAATTCTTACGGGATGTAGTTCAGGAAGAAACAATAGATGTAGAAGAAGATGATGCTATTGCAAAAAAAAATCCTGATTATACTTTGCGGATACAAGGCTCACGGAAACTTTTTGTAGAAGCCAAAAAGGTTTACATTGATATAGAAAAGTCTGCTAAAGCAGCCTTTCAAACAAGACGTTACGGCTGGAATGCAAATCTTGGTATATCTATACTTACCAATTTTGAAAAATTAGTTGTGTATGATTGCCGCTACAAACCCATAGCAGCAGATGACCCCAACGTAGCCCGATATAGTACGTTTCATTTTACTGAATTTTTAGAGCACTTTGAAACTCTCTATCAATTACTTTCTTTTCAATCAGTAGCTTCCGGTTTTATTGATGACTATTTTTCACTTACTCAAAATGATGTAACAACATTTGATGATTACTTTTTAAAGCAAATTGAAACATGGCGGCATGATTTAGCAACAGATGTAATTCAGAATAATGCTGGTTTTAATGAAGAAGATATAAATTTCCTCGTTCAACGGTTGCTTAATAGGATTGTTTTCCTTCGTATTTGTGAAGACCGGGAGATTGAAAAATACGAAACACTTAAAGCCATCAAAAACTATGATGAACTGAAAGCTTTATTTGTAAAGTCCGATAAAAAATACAATTCCGGGCTGTTTGATTTTATAGAAGATAATTTTTCCATGAATATTAACCTCAAATCAGAAATTCTGATTGAGATATTCAACGAATTGTACTATCCTGAAAGTCCTTATGACTTTTCAGTTGTTGACCCGACAATTCTGAGCCAGATTTATGAGAGATACCTTGGTAGTAAAATTGCAATTATAAACCTGACAGAAATCTTAATTGTAAACGAACCAGAAGTAGCGGTATCCAGCGGCGTAGTTCCTACTCCCAAGTTGATAGTTCAGAATATTGTAAAAGAAACTCTCACTTCCGTTTTTGCTGGTAAAACATTGAAAGAAATTCAGCAACTCCGAATAGCTGACATCTGTTGTGGTTCCGGCACATTTGCTATTTCAGTTTATGATTACTTGTTAGAGCAAATCACACTTGCTTTTATTACAGAAGGCATTAAAGATGATGAATTGATTTATCAATCATTTAATGGCTCATATATTCTTACTTTAAAAGCAAAACAAGCATTTCTTGTTAGCAATATCTACGGGGTTGATATAAACCCCTATGCCGTAGAAGTAACCAAGTTTAGTTTACTTTTAAAGCTTCTTGAAAATGAAAATGCTGCTTCAATAGATAATTACCTGGCAAAATATAAACAAAAAGTTTTACCAAGCCTTGATGATAACATTAAAACTGGCAATTCATTAGTTGATGAAAAATATTTTGAATTTAATCCTGATTCAATTGACGATGATGCATTACTTTATAAAGTAAAACCCTTTGATTGGAAAGATGAATTTCCCTTTCTTGAAGAAACGGAAGGCTTTGATGCCATTGTAGGTAATCCGCCTTATGTCCGCATTCAAAACATGGTTAAATACCAGGCAGAGGAAATTAAATATTACCAAAGTGCAATTTCAGGCTTTACCGTAGCAGAAACGGACACATTTGATAAATACTATTTGTTTATTCAGAAAGCCATAAATCTGCTAAATCCAAATGGTGTTTTAGGCTATATTGTTCCAAATAAATTTTTCATTGTAAAAGGAGGTACGGCACTCCGTGAATTTATTAGTTCTCATAGCTCAATTTATAAAATCATTCATTTTGGAGTAACTCAGGTTTTCCCAAACAGAAGTACCTACACCGCCATTTTGATTTTAGACAAAAAAGAAAGAGAGCAATTTAATTTCAAACGGATTAAAAGGCTTTCTACTGAATTCATGGCTGGCGAAATAAACTATGTTACATATACTAATGCAGCGTTTACTGACCAACCTTGGATATTTGTTTCTAAAGAGACCGAAGCAATATTTGACAAAGTGAAAGCTGCTAACACAGTTCCATTACAAAATATCGCTGAAATCCCTGTGGGATTGCAAACAAGTGCCGATAAGATTTACATTATTCAACCACATACAGAGACTGATACAACATTCAAATTCCGAAAAGGTAAAATTGAATATGAAATAGAGAAAGCAATTTGTAAGCCTTGTTTATACGACCTTTCCTTTAATCTGTTTGATTCAGTAGCACCCAATGCACAAATAATTTTCCCATACACTGTTGCAGATGATAAAGCAGAAGTATTCCAAGAAGATTACTTTGAAGCAAACTTTCCTTTAACGTGGGCTTATCTGAATAATTTTCAGGATTCACTTTCAAAAAGAAGTATCAATGGTTCTAAAAAACCAAAATGGTATCAATACGGCAGGTCGCAAAGCCTTACAAAATTCCATGATACGGCTAAATTGATTTGGCCTGTTTTATCTACCAAGGCAAGCTATATTCATGATGCAGATAATCTACAATTTACAGGTGGTGGTAATGGCCCATATTATTCTTTGATAAGCAACTCAGAGTATTCGCCACTTTATATTTTAGGAATCTTATCGCATCCTTTGTTTGAAGCGATGGTAAAGGCCGGTGCAAGTGAGTTTAGAGGTGCATATTATTCTCACGGAAAACAATTCATTGAAAACCTACCTATCAAACAAATAGATTTTACTGACAAAGCTCAAGTGAAGCAGTATAATGAGATTGTAAAAACTGTTGGACAGCTTATTAATGCAAAACAAGGTTATAACCAGGTATATCTTGGTGCAAGGAAAAGAGTTTTCCAAAGGAAAATTGATTTCCTTTTTGACAAACTCATAGGTCTTATTAATAAGTTGTACGGAATTAGTAATGAAGAAATGGATATTGTATTAAATGATGAAATGTTTCTAACTGATTTAAACGAAGATTGAAAATGCAACCAACTACTGTAGAAAAAATTGATTCAAAAAAATTAAGAGGTGGTTATTATACTCCTCAGCCAATTTCAGATTTTATCTGCAAATGGGCTATTACAAAACCGACACAGCGGGTATTAGAGCCAAGCTGTGGCGATGGAAATTTTATTGAATCCGCAATAAAACGCTTTTTGGAATTGGGAGTACCGCAAAACAAACTTTTTGGTTTGTTAAAAGGCATTGAATTGGTTGAAAGAGAAGCCGAAATATCAAAACGTAGAGCCGCAAGCTATGGTCTCAACTCAACAACTATTATCAATTCCGATTTTTTTAACTACATATCAAACGCTAATGGAGATGGGCATTATGATGTAGTAATTGGCAACCCGCCTTTCATTCGTTATCAGAACTTTCCTGAGGAACACAGGACGAAGGCATTTGAAATGATGGAAGCAATGGGTTTAAGCCCCAATAAACTTACTAATATATGGGTTCCCTTTCTTGTATTGTCGGCTAACTCACTTAACCGCTATGGCAAATTAGGTATGGTAATTCCGGCAGAGCTATTCCAGGTAAAGTATGCTGCCGAAACAAGAATATTCCTTTCAAAGTTCTTTTCAAGGATTACGATAGTAACATTTAAGAAGCTTGTTTTTGCAGATATACAACAGGAGGTCGTTTTGCTTCTTTGCGAAAAAGATGTTTCTGCTAATCCGGGAATAAGAGTTGTAGAGTTAAGTTCATTAGAAGAACTTGAAAAGTTGAATGTATCTGTTATTCAAAAGTCAGTAGTAAAATCATTGGAGCATAATTCTGAAAAATGGACTAAGTATTTTTTAGAAGAAAATGAAATTCAGCTGCTCAGGAAAATAAAAATGGATAATCGCATCAAACTTAGCAGCGATATAATGGATGTAGATGTTGGTATTGTTACTGGCCGTAACGAGTTTTTTATGATTAATGAGGAAACTGCTGCTAAGTGGAAGATAAAGCCATACACTCAAAAAGTAGTAGGCAGGTCAAATCATTTTAAGGGTGTAGTTTTTAAAGACGAGGATTTTGATACAAATGCAGTGGCAAGTATTGAAGGGTATTTATTTTTACCACCGGCGAAAGAATTTGATGCTTTACCCAAAGCTTGTAGAGAGTATATAAAATACGGCGAAGAACAAGATTTTCACACAGGCTATAAATGCAGAATCCGTAAGCATTGGTATGTTACCCCTTCACTTTGGACACCTGATGCTTTTGTTTTACGGCAGGTTGGTGATTATCCTAAAGTGATAATAAACAAAACAGAGGCATGTTCTACAGATACAATTCATAGGGTTCGCTTTAAAAGAAAAGTAAAGCCGGAACTTATTGCATTATCCTTTTTGAATTCATTGACTTTTGCATTTTCAGAAATTACAGGCAGAAGTTATGGCGGTGGAGTGCTGACATTTGAGCCAACAGAGATAGAAGAATTGCCAATGCCTGTTTTAGAAAAATCATCAATTGATTTTAAAAAGATAGATAGCCTTATCCGCCAAAGGAGAATTGAAGAAGTGTTAGATATTGTTGATGAAGAATTATTGATAAAACAATTAAAAATAAAACGAACCGATGTTCAGATGCTAAGAGAAATTTGGAAAAAATTATGCGGCAGGAGGTTCGGAAGAAAAAACAGTTAAATGCAGCAATCTCTCATCCTCAATATCGTACCATTTAAACCAACTGTACAGCAGGTAACCTTTGCATTTTACAAAGAGTACAAAGAAGGCTACTGCTCCTTTTATGTAGAAGAAGATATGACCGGCCTGCTGGATGGTAAAATGACTTTGCTT
>JAEUVU010000027.1 GCA_016786725.1 Ferruginibacter sp. | reverse complement strand
TATCCCCGCCGTAAAATATACCATAGTACATGCATCCGAAGTGATCGGCATGCACGAACACCCCACCAATGCACTTAAAGAAAAACAAAACTCATCCATTGCCATCGGTTTTAAATTACTGGCAACGGGCAAGGCCGATGCATTCATCAGCGCAGGCAATACCGGCGCCATGATGGTAGGCGCTCTCTTCAGCATTAAAGCAATAGAAGGCGTGCTGCGGCCAACCATTGGCGGTTATATGCCACGTGAAGATGGCACACTCGGTTTACTGGTTGATGTAGGCCTTAATGCCGACAGCAAACCCGAGAACCTGAACCAGTTTGCCATACTCGGTTCTTTGTTTGCCAAACACATTTTAAATTTTGAAAACCCCAAAGTGGGCTTAATAAACCTGGGCGAAGAAGAAGGCAAGGGCAACATCCTTACACAGGCCACCTATCCCCTGCTTAAAGAAAACAACCAGATCAATTTCATCGGCAATATTGAAGGCCGTGATATTTTATTAACCAAAGCTGATGTGCTGGTTTGCAACGGCTACACCGGCAATGTGGTTTTAAAACTGGCCGAAAGCTTTTACGATATTGCACAGCGCCGCAACATTAACGACGAACATTTTAACCGTTTTAATTTTGAGCAGTATGGCGGCGTACCTGTGCTGGGCGTAAGTAAACCGGTTATCATCGGCCACGGCATCTCCCACGCCCTGGCATTTAAAAATATGATACGCATTGCCCACCGTATGTTGGAAACCGATCTTTTGGGAAAAATGAAAGATAGTTTTTTGGGGCAGGCATAGGAATTACTATTTAGCTGCATTAATTCTCAATTAATTTACCTGATTAAAATTTTGGAGGATGATTGCAGTGGTAAAAAGTAATTTGCAGAATAAAGCAATTTCCATCTACACAATATCATAAATACACCTCATGCTAAAACTTGCAGAATCATCCGGCACAGTAATTTACGAAAGCGAAAACAAATTGTACATCGCCAAAAAACCGGCGCAGTGGACAAGCACCTGGCTTTTTGTAACCGGGCTTACTGCCTTTCTTTTGCTGGCCAATGGATTACTGCAGTTCTTTTATTTCGGTTCTGAATTTCAAAATACACAACCAGTTGCCCTGGTGCTTTTGGGCGCTGGTATTTTAGTGGCCCTTATTTTCTGGCTTATATTAAACTACAGAAAAAAAATAAATGCCCGGCCTGTAAGCGAAATGAAATGGCTCTGCATTATAGACCTTGCCGGCAATAACCTGCTGGACGGGCAGCAAAACCTGCTGGCGCCCCTGCACCAGGTAGAACTGCTGCGTAAAATGCAGTTCAGTTCCAGCTCGCCGCAGCTTGTGTTAAAGTGGGGTAAGCAGGTACTGAGCCTTGTTGAAGGCAACCCGTTTGCAGGAGGCATTGCTGCCGTGGAAAGGGCTTTGGCATTAAAGGGAATAAAAAGAAGTTGATTGGTTAACTGTTTGCAGCAATCTCATTAATTACCACGGGTATCTTTTCAAATTCGTGGTACTTATCAAAAAAGAAATCGGCGCCCATTTTTTTGCATTGTTCCATTATATATTCATCTGCGTCAATAAACATCATAATGATGGTTGTGTGCGGCGCCAGTTCTTTTATTTCTTTTACCAACCGGCAGGATGTGTTATCAGCTAAATTCATGTCTGCCACCACCACATCCTGCCGGTATTGTTTAAAAAGCGCCAATGCCTCATCATAAGAAGAGGCTTTATCTGTACCCAGGATAAAAATTATTTCTGAAAGTAATTCTTCCAGCCTTTGTGTTATGAGTGTGGATTTATCGGTAAGTAATACCCGCATGATTTGGATTTATCACCGAAAATAATGAAATCAGCAACAGGGTGTATATAGCAGTATCACGTTAGTTAAGTAGTGTTTATACTATAGCGGGAAAACAGGCTGGTATCATTTGCTGCTTATATATCGCTGATGATGTGGTTGGCAATGGCATAGCGTGTAAGCTCTGAATTGGTGGTAAGCCCCAGTTTATCCATGATGCGGCTGCGGTGTGTACTTACTGTTGTAAGCGCTATTGAGAGCGAATCGGCAATTTGCGAAACTGTTTTACCCAGGGCCAGCAGCTTGAATATCTCAAACTCACGGTTGCTTAAAGTTTCATGAGGTTTTTTTTCTGCATCGGGATTGATGAGCAGTTTTTCAGCAATTTCGGGAGTGATATATTTTTTACCCATCTGTATGCGCTGAACAGCTTTTATGAGTTCAAAAGGCGCTGCACTTTTATTAAGATACCCGGCTGCACCGGCTTTTAAAACCCTGATGGCATACAGGTCTTCTGTAAAAATGCTGAGTATCAGCACCGGCAGTGCAGGTTTAATCAGCTTGATCTGTTCCAGCGCTTCGAGGCCGCTCCTGCCGGGCATATCCAGGTCGGAGATAACCAGGTCCCACTCATTTTTCATTACTTCTTTAACGAGCGATTCTCCATCACTAACTTCTTTTATTTCTGCCGTGGGATACTCATCTTTCAGTATCTGGGTTAAACCCATACGTATCAGGCTGTGATCATCTGCCAACAGGATTTTTTGCATAGCCAAGGTTTTTAAATTTACGTTTTATCCGTAATAGTAACAGGTAGCCGTACCATAATATCTGTTCCTTTGTTAACAGAAGAATTCAGTTCAAACACACCTCCCAGTGAAAGTACCCTTTCCTTCATGCCCAGTATGCCAAAGGATTTATGGGTTTGTATTGATGCGGTATCAAAGCCTTTCCCGTCATCTTTAATTTTTACGGTTACAAAATCTTCGGTAACAGTTAAAGAAGAATTAACCGCTGCGGCATGGGCGTACCGTGTGATATTGGTTAATGCCTCCTGGTATATTCTGAAAATACAGGTGATTACCGGTTCAGCAGCGTGAATTCTTTTTTCGTTGCATGTAAATTTAAACGGAATGCCTGTATGGGTGGTAAACTGGCTGCCCAGCCATTCAATAGCTTCGAGCAGGCCATAATCATCCAGTATGCCGGGCCTTAGTTCGCTCAATATCCTTCTGATGGCCTGGTTGCTGCTGTCGAGCATACCAATTATATTTTTCAGTTTGGTTTTGTACAGGGTTTGTTCTTCGGGCATTTTCCTGTCTAACCAGGCCACGTCCATTTTTATGGCGGTAAGCTGCTGGCCCAGGTCATCATGAATTTCGCGGCCTATTCTTTTGCGTTCTTCCTCCCTTATATGCTGCAGGTGGGCTGTAAGCATGCGTAACTGCTCCGTTGTTTCCCTTATTTTTTCCTGTGCCATTACCCTGTCGGCAAAATCAATACCAACACCCAATAAGCAGAGCTCTCCGTGATATTGTACTGCCTTGCCGGTAAAATAGTAAGGGATCTTTTTCTTATTCTTTAAATAGAAACCGGCCTGTACACTATCTTCTCCGGCAACAAATACATTGCTTATTTTTTGGGTAAGCAAATCTTTTTCGCCCACATCAAAGAAATCAAGCGGGTGCATCTGTTTTATTTCTTCGCCGGTAAATCCGGTCACCGTTTCAAAATTGGTATTCCATCTTAAGAATTTGCCTTGCTGGTTATAAAGGTAAAAAATACCGGGCAGGCTGTTGATGATGGAATCCGAAAGGTTTCTTTCTTTAATAATTTCTTCGTGTGCTTTTAAACGGTCTGTAATGTCATTATAAAATACAGTAAGCCCGTCGGTTGAAGGGTAAACTTTTACGGAGAACCATCTTTGCATAGGTTCATAAAAGCTTTCTATCTCCACTACATTTCCGGTTGCTTTTGCTTCGTGGTATTTATCCCAGAAAACAGTGCTTTTCATATCAGGATGTATATCCCATATTACCTGCCCCAGGGTGGCTGCCCTGCCAAGCGGATGTGTGGCCAGGGCCGCATCATTTATAAAGGTGTAGCGCCATTCATTATCAAGTGATATCATGCCGTCGTTGATGCGGTTAAGAAGCGTTTCTTTATCCCTGTACATTTTTTCTATCTCCGCTTCTGTTTTTTTCCGCTTTTCTTCCTTGTCAAAATTATCCAGGGCAAATTCAATATCGCCTGTTGCTTCTTTCAGCAAAAGAATTTCTTCTTCATTAAAAAAGTTTGTTGTGCCGCCATATAATACAAATACGCCAAAGAGTTTACCTGATTTTTTAATTGGCAAACAAATCAACGAACGGTATCCACGGCGAAGCGCTTCCTCTTTCCAGGGCAGCATGGCGCTGTCGTTTTCTATATCATTGCAGATGAAATAGCTGTCTTGCTGCAGTGCATTAACAATTAAAAGGCTTTTTTCGGGAACGTCTTTTAACGTGATAGATTTAATAGCATCGAGGTAACCGTTTTCTTCGCCGGCGTGCATAACAGGTACAAGCGATTGTGCCTCTTCATTGATAACACCTATCCATGCCATTTTAAATTTGCCGGTTTCTACTGCAATGGCACAGGCTTCTTTAAAGAGGGCTGTTTCATCTGCAGTTCTTACAATCAGCTGGTTTACCTGGCTGATGAAATTATACAACCGCTTTATTTTATGCAGTTTTTCCTCTGCTTCTTTTCTTGCGGTTACATCACGCATGTTGGTAATGATGCCCTGTATATCCTCATCGTGCAGCATATTGGTTACGGTGCCTTCCAGCCAAAGCCAATGCCCGTTTTTGTGCAGGTACCTTACAGTAATTGAAATTGTCTTTCCGGGATTTTTAAGCGCTTCAGCCAAAACCTGCTGCACCAACTGCAGGTCTTCAGGATGTATGTATTTTACCGCTTCAATCTTATCAAATTCAGCAAATGCCCGTCCGGTGATCCTGGCCGAAGCAGGGCTTCTGTAAATGCCGACTAAGTTTTTGTCAAGCAGTGCTATAATAGCATCGTTGTTTTCAACCAGCGCCCTGAACTTTTTTGCGCTCAGCAGCATTTCCTGTGCAGTACCGGCATCCAAAGCATTAATATGGCTTTTGTTTTTTCCCATGCAGGCAATTGTTTAGGAATATACAAAAATTATTTTAATATGTTAGAAAAATATTATAAAGCACCGGAAAATGTTAGTAAGCGGTAAAATGCCCCATATATTTCTGTTTTTATTTTGCTGCCACAATTATTAAAGCAACCCTGTAATAACCATTTTTTACCTCTTATCCTTTTTAAATTTTCTGTACGAAGAGATTAGTACATTTTTACACAGCCATTTATTAAAGTATACCAAATCATCAGCCATGAAAAAAATTATTTCACTATTAACTGCTGTTGTATTTACCTTATTGGTAAATGCACAAAGCAAAACAGGTAAAATTTCGGGCAGTGTTGTAAGCCCCGGTAATAAACCTGTAGAATCTGCCACCGTTCAGCTTTTAAAATCAACAGGCAATGCGCTTGTTAAAACAGCCATTACTGACAAGGCAGGCAATTACAGTTTTGAGAAAATTGCTGATGGCAATTATACCATCAGCATTACTGCAACGGGTTTTGCAAAAAAACAAACCGCTGCGATAACCGTAAGTGCAGCCGAACAAAATGTGATTGTGCCTGCAACAGAACTTGCAGTACAAGCCAGGTCAATGGAGGGTGTAACCGTTACAGCAGCCAAACCTTTTATTGAGCAAAAGCTTGACCGCACGGTGGTGAATGTAGAAGCATCGCCTACCAATGCAGGAGCCACTGCATTAGAAGTGCTGGAAAAATCGCCCGGCGTAAGTGTAGATAACGACGGCAACATAAGCCTGAAAGGAAAGCAGGGTGTTATTATTATGATGGATGGAAAACCCACCTACCTATCGCCTGCCGACCTTGCCAATGTATTGCGAAACCTGCCTGCATCGGCGCTCGACCAGATTGAGATAATGACCAACCCAAGCGCCAAATACGATGCATCGGGCAATTCGGGCGTTATCAATATTAAAACCAAGAAGGGCAAAGTAAAAGGATCGAACGGAAGCATAAGTTTTGGAAATACAACAGGGCTTTTCCGCAACAATGGCAAAGAAGAGCTTACCTGGAAACCCACCCTTTCGGTAAATTATAATTACAGAAAGAATAAAATAAATTTCTTTGGCAATTTTGTTTACAACTACCGTGAAGGAAGAAGTGCCATGGATATTGTGAGCCGCTATTACGAAGACGGCAAGCAATTAGACAGCATCAGCAGGCTTAATACTTATTTCCGTTTCCGCAATAACAATTACACCTTAAAACTGGGCATGGATTACTCGCCCAGCAAAAAAACAACCTACGGTATTGTGCTCAACGGCTTTTTATTTGCCGGCAGGCCAACACCCACTACCAGCACCACATTCTCAACACTTGACGGTGACGTGTTCAGCAGGTTAATTTCGAAAACAGAAAATAAATTAAGCTGGAACAACTTCAGCACCAACCTTAATTTTAAACATGCTTTTGATTCGGTAACGGAGATAACCCTTGATGTTGATTATTCTCATTACAAAAATGTATCTGACCAGTTGCTGCGTACCGGTTTTTTTAACGGCGCTTATAACCAAACTGCAGATTCAATGTTTTTAAAAGGCAACCTGCCTGCAGGCATAGATATCTATTCGTTAAAGAGCGATTTTAACCATACTTATAAAAATGGTGTAAAGCTTGAAGCCGGTATTAAAAGCAGTTATGTAAAGAGCGATAACTTAGTTGATTATATGCGTAAGATGGGCGGCAACTGGATGCCCGACGCCCGTAACAATCATTTTATTTACACTGAAAATATAAATGCCGCTTACCTGAATGCCAACAGGAGTTTTAAAAAATGGGATGTGCAAACCGGTTTGAGAATGGAGAACACGAATACCAAGGGTGTGCAAACAACCAACAGCTCGGTGATAAAGCGCAGCTATGTAAGCCTGTTTCCATCAGTATTTGTGAGTTATAATATGGATGCGAAAAACACGTTCACCGTTTCGGCCAGCCGCCGTTTGCAAAGGCCAAACTACCAGGACCTGAACCCTTTTACTTTCTTTCTCGATTCATTATCGTACCGCCAGGGCAACCCATACCTAACGCCGCAGTTTAGCTACAACTACGAGCTAAAGCATACCTACAACAACAAACTGAGCACTACGCTTAACTATACTGTTACTACCGATGTAATATCGCAGATCATTAAAAGAGTGCGTGGCAGCAATAATGAACTGGTTGGCTTTCTTACCATTGACAATATTGCCCGGTTCAGTAACATGGGCATTGCTGTAAGCAGCCCGGTAAAGTTTGCCAAATGGTGGAACGCAAACCTGTATGCCAATGTGTACCGCAACCATTACCAGGGCACTTATATCAGTACCGAAAACACGCAGAACGTGGTGGTTGACCTGGATATGGCTTTTACCAGCTTCAGCCTTAATATAAACAACAGTTTTACCCTTGGCAAGGGATGGACGGCAGAACTTAGCGGCTGGTATAATTATAAAAACGTGCAGCAACTGAACCTTGCACTGCCGATGGGGCAGATGAATATAGGCCTGGCAAAAAATAATTTACTTAAAGGCAAGGCAAGCCTGCGCTTAACTGCACGTGACCCATTTGGCTGGCAGATGTACCGTGCAGAAACCAAATACGGCAACGTTGATTTTTCTCTCAGAAACCGTTGGGACAACCGGCAGTATGGTGTAAACTTTACCTACCGTTTTGGAAAACAGCAGGGCCAGAGCCGCCGCCGTTCTGCAACGGAGGAAGAGCAGCAGAGAGTGGGTGCAGGGGGATAATACCTCACCCCCTCTCCTGAGGGAGAGGGGGTAAAGCGAAGAACTCAGCGGACAAAAAAGCCACCAGGCAACCGGTGGCTTTTTTATGCATTGGCGGATTGATCATGTATAACTTTTAAGGATTGTTGCCTCAATGGTTTCGGGTGCTATACCCTCACGCAGCATCGTGTTAACAAGGCCTGTTATTTTTCCTATTACTCCCCTGCCCCGTTTGTTTGCCGGCAGCTGCCAGTATATTTTTTTGGCCAGTTTTGCCGCTGCCCCAAAGCATGCGGAAGCCCGGCGGCTGCCTTCAAAAGCAGGGTCTGTTTTTACCCTTTTTTTATTGAGCGATGTTTTTTTACGGGCCACCCAGGAGCCCTTGCGCTTGTAAAAAGTAATGCCGCCAAGTGTACCTGTAATATAAAAAGGCCCGGTTTGCTTTGCCATAAAATTTTTTAATTTATTATATAAATATAATCAATTATAGCAGCAAAATGCTGCTGCCTTAATGCACTTATTTAAGATGGCTTTGGCAGCATTGCCGCAGAAATATAAAGAGGCTGCAAACGGGCTTTGGTAGCTATGCTATACGGAGTATAGGTAAGGTTGGTATGCTGTTGGTACGGAGTAAATCAGCTTATGCCCGGGCACTACCCGATTTGCCGCTGCTGTTTGGCTGCCGGCAGCTGTTTTTAAATACTAAAATATTTATCAACATTGATGGCAGCTTAAAAAATTTTATTTATATTAGATTTATAAATGTACCCTGGTTAAACTGTAACTGAGGGAAGGCAACGCCTTATTATTGTGAGAACCGAGTTGTTTTATTTTATATTTTTTTTGAATGGAACCCGTAATATTAAAACCCCTGCTGCACCGCAACCAGGAATGCCTGGGATTTTTTTTTAAAAAAAATGTGCAGATTGAAAAAGCTGTGCGTAAAGTACCTGATGTAAAATGGAGCAAAACCCATGTTTGCTGGTATGCACCTTTATCTGAAACTGCTTATTTAAATGCCTTAAAGCATTTAAAAGATAAGGCTGTTATTGATAACAGCCCCCTGAAGGTTTACCTGCAAACCAAAAAAAAGGTGACCGCCACTTTACCGGAGCCCCAAAAAAACAAAGTGGCTGCCAGAAGCGCTGCCACCCGGCCGCTGGCGTTTACCCCTGCCTGGCAGCTTAGCCCGGCAAACCTGGCTGAGCTGGAAAGTTTTGTACAAAAACTGCAGTTAAAAGCATACAGCCCCAGCACGGTAACTACTTACCGCAATGAGTTTATACAATTATTAAAATTACTGAAAGAAAAACCTGTGTACTGCCTTAGTGTGGATGACCTTAAGCGTTATATGACTTATGTACTTGTAACAGAGCGCCTGAGTGAGAGCACAGCGCACAGCAGGCTTAATGCCCTGAAATTTTATTTTGAGCAGGTGCTGGGGCGTGAAAAGTTTTTTTGGGAGATACCCCGGCCCAAAAAAGTACAAAAGCTGCCCAAGGTTATAAGCGAAGAAAAAATACTGGAGGGCCTGCTTAATGTGCCCAACCTTAAGCACCGCACTTTGTTATTGCTGGCCTACAGCGCCGGCCTGCGGGTAAGTGAAGCGGTAAGCCTGAGAGTGTGTGATATTAACAGCGACCGGATGCAGATAACTATAAACCATGCAAAGGGTAAAAAAGACAGGGTGGTAACTTTAAGCAGGGGCCTGCTGCCTGTTTTAAGAGACTACTATATTAAGTACAAGCCTGCTGTGTGGCTTTTTGAAGGAACGGGCAATGATCATTATCATACCCGCAGCGCCCAGCAGGTATTTAAAGAGGCGTATAAAAAACTGGGGTTGCCGCCCCAGTGCAGTTTTCACAGTTTACGGCACAGCTATGCCACGCATTTGCTTGAGAATGGTACGGATATAAGTTATATACAGAAGCTGCTTGGCCACAATGATATTAAAACTACCCTGCGCTATACGCAGATAAGCAAAAAAGATATAGGGCAGATAGAAAGCCCGCTTGACAAGCTGCTCCGTAATAAGCTGCTGTAAAACCTTCGTTTTTTATATTGTTGGTACATAAAACAATATTTAATATGAAACATATTGCTTCGCATTTTTCATTGTTGAATTATGTATATATTTATAGAGCAGAACTGTAAATATAGGCAGTAAATGACCTGCGTCTATTTATGAGTTATAGGCAACCCTATTGAGCAGCTTTTATTATTTGAGCGACAATTTTTTTGACACATTTTGATAAATCGCTTTTTATTTCATGCTCCCAAAATCGTAAAACCACGTACCCCATTGCCAAAAGGCTTTTTGTGTTTTCCTTGTCTCTTTCAATATTTCGTTCAATCTTCTTAACCCAATATTCACGGTTAGCTTTTATTTTGGGTTTCTTTTTTTGCCATTCATACCCATGCCAAAATTCACCGTCAACAAATACAACAAGTTTAAATTTATTAAAAACTATATCAGGCTTACCTTTTAGCTTGGACACATTTAAGCGATACCTATAACCTAAATTCCATAGTTCTTTTCGTAGTAACAGTTCTGGTGTTGTATTGCTGCTACGTATCTTTTTCATTAAATCGGAACGGCTGCGTGTTGTATCAAATTTGAAACTGCTTCCCATTTTTTTTCTTTGGTGTTTGCAACTTTAGTCGTTATACCTTGCAAATCTTTCATAATTACTTTTGCAAGTGCTGTTGCTAATTTAACAGGAACTGCGTTTCCAATCATTTTGTAACCAGCGACTACGCTTTTGTAATGGAAAATAAAATTATCTGGAAAGGTTTGAATTCTTGCACATTCTCTAACACTTAATCTTCTATATAAATCTTCTTTACCTGGAACAAATATTCTCTTGTCCTGTTCAACGAATAACATTTTAGGAGCTTGTGGGTGAATTGGCGCATGACGGCCCCCAGCTTGAATTGTGAATGAAACTTCGTCCCATGAACGTACACGATTTCTTGACATAAATATTGTAGAAAATCCACCAGTCATATATTCATGGTTGGGCAAAGCACATAAATCACCATTAGTTATTTGATTTTTACCAGCAGGCAAAACATTATCCTTTAAATCTCCTATGGCTTGTTGAAGTGTGATTTTATTTTTTTTAGTTGTTCCAGTAGGGAATTTAAATTCAATTCCTAAATCACTTCTATATCCAATAAAAAAAACTCTTTTTCTATCTTGAGGAACGCCAAAATCAGAGGCATTTAACAATTGAAATGACAATGTATATCCACATTCCTTGAACATATTCTTAATATTCTCCAAGGCTTTTTTGTGAACTGGTAACAACATTCCAGAAACATTTTCAGCTAAAAAAAACATTGGCTGTTTATCAGCAAGTATTCTTATAAAATCGAAAAATAATTGACCTCTTTTGTCACCGATTCCTCTCAATGCGCCAGCCTCACTCCAACTTTGGCATGGAGGTCCACCAATAATTCCATCACAATCAGGTACTTCCTCTGCAGGAATATCTGTCAGACTTCTTCTATCCAAAATAGTGTGAGGGTGATTTTTTTCATAGGTTTCCCAAATTTCTCTATCATACTCATTTGCCCAAATACAATTAAAACCGGCCTTTGTGAAGCCTAAATCTAAACCACCAGCGCCTGCAAAAAATGTAGCTAATTTCATAATATGTTACTTATAAGATGCAATATAATAAAACTAAAACATTTAGCAAATTATATTTTTTCGATGAAAATCATGTAAACTGTTTTTCTATCTTTTTCAGGCCATAAAGGGTTCCAAATAAATCCCGTGGATTTGGAAGGATTAGGACTACCCTTGACATCATCATATACCCATTTCAAATTTTCAGGTTTCTTTTTTAATCCAAAAGCTCTTCGATGCTCAAATTTGCTGCCTTGACCAATCCATTGTCTTCGGACACCTAAAAAAATACTATCCTTATATTTATCAAAATATTCATCAAAAGTATATACAGTAATATCTTCTGCTTTAGATATTACTTTTGAAGCCTCCAAAATGAAATCTGCTGGGTGGTTTGATTGTTTTTTGGGGCTTCCTTCCATCATTAAGTATTTGACTAATTTTTTGAAATCCGTTTCACTAAAAACTGTATTCCAAGGTCGGCTTCGTCCAGAAGTTTTTTCTACATGAAAATTATCAACTTCAGTGTCAATTTTATTCAATATTTCTTCTGGATTATTCAACTTAAGAAAATTAAAAAGGTTGAGTACGTCTGCTCTTTGCAATCTGTTATAAGGAAAGCTAGGTCCAGTTTGTTTCAAAGAGACCCCGACACCATTTATATAGATATCTGCTTTCTTTTTAGAATCTTGAGTTGAAATTAGTTTTAATGCTTCAGCATTATTAATAGCTTTATACTTATTAAGACTTTTATCAGGTGCTCCAATTTCTTTAATCAAACCTAAATGGTTTAAGGTTGCTTTGCCAATATTGTTGAATAAGAAATCGGCAATAGCCATTTCATTGCCAGCCATAATTATTTTTGTTTTACTGTGAAAAAATCAATTATTTGACAGTCGAGTGCTTTTGCTAATTTTTCAATATTAACAAGCGACACGTTTCTTTTACCCAATTCAATTGAACTTATATAGGTTCTATGTAACTCAGCTCTGTATGACAATTCTTCTTGAGAGATATTTTTGCTTATGCGTATCTCTTTAAGCCTTGACCCAAATTTTTTTGTGATATTCATAATTCGTAAAATTATTTGAGTGAATACTATTAGTCTACAGACTATAAGTAACATCGTCTAAATGTTAACAACTTATGTTAACTGAGGAAATACTAGTGTGACAACAGGGAAGGGTATGCCTATAACATGGGTATTGCCAAAATGCAGGCTGACGGAAGCCGTGTTTCAACTGTTGTAATTCTGTTAGGCTGCATATCCAGCTTGACCATATCTATTTAGCTATGTGCATATCATCAACTTTTTTATCTTTACTTAGCAGCAGTTAGCCGGGGCGGACGGAATTCTATTCCCTGCACTTCGGCAATACCTGCTCGTTGTACGTCACCAATATGCGACATCCCGTTTCAAAATGGGCGACATAAAAATCCTAACAGACATGAACGAAGATTTAGCAGCAGCAGCAAAATTTAAACGCATCGCAACTATTATTTTTATTGTATTTTTTAGTCTGACCATAATTTTGATACCTGTGTTTGCTTTTCTGTTTGACAACTACTGGCTTTTGTTTGGTATTGCATTTTCATTTCTTGGTTACATTACCAAAAATCTAAAACCTGAAAAGATATTTTTTGTACTAACCATTGCATTAATTATTTACTGGTTTAAAGTTGGCTTTCATTTTTCTGACCCAGTAACTTTCTTTTGGTTCTCATTTTTATTTGGCGGCATTTTTAGAGCCTTTGTAATCGGATATGATGATTTAGCCAAAAAAATCACCGATACAATGGCTGCTGATATGACTGCCGAAATTATCAGTGGAATTAAATCCCGACAACAAAGAATGAGCGACAACAAAGATGACGAATAGGCGGACACTTGTTTTTCATTTGTAAAATTTTATTTTATGATACTTTTTCATTTTACAGGCGACCCTTATCCATCACATGAAGAACAAGAAAGGGCAAAAGCGGCCTTCATTGACAAATTAGGCCCATTAAAAGACGAATTTGAAAATAGCGGCGGTGTTGCTGTTTTTAATTATTCATTTCCAGACACAGATAACAGAAGGATTTCTTTTAACCTTGACAACAACCATAGTTTGTCAGACTTTATCATCCGTTGGAATGAGTATATCAGGACTTTGAAATAGCAACACCAACTACTTCGCCATTTTCGTCTAAAACAAAATGACCGTAACCATTTTTCTTTTGTTGTTCAAATAATTGGACTTGTCGCTTTTCTTCTTCATGGTCCTTTTCGGCGGACACGATATTTGGCGAACGTACAACAGTGCATTGCCAAAATCCAGGGCGGACGGAAGTTATTTGGGCATTGGGGCGCTATTAAGCTTCGGTTACGGGTGGACGAGTAACCTTCAAATTTATTTTCAAATTTTAAATTTCGTTCAGTAAATTACATCAGCAACGGGCGGACACAGCATCAAAAACCCTGGCCTTCGGCAATGCAGTTCGTTATGCGCAATTGTATTGGGACACCCTCTAAACTTTGGGGCGACCTAAAATTCTTAGCAAAATGTTGCTAATTATTCCTCAAACCACCCTAAATTTGACAAAACTAACTCGTTAGCAAATGGAAAAACTTCGCTTCAT
>JAEUVU010000026.1 GCA_016786725.1 Ferruginibacter sp. | reverse complement strand
GGCGAGTGGTAAACTGAACCGGGGCTTATTGCCCGAACCGGCAGTAGTTGCGGGGCAGGATCATGTTGCCCCTTCAACGGAAGTTGAGCGCCGGTTGTTGCGGTTGTGGGCGGAGGTGCTGAAGGTTGATGAATCGGTGATCGGTGTACACAGTAATTTTTTCGAGATGGGCGGCCATTCAATTTCGGCAACGAAACTGTTGCACAACGTTCAGCGTTCATTTAAAGCCTATGATTTTTCTTTGAGTGATATCTTCAAAAATCCAAGTATCAGTGCTATTGCAAACAAACTCAAACAAAAATGGATTGGTACGGGCAACCCGATGGATACTTCCCTAATCAGATTAAACAACTGCGAAGACCCGAAAGGCAATTTGTTTTTTATACATGATGGCACCGGTGATATACAGGGGTATAACGAATTGGTAGCATTACTTCCTGATTATAATTGTTGGGGATTGCGCTGGCCGGATTTTGAAAGATTATCGCCAGGTCAACTAACCATGGCTGATATTAGCGCACGGCATATTGAAAATATAAAACTAGTACAGCCAGAGGGAAGCTATAGGATAATTGGCTGGAGTTATGGCGGAATTATAGCTTACGATATGCTGTTAGAATTGGAGAAAAAAGGAAAAGATGTTCACAGCCTGGTCATGATCGATACTGTTACGAGTAAAAATCAAATGGCGGAAAATACAAAGACGGAGCCGGAATTTTCATTAGAATCGGAAAAAGAGTTGATTGTGGAGTGTATGGGAGAAGAGGAATTGGGCGTTGCAGGCATAGCTTCCGTGGAAGATCTTTGGCAATCTGTGAAGCTGGCAATCGACAGAAATCCCGGGTTACGTGAAAATATCCGTCAGTATCTGCCAGATAACATACTTCAATTAGTGCCAAATTTTGATGCAGTATCCAGCGAAGAGATGATCAGCAGCCTGAATACGGTGAGAACATTGCGGCATCTTGTTTCAAAATATAAAATGCAGGGAAGCCTTAATGCTAAACTGCACTATGTGAAGGCAGCGAATACAGAGTTTAACCACAACATGTTGTCTGATTTCTTTGATAATAATATAGCCCTTTCAATTTTGCCGGGAGATCATTTTTCAATTTTGAAATCTCCGGTAGTAAAAGACATCAGTAAGATTATTGCATCGGTATAGCTAATCTCATTTTCTAATAATTTATATTTTTTTTTATGTGCCAACAATCTACACGTTTGTGCAAAACAAACATTACTGCTTTATGCATATTCCTTTTCACATTATTGTTAACTGTATGCGGCGTAAAAGCACAAAAGCAAACCTTTTTTTCGTTACAGGGGAAAAAAATAAATGTCAAAAATTTCGACTCAAAAGTGAGGAGTTTGATTGATGAAACAGGCATACCCGGAGTTTCAATTGCAATAATTGATCATGGAAAAATAGCATTCTCGGGCACGTATGGATTCAAGACAGCGAAGGTCAATGCTGACTCACGAACCGTTTTTGAAGCGTGCTCTTTGTCAAAAACCTTTTTAGTATATGTGGCACACAAACTGGCCGATGCTGGTAAACTGGATTTTGACAGGCCCCTCTTCGAATATCTGGCCGAGCAACGCCTGGTTCATGATGAAAGAAACAAATCAATTACAGCAAGGATGGTTTTATGTCATAGTTCGGGCATTGAAAACT
Source organism: Ferruginibacter sp. (assembly GCA_016786725.1). Classification (GTDB taxonomy): domain Bacteria; phylum Bacteroidota; class Bacteroidia; order Chitinophagales; family Chitinophagaceae; genus Ferruginibacter. Next base: position 23,338 of record JAEUVU010000026.1, on the reverse strand, counting down.
GGCAGTCCATGAATAATCCCGACACGCTCGAAATTTTAAGTACCCCGGGTAAAAGATTTATTTACTCAGGTGAAGGTTATAATTACCTGGCAGAAGTGATATCGTTGATACTGAATAAAGACTATAAAACCTACATAGATGAAATCGTATTGAATCCTTTGCAATTGAAAAACACTTTTATAACTTTTAGTGAAGACGGTAAGAGTCCCAATGACTATGCTGTAGGGCACAATGCTTTAGGCCTGCCCATCGACAAAATGAAAAATACAGAACCTGACCCGGCGTCTGGTATAAACACCACGGCTACCGACTATGCAAAGCTTATTGTCGCCATTTTTAGTGGCAGCAATCTTTCAGAAAAAAGGGTGAGTGATATTAAAAATCCGGTTATCAGGTTAAATGAAAATGACCCCAACTCTTATTATGGCCCCGGCTTTGCGATTGTGTATAGCGGAAAAGATACCATAATATATCAGGGTGGAGACAATGAAGGGTATAAAGCATGTGTGCTATATTCCACCGTCAGTAAAACAGGCCTCGTTTTAATGACAAACTCTGACAGGGGATTAACGATGGTACAAAAACTAAATGAACTTTCTGTAAATATTAATATCAAGTCGTTCATTGAAAAGGCTGATCCAAATAAACAGTATCCCAGTGAGGTAAGTACCCTGTTAAGAACATACAGGCAGGGCGGATTAGAAAAAATGGCCCAAAAACTTGAGGTTTTAAAGAGTAGCAAAAAGATGCAGGAACATACGCTGGATGAATTAAGCTATTCTTTTTTACAAACAAATCCGGAACTGTCGGTAAAACTTCTTCAGGAGAATATTTTACTGAACCCTCAGGATGCTACTGCTTATTATTTAATGGGTATCATATCCCTGGAAATGAAAGATTATTATTCCGCTAAGGAATATTTTACTAAATCAAGGGAACTCAATTTCCCCGATTTGGACTACAATAACTCTATCGAACTTTTTTTAAAGAAGTGCGAATTGGCAATAAATGATATTGAAACCCGGAACACTTATATAACCAATATCAGCGCAAATGATAAAACGAATATTCAGGCTGAGGGATACAATAAAATGGAGGGCATCACCATAGGCGTATCAAACGATATTGACAGTACCAGGGATGTTAGAAACCTGGATGAGGGTGACTGGCTGAGCTATAAAGTGAATGTTACTCAGCCCGGCTTATATAAAATATCACTTCGGGTAAGAAACGGTCAGCAACCTGCCGATATCGAATTGCAGTCTGAAACAAAATCATTAACCAAGATTAATATTCCTGGTAATGCAGGAAACGTAAGGCAATGGCAAACTTTAACGGCGGAGGCCGAATTGCTTCCTGGAACACAAATGTTAAAATTGAATGTGCAGCACGGTGGAATAAGAATTAACTGGTTTGAGTTTTCAAAAAGCAATCCCAATTAGAAACTATCAAAAGTACAAGCAGATGCTTCGCATCATTTAAGCTTGTTTTTACAGTTTTTACCATTTATAAAACGAAGCACTTTTAACAAGTTAGTCTAATACCATGAATGATCTTACAGGAACTGACAGTGTGATCGGCATTGCAGGGGGCATGGGGCCAGAAGCAGGCGGTATACTCTTTAACAAGATATTGTCTCACACAAAAGCAAGCAAGGACCAGGAGCACCTGTCCGTTATGTTGATGTCTTTACCTAAATATATTGTAGACAGAACTTTGTTTTTGCAAGGTGCAGAATCAGTCAATCCGGGAATAAACATTGCTAAAATGATCCTGATGCTTGAATCAGCCGGCGCAACCATAGTAGGCATTCCGTGTAACACTTCTCATGTTCCCGAAATATACAATGTAATCTTACAACAACTTGATTTAATGAACAGTAAGGCGAAACTGGTGAATATGCCCTTTGAGACCTGTAAGGCTATAAAAAAGAAATATCCGAATATCACGAAGGTTGGTTTAATGGCATCTAATGGTACCTATAGATCAGATTTGTACAAAGATCTGTTTAAACAATTCGGCTATGATATTATTCTTCCCGAAGCCGAATTTCAGAACAAGGTAATTCATAGTATCATTTACAATCCAATATATGGGATCAAGGCTAATGCCGGCAAAGTTTCCGCAGAAGTATGCATGTGGATTGAACAGTCCCTGGAATTTTTCCGCAGCAGGGGGGCAGAATGTATTGTATTGGGCTGTACAGAATTTTCTTCAGTTATAGAACCTGGCTCTGTACCCGACATTTTTATTGTTGACTCCACAGAGTGTTTGGCAGTTGCTCTCGTTAATGAAGCTAGGAAACAGCAAACACGCATACGTTCTGAGCAAATATCAACAACACCTATTTGAATATGAAAGGTGATATAAGAAACTTTATGAAAAAGTGGTACCAAAACCAATCGCATACATTATTCATAAATTTAACAAGACCTATCTTATATTAGTTTATATTTGTATGAGAAGCCGCTGGTGCGATGTGTTGGCTTATAATAAATAAGTCTTAAATAAATATTGGAAACAGCATTATCTAGTTAATTAAAAAAAGAATACAATGAAATTTTTATCTATCGTAATTCTTACCCTGATGTCCACTTCAGCGTTCGCCCAGTTTAAACTAACAGGGATGGTCAGAAATAGTAATAACGCTTTAATAGATGGCGCCTCTGTATTACTTTTTAAAGAGCGGGATTCTATACTTTTTAAGTCGGCCATTACACGAGATCAGGGACGTTTTGAATTCAATGAGATCGAACCCGGTGATTACAGTTTGCAAATCAGTTTTACAGGCTTTGATGAGATCGATAAAAAACTGACTGTAACTGATAAAAATATCATACTCGATAGCTTTGTATTAATGCCAAGGGCAAAGGTGGAAAAGGAAGTTATTGTAGTTGCAAAAAAACCCTTTCTTGAACAAAGGGGAGAGAAGTTAGTGGTGAATATAGAAAATAGTGCAACAACTGCCGGGGCCACTGCTTTGGAGATTTTACGAAAAGTACCTGGGTTAATTGTACGGGATGGAAGCATCACCATGTCGGGAAAAAGCAGTGTGTCAATCTATATTAACGGCAGGGCATCACAATATACCGACATGGCTCAGTTCCTGGCTGATATGCCCGGTGATAATATTGAGAAAATTGAAGTTATAGCAAACCCCGGGGCTAAATACGATGCCTCTGGTGGTGCTGTTATCAATATCGTTCTTAAAAAGAATTCTAATTTAGGTACAAATGGGTATGTAAAGCTGATGGGAGGATTGGGGATATATTCACAAAGTAAAAATAATGTGGATGGAAATTTTGGACGTTTTGTACCATCATTCATTATCAATCATCGCAAAGGCAAGATTAACTGGTATGCAGATTATTCTTATAATTTCAATGAAGATTTTGATAACGATATTTTTGTACGCCAAATTGATACTAATACAATTACCCAGCATTCCTTTATACCTATACAGTATTTCCGTCATAGTTACAGAACCGGCCTTGATATCTATGTGAACAAGAATAATATTATTGGAATTTTATACCAGGGGTTTAATAATATTCAAAAAACAGAGGGTGTGGTAAATTCATCAAACATGATCGTATCCGGCTCCGGCACCACCATTGACACATTTGAGACAAAGACTAAGCAGCGCATTACCAATGTGTCGAATGCAATTAATTTTAACTGGAAACACAAATTTGACAGCACCGGGAAGGAGATTAATTTCGATTTAGATTACTATAATTATCAGATAAAAAGTAATGGGACGATCACGAATCTGAAGAAGGATATTGTGCAATCTTCCAATTCACAAAAAGTCAATAATCCAGTTCAATTTGCTGTTTTCAAAACCGACTATTCAATGCCTGTAAAAAAAGGGATGAACTTAGAGGCTGGTTTGAAAATTTCTTATGCACTCATCGATAATGATCTCTACTCTTTGCGCCCATTGCCAGGCAGCACAGTCAATGAAATTAACTTCCGCTACACAGAAAACATCAATGCGGCATATATCAATTTTAAAAAAACTGCTGATTCCTGGGGTATTACCGGCGGGCTTCGTGTTGAACAAACCATAGCTAAAGGTCGAAATAAAAATTCCCCGTTATTCAATCGAAATTATGTTCAGCTTTTCCCTTCCGTATTGGTTACAAAGAAAATAACGGACAAGTTTTCAGTAATGGGTCAGTACACGGCAAGGATAGACAGACCCAGCTTCCAGCAGCAAAATCCTTTTATACGTTTTATTGATTCACTTACTTATACCAGGGGTAATCCATTGTTGCTGCCACAAAGAACGAACCAGGGAGAATTTAGTGTTTTGTATAAAAATCAACCTTTTCTTTCAATATCATACAGTAATACCCGCGATGTAATATTTGAAAATGCTCCTAAACAGGATAGTTTGTTTTTGTTTACGCAGCCTGAAAATTTGGCACGTGCCGAAAAAGTGAATTTTCAAATAAATCTGCCCATTCCTCTGGGAGATAAATTTGACGGGTATATTGCTAATATTATCTCACATAATCAATATTCTGCACGATACCTGAATCTGGATTATAAATTAGGCAAATGGAATTATACACTGGCAGGCGAACTTACATACAAAGCTTCTCCAACTTTTTCAGTTTCGGTGGATGGATTTTATACAACCAGCCAGTTAGTAGAGTTTATTAATCTCAAGTCTTTTGGAGCGCTGAATTTTGGAGCCAGTAAAATGCTTTGGAATAAAAAGGCGAGGATTGGTTTCAGTTTTGGCGACATGTTTTATTCCATGCGGGAAGCGGGGAGTATTTCGTTTGAAAAAATAAGTGCCAAGGTAAACCAACGTGAAAATACCAGGAATGCCCGGTTGTCATTTACATATTATTTTGGTAACCGAAAATTGAAAGAAAGCCGCACCAGGGAAAGTGCAAGCGAGAAAGAAACAGAACGGGTTAAGACAAATTAATATAAAAAAATATATCTTTAGTTTTTTTTTAAAATAACAACATGAAAAATACGATTCTGTTTACTTTACTACTCTTCTGCCTAGCATCCTGTAGTCAAAATAAAAAAATAGCAGGCAGAAGTCCCATGCGGACCGAACTAAGATCTGTTGGAACCTTTTCAAGAATTACATATTCCGGAGATGGGGAAGTGACTATTGTAAAAAGTGATGTGTTTAAGGTGGAAGTTTCAGACTATGAAAATTTGCTTCCTTATCTTGAGACCGAAGTTACGGAATCTGATAAATTGAAGATCGAATATAGAGCCGGAATGACAATTCGAAATACGAAGCTTAAGGTTACTATACACATGCCGATGACTACCGAAGTCGTTTTACGTGGTAATGGCAAGATAAGTTTGAGCATACAAAATGCAACTCCGGGCAAATTGAATTTAAGCGTACTGGGAGACGGAACCATTTCATCGGGTGCTGTTAAAACAGCAGATTTATCTGTAAATATCGGTGGGAATGGTCGTATCAGTATTTTAGATGCAGATGCGGAAAGGGCCGTCTGTACGATAAAAGGCGATGGTGACATTCAAATACAGAATGGTAATATTTCAACGTCTGATTTTTCTATTAATGGCAATGCCAAAATTGACATGTGCAAAGTTTCGGCGAAGAAGGCTGTGATGGAAATGACCGGTGATGGTATCATTACTTCTCGTGTCAGCGATTCAGTAACAGCTTCGATAATCGGCAACGCAATTATTTATGTGGTTGGTAAACCGGAAATTAATGAAAAAAAGATGGTGGGGAACGGGAAGATAAAAAAGCTTGAAACCTGCAGTCAATAGTGATGTGCTGAATTTATTCATTGCCCCAGATGATTTTTTTATGAATTTCAGGGAGCATCCAACTTTTATTAAAATGCAATGATACAAGTAAGATATGCCCAACTGGATTGGATGGATGATGAGCAATTCAATCATTACCTGGCTTTTGTTCCAAAGAAAGTACAGGACGATATAAAAAGATTTAGAAAGATTGATGACAGGAAGTCTAAACTACTTGGCAAGTTGATGTTATTGAATACATTGATTGATGACAATAAAGTGTACCTGCTTGACAACCTCGATTTGGTTGACAATCAAAAACCGGCAATTGAAGGATGGTACGAGTTTAACATATCACATTCAGGTAATTTTGTATTATTCTGCTGGAGTGAGATACCGGTTGGAATAGATATTGAAAAGCAACAGGAAAATATAACATCCGAAATTACGAGTTGGTTACATCCTGTTGAATTGGAGCACGTAATTAATTCGAGTCATAACAGGAAGTGCTTTTTTGATATTTGGACGAAGAAAGAAGCGCTGTTAAAAAACACTGGCTGTGGACTCATAGATAATTTAAACGAAATAAACTGTGTAAACCTTAAAGTAAAACATAACCATCGGGATTTTTATTTTTACCCAATAGCGTTTCATCCCGATTATTCTGCTCATATATGTCATACGATGGAATCGGAGCATATTACTATACAGGCTTTCAGGCCCGAAAGCTTAAGAACACGCGGCTAAATGTATCAATAGATGTTATAGCTTCAATATTTAGCAATAATGTAGAATACAACTGGAAGGTAATACTAATGTAGGGGATACCATAAACTGTATAACCAATCATTAACCGGGGTGCTACCACAAATTCCTTGTAACTTTTTTATTTCCTTAAAAATACAGATTAGTTGCGGTTAACCAGCCACGGTACTTTTTAAAAGTAGTACATGTTACAATTTAGAAACTGCATAAAAAATTGCATACTTCAACTATAACCGAAGGTTTTGTTCATCCAAATCATCAATAATTCGATTGTTAAGAGCATATTTAATCAGGCCAATTGTAGTTCTTACGCCAACCCGTTCTTTGATATCCTGACGTAGTTTTTCAATCGACCGAATTCCAAGGAAAAGTTCATTTGAAATTTCCTTATTACTTTTTTCCTGCCACAATAATTGTATTACCTTCTTTTCCCTTTCATTAAATTCTACGATCTTCTGGTTAATTTGGCTGGCACTTTTTTGTAAATATAATGCCTCGGTAAACCATTTATTTCTATAAATTTTATTATCATGTACTGCATATATTGCTTCAAGAAGACATTCGATGGGGTCAGCTTTTGAGACGTAACTATGAATCCCTTCATCAATAAGGTGGCTTATCTCTGCTAGTTTTTCGCACATGGAAAGCACAATAATTTTAATTCGGGGATATTTTTCTTTTAATATTCCCACTAGTTTGCCGCCAGTTATCTTTGGCATGAAATGATCAATTAGGATAATGTCTATATCACAATTAGCTAAGCAATTAAACAATACGTATGGATCTTCTTCATTCACCAAAACCTTAATATTTTCCTGTTTAGAAAGATAGTCATTTAAGCATGTTCTAAAGAGACAATGGTCATCAATCATACCAATATTAATCATATGTAAAAAATTAGAGAGGTTATCACATTACGGTATTATAGTTAAAGGGTGATATCAAGTATTACGGACATGTATAACTGATTTAAATAAATCGCTGTTTAAATTTAAGTATTTTTTCTAAGATAAATTAACTTTATATATTAAATGATGTTTTATAATGCACTTTCTTCAGAATAAAAAAGTGATTTTACAAGAAAATATATTCGTGATTATTGAAGTATGACCACTACTAGTGGGTGTTAGTATTGAAAATCATATACTCCTTTAATATAATAAAGTGAATAATATTATGTATTTTATTAATTATATTTTTTTTGGGGGGTAGTTTTGTATCAAACAATATTACGCCCATTGGATATTGGATTTATCTTAGTTTTACTTTATTTGAGAAATGCAGAAGGGGTTCATTTCAGAGCCATTTACACTTATCTTTTATGTGTAAATTACTTTTTGATTTTGGCAAATGAAAACTAGTGGAGTAGAATTTCTAATTACCGAGTACGTTAACAACATCGTTAAATAATTGTTTCAAAAAGGCAAAAGCCATCTCTACATAATGCTGGCGACATTCTTAAAACGTAACTACAGTATTAAAAAGTCCAATGCAATTTTCCATCGCATCTTTCTCCCCCCTATGATCATTAATTGCTGTAACAAGTATTTATGAAATATTGCATTGTTTAATGACTGATTAATATTTTGGAGAGTTAGTTTGCCTAGAACGGCCTATTCGAGTTCTTTAATTGTTTTGAAAAAAATGACATGATAAAAATGAATACTTAATTTAGCATAATCAAATCAGGAACTGCAAAAGGGTTTTTTATTACTTTTTGTTTCACCGGTGAAAATGATTTATTGAAACTATTGATTTTACAGGCATTTTGAAAGATAGTCAGGACCCTAACGCAAACTCACTATCATCTTATAAGAGTTTGAGAATTCTATTATTTCAAATATTGCAGACTTTTATCACCTCCGCTAACAGACTGAAGGGTACTCCACTATCATACAACTATAAAAGTATATAATCTTCTTGCGATTTCGTTTGAGAATTCTATGCTTTTAATTGAATAAAAAATTCTTGATAAATTAAGTTGGAGAAACTTCTTGATAAGATAATTGTAGGGATATTGAAGTGCCTAAAAACTCAAAATACCTGCAATATCTTCCAGTATTAGGTTCGAACTGGCGGAAGCCATCCCGACAAATAACCTAAGCCCTTCGAAATTAATCGAAGGGCTTTTTTGTTTTTAATATTTCAGTTCGGGAAAAGGATGTCATCCGAATTGCAATCAGTCCCATCCCGGCAAATAACCTAATGCAAAGAACTTCATTTTATGCAAAGGTTTTTCTGTATTTCGCTCATGAAGTATTTTTTCAGGAAGAAGTCTATCAGATAGAGCCACCATTTATAAATGGCGAATCGGTATATAATTCTGACGGTCCAGTTTTTTCGGTCATGCAATTTATCATTCTTTTAAAAGCAAGTTTGCCTAGTTTATAACCACTTGTTTCAATGTATGTTATTTCGGGGGTGTATATGGTGGGGAAAAAGCCATCGCTCAAAGCTATTACACCAGTGGTTGCAGGTATTGCTATTTTCAGTTCATTCAATGTCTTCATCACGCCAATCAGTATTTCATCGCTCATACAAAAAACAGCCTCAGGTTTTGTTTTTTTTGAGAAATATTTTTGTGTGATATCCCTGGCGTCCTGCGTATTGCTGCAATGTTCCACTTCAATAACAACCTCCTTATTTGCCAGCATTACCTGCTGATATGCCTGCAGGCGGTATTTCGGGTGTGGTTTTCATGCTCCACCAAACCGAAGCAACAGAACAAACTGCGCCCACAAAAAACGAAGCAAAAACCGAGTTGGGTATTTTTCCTGTGTATCCTATTATGATTGCCGGAAAAATAAACAGCGATATATTGGCAAGCGTTTGCCCAAAGCCAGTAAAAAAACTTTGTGCCTGAAAGCCGGTTGGCTGCTGGCTTGCATCTAATTTATCGGCCACAAATGCACGGTATGGCTCCATGGCTGTGTTGTTACCGGCATCTAATACCCACAGCAAACCTGCGGCCATCCACAAGGTTGAGCTGAAAGGAAATAGAAAAAGTGCAAAGCTGCACATGATAGCACCTATCAAAAAAAAAAGGTTTGCGCCGTCCAAAGCGGGGGTGCCAGGTTTTATCGCTTAAAGCGCCAATGATGGGCTGTATTATTAAACCGGTAAGCGGCCCGGCCAGGTTTAACCAGGGGATTTCATCGGGTTTTGCACCCAAAAAATCGTAAATAGGATTTACAGCGCTCTGTTGCAGGCCAAAACTGTACTGAATGCCAAAAAAGCCAACATTCATATTTATTATTTGCCAGAAACCAAGGCGGGGCTTGGGTATTTGCATCAGCAATCGTTTATGTTTCAAATATAACTTTTCGTAAAGACTATTGAAAGTCAATGTGTTTTACTTTTTTAGGCAGCATATTTGCAAACGGTTGATGTGGGGAAAAATGTTGTAAAACTGACCCAAATTAGGCGGCATAAAATGCCAAACAAAACGCGGGAACAGAACCAGGCATTTTCTAATAATGTGAAAAAAAATGATCTCTAAATTAAAATCCCGGTTTTATTGAACAACCGGTCTATTTAAGTTATACATCTAATCATAGATTACAGCTTTGATACCCTGAATAATGTTATTTGCTTTTTATCAGTATTAATATATAACCTGTATACTTATACGTGCTTTAAAGTTCAAAATTTCATTGATATTTTTTAATATCAGGTTCCAACCGGCAATATCTTCCGTGCAAACAACCCAGGCCTTTCAATTTATTTTTAAGGAGTTTGTTGTTTTTAATACGCCCAGGTTGTAGCTTGGCAATACCGTTTTTCTGTGTAAAATGATTAAATTTAGGTTTGCACTTTTCTTATAAAACGATTTAATAAGCTAAATATGAAATATAATCCGGTACAAAATTTTATTAATGGCAAATTTGTAACTCCCCAGGCAGGGAAAACCATGGAGGTAATATCACCGGTAGATGGCACATTATTATCTACTGTACCAATGTCATCAGCAAAAGAGCTAGATGATGCAGTTAAAGCAGCAACTGCTGCATTTCCGGCCTGGAGCAGAACGCCTATTAAAGAAAGAGTGCAGGTTTTCTTTCGCTACAAAACACTACTTGAAAAGCATCTGAAAGAACTGGCCGAATTGTGCAGCGAAGAAAATGGAAAAACATTCGGCGAGTCTGTTGCTGAAATAGAAAAATGCATTGAGCTTACAGAATTCGCAACCTCTCTGCCACAATTAGTTACTGGTGAATTGCTGGAGGTAAGCCGGGGTGTTGAATGCAGAACAGAGCATGTTGCTTTAGGGGTGGTTGCCTCAATTGTTCCTTTTAATTTTCCAAGCATGGTTCCCAACTGGACATTGCCCAATGCAATTGCGCTGGGTAATTGTATGATCATGAAACCATCTGAGAAAGTTCCATTAAGCTGTGGAAGATTAGCGGAATTATTAAAAGAAGCAGGATTGCCCGATGGCGTTTTTAATGTGGTACATGGCGATGTGGAAATTGTAAATGCCATTTGCGATCATCCAAAAATTGAAGCAGTTTCTTTTGTAGGTTCAACCAAGGTGGCTAAAATTGTTTACCAGCGTGCAACCTCCAATTACAAAAGATGCCTGGCTTTGGGAGGCGCCAAAAACCACCTGATGGTATTGCCTGATGCCATACCGGGCATGACGGCACAAAATGTAGCTGCCAGCATGAGCGGCTGTGCAGGCCAGCGTTGTATGGCTGCAAGCGCCATGATAGGCGTTGGAAATGTTGATGCCATCATTGATAAGATATGTGATGAAGCAAGAAAAATTATTCCCGGAGAAAACCTCGGGGCGGTCATCAATAAAGAAAGCAAGGAACGAATTGAAAGATATATCAGCGAAGCAGAAAAAGACGGTGCCAAAGTTTTAGTTGATGGTCGAAATGCAAAAGTGAATGGTAAAGAAAACGGGACTTACGTTGGCCCTACAGTTATTGATTATGTAAAACCAGAAATGAGTGTTGCCAAAGAAGAAATTTTCGGGCCGGTTATTTCTATCATGCGTACCAATACCGTTGATGAAGCCCTGGCCATTGAAAATGCAAACCCTTATGGCAACGCAGCATCGGTATTTACACAAAATGGAGGTATGGCCCGTTATATTATTGACCGTGCAAGTGCAGGCATGATCGGTGTGAATGTGGGCGTACCTGTGCCACGTGAACCATTTAGTTTTGGTGGATGGAACGAAAGTAAGTTTGGCGTAGGAGATATTACCGGTAAGAGTTCAATAGAATTCTGGACGAAGTTGAAAAAGAGCACAACTAAATGGAATGCGGAGGCCGGGGTGAACTGGATGAGTTGAGTTAGAACACGGATTGGACAGGTTGAACGGATGAAAATGGATTTTTCTGCTACGCAGAAATAGGATACTTGAAGAATTATGAAACATGAAGAAATAACAGAGAAAATTATCCAGGCATTTTATAAAGTGTATAATACGCTAGGATATGGATTTTTAGAGAAAGTATATGAAAATGCTATGTTCATTGAGTTGACGTCGCTGGGATTTAAGGTAAAAAAACAGAAAAGCATCATTGTTTATTATTTTGGAAATATTGTAGGTGAATACTATGCAGACTTGATTGTGGAAGATGTTGTAGCAGTTGAACTTAAAGCGAATGAATATCTTGTTGAAGCAAATGAGAATCAATTAGAAATTATTTAAAAGCAACTAATATAGAAGTGGGATTGCTTTTAAATTTCGGAAAAACTCCCAAAGTCAAAAGAAAAATATTTGATAATGATAAAAAGCCAATGCTAAAATGAAATAGAACACGGATGACACAGATTGAATGGATTTTCGAGTTATTTTAATAATCCAAATTTTACGAAGTAAAATCAATCCATTTTTATCCGTTCAACCCGTTTCATCCGTGTTCAAAAAACAAAACTATGAGTACAAAAACAATTTCCGAAGCAACAGAAATAGTTCAGAATAATCTTGACTATACTTTATTTAGTTGGAGCAAACAAAAAGGCATTGATCCCATCGCCATAAAATATGGGGAAGGTGTTTATCTATACGATTATGATGATAAAAGGATCATTGATTTTTCATCGGGGCTGATGAATGTAAATATCGGGCACGGCGACCAGAGAATTACCGAAGCGGTGGTTAAGCAAATGCAGGAAGTTAGTTATGTTACACCAAGCTGTGTTACCAAAGTGCGTGGTGAATTGGGAAAGAAGCTTGCAGAAATTTGCCCCGGTGATCTTAACAAGGCATTCTTTACTTTATGCGGTGCCACTTCTATTGAAAATGCGATAAAACTTGCAAGGTTATATACCGGCCGGCATAAAATTTTAAGCCGCTATCAATCTTATCATGGAGCTTCCATTGGTGCTATCAGTGCCAGTGGCGATCCAAGGAGAATCGCTGTAGATGCTCAACAGGCGCCAAACTTTGTTCATTTCGATCTTCCTTATTTATATCGTTGGGAATACGGTGAAGAAAATATGCTGAAAGAGTCCGTAGCACAATTGGAAAGAATGATCGCTTATGAAAGCCCTAATAATATTGCGGCAATTTTACTGGAAGGAGAATCAGGTTCATCTGGTTGTTTGCAGTATCCAAAAGGCTATTTAAAAGCAGTAAGGGAAATTTGCAACAAACACGGCATCTTATTAATTATGGATGAAGTGATGAGTGGATTTGGCCGTACCGGCAAATGGTTTGGTTTTCAGAACCATGATATCATTCCGGATATGATTTGCATGGCGAAGGGCCTGACATGCGGTTACCTGCCTTTTGGCTGTTTAATGGTAAGTGAAAAGATCGCATCAAAATTTGATGATGCAGTGATGGCACTTGGTCTTACTTATTCTGCTCATCCTGTTAGCTGTGCTGCAGCTTTGGCAACCATAAAAATTTATGAAGATGATGGGCTGATAGAAAATACTGTTGCTATGGGTAAATATATGGAACAGCAGGTGGAATTGCTGAAGCAGAAACATCCTTCTATCGGGGATTTTAGGAATACAGGTTTGCTGGGTTGTATTGAACTAGTGAAGAACAGAACAACTAAAGAGCCGATGGCCCCCTTTAATGCTAAGCCCGATGAAATGGCGGTGATGAATAAAGTGGCAGCCAAGTTAAAAGAACTTGGGCTATACACGTTCGTCAGGTGGAGTTATGTTTTTGTGGCACCGCCGCTTTGTGTTACCAAAGAACAAATTGATGAAGGCCTGGCGATCATCAGCGAAGCAATTAAAATAGCCGATGCACATGTAATGTAAAATTATGAGTGATGAATTATGAATGTGTTTGATCATTCATAATTCCAAATTCCAAATTCATAATTATAATATGAACGAAACTACCCACGACACTTCTCTTATCAATAAAGATCTTGCACCTATACCGCAAAACAGGCGTGGATGGGGCACCTGGAACTATGCTGCATTATGGATCAGTATGAGTCTCTGTATTCCTACCTACATGCTGGCAAGTTCGTTGATAGAAGGGGGAATGAACTGGTGGCAATCAATTCTTACCATTTTTATTGGTAACACAGTTGTTCTGATTCCGATGATATTGAACGGGCATGCCGGTGCAAAATACGGCATACCATTTCCTGTTTTTGCCAGGGCAAGTTTTGGAACTAAGGGCGCAAATATTCCGGCGATGTTAAGGGCGATTGTTGCCTGTGGCTGGTTTGGTATTCAAACCTGGATCGGTGGTTTTGCTGTTTACCAAATGCTGAAACTCTGGATACCATCATTGGCAACCTTACCACAAATTTTTCCTGATTCATTCGGTTTGCAAACCGGACCGGCCATTTGTTTTTTTCTTTTTTGGTTGTTGAATATGTGGGTTGTTTACCTGGGTGTTGAAAGCATCAAAAAACTACTGGTTTTCAAGGCGGTTTTCTTACCGCTGGCTGCATTGGCTTTGTTGTTCTGGGCAATCAATGCTGGCAATGGCCTTGGGCCGATATTAGATCAACCTGCAAAACTATCAGGCGCCGAATTCTGGGCATATTTCTTTCCTGCATTAACAGGGATGGTTGGCTTCTGGGCAACACTATCGTTGAACATTCCAGACTTCACCCGCTATGCAAAAAGCCAGAAGGCACAAGTGAACGGGCAAATAATCGGCCTGCCTCCATCCATGACCTTGTTTGCATTCATCGGCGTGGTGGTAACATCGGCCACTTTTATTATTTACGGAGAAACCATCTGGGATCCGGTTGTATTAGCCGGTAAATTCGAAAATAAATTATTGGTGAGCATTGCTATGATCGCTGTAGCTGTTTCAACCCTGGCAACAAATATCGCTGCCAATATTGTAAGCCCGGCAAATGATTTTGCAAACCTCTCACCTAAAAAAATAAATTTCAGAACAGGCGGATATATTACCGGCGTTATTGGCATCCTGATCTTTCCCTGGAAATTGATTGCAGACCCCAACGGTTATATTTTTACCTGGTTAATTGCTTATTCCAGTTTGTTGGGGCCGGTAGGAGGCATCATGATAGCTGATTATTATTTTATCCGTAAACAACAATTGGTTGTTGATGAATTGTATCAGCACAAAGGAAGATATGGATTTGGGAATGGATTCAACTCAGCAGCTATCATTGCATTGCTGGTTGGTATTGTTCCGAATATTCCTGGCTTTTTATTGCAGATAAAACTGGTTTCTTCAACTGTATTCCCGGTTTGGATATCCGACCTGTATCATTATGCATGGTTTGTTGGTTTTTTTGTAAGCGGGTTTGTTTACATATTATTGATGCGGAATTCTAAAATTGTATTGTAAATTTAGATAAACGAATTAAGCGGCTATGTCTATTTTAATAAGAAACGCACATATTATTGGCGCTGCCGATAATTATGTTGGCGATATTTTTATCCAGGGAGAAAGTATTGCAGCCATCGGTAAAAATCTCGACATCAAAGCGGATAAAACAATTGATGCAACCGGTTTGCTGGCATTCCCCGGCTGTATTGATCCGCATGTGCATTTGGAAATGCCTTTCATGGGCACATTCAGCAGCGATAACTATGAAACCGGTACCCGTGCAGCTTTGCATGGCGGCACAACTACAGTTATTGATTTCATTCTGCAAAAGCAAGGCAATTCTTTGTATGATGCATTTAATGAATGGAGCAGACGTGCAAATGGCAATGCAGTAGGAGATTACAGTTTTCACATGGCTGTAACAGATTTTAATGAAAATACCTGTAAAGAAATTGTTGACCTTATAGAAAAGGAAGGTATCACTTCTTTCAAAATGTTCATGGCTTACAAAGGTGCCTTGATGATTGATGATAAGCAGATGGTTGGTTTGATGAATGAAGTAAAGCAACGTGGGGGTATGGTTACGGTTCATGCAACCAATGGCGATATGATCGATTTCTTAATTGCAAAGAACAGGGCAGAAGGAAATCTTGCACCTATCTATCATTATTTGTCTCAACCGGAAATTACAGAGGCTGAAGCATCAGAACGTTTTGCTTCCATTGCTGGCTACACCGGTTGCCCCGGCTACATTGTGCACATGACCTGCGAAGGAGCACTGAATGCAATAAGAGAAAATAACAAACACAATCAAAAGGTTTTTGCTGAAACCTGTATTCAATATTTACTACTCGATGCAAGTTTATACGAACAGAATTTTGAAGGGGCCAAATGGGTGATGAGCCCGCCTTTGCGGGAGAAGAAAGACCAGGAAGCATTGTGGGCCGGCATTAACCAGGGTTTGGTGCAGGTGGTGGCTACCGACCATTGCCCTTTTACCTGGGAGAAAAAATTATTAGGCAAGGATGATTTTTCAAAAATACCAAACGGTCATCCGGCTATTGAACATCGTGTTGAATTGTTGTACAGCGAAGGTGTAAATAAAGGAAGAATTACTGCAAACAAATTTGTAGAAGTTTTGTCAACCAATCCTGCAAAGATATTCGGTATGTTTCCGCAGAAAGGTTGCATAGCACCGGGTTCTGATGCAGATATTGTTTTGTTCGATCCTTTGAAAGAACATTTCATCAGCGCAGCAACTCATCACATGAACACGGACTATTCAGCTTATGAAGGATGGAAAGTTACCGGTAAAACAAAAACTGTTTTGCTGAGAGGGCAAGTTGTTATTGATGATGGAAAATGTTTGGCAGAAAAAGGAAATGGAAAATTTATTAAACGTAATAAAGTAGAAGGAAAAATATAATTCAAAAATCAAAATCCAAAAGTAAAAATATGCCTCGTATAATTAAGTCAGGACTAATACAAATGTCTCTCCCTAAAACAGAAGGAGAAGGAACTATTCCGGAGATTGTAAATGCAATGGTGCAAAAGCATATTCCATTGATTGAAGAAGCCGGTAAGCAAGGCGTTCAAATTCTTTGCCTGCAGGAAATTTTCAATACCCCATATTTCTGCCCGGGGCAGGATAAAGCCTGGTATGAAAGTGCAGAATCTGTTCCCGGCCCTACAACCGACCTTATGGCAACTTATGCTAAGAAATACAATATGGTCATCATTGTTCCTATTTATGAAAAAGAACAAGCCGGTGTTTTATACAATACTGCTGCGGTGATAGATGCCGATGGTACTTATCTTGGTAAGTACAGAAAAAATCATATTCCACATACAAGTGGCTTCTGGGAGAAATTTTTCTTTAAGCCTGGAAACCTGGGCTATCCTGTGTTTCAAACGAAGTATGCTAAAGTTGGCGTTTACATTTGTTACGATCGTCACTTTCCTGATGGTGCAAGATGCCTGGGATTGAATGGCGCTGAGATCGTTTACAATCCTTCTGCAACTGTTGCAGGTTTATCTCAATATTTATGGAAGCTTGAGCAGCCTGCACATGCGGCAGCCAACGGATACTTTATGGGCTGCATCAATCGTGTGGGCGAAGAAAAACCCTGGAACCTCGGCAAGTTTTATGGGAGCAGTTATTTTGTTGATCCACGTGGACAAATTTTTGCACAGGCCAGCGAAGACAAAGATGAATTGCTTGTTGCAGAGTTCGACCTGGATATGATAGAAGAAGTGAGAAGTATATGGCAGTTCTTCAGGGATAGAAGGCCGGAGACTTACGGGAAATTAACTGAGTTATAAGCAATTTTAAATTTTGAATTATAAATTTTAAATGAAAATTCATTTGAGTCATAATTCAAAATTCAAAATTTAAAATTCAAAATAATGATAGAAGCAAACAGACTATCTCAAGTGCAATACGCCGAAAACTTCAGCGATATCCATCCGCCTTTTGAAACAAAGGATGCAGCATTGGTAGAAGCCAACCGTTGTTTGTTTTGTTATGATGCGCCTTGCATGAAAAGCTGCCCGACAAGTATTGATGTTCCAAAATTTATCAAACAGATAGCAACAGAAAATGTTAAGGGCTCAGCACATACCATTTTTTCCAGCAATATTATGGGAGCAGGCTGCAGCAAGGTTTGCCCGGTTGAAAAATTATGCGAAGGTGCCTGTGTTTATAATTTCATGGAAGAAGAACCGATCTCAATTGCAAGGCTGCAGCGTTATTCAACTGAAAAAGCAATGTCTGCAAACTGGCAGTTGTTTAAACGAAAAGAATCAACCGGTAAAAAAGTAGCAATCGTTGGTGCCGGCCCGGCAGGCTTAAGTTGTGCCCATGTTTTATCTAGAGAAGGAATAGATGTTACCATTTTTGAAAAGGAGAACAAAGGCGGTGGTTTGATGACCTACGGAATAGCAGCTTATAAAGTAACGCCACAATTTTGCGAAGCTGAAGTGAATTATATTTTGGGTATTGGTGGGATAGAAATAAAATATGAACAGGAACTGGGAAAAAATATTTCTTTAACAGATTTGCAAAAAGAATATGATGCTGTTTATTTAGCTATCGGCGTTGGGTTGGCAAGGCAATTGGAAATTCCTGGCGAAGAATTAGAAGGAGTAGAAGACGCTATCAAATTTATTTACGACATAAGAGATAAAGGATTTGACAAAGTGGCTGTTGGCGATAAAGTTGCTGTAATCGGTATGGGTATGACGGCGATTGATGCTGCCACACAGGCAAAACGGCTGGGCGCAAAGGAAGTAACGATGCTGTATCGCAGGACGAAGGAGGAAATGCCATGCACACAACACGAACTGGATATTGCTATGCTGGATGGATGTGAAATAATATGGCTGGCATCACCCAAAGAAATAAAAGGAGTAGATGGCAAAGTAAATGAAATTATTTGCAGCATTATGAAACTTGGCGAGCCCGATGCCAGTGGCAGAAGAAGCCCGGTTGATACTGGCGAGACCTTTTCTTTAGTGGTAAATATGGTTATCAAAGCAGCAGGTCAAATGCCATTTGAAGCATTGGTGGATGAATTCAAAATTCAAAATTCAAAAGGCAAAATAAATATTACAGATTCGGCAACGAATATACCTGGTGTTTTTGCAGGCGGTGATTGTGTAAATGGTGGTAAAGAAGTTGTTGATGCAGTGCAGGCAGGTAAAGATGGAGCAAAAGCAATTTTAGATTTTATCAATAAGAATCAAAACCACTAATTCACGAAGACACAAAGAGTCACTAAGCTTTGTGTTACTTGGTGAACTTAGTGTCTTTGTGGTTAAAAAAATAGACATGGCAGATATTAGTTCAAATTTCCTCGGCATCAAATCTCCCAACCCTTTCTGGCTGGCGAGTGCACCGCCTACCGATAAAAAAATAAATGTACTCCGTGCTTTTGAAGCAGGCTGGGGAGGCGTTGTTTGGAAAACATTGGGCAGCCAGGTAAAAAATGTTTCATCAAGATATTCTGCAGTAAATTTTGGTGCAAAAAAAATGATGGGCTTTAATAATATTGAGCTCATCAGCGACAGGCCATTGCATATTAACCTGAAAGAAATAGAAGAATGTCTGAAACTTTTTCCAGACCGTGCCATGATTGTTTCTTTAATGGCAGATAACGACAGAGAAAGCTGGCACGAACTGATAAAAAAAGTGGAAGATACCGGTGCTCATGGATTTGAACTGAATTTTGGTTGTCCGCATGGAATGACGGAGAGGGGCATGGGCGCTGCTGTAGGACAGGATCCTGAAGTTGCAAAGATGGTTGTTGAATGGGTGATGGAAGCTGCAACCATTCCTGTGATAACGAAGCTGACACCCAATGTGCATTCTGTTGTGCCCACAGGTAAAGCTGTTGTGGAAGCTGGTACAAATGCATTGTCTCTCATCAACACTATTCAATCTGTAACCGGTATTGATCTTGATACGCTTGTTCCCAATCCTTATGTAGCAGGTAAATCTGTTTTTGGCGGCTACTGCGGACCCGCAGTTAAACCTATTGCTTTAAAAATGCTTACTACCATCGCCCAAAATCCAATCACATCCAAAGTCCCTGTATCCGGCATTGGCGGCGTTAGCACCTGGAAAGATGCGGTTGAATTTATGCTACTCGGTGCCAGCAACGTACAGGTTTGCACAGCGGCCATGAACCATGGTTTCAGAATTGTGGAAGATATGATCGAGGGCATGAATAACTGGATGGATGAAAAGGGGTTTAAAACACTCAATGATTTTATTGGTAAATCGGTTGAAAAAATCACACATTGGGAAGATCTTGATATCAACTATCATCACATCGCCCATATAAACCAGGATAAATGCATCCACTGCGGTCTTTGTTACATCGCCTGCGAAGACACATCTCATCAATCCATCAATTTAGAATATGGTAAACCTTATAACAAATACACCATTAAAGAACAGGAATGTGTTGGCTGTAACCTTTGCCAGCTTGTTTGTCCGGTTAATGATTGTATAACGATGGTGGAACATCGTGTTGCACCTGAATATTTAAACTGGATAGAATTTCAGAAGAAAGGAATGCCGCTTAATGATCATTAATTATTTTTCGCTTAAAACACTCAATCAATTTTCTATAAATCTAATTGTATGACGAGCAGTTGAATATCTATTTAACATCGTTGGTCACTCAATTGTACCAGCATCTTTATTCGGCTTTTTCTGTCATGCACTTATATTATCTTTTTCCTCAAAACCCGCTCTGCGTTTAAAATTCAGGCTGATTCACCTATATTTGCCTCAACAGAAATTCAGGGATTAAAAAAGGTACCTGGCAAACTTAAACTACTGATGCATGAAACAAAAAGTTTTACTTTTTCTAGGGCTCTTTGTGTTCTTTTTTCAAAAAACTTTTTCTCAAACCGATATTGATGGGCTGATGATGCCGAAAAAATTTTTCTGCGTTGGTCCAACTGCCGGTTACAGCAGTTGGAAGGAATATTGGGAAGGCACCTTAAAGAGAGAGAACCTCAACATGGGCCGGGTATCCACTACCAATTTTATGCTCATGGGTAACTATGGTCTTACCAATAAGATTAACCTGTTGTTTGGTTTGCCTTATATTAAAACAAAAGCAAGTGCAGGGGCAATGGCCGGTCAAAATGGATTGCAGGACCTGTCGCTTTTTGTAAAATGGGTGGCATATGAAAAGCATATCGCTAAAGGAGATTTAAAAACAATTTTAACCGCTGGATATTCTACTCCCGTTTCAAATTATAACCCGGATTTTTTACCGCTTTCCATCGGCCTTCACAGCAAAAATGCCATATTGCGTGCAATGATAGATTACCAGCGTAATCATCTGTTTGCTACAGCATCTTATACTTATTTTGTCCGAAGCAATGTTACCCTCGACCGCAATACCTATTATACTACCGAGATGCATTACAGCAATGAAGTAAGGATGCCGGATGCGCAACAGTTTAATTTCAGGGCGGGATACCGGAGTGAAGATTTCATTGCAGAAGCAATTTTTAATCAATGGACAACATTCGGCGGTTTTGATATTCCACGAAACGGGATGCCATTCGTAAGTAATAAAATGAATGCAACCAGTATTGGCTTCAACCTTAAATATGAAACACCGGTGAATGGTCTTTCTGTTGTAGCCAATGGTTCAACAACGCTGGCCGGAAGAAACGTAGGAAAAGCAACCGGTTTCAATGCTGGTGTATTCTACATTCTTGATTTCAGCCCTAAAAAGAAAGAAAAAAAGACAGACAAGAAAACAGAAAATAAGTAATTATGAAAAAGATTTTTTTATTAACAATGATTTTTGCTGTGGTTGTTACAGGTGCAGCTCTGTTCAACTCCTGCTCAAAAAGTATTGATGAACAGAATATGCATTACCCCATGATCAACCCAACAAGGGTTGATGCCAATGCAGGCACATGGAAGCCAATACTGCTGACAACAGCCAATGAATTTGCCTGCCCTGCACCCATTGCAACCACATCCCCTGATTATGTCATCCAGCTTAATGAAATAAAAAGTTTTCAAAACAATATAACCACCGATGAAAGAAAATTAGTTGAGTATTGGGGAGCCGGTGCTGTGTTGCGCTGGAACGAGATCATGCGTGAACTGGTAGCATTGCACAACCTGCCTCCTTATCAAAACCCTGATGGAACCTATCCTTTTCCCAGCGCCAATAATCCATTGGCCTATCCAACTTTTCCATTTGCCAATCCACCATATGCAGCCAGGGCCTATGCATATTTAAGCGCCGCACAGTACGATGCCTGTGTTGCCGGCTATTTTTATAAACAGCAATACAACCGTGCCGCACCATTTACGGTGGATGCAACCATACAAACATTACTTCCAAAATCTACATTGCCATCTTACCCAAGCGAGGATGCAGTTGTGATGGGAGCCAGTGTTGAAATATTAAAACTCATGTTCCCCGGCGACCAGGATTATATTAACCAACGTGCCGAAGAACACAAAAGAGCCAGGCTGATAGCCGGTGCCAATGTAAGAAGCGATCTTGATGCAGGAGAGCTTTTAGGAAAACAGGTAGCTGCTAAATTTGTTACACGTGCCCGTGGCGACAGGGCCGGAGCTGCAGCAGGCAATGCCACTTTGTGGGCCAAATTAAAATCAGATTGTATTGCCCGTGGTGAAACACCATGGATAAGCCAGGAAACACCTGAGCGTCCGCCAATGTTACCGGCCTTTGGTGCAGTAAGGGCTTTTTTATTTGATTCCTTAACAATGGTTAATACCATCAGGCCGGCTGCTCCACCATCAACCGGCTCACAAAAATTTAAAGACGAGACCGAGGAAATATACCAGATCACAAAAAACCTTACCAGGGAACAATTACGTATTGCCAATTTTTGGGCCGATGGGTTAAGAACATATACACCACCGGGCCACTGGAACTATATTGCTGCCAATGATTTTGCACAGCAAAATTTCAGCGAAGCAAGGTGGGCCCGAAATATGGCACTGCTGAATATGGCCGTTATGGATGCAGGCATTGTATGCTGGGATGCAAAGAATTTTTATTTTAATCCCCGCCCCAGCCAGGTTGATCCAAGGATCAAAACAGATATTGGGTTGCCAAATTTTCCTTCCTATATCTCGGGCCATAGCACTTTTAGTGGCGCTGCTGCAACAGTATTAGGATATATAATTCCATCCAGGGCACAGACTTATGCTGATATGGCGAAAGAGGCTTCCGTATCACGTATGTATGGCGGCATCCATTATCGCAGCGATTGCGAAATTGGAATTACTGCCGGAAACAAGGTGGGTACTTTTGCAGTAAACAGGGGACATATTGACGGCGCAGAATAAGTTAATAAAATTTTAGTGTGCATAAATATGTGCTAAACGGGTGCAAAACACAAGCTTCATAAATTTGGATTGAAGGTATTGTATAAACTATCTTTATTGTCCAATCAAAAGGTAGAAGTTTTATAAAGATTGAAGTCCCTCAAAAGATGGAAATCGCAAAGGATGGAAACCAATTGAGTGGAAAGCATCGGGTTAGTAAGATTATGGAA
>JAEUVU010000022.1 GCA_016786725.1 Ferruginibacter sp. | reverse complement strand
GGTCACATTCGAGGTCACATAAAGAAAAAAGCGTCACGGTTTTAATCGTAACGCTTTGATTTTCTTGCTCCCCCTGCTGGACTTGAACCAGCGACCCTCTGATTAACAGTCAGATGCTCTAACCAACTGAGCTAAGGAGGAGTATACCCTTTTGGGGTTGCAAAAATAGGGCTTTTTAGCTTTTGCAAAAAAATAAAAAGCAATTAATACTCAGTATTTTTTGCAATAAAGATAAAGCCCAAAATAAGTTTGGGCTTTGACGGGAGATCTAAAAAGCTATCAATTTAGTGCGGATATACTTTTACGAAGTTTATACAAAACTTCTTCTGTTCGTAATTGTTCTGCTTCTACGCTGAATGTTCCAAAGATCGGCTGCACTAAAAGTTTTTGCTTTTCCAAGTCCGGCTGCAATGGTTTCATCTACTACAGTTGTTAATTTCTTAGTTTCTTCTTTACTCAGTGGTTTAAACTGATTTGTTGTTTGTTTTTTCATGACTTTTAATTTAATAATGTTTTAATATTTGGCTAAATCTCAGCTGATGCTGTTGGCTTACTTTGATAAAACAAAGATAGGCATATTTTAGTACTATGCAAAACAAAGTACTAAATAATTTTACAAAAAAATATATTCCTGAAACCTCAATCTCTATATAACCCTTACTGGCACTTAGTTTTATTAAAATGACTGGGATAATTTGAAACCAAGGTGAATTGATAAGCGGTTATAATACCCCATAAGTGGATAAAATAATAACTCCCCGATAAGTGTAATAATTGATAGGGAACAAGCTGGATTGTAAAGCCAAAAAAGGTGTTGGAAATTAAATCAGAGGCTTATTTAATCTCCAGATCTCTTATATTTCTATTATGAAGTCTGCCAACTTTCATCCATCTTATCATAGGCCCAAGTACAAAGTTTAAAAAAGCCCGACTGTAGTTCCTGTAAACTGCTTCGCCTGAAAAAATACGGGTTAAGTGTCGCTGCATATGTGGACCGATGAATCTGCCAAAGGCTGTATCCATCCTGTCTTGCCCAACCTTAAAAAGGGTAAATAAACCTCCGCTGTACCAGGTATCAACCAACTTTTGCCAGATGGCCAGTTCGTACAACTGGTTTTTTTGATATTTTTTAAATGCAGCATCCGTACCCACACCAATGGCTTCAGCTGCTTCAAACGAACCTTTAATAGCTAAAAAAAGTCCGGATGAAAAAATTGGATCCAAAAAACCACCAGCATCGCCTGTAAGCAGCCAGTTTTTGCCATACATTTTTTGAGAGATGAGCTGGTAGTTATTGTATTGAGCTACGCCGGTTTCTCGTTTTGCATTGGCAGTAAACTTGCTGAGCGTTTCATCAGATTTAAGGAAGTTATCGTATTGTTCTTCTTTGGTTGAGCCGTACTCCTTAATATGCTTTGGGTCAATTACAACTCCTACCGAAATACGGTCGGGTAACGGTATTCTCCAGTTCCAGCCTTTTTCAAGCCGGTGCAGGTGTATATTATAAGGCTCAATTTTTTCAGCTCCACTGAGATGGGCAAAAATGGCAATATCTTTTCTGTCTCCTTCCTTTGTAGGAATATCCAAAAGACGGGAGATTGTACGGGACCGGCCGCTGGCATCCACAATCAAATCTGGCTGGCCGTTAAAAAAATCATTGATGTCGGTGATAGTATCGTCGCTTAATTTAATTTCATCTGTGTTACCAACCTGCTCAAGTTTAGCAGCCTGGTTGAAAAAAATAACTCCTTCACGAACAGCCAGGTCAAAAATAGTTTTATCAAATTTTGTACGGGGTACATTGTAGGCGTAAGGGGGCAAGCCACCACCACCGAAACTAAATGGCGATGTGGCTTCTTCATCTTTACTGACCCATACAGAAGCACCGGGTTTATAAGTACTATATGATTTTACCTCATCCTCTACACCCAACTGACGCAAATACGGTACAATAGCCGGCACCAGGGATTCTCCCACAATAATCTCCGGTCTTTTTTCCAGGTAAAAAACAGCAACTTTAAACCCTTTTCTTTTTAACAAGGTGGCTAACGAACAACCCGAAGGGCCACCGCCAATGATAGCCACCGTTTTTATATTTCTCTTCATGTCTTTAAAATACAAAGCTAATAAATAATGATTTTAAAATGCCAGTATTAATGCAGACATCTCTTGAAACAGAACATCACAGAAAATAAAAAAAGCTACCTGAATTTTTAAATCCAGATAGCCCTTAAAATTACAGTAATCTGTAATTATTTTGTTTGAAAATATCCTTAGCTGAATAAACCACCTTTCTTTAATTCACGGGTTCCCTGCCCGATCAGAAAACCATTCTGATAAATTTGTACAGTATAAGCACCCTGTACAAAACTTGCTCCCGGAGTAAATGCAAATTCAACATTCTTCTTTTTTGCTGTTTCAAGATCAACCGGCATTTTAGCAGTAAAAGGCATTGCTACTTCTTCACGGGTAGTAAAAGTTTCTGCTCCGGTATTAATGGCCTTACCATCCGGACCTAAAACTACTACGTACACATCTGTAGTACCTGATTGAATAATACGGTTGTCAACATCAAAACTTACCATCAGCTTATCAACCCTTTTAGCAGTTGATGAAACTTTTTCCTTACCGTTGTTTTTTACATTAATAGGTGTAATAACAATGTTGCTTGCATTTAAAGTAGAAGCAATATCTACTTTCTTTTCAAGCGCTACTTTTACCTCAGTAGTTGCTGTAAGGTCTTTAGTCAATGTTTCTTTTTCCTGCGTTAATGTTGCGTTGCTGGTAGTAAGAGTCTGGTTTTCTTCTTTCAGCTTTGCAATATCCGCCTCCATAGTGGTGATCTTTTCATTTAAAGAAGCTATCAATGTTTTTGCTCTGCCCAGTTCTGCGGCAGTTGCATTTTTCTTGTTTAAGATGCTGCGGATCTCTGTTTTTATTTTGGCAATTTCTGCGTTCTTTTCAGTCAACTGGCTTTCAAGGCCGGTATTTACGGTCGACATAGAATCAAGCCTGGCAAGTGATGCATCAAAATTTGCCTGCACATCACTTTTTTCATCCGATACTTTTGCGATGGTTGTTTCCTGCTGATGTATGGTTTTAGATGTATCGTTTTTTGTATAAATCAGGTAACCTGAAACTGCGATAAGTGCTGTAGCTAAAATACCAATAATGACATTTTTGGAGTTATTGCCCTTTGTGGCCTGTGCAGATGGCGCAGGGAAGTTTGTTTCTGACATAATATTTAGATTTTAAAGTTTAAAAATGTATTTTCAATAATTGGATTTACCAGAAAACCGAACCGCTAAAAACCAAAACCATGCCACAGTGATTTTTTTGTTTAAAACTTTAAGAATGCTGTTTAATTAAGTATAAACTATACGTAAAAAGCTCAGTTTTTAAGTTTAGATTACAGCTTAAATTTCATTTCTTTAGACAAAACTTTAACAAATTTTGGATGAGCTAACTGGCAAACAGGTATTTGATACGATCATTATCGGCTCTGGTGCCGGCGGTTTATCCGCTGCACTTTGCCTGGCACGGGCAGGCCAAAAAGTGGCTGTTATTGAACAGCATTATGTACCGGGAGGCTGGTGCCATAGTTTTTATATTGACGGGCATCGTTATAGCCCAGGGGTACATTATATTGGCAGCATTGATAAAGGCGAAGCCAGTTGTAACTTGTATGAAGGCCTGGGCATTGCCAATGAGCTTGTATTTTTCAGGATGAACAAAGATGCCTATGAGCATTGCTGGATAGGGAATGAACGAATAGATATGCCTGCAGGGTTGGAGCGCCTTTGTGAATCGTTATCCAAACGTTTTCCAAAGGAAAAAAAGGGGATAAGAAAATATCTTAGCCTGGTAAAAAAAGTAGGCAGGGAAATACAGCTTATACCCAAGATGAATGGTTTTTGGGACAACCTCACCATTGCATACCGTACAAGAAATCTGGGCAGGTATGGCTTATTCAGGTTAAAGCGGGTGATTGGCTGGCATATTAAAGACCCGCTGCTGAAAAAAGTATTGAACATACAATGTGGTGATCATGGCCTGCCTCCTGCCAAAGCAAGTTTTCCTTTTCATTGTGCATTGATGGACCATTATTTTAACGGCGGCTTTTACCCAATGGGTGGCGGCGCAGCCATTGTAAAAGCCATGACCAATGCTATAAAAAAGCACAGCGGTGAAATAAAGACCGGTGAAGCGGTAAAAAAAATATTAATTCAAAAGAAACCATCTTCAGGCAAAAAAAATAAAGCTATCGGCGTGGAAATGCAAAACGGAGAGATCATCCTCGCAAATCGCGTTGTTTCCAATGCCGACCCTGATGCAACTTTTAAGCTGGTTGGGCACAAACACTTAAGTAATAAGCTGATCAGAAAACTACATGCTACCCGCTATTCTGTTACTTCCCTGATGTTCTTTATTTCGGTTGATATGGATGTACGTGAGGCGGGGCTTGACTCTGGTAATATATGGTTTATGCCGGATAAAGACATGGATGAGATTTATGATGACCTCACGAAGGTTTCAATACTTGAAAAAGATGAGTTTGATTCACTGTTCATAAGTTGCTCTTCATTAAAAGATCCATTGAGTTTCAACGGCCGGCATCATACCATTGAGGTGGTAACGTTTATCGACTATGACTCCTTTAAGGCTTTAAATACCGGGCAGGGCGCAGGCAATGAAAGGTATTTAAAAATAAAAGAAAGGCTTAGCGAAAAACTGCTGAATACTTTTAAAAGGATATTACCGGCAGTACATGATAACATTATTCATCTCGAAGTCGGTACCCCCATCACCAACGAATTCTACATCAACTCAACCAAAGGCAATGTATATGGAACCGAAAAGGGCTTTATGCAAACCGGCCCCTTCTCCTTCAAAGCAAAAACCGAAATTGAGAACCTGTATATGTGCGGAGCCAGTATTTTAAGCCATGGGGTTGCAGGCTCCAGTTATTCCGGCGTAAAAACAGCAGCAGAAATTTTAAGATGCAGCGAAGAAGACCTTCTTCAAAAAGACGAATTACAGGCTCTTCGTATTTATGATGCTGAAGACAGCAGCCAATGGCCTGCCTGGATGCACCAGCGCATGGCAGATAAGAAAAAACGCTTTGTAAGTAAAGTAGATAGCCGGGCTTAAAACGACCCGTGCTTAT
This sequence comes from Ferruginibacter sp., assembly GCA_016786725.1. GTDB lineage: Bacteria > Bacteroidota > Bacteroidia > Chitinophagales > Chitinophagaceae > Ferruginibacter. Next base: position 79,391 of record JAEUVU010000022.1, on the reverse strand, counting down.
TGCCGTTATTGTTATAATTTTACCGCGTTTTTAGGCAAAAATTTATATTTAATCACCAAAATAATGACCGGTTCCCTGAAGGAAAAATTTGAGGTTTTGAAAGTCTGTGTTATTATTCCTACCTATAACAACGCTGCTACGTTGGCAAAGGTTATTGAAGATGTGGCGGAGTATACCAGTGATATCATTGTGGTGAATGACGGGTCCACTGACAACACAGTTGAAGTTGTAAAGCAATTTACGGCGGTTCAGTTCATCAGTTACCAAAAAAATGCTGGTAAGGGCTGGGCGCTTCGCACTGCATTTAAGTATGCCCTTGATAAGGGATATAATTATGCCATTACAATTGATTCAGACGGGCAGCATTTTGCAAAAGACCTTCCTGCCTTTATAAATAAGCTTGAAGAAGAACCAAACGCAGTTATTATCGGTGCAAGAAATATGGGGCAGGCATCTGTACCGGGAGGCAGCAGTTTTGGCAACAAGTTCTCCAATTTCTGGTTTAAGGTAGAGACCGGAATTACCAGCCCTGATACACAATCAGGTTATCGCCTGTATCCTTTAGAGCCAATAAAAAAAATGCGCTTCATAACCCGTAAATATGAATTTGAAATTGAAGCATTGGTGAGGCTGGCGTGGAAGGGGGTAAAAGTGATCTCGGTTCCTGTTACGGTTTACTATGCGCCTGCGGGTGAACGGGTTTCGCATTTCAGGCCCTTTAAAGATTTTTTCCGCATCAGTGTTTTAAACACAATTTTAGTATTGATCACGGCTTTGTATATAAAGCCACGTGATATTATCCGCACATTGTTCAGTCCAAAAAAAATGAAAAAAGTTTTGGACGAACATTTATTTAACCCACATCATACCCCACAACTAAAAGCAATGTCGGTTGCATTTGGCGTTTTTATGGGTATCATTCCAATCTGGGGTTTTCAACTGGCTGCTGCTATTTTCCTGGCTATTTTATTTAAACTGAATAAGCCTATTGTTATTGTTGCAGCTAATATCAGCATCCCGCCCATGATCCCACTGATCATTTTTTTGAGTTATAAAATGGGTGCTTTCTGGATGGGTGCCAATGCCATGCATTTTGATTTCAGCAATGCTATTACATTAAATTCCATACAAAAAAATCTGCAGCAATATATTTTTGGCAGCATTACCCTGGCTGTTGTTACAGCTGTGATTTTTGGTTTAGCCACCTTTATTTTTTTAAAACTGATCGGTAAAAAGCAGGCCGTTATTTCAAAAGCCGATTAGTGCATGGAACAACTATTGCTCAATATTTATAATTTTTATACAAAGCGCAGGCCTGCTTTGTTTATCACGTTTGCTGCGTTGTTGACGACTGCTGGTTTTTTTGCCTGGCAGGTAAAGTTTGAAGAAGATATTTCGAAGATATTACCAAAAGATAAAAAGATAGAAAAACTAAACGAGGTTTTTCAGAACTCAAAGTTCATAGATAAGCTCGCTATAACCGTATCATTAAAAGATACTGCTGCTACAGAACCCGACAGCCTGGTTGCCTATGCCGATACACTGGTTGAAAATATCCGGCAAAAACTTGCACCCTTTTTTACAAAAATTAATTACAAGGCAGATGATGAACTGGTCCTGCAGATGTTTGAAACCATCAGCAACCATCTACCGGTTTATTTAGATGAAAAAGATTATACCGCTATTGATTCGCTGATAAAGCCCGAAACGATTAAACAAACGCTGGAACAGGATCTGCGAACGCTTACATCTCCGGCGGGCTTTGCATTAAAAAGTATAATTGCCAAAGATCCTGTGGGCATTAGTTTCCTTGGATTAAAAAAACTGCAGCAATTGCAGTATGATGAGAATTTTGAATTGTACGACAATTATATCGTTACCAAAGATAGAAAGCACCTGATGCTTTTCATCACCCCAAAATATCCCCCAAACAATACCGGTAAAAATGCACTGCTGTTAAAAGGACTGGATAGTTTGATCAATAACCCAGGCAGCAATGTTACTGCAGGTTATTTTGGAGCCACTGCCGTTTCTGTAGGAAATGCATTGCAGCTTCGTAAAGATTCGGTATTAACACAGGGTGTTACAGTTTTATTTATAATTGTTTTCCTGGGAATTTATTTCAGAAAGAAAAGAGCTCCCTTTATTATTTTGGTGCCGGTAGTTTTCGGGGCATTGTTCTCTTTAGCCTGCATTTATTTTATCAAGGGAAAAATATCAGTGATCGCTTTGGGAACAGGCTCGGTTGTGTTGGGCATTGCAGTAAATTATTCACTGCATGTTTTTAATCATTACCGCCACACAAGAAATATAGGAGAAGTAATTAAAGACCTGGCTTTACCGATGACGATCGGCAGCTTTACAACCATTGGTGGTTTTTTTTGCCTGCAGTTTGTAGAATCTGAAATGCTGAAAGACCTCGGCCTGTTTGCGGCCTTCAGTTTAATTGGCGCCTCTCTTTGCTCATTGATCTTTCTGCCACATTTTATCGCCGGCAAAAAAGAAGAGCAAACGCATATTGTTCACCAGTTTTCATGGATAGACAAAGTAGCTGCTTTAAAACCAGAGTATAATAAATATTTAGTCATCATCATTCTTGCATTAACAGTGCTGTTTGCTTTTTGGGCAGGTAAAGTTGGTTTTGAATCTGACCTGCAGAACATGAATTTCATGAGCAGCAAATTAAAAGCATCGGAAAAGCAACTGAACCAGATCAATCAATATGCGTTACAATCGGTTTATTTGGTTACCGAAGGAAAGACTTTGGATGAAGCCTTGATCAATAATGAAAAACTGGTAACACAAATTGAGAAGCTGCAGAACTGGGATATTGTAAAAAAATATTCCGGCGTTTCTTCTCTCATCATTTCAGATTCTTTACAAAAAATAAAAATTGAAAAATGGAACCGTTACTGGACTGCTGAAAAGAAAGAGGCTTTGATGGCAACCTTGCGGCATGAAGGACCGGCATTTAAATTCAGCGCAACGGCTTTTGAAAATTTTAAATCGCTTCTTAATAACGAATATGTTCCGGTTGATAATGAGGCAATGGCGGATGTCCGTAAAAACTTCCTTGATGATTATATAACAGAAAAGCCCGGCAAAACAACCGTTGTAACATTGGTAAAAGCTTTTCCTGATAAAAAGCAACAGGTGTACAATGCTTTTGAAAATGAATCTCATGTTACGGTTTTAGATAAGCAATACCTTACCAGCCGGTTTGTAGAAATTGTAAACTCAGATTTTTCAAGAATTGCATTGATGACATCATTGCTGGTGTTTTTTGTGTTATTACTGATGTATGGAAGAATAGAATTAACGCTTGTTTCCTTCATCCCCATGTTCATTAGCTGGATATGGATTTTAGGCATCATGGGTATGGCAGGCATCCAGTTCAATATCATCAACATCATTATATCAGCGCTTATTTTTGGTTTGGGCGATGATTACAGCCTCTTTATCATGGATGGTTTGCTGCAGGAATATAAGACCGGTAAAAAGAACCTCTCCTCTTTTAAATCATCCATCATTTTATCTGCTATAACAACCATTGCCGGTATGGGTGTTTTGATTTTTGCAAAACACCCGGCGCTGCGTTCCATTGCATCAATCTCTATCATCGGTATTTTATGCGTAGTTATCATGTCGCAGATATTGATACCATTCTTTTTTTCGGTGCTGATAAAAAACCGGGTAAGCAAAAAACGATTTCCCTGGACGCTCTGGGGCTTCATCAAATCATCAACTGCATTTTCAATCTTTATTGGTGTAAGCATTTTCTTTACAGTGCTTGGCCGAAGTTTTATAAGATTGCAGGTTAGAGAAAAGGGAAAATATATTTACCACCTGCTGGTTTCAAAAGCGTGTTGGTTTTTGATCTATGTAATGGGTAATGTAAAAAAGAATATCATCAATCCCGGTAAAGAAGACCTGAAAAAGCCTGCTATCATCATTTGTAATCATCAGTCTTCTTTGGATATCGTTCCGCTGATCATGCTCTACCCGAAAATATTAATGCTTACAAACAAAAAAAAATGGAATGCACCCATCTTTGGACCTGTGATACGCATGGCAGATTATTTTCCTACGGAAGAAATTGAACAGAATGTTGACAGGATTGCCGACCGCATGAAACATGGCTATTCACTGGTAATTTTTCCGGAAGGTACCAGGTCAGAAGATGGAACAATCGGCCGTTTTCATAAAGGCGCTTTTTATTTAGCTGAAAAACTTCAGGCGGACATTCTGCCTATCATCATCCACGGAACAAATCATACACTTACCAAAAAGGATTCGTTATTAAAAAACGGCCAGTTAACACTTAAATATCTCCCACGTATAAAACCGGATGATACAGGCTTTGGGAATAATTATACTGAAAGGGCAAAACTGGTTGGCCGTTATTTCAGGCAGGAGTTTGAAACACTGCGAAAAGAAATTGAGCAGCCGAAATACTTTAGAGAAAAACTTATCTATAATTATATTTACAAAGGCCCGGTATTGGAATGGTACATGCGTATAAAAACAAAACTGGAAAAAAATTATGAGATCTTTCATGAACTGATACCGTTGCAGGGAAAGATTTTGGACATTGGCTGCGGCTATGGTTTTATGAGCTATATGCTTTCTTTTACTTCGGTACAAAGAAATATTACCGGCCTTGATTACGACGAAGATAAAATTGATACGGCTAACAATTGCTTCAGTAAAACGGATAGAATTAATTTTGTGTACAGTGATGTTATGGGTTTTGAATTTGAAAAGTATGATTGCATTATTTTGGCTGATATGCTGCACTATTTGCCAATAGCACAACAAACGCAGGTGATTGATAAGTGCATTGCAAACCTTAATGCCGGCGGTATTGTTATCATCAGGGATGGTGATACGGAGAAGGCGGAGATGCATGAGAAAACAAAACTTACAGAGTTCTTCTCAACCAAAGTGATGAAGTTCAACAAAACAAAAGAAACCGGTCTGCACTTTTTCTCTGGTAATATGATACGGGAGATTGCAAAAGAAAAGAACATGGGTTGTAAAGAGATAGCAGATTCAAAACTTACATCGAACACTATATTTATATTGAAGAATAGTTTAGAAGTTTAGTGTTTAGAGGTTTAGAAAGGCGAACTAAACTTTCTAAACTCCTAAACGCCTAAACCAAAAATAATGGAAACAGAATACGACATAGTGATCATCGGAAGCGGCATGGGCGGATTAATTTGCGCTGATGTGCTGAGCCGTGAGGGTTACAAAGTTTGTGTGCTGGAAAAGAACAGGCAGCTTGGCGGCAGCCTGCAGACTTATGTACGCAACCGGGTGATTTTTGATTCGGGAGTGCATTACCTGGGTGGCCTGGGCGAAGGGCAAAATCTTTATCAGGTGTTTAAGTACCTGGGCATTTTGCAAAAGCTAAAGCTGCAGCGGATGAATGAAGATGTGTTTGATAAAATACTCATTGGCAACGACCCGAAAGAATATGTTTTTGCACAGGGCTACGAAAATTTTATTAAGCATTTACTGAAAGATTTTCCTGATGAAGAAAAAGCATTGCGGCTTTTTTGCGATAAGGTAAAAGAAGTGTGCAGTAAATTTCCTTTATACAACTTAAGAAGCGGCGGCAACCTGGATGAAAAAAATGCTGTGCTGGGTATTGATACAAGAACTTTTATTGAATCAATTACCAATAATAAAAAACTGCAGGCAGTATTGGTTGGCAACAGTATGCTGTACGAGCTGCAGTCGGGGATGACCCCTTTTTATGTGCCTGCCATGATACTGAACAGTTATATTGAAAGCTCCTGGAAGTGTATTGATGGCGGATCTGACATTGGCAAATTCATGGCCATGAATATACGGGAGCATGGCGGCGTTATTCACCGCAATGCCGAGGTTAAAAAAATTGTGGTGGAAGATGGTATCACAAGATCAGTACAGCTTGCAGATGGAAGATATGTGCATGCAAAAAATTTCATCAGCAATATGCACCCGGTGCAAACATTAGAAATGACAGAAACCGATCTGATAAAACAGGCATACCGGAGCAGAGTTAAAAATCTGCAAAACACCATCGGCGGTTTTGTCATCAATATTGTTTTTAAGAAAGGAACTTTTAAATACGTAAAGCACAACTATTATTACACCAAAGAAGGCCGTGAATGGGATACAACAAATCATACGGATGAGGATTGGCCATTAAGCTATTGTGTTTTCTTTACAGCTTCATCAAAGTCTCCTGAATTTGCCGAAGCGATGACTTTACTTGCTTACATGCGTTTTGGAGAAGTGGAACAATGGGCAGGCTCGTTCAATACAGTTTCGGATGAGAACGACAGGGGTACGGATTATGAAGCCTTCAAAAAAAGAAAAGCAGAACAGTTTCTTGATTGTGCTGAAGAAAAATTCCCTGGGTTACGTGAAAAGATTGATGAATATTACACAGCAACGCCTTTATCGTACCGGGATTATATTGGTAATGCCGACGGATCAATGTACGGCATTGCCAAAGATTACAGCAATCCGTTGAAAACTTTTATATCGCCCCGTACCAAAATACCTAACCTTTATTTAACAGGCCAAAATCTTAATTTGCATGGCATACTGGGCGCTACCATGAGCGGCCTTGTTACCTGCACTGCTTTTTTAGGAAACGAAGACATCATTGAAAAAATAAGAAATGCCTAACTGGAAAAGAACAGGAAGACGGACATTAAGGGTTTTTGCAGTAATTTTTGTTTTACTGATGATCGGTGCAATTTACCTGGTGCAGGTTTCAAAAGTAGATCCGCCCAGGCCTGCAGACATAAGCAGCATGCAATTACAGAGAACTGATCATGGTGATGCATTTTATACGCTGAAAAATAACTGGTTCAGGCATAGCAGCAGCGGCCTGTACGAACTGTATATAGAAGGCGAACCTTTTGAACGAGGTGTTATTAATGGAAAGCTAACCAAAGAACTGGTAGTAAGGCAGGAAGATCATTTTGCAGAACAGATAAGCAAGCTCATTCCGTCAAGATCAAAACGCAGCTTTTTAAAATACATGATCGGTTTTTTTAACCGCAAGCTTGATAAGAATATAACTGAAGAATACAAGGAAGAAATTTACGGCGTATCAGAATCGGCTTCTCCTGATTACCAATATCTGGGGACTAATTACCAGCGCATTTTAAATTATCACGCCGCACATGATATTGGCCATGCCGTGCAAAACCTGGCCATGGTTGGCTGCACATCTTTTGGCACCTGGGGCAGCATGAGCCAGGACAGCACGATGATCATTGGCCGCAATTTTGATTTTTATGTGGGCGATAAATTTGCAGAGGATAAGATCGTTGCATTCTTCAATCCGGCAAAGGGCCATAAATTTATGACAGTTACCTGGGGAGGTTTTATCGGTGCTGTCAGCGGCATGAACGATCAGGGACTGTCTGTAACCATCAATGCAGCAAAAAGCGATCTGCCAACAGGTTCGGCAACACCGGTTTCAATTGTAACGAGAGAAATTCTGCAATACGCAAAAAATATCAATGAAGCCATTGCCATTGCCAAAAGCAGGAAGATGTTTGTGTCCGAATCATTCCTGGTTGCTTCGGCTTTAGATAACAAAGCGGTGATCATTGAAAAAACACCGGATGACCTGGATGTTTACGATCCGCAAAAAAATTATATTGTTTGCGCCAATCATTTTCAGAGCAATAAGCTGGGAAAAACAAAAATGAATATTGAACAGGAGAATGAAAGTGCATCAAGTTACCGCTATCAACGGTTAATGCAATTACTGAATGCAAATGGAAAAAACACAGTTCAAAAAACTGTCAATATTCTCCGTGACCAAAAAGGACTGAATGGCTCCGATATTGGTATGGGTAATGAAAAAGCCATCAACCAGTTAATTGCTCATCACTCTGTTGTTTTTGAACCAAAGAAACTGATCGTGTGGGTTTCAACAGCACCCTGGCAGTTGGGCAAATATGTGGCTTACGATCTTAAAAAAATTTTTGCTTTGCATGGTATGCAGCAAAACAAAGAGATTGCTGACAGCAGTTTAGCCATCGCAGCAGATTCTTTCCTGCTTACACCGGCCTATAAAAACTTCCAGGTTTTCAGAAATATAAAGCAAGAGATACTGGATGGCAGAGCCGCTGACACAAAAGCCCTGGTAAACAGTAATCCTGAATTTTATAATGCGTATCTTTTGGCCGGCGATTATTTATATAAACAAAAAGAATATGCTGCTGCTTTACAGAACTATAATCTTGCATTGACAAAAGTGATTGCAACAAAAAAAGAAGAAGACCATATTAAGGCGCAGATCAAAAAAATAAATAAAAAACTTGCACCATGATCTATGGAATTGGTACTGATCTGATAGAGGTTGACAGGGTTGCCGGGAAAATAGAGAAGAAGGCAGGCTTTAAAGAACTTGTTTTTAGTGCTGCTGAAATTACATATTGTGAAGCAGGCGCTTTTAAGTACGAACATTATGCAGCACGCTTTGCAGCCAAGGAAGCTTTTTTAAAAGCATTGGGCAGCGGCTGGAGAACCGGCACTGCATTTAATGAAATTGAAATTTACAATGATGCCGAAGGAAAGCCGGAGATACGATTTTATGGATTGACAGCAAAAACCGTTGATGACCTGAAACTGGGAAAGATATTTGTTTCGCTCTCTCATCTAAAAACGATAGCATCAGCAATCGTAATAATTGAAAAATAATCCTGGACTTATTTATGGATTTGCCTGCGCCAAATCTTGATTTGCCACGGAGGCACAGAAACACAGAAATCTGCTTTGTATTTTTCTGTGCCTCCGTGTTTCTGTGGCAATATTCATTTCCGGAAGGAAATAAAAATCTTTGTCTTAGTGAATCTTTGTAGCTAAATTCAATTTTTTAAAAATGTTTTCAATGAACTATTCACCCGAAACTGCTTTTTTAAGCAAAGAAGAAATTACCGCCCTGCAGGAAAAAAAACTGCAGGAAACCATTGCTTACCTGAATGCAAATTCTCCTTTCTATAAAGAATTCTTTTCCAAGGCAAGGTTCAATCCATCCGGTATAAAAACCATGGAAGACCTGAGTGTGATACCGGTAACCATTAAAGAAGACCTGCAGCAACGCAATGAAGATTTCCTTTGTGTACCACGCAATAAAATTATTGAATACAGTTCTACTTCCGGCACCCTGGGAAATCCGGTAACCATAATGCTTACAGAGAATGACCTGGAGCGGCTTGCCTGCAATGAATACGCTTCTTTTGTGAGCACCGAAGGATCGGTGAATGATGTTTACCAGCTTATGCTTACATTAGACAGGCAGTTCATGGCCGGCATGGCATATTATTCCGGTTTACAAAAGCTGGGTGCAGGCATCATCCGGCTGGGGCCCGGGGTGCCTTCCTTGCAATGGGAAACCATTTTGAGATTAAAGCCAACTGCTATAGTTGCCGTTCCTTCCTTCATTGTTAAGCTCATCAGCTATGCACAGGAACATAATATTGATATTAACAGCACCACAGTTAAAAAAGCGATCTGTGTTGGAGAAAATATCCGCAACACAGATTTTACTTTAAACCCGCTTGGCAAAAAAATTACCGATGCCTGGAATATCAAATTATTTTCTACCTATGCCTCTACCGAAATGCAAACGGCTTTTACTGAATGTACAGAATGCAGGGGCGGGCATTTGCAACCCGATCTGCTGATCGTAGAATTGCTTGATGAAATGGGCAAGGCTGTTGCACCCGGCGAACCGGGCGAAGTAACTATTACAACCCTGGGCGTGGAAGGTATGCCCCTGCTGCGTTATAAAACAGGCGATATATGTGTGTACGATGATACACCCTGCGCCTGCGGAAGAAACAGTTTACGCTTGTCGCCGGTGATGGGGCGAAAAAAACAAATGCTTAAATACAAAGGCACTACTTTATATCCTCCGGCGCTGTTTGACATATTGCATGAAATGGAAAATGTGATTGAGTATGTTGCTGAGGTAACATCAAACGAAATGGGTACGGATGAAGTGCTCATTTATATAGTGCCGGATAATTATGATGAAGAAACCAACCGTAAAATAAGGGCAAACCTCCAGGCCAGGTTAAGGGTTAGTCCGCACATAAAATACATTACCGAAGAAGAAATTAAAAAAATGCAGATGCCGGAGGCCGGCAGAAAAGTTATCCGGTTTATTGACAGGCGTAATTGATCTGTTGAAAAAATAAAAGCTGTCAGCCTGAGCCTGCCTTTGTCGGCAGACAGGCTTGTCGAAGGCGGTTTTACAAATAAAAAGAAGTTCTTTTCAAATAGTACCGTCTTCGACAAGCTCCTACTGACACTCTGTATTTAGTAACATTTGACAAGCCTTTAAGATATTTGTTGAAAGAGAAATCCATCTTTATAAAAATTAGTTGAACGTTTACCCTATTATTAAAATGGCTTTTTAATAACAACCATTTTGCGTTACATTTATATTCCTTAAAACAACACTTATGAATGATCAGTACGATGTAGTGGTCCTTGGCGGAGGCCTGGCGGGCCTTACGCTTTCTTTACAACTTAAAAATGCAAAACCGGATATTTCCATTCTTATTTTGGAAAGAAGAGAAAGTGAAGCTGCAACAGCCGCACATAAAGTAGGCGAATCAACCGTTGAACTCGGTACCCATTATTTAAGAGAGGTTTTAGACCTGAAAGGCTACCTGGAAAAACATGAACTTCCCAAACATGGATTGCGTTTCTTTTTTAAAAATGATACCAAGGAAGATATTGCCAGCCGGGTAGAACTTGGACCCCGCCTTCGTTTGCCGGTTCCAAGCCACCAGCTCGACAGGGGAACACTTGAAAATTATTTAATGAAACTTACCAGGCAAAAAGGTAACAGACTTGAGCTTGGCGCAAAAGTTTCAGGTGTAGATATTGACGCTGCCAGTATGCATACGGTTAGTTATATAAAGGATGGTGAAGAGAAAAAAGTGACCTGCCGCTGGGTGGCAGATGCATCGGGAAGGAGCAGTGTGTTGAAAAGAAAATTTCAGTTTCAAAAGCCGATGGAGCATCATGCGAATGCTGCCTGGTGGCGGCTGAAGGGTGTAATTGATATTGATACCTGGACGGATGACAAAGAGTGGCAAAACTTTCTGGAACCCAACCTGCGTTACTTAAGTACAGTACATTTTATGGATAGCGGCTATTGGTTATGGGTAATTCCACTGGGCTCAAAAAATACCAGTATTGGTATTGTTGCCGATCCGGCTGTGCATCCTTTTGACACCTTCAACACTTATGAAAAAGCTGTTGAATGGATGAGGGTGAACGAACCGCTGGCGCATAAAATGCTGGTGCCTTTGGGCGAAGGTGATGGCCTGATGGATTTTAAAATCCTGAAGCATTATGCTCATCATACTCAAAAAGTTTATTCAACCGACAGGTGGGGAACGGCCGGAGAATCGGGGCCGTTCTTAGATCCCTTGTATTCTCCCGGTACCGATTTTATTGCGATGAATAACAGCTGGCTTAGTGAACTTATTTTGCGTGACCTTGCCGGTGAAGATATTGAAACACGTGTGAATGTTTACGAACAATGCCACCTGGCATTGGTTGATGCCTGGATACCGATCTACCAGAATAAATATTTGCTGATGGGAAATACGCAGATCATGGTGATAAAAATATTCTGGGACTGGGCAGTTTACTGGGCAGTACCTTGCCATTTATTTGCCAATAAAGCATTTACCAATATCAGTATTTTAAGAGAACTGTTCGCTTCAAAAAAAGGCCTGGGCCGTAAATTTGGGCAACTGCACCAGATAATGCAGGACCTTTTTCTGGAATGGCTGCCTTATGAAAATCAAACTTTCTCAAACAGGTATATAGATCCTTTCGACCTTAAAGTATTGCAAAAATTCCAACAGGATATTGAGGTTCAGCACGAACCTGCTGAATTAATAGAGCAGATTGGCAAAAACATGAACCTGCTGGAACAGTTGGCTGTAGCCATTTTCAGGCTGGTAAATGCACAGGTGAATGGCGCATCACCGGATATAAAAGTAAATCCTTACACCATTAATCTTGGTAAAAAAGAAGGAGCAGTGATGCTGGATACAGAATCGGAAAATGCCATTGTACCCAGCGAAGCAGTAATGAAGGATGTGGATGTTATGTGGTTTTATCCAAAGGCAAAAGAGATGGAAACGGCTTAAAAAAACATTGGCAAAGTTTAAAACTTTGCCAATGTTACTTCATGGATCTGTAAAAATCAATTCACCGTAATAAGCAATGGCTGAAAATCCCCACGTTTCATTTTAGCCCTGCCAATAAACTGGTTACCGTTTATTCTTTTAAACTGGGCAGGGAAAAGCATTACTTCTTCTTCCCTGGTATCAAAAACAATTTCTTTGGAAATATTACCGGCATTATCAATTTTACCAACCATCACCTGTCCGCCAAAACCGTCCATATGGTATTTGGGTACCTCGTCTTCTGCCAGTTCCAGGTTCTTCTTGTTGTCTAAGAACAGGAAGTAATAACCGGTTGCATCGCTTACTAATTTAAAACTCATGGTGCCCCTGCCATTGGAACCTTTTTGTTTTTTTGGTATTTTTCTTAACCATTCAAAACTGCCTGTTTTGCTGATTTTAGCACCCAATATATCTTCGTAATAATAGGTGTAGTAAGTGCGTGAACCGCCCCTGGAGTCATACGTAGTCGTTTCAACCACATAATACTCTTCCAGGGCAATAAATAAACTTCCATCGGCTTCCACAACAATATTACGTACACTTAAATTGGGCGCTTCATAATCTTTCTTCCTTTCCATTTTCCTTTTGGTCCTTTCCGATTCAAATTTTTCCAATTCAGCCAACGGAAATTCGTAATAACCGTTTTTATATTTATTTATTTTGCCGCTCTGATCCATCAGCGCAAGAAAAACCCCATCTGTACCATTGCTTTTTGCTTTTTTGCTGTAAGTGCAGGTAATTACCATATCGTGTTCGGTATTTTCAATCAGCGACGCTGCTTTGATAAAATACTCGCCAATGTTGATGGTGGTATTCAGCACCTTCTTACTGTCTTTGGTGAATTTTAAAACTTCATAATGATAACCGGCCATGCCTGTTTCTTTATCCACTTCTTTTCTTTTTTCTGAATCATATACTTTGGCAAGCATATAAGCATTTCCTTTGGAGTCAACAGAAAAATCAATATTATCCATTATCTGCTCGGTGTATGGCATGGTAAACTCATTGTTCCAGAGCTTGTTCATTTTATCGTCGTACACATAAAAACCGATCTTGTCGTAACTTTTTTTATCATTCTTTTCTTCGGGCGCCAGCCTGTAGCTGATCAATAGTTTACTATGGTCGGCATCAAAATTAAAATCGTATTTACCTATAGATTTTGCACTGTAAAAACCGTTTGAAGCATAGCCGCTTCCTGAAATACGCTCAGCCTGAAATAGTTTTTTGTTGGATTCAGTGATCTTCCCGTTCACCACATCAACCTTATCGTAATACAGGTATTCTATCTCATCTTTCTTATCCCAGTCGCTGTGTATCCAGTAATAATTACCGTAAAAGTCAACCACGCCTTCGCTGTTGAAGTTTTTGGTCATTTCGGGCAGTTCAATTGTCTTTTCGGTGCTTTGCGCCAGGGTTTTGGGGTCGAACCTTAAAATGGTCAATTCTTCTTTTCTCAGCCCCATATTTACAATACCGTCTTTATCATTGCCAAAAAAAGAAAGGTCGGCAGCTTTGCGGGGCAACTCATACTCGGTGCCCAGTTTAAAAGTAAATTTTTTGCTTTGTGCGTTTGCCGTAATGCTTAATAAAGCCATTACAACAACTAATGTGTACTTCATTGTTTTGTCAGGGTTTGATTATTTTATATTTTTTTTGAAAAATTTTCCTACAGCCTGTCCATCCACGTAGTAGGCATCGCCAATACGTGACTTGGCATCGAATGCGGCGCCACGCCACATGGTTTCTGCTTTTCTTTCTACATAAAGTACGGCCAGTTTTTTTTCAGGCTTGCCGGTTTCTATAAGGGTAATACTAAGATCAACACCTGCATTTTTTTTAGATATGCCAACCTGGTAACCGGGTTCCAGGGCTTTTGTATTAACGATAAGCGTATATTTTGCGCTTTTATCAATCTTTACGTCGTAGGTTTTGGTTAACCCAAGCGTAAATTTTTCGCCAAAATAATTTTTCTTCTGGGCGTCCCATTCCGCAGCCCAATGATCACCGTTTGGAGGGTCTTTTTTATTTTCATCTTCCATCCTTTTTTTAATGTAGTCGGCTTCTTTACTAAAGTCGCCAACAGCCATTTTTTCATAAGTCATTTCTACATTGATACTGCTTTCTCCTTTTAATATCGAAAGATCGCCTTTGGTAATGTCAACTTCCTGTGCCAGGCAGGCAAAAGCCAAAAACAGGAATAATACAGTAAGCCGGATTTTAATAGTTTTCATTTGTGTTTGTTTAATTATAAAAATTTAAAAAGGCTTCCATTTATGGAAGCCTTTTGCAAAGATTATAGTTTTTATTGATTATTTGAAGAATTTGGCCAGGCTTTTTCCAGCTTTAGCATAAGCTTCTGAAATTCGCAGGCCGGTATCAAAATCATAACCAAAAGCTGTACCGCCGGGTACATTGCTGATGGTAAATGCAGCCAGTTTGTTTGATTTGTTGGCTGTTTCCACAATCCATATTTCAAGGTCAATCTCAGCATTTTTGCGGCTTATGCCAACATTCCAGCCCGGTTCAATCGAAATTGTTTTTACGATCATGGTATATTTTGCATCTGTAATTATACTCATGCCACTGGTTAATTTAAAAAGCTCTAAAAACTTGGGTTCAAAACGGGCTTCCTTATCCCGTTTCCAGCTGGCAGCCCAGGTATCGCCCTTACCTGCTTCTTTTTTATTGTATTCTTCGGTTTTGGCAGCAATATATTCCTCTTCATTTTTGTACTTGCCCACACTGATGTTATCGTAGGTAAACTCAATAGTAATTGAGCTTTCGGCTTTTAAAATATCATCGCTGCCGGTTATGGTTTTTACTTTTTGCGCCTGTAGCTGTAAACCAAACAGCACTGCAATAAAAGACAGGCAGAATATTTTTTTCATATCATTAAGTTTTAATTTCAGGTACAAATTTAGCGGTAATCCGCATATAAAAAATACCCACCAGCCGCAGTTACAGCTTATATTGTTGCTATATCTTTAATATTTATACAGAAAGTAAAAAATCAGAAATTTGAATAGTTTATTCTATTTTTACCATTTGACTATAAAACTTAAACTGCAGATAAAATTCGGATCATGGTACATGTAGGAGACAGGGCCCTTACCTTAGATAACTTTTCGGATATCTTGTACAAGGACAAGGAAGTGTCGTTAGATACACAAACGATTGAAAAAGTGGAAGAAAACTTCCGGTTTTTACAAAAATTTTCATCCAACAAACTCATTTACGGCATCAATACGGGCTTTGGCCCCATGGCGCAGTATAAGGTTAATGAAAAAAACCTGCTGCAGTTACAATATAATCTCATCCGCAGCCATAGTTCCGGAGCCGGCAATATCATGAACCCGATATTGGTTAAAGCGGTAATGATAGCCCGGTTAAACAGTTTAATGCAGGGATACTCCGGTGTGCATCCCGAAATTGTGGAACTGCTTAAAGAGCTGATCAATAAAAATGTTTCGCCCTGCATTTTTGAACATGGCGGTGTTGGCGCCAGCGGCGATCTGGTACAGCTTGCACATCTTGCATTGGTTTTAATTGGCGAAGGCGAAGTTATTTATGAAGGAACCGTGCAGCCAACAGCAGAAGTATTTGCCAAACTAAATATCAAACCGCTTGCTATAAAAATACGTGAAGGGTTGGCTGTGTTAAACGGCACATCGGCCATGACGGGTATTGGTATGGTAAACATCATTCAGGCGCAAAAACTGCTGGAATGGTCCATCATGCTATCTGCTATGATCAATGAAGTGGTAGAAGCTTTTGACGATCATTATTCTTACGAACTGAATGTGGTGAAACAACATAAGGGGCAAAACAAAATTGCCGCTCAAATGCGTGAGATATTGAAAGACAGTAAAATGATACGCAGCCGCAGCGAACATTTGTATAACCCCGAAAAGCTTGACCAGGAAGTGTTTCAGGATAAAGTGCAGGAGTACTATTCCCTGCGTTGTGTAACACAGATATTAGGGCCGATCTATGATACCATCTGTAGTGTAGAAAAAGTGGTAGTGGATGAACTGAACTCGGTAAATGATAACCCGGTGATAGATCACCAGAACCAGAACATTTTTCATGGCGGCAATTTCCATGGAGATTATGTGTCGCTGGAAATGGATAAACTGAAAGTGGCTGTTACCAAATTATCTATGCTCAGCGAAAGGCAGTTGAATTATTTGCTGAACGAAAAGCTGAACCAGAAGTTTCCGCCGTTTGTTAACCTTGGTGTGCTGGGTTTCAATTTTGGTATGCAGGGTATGCAGTTTACAGCAACATCAACCGTGGCCGAAAATCAAACCATGTCGTTCCCGATGTATGTGCACAGCATACCCAACAACAACGATAACCAGGATATTGTGAGCATGGGTTGCAATGCAGCCTTGATGACCAAACGTGTTATTGATAATTCTTTTGAAGTGCTGGCCATACAGATGATGACCGTGTTGCAGGCAATTGATTACTTAAAATGTACCGACAGGCTTTCAACAGAAACGCACCATATTTATACCGAGATAAGAAAACTGTTCCCGAAATTTATTGAGGACGAACCAAAGTATAAAGACCTTGAAAGGATTAAAAAATATTTTGAAAAAGCCGACCCGGTTGTTTCTGCAAGGTTAGGAAAAACCCACAGCCAGGTTACACCCTGATTATAGAAAACTGTCAGCCTGAATTTGTCGAAGGCGGGTTGACAAACAAAAGAGGCCGTTAAAATAGCCCCGTCTTCGACAAGCTCAGACTGACATTAAAAAAGTTGAGCAGAAATAATAAAAGACGAAATAAAATTGAATATGAAGTTTGCATTAGTAACAGGAGGATCAAGGGGAATTGGAAAAGCAGTTTGTGTAAAGCTGGCTGAAATGGGATATAATGTGCTGATCAACTACAGATCTAATGAAGAAGAAGCAAATAACACACTTGCACTGGTTAAAGAAAAAGGAGTGGATGGAGAGATCATACAATTTGATGTGTCAAACAAAGAAGAAACCATCAGCAAACTGGGAGGATGGATGGAAGCCAATGCAGACAAGGTTATTGAAGTGCTGGTAAACAATGCAGGCATACGGGATGACGGGCTGATGATGTGGATGAAAGATGAACAGTGGGATAATGTGATCAAAACAAATCTCGACGGATTTTTTTATGTTACCCGTTTGGTGGTTAACAGCATGCTGCAGAAAAAATATGGCCGTATCATTAATATGGTTTCGCTTTCGGGTTTAAAAGGCTTGCCCGGACAAACTAATTATTCGGCAGCAAAAGCCGGCGTAATTGGCGCTACCAAAGCATTGGCACAGGAAATTGGCCGTAAAGGAATTACCGTAAATGCAGTAGCGCCTGGCTTTATTAAAACAGATATGACTGATGGATTAAATGAAACGGAATTAAAAAACCTGGTGCCTTTAAAACGATTTGGTACACCGGAAGAAGTGGCACATACAGTTGCATTTTTAGCAAGCGAAGGTGCAGCATACATCACCGGTGAAGTGATTTCGATAAACGGAGGATTGTATTCTTAAAATCAAAATTCAAAAGTAAAAAATCAAAAGAACAGTGCATCCGAAAACAGCCATTTTGATTTTTGATTTTTTACTTTTTACTTAATATGAGCAGAGTAGTTATAACAGGCATGGGCATTTATTCCTGCATTGGAAAAAACCTTGACGAGGTAAAGGAATCTTTATACAAGGGCAAATCCGGCATCATACTCGATCCGGTGCGTAAGGAATATGGATACAGATCTGGCTTAACCGGTTTTGTTGAAACGCCTGAACTAAAAGGTAAACTTGACAGAAGAGCCAGGATCATGCTTCCGCAGGAAGGCGAATATGCATATGTGGCCACTATAGAAGCTTTGCAAAATGCCGGTATTGATGAAGATTATATTGCTGCCAACGAGATCGGTATTTTATATGGCAATGATAGTTCCGGCAAATCGGTTATTGAGGCCAATGATATCATAAGAGAGAAAAAAGATACTACCCTGGTTGGTTCGGGTGCGGTTTTTCAAACCATGAACTCAACCGTAACCATGAACCTGGCAACGATCTTTAAATTAAGGGGCATCAACTTTACCATCAGTGCAGCCTGTGCAAGCGGTTCGCATTCTATCGGCCTGGGATACCATTTTATAAAATCAGGCCTGCAGGATTGTATCATTTGTGGTGGCGCACAGGAAATAAACCACCTGGCTATGGGTACTTTTGATGCCTTGTCCGCCTTTTCTATCCGTGAAAATGATCCTCAGAGAGCTTCACGCCCGTTTGACCGGGACAGGGATGGACTTATACCCAGCGGAGGCGCTGCCACCGTTATTTTAGAAAGCCTGGAATCGGCACAAAAAAGAGGAGCAAAAATACTGGGCGAAGTTATCGGTTATGGATTTTCGTCAAATGGTGGTCATATATCCAACCCAACGGTTGACGGCCCGGTAAGATCTTTACACATGGCAATGAAAGATGCAGGAATACAGGCTGCTGATGTGGATTATATAAATGCACATGCAACCTCTACACCTGCAGGCGATGCCAGCGAAGCCAGGGCTATAGATGAGGTTTTTGGACAATATAAACCGTTGGTAAGCTCAACCAAATCAATGACCGGCCACGAGTGCTGGATGGCAGGTGCAAGTGAAATTGTTTATTCGGTGCTGATGATGGAAAATTCCTTTGTTGCACCCAACATAAATTTTGAGAACCCGGATGAGGATTCTGCAAAATTGAATATAGCAAAAGTGGCTGTGGAAAAGGATATAGTTGTATTTTTGTCTAACTCTTTTGGGTTTGGAGGAACAAACTCATCGCTAATAATTAGGAAATTGATATAATACTGCTTTATGACAAACACAGAAATAATTGAGAGGATTCACGAATTCCTGGTGGAGGAATTTGAGGTGGATGCGGAAAAGTTAGTGCCTGAAGCTAATTTAAAAGAAACCCTTGGGCTCGACAGCCTGGATTATATTGACCTCGTTGTGGTTATTGAAAGCAATTTTGCCTTTAAGGTAAAGCCCGAAGACTTTACTGATATCGCTACTTTCCAGGATTTCTGCGACTACATCATCTCCCGGGTAAATTCTAAAGAACTGGCATAATGAGTGCCTGGCACGGTAAATCCAAAGGTGCCCCGCTGGGATACCGGATATTTGTATGGGTTTTAAAAACCTTCGGGGTTTTACCGGCCTACTTCCTGCTTCGGATTGTTGTTCTGTATTATTTCTTTTTTTCTTTCAAAGCTTCCCGCCAGATATATTTACTGTATCGCCGAAAGCTTGGCTACGGCAGGCTTTCATCTCTTTTCAAGCTTTATAAGAATTACTTTTTACTGGGTCAGGGCATTATTGACAAAGTGGTACTCATGTCGGGCATAAAAAACAATTTTACTTTTGATTTTGACGGCGAAGAAAACCTGCACAAGGTTGCTTCAATGGGCAAAGGCGGCATTTTGCTGAGCGCCCATATCGGCAACTGGGATGTGGCCGGCCATTTATTTAAGCGACTGCAAAACCGGATCAATATTGTATTATACGATGGCGAACATGAGCAAATAAAAGAATACCTTGAGGGCGTAACTGGCAAGCGTAACATGAACATTATTGTTATTAAGAACGACCTAAGCCATATCTATAAAATAAGCGAAGCACTAAGTAATAACGAACTGGTTTGCATGCACGCCGACAGGTTTTTAGAAGGCAACAAAACACTTACCGCCGATTTTTTGGGTGAGCCTGCAAGGTTTCCGATGGGGCCTTTTTTGCTGGCATCCAAATTTAAAGTTCCGGTTAACTATGTGTTTGCAGTAAAAGAAAGCAACCTGCATTATCATTTGTTTTCGAGCGGTATAAAAGATTACTCTGTATTTGCAAAGAACGAAGTAATGCAGCAAATGCTTAACGAATATGTGGGTGAGGTAGAGCAGAAGGTTAAACAATATCCCGAACAATGGTTTAATTATTATAATTTCTGGGAGAAAAAGAAAGATGATACCAATTGATGATATACAAACACTGATACCGCAAAGGCCGCCGTTTGTAATGGTAGATAAACTATTATCGGTTACTGAAACAGGCACCACAACCGGTTTTAGTATAAAGGCTGATAATATTTTTGTGGAGGATGGTATTTTTAAAGAGCCTGGCCTGGTAGAAAATATTGCACAAACCGCAGCAGCAGGTGCAGGCTATGCAGCCCATACCGGCAACAAGCCTGTGGCGGTTGGTTATATTGGCGCTGTAAATGGTTTGCAGATATTTGCCTTGCCCAAAACAGGCGATGAATTAGTTACCGGGATCACCACCGAAAACCAGATATTTGATGTAACATTAATATCCGGAAAAATAACCTGCAACGGGCAATTGATAGCTCAATGCAAAATGAAAATATTTATTAATCAGATTAAAAATCAAACATCATGAAACGTACACAAAAGCTAAACCTGCTGGTTGCCTTGTTTATGTTATTTGCATCAACCGGCCACTCATTTGCACAAACACTGCAAAATTTTTTTAACGACAAATCAACCCCCTTAACCTACCTGGGTATTGACTACACCAAAAACAGGCTCATTAATGATCCTGGAGGAAATGCATCTGACATACAGGCCCGCCTTTACAATAGTATGAACGATGTGGTGGTAACAGAAATGGGTAAAAATTATAACATAGCCGGCGCCTTTAACAGGGATGGAGATGTTGGTGTTGATATCAGCGCAGTAACGGAAAAGAACGGTAAAATAAAAGCTGCTGATATTATGTCATCCACCCAATCAGATTTTAACAGGCTCACAGAAACAGATATCGCCGCCTGCGTTAAAGCGCTGGATTTGAAAAGCAAAAATGGGATAGGGCTTGTTTTTATCATGGAAGGAATGAAGAAAGAAGAGAAAAAAAGTTATGGCTCGGTATGGGTAACGCTTATTGATATGAAAGCAAAAAAAGTGCTGATGACCGAACGAATGGAGCAGGAGGCCGCAGGGTTTGGTTTCCGCAATTTCTGGGTTTCAATCATCAAAAAAAGCCTTATAGAGATAGATAAGAAAGCTTATAAAAGCTGGAAGGGCAAATATGGAGGCTGATTAGCTGATTAAAGAGAATGCATGAAAACAGAATTGAGCTGTAAAACTGAAGTATTGGTGAGGTTTAATGAGGCAGACCCGCTGGGTATAGTTTGGCATGGCCATTACATCCGTTATTTTGAAGATGGCCGTGAGGCATTTGGAAAAATGCATGGCCTTGATTACCTGAAAGTGTATAAACTCGGGTTTGTGATACCGGTGGTTAGCGTACAGTGCGATTTTAAAAGATCGCTAAGGTATGGAGACAGGGTAATTGTTGAAACAAAATTTATCCCTACGGATGCAGCCAAACTGAAATTTACTTACCGGCTTTACAATGAAACAAACGGACAGTTGGTAGCAACCGGCTCTTCTGTACAGGTTTTTTTAAGTAAAGAGGATTCTGTGCTGCAACTTTCCAATCCTGCTTTTTTTGAAGCCTGGAAAATAAAACATGGCCAGGGTTAATGGCAAAAAACATGACAGAGATTTTTGTTAGTTCAGATAATATTGTTTCGCCAATTGGTTTAACTACTGCCGAAAATTTTGAGCAGCTTAAACAGCATGTATCGGGCGTTAAATTGCACTCCGATAAGCGTATGTCAGATCAGCCCTTTCAGGCCGCTTTGTTTGCAGATAAAAGTTTTTCAGCAAACAGTCAGTACACAAAATTCGAAAACCTGCTTATTGCATCTATCAGCAATGCATTGGCAAAAAGCGCTGTTGATCCGGCAGATAAAAGAACAATTCTAATCCTTTCATCTACCAAAGGAAATATCAGTTTGCTTGAGGATACAACAGTTTCTGAATCATTAGCTAAAAGAATTTCACTCAATACTTCTGCTCAGTTGGTGGCCGGGCATTTTAAATTTGCAAACATACCAGTTATTGTTTCCAACGCCTGCATTTCAGGCATGCTGGCTTTGCTGATTGGTATGAGGCTTATACAATCAGGCCAATACAACCATGCTGTTGTTGCCGGAGCCGATGTGATCAGCAAATTTGTTTTATCAGGCTTCCAGTCTTTTCAGGCGGTAAGCAGTTTGCCCTGCAAGCCTTTTGATGCTGCAAGAGATGGAATTAATTTAGGCGAAGGGGCAGGAACGGTTATTCTTACTTCCGATAAAAATTATTCGCATGGTGTAAAAATCACCGGTGGCTCGGTAAGTAATGACGCAAATCATATAAGCGGGCCGTCACGAACAGGCGAAGAATTGTACATTGCAATCAGAAAAGCATTGCAGGCTGCAGCAATGGCTGCCGGTGAAATTGGTTTTATTTCGGCACATGGTACAGCCACTGTTTTTAATGATGAAATGGAAGCAAAAGCAATTGGGCTGGCGGGGTTGCAGGATGTGCCTGTAAACAGTTTAAAAGGATATTACGGCCATACATTGGGAGCTGCCGGTTTAATAGAATCTGTCATTTCTATTCAATCTTTAAAAGAAGGGCTCATATTACCAACAAGAGGATTTGAAAAAGCAGGGGTTAGCCAGCCGGTAAATGTATGTTCATCTTTATACAAAACAAATGCGCTGCATTTTTTAAAAACCGCATCGGGTTTTGGCGGTTGCAATGCAGCGATGGTATTTAGCAAACATTAGTAAATCAAAATAAGAATAACAGCAGGTATGAAATTTTTTTCGAAGGACAAAAAATCGGCATTTGAAGCAAAAGAAGCAGCACAATGGATTGCTCATGGGCCGGTAATTTTTCAGGTGGCACGTGTGCTCCGCAATTCAGGAATTTTAAAAGTAATTGAAGAAAGCGGTGCAGAAGGAATTACGAATGAAGCCATTGCTGAAAAGGTAAAGCTATCGGTTTACGGCGTAAGGGTTTTGCTGGAATCGGGCTTGGGGCTTGGCCTGGTGCTGGTAAATGACAAAAAATATACACTGGGTAAAACCGGCCATTTTATTTTGAACGACCCTTTAACCATCACCAACATGAACTTTGTGCAGGATGTGAATTATAAAGGGTTCTTTCATTTAGATGAAAGCATTGAAACAGGCAAACCTGCCGGGCTGAAACATTTTGGTGAGTGGGATACAATCTATGAAGGGCTATCTCAACTGCCGCCGCACGTACAAAAAAGCTGGTTTGAGTACGATCATTTTTTTTCGGATAATGCTTTTCCGCTGGTGTTACCACTGGTATACAATGGAAAAACAAAAAAAATACTTGATATAGGAGGCAATACCGGCAAATGGGCTATTGCATCGGCAAGGTTTTCGCCCGATGTACATATTACTATTATGGACCTGCCCGGCCAACTGAATGTGGCACGTAAAAGAATTGAAGAACTGGGGTTAAGTGAAAGGGTTTCTTTTTTACCGGTAAATATCCTGGATGAAAATGTAAAGGTTCCAACTGGTTTTGATACCATCTGGATGAGCCAGTTCCTGGATTGTTTTTCGGAAGCTGAAATAATTTCTATTTTAAAAAGATGTGCCGGGGCGCTGGATGAGAACGGGCAGGTCATTATCATGGAGCCATTCTGGGACAGGCAGAAATTTGAAGTAGGCGCATTCTGCTTACAGCAACTTTCAGTTTACTTTACCGTAATGGCCAACGGTAACAGCCAGATGTACAACTCAGAAATATTTATTAACTGTATTAAAAAAGCGGGACTCGAAATTGTTGAACAAACTGATAATATTGGCCTTAGCCAAACCCTTTTAAAATGTAAGAAAAAATAAAAAAACAAAGTGATGAAAACAGATAAAACAGATGTGCTTGTTATTGGCGCCGGTCCTGCCGGAACCGTTGCCGCATCTATCATAAAAAAAGCAGGATTCTCCGTAAGGATAGTTGAGAAAATGAAGTTTCCCAGGTTTGTAATTGGAGAAAGCCTGTTGCCCCGCTGCATGGAAGCGCTGGATGAAGCCGGTTTTCTTGAAGCGGTAAAAGCAAAAGGTTTTCAGGAAAAATTCGGAGCCAAATTTGTAAAAAACGGCAAAGTTTGCGACTATTTTTTTGCCGACCAGTTTACAAAAGGGTGGAGCTGGACCTGGCAGGTGCCACGTGGAGAATTTGATAAGACCCTGGCCGACAGCTGCGAACAAATGGATATACCGGTTAGTTATGAAACCACGGTTACCGGTATCGAATTTAACGGAACAGATTCGGTAACAACTGTAGAGGACGTGAACGGCAATAAATCGCAGATTGAAGCAAAGTTTATTGTTGATGGAAGCGGCTACGGCAGAGTAATACCACGTTTATTCAATATGGACAGGCCGTCAAACCTGCCGCCCAGGAAGGCTTTGTTTACACATGTGTTAGATGTAAACCGTACCATGGATGACGAACCCAACCGCATCACCATCATTGTACATAAATATGGAATATGGATATGGGTGATACCTTTTTCAGACGGAAAAACATCGGTAGGCTTTGTAGGGGAACCCGGATTTTTTGCAGCTACAAATGATATGAAGCCAGAAGAACAGTTAAGGGCATTGATTGCAACAGAACCTTATCTGGCCGAAAGAATGAAAAATGTAGAGTTTATTTTTGAACCCCGTGTGCTTGAATCTTACTCGGTAAGTACTTCTAAATTTTATGGCGATGGTTTTGTGCTCACAGGAAATGTTACAGAATTCCTGGATCCCGTTTTTTCATCAGGCGTAACACTGGCTGCGGTTTCGAGCCAGGTAGCAGCACAACTGGTCATCAAAAAACTGAATGGCGAAAATGTGGATTGGGAAAAAGAATATACGGAGGCAATGATGCAGGGCGTAAATACGTTCAGGTCTTATGTAATGGCATGGTACGAAGGAACACTCGATACTATTTTCTTTGCCGATAACCAGGTGCCCGAAATTAAAAGCATGATCTGCTCGGTTTTGGCTGGTTATGTTTGGGATACCAACAACCCTTATGTAAAAGATCACGATACTGCATTAATTAAATTAGCAAAACGGATTAAAGTAAGGGATTCGCTGGCGACTTAAAATCCGCAGAGAAACAAAAACTGGGTTCAGAGAAGATTACTATTGAAATATTGAAAACAGAGAATCATATCACAGCAAGCTGTATTATCCGTAATAATTTAGTTTATAAGAACGGTATTAAGGTGTTTGAAGAAAGCGGATCTGCGCTTTCTGACTTTCTTGTTTCGGCTTACCGGCATTTTGATCTGCAGTATCCTAAGTTTTTCAAAATGGATAATCTCAGCAAACTGGGATGGCTGGCAAACGAAATTTTATTAACCGGCAGTTTTGATAAAGAAAAATACAAACCAGAAGATACCGGTATCGTATTATCGAACGCCAATGCCAGCCTGGATACGGACATCAAATATTACGAAACCGCCAAAACTATTGCCAGCCCGGCCCAGTTTGTGTACACACTGCCCAATATTGTAATTGGCGAAATATCCATCAGGCATAAGTTTAAAGGAGAAAATGCTTTTTTCATTTCTGAAGAATTTGATGCCGGATTTATTGAACAATATGTAAGTAACCTGATTAATAATAATATATTGCAGAGCTGTATTTGTGGCTGGGCAGATGTACTTGACTCTGCATATAATGCAACTTTATTTTTAATAGAGAAAGATAAAAGCCCCAATTCAGTTAATTTTACAAAAGAAAATCTTAACAAAATACACCAGTTACAAAATGGATAAATTAATGTTGGATCTGAAAGAACAGATCATTGCCCAGCTGAATTTGCAGGATATTAAACCCGAAGATATCGGAGACGACCAGCCTCTTTTTGTTGAAGGGCTTGGCCTTGATTCAATTGATGCACTGGAACTGATCGTTTTATTGCAGCAGCAATACAAAATAAAATTATCCAATGCAGAAGATGGCCCAAAGGTTTTTAAAACCGTACGTACCATGGCCGAATACATAACTGCCCACCAGGCCCAGAATGTGTAAAAATGAACGCACCAGTTTTTGTTGCCGGCACAGGAATTATTTCAGCTATAGGTAACAGTGTTGCCGAATGCCTGGCTGCATTGGAGAACGAGCGTGCCGGCATGGGGCAAATGCAAAACCTCAAATCTGCACACAGCCAGAGATTACCGGTTGCCGAAGTAAAGCTGAACAATGAAGAACTAGCGCAACTAACCGGCTTGCCGAAGATAAAAAGTCGTACAGCCTTATTAAGTTTAGTTGCTGCCAAAGAAGCACTTGCAAATGCAGGTATTGAAAATATTAAAGACTTACGAACCGGTTTTATTTCCGCCACTTCTGTTGGCGGTATGGATAAAACCGAAAACTTCTTTACCGAATTTTTAAAAGACAACAGCAAGGGAAAATTGCGTGATGTGGTTGACCACGAATGTGGCAGCGTAACAGAACTCGTAGCCGATGCACTGGGCATAAAAGATTATATCACCACCATCAGCACAGCCTGTTCATCATCTGCCAACGCTATTTTTTTAGGCGCAAGGTTGATAAAGAACGATATTGTTGATGTGGTTGTTGCCGGCGGCACCGATTCGCTTACAAGATTTACATTGAATGGTTTTAATACCCTGATGATTGTTGACGAACAATTCTGCCAGCCATTTGATGAGAACCGACGTGGTTTAAATTTAGGAGAAGGCGCCGGTTATGTTGTGCTTGTTTCTGAAAAAACTGCAGCCACATTAAAGAACAAACCCAATATTGTTTTAAGTGGGTATTGCAATGCCAACGATGCCTATCATCAAACAGCCTCATCACCGGATGGTATCGGTTCTTACTTAGCCATGAGCGGTGCATTGAAGAAAGCCGGTTTGCAACCATCAGATATTGATTACATCAACCTGCATGGCACTGGTACCCAGAATAATGATATCGCTGAAGGAACAGCGATCAAAAGATTGTTTGAACCACACTATCCAAAAATGAGTTCAACAAAAACTTATACTGGTCATACATTAGGCGCCTGTGGCGGAATTGAAGCTGCATTTTCAATATTGGCTTTACAACATGGGGAGATCTTTCCAAACCTGCGTTTGCAAACACCCATGGTTGAACTGCCATTTGTGCCTGAAAGAAAATTGGAAAAAAATGTGGAAGTGAAACATGTGCTTTCCAATTCGTTTGGTTTTGGGGGTAACTGTTCGTCGTTAATATTTTCTAAAGTAGAAAACTAATAAAATATAAAGCTGTCAGGTTGAGCTTGTCGAAACCGGAATGATAAAATGAGTAACCCGCCTTCGACAAGCTCAGGCTGACAACTTAAAAAAGAGAATTATAAAATGTACATCAGGGCTACCGGAAATATCTCACCGCAAAAAACCTTTGGCCACCAGCCATTGGTTGATGCTGTTGCCTATACCGGCAACCGGCTTGCCTGTATAGAACCTGACTATAAAGAATTTATTGATCCCAAACTCATCAGGCGCATGAGCCGTATCATACGCATGGGTGTGGCCGCAGCTATGGAGTGTTTGCAGGAAGCAGATATCAAAGTGCCCGACGCCATTGTTACCGGCACAGCTTATGGCTGCCTGGAAGACACAAATTCTTTTTTAAGTAAGATGGTTGAGTTTAATGAAGAGCTGCTTACACCAACCGCTTTCATTCAATCAACACACAATACTATTGGTGCACAGATAGGGTTGATGCTGCAATGCAATAATTACAACAATGCTTTTGTACACCGTGGTTTTTCTTTTGAAAGCGCTTTGCTGGATGGCATATTATTGCTTAAAGAAAACGATGCCAGCAATGTGTTGGTTGGAGCAATTGATGAGATCACAAATACCAGTCACACTATCATAAACAGATTGGGTTTGTATAAGCAGGGGGAAGTTTCAAATCTTGACGTTTATAAAACAAAAACAAAAGGAACGATTGCAGGTGAAGGCGCTGCATTTTTCCTGCTGGCTGCCGAACCATCCGCAACCAATTATGCAAAGCTGGATGGCCTGCATACTTTTTATAAACCGGATAATATTGCTGAGGTAGAAAAACAGATTGTTTCTTTTTTAAATAGACACTCAGTAAGCATGAACGATATTGATCTCATCTTTACAGGTAAAAATGGTGATGCTGTATCTGATAAAATTTATGATGACCTTGCTGAAACAGTTTTTGAAAACAAAGAAACTGTTAATTATAAACACCTTTGTGGAGAATATCCAACAGCTGCTTCCTTTGCGATGTGGCTGGCTGCAATTAGCATTAAAACTGGTCAATTGCCAGCAATCTTTGATTCAGCTTCTAATAAAAAGATAAATAAGGTCTTAATCTACAACCACTATCTCAGTATACATCATTCTTTAACTTTGCTGTCGGCATGTTAAACTTCCGCAACACAAATATTTTTTTTATTGTACTTCTCGCCATCTTAATTGGCGTACATGTACAATATGACTTGCCAATTTTTGCTTATTGCCTTTTGCTTATTGCCTGGTCCCTGATTGTTTTTTGGGGATGTGTTAATGTGGGCTCTGATTTTTTTATACCAATCATTTGTAAGGCAGATATCAATAAAAAAGAAATTGCCCTAAGTTTTGATGATGGTCCGGCAGAAAATTATACTCCGCAAATTCTTGATGTTCTTAAAGCAGAAAATGTAAAAGCAACTTTTTTCTGTATTGGCAATCGTATTGGAGGCAATGAAAATATTTTGAAACAGGTTCAGGAAGAAGGTCATATCATCGGTAATCACAGCTATTCTCATCATTTCTGGTTTGATATGTATCCTGCAAAAAAAATGCAGGAAGATCTGCGGCAGATGGATGCAGAATTGGAAAGAGTTACAGGATTGAAACCAAAACTATTCAGGCCGCCCTATGGAGTTACCAATCCAAACCTGGCTAAGGCGATAAAAAAGGGGGGCTATATGCCAGTTGGCTGGAGCGTAAGATCAATGGATACAGTTATAAAAGACGAAAAAAAATTGCTTGATAAGATCAATGCCGGGATAAAACCCGGCGCCGTTTTTCTTTTTCATGATACCAGTAAAAATACAGCCGCTGTACTACCTGATTTTATAAAAGAAGTTAAAAAAAGAGGCTATAGCATTGTACCGCTGCATAAATTGTTAGCTTTGCAACCTTATGCGTAAAACTATATTATTAATGCTGGTGCTTGTTTCGGGCTTTATTGCAAAAGCACAGTACCCCGGCTATACAGCTGTGGCCGACCTGCCTAAATTTAAAACCAGCTTTGCAGCATCTGCACAAAAAACAAATTCTATTAAAGCTGACTTTACCCAGGATAAAAGCCTGAGCATGCTTTCGGAGAAAATCACTTCCAAAGGAAATTTCTGGTTTAAGAAAGACAGCCGAGTGCGGATGGAATACACCACTCCTTTTAAATACCTGATGATACTGAACAAAGACAAAGTATATGTAAAAGACGGGGCAAAAGAAAGCAAAGTTTCTACGAGGTCGAATAAGATGTTTCAGCAGATCAATAAGATAATGATAGACTGTATGCAGGGCACGATGCTGGATAATACTGATTTTAAAACACGGGTATTTGACAATAAAACTGCGGCATTGGTTGAGCTGACACCGGTTAGCAAGGGAATGAAAGAAATGTTTAAATCTATCAACGTAGTGGTTGATAAAAAGGATTTTTCTGTTACAAGCATTCAAATGCTTGAGCTGTCTGGCGATAATACCCTCATGCGTTTTACCAATAAAGAACTGAATGCATCTATTCCGGATACCTTATTTGATATTAAGTAGTCTGCTTTTTTTATTAAGCTGCTTACCATCTTACAAGCAAATGCAAACTGCAACTGCCGATGTAAATGTGCTGCAAAAATTCAGACCTGCTTTTACCGTTGCTTTATACAACACAACTGTTGATGTGGTAGGTAATCATTTAAGCGGATTACTGCTTATTAAAAAAATGCCCGACAGCAGTACCCGTTTGGTTTTTAGTAATGAGATGGGACTTGGTTTTTTTGATTTTGAATTTAAACCTGATGGAGATTTTAAAGTATATTCAGTCATGAAAAAATTGAACAAAAAATCAGTAATCAAAACCCTGCGGCACGATTTTGAACTTGTTTTGATGAATACAATTGACTATTCAAAAGCAACAGTCAAAACAAACGAAGGCTTAACCTACTTTATTTTTCCGCAAACCAAGGGCTTTAATTATTATATTACAAACCCAAGCGGAGAAGAACTGTTAAGAATGGAAAGGGCTTCCAACAGTAAAACAATTGTAGAGGCGGTGATGAAGAATTATGTGAATGGAATACCGGATACGATTGGCATATCACACAAAACTTTTGAATTCAACATTGGCCTTAAAAAAATAGAGAGATGATGCTAAGGTGTCTGGCCACTACGCAGAGTCTTAGTCTTTTAGATTACTAGCAACTCAGCCAGCTTTTAAAATTGCGGAGTACTCGTAGTGGCCTGACACCTAAAAAACAGAAAGATGATCTTACTGAATGACTTTTTTACAATCAATAATCTTAAAACATCTGAAACAGATATTTCAGCAGAACTGGTTATTAATGCAGGTCATAAAATATTTGAAGGGCATTTTCCCAACCAGCCGGTTGTGCCGGGTGTGTGTATGATGCAGATGATAAAAGAAATATTGGAATCAGTGATAAATAAAGAAACCAATTTGGTGCAAGCTGCTGATATGAAATTCCTGGCAGTTATCAATCCTGTTGAAAACAATGTTATTCAGGCTACAATAAAATATACTTCTGATGAAATCGGTGCAGTAAATGTTACAGCTACGCTTTTTAAAGGAGAGTTGGTGCATTTTAAATTTAAGGGGCAGTTCAAGGAGTCTGGCCACTAGGCAGCGTCTTTATTAATTAAGAATACATGCGACTCAGCCGGTTTTTAGAATTGCAGAGTATTCGTAGTGGCCTGACACCTAAACAGCAGTTTGTGCCTCGGAATTAACTTCAGGTTTTTCCTCAACCTTCTCCGGCATCAGCCAATTAATAAGATCCATTGCAGGCCCGGTCATAAAGGTAGTTACAAGCGCCATCAGCACCATCATGGCAAAAATTTCAGGAGTAAGAATTCCAAGATCGTAACCAATATTTAACACAATCAGTTGCATCAGTCCCCGTGTGTTCATCAACACACCAATTGAAAGGCTGTCTTTCCAGCTTTGTCCAACCATACGTGCTGCCAGGGCGCTGCCGCCGAATTTCCCGGCTACTGCAACCAATAAAATCCAGCCAAAAGTTATCCATAAATGCCCCTGGTTTATCAAACCTATCTGTGTTCTTAAACCGGTCATTACAAAAAATAGCGGAAGCAAAAGAATAATGCTTACATCTTCAATCTTATCAATAACAATTTTACGAAAATCGAAACTGGAAGGCATGATAACGCCAGCCATAAAGGCACCGAACAAGGCATGTATGCCAATAACAGAAGTGATGTAAGAAGAAATGATGAGCAGTATAAAAAGTAACGCAATGATGGGAGTTCTTTTCTTTTCCTTTTTTTCGTACACAGCACTTAACCGTTCTAAAAAAGGCCGTACCATTTTAAGCATGATCAATACATACACAACGGCCAATGCAATTGTAAATAAAACACTAAAGGATGAACCGGATTTTACCAATGCAATTACGGCTGCTAAGATGCACCAGGCTGTAAGGTCGTCGGCAGCGGCACAGGTAAGTACCATTGCACCGAGCCGTGAACGGGTAAGTCCTTTTTCCTGCAGTATCCTTGCCAGTACAGGAAAAGCAGTGATGCTCATGGAAATGCCCATGAACAAAGCAAAGGATAAAAAGGTGATGTTGGCAGGAGCATAATCTTTATAAATGTAATAAGCAAGCCACACACCCAAAGTATATGGTATGATGATGCTGGCATGGCTGATGATAACGGCCCCATAAGCCTGTTTGCCAATTGCCTTCAGGTCAAGTTCCATACCGATAATAAACATAAACAATATAAGCCCCACCTGGCTTAAAAAACCGAGCGTAGATAAGGATGCTGCAGGAAATAAAAAATGACTGACTTCAGGAAAATAAGCGCCAACAATAGATGGACCTAAAACAATGCCGGCAACAATTTCGCCAATAACCGCAGGCTGACCGATCTTTTTAAACAGGTAACCAAACAGCCTGGCGGCTGCTATAATAACAATGATCTGCAAAAGCAATACAGCCAATGGCTCTGACAGGCCGTGGCTGAATGAATCTTTAAAAACATGAAATTCAGTGGCTACCGTTGCTTCTTTTTTGTTTTGAGCCTGTACAGCACTAAGCTCAGGGGCTTGAAGTGCATTGCCTTTCTGTATTATCCAATAGATAGCAAAGCCTAATCCTACTACGATAATAAAATAAAAAAGCGAACTCCATCTTTTCTTCATGTCTGTTATTTTTTAAAACCAATTCTTTCTCTGTCTTCCCATTTTTTCTGTGCTGCTTTTTCATCTAGCAGGTTCTCCATAGCATCATAGATCTGGGATAATTGTATATCGTGTTCATTTAACCTATCGGTAATTTCTTTCAACTTTTCATTCAGGCTAAGCTGCTGCAATACAATACACCTTATGTCAGCAAAAGCTCTCATAATATTAATGTTCATTTCAATAGCCTTCCCGGACTTGATAACACCACTCAGCATTGCTACGCCTTGTTCTGTAAATACATGCGGTAAATATCTTGTGCCGCCCCTGTTTGAGGTTTCAATTTGCAACCTCAAAGGAGAAGTCTTAGTCTCTGAGGTTTCAATCTGAAACCTCAATATTTCGTATTCTTCTTTGGTAAGCTGAAACATAAAATCTGGCGGAAACCTTTCTATGTTTCTTTTTACAGACAGGTTGAGGGATTTAGTAGGAACCTCATACAAAGCAGCCAAATCTTTATCCAGCATTACCCGTTGCCCACGTACTTCATAAATTCTGTTTTGGATACTTTTGATTACCTGCATTGTGAAGTGAATTGTTATTTACAGGCTCAATAATACTAAAAATATTTACCCTCGAAAAACATTATTATGTTGCCCGAAATAAAAAAGCATTTTGATACCTGATTTAATTGGCAGAAACCAGCACAAAACTATGTTGAACCCCTTTAAAATTATTGTAGATGAGGATATTGCTGAAAGCTGCTTTTGAAGATTGCCTTTTAAGCATGTGGCCAGGTAAGGATTGGTTTTTCAGGAACTGGCAGGCATACCAAAGCCCCAGGGCAGATGCTGTAGCAAAATCACCGGTCATATGTTTGTAGCGAACGATTGCAGTGTCTTCACCAGCTATGCTTTCCACTGCTTGATAGAAAGGTAAAGTTCGGTTGTCGCCATTTTCTCCTGAAAGAAAAAGATCAATGGTTTCGCCTTCGGCAAGATTTTTTTGCAGGAATGATTTTAATTGTTGCTGAACCAAATCAAGATCGCTGCTGTGTAAACTGCTGATGGCTTTTACTTTTGCAATAGCCCCATCTGCAGAATTGTTTACAATGAACATCGTAGCACCTTCGCCTACAACACAACCTGGTGAATCGCTTTCGTACAATTTTTTATTGCTGATATCTTCTGATTTATAAGAACCAGCCAGCGTTTCAATATTGTAATGAAAAGGAGAAATTTCATCTACACCGCCAACCAAATAACTGTTGGAAGCATTGGCATTGAGTTGCATCATGGCATCCAGCAAAGCATTTTCAAAAGCAAGGCCGAGATGAATATGAGTAATATTGTAGCCTTTGTTCTTTGTGATCAATCCTAACTGGCCAGCAATAACATTGCCCGTGCTTTGTACAAAGCTGCCCGGTGTAAGCTGGCCTTCTTCATACTGAACCATTTGGTTCAGGAATTTTACACAGTCATCCATGCCTGCGTTAGCAGAGCCGAGGATAATTCCATCAACTTTTGTTTCGCTGATCAACGGTAATGCAGCACCAACACCCATTCGTATAGATTTACCCATTCTGCGTAAAATGCCAGGGGGTATCTTTTCATAGGAGGGTTCGATGGCCAGTAATTTTTTATCAATCGGTTCATTGATTTGCTCAATATCATCCTGCAAAAGATCCTGCTGAGCCGATATGCAATATGTTTGATGGATATACATATCAGACTTTTGAAAAAATTAAGGATGAACAATTACCGCCGAAACCGAAAGAGTTACTCATTACATGATTCACCGGCATTTTTGTATACCACTCAACAGGTGTTAATCCTGTTGAAGGAATGGTATTTTTAAAATGAAGATTTGCATACACTTCCTGGTGCTGCAAACTTAAAATGCTATAGACTGCTTCAATAGCACCTGCTGCTCCTAAGGTATGACCAACATTTCCCTTGGTAGAAGCAAAAGCAGGAGGTTTGCCGAACAAACGAATCATAGCACGGCTTTCCACTTCATCATTGTTTTCGGTGCCGGTACCATGTGCATTGATGAAATCAATTTTATCGGGAGTAAGCTTTGCAAGTTTTAATGCGCCCTGCATGGAAAGAAACGGCCCATCGCCTTCATCTGATAATGAAGAAGGGTGATAAGCATCGTTTGCATTGCTGTAGCCGGTTAACTCAGCATACACATTTTTGCCTTTGATATCTTCTTCTTTTTCCAGGATCAACCAGGCGGCGCCTTCACCTAAATTCAAACCCTTTCTGCCTTCATCAAAAGGAGTGCAGATTTCATTGGATAAAATATGCAACGAATTAAAACCATTGATGGTAAATTTTGCAAGGCTATCAGTACCGCCAACAATCGCCCTTCTTGCGTAACCGTTATTCATCAGCATAGCACCGTACATAATGGCATTGGCTGAAGAAGAACATGCCGTGTTAATGGTGTTGATGACGCCGTTTATTTTTAGATGCCTTTGCAGGAAAAGATTTACCGAAGCACAGTCATAAGAACCGAGATAATCAGAACCATCCGTTTTTGCATTCGCATCGTTGTACAATTCATCGGTTAAACACATGCCGCCAACAGTGTTTGCGCCGATCAAGGCTGTGTCAAATGATTGAATTTCTTCTGTAGAAATTTTGCTATCAGCAAGCGCTTCATTCAATGCATATAAACCAAGAAGGCTGGTACGGGTTACACCGGACTCTGTTACCTTTAAAGCTTTCAGCAATTCTTCATTGCTCAATGCAACCAGGCCAAAAGGTAAAAGCCCTGCATATTTTGATGGAAAGAGATCGAGCTTGTATTGAATGCCGCAGGTATTGGCTTTAAGCGCTTCATGATTTGCTGCTACAGAATTTCCGACAGCACTTACGATGCCCATGCCTGTTATGAAAATTCTGCTCATATTTAATAATTCAAAAGTAAAAATTCAAAAACGAACCATACGAAAGTGAGAGGTTATTTTAAATTTTTACTTTTGATTTTTGACTTATTTTGTACGATGTTCCTCGATGTAAGCAGCCATGGTATTAATGCTTGTTAGGATCTTGCGTCCTTCTTTGGGATCTTTAATATCAACACCGTATTCCCTGCCCAGTAAAACAATCAGCTCTATTGAATCAATAGAATCAAGTCCCAGACCTTCGCCAAACAAAGGTTCATCATCTTTTATATCTGCCGGGTTTACCGTAGAAAGATTCAAAAATTCTACAACCTGCTTTTTAAGCTGCTCTTTAAGTTCTGCTGTTTCCATAATTATTTTAGATCAGGTTTTTTCTTTTTAAACTGTACAAAGTGATCAGTTGTATTGCAAAACTGATACCCAGTAAAGGTATTATATTTAGGATAACATCTTTTAGTTTTCCGCCTTCCAAAAATAAACCATAATAGGCTTCCAAACACCAGTGCAGCGGCGAAAGCTTCATAATGAACTGGAAAGATTCGGGCATGGCAAAACTGGGAACGAGTAAACCGCCGACGGCCGCCATTAATACGATTGACACGGCGCCGATGCCATTGGATTGCTCCTGTGTTTTTGCAAGCACACCGATCATGATGGCGTAGCTAACGGCACACCAGCCGCAGATGAGTGTAACGATTACGACGCCTAAAATATCGGCTGGTAAATTTAATTTGGGCAAACCCATGGATGGAAAAAGCCAGATACCCATGGAGAAAACTACCAGAGCCTGTATGCAGGTTATAAAAAGATAAGTGAGTTGTTTGGAGATTAAGGCAATGAGATAATTTGTTGGAAGCGTTTTTAATCTTACAAAACTACCATTGAGTTTTTCCCTCACAACGCTTCCTCCTAAAGAAATTACAATGAAGAACATGGCAAAAACCGTCCAGGCCGGTACGTTGTGTTGCGATGCATTGGGAATGTTACGGCTGCCATCTCTTGAAACCGGAACTTCATTAATAGCAACCTGGTTGCCGATGATTTCATTTTCAAAACTATCGGGCATTGTTTTTTCGTTCAAAGCAAAATAAAGGCTCTTTAATACTTCTTTGTTTTGAACGACCTGCAGTGAGCTACGCAATGCCCCATTGATTGAATGGCGAAACGACTCCTGTAAAACAGGATGATACAACAAAGTGATTGGTTGCACACTGCTGGTATCTGTAACCAAACTATCCGTTGTTGACATACCAAAATCCTTCAACGCTTTTTTCGCAGTGGCATCCGCTTTTGATTGGAGCTTTTGTGTGAAGTCTGTAGGGATGACGATGGCGATGACTGCATCTTTTGCATGCATTCTTTCAGATATCTCTTTATCTGTAACGTTTGGCGTAACCTGCGTTAACTTGAACATGCCCACTTTTTCGATAGCCGTTTGCATTTGTTTGCCGGCATCGCCGGTATCACGATTGCAGATGAGCATGGGTACCGTGTTGGTGTTCAGCATTTCAAAAGTGCTGTTTTGCACGGCAGTAATTACAACAGCCAGCACGATAGGCATCACAAACATGAAGATCAGCCCCAGTTTATCCCGGGTGAGAATGCGGAAATCTTTTGATATGGTGCTCCAGAGTTTAAACATGTTAGTTTCGGTAAGAATGACCGGTTAAATTAATGAACAAACCTTCCAGTCCGTCTTCTTGATGATCTATCAGCAGTTGCTCCAAGGTATCGTGGGCAATTAT
Source organism: Ferruginibacter sp. (assembly GCA_016786725.1). Taxonomy (GTDB): domain Bacteria; phylum Bacteroidota; class Bacteroidia; order Chitinophagales; family Chitinophagaceae; genus Ferruginibacter. Next base: position 42,181 of record JAEUVU010000022.1, on the reverse strand, counting down.
TTTTCCGTCATCAATCAGCGCAACTTTATTGCAAAGATCTTCGGCTTCGCTTAATTGATGCGATGTGTAGATAAGCGTTGTGCCTTCTTCATTTATTTTTTTAAGATAAGTGATGATGGCATGGCGGGTATGTACATCAACACCAACAGTAGGTTCATCTAAAAATAAAATACGTGGATTGTGAATTACGCCGATAGCGAGATTTACACGACGTTTCATACCGCCGGAAAATTTTTCAACTTTTTTATTTCTAACCTCAGTAAGGCTCATTACTTCCAGTAACTCTTCGGTCTTGTTTTTTATTTCAGATTTTTGCAAACCGCTCCAGGCGCCGAAGAAGGCCAGGTTCTCAACAGGACTTAATTCCTGGTAAAAAGAAAAATCCTGCGGTACAAAACCAAATAGTTTGTTCACTGATTTTTTTTGATGGGCAATTTCATTACCGAGCAACTGGATGCTGCCTTGCTGGTATTTAAGCAAACCAGTCATGCAATTCATGAGCGTAGTTTTGCCGGCGCCATTGGGGCCAAATAAACCAAAGCGTTCGCCTTCGGCTACTTCTAAATTTAAATTGGTAAAACAGGAAGTTGATTGGCGGGGATAGGTAAACCCAAGGTCTTTTATAAGCACAGCGGCATTGCTCATGAGTTCCATTTTATTTTGCTCAATGCCTTAAATGCTTTTGTTTCTATCTCCGAAATTTCGATGAGGTAATCTCCCATCACATCATAATCGGCCTGGCTGCCGATGCGGCCTTTGTAAATACCTGCAGCCTGTACAGCAGCAATGCGCCATTTATCACCGGCTTCGGTAAATATTTTTGAAATGTCTATCAACTCATCTTTTGGAACGTACGCATGTGCTTCCTGTAAAAAAGCGCCGTAGATATAACGGAAGCCACCACCTCCGGTACCAATCTCTTCCTGCATACGCACTAATTGTGCTAAATACAAACCGGCTTTTTCATCGCCGAGTTTGCTTTTCCATTTTTTTATTTTTTTACCGGTACCTGCAATGCCTTTTACGCCGGCAATGCTGCCCGGTATGCGTATCATGTGGTTCACATTTCTTTTGATGCCTTTCACAATAGCCTTTGCCATTTGCTCATCCGTAACAATTCTTTTTTCTTTGGGATAATAGATCTGTCCACGTGGGGCGAAAGGGCCTTTTGCAAAACGTACCCTTTGCAATTCGTAATCAGTTAAAGAAGTGGGTGTTTCCATCACGGGGTCGCTTATCAAATAACGATCATCTTCTTTACCAAAAATGATCATGTTGTGAGCGTTGAAATGGAAACGGTATTCCTTGGGAAAATAAGTAAGATAATAAACGCCTACCTGTGCACCAACCGGCTGACCTTTGGCCAAACATTCATCTAAATATCTTTTTCCGGCTTCCTGCGATGAAAATTTTTTACGGAAGACCGGAATATCCAGTGCATTGCAGGTTCTTTTAAAGATGAGGCCTGGCATGGTTCTGAAAGCAATGGCTGGTCCGTTATTGATGACCAAAAAAGGAAGCTGTACATAAAACAATCCTGAACCGATGCCAAAGGCAAGCGGCTCTGTCAGCTTCTCTGCACCGGCACTTCTTAGCAAATTTGTTGTAACACCATTCTCACAATGCGCCGCCTGTAAATGTTTAAAATCAGTTGTCATGCACTTTCATTGTTTTGAGCTCCTCCACACTTACATTAAATGCATCGGCGTATTTCTGTAATTTTTGTTCGGGCAAATTTTTAAAGGCTGCGGGCTTTAAATGTTTTTTGATGGTCCATTTCCAGAAGCCGGTGTAGGATGCAAGAATGCCCAGGTCCATCAACCGCAGTTCTAAAAAATATAAAATAGGACTTGCTTCGTTGTTCAATACTTTTTGCCTTGCAGCTTCAATGCGTTTCTCAATATCTCCCCATGCAAGGTCGAGTGCTTCTGTTTTTACTTCCCAGCCGGTGCTTAATTCGGTTGAATATTTGCCAGAGCCATCAACCGCATACACCACTTCTTTGGTGAGTTTGTTGAGAGCCCCGTTGTCCTGTGGAATTTCTTCTTTTTTCATAATGAAGCTGAGATGTAAAGATGAAATTACTACAATGTGTTGTAATTAACGATTAAACAACTGTAAGTAAACTGTACATATATGAGAAACGTGAACTTTCCGGAACCAGCAGATAAATTTTATCGCCAACCTTAAGTTTACCGCTATGGAACAATTCGTTCACCATAAAATAAACCGATGCCGCACCTACGTTACCAACACGATCAAGATTTACAAACCATTTATCGTACATGATGCCGGTTTCGTTTGCCAACAGTTGCTGGTAAATTTTATCTTTAAAAAAGTTGCTGCTCATGTGTGGCAAAAAGTAATCTATCTCACTCGATTTAACACCATGCTTTGCCAGCGATGCACTTACACCATAACCACCATACAACACAATATTCTTACTTAACAATTTTACATCCTGCTTAATGCTCATGATAGATTGATCTGATATCTCCTGCGGTGTATAATCATAGTAACTTTTCATGGTGCCACCTTTTAACTTTTCGGTACCCTGGTACATGCAGGGCTCCAGTTCGTTGGCGTAAGAAAAACCTTCTATCCATTCAACCTTTAAGCTTAGGCCATTCTCGTTCTTTTTATTAGAAAGATGAAATGCCGCAGCACCATCAGATAACATCCAGCGCAAAAATTCTTTTTCAAAACCGATGTATGGATCTTCAACCAAAGCAGCCAATCGTTTTGCTTCGTCTTCAAAATTGTTTGAAAGTAACGCAACAGAAAAACGTTCAGAACCGGTTGCAACCGCATCCGTAACTTCACCAGCCTTTGTTGCCAGGTAAGCATATTTAAACGCATGCATCCCGGCGCAGCAAACGCCCGACGGAGAAACAACTTCAAAGGGTTTTGTTTCTGGCAAATATCCATGAACCATTGCACCATGCGATGGCATCAACTGATCAGGAGTAGAAGTACCAGTGCTTAGCAACTGTATCTTTTTTATTCCTTCCGGATCATCTTTAAATAATTCCCTTACCGCTTCCGCTGTCATCTCTGCATTGGTATGCGTTGGCTTGCCTTCTTTGTCAAGTGCATAAAACCGGTTTTTAATTCCGTTATTACGCAGCACAATTGCTTTGCTTCTCGAAGGTGCATTGTTGATAATACCAAGGTAATCTTCCATCTCATCATTGCTGACAGGGTCGTTTGGAAAGAACGCTGAAGTGTTTGTAATGAAAACCTCTTGTAATGACATCTCTTGAATAAATTAATTTACGCCTGAATAAAGTTCTTTTTGTCTTTTAATACGTGCGCCCAAAAAAGGCTTGAAGAAAATAAAATCTACAGTTAGTATAATTGGTGCCGCTATAAACAGTGCAATTAAAAGATAATATTTGAATGCAGCAAGCCAGGCATCTTTTTTTTTCTTTTTTGAAATGATCCTGGCCCAAACAGCAAATATCTTACTGGCCTTGTTTTCGATGAACATTAAATTATACTTTACTTCAATGGCTTTTTGCCTGATGAACTCATCCTGCAAGCCATCAAAGCCTGTACCGTTTATATATTGCTGAACTGTTCTGCCATAGTCAGCAGTTTTATTAATGTCAGCTTCCGAAACTCCGGGCATCGGGAAAATATTCAGCCATCTGCCTTTCTTGCCTTTGAACATCCAGTAAAAAATGGTAATAAAACTGATGAAGTTGTGGTGCTTGTCGAACAAGGCAATACTGCCCACCAGTTTTGCACCAGCCTCTTTCAATATTTTTTTAATGCGTTGCATGGCACTGATCCACATGTTCCTGGCGCCGGTAATGGTAATAACAGGTGTATCTTTTAAAACAGACCGAACAACCGGTGCCTGTAAAATTGAATTAACCGGGATGCTGGGTGAAAGGAACCATGCCTGGTAACCAAGAATGATAAGATCGTATTTGCTTTCTTTAAGTTCAAAAGGTTTCAGTTCTGTTGGCACACTCTGTACACAATCTGGCATCACCGAAAAAAACGCTTTGCCATTCCAGGGAAAAGGATAGTCTTTTGCCACATGCACCCGCACTTTTTCAACCGTATTGCCGGCATCAACTAAAGGAGCCGTAAAATTGTTGAGAATATCTTCAAGCTGGCCTGATTGGGTGTAATAAATTACCAGGATCTTTTTACTCATTACTGCAAATTAAGGCTAAAGCGGCTTTAAAACCTTCGATTTTTTGGTGTAATCATTAATGGCCTGCTGAACCACAGGATGCAGTGTTTTAAAATTGGAGCGGATTGCCAATACATCGGCATTAATATTATTGCGGTATTCAACCACTTTAGGAGCATGCTCCTGTATGATGAGGCGCAAAAAACTAAACTCAGCATTATCCTTATCCTTTTTTATCGCCGCCTCCAGCTTTGAGCGGCCTTGTTTAAAGAGGCTTAATTTTTCCTGGGCTTTGGTAACCAGGCCTGCTTTTTTCATTAATAAAGCACCCTCATATGCTTCTTTTTCATTTATTGAAGCGGCCTTGATAATATTTAACTGGTTATTGATTGAGTTGATATCGCTTGCGGCCATCGCATTATAGAAAGCCTCTTTATCAAAATTTGTTTTTGATGTACCTGCATTTACGCTGAAACTCAAAACCAGCAACAGTAAATTAAAGATTATCCTGATATTCATTTTATCGAACATTGATATACAAAGATAAAGATTTATGAGAGTAGCGGCTGAATTCAAATTGCAATCCAGATGTTAATCCGCAAGCATATTTACGAATGATCTTTTTACCGAAAAAGTAAAGTTGCTTAGGAATTTTACCCGTTTAAAGAGCTGAAAAAAAATATTTTTATCATTTTGTTTTTAAACACAATAAATCATTAATAAAATGCGATTTAGGAGAAACGATGTTTAATAGTAAACAAGACTGACAAACTAAGTATCGTACCCGGAAGAAATTGAGATCAGTACTAAAGCCGTGCTGGTTTTTAAAATACTTGCATTGAAAACTATATTTCATCTACAGTTTTAAAGTTTTTATTGTTAGGCACGACAGGAAAGAAGACTCTGCAGCTAAAGCAGGGTCTTTTTATTTTACAGTATAGCAATGGCAGCACCAAACTGGCAAACAAGGCCAACCAAAAGACCCAGGTAAATTTCTTTTTGTGTATGATCGCTTACTATTAAACGGGAAGTGCAAACAAGGCCTGTGATAAGTAATGCAATGGACAGGGGCCAGGTCATCAACATGCTGTTGGTGTTCATGATAATGAGGAAGATGCCCAGCAAACCGCCGCAACCGATGGCATGCATGCTTATTTTATAAAAGATGTTTGCCATTAATGCAAGGGCTGTTGTAAGAAAAACACCAGTCATAAAACTGGCAAGAACAGGTGTTAACTCCGGTTGAAAGTTGAAGAAAACCCTCGCCGTCCAGAAATAAAAGATCATATTGGCCAGGTATGGGCCGATCCTGTCTTCACGGCTGTACAGCATAAATGATTTTACAAAACCAAGGCCCTTCATTACTAATAAAGCAAACGCAGGAAAAAAAATGGTGTTCAAAAATGTTATCCTCAGCACTGCAAATTTTGTGTAGAAACTAAAACCCGAAAAGTAAGATGGGTGGTAATTGATCAAAAACGCAATAAAATAAAAAGGAATAAACAACGGGTGAAATATAACCGAGAAAAACCGGGCAAAGAATCTTGTAATGAAATGAAACTTATAACCGGAAACCAGCTCATTTGCCAACTGCCCATTGCCAACTGTTAACTGCTTACTCATAATTCTTTTCTTAACCGGGCTACAGATATATTCAGTTGCTCCCTGTATTTGGCAACCGTTCTTCTTGCAATATTATACCCTTTTTCCTGCAGCATCTCCGTAAGTTTTTCATCACTGTAAGGATGCTTTTTATCTTCTCCTTCAATAATATCGCTCAGTATCTTTTTAACTTCCCTTGTACTTACTTCTTCACCACTGTCTGTCTGTAAACTTTCACTAAAGAAAAATTTAAGGCGGTAAGTGCCGAATTCTGTTTGCACAAATTTGCTGTTGGCAACACGGCTTACCGTAGAAATATCAAGATTGGTTTCTTCTGCAATATGCTTTAGTATCATTGGCCGCAGGTCGGTTTCATCGCCGGAGATAAAAAAGGCCCGCTGATAATTCATGATGGCTTCCATGGTGTTCAGTAAAGTATTGTGTCTTTGCTTAATAGCATCAATGAACCATTTGGCAGCATCAATTTTTTGTTTGATGAAGATGACGGCTTCTTTTTGCCGCTTGTCTTTTTTGCTGCCACGGTCATATTCTTTCAGCATCTCCCTGTAACCTTCACTTATGCGGAGGTCGGGGGCATTTTTGTTGTTCAACGTTAACTCAAGCTTGCCTGCATTATTGTAAATAAAGAAATCAGGCACCACATAACTTTCGCTGCGGCTGCCTTCGCCAACCGATCCGGCAGGTTTTGGGTTTAATTTAATGATCTGGTTTATTACTTCCCTTAACTGGTCATCATCCAAATCAAATCCCCGCTGTATCTTTTCGTAATGTTTTTTTGTAAATTCGTCAAAGTATTTCTCAAGCACTTTGATTGCCATTTCAACATGCTTGCCTTCGTGTAATTTTCTTTCAAGCTGCAGCAACAGGCACTCCTGCAGGTTACGGGCTCCAATGCCTGGCGGGTCAAATTGCTGTATCTGCAAAACCAGTTCTGCAATTTCTTCTTCTGTTGTTGAGATGTTTTGTCTGAATGCAAGGTCATCTACGATAGCTGAAAATTCTCTTCTTAAATAGCCATCGTCATCCAGGTTACCAATGATCTGGAGGGCTACTTTGTTTTGATGTTCATTGAGTGTGAGCATACCCAGTTGTTCCAGCATCATTTCATTAAAGCCTCGTTCAACTTTTATCGGAATTTCTTTTCCTTCATCAAGCTCAGGGTAATTGGTGTCTTTCAGCTTATAGTCGCCTACTTCATCGTCGCCATCGCTTACATATTCGCTGATGTCAATATTATCATACTCATCCACGCTGCCGTCCATTTCTGTATCCTCGTCCTCTGAATCAGAAAACTCATCCTGCGGTTCGTCATATTCTGTTTCATGGCCATCTTCTGCTTCTTCCAATGCGGGGTTTTCTTCGATCTCTTCTTTTATCCTTTCTTCCAGTTGGGCAGTAGGTACCTGCAGCAATTTCATCAACTGAATTTGCTGTGGGGATAATTTCTGTAACTGCTTTTGATATAGTCCCTGACTTAAAGCCATTTGGTAAAATACGGTTAGGGTAAAAACTTGTGAAAATTGAATAATCCAATGCTGAAATAACAACGTAAATTTACAGAGATAAGCCAAGCAAAATGCATAAAATTGCTAAATATTTATTTTTTTGCATGATTTTTGTGGCAAGTACGGCTACAAGTCAGGATATTAATGCCCAAACCCTGTTTAATAAAGACCTTTTTTACGAACAACCAGGCTTCTCAAATGCCAGTAAAATCAATACTTTCAATACATTTCGTCATGCAGGGGTAAGAAATTTCGTTTCAGTAAAAACTGTTAAAAATTCAGGCATTCCGATAAGCCCAGGTTCCTGTTTTTCCTTCCAGGCCGACTTCTATACCCGCAATTTTGGTTTTTTTTGTAAAAAAGAATTGCAGTTTGAAAAAGCAACAAAAATTCCATTAAGACTCAGGCTGGGAAGCCTGCAATACAATAATTACCTGGAGGGAAAACCAAACGCAGGAATCTTGCCTTCATACTGAGAAATAAAAAACGGCAATCATAAAATTGCCGTTTGTATCTGAACGAATATTTTTTAAAACTCAACCTTCTGCTCACTCAATACTTTCTTTATTACACCCACCATTTGGTCGCATTTTGTTTGCAATTGCTCATCTGTCCACAGCAGGCTTATTGCAGTAGATATGCAGCGGCTCATGATGGCATCGCTTGCAGCAAAATCTTTGGTTGCATGATGTATAACAGCAGCTTTAAGATCGGGATGCAGGCTGTTTAGTGTTACTGCATTTTTAAGATGATCCCATTTGCTGATATAATGCCAGTTATTTACGAACCAGTAAAAATTACCGGCTAAAATATTCTGTGCCTTTAATTCAGCAACAACAGCTTTGGTTGCTTCTTCTGTTGGCAAAAACCAGCTTAGGAAAGTGCAACTGTCGCCGGCCTCATCCGGTATTCTTCTGAAGCTTACTTCCGGAATTTGCGCCAATGCATTTTTTAAAGCAGTGTGATTTTTTTTCTGGATACTTAAAAATGTATCCAGCTTTTTTATCTGCGCCAAACCAACAGCTGCATGTAATTCACTTATGCGAAAGTTGTAACCGATAAAAGGATGCAGGTCGGCTCCACGATCGGCGCCCTTATGATCGTGGCCATGATCGGTATAGCCATCGCTGGCAATATAAACATCTTCACGGTTGGTCATCACCACACCGCCTTCGGCACAGGTAATGGTTTTTACAAAATCAAAACTAAAGGTTCCGGCATCGCCGATGGTACCCAGCTTTTTTCCTTTGTAACTGCCACCGATGCTCTGGCAGGCATCTTCCAGTAAAATTAAATTATGCTCTTTGCATATTGCCTGCAATGCATCCATATCTGCCATACTGCCGCACATGTGTACGGGCATAATGCATTTTGTTTTTGAGGTGATAGCATTGCGAACGGCATGGGGGCCTAATGTCAACGTATCATCTACATCAACAAAAACCGGTATGGCACCAACACTCAACACTGCTTCAAAACTGGCAACAAAAGTAAAAGAAGGAAGAATGACCTCATCGCCATAGCCAATACCTAACGCAGCCATAGCGGTTGTTAAAGCAGCCGTGCCACTGCTTAATAGCTGGGCATGCTTGCAGCCAAAGGTTTCGCAAATGGCATCTTCCAGTTCTTTGGCTTTCCAAATGCCTTTGCGGGGGCCATCAAAACCATAACGCATCATAATGCCCGTTTCCAGTACATCATTTACTTCTTTTATTTCTTCTTTTCCAAAATGTTCAAAACCGGGCATAAAATATAATTAAGAATGAAAAATGAATAATGAATAAAGCTCTTAGTTTAATGCGCAACTTAATATGGCAAAGGTAAAGAAAATTGACAGCGGGTCAAGTATTTGCTTTGTTTTTGGAAGACGATAAAAAACTATTTTATCCAATTCATTGCCGGCGTTTTTGCCGGCTCTTTGAAATAATTCAATCTTAAAGTATCGCTCCAGCCATTGGGGTTTTTAGCAAAGGTTTTACTGCTGAAAAAGATCATGCCTTGTATGTTAGGGGTGGTTCGCAATGCATCAATCATGCGTGGCAATTGTGTAAGATCTTTCCAGGCGGCATTGCTGCCTGCACGGTAAATGCCAAGGCCGATGTAACAATTTCTGCCGTAAGTATGTTTGCTCCACCAGTCGAGCAAAATTTCATAAGGTGCTACTTTATGGCCAAATTCCCAGTACAGTTGTGGCGCCACATAATCAATCCAGCCTTTTTTTAACCACAATAAAATATCAGCATACAGGTCATCATAATTTGTTTGGGCGCCATTTGTCTGGCTGCCATCGGGGTCTTTATCAATATTGCGCCAAACTCCAAATGGACTGATGCCGAACTGGCATTTTGGATTTTCTTTTTTAATTACAGCACTCAGTTTGCTGATGATGGAATCGGTATTACTTCTTCTCCAATTGTCTTTAGTCATTCCATTGCCATATTTGTTGTAACTGGCATAATCAGGAAATTCTTTACCGGGAATTTTATAAGGATAAAAATAATCGTCGAAATGAATGGCGTCAACTGCATAACGGCTAACCACATCTTTTACCACATTAGTTAAATAAAGTTGTGCTTCTTTATTACCCGGATCAAAATATCTTTTATCGCCGTAGGTTAAAAACCACCCGGGATGAATTCTGGTAATATGTGTGTCGGAAACAGACGATTTGTTGATATTAAAAACGGCACGGTAAGGGTTCATCCACGCATGAAACTCCATGCCCCGCTTGTGTGTTTCGGCTATCATAAATTCAAGCGGATCGTAATAAGGCACAGGGGGCTGACCTTGCTTACCGGTAAGGAATTCACTCCAGGGTTCGTACTGCGAGGGATAGAATGCATCGGTTACCGGGCGTATCTGCACAATCATTGCATTCATGCCGTTGCGCTGGTGCATATCAAGCAGGCGAATGAATTCCACTTTTTGAGAATCGGAATTAAAATTGCCACGGGTTGGCCAGTCAATATTATCAACTGTTGCAACCCATACTCCACGAAACTCAGGTTTGGTTTGGGCAGAAGAGGCAACAGGCAATAAGCAACAGGCAATGAGGAATAAAAAAGAAAAGGAAAATTTCATGAATGGTATTTGATTATTTGGGCTCACGGATCTTATCCAGTAATTTGTTAAAGGTTTTTGCTTCAGCTTCGCTCAGGTTGCCCAAAACGGCATCCATGTCTTTTTCATACTCATCAATTGTCGCCAGTATTGCCCTTCCTTCGGCAGTGATACTTACATCTACCAGGCGCTTATCGGCTTTGCAGGTATTCTTTTTTACAAGCCCTTTTAAAACAAGCCGGTCAACAATTCGGCTGGTGTCGCTCATTTTATCCAGCATACGTTCACGTATCTGCAGGGTAGAGATGGGGGTACCGGCGCCACGTAAAATGCGCAGGATATTGTATTGCTGGCTGGTAATGCCTTCATTATCAAAAACAGATTTCATTTTCTCATTCATCCAATGAAAGGTATAAATGAGGTTGATAATACCTTTTTGATATTCATTTCGGAATGTGTGCTGGTTTATGTCTTTTTCTATACTCATTTTTCAGGGTTGGGCTCTGGTTTTTGAGTTTCTGTAATAGCATTTGTTACCTGGGGTGTTTTATCAAATTCATTAATATAAATTCTTACCATAACAATAAAATAGCTCACCAGCAGGGGCCCGAAAATAAGGCCTATAAAACCAAAAAGGTTGAGGCCTACAATAACACCCAGTACGGTCACAATAGGATGCACATCGCCCAGGCGCTTCATAAGCGTTAACCGGGCAAGGTAATCAACATTGCCTGTAACTACAATGCTGTAAATAGTAAGGCCAATGGCCGGCAAGCCGCTTCCCTGTATAAATAAATAGCCTGCCAGGGGCACCCAGATGATCATGGTGCCCACCAGTGGAAAGAATGCGAAAACACCGGTAACAAAACCCCAGAGGCCCCAGTCTTCCACACCAAATATCCAGTAACCGAGCGTTGCAAAAGCGCCTTGTATAATGCATATAACAGGAATGCCCAATGCATTTGCTTTGATCATCATTTTAGTTTCGCCGGCAAGCAGGTTCACATTCTCGTGTTTTAAAGGAATTACTTTGGCCAGGTATCTTTCTACTTCCCTGCCGCTGTATAATAAATAATAAAGCAAAAAGAACATCATGATAAGATTGGTAAGCAAAACCATGGTACTGTTTAAAATACGGGGAACAAAAGCCGAAACTTTTTGCGCAATGGTTTTTGCGCTCTCGGCTGATAAAAGGGTAATGCCTGTTCTCTGCTGTACTTTTGCTGAAACCGCCTCAATACCATCAATGATCTGTTGCTGGTTTTCAGTAATGCCTTTTATTTTAGGTGAAGCCAGGGTTATGCTGATATATACCGGCAATGCAATGATGATGAGATAACATAAAATAAATAACAGAGCAGTCCATCCCTTCTTCCATTTTCTTTTAAAAATAAGCTGAAAATATAATGAACGGCTTAATATATACAATGTAATACCACCCAGCAGGCCAGGAATAAAAACTTTCAGTTCTATGATCAGCAAAAGAGCAATCACCAGGATAAGCATCAGTATCAGTATCTGCCGCAGGCGTTCATTAAAGCTTGTTTGCTCCATAAAACTTTTTATTTAAAGTGATTGCAACCGTTAATCTTTCCAAACAGAAACACCCTCGCTGCAATTTGCACAAATATCAATGTTTTTTCTGCTTTTCATCAGCTCATTACGGAACTGTTTATAATTATCATTGTGCCAAATTTCTTTGAACGACTGTGTTTTTAAATTGCCCAGTTGATGGGTAGCATCTTTATCAAAGCAACAGGGCACCACCAAACCATCCCAGGTAATTACATTGGCATGTTGCAGTTTCCAGCATCGGTTGGCCAGTTTGTTTTTGGCACTGTATGTGCCGTTAGCATTTTTTTTATACCGGCTGTATTTATCAATAGTTGGTATCAGGTTGTTGGGATCGGTTTCATAATCATATACCTGTGCGGTTTTAAAACGCACTTCATCCACACCCACTTCTTTTGCAAGCCGCTTAATATCCTCAACCTGGTGCTCGTTTGGTTTAACTACTAAAAACTGGAAAAAAACAAAAGGCGTTTTGCTTTTTAATTCTTTTTTCCATTTCATAATGTTCCTTGCACCTTCCAACACCTTATCAAGATTGCCGCCAACGCGGTATTGCTGGTAAACATCCTGTGTGGTGCCATCAATGGAAATGATCAACCGGTCCAGGCCACTCTCCACTGTTTTTTTTGCACTGGCATCTGTTAAGTAGTGGGCATTGGTTGATGTGGCTGTATAGATTTTTTTATTGCTGGCGTATTTTACCATGTCTAAAAAATCGGGGTTCAGGTAAGGCTCGCCCTGGAAATAGAAAATAAGATACAACAACTCTTTGTGTATCTCATCAATGGTGCGCCTGAAAAAATCATTTTGCAACATACCGGTTGGCCTGCTGAACTGCCTTAAACCACTGGGGCATTCCGGGCAGCGCAGGTTGCAGCTGGTGGTTGGCTCAAAAGAAATGGAAACCGGGTAACCCCATTGTACAGGCTTGTTTAATATGCGGCTGATGTAATAACTGCCCAATACTTTACTGCCATTGATAAAGCGCCTGAAAGTAAGTTTGCTTAAAAGATTTTTGCTATCGTTCCAGTTTAATTGGGGCATAAACAAAGTTAAGCCGATTGGAAGTTATTGTTGAACACAACTTTCTTTATGTTTTTTATTTTAACAACCTTTTCCGGCTATTTATACAAATAAAAAACCAGCGCAAAAGCACTGGTTACATTCAAACTGAATTATCTGTCTATTTATTCAGAGAGGTTAATTCCTCTGTAAAATTTGCCGGAATATTTTCAACCTTCACTTTGGTTGGGGTAAATATTAAATTGTTGGATGAAAATTTATCGTAGTTGGAAAAAATAACATTTAACGTAATAAAATTCATAACATAAGCCTGGGTTTCTGCAGGAAGGTACTCTTTAACATCCCAAAAATCAGGATCATTAAGCCCCGTCTTTTTCATGGCATTCCAAACATTGCCGATGCCGCAATTATAACTGGCTACCATTAGTAAAAGGTTATTATCAAGATTGCGGCTGCGGTCTCGTAAATAACGTGCAGCAGCATAAGTTGATTTGTTGAAATTCTTACGGTCGTCTTTAACTGCCAGCGGTTTTTGTTGTACTGTTTTTGTTTTAGCAAGATCTGCGGCTTTTTTTTCAGTCTTCTTTTTTTCGGCGTCTGTTTGCTGTGCCACATATCTTAAGCCATACTCTTTGGCAACTTCATCCATAATCTGCCAGTAACCCACAGCCCCGGCCTTTGATACGGCATTACCGTTAAAAGCGCTTTCCAATGCCAGCAAAACCTTAAGTTCCTGCGGCAGGTTATGCTTCTTTAATATAGCTGTTGCTTTCGGAAAATATTTTTTACTGCGGTTGTAAGTGCGGATGAGATAAGCCCTCCGGTTGTTTGAAAACTTCTCTATATAAGCCAGGGCATCCTCTTCATTGCCTGCAAGCACTTCGGGGAACACAACATTCGGCTCAAGGATTATAAAACCGGCATTATCTTTTGCAGATGCTGCAGCCAAAAGTTTTTTCTTGGTGGTATCAGCAAACGCATCAGCCTTAACGATGTTTGCTGTAAGCAGAAAAAAAAATATCCAAACTGCTTTGGATACTTTAAATAAATTGAAAATCTGTATAACCATACCTGAATACGTTTTCTTTGGGGATTACCGAATTAAATACGGGCGCAAACCTAAAACGGCAGTATAAGTGCATTATTGCCCTTTCACAAAACTTTAGGAACTTTAGCAGAAATCTACCGGCCATGAAGCCGGTTAAATAATATTAATATGCGGATACTTTTATTTTTTTTAATATTCAGCTGCCTGCCGGGCAAAGCACAAATACCTGTAGAATCCTGTAAACAGGTTCATGATATTGCTTTGATGGAACAAGCTGTGCATCAAAGAAATATTGCGGCTAATATTTCTTTGGAATCAGTTACATCTGCCAGTAACAACTACGATGTAAAATACTACCGGTGCGAATGGGAAGTGAACCCGTCAGTAAGATATATTACCGGGAAAGTAACTGTGTATTTTGTTATGACAGCAGCATCTGGTAATATACAAATTGACCTGATGAATGCATTGACAGTTGACAGTGTTAAACAACGCAATATGTTATTGGCAAGGCAACATACTGCCAATACGCTTTCTGTTGATTTTCCGGCAACCATCAATGCCGGCGTGCTGGATTCTGTTTCTGTTTATTATAAAGGGGTACCACCCAATAATGGTTTTGGATCTTTTGAAACAACCACACATGGCGGCACACCGGTAATGTGGAGCCTGAGTGAACCCTACGGCAGCCGAGACTGGTGGCCCTGTAAAAACGGGCTGGACGATAAGGCCGATTCGATTGATATTTTTGTAACAACGCCTCAGCAATATAAAGCTGCTTCAAATGGTTTGCTGCAAAGTGAAACGCTTGTTGCCGGCGGAACAAAAAAAACTGCACACTGGAAACACCGGTACCCTATTGCCTCATACCTGGTTTGTTTTGCAGTTACCAATTATGCCGTATTTAATAACAGTGTTTTATTGGGCAATATTAATATGCCAATGCAAACCTATTGCTATCCCGAAAGCCTGGCCGCTTTTCAGGCAGGTACACAAAACACGCTGGATGCCTTGCGGCTTTTTCACAACAATTTTGGAGAGTATCCATTTATTAAAGAAAAATATGGCCATGTACAGTTTAGCTGGGGTGGCGGTATGGAGCACCAGACAGCTTCTTTTATGGTAAATGTTAATGAAAGCCTGGTTGCGCATGAACTGGGGCATCAGTGGTTTGGCGATAAAGTTACCTGCGGCAGTTGGGAAGATATCTGGCTAAATGAAGGTTTTGCAACATTCCTGGCTGCTTTTTACATGGAAAATAAATACCCGGCAAGTATTATTAACAACAGGAAGGCGGTTATTGATAATATTACTTCTGCAACCGGTGGTTCTGTCTGGGTAGATGATACGGCCAATGTAGGAAGGATATTTTCGGGCAGGCTGAGTTATAACAAAGGATCATACCTGTTGTATATGTTGCGCTGGAAACTGGGCGACCAGGCATTTTTTACTGGTTTAAAACAATATTTAAATGATCCCAAACTGGCTTATGGTTTTGCAAAAACCGATGATTTGAAAAGAAACCTGGAGCAGGTTAGCGGGCAAAACCTGGCGGAGTTTTTTAAAGACTGGTTCAAAGGGCAGGGTTATCCATCATACAATGTGCAATGGACGCCAATCGGCACCCAGTATGTAAATATAAAAATGAATCAAAGTACATCGCATCCTTCTGTTGACTTTTTTGAATTACCGGTTGCCCTTAAATTTAAAAATGCCACACAGGAAAAAACCATTGTAGTGGATAATAAAACAAATGGCGAAATTTTTTTCAGAAACATCGGGTTTATTGCCGATACGGTATTGATAGATCCGGAATACTGGCTGGTAACAAAAAACAATGCCACAGCCAAAGTGCCGGATGCAGCTGCCGGACAAAATCTGGTGCAGGTTTTCCCGAATCCTGTAGATAATCAGTTTTACATATTGATGCGTAAAATGATTGCCGGCACAGCAAGCATTAACTTATACAATGCGTTGGGGCAAAGGGTTTACACAAGAAATATAAACCTGGTTAATGGTTCTGAGTATGTTGAAGTGCCTTCACAAAACCTGGCCGGGGGCGTTTATTTTTTAAAGATCAATGCAGGCGATTTTAAATTTGTGAAAAAACTACTGAAGTAATTCTTTAGGAAAACTTTATCAAACCGGTAAATGCATTTATTGCTAATTTGTAGCCTGTCTGCACATCAACCCTGCAATAGATCCCTTGGCAAAAAAGAAGAAAGGCATTTTAAAAAGTATTTTAATTCCGGTGCTGGCACTGGCAATCATTGCCACTGCTGTTTATTATATTAATGATTTTTTAAGCAAGCCAAAATTTGTTCGTTATCCTGAATTTGGCATAGATCTCCCCGTAAGTTATGCCATACATGGTATTGATGTAAGCCGCTACCAGCATAATATTGACTGGAAAGCGGTGCAGGCTATGGAAGATAAAAAAGTGAAGATAGGATTTGCATTTATCAAAGCAACCGAAGGTTTGGGCAGGGTTGATAACGGTTTTCGTAAAAACTGGTTCAATGCAAAAGAAGCACGGGTGCCAAGAGGAGCGTATCATTTTTTTGTAAGCAGCAAAAGCGGTAAGGCACAGGCTGAAAATTTTATTGAAACAGTAAAGTTATCTACAGGCGATCTGCCTCCGGTACTGGATATTGAAACAGCAAATGGTGCATCTGTAGCAGATATACAGCAAAGAGCCAAAGACTGGCTGGTAATGGTTGAAAAATATTATAAAGTAAAACCCATCATTTATACCAATGTTGTTTTTTATGAGAATTTTTTAGACGGAAAATTTGATGATTATCCTTTGTGGGTTGCACATTACTATGTGAAAGACAAACCAAGGATAAAACGTAGATGGACCCTATGGCAACACAATGAAAAGGGTCGTGTGAACGGTATTGACGCTTTTGTGGATTTTAATGTGTTTAACGGCGATAGTGCCGCTTTTAAAAAGCTGCTCACAAAATAAAAAATGCAAACCCCGGTTTTAAGTAATTTTATCAAACCTCATAACCCCCCTTTAGGGGATGGGGGTAATATGGGAATGGAAGACGAAACAAGGGAGTTCCTGGTAAGAATCATCAATACAGTTGCCATTGTTCTGATATGGATGATGGTAAATGTGTTTATAGGTATCTATAAAGGATTTGCTTTTTTTGAAGATAAGCCCGATTGGAAAAACTATTGTTATTATATTTTCCTGCTGATAAGTTTTGTTGTACTTATTATTCACTTAAAACGTAAATGGAAATTGTAGTTTGTACTTTCAATGACTTAATGACCAGTGACTTTTTCTAACTGCTGTGATCGGCCACAATCACCCATTTGTTTTTTACTTTTTTGAAGAGTAAAGTAAAATGTCCGCCCACATCACCAACGCTTCGTGTTAAATGCCATTTACCAACCACAAAAAAATACATCACCGATAATCTTTTAATTTCCAACAGCTCAAAATCAAGTTTGCCCATGGCTGCAGTATCCGGATAGCCCTTCTTATAATTATCCAGTGTTTTCTGCCAGCCATAAGTAATGCCGCTTTTGCCAATAAACATCAGTGAATCGTTTTCCCAGTAGGTTTCCATAAATTTTTCCAGGTTGCCTGTATTCCAGGACAGCCGCTGCTCTTCAATAAGCGAACGGATGGTTTGTTCGTCTTTATTTTGTGCTGTAGCAGAAGTAAATAATATCAATACGACCGCTAAAATGGAAACAACCTTTCCCATACAAGTTAGTTTGAAGTATAAATATAAATGTTCTTCAACAATTAACGATTAACAGATGCCCCTTAATGCTTATGATGCGGAGAAGTACATTTGCTGCGATGGCAAAGGCGGTAATTATAAAAATGAGCACTGATGATAAAGCATACTGCAATTATCAAAAGCACAGTTTCGTACTCAGTAAAAAACTGTTTTAATAAAAGAAAAGCAAAGCCGACAGTAAAAACTATAAAAGGCGCCAGGGTACGGTGGTGTTTTACGTAGCCATGAAAAAGAGAATAAGAACCCACTACAAATGCAATTGCTATCATGCCCCATTCAAAAGCCAGGTTGTGAACAATGTTAATACCGAAAACCGGAAATGAAGTCAGCAATGCGGGCAGCAATGCACAATGGATGGCGCAGAGTATGGAGGTTCCGATGCCTAAAGCATCCCAGTTTAATTTAATATTCATAAAGCTGGCGGCAAAGATAGGAAATTTGCAATAATGTTGCAAATGTCCCACCCCGTAAATTCTAACTTCCTTAATCGTAAGACGTAAAAGCCTAAAGCACCGTAAATTTGCTGAAATATTTAAGTATGCGTAAGCGGGTTTTAATCTATGGAGGATTTTTTATTGTGTTGCTTGGGGCTTTTTATCTGTTCCTTTTCAATGATTATGATTTTTCAAAATCAAACCTGCCGATAAGGATTGATAATGTTGCGGATTTTTCATTTGTAAACCAGGATGGAAAAAAAATTACGCAGCGGGAAGTGGATGGCAAAGTATATGTGGCTGAATATTTTTTTACAACATGCAAAGGCATATGCCCCAAAATGAATGCAAACATGCGCCGGGTTTTTGAAGCATTTAAAGATGAACCGGACTTTATGATCCTGTCGCATACCTGTATGCCTGAAGTTGATTCGGTTCCGTTGCTGAAAGCGTACGAAGCAAAAATGATTAATGGCAAACTTGAAAGAAATGCCGATGGCTCTTATAAAATTGAATACGATACAACAAGTCAAAACTCAAAAGTAAAAATGCAAAACCCTAATTGGAATTTTGTTACGGGAGATAAAGCAACGCTTTATAAAATGGCCAGGCAGAGTTATGGCATAGATAATGGAAAGCCTGATTCCATGCAAATAAAAGATCAGTTTCTGCATACACAGTTTTTTGCTTTGGTGGATAAGCAACGCAGGGTACGTGGAATGGTTTATGATGGATTGAATAATGAGGAAGTTGATAAACTGATTGCTGATATTAAAGGTTTGCTGAAAGAAAAGATCACCAGCAAAAGATTCATGAACGGTTTCAGCAGCGACCCCAATTAAAAAATCATGGAAGCATTACTCAACATACTGAAGAAAAACCAGCTTAGTGTAACAGAAAGCCGCAAAAAGATATTGGAACTGTTTTTAAACAGTGAAGGGGCCCTCGCTCATGCTGATATTGAAAAAAGTACCGATGGCAGCTACGACAGGGTTACGGTTTACAGAACGCTGCAAACATTTGTGGAGAAAGGCATCATTCATAATATACCAACAACTGATAACTCTATTTTATACGCATTGTGTAAAGACAATTGCGAAGCAGGCCATCACCACGATAACCATGTGCATTTTATCTGCGATGTTTGTGATAAAACGATCTGTTTAGAGCATGTTTCAATTCCTGAAGTAAAATTGCCCAAAGGGTTTACGCAGAAGCAAACCGATGTAGTGGTAAGCGGGATATGTGATGCATGTAAATAATAATAATTGCAGATTTGAGTAATTATTTTGATTTCGCTGATGCCTTAAACTTTAGCATGATGCATAGTTTAAGGATCTGATCTGCGAAACCGGGTTTTCAATCAAGCTAATCAGCGATTCATTTCTGATTGAACAAACTCCATCAACACCTTTATCTTTGCCGGGCTAAAATCAAATGTCAATCCCGCTGTTTCAAATAATTGAGGTAAGGTTTTGGTGCCGCCTAAAGCAAGCGCTTTGCAATAATTATCCATCGCCTGCTCTTTATTTTCTTTAAACTGCATCCACATGCCGATAGCGCCCAATTGTGCTATACCGTATTCAATGTAGTAAAAAGGCACTTCAAATAAATGTAACTGGCGTTGCCAGCTATTGCTGCGGTAAGCTTCCAGTCCGCTGTAATCAATAATGTCATCCTGGAATTCTTTCAGTATTGCATTCCAGCTGATTGTACGTTCTTCATGGGTATGAGCAGGATTTTCGTACACCCAATGCTGAAACTTATCAATGATGGCGATCCATGGGAAAATAGTTATTACTCTTTCTAACTGATGCTCTTTTGCTCTTTTAAGGTCTGTTGCATCTGTAAAAAAAGTTTCCCACTCATCCATACTCATCAGCTCCATCGCCATGCTGGCCACTTCAGCAATTTCCATTGGGTATTCTTTAAATCCATTCAGTTCTAATGGATGCGCTAAAAAAGAATGCACCGCATGACCACCTTCATGCAGCATGGTGGTAACATCCTGCATTTGCCCGGCAGCATTCATAAAAATAAAAGGGGCGCCGCTTTCTGCCAGGGGACAGTTATATCCTCCCGGAGCTTTGCCCTTGCGGCTTTCCAGGTCAAGGTGCTTTAGCTCCTGCATTTTTGTAAGGCAATCACCAAAGAAAGGGCGAAGCTTGTTAAAACAGGCAATTGATTTTTCTATCAGTTCATCACTGGTATTAAACGGCATTAAAGGTTTTATGCCGGCAGGCTCTGCTTCAATATCCCAGGGCCGTAAAGTAGCAAGCCCAAGTTTTTCCTTTTTGTTTTGATAGATGATGTTTACCAATGGCAACACATGTTGTTTTACCGCTTCATGAAATTTGAAACAGTCTTCTTTGGTATAATCAAACCGGCCCAGTTCTTTAAAACGGTAATCACGATAATTTTCAAAACCTGCATTAATGGCTTCCTGGTTTCTTTTTTCGATCAGCTTATCATAAAGTTCATTCAATGCGTCTTTATCAACCAATCTTCTTTCATTTATTTTGCGATAAACTTCTTCTCTTAAATTTCTGTCAGGGCTTTCCAAAAATTTGGCGGCCTGTTGTAAAGTATATTCCGTTCCGTTCACGGTAACAGTCATTTTACCAGAGATAACACCATACTGCTGCTGCATTACCGAAAGCTCTGCCTGTAAAGGAATATTTTCTTCCCTGAACAATTCTATGCTCTTGCGCATGCTGCGCAGGTAGGTAAAATATTTTTCAGCATCCAGGTCTTTTACAAGCGGGTGATTAACCAGCTTTTTGTTCAACGCATCAGCAAACGGCTGGATCTTTGGTTGAATTTCCATGCAGAAGAAAGTAAAAGCTTCTTCCAACGATTTGTTCTCAGTATCGCAGGTCATTTTTATCTGCCGCCAGCAGGCATCTTCACTAACCAATGCCTCCAGTTCACTTTGATCTTGCAGCCATTTTTCGAGATCAGCCTTGGTTTCAATATTCCTGTCGAGCAGGTCTTTAAAAAAAGGTTCAAGGCTTTGCCAGTCTGTAATAACAAAATCTGCTGGTATAAAATGGCGGGGAAGTTTTTTTATATCGGCTGTGTACATAATCATGAGTTGCTTTTTTTGTCATTTCGACGATAGGAGAAATCTAAAACATTATTGATATTTTCTGTGATAGGCTTCTGATGGAGGCCATTCACCAAGTAATTCTTTATTCAAAAATTCTCTTTCGGGATTTGTACTATCAATAAGTATAATCCTTTTTCTCTCTTCGCCATTTTTTAATTTCTTTCTCTCTGGCAATAGCGTCATTCACATAGTCATAATCCTCATAATAAACCAGGTAAATAACTTTGTATGCTGAAGTAAATGAATTGGAAAGCGGATTGTCTTTTTCTAAATAGTGTTCAACAAGTCGTTGCTGCAAATTATTGGTTACGCCAATATATAAAACTGTTTTAGTAAAATTGGTTAAAATATAAACGGAGTAAACGGTTTTAGAAACTTTCATTGTTTCAGTTTTACAGATTTCTCCTATCGTCGAAATGACAGAAACCAAATTATGCCATCTTCCTCGGTGTATTTATCTTTTTGGCTGGCGCATTTTTTACAGCAACAGCTTTTGTTTCCACAGCTTTTGGTTTGTTTTCTACCACAGCGCCACTTTCTGCTTCTGCTGGTAATTCAGATAATTTGATCTCCACCTCATTGGATTTTAAGATGCCAAACCATTTCACCATCTTCTTCATATCGCTGGCATACACACGGCTGAAATCCATGGTTGGATAAACCTTTTCAAAATATTTTTTAACAGCAGCTGCATCACTTTCGGCTGGCAGTTTTTCGGTACTTGTAGTCATAGCAGTAAACACATCCACCAGGTTCACATTTTCGCCGGTTGTAAATACCTCAATACTCTCCAAATGAGAGAACTGGTGTACCCTTGTGCTTACAAATTTTGTGCTCTTATCTTCCAGCGATTTTACCACACCTCCGTCGGCTTTTGAAGATAATAATTCAAACAAGCCCGGCATGCCCGTTACTGATACCAATTTGCCATATTCCATAATTCGTCTATTTAATTTTTTAGGGCTGCAAGTTAATTTAAAAATACAAACCAGCAGGTATTTTAACTTTTATAAGATTATCTGTTACAGGACAAAATAAGCTCTCAACCGCTGCTTTGGCACGATATTGCCGGATCTAAAAGGTTGAAAAATTTTTATTATCACCGCCAGTTTTTTTAAAAGCTGCCGTCTAATATGGCATACTAAAGAAAATTTATGAGACCAGGAAAGGTACTATTAGCAGCAATTTTCAGCCTTGCGGCTGTAATTGCAAACGGACAGGACATATCACTTAAAGGTAAAGTTGCCGACAATGGCGACAAATCAGCCGTAGTTGGCGCTACCGTAAAACTTGTTTCGGCCAGAGATTCATCTCAGTCAAAAATGGTGGTTACTGATAAATCAGGAAATTTTACCTTCAATAATCTGAATGCAGGAGGCTACAGGCTAAATATCAGCTTTAGCGGCTACGAAAAAGTTGAACAGCGTGTTAACCTGCAGGCAAGCAATACTACTCCACTTAGTTTTAGTTTAGCAAAAGTTGCAACTGATTTAGGAGATGTGACCGTTGTGGCCAAAGCTGCACCTGCCAGGCAAAAGGGCGATACTACCGAATACAGCGCCGGCCAGTTTAAGGTAAACCCGGATGCTACTGCAGAGGATATGATAAAAAAATTACCAGGCGTGGTAGTGGGTAAAGACGGCACGGTAACTGCCATGGGTGAGCAGGTAAGAAAAGTAACGGTTGATGGCAGGGAGTTTTTTGGAGATGATGCAACTGCAGCGCTTAAAAATTTACCGGCTTCGGTTATTGATAAGATCCAGGTATTTGACAGATTGAGCGACCAGGCCCAGCTAACAGGTTTTGATGACGGCAACTCAGTAAAGACAGTTAATATAGTTACCAAATCAGGGATTAAAAACGGCCAGTTTGGAAGAATATATGCAGGCGCAGGAACTGATGGCCGTTATGCCGGAGGCGGTAATGTTAGTTTTTTTAAGGGCGACAGGCGGCTTTCATTTGTAGCCAATTTCAACAATATCAATCAGCAGAATTTTGCATCGCAGGACCTGCTGGGTGTAACCAGCAGTAGTGGTGGTAATCGTGGCGGCGGAAGAGGCGGTGGTGGAAATTTTGGAGGCGGCGGTGATAATTTTAATGTTGGCCAATCAAGTGGTATCAGTAAAACCAACGCCTTCGGTATCAACTTCAGCAATGTGTACAATAAAAAATTAACGCTTACCGGCAGCTATTTTTTTAACAACAGTCACAATAATAATGAAAGTGTTATCAGCACAGAAACATTCGGCGACCCTAAAAACCGTTTTAGCCTGCAGAAAAGTACCTCTGCAACAGATAATACCAATCACCGCCTTAATATGCGGTTAGAGTATAAAATAGATTCATCCAATTCACTGTTTATAATTCCCAATGTGAGCTTTCAAAAATACAGTTCCAATGGTTTTTCATCACAAAACGTATGGGAAGGTATTGCAGATTCGGTGAGCAATTCAATAACTCCAAAATCCACTTCAGACAGGAACGGGTTTAACATAAGAACCAATATACTATACCGCCATGCTTTTGCAAAAAGGGGCCGCACATTATCTCTCGGATTTAATACCACTTTCACAAAGAATGATGGGGAATCAATTGCCGACAGCAGGTATCGTTTTTATGATTCGTTGGGTGTATTTGCCTATGATTCTTTGCAGAACAGGTTTATAGATAACAATACAAACGGCCAAACTATTGGTGGTAATATTGCCTACACAGAACCCATTGGTAAAAAAGGGCAATTACAGTTTGATTACAACTTATCAGTACAAAAAAACAAAGCTGATCAGCAAAACTTTTCTTACGATGGATCAAAGTACAGCGTGTTTGACACTTCGCTCTCTAACCGCTTTGATAATACCATTACCACCAATAATGTTGGCGTAAATTACCGGCTGGGGCAAAGCAGGGATGAGCAGCTTTCGTTTGGCGTAAACTTCCAGGCTTCCAAATTACAGAGCGAACGCATTTTTCCAACGAAGTCTTTTGTTGATCAAACATTTGCCAATGTGCTCCCTAATTTAATGTGGCGCAAAAAATTAAATGCCAATGTAAATGTTCGTGTATTTTACAGGGCATCAGTTAATTTTCCTTCTGTTACCCAGTTGCAGGATGTGATAAACAACAGCAACCCATTGTATGTAAGCAGCGGTAATCCTGATCTGAAACAATCATACACACATTTCTTATCGGGCCGTTATGCTTATACCAATTCGAAAACAAGTAAAAGCTTTTTTGCCAATTTGTTTTTGCAAACCACCAGCAATTATATTTCCAATGCAACTTATTTCCTGCGGAAAAAGGATACCATTATTAATAAAGTGTATTTAGATACAAACACACAGTTTACCAAACCGGTAAACCTGGATGGTTACCGGAGCCTGCGTACATTTTTTACTTACAGTATGCCGCTTAAATTTATCAAAAGCACTTTCAACATAAATGCCGGCTTCTCTTATTCAAGGTTACCGGGACTGGTAGATTATCAAAATACCTTTACAAACAGTTATACATATAACGGAGGCATAGTACTGGCAAGCAATATAAGTGAGTATGTGGATTTCAATTTGTCTTACAATGCAAACTATAATAACTCTAAAACAAATAACAGCAATAATACTACTACAGAGTATCTGAATCAGGCTATTGGCGCACAGGTTAATTTGCTTAATAAAAAAGGATGGTTTATACAGAACGATGTTTCCGGAAATATTTACAGCGGCGACCTTGATCAACGGTTTTGGTTATGGAATGCTGCCATCGGGAAAAAATTCCTGAAAAATAAAGCAGCAGAATTAAAACTTTCAGTATTCGACCTTTTAAAGCAAAACCAGAGTATCACAAGAACTGTAACAGGCACTGAGGTTACCGATGCCCAGACCAAAGTGTTGCAGCAATATTTTATGCTGACATTTACCTACAGCCTTAAAAATTTTGGTGTAGCAAATACCAGCACTAATCAGAACAGGGGCGACAGGATGTTTGGCCCTGGCGGAGGAAACCGGCCGTTTTAAATTATATTTAGGCTGATTAAATAAACAGTTTTTGAGCCAAACAGAACTAGTTGTACAACTGCAGCAGGGAGATGAAGCAGCTTTTAAAAAGCTGGTTGACGATTACCAGGTAATGGTTTATAATACAGCGCTTGGTATTGTACAAAATGAGGATGACGCAGATGATATTGCGCAGGAGGTTTTTATACAGGTGTTCCGTTCGGTGAGTTCTTTTAAAGGCGATTCAAAATTTTCAACCTGGCTTTACCGCATTGCAATTGGCAAAGCGCTTGACCATGAAAAGAAAAAGAAACGAAAAAAACGTTTTGGATTTGTGCAGAGTTTGTTTGGCAGTAATGAGGATGTGGATATCCAGGTAGCAGAGTTTGAACACCCCGGTGTGAAGATGGAAAAAAAGGAAAGGGCGAATGAATTATTCAATGCCCTGAAGCAGATACCGGAAAAGCAACGAACAGCTTTTACACTGCATAAGCTTGAAGGACAGAGTTACCAGCAAGTAGCAGAGATTATGAACACAACTTTATATGCAGTAGAATCGTTGATGGGCAGGGCAAAAGCAAATTTGAGAAAAGAATTAAAAAAATATTACAGCAACAATATTCCTGAACAATAAAACAGGCTATATGAACAGGCAGGAAAAAATAAATAAACTGGTAGAAGAAGCGCTGGGCAGTTTGGATGATGCACAACGTGCTGAGCCCAGGCCTTATCTGCTCACCCGTATCAATGCCCGGATGAACAAAGGAACGGCTTCTGTATGGGAAAAGGCCGGCTGGCTTGTAACAAGGCCTGTTGTGGCTTTTACAGGCCTGTGTATGATCGTGTTGTTAAATGTGCTGGTGGTTATGAATAAAACATCTCACTCAAATAACAGGGCAGAACAAACTGTGCAAACCCAGGCCGATGAACTTTCTTACACAGCCTCTCCTATTTATGATATTGATAATACCCAACCATAATGATAAACAAACAAAACAGGAGCAAAGTTTTTCTTACCATCATCGGCATATTGCTGCTTGCAAATATTGCCCTCGTATCTTTTTTATTGTTGAAAAAAGAAGAACCCAAACCTGAACGCCCCGACAGGAAAACCGTGATCGCTAATTTTTTAAAGAATGAGATTGGGTTTGATGTTGCACAGCTACAGCAGTATGATACATTAAGTGAAAGGCATAAAGGCAATATGAAAAAAATGATGGATAGCTTGCGGGCCACAAAGGAACAGCAATTTAAAGAAATGGCTGCCACGGGCTTCAGCGATTCTGCCATGAATATTATTGCCGAAAGATCAGCAACAGGTCAAAAAATAATGGAATTAAGAAGCTTCAATCATATAAAAAAAATAAGAATGCTTTGTACACCGGCTCAATTACCAAAGTTTGACTCTACTTTTGGAAAAGTATTAAGTAAAAGAGGCAATGATGGCAGAAAAAAAGAAGAAGGAAAAGTTAAAGAAAAAAGATCTGAAAAATAAAAGCGACGGTTTTTAGTAACTCCATCGTCTAATTAATAAATCTAAAACACTAAAAATGAAAAAACAACTCGTTTTAACAGCATTTGCAGCTTTGTTAAGTGTAGCGGCTGTAATAGCACAAGGCGGCGGCGGACAGCGCATGACCCCGGAAGAAAGAATAAAATTTACCATTGAAAAAATGGCTCCGCTAAACCTTGATGCTGCAACAAAAGCAAAATCAGATGCAATTATAACAGATTTCGTTAACGAGTCGCAAAAAGCCATGGATGAACTAAGGGCCGGCGGCGGAGACAGGGAAACCATGATGGCCAAGCGTAAAGAACTGGCAGATGCAAGAGATGTAAAATTAAAAGCCATTTATACAGAAGCACAATACAAACAGTGGAAAGACGAAATTGAACCTTCATTAAGGCCGCAAAGGCCGGGAGGAGGTGCACCACCAGCCGGCGGCGGAAAGTAATTAAAGTAGCTTTAAAGGTGAATGCGAACAAAAGGCCCCTGCAATTAATTTTGCGGGGCTTTTTATTTTATAAGAAATGCCCCCGATAAAGATCAGGGGCATAAACCTAAAACCAAACCTGTATAGCCAACTGTTTTATATCACTCCTTTCCATCTCATTAAACCGGCGCCGGCAACCATAGCCGCACCAAACAGGATAATACCAACCGGCGCACTTTCTTTATTTTCCATGTCCTCTTTTACCTGTGGTAACAAAGTGGCATATTGTGCTGCTGCATTTGTTTCTTCATCCTCTTTGGCAGTGGCATCTTCCTGCCAGTTATTAATGTTGGTACCGGTTAATACAGTTAATTCCTGCAATTCTTTTTTTCTTCTTGCTTTAAGATCCTGTAAATATTTTTTTCCGGCAGCGCAGTTAAAATCGCCGGTGGCAGGATGGGTGATGATATACCTTGCCTGGTAGTTCAATGTGTTGGGCGTTACCTGAAACATCAGGTCCTGTGGAAATGATTTACGGTTGTAACGAAAATGCAACCTTGTAAAATGTACATTCTTACTGCCGTTGTCAGCTTCTTCATTGTCCAGGTCGCTGTAATCATTCCAGTCTTTATTGCCAACCCACCAAACGCCGCTCTGTACCAGGTCCTGTTCAGTTGGCGGATTGCCCACACAGGGGTCGCATTTCATCTGGTTAATGGGTGTTACATTCCAGGCGTATTCCAGAAAAGCCACGCTCTCATCTTCCCTGTTCCATTGATTGGTAAACAGGTTGCCGTAAAAAGCGCCAAAATTTTTTTGTACAAATAATGGTATCTTTTTATTGCTGGCAATCTCCACATTCCGGTAATTGGTACATTCAATTCTGCCTCTTTTTGTAAACGCATACACCAACAGATCCTGGTCGCCATCTGCATTGGCCATGCCAAGCCTGATGGGCAGCATGAATTTGGGCGAATTAAAAGTTATCTGTATCGGGCGAAGAAAATTACTGTTCAGTTTCTTCTTTTCTTTCTCATTTACCTTAACCACAAAAAACTTAAGGTTGCTTTTGATGTAGGGGTCAAGCACTTCTTCTGCATCGGCCGGAATTTTATATCCATTATCATTCAGCCAGGTTTTTAAACCGGTGCTTTCTTTGGCGCTGAGGATCAGGATATCGTATTCGCCAACTATATACTGTGCTTCAATTTTTACAGATGACCTTTTTGCAGCTTCATCTCTGCTATTTCCAGAACGCTGCATTACCGAGCTGGGTGCCGACATTACTTTATCATTCATCATTTCATAGTTATAACAAGGGTTTTGGTCCCAGTACTCCACCAGCCTCGGAGCGCTGTAATCATTCAGTTTTTGAAAGATGGATTGGTCAACCACTTTGATATCGCTTTTCTGCAAAACCACCGGCACCGGAACCACCATTGCAAAATCTTTGGTATCGCCTTTAAAATCGTTGTACATGGTAATTACATTTTTATTGCCGTCACGAACCAGTATTACCTGGCTGGTTTTGTTTTTCAGCGTTCCATCGGCTTTGCTTACATAAAAACCGCAGAAGGAAAATAATACCGGGGATATGGCAACAAAAGCCCCGATGATGAACAGTTTCTTTTTCATAATTATATTTTTAGAGTTAAGGAATTACATGCTTGATCTTGAGTAAACTACGTGCAGAAAATTCTTTTCTTCAGGTGTAAACCCTTTCGGCTTTATCCATTCAAATTTTCTGGCTTTGAATAATTTGTCTAATAAAGGCACGAGTGGTTGTGCAAGTACAAGCACAATAACAGGGGCGCCATTCATGAATTTAAATGCAGTTAAATAAAATGCAACAGCTGCAATAGCAATACACCACAGGATCCTTACAAACGTATGGTTGGGAATTGTTTTAGGGTCGGTTATCATAAAGAAAGAAAAAAGCAAAAGGCTCCCTGTGCTTACGGCCTGCACAAAATGATCCATGGGCCAGCCCAGGTAAATGATCTGCCTTAAAAAAAGCAGGCCTGCAAAAGTTCCTAAAAAGGCGATGCTCACATCAACCTTTTGTACTCTGGTGGTAACAATAAACCCAAAACACAAAACACCAAACAGTATTACTGCTCCGCTGCCCCACTGGCCCGGGCTTATCCATGCATTGCCCGTTAAAAAAACCGCAGCAACAATTCCTAATGCCGAAGGGTTAAAAATATGCTTGCCATTGATACGTATAATGTATTTAGAGAGTATGGAAACAGCGGCGGCCAATACCGCTACCCGCCAATTATTTGTTTTTAATAAAAGGCTTAGTCCAAAGGAAGATATCAGTACGGACGGAATCCCATTTTTCAATCTTTGAAAAAAGGGGATATGCTTTTTGCCTAAAAGATATTCGCAAACAAACTGCATTGCCAGGCTTGTTGCAAAATAGGTAAGATATAACCAGCTTTCGTTTCGCCAGTGCAAAACAAAAATTCCATAGCTTAAAAATATGCTTTGAAAAATGATCTGGAAGTACCGGGCATCTTTAAATAAGTTGAGTAAAAGCATAACAGTTGAATTTGTGTATAGGATGAAACGGGCAATCTGTTTACACAATCCATTTGTTAAAAATTGGTCAACGAACCTAAAATAAATATTTATGGAAAAGGCAGTGATCTGCATCGCCGCCTGTCATAAAAATTGCAAGGGTCTTATTTTAATTTCTTATTTTGAAACAGGAAGAATAAAAACCCGGTCATGGACATTGCTGTGTAAAGTAATTGATAGACGGAAAAATAGATGGATAAATAATGAAACATTTGCGCCTTGTAAATTGTCTTGCCGGAAAAAAGAAATATGAGAAAATTATCCTTGTACATCATTGCAATATGTTTTAGCGCTGAACTGGAGGCACAAAAACTCCCCTGCAGCAACCCTGTTTACCGCCAGTTTGATTTTTGGATTGGCGAATGGGAAGCCTTTGGCCCCAAAGGAAATAAAGCCGGCGACAGCAAAATAAGCCTGATGCTTGACAGTTGCGTTATTTTTGAAGAATGGACAAGCGCTTCGCTGCAACGAGGATTACGTTACGCTGGTAAAAGTTTTAATACTTATAACGCATCTACCAAACAATGGCAGCAAACCTGGGTTGATAATGTTGGCGGCACCAATGAATATATGCAGGGTAAATTTGAAAATAACCAGATCATTTATTCATCTAAACCATTTGCTTTCAGTAAAGACACAATGGCCATAAGAAAAATGACCTTTACCAATTTGAGCGCTGATAAACTGCGTCAACATGGAGAAATAAGTAAAGATAATGGCGCCACCTGGAGTACTGAATATGACTTGGAATACAGAAGAAAAAAGAATTAATTCCAACCTGTTTAATAACCAGCTTAATTAATAACCATGAAATATTTATCATTACTTATTGTTGTTTGCCTGCTTTTTTCATGTGCTGATAAAGAAAAAGCGGATAAGGCGGCATTTGATCTGGCAGCTGTTAAAAACCATATTATGGAAATGAATAAAACCTACAGCGACCGGTTTATGAAAAACGATACCGCTTTTTATAATGAGCGCTATTGCAAGGATGCCGAAGTGTATTCTCCGGGAATGCCTGCAGTAAAGGGAAGGGATTCCATAATCAGTTTTTTTTACCAGAACGGTACAAATAAAGAAGCCAGGATTGAATTGCCTGCCGGAAATATTTATGGCAATGAAGAACTGGTAGTGGAAGAAGGCACATACAATTTTCCTGATGGGAAGGGTGGAAGTTTTGATAAAGGTAAATTTATAGCGTTGTGGAAACAGGAAGATGGGAAATGGAAACTTTATCGTGAAATATGGAACACAGATATTGCGCCAAAACAGTAATTTAAAATGAATTTCCTTGCAAGAACAATTTTGACTTTATTGCTTTTTCTACCGGGCAATTTGCCGGCGCAGGATACAAATGAAGTATTAAAAAACCTGGAAAATGTATTAACGGGCAGGCAGGTTACCGTCAGTAATATACTGTCAGATGAAAAGTATATGTACCTCCACTCGCAAACAGGCTTCAGGGAATTGATAAAAATGTATGCCGGTAAAAGGAATATTAAAATCGTAACAGATACCGAGCCGGGCAAAAAAATAAAAGTAGTTTGCACATTTAACAATAATGATGAAAAACCTTTAACCGGCGCATTAGTTTACTTTTATCAGACTTCAGCCAAAGGCTGGTACTCAGATACTGCTGCTCATATTTCAGGTAACGAAGGAGATCACCGGCATGCACGTCTTTTTGGTTATGTTGTTACAGATGATGATGGAAGAATTGAAATAACAACCATTCAGCCATCCGGATATCCCAATAGCGATCTTCCGGCACATATCCATATCAGCGTGTGGAAAAACGGCAACTTTGTCCGGGGCGTTCCCGGCGAATTGCTTTTTGAAGATGATAAAAGATTAACAGCAGAAAGAAAACAACGTGCCCTGCGGGAAGGGTTTATTATTTCTAAAAATACAGGAACTGAAACAATGCCTGTTTATAACTATCGTATAACAATTAACAACTAAAAACGAAAAATGAAAAAACTTAAACTGTTTTTTATTGCAATAGGCGTTGCAAATTTTTCTTATGCCCAGATGGACCTGCCACCCAGCGGCGGCAACCCCCGGGCCACCATTTCAGAAGAAGTGGGCATTACTTCTGTTACCATTAAATACAGCCGCCCCGATGTAAACAAACGGGAAGGCAAAATTTATGGCGATGGAAATGTGGTTCCTTACGGGTTTACTACAAATAGTTTTATAACCAATAAAAACACAGCGCCGTGGCGTGCCGGTGCAAATGAAAATACAGTCATTACTTTTGAGCATGATGTAAAAATAGAAGGTCAGCCCCTTAAAGCCGGCAGTTACGGCCTGCACATGGTTATGGCTGCTGATAATGCCATGCTTATATTTTCTGCCCAAACAGAAGCATGGGGCAGCTTTTATTATGAAGAAAAGTACGATGCCCTGCGGGTGAATGTAAAACCAGTTGCGCTTGACAAAAGCGTGGAGTGGCTGAAGTATGAGTTTATTGAACACAAAGAAAAGTATTGTGTAATAGCCATGCAGTGGGAAAAATTATCAGTACCGTTTAAGGTAGAGGTGGATGTGGACAATATTGTACTGGCAAGATTGAGGGAGCAGGTAACCAGCCAAAAGGGGTTTAACAGCAACAATATGCTGCAGGCGGCACAATGGTGTTTAAATAAAAATATTAACCTGGAAGAAGCGCTTGCCTGGAGCATAAGGGCAATCAATGGTTTTCAGGGGCAAAAGAGTTTTATTACACTGCGTAACCTGGCCAATGCTTACGATAAATTAAGCAGAACATCCCAGGCCGATTCTACTATGGAAGAAGCGTTGCTGATTGCCACGGCCAATCAATATACTGCTTACGGGCGGCAGCTTATAACACAAAAAAGAACTGATAAAGCCATGGAAGTTTTTACCGCTTCGCAAAAAAGATATGGCGATGTTTGGGGAGTAAACAATGGATTAATGAGTGGTTGGAGTGCCAAAGGCGATTTTAAAAAAGCAATTCTTCATGCAGAAAAAGCAATGGTGCAAGCTCCCAATGATGCATCCAAAAAGCAAATAGAAGGGTTTATCCTAAAACTAAAAGAAGGAAAAGACATTAACGCCCCAAACCCCTAAAGGGGCTTTAAAAACAAAAAGGCAACCATATCACTCATACTCTAATTCCCCTTTAGGGGTTAGGGGCAAAACTAAAAATTATGCAAAACGCAATCAGTTGGTTTGAAATACCAACAACAAACATTAACCGGGCACAAAAATTTTACGAAGCCATTTTTGGTATTACCATGATACCCATGGATATGCCCAACATTAAAATGCGGATGTTTCCGCTGGATGATATGATGACACAGGTTGGCGGAGCATTGGTTGACAGCGGTGGCTTTCACAAAGCATCTGCAACGGATGGCCCGTTGATCTACCTGAATGCCAATCCAGATGTTCAGATAGTATTGGATAAAGTAGCTGAAGCCGGCGGAAGTATTATGGTGCCTAAAACCGAGATCACTCCTGAGTATGGTTTTATGGCTGTATTCATTGATACAGAGGGAAACAGAATTGCTTTACACAGTGTGCCTCAATAAATATTGTATCATGAAAAAAATGTTGTTACTGCCTATATGGGTTTGTGTTTTATCATTTGCTAGTGCACAAACCGACAGCTTGAAGTGGGTGAATGAAATCAATGAACAGGTATGGAAACCCTTTGTCACTCATTTCATATCAGGCAATACTGAAGGGTTTAGCAGCGTACACAGCAAAAGGGTAACCAGGGTAGAAATTGACAGGGGAATACTGAAAGATTATGAAAAATATTTTCCGCCGGTAGCCCCGGCTTCATCCCCGGTTAAAAAAAATACCAGCCGTTTGTTTGAACTGCGGTTTGACAAAAGGATCAGCAATGGAACAAAGGCCTGGGAAACCGGTTATTACAAAGGCACAGTAATGCAGGAAGGAAAAGAGCCCCGAAGTTATTACGGAAGGTTTTTTGTAGTGCTTGAAAAAGAAGAAGGCGTTTGGAAAATACTGGTAGATGCCGATACTGGTAAAGAAGCAAATGAAGAAAATTTCGGTAAAGCTTTTGCAATGGAAGGAAAAAGATAAATTCTAAACTCAAACCAGGTTTATGGCTAATTATGACTGGACTCATTTTGTTGTAAGGGTTAACATAAATGTCCCTGCAGAAAAATTATACTGGTGCTGGGCAACCAGGGAAGGCATGGAATATTGGTTCTTAAGATTAAGTGAATATAAAAGTCCGGATGGAAATGTACGGGCCGGTAACGAACCTGTACAAAAAGGGGATAGCTATACCTGGCGCTGGCATGGCTGGGATGATGAAACCACAGAATATGGGCTGATACTGGATTGCAACGGAAAGGATTTTTTTAAATTCAGCTTTGGTGGTGCAGGCAATTGCAGCATAAACATTAAAGAAGAACAAGGGCAAAATATTGTGGAACTTATACAGGATAATATTCCGGATACAGATGAAGGAAGGCATTTATGGCACCTGGGATGTAAAACCGGGTGGACATTTTATCTTACCAACCTAAAATCTTTACTGGAAGGCGGATTAGACCTCCGGAATAAAAATGAAAACCTGAAACGTGTAATAACCTCATAATTAATTTATGGCTTACAACGAAAAACTTGCAGACAGGGTTAGAGAATTGATTGCTCTCACCCATAAGATCACAGAAGAGAAAAAGATGTTTGGTGGTTTATGTTTTATGGTAAATGATAAAATGTGCGTGGGTGTTGAAAGTGAAAGGCTGATGGTGAGATTAAATCCTGACCTTTATGATGAAGTGATGGAAAAAGAAGGCTGCACCCCAATGGACTTTACCGGTAAGATCATGAAAGGCTATGTATTTGTTGATATTGATGCGCTGAACACAAAAAAGAAACTGGATTACTGGATACAACTGGCGCTTGACTACAATCAAACCGCCAGGGCATCTAAAAAGAAAACGAAATGAGATACAGTTTAGAAAGATCATACGAAATATTAGACAGGACACCTGCGGTTCTTAATGCACTGCTCTGCGGCCTGCCGGATGACTGGATAATACCAAACGAGGGGCCGGAAACTTTTTCGCCCTATGATGTTGTGGGCCACTTGATACATGGCGAAAAAACAGACTGGACAGCCAGGATGAAAAGGATACTTGAGTTTGGCAATACTAAAATGTTTGAAAAGTACGACCGGTTTGCACAGTATGAAGAAAGCAAAGGAAAATCATTACAGCAATTACTGGATGAATTTGCAGTATTGAGAAAAGAAAATATGAACTGGTTCAGATCATTGAACCTTATGGAAAATGATCTTGACAAAAAAGGAATGCATCCTGTTTTGGGCGAAGTGACTTTAAGAAATTTATTAGCCACCTGGGTTGTACATGATCTTACACATATCTCTCAGATTACAAGGGTGATGGCAAAACAATATAAGGAAGAAATGGGCCCATGGCCACAGTTTTTCAGGATACTTGATTTTTAACTTACCTTTCAATACCAAAACAACCAGCCATGTTTAAAAAATTCTCTTTTTGGATTTGGGGAACCATTGTTCTGCAGTTGTTAACTGCAGCATTTCATTCAATAAGTTTTTTTGTGAAGCCCGAACCTGCAAACGAAACAGAAAAGCAATTATTTGATTTGATAAATTCTTATAAACCCGACGCAGGCATGGGGTTTAATCCAAGCTTTGCCAGTTTATTTACC
The DNA here is from genome assembly GCA_016786725.1 of Ferruginibacter sp. Classification (GTDB taxonomy): domain Bacteria; phylum Bacteroidota; class Bacteroidia; order Chitinophagales; family Chitinophagaceae; genus Ferruginibacter. The sequence continues at coordinate 6,690 of JAEUVU010000022.1, read as the reverse complement.
GGCTTGAGCCTTTGCTTTACATTATTATGCCTGTTTGGTGCATTGCTCAACTGGTATTTTCAAAATAAAAATCTTTCTGCAGATTTATGGAAGGGTTTTCTGTTTATTCAGATAATAATTTTCGGGGCTTTGTTTATTGCCATGTTGGCTTTTACATTTTTCCCTCCTGTTATTTGTACAGCATTGATTTTTATTTTCATTATTACAGCTTATCTTACTGCCAGGAAATAATTCGTTATAGCGTAACCATCTTTTGCTTATTTTATTTAAACAGTTAACACAAAATGAAAGCACTATTTCTTTGCATACTTGTTATTTTAAGCTCACAAATACAGGCCCAAAACAAAATTGTTTTTACCAAAGCAGACAGCAGCAGCATTGTCACTATCAAGCAAAACGGCCTTGTGCGCCTTGCCTACAACGGTTATTTAAAACAACCACAGGAAGCAGAAGGAATTGTAACCGCCATTAACGACAGCACCATCACACTTTCTCCACGCAAAAAATTATTCCGCAAAAGCAAACCGGGGCAAACATTTTACATTCACGACATTACCGGTTTCAGGCTGTACAGCAAATTCAGGCCGGCCGGTGAAATTATTTACGGCATAGTTGGTGTGGGTATTACCGGTACCGTAACAGCCATTATTGGTGGTGTAAGTATTCCTGCTGTTTTAAGTTTTTTATCAGGCGGCGCTACTTTGGCAGTAACTACGGCATTAAAAAATGTTGTACTTTCCAGTAAAATAAAAAACAGGCTTAACAATGGCTGGAACATGCAACTGCAGCCCGGCCCGTAAATTCTTAAAATTTTACTGCTATGCAATCGAAAGCAAATACTGTTGATGAGTATTTATCAGAAGTTCCGGCAGAAAGGCAGGAGGCGATGAACAAACTCAGGAAAGTAATAAAAAAAAACCTGCCCAAAGGATTTAAAGAAGGCATGGGTTATGGCATGATGGGGTATAGTGTGCCGCATTCTATCTATCCTGCCGGCTATCACTGTAATCCAAAAGACCCCTTGCCTTTTGCAGGACTGGCTTCGCAAAAAAACAGCATCAACTTTTACCACATGGGTATTTACGCCGATCCTAAATTGCTGAAATGGTTTACTGATGCATATGCAAAAGCCGGTGTTGGAAAATTAGACATGGGCAAAAGCTGTATCCGTTTTAAGAAGCCGGAAAATATTCCCTACGACCTTATTGGTGAACTGTGCAGCAAAATGACAGTTGATGACTGGATCAATATGTATGAGAAAAACCTTAAGAAATAATTGAAAAGAAACCCGATGATCCGTTTTATTGCGACCTGTTGTATCGCTTTTATAACCCTGTCTGCTGCTGCACAAAAAAGCAAAGAAGTTATTTTGATGGACTTTGTAAAAACTGCAGAAGGTAAAAAAGCAGAAGCCATATTTTATTATGAAAATAACTGGAAGGTTTACCGGGATGCAGCCATAAAAAAGAAAATAATAAAATCGTACGAACTGCTGGAGGTAAAGCCAGACTCTCTGAATAATTTCGACCTGATACTGGTAACTGTTTATAAAGATTCGCTGCAGCATTCAAAAAGCGAAGCAAATTTTGCGCCCTTACTAAAAGAATTAAGGCCCAACGGGCCGGTATTGCTAAATGATATTAAGCCGAACGATTTCAGGAAAAATGTTTTCTTTAAAATTGTGCGCCCGGTTTTTTAAGAGGCAAGCATAATTTCCTTTACTTCCTTCACCAGGTCAAGATGGTCTTTTGTAAGCCCGTCGTGCCAGGCAAGGCCCATTTCTTTAAGGTCAAAATGTTTCAGAACCGTTCCGGTCTGCACAAGATTGCCTTTCTCGTTTTTGCCATAGCCTAATACATACAGCGAGTCTGCAAGTTCTACCGCAAGATCAATATCATGTGTGCTGAAGATGATCGTATTTAATTCGTTGCTGTCGTTGATGAGCCAGAAAGCATCTTTTACATTCTGTATATTGCCTACATCCAGTCCGGAGAATGGCTCATCCAAAACCATATAGTAGCCCGAACTCAGGAGTTGTTCAAGAATTGCAGTACGTTGCCGCTGGCCGCCCGATAATTCGTTGGGATATTGGTTTTTACAACTGTCTAAACCCCAGTCGTGCAGGTATTGTTTTATCTTTTCTTCTTTCTCTGCATCAGATAACGAGGTTTTGCGGCAGGCAAATTTTAAAGACTGGTAAATGGTTTTATGCCTGAACAAAGTATATTTCTGATCCACAAAACCAACATCTCCCTCTTTCACTTTTTTAGCAGGCTGCTGCCCGTTCACAATTTTTTTTTCGTAATCCGGAATCAGCACCATGCCTGTTGTTGGCGCTTCCAGTCCTGTAAGCGCCCTGAACAAAGTTGATTTTCCCCTTCCGGAACGCCCTACAAAAGCAATGGTCTGCCCTTGTGCCTTATCTGCCCGTACAGTATCTTTTTCTGTAAAGTTAACATTGGAAATAATCACCTTTTCCCCATATGCAACGCTCAGGTTTTCTACATGAAGTATTGTATCCTTTTGTTCGTATTTAATTGCCATAGTTAATTAATAAGTTGAATACCGGAACAATCCTTTACGGGTTACCTGTAAAACCCAGTCCAGCAATAATCCTATCAGTAAAATAATAATCTGCAGCGCTACAATGCGGCCATGATTGGCAAATTTGTCGCTGTTTTTTATCAGCACACCCAGGCCGCCTGCGGCGACTAATATAGATTCAACTGTTACCAGCATCATCCAGATAATAGCTAAATTCTGCCGAAGCACATCAAGCACATAATCCAACCGGCCTTTAATAACCACTTCCCATAAAATTTCCCAGCGGCTGCATTTTAACGAACGGGCATGGTTAATTTCGTCAACCGGAATATCTTTTAAAACACCCAGCAAAGAAGTTATAAAATACAAACTCATAAACACCACCAGCACCCAAACCTGCATAGAACGTGCATTGGTTACAAGTATAGTAAGATAAAAAGTGATGCCTGTGAGCGGCAGGTACCGTAACCTGCTTAAGAAAACCGCTATTGGCTTTATGGCCGGCAGTGGTGATAAATAAACAACTGCCAGTGAAATGAGGAGTGAAATTGCAGCTGCCTGCAGGCAAAGACCCAGCGAACTGGCGATATGCACTACCAGTCCTTCGGCATACAAAGATTGCATACCTGCCCAAACCTGCGCCGGCGTTGGAAAAAGATGTTTGGAGCCCTGCGATGCAATAACCCAGTAGCCTGCAAACAAAACTACCCAAACAGCAGTTATGGTTAGCCGCTGTTTAACATCAACTGCTTCAAAGGGCCTGAACCATTTTTTAAGCATGCAAAAATCAATTTAATAGATTAATGGCCACCCTGCGGTTTTTAGCTTTGCCGGCTTCTGTTGTGTTCTCGCCAACCGGCTCATCCTGGCCCATGCCTTCAATTTTCTGAAAACGTTTTGCAGGGATACCTTTTTGTATCAGGTAGCTTTTTACAGCTTCGGCCCTGGCTCTCGACAAAGAGTAATTTCCATCTTTGGTACCGGTATTATCTGTATGGCCAAACAATTCCAGTTTGGAAGTTTCGGCCTGAATCAAAAGATTATATACCTGATCAAGCACATCTTTTCCTTCGGGCCTCAATGATGCCCTGCCCGATTCAAAATTAATCTGCCACTCGCCGGATGCTACCTGTTGTGTTGCCTTCTTTGTATAATCGGCTACATCTGCTTTACCTGCATCAATATTTTCAACCTGTTTTAAAAATGAAAGATTTACCGCTTCTTCGTATGGTACAATGCGCTTTACATTCTGGTTAAAACCGGCGGGGTTAAGCTCTGCCAGGTATTTTGAAACCTGGTCGTACACGGCTTTGTACCGGTTTGTACCATCAGTTACACCAAAATACTGGTTGGCATCTGCCAGGTTAAAAACCCTTGATCCGCCCATGTTATAGGAAATGCCGTTCTTTTCTCCTTTTTCGCCTTTAAACATACTGTACCAGTAATCACCGGTTTCCTGGTTAAAAGTTTTAGCCACAGTTTCGGATGCTTTTTTCTTCCAGCTGTCATACTGTTTCATCTGGTTGCTGGCCTGGTAAGATGATTTAAGCACATTCAATACCACCTCTTTATTTTTCTCGGCCCACTGCTTTACCATGATAACTGCTGTTGCCATCTGGTTATTGAATTCTTTGGTAGATACAACATCAGTAAAGCCTGTTAATGCATCAAAAACCATTTTGTCTCCGGGTGTCCAGGTGGCGCAGCCGTCCACTTTCTTATTGATTGTTTTACCTGTAAGTTTACCTGCTTTAACTTCTTTAAGCGGAATGGTAAACCCTTCTTTTTGTGATTTGATGAGGTCTTTGGAAGCCTCAATATAATCATCATTGGCGCAGGCAATAAAGTTTACGGCTTCTGCATCGTATGTTGTGGGATCAGGATTTACTTTGATGTTATTGGCAAATGCATAATTTACAGCAACAACCCAGTCGCCATCGCCAACCACTGTTGAAATGAGTGCGCCCTTCATTGACTGCGGGTTCATTTTCCAGCTTGGCGGGCCTATCAGCTTATCTTCGCCATAACTGAGGCCAACCGCACCAACCACCTGCAGGTTGTATTTTCCTTTACCATATTTATCATCAATAGCCTGCTGTGCCGAGCTGATGTAAAAAGGAACGCCATCTCCCATGATCATAATGCCGGCTGCGCCTTCTTTCGGAAAATTAGTTCCCTTATCAAACTCATCAATAAATTTCATCTGCAGGTTGCGCAACTCGGTAAGCCAGTCCTGGCGGATAAGCTCCAGGTTTACGCCGTTCTTTTCCATTAAAGAGCCAGTGGTGGTTTTGGGGCCGCCGTTGGCTACAATAATTCCCGATTGTGCATTCCATGCATAGCCTGCAATCTTTATCAATGGTTTGGATGAAACAGCAGAGGATACATCTGTACCAGGCAGGGCCATTTCTTCGGATGTAGTTACATTGTTTACATCACCATCTTCTACATTCAGTTTTTCCAGCTTTTTAGATTCAGAAGTTCTTAAACCCGGGGCAAGAAAATAAACTGCGGCGCCAATAGAGCCGGCTGCCAACAGGGTTATAAGAGCCTTGGAGAAAAATGTTAGTTTAGACCATTTCATTTTTATATCGTTTGATTATTATGAATTAAAGATATCGCCAAAACCACCGCTTTCCATTTTATCCTGGCCGGTAAGTTTGTAATTGGGATTGTTGTATTTCTGCGATTCGGGTGTATCATAGCTGTTGGTCTTGATCTGGTCGGCCAGCTTATCCAATCTTGAATACAGTTCATCGCTGTCAAGCGAGTATTGGCTGGTAAGAGAATCAAGATCAATCAGGTTTTCCTTGGTACTGGCAATATCCATAGAAATGGTATTGGTAACCACATCCAGGGCATATTCCAGCTCCCAGCTTTTGGTAAACAGCATGGCCGATTTTGCCTGTTCCGTTGCTTCACGGGCTGCCTGTGCAAAAGCATATTCTTTCTTCAGCATATCAATGCTCACATCAAAATCAGCGATTTTAATTTCCATGGCAGTATCTACCATATTCAGTTTACGGTCAAGCTTACCAATTACGTGTGCACGGCTTCCGTACTTACGCACCAGGCCTGTACTTTGGTTAAGCATATGGCTAACCCTTTGTGCTTCGCTTAAAGTACGCATCAGGTTTGTCTGCAACTCTACATACTCATCTGTTTCTTTTGCAGCAGCGCCCTTGGCAGCATCCAGTGCAGTCATTTTATTTTTCAGGCTTTCTGCTTTGCTCTGCATGGTAACAACGGTCTCCTGGTATTCTTTTGCTTCTTTTTCCGCTTTCAGCGATTCGGCCTCCATATTGCTTTTGATTGCTTTTATTTTTGTTTTAGCCTGCTTAAACCGGTTGCGGTTCTCCACCATTTTTTCTTTTTGCTCGGCCAGTTCGCCAAAGGGGTCGTAGCGTATCAGCATTTTGTGCAGCGCCCTTGCCAGTTTCTTAAAACCTTTGATAATTACTGGCAGTAAAATAAAAAAGCCAATCACCAGCACAGCTACGGCTATGGCGCCCAGTGTTTTTCCTATCCAGGTAAAAACAATAGGTAAAATAAACTGATAAAGCCCCCAGGCAATGGTGCCGAATATTACAAGGCCGGCTATAGCTGCAATGCCTTTTTCGCCTTTGCGCCAGTTTTGCGGGTTAAGCGATATTTCGCCTTTAGAAAAATGTTTAAGAATGGGTAATTCCAGAACTTTATTGCTTTCCTGTACCATTGTATGTTGGGTTTTATTTTACAAATTTTTGAATACCCTCTTTTACCGAGGTTAATTTGAGGATGCTTATTTGTTTGGCATTATCGTTAGCAAGCAGCTTTTGCCTGATGGTATTTTCCTGCGGCAGGTATTCTCCGTCAACAGCAGTAAGCCTTATTCTTTTTTGGCTGATCTGTGTTTCCAGCTCCTGCATCTGGCTGCGTAACTGGTTTACCTGCTGGGTTGCATCGTTTATTTCGGCAGTCAGTTTATTTTTTTCATCATTTTTCTTTGCTTCCAGCGAGCTGATCTTTTGCTGGCCCTGCATGGAATACTGGTTGTGTACCTCGTTTATCTTGCTGATATAAAATTCAGCATCGGATAAAAGCTTTTGTGAGGATAAGCTGCTATCCATGGATTTGGCCATTTGATAGGCCATATGATAGGCCTGT
>JAEUVU010000009.1 GCA_016786725.1 Ferruginibacter sp. | reverse complement strand
ACCCAACAGCAAAGTAATCGCCGTGGATATTAAAAACCCCGATCTGAAAAATGCCATTACCATAATTCCCGAGACCAAAGAACCCCTCCAAAGTGCAGGCACTGGCGGCGGTAAACTGTTTGTTTCTTATTTAAAAGATGTGAGCACCAAAACCTATGTTTACGACCTCAACGGAAAACAACTGGGGGAAGTAAAATACCCTGCCTTGGGTAATGGCAGCGGCATGGGTGGGGAACGTGATGATAAATTCCTGTTTTATGTTTTCACATCCTTCACATTTCCTCCCACTATTTATAAATATGATATTGCAACAGGCAAAAGTTCTGAATTTCGTAAGCCTGAGGTTGCTTTTAACCCGGCCGATTATGAAACCAAACAGGTTTTTTATACATCAAAGGACGGAACAAAAATCCCCATGTTCATTATCAGCAAAAAGGGGATTAAGAAGGATGGCAACAATGTTACTTTGTTATACGGTTACGGAGGGTTTAACATTAACCTGAACCCAGGTTTCAGCGCCACATTACTGCCGTTCTTAAATGCAGGCGGTGTGTATGCACAGGCAAACCTGCGTGGCGGTGGTGAGTATGGCGAGGAATGGCACAAGGCAGGTATGTTGCTCAATAAACAAAATGTGTTTGATGATTTTATTGCTGCAGGCGAATACCTGATCAAAGAAAAATATACCAGCAGCGCCAAACTGGCAATACGTGGAGGAAGCAACGGTGGTTTATTGGTTGGCACTGTAATGAACCAGCGGCCCGATCTTTTTCGGGTGGCAATACCGCAGGTGGGAGTGATGGACATGCTCCGCTTTCATAAATTCACCATTGGCTGGAACTGGATTGCCGATTACGGCAGCAGCGAACAGGATGAGAAGAATTTCAAGAACCTGTATGGTTATTCTCCTTTGCACAATATCAGCGGATCGGCAAATTATCCATCAACGATGGTAACCACAGCCGATCATGATGACAGGGTAGTGCCTGCTCACTCATTTAAATATATTGCAACATTGCAGGAAAAATACAAAGGAAAGAACCCGGTGCTGATACGTATTGATACCAACAGCGGCCATGGCGCCAGCAATACCAAAAAGAATATAGAGAGCACGGCAGACATCTATTCTTTTATCTTTTATGAGATGGGAGTAGAGCCGAAGTTTTGATACCCTTTGTCATGTCGACGACAGGAGACATCTAATCTAATAATAAAACAGATTTCTCCTGTCGTCGAAATGACAGAACCATTTACATCCTTTCAGGAACTTTTATTCCCATTAACTGCATTCCGCTTTTCAAAATATTTGCAGTTAATAAAGAAATCCTCAAACGCAATTGCTCCTTCTCTTCTGTTTCAGCATTGGCAACCGAAAGCTCTGAGTAAAATGAGTTGAACGTTTTAGCTAAATGGAAAACATAGTTTGCAATAACTGAAGGGTTGTGTTCCTGTGCAGCCTGTTCAATCATCAAAGGAAATTGTTCTGCAGCAACGATCACGTCTTTCTCTGGCTTCAATAAATTTGAAGACATTTGGTCAATACCCACTGCCAACTGCCCACTGTCTGACTGCTTCCGCAAAATACTTTTTATCCTGGCATAAGTGTATTGTACAAACGGCCCGGTAAAGCCGTGGAAGTCTATACTCTCAGTGGGATTGAAAACCATTGTTTTTTTAGGATCAACACGCAGCAGGTAAAATTTCATGGCGCCCAAACCAATGGTGTTGTAGAGTTCCTTTAGTTCATCTGCAGTAAAATCTTTTACCTTACCCAGTTCTTCTGTGTGTTGTGCCGATGTGGTAATCATTTCATCTACTATATCATCTGCATCAACTACGGTTCCTTCACGGCTTTTCATTTTGCCGCTGGTTAATTCAACCATACCGTAGCTTAAATGATAAATATTATCGGCATTGGGCATGCCCAGTTTCTGGCAAATGAGCTGCAGCACTTTCATGTGATAGTTCTGTTCGTTGCCTATCACATAAATGCTCTGGTCAATGCCATATTGCTCATACTTCTGCAGGGCCAGGCCAATATCCTGTGTTATGTAAACTGATGTTCCGTCTTTACGTTGTACTATCTTTTCATCAAGCCCATCATTTGTCAGGTCAATCCAGATGCTTCCGTCTTCTTTCTGAAAAAAAACTTTTTTATCCATGCCCTGCTTAACAATATCTTTTCCCAGCAGGTAGGTATCGCTTTCGTAATAAATTTTATCAAAATCGGCGCCGATGTTTTTATAAGTAACATCAAAACCATCATACACCCAGCCGTTCATCGTTTTCCACAGTTCCATCACTTCGGGTTTTCCATCTTCCCAATCAAGTAGCATTTGCTGGGTTGCTTTCATAATGGGCGCTTCTTTTTCAGCGGTAGCCTTATCAACTCCTTCGCTAACCAGTTTTTCAACTTCGGCTTTATAAGCATCATTGAATTTCACATAATAATCGCCCACAAAATGATCGCCCTTGATACCGGTGCTTTCCGGTGTAGCTCCATTTGCAAACAAGTGCCAGGCTATCATGCTTTTGCAAATGTGAATACCCCGGTCGTTAACGATGCAGCTTTTCACTACCTCATAACCATTAGCTTTTAAAATTTCGGCAACGCTCCAGCCTAAAAAAATATTTCTTAAATGACCTAGATGTAAAGGTTTGTTGGTATTAGGCGATGAATATTCTACCATCACTTTTTTACCGTTCATTTCCTTTTTGCCGTAGCAGATATCATTATAATTTTTATTCAGCAGTTCCTGCCAGTAAGCATCAGCAACGGTAAGGTTTAAAAAGCCTTTAATAATATTATATGCTGAAAAATATTGCGGATAGTTTTTGGTAAGATGATCGCCCAACTGATTGCCGATTGCATCCGGCGATAATTTCAAAGATTTTACCAGTGCGAACATCACAACGGTATAATCTCCCTCAAATTCCGGCTTGGTCTGGTTTATCTGGAAATCTTTTTCTGTAAAGGACTGGTTATATAAAGCTGATAAGCTTTCGATGGTACTCTTTTGTAAAATGCTGACTATTGACATGCGGCAAAGATAGTTGGCAGTTGGCAGTTGACAATGGGCAGGTAACAGTTTGCAGTTGGCATCGAGTGCATACGGTTAGTAAATTTTGCCAACTGTTAACTGCCAACTGCCAACTGCTTCCCTTATCTTTGCGCTCTTTTTTACAACTATGATAAGTGCAAATAATATAACGCTGGCCTACGGCAAGCGGGTTTTGTTCGATGAAGTGAACATCAGTTTTACCAAGGGCAACTGTTACGGCATCATCGGCGCCAATGGCGCCGGTAAATCTACCTTTTTAAAGATCATCAGTGGCGAGATAGAGCCAAATAAAGGAACAATTGATATTACGCCCGGTGAACGCATGGCCGTTTTGAACCAGAACCAGTTTGCGTTTGATGACCATTCTGTTTTGCATACAGTGATGATGGGCCACAAAAAGATGTGGAAAGTGATGCATGAAAGGGATGCTATTTATGCCAAGGAAGATTTTACCGAAGCGGATGGTATACGTGCCGGAGATCTGGAACATGAGTTTGGCGAAATGGGCGGCTATACTGCCGAAAGCGATGCTGCCACTTTATTGAGCGACCTGGGTGTGAAGGACGAACTGCACCAGATGCTGATGAAAGATATTGCTGCCAATATTAAAGTAAGGGTATTGCTGGCGCAGGCCATTTTTGGCAATCCCGATATTTTATTACTGGATGAGCCTACCAATAACTTAGATGTGGAAACCATCAGCTGGCTGGAGAATTTTTTAGCCGATTATGAAAATATTGTGTTGGTGGTGAGTCACGACCGTCACTTTTTGGATGCGGTTTGTACACACGTAGCCGATGTGGACAGGAACAAGATTAAGGTGTACACCGGTAACTATTCATTCTGGTACGAGAGTTCTCAACTGGCGGCCAGGCAGATGAGCGATAAGAATAAGAAGATGGAAGAGAAGCGTAAAGACCTGCTGGACTTTATAGCCCGGTTCAGCGCCAATGCTTCTAAAAGTAAGCAGGCTACCAGCCGTAAAAAAGCTTTGGAAAAATTAGTTATTGAAGAGATACAGCCAAGCAACCGTAAATACCCGGGTATTATTTTTAAGCAGGACAGGGAAGTGGGTAACGAGATATTGAAAGTTGATAACCTTAAATTAACGCTGGAAGGAAAAACAATTTTCGACCGGATAAAATTTGATATTCAGAAAGGAGATAAGATCGCCTTCCTTAGCCGTGACCCGATTGCGCTTACCAGTTTTTTTGAAGTAATCAACGGCCGCATGAAAGCCGACAGCGGAACCTACGAATGGGGTACAACCGTTACCACGGCCTATTTACCCAACGATAACAGCGAATATTTTGAAGGCAGCCAACTGAACCTGATGGACTGGCTGCGCCAGTATGTGCCACCGGGTACCAAAGATGTGGATGAAGATTTTTTGCGTGGTTTTTTAGGCAAAATGCTTTTCAGCGGGGATGAAATTTTAAAGAAGACCAATGTATTGAGCGGAGGAGAAAAAGTTCGTTGCATGATCAGCAAGATGATGCTGCAGAACCCTAACGTGTTGATTTTAGATGAACCAACCAACCACCTCGACCTGGAAAGTATCATTTCTTTCAACGACAATATGGTGGCCTATAACAGTGTTATATTATTAACCACGCATGACCACCAGTTCATGCAAACGGTTGCCAACCGCATCATCGAGATTACACCCAAAGGGATGATAGATAAACTGATGACCTACGATGAGTACCTGGAAGATGAAAGGGTGAAAGAAGCAAGAGCAGAACTCTATAGCTAATTATTATAAATGATGAATTTTAAATTTTGAATGAAGGCAATGCACCATTAATTCAAAATTTAAAATTCAAAATTCAAAATTTCATTGCCGAAGGACAAAATCATAGCATTCATAGATTTTTTCTACCCGCCGTTCCGCAGGTTTATGCCGGAGCAAACATTCCGTTATGCAGCCTGCGGGGGTGCCAATACTGTACTGGGGCTTGCTCTTTTTAAAATATTACTGGTGTTTGTTTTTGAACACCGGAATGTTGATTTGGGATTTTATACTTTAAAGCCACACAATGCCGCCCTCTTCATTTCGTTCTGCGTGAATTTTGTGGTGGGTTTTTTATTAATGCGTTATGTGGTATTTGTTGATTCACATTTAAGAGGCAGGATACAACTCTTCCGGTATGGCTTATCTTTTGTGCTTAATCTTGCGCTCAACTATTTTATCCTTAAAATATTTGTAGAAATTTTTGGCTGGTGGCCATTTCTCAGCCAGTGTTTAACTACAGTTATTATTGTTACCATCAGTTTTCTCAGCCAAAAGTATTTTAGTTTCAGAACCCGTAAAGAGGGTAATGATAAGATTAATTAGCCGCTTCTCCGGTATCAAAAGCGCTGTTCCTTTAGTGTTTCCAATGTATTGAATCAGGAAGATAGGTGTATTTTGCATCATTAATTGTTTACAAGAAGATGATCGGTCTTTCAGCAGCTAAGCCATTGTATAAAAAAGAATTTTCTGCAGCAGCGGCATTTTGCTCTGTAACAATACTTATGCTGGCTGCCCGGTATTTTAGTTTCTATGGTTTTAAGGGCTCGGATGACCTGCACTATGCGTTTTTAAGCAACCATGTTTTAAACGGCAGGTACGATATGTTCTTTGCACAGGATATTTATGCCGGCAGGGCAGTGCCGGTGCTTTACCAGGCCCTTTGGTTCAGGTTATTGGGCATCAATGATTTCACCGTGTGCCTGCCCTCCTTATCTGTATTGATCTTACTGGCTTATGTTGTTTGTTTTAAATGCGGTCTGCAAAAGAACATCAGGACCGTATTTCTTGCCAGTTCACTCATATATTTTAACCCTGTTGTAACCAGAACAACACTCGGTAACCTGCCTGATGTATATATTGCATTGACCGCCCTGCTGGTGTTTTTATTGATAAAAAAAAATGTTGAACAAATATCCCTGAAGCAAAAGATGGTTTCAGGCACAATAGCCGGCATTTTACTTACTGCCGGTTTGTTTGTAAAAGAAAGTATTGTTTTAATTTATGCAGCGCTGCCGTTTGTTTTGTTTTTTTTCAGAAAAAAACTATCCCGGTATTTTATAACTGCCCTTGCAATTACTGTTTGTATGGGGGGTGCAGGCTATTTGTTTTTTTATTACATCAATACCGGCGACGCTTTTTTTCACCTGGTGCAGATAAAAAATGCAGCGTATTTTAATACATGCAGTTACCAATGCCTGCCACAGGCAGAAATGATAAAGCGGCTTACTGTAACCGTTCCATTGGCCGCTGTTTTATCAGGAGCTTATCCCTTGTTATTTTTAACTGCCGCTTTTTGCAGTAAGAGCCAGGGGGCAGATCCCTTCACCAGGTATTGGAAAATTACATTCATCTCACTTCTGGTACTGGCAATGTATTTCCCGTTTTCAATTTTTCCATATGTGCCTTTGTGCCACGATATGCGCCAGTTCTTTTTCCTGTTCCCCTTTACGGCAATACTTTTTGCGGGGTTTTTGCATCAGCATATGGAGGATGATAAGCATGTAAAAGCGATAAGCATTACCGGCAGCATTGTTTTTGCATTGGTAACCGGCCTTTGTTCTTTTTATATGCCTTATAATAAATGGGCAGTTTTGTGCAATGCATTGCTGGCTTTGGGTTTCTTCATAAATATCTTTTTAAAGAAAAAAATGCGGTACTTCTTTTTTTATGGAGCCATACCTTTAATACTGTTCATTGGTATAGCCTACCCGGTATATAAAAAGCCACACGATGGGTACAATGGATTAAAAAGCCTGCATAAAAAAATAAACGGGCAAACAAATTTCAGCAGTAAGGCATATTACTTTTTGAATAACGATACCAAAACGCATTATTCACTCATTGATCAGTTTGATACAGTAAAACTGTTTGTGAATTTTGATACAGTTCAGAGAGGCTTTAAACCCTTCCGGGCATATCAGCAGCAGGATGCTTTTAAAAACCTGCAGCCGGGCTGGCTGATCGTTAGTGATGCATACCCGGAAAATATCAGCGCCCCTGCCATCCATGCCGTTAAACAATTGCTTGCAGGTAAGTTTTATTCCATCACCGTAAATAAAACCACAGCATATTATTTAACTTCTGCTGATGCTGCAGAAAAGATCCTGCATTTGATCAACAGTAACAGCGCAGGCGGCAATTGTTATTAGCAGCTGTAATTTTGTTTTACTACTTTCGTGTAGATTTTAAAGTTCATTTATGCATTTCTTTTTTCTGTACATCGATCCCGGCAGCGGCAGCTACATCCTGCAGATGATCATCGCTGCTGTATTGGGTGTAAGCTTTTTCTTTAAAAATTTCTGGTTGGGGGTAAAGGCATTTTTCACCGGCCAAAAGCCCAAAAAGGAAGACGAAAAAGATCCTGCTGAATAATGAGATCACATCCTGCTTCATATAGAGATACAAGTGGTTTTGTTTTTATCCATGATGGCATGGTTTACCGCTATGTTCATCCCGTTTACGAAAAGCAGTACACACAATTAATACATAGCGGCCTGTATGATGAACTGGTAAAGAAAGGCAAACTTGTTGTACATAGCGAAACTAACGACCTGCAAAAATTTGGCTTTGAAGAGGGGAAGGTGCTTTTGCCAGCGCAAATACCATTCATCAGCTATCCTTACGAATGGAGTTTTGATATGTGGAAAGATGCAGCCCTGCTTACCCTGCAGGTAGCATTGATATCCTTACAAAAGGAAATGATACTGAAAGATGCAACACCTTTCAATATCCAGTTTCATAAAGGCAAACCGGTTTTTATTGATACACTTTCTTTTGAAACTTATAGTGAAGGAAAACCCTGGATCGCTTACCGGCAGTTTTGCGAATGCTTTTTGGGGCCGCTGTTACTGATGCATTATAACTATCCTGATGCAGGCAGGCTTTTCACTGTTTATCCAAACGGCATACCGGTAGATGTGCTGGTGAGTATGCTGCCCAAAAGATCACGGTGGAACATGGGCGCTTTTCTGCACATACACCTGCAGGCAAAATTTTTCCAAAGGACCCTGGGGGCCGGCAGGCAGAATCAAAAACCGGTTAAAGAAAATAATTTTTCCAGGAAAAAAATGGAACTGCTGCTGAAGGGTCTTGAAAGTTTTGTACAAAAACTGTCAGTTAAAAATGTGAAAACAACCTGGGATGATTATTATACAGATACTATCCTGGGCACTGATTATCTTGATGCCAAAACAAAACTGGTCAGGTCTTTTTGCAACTTTATAGATTTTAAAACAGTAATTGACCTGGGCGCCAACGACGGGCATTTTAGTTTGCTTTTTGATGAAAGCAAACAGGTGATAGCCACAGACGCTGACAGTAATTGCATTAATGCATTGTACCGTAAAATAAAACAGGGGGGCATCACCAACCTGTTGCCGCTGATAAATAATATAGTTACACCATCACCTGCAACCGGCTGGAACAATGCAGAGCGGGAATCTATAACGCAAAGATTGAAAGCCGACCTGGTAATGGCATTGGCGCTGGTCCATCATCTCGCCATTGCTGCCAATGTGCCGCTGCAACTGATAGCAGAGTGGCTGCGGCCCATGGGATCATATCTTATCATTGAGTTTGTTCCCAAAACCGATGAAAAAGTAAAACTACTGCTGCAGCACCGTCAGGATATTTTTGACAGCTACACGCTGGAAAATTTCAGGTCTGTTTTTACTGAACGATACCAGCTGATGAAAGAAGCACCCGTAGGCAACACCAACCGGGTTTTATTTTTATTTAAACGCAAATAATGCAGCGCTTAAAAAAAATACCTTTTTTTCTATTGTTATTGCCGCTGTTTTTTTGCCTGCATGGGTGGCTCGAAAATTATGGGTTTATCCGCTTTACCGAAATACTCCTGCCGGGCCTTTATATTTTTGCGGGCATTGCCTTGTTAACAGGTATTGTTTTTCTTTTTACAAAAAATATTGTATTTGCATCACTTATTGTTTTCCTGTTCAGTTTGTGGTATTTGTTTTTCGGGGCGCTGCACGACCTGGTGAAGCAAACACCCATGCTGTCTTTAATAAAAAGTTACCCGGTTATTGTTACACTGCTTTTGCTGGTTACACTGGCCTGGATCATTTTTTTGCGGTACCAAAAAAAACTGCACAGTAAACTTACGCTCTATTTAAACCTGCTTCTGTTTATTTATTGCGCTGCCGATATTTTTTTGCTGGCCAAAGCCTCTCTTGTAAAAACCGCTGAGCCGGTTGCTGCCGTTACATTTGATACAGCAAAGGTTACCGGCAAACCAGATGTTTATCTCCTGCTTTTTGACGGCTACCCGGGCTTTACCAGTTTACAGGACAGTTTTAATTTTTCAAACGCCCGGCTGCGTACTTACCTGGAAGAACGATCCTTTAAATCCCTTCCTTTTTTTGCCAATTACAATCTTACTTATTTCTGTATGTCGTCAATGTTCAATATGCAGTATGTAAAAGATGATTTTGACAACCTCCGCCTTCAACCCCGGGATTTTCAGAAAAGGGGAGCCGAGATCAACCATGCGGCCATATGGCCGGTATTTAAATCAATGGGCTACGATATCAGGAATTTTTCAATTTTTGAGGTGGATGATCAGCCGGCTGTTACCAATAAAAATTCTTTTTTGTTGGCACATGCTGCACTGTTAACCGATAAAATATTCCATAACAGGCTGCACAGGGATGTTGGCGGAAGGATAAAACTGCTTTCTTTCTGGCAGCGTGATTTTTACCAGCATGATATAAACAACAAACTGACCGAAGAACTGCTGATAAAAGCTGCAAGGGATAAAAACAGCAGGCCCCAATTTGTATATGCCCATTTTATGATGCCGCATGGGCCTTATTATTTTGACAGCCTGGGCAATAAAAACCCGATGGGGAAAATAAAAGATCATACCACCTGGAAGGACAAGCCGCTTTTTGTTTCTTATTTAAAGTATGTCAATAGCCGCCTCTTCAGCATGGTTGATACCATTATCGCCCATCATCCACAGGCCATTGTTATTGTAATGGGTGATCACGGGTTCCGCTCTTACAACAGCGCTGCTTTTCACCAGCCTTACCGGTTTGATAACCTTTGTATGGTTCGTATGCCTGCGCAAAAGCAAACAGAACTAAAAAACAGCTTAAGTACGGTAAACCTTTTCCCTTATATCTTCAACTCCGCCTTTGCACAAAATATGCCTTACCTGGCAGACAGTTCTGTTGTACTCAATTATTAAAGCCTTGTATTGAATAAGGTTTTATTTTTGATGAAACATGTTATTGAGAAAAATACCTTTCTTTCTTTTTTTACTGGCGCTGTTTTTTTGCCTGCACGGCAGTGTTGAAAATTACGGCTACCTTTTTCCGGCCGAAGTGGCACAGGCGGGAGCTGGCATTTTACTGGGCATGGCTGTGCTGCTGGCCCTGGTATTTTTTTTCAGCAGGAATTTTTTGTTTGCTTCCCTGCTCGTTTTTTTTATAAGCCTTTGGTATCTTTTTTTTGGCGCCATTCACGATCTTGTTAAAACAACCCCGTTCTTAAAATTGCTGGCTTCTTATACGGTACTGCTGCCGGTTATGCTGCTTGTTAACATAGCAGTTGCCTGGTGGCTTAAAAAAAACAAACAGCTTCATCCAAAAATTTTTCTTTACCTCAACCTGCTGTTTATCATATTCTGCCTGGCTGATGGTATTTTACTGGTAATTAAGCATCTGAATTATAAGCAACCTGTTGCAGCCACTACACTGAATGTTGACCAATCAAAAGTAACAGCAAAACCCAATGTTTATTTTTTATTGTTTGATGAGTATGCCGGGTATAAAAGCCTGCAGGACAGTTTTGGTTTTAAAAACGACAGCCTCTATGTTTTTTTGCAGCAACAGCAGTTTAACATACTGCCGGTTTTTTCTAACTACGATTTTACGCCTTACAGCATGTCTTCTGTTTTAAACATGCAGTATGTTGCCGGAAGCCATAACAGCCAGGTGATTGCCCAGGAAGATGTGCAGCAGCGCTTTGGCGAAATAAGGAATGCACAGGTTGAGGCCATATTTAAATCAATGGGTTATAAAACGGCCAACTTTTCCATGTTCGATTTTAAAGGCAGCCCGGCCCTTTCACAAACCAACGGGTTGTTTCCGATACATGCCGCCCTGCTTACCCATAAAATATTTCATAAGCGCCTGCTGAAAGATATCGGCTGGTGGTTTGTTACCGGAAAATTTCAGGTGCCTTTTCTTAAAAAAGATATCCTGTATAAAGATGATGCCTATAATAAACTGGTGGAAGAAAAACTTTTGCAGGCAGCCGCAGCAAAAGGCCCGCAGCCTGTGTTTACCTATGCCCATTTTTTTCTGCCGCATGGCCAGTATTGCCGCGACAGCAGCGGCAACCTGAATGCTCCGGAAAAAATATCAGCCCTTTCTGATAAACCCCTCTATCTTTCTTACCTTAAATATACCAACCGGGTAATGCAGCGCCTTGTAACAAATATTACCGCAGCCGATCCTGCAGCCATCATCATCATCATGAGCGATCATGGCTTTTACGATTACAAAAGCCCCGGCGGTTACCACGCTTATAATTTTGATAATATCTGCATGGTAAAAATGCCTGCAGCCAAAAGTGATACGGTTAACCTGCCCCGCAGCAATGTGAATTTTTTCAGGTATTTTTTTAATACAGCCTACGGCCAGCATTTTCCGTATGTAACAGACAGCACTGTTTTTATAATTGAAGAAAACGCTTTTAAACAGGCACATCCATGAACCGGCTAAAAAAAATCCCTTTCTTTCTTTTGCTGCTGCCGGTTTTCTTTTGCCTGCACGGCGGGCTCGAAAATTTTGGGGTGATCTATTTTTCAGAAGCGGTGGTAACCGGTTTATACATCAGCCTTGCACTGGGGCTTTTATTTTTACTTTTAGTATGGATCACCGGAAACAGAACCGATGCCGCACTCATTTGTTTTTATGCCGGGCTTTTTTACCTTTTCTTCGGGGCGCTGCAGGACTGGCTGAATGAAATTAAATGGCTTTCGTTTTTAAACAGGTATGCTGTGCTGATCCCGTTTTTACTGCTCAGTATAATTGGCCTCCTCTTTCTTTTCAGGAAAAAAAAGCAGATCCGCCCCAGGATCTTCCTGTACCTTAATGTATTGCTCATCCTGTACTGTTTGCTGGATGCCACCCTGCTGTTGCGCAAATCTTTCTTTCATAGTAAAGGCAGTGCCAATATAGCCTTCGATCTTTCAAAAGTAAAAGACAAACCTAATGTATATTACCTGCTGTTCGACGGGTACCCCGGTTATGCAAGCCTGCAATCGCAGTTTGGTTACAAAAACGACAGCCTGTACAGTTTTCTGCAGAACAAGGGTTTTAAAGTACTGCCGGCCATTTCAAATTACAACTTCACCATTTTCAGCATGTCGTCAATCTTCAACATGAAGTATGTTGACAATAATTATGAACATGAACACCAGTTGAGGGACCAGCAGGATTTCCGCAACAGGTTCATTGAAATAAAAAAGGCCGAAGTATTTTCCATTTATAAAAAAATGGGATACCGGTTTCAGAACCTTTCCATTTTTGATATAGGTAAGCAGGGCCCTGTCAACCCGGAAATTTCTTTTTTACCGGTTCATACCAAAGTGCTCACGGCAAAAATGCTGCACAAGCGCCTCATAAGGCATATCGGCTGGAAGTTCAGAGGAACAATACTGGAGGGCGCCTTCGCATTTAAAGAACCCATCTTTCAAACAGATACCACCAACCGGTATATTGAGACCACGCTCAAACAAAGCCTTACTAAAAAAAGCGATAACCCAACATTCTGTTATGCCCACCTGGTTATGCCACATTCGCCTTATTTCCGCGACAGTTCCGGCACCCCCATCAATAAGACCGGGCAACTGCCCTGGAAGAATGAAAATGATACCCGGTATTTTCTGCCGTATTTAAAATACACCAATTCAGTTATCACTTCCATCACCAATGAAATTGTGATTAAAGATCCCGGGGCTATCATTGTTATCATGAGCGATCATGGCTTTAGAAATTACGAGTACCAGAAAAAATATTATGCCGCTGCTTTCGACAATCTCTGTGCGGTAAGACTGCCCGGCAATGATACCATCCCCTTCGGCAATTCAAGAAGCGGGGTAAATTTTTTCCGCTACCTTTTTAACAGCCGGTACGGCCAGCAAATACCCTATATAAAAGACAGTACCATCTGGATAAACTACTGAGCCTGCCAAAATTTCACTAATCCACCCCTTGGCATAATCATTGCCCTTCCGTAAGTAATAAAACAAAAAATTATATCATGGGAAAGATCATAGGAATTGATTTAGGAACCACCAACAGTTGTGTATCCGTAATGGAGGGCAACGAGCCGGTGGTAATAGCCAACGAAGAAGGCCGCCGTACAACCCCGTCGGTAGTGGCTTTTCTTAAAAATGGCGAACGCAAAGTGGGCGACCCTGCCAAGCGCCAGGCCATTACCAACAGCCACAACACCATCAGCAGCGTGAAGCGTTTTATGGGCCGCCGTTTTGATGAAGTGACAGAAGAGATCAGTCATTGGAGCTATAAAGTGGTAAAAGGTGACAATAATACCGTACGTATTGACATAGATGGCCGCCAATATACCCCGCAGGAAATAAGCGCTATGGTACTGCAGAAAATGAAGAAAACCGCCGAAGATTACCTGGGTGCAGAAGTAACCGATGCGGTTATTACCGTTCCCGCCTACTTCAATGATTCACAAAGACAGGCAACCAAAGAAGCAGGTGAAATTGCAGGCCTTAACGTTCGCCGTATAGTGAACGAGCCAACCGCAGCTGCACTGGCTTATGGTTTGGATAAAGGTGGCAAAGATCATAAAATTGCCGTGTTCGACCTTGGTGGCGGTACATTCGATATTTCGGTTTTGGAGTTAGGTGATGGTGTATTTGAAGTAAAATCTACCAACGGTGATACCCACTTAGGTGGTGATGATTTTGATAAAGTGATCATGGACTGGCTGGCCGATGAATTTAAAAATGATGAAGCTATCGACCTGCGTAAAGACCCGATGGCCTTACAGCGTTTAAAAGAAGCTTCAGAAAAAGCAAAGGTTGAGCTTTCGAGCAGCACCGAAACAGAAATAAACCTGCCTTATGTAACGGCAGTGGATGGTGTGCCCAAGCACCTGGTTAAAAAATTAACCCGTGCAAAATTTGAAAGCCTGGCCGATAAATTATTCGACCGCTGCTTAAAACCATGCGAAGCTGCTTTGAAAGATGCAGGCATGAGCACAAGTGAAATTGACGAAGTGATCATGGTAGGTGGTAGCAGCCGTATACCTAAGGTGCTGGAAATAGTAGAAAAATTCTTTGGTAAAAAACCAAACCGTGGTGTTAACCCCGATGAGGTTGTTGCAGTAGGTGCGGCCATACAGGGTGCGGTATTAAGCGGCGATATTAAAGATGTATTGTTGCTGGATGTTACACCACTTTCTCTCGGTATTGAAACCATGGGCGGTGTAATGACCAGGCTGATAGACAGCAACACCACCATCCCAACCAAAAAATCAGAAGTGTTTAGTACCGCCAGCGATAACCAGCCGGGTGTGCAGATACATGTGTTACAGGGTGAGCGCCCGATGGCCAGCCAGAACAAGAGCCTGGGTATGTTCAACCTCGATGGCATACCGCCTGCACCACGTGGCGTACCGCAGGTAGAAGTAACATTTGATATTGATGCCAACGGTATTTTACACGTTACTGCAAAAGACAAGGGCACCGGTAAAGAACAAAAGATTCGCATTGAAAGCGGCAGCGGCTTAAGCAAGGAAGAAATTGAAAAGATGAAGAATGATGCCAAGGCCAATGAAGCGGCTGATAAGGCAGAAAGGGAAAAAGTTGACAAGGTTAACCAGGCCGACAGCTTGATCTTCCAGACGGAAAAACAACTGAAGGAATACGGCGACAAGATACCTGCCGATAAAAAAGGCGCTATTGAAAGCTCTTTAACCAAATTAAAAGAAGCACATAAAACGCAGGACCTGGCAGCTATTGACACTGCCATGGCAGAAATGAATGCCGCCTGGACAGCCGCCAGCGAAGATATGTACAAGGCTACACAGGATGGCGCTGGTGCACAACAACCAGGTGGTGGCGCTGCTGACGCAGAACCACAGCAGGGTAGTGGAGAAAGTAAAGTGGAGGATGTGCCTTTTGAGGAAGTGAAGTAAGAAACTTAAAATAGAAGCCCTTGCAGAAATGCAGGGGCTTTTTTAATAGGTAAAACAATTGTTTATGAAAGAAAAAGAAAACTTGACTTATATACTGGGAGCTGGTGCTAGTTATGAATCTGTACCCCTAGTAAAAAACTTTGCAAGACGTTTTATGTTTTTCGTTAAGTCAATGGGAGAATTAATTAATCATCCAGATGTTTCTTTTCCTGATTCAAAAAACATAAAAAAACTTCATTCTTTTAGTCTTGGTTTATATAAGGAAATTAGTTCGCATCAATCATTTGATACTTTTTTCAAAAAACTTTTTCATACCCAAGAATATGCTAGAATTAATCTTTATAAAAAGGTTTTGAACATCTATTTCCTTTGGGAAAGTGCTACAATTCAAAATGGGAATGCTTCAGAAAATGATATAAACGAAAAACAGGAAGGAGATTTTATAAAAAAATCTAAAATAGATAAAAGATATGATGCTCTTGTTGCAGGATTATTAGTACCTAAGAAAGGAATTATTCAACCATATTGTAAGGTGAATTTTCTTACATGGAATTATGATTTGAATTTATTAATGAGTTTAAAAAATTATTTAGCACCAAATAATACTATTGGAGGCTTTTTAAGCAGTATTGATAAGGGTGGAGGTGTATGGAAGTACAAAGAAGACTTCACTATCATCAACATGAACGGATATTTTTATAGGTCAGAAATAAATAACTTAACAACTATAACGAATGTTCAAATTAATGAGTTGATTTTTAGTATAATTAAAGAAGACTATTTTGATGATATGGTTATAGATCATGATTCCAATCTTTTAAAGTTTGCTTGGGAATCCGAAAATAAATTAATTCCAATTGCTAAGTTAGTCATTGATGGCTCCAGCAATATTGTTATAATTGGTTACACATTTCCTTTGTACAACAGGTTAGTAGATCTATCGTACTTGGAACAATCCATAATTTCTCACAAAAAAATATTTATTCAAGATCCAAATGGAGATATTATTAGGCAAAACTTAATTGACTATTATCAGCTTAAGGATAATCAAATTCTTGAAAAAAATCTAAAATCAATTAAAGATTGTGATAGCTTTTATATACCGTCAGATGTTTTTGGAATCAAACAAATGTCTCGAATATTCGTAGGGTAGCCTTTCCTCACTGGGGCAAATGTTCACAACGAAATCCCTCACTGGCGCAAGTGTTCCCAACGAAATCACCCAATCCAAACGTAAACTTAATGGGATCACTCCCGATTTGGATCGGGACAGGTTGATGCCTTTTAATTCCGCCGGACTGTGTCCGGAACCTGCCTGCCGACAGGCAGGTTTTTTCGCCGCCGTAGGTGTTCCCAAATCTTTCGCAAGCCCACTGGCGCACCAGCATGCGCCGCCGTCTGGTCTCCCGACCAACGGCAAAGCAGCAGCATACTGCACAAATAAAAATTAAAAGCAGTTCAATGTAAATCGCTGTTGGCCGGGAGGCCAGACAGCGGCAGCTCAAAAAAGATCAGGAGTGGGAGTTAAATGGTAATAGCAGTATGCCGTGTTATTGGTGATTGCCCGGCTTCATTACCTTCGACACGAACACCAACAACGGCGGAGAGATGCTTCTTCGCCGTTATTCGTTTTTATCAATCAACAACTAATTAATAACTCAAAATATATTTTATCTTTATAGAAGATAAATTATTTTTTATGGCTGATACATTAGAACAGGAATTACACAACTATTTTACCCGTTTAAATGAGCAGGAAAAAATATCGTTTATAAAATTGCTTAAAGATTTTTTAGCTAAACCATCAGGCAATAAAAATCTTTCTCTGGAAGCTTATACGGCTGAGCTTGAAAAAGCCGATGCCGAAATAGAAGCCGGAGATTTTATTCTGCATGAAGATGTGGTAAAATATTTCAGCAAAAAATAAAGCATGTCTTTAATCATTAAATGGAATAAGAGCGCCATCAACCAGCTGATTAAGGCTGTAGAATACATAGAAGAAGATTCACCTCAAAACGCAGAAAAAGTTAGAAACAATATTCTTTTAGAGATATCAAAATTAACTGCACATCCTGAAAAATATAATCCTGATAAATACCATGTAAATAATGATGGTAGCTTCAGGGCATTTGAGTTACACAGATACAGAATTTCATATCGCTATACAAAAAATGAAATTCGTATCATCAGGATAAGGCATACAAAACGAAATCCTAAAAATTATTAGTAACTCCTCATCGGCTTCCACTGGCGCAACTGTTCCCAACGCAATCCCCAAACCCAACCGTAAACTTAATGGGATCACCCCCGATTTAGATCGGGACAGGTTGATGCCTTTTAATTCCGCCGGACTGTGTCCGGAATTTGGAATACAAATGATTAATTTAAATCTTCATTTTTTATTGATATCTTCATGTAAATAAAATTTTTATGATAACTGCGGAAATTCTAAAAAAGAGAAAGGAACATGCTGATTCGACATTTGTTCATGAAGACATGTCTTATGTATTGGTATATAGGAATCCAAAATCCTGGGAAAATGCCAGGTCGTATGCAAGGTTACTAGGAGGTGAGTTAGCGACCATTCCAAACGATATCGTTAATACTCTATGCGCCGAACAATTAATTGCCAGGAAGCTTACAACAGCCTGGATAGGTTTAACTGACCAGAATGAAGAAAGGAATTTTAGTTGGGTTTCCGGAGCCCCTCTCACATATACACACTGGTTGAGGCGTGAGCCTAATAATAGGGCGAGAAAACCTGCTGATTCCAGGGGAGAGGATCATGTGGTATTACATTCAAATTATGGATGGAACGATCATAATGGTTATGAAGATGCTGGTCATTATTTCCCTTTTTTTGTTGAATATTCAAATATATAACCTTTAGCCTCTGTTGGTCTTCGCCCCAATCTTCGCCGTTGCCTGGTTTTTCGCCGCTGTTGGCGTTAGGTAAGCCCACTGCCCCCACACTGGCGCAATTGTTCCCAACGCAATCACCAAACCCAAACATAAATTTAATGGGATCACTCCCGATTTATATCGGGACAGGTTGATGCCTTTTAATTCTGCCGGACTGTGTCCGGAACCTGCCTGCCGACAGGCAGGTTTGAAAAGCAAATGTTGAAAACCCCTTCGGAACTACCTTGTACCCCCTTCGGAAATACCTTGTACCCCCTTTGGAACTACCTTGTACCCCCTTCGGGAATACCTTATACCCCCTTCGAAACTACCTTGCACCCCCTTTGGAACTACCTTGTACCCCCTTCGGGAATACCTTATACCCCCTTCGAAACTACCTTGTACCCCCTTCGGAACTACCTAATACCCCCTTCGGAACTACCTTGTACCCCCTTCGGAAATACCTTGTACCCCCTTTGGAACTACCTTGTACCCCCTTCGAAACAGGTTTATAACCCCTTCAGTAACTGGTTTTAACCCCTTCGGAACAGGTTTATAATCCCTCCCGAACTGGTTTTAATCCCTTCGGAAGTACTTTATAACCCCTTCGGAACAGGTTTATAATCCCTCCCGAACTGGTTTTAACCCCTTCGGAACAGGTTTATACCCCCTTCAGAACTACCTTGCTCTTCGCCTCAATCTTCGCCGTTACACTATCGGTTGGTGTCAACACTGGCGCAGATGATTGTACCGGAATTTTGTTTCGCCGCCGTAGGTGTTCCCCCACTGGCGCAAGTGTTCCCAACAAGATCATTAAATTCAAGTGTAAACATAGTGGGATCACTTGATGCCTTTTAATCCCCCCCACTGGGCAAGTGTTCCCAACGAAATCACCAAACCCAAACGTAAACTTAATGGGATCACTCCCGATTCAGATCGGGACAGGTTGATGCCTTTTAATCCTGCCTGCCGGCAGGCAGGCCCGCCCCGGTTGTATCGGGGCATTTGAAAAACAAATACTGAAACCCCTTCGGAAGTACCTTGTACCCCCTTCGGAACTACCTAATACCCCCTTTGGAATTACCTTGCACCCCCTTCGGAATTACCTCATAGCCAGTGCAAAACCCGGTTTAACCCGGCAATGGCAACTATGAAAATACCCATCACATGGTATATTAATATTGTACAGTGCAGGTATCTTGTGGTAAAATCGTTTAGCATGATATACACTTTACGCAACTTTGTGATGCTTCTAACTGGTATTGCTTTTCTAAACAGCACAAAGGCGCAGCAATTTAAATACGACCGTGCCGGCAATTTTAAAGATGGGCTGGCACCTGTTTATGCCAGCAACCTGCTGGGATATATTGATAAAACGGGTAAAGAAATTGTGCCCCCCATTTACGAAGATGATTACCAGCCAGACGAATTCAATGGTGGTGTTGCCGTGTTAAAAAAGAATGGCTTATCTGGCGCAATAGATAAAACCGGTAAATGGGTAGTGCCGGCTGAGTACAAAAGATTAAGCAACTTCAGCGAAGGTATAGCCGAAGCAGAAAAGGAAACCGGCAAAGTAGGTTTTATTGATACCCGGGGCAAAGCCATAACGCCTTTTCAATACAGCATACTGGCATTACTGGGCGGCGTTAAATGCGTTAATGGAATGATACCGGTGCGTAACGCCTCCGGCAAAAGTGGCTATATAGATAAAAACGGTAAACAGGTGGTTCCCTTCAATTACGAGGAGATCACCAATTTTTCTGATGGATTGGGTAAGGTTAAAGCGAAGTATAACGGTAAGGTAAGTTATGTAAATAACAGGGGCGAAATTGTAATACCTGAAAAATACGATGATGGAACCATTTTTATGGATGGCCTTGCTTTTGTGAACATAGGAGCTAAAGCAAAATCATTTTACAGTGGGTTAGAAGGCGGCAAGTGGGGGGCAATAGACAAAACGGGCAAAGAAGTAATACCCATACTTTACGACCGGCTGGAAGAAACAAAGAACGGACTTACCATTGCCACGCAGGGCAAATATCCGAACGAGCGAAAAACATTGATTGGCAGGGATGGAAAAATATTGTTGCCGGCAGAATATAACGACATAAAAATTCTGAACGGCAGGGTTGTTGCAAGCAGGGTATTTGCCGGGCCCTATGCTTTGTTTGATTATACCGGCAAACAGATCGGCGATTTTCAATGGAACTTCTTTGATATTTTTCCTGATTTTTCTGATGGGCTTATCAGGGTTCAGGAGGTAAAGAACAATCGCCTGGGTAAGGTAGGTGCAATTGATGCAAACGGTGTTTTAAAAATACCTTTTCAGTTTGATGTCTTAAACCCCTTCCAGGAAGGCATTGCCTCTGCATCGCTTAATAAAAAATATGGAGCCATTGATAAAACAGGTAAAACGGTTATTCCTTTCCAGTACGATGGTATGGGTTCATTTTCGGATGGCTGGGCGCCCGTGCTGCAAAACGGAAAGTATGGTTTCATAAATAAGGCAGGTAAGCTGATGGAGTTTTCAAAAGCACCGGGCAACGACGGCAAAACGCAGGCCCCGTCAAAAACCTATGATGTTAAGGAAAAGCTGCTCGATTTTTTTTGGGTAGTAAATGGAAGTACGCCTGCTGCAACTGCCGGAGAAAACACGGGTGGTAAATTTGGAATACTGTCAGCAAGCGAAAAAGAGATCATTCCGCCAAAATACGATTGGGTAAGCCTGGATACAAGTGTAAAAGCTTTTTTTGTGCAAACCGGTGTTACTGCGTTTTATGGTCCTAACATACGTGCCAGGGTACAACCATCAGCCAATACAAGGATAGGAATTGTGGGTTACGACGGGAAGCAACTTTATCCGGCAACTCTGTCAACCTACCTGATAATGCCGGGTAAGCACATCATGATAAAAGATGCCGTTTCGGCTAAATGGGGATTGCTGAATGCGGCCTGTAAAACAGTTATACCCGCAACCTACGACCAGCTTTACCGTTTCACGGAGAGTGCTATGGCTGCAAAGAAAAACGGCAAAATAGGTGTTATAAATCTTAAAAATGAAACATTGGTTCCGTTTGAGTACGACTCGGTATTTCAGGGCGGCAACCGGGCGCCTGGTGGCTACCAGCTTACAAAAAATGGTTCAACCACCTGGGTAGATGCAAGTGGAAAAATTCTGGAAGGGGCTCCGGAGCCTTATGAAACAAATTTTCAAACTTCGTTTGCAGCTGCCAGGGATTCAAAAGAAAGGGCAAATGCGCTGATGAATTTCCTCAATCCATTATACAGCACAACCGACTCGCTTGCTTTTTTAAAACTGGTAAAGCAAAAGCTTAACCAGGTGGCAGCAGTTGATTTCTATTCAATTCACGTGGTATCTATGAAGAATAAAGATTCCAACCATGCAAAGATCACTAAGTTTTTTCTGAGTGCTTTTTCTGCAGAGCAAAAAATGGTTTTTACCAAATACTCGCAATGTATTATAGAAAACTTCAGCCGCTCACAGAATAATCAACCCGAGTTACCATGTCCTCCGGCAAATACACCGCAGCCGGGCCAGCCATGGAAAAATTAGTATGCTGCAGGTATTCTGATAAGATAACCTGGTGGCTCTTAATTACACCCTGGTTGCACCGGGAAATTAAAAATGCAAAAGGTGAAACTTTATGTCCACGTTCACGTGCAAAAAATGTGGCTGGTGGGTATTGCATAAGCCTGTGTGCTTTTTTAGTTTTAAACCATGAAAAATATATACCTGGCTTTTATATTAACCGTATGCAGCATACCGGTTTTTGCGCAGTACGATTACTGCCTGCTCATCAGCAAAGTAGATGAAGCAATTAATAACAATTTTTCATCTTACCAGGCTTTTGAGTACACTACTACTTCCGGTAAAAAGGCATATACCACAGATATCAGTTTTTCAGGCAGCAACAAAGGTTATGTGTATCGTGACGATTCAAAGGGTGAGGTTTTCTTTCAGCAAACACTCACCAATGATGCTTCAAAATTTACAGAAATATCCAGGGCACTTGAAAAATGCCTGGTGGCCCATAAATACTACTGGACCAAAACTGAAGGGAACAATAATAAGAATATTCTTTTCAAATGTGCAATGAGCGGCTGCACCTATCTTGTAAGTTCAGGCGATGATATTGGAGTGATACTTAAGATATACAGGGATAAAAAGAAAAATATACCCGTGTTCAAATCATCCTTTAAACAAGACCTGGCGGCTGTAATAAACGACCTGGCTAACGGGTATAAAAATACTATCAACAGTTTCAGCGATTCTGGCATACTCGGCAAAACATACAAGAGTAATATCAATTTTAATCAACGTGGTACCGGCGCCACCATTTATCACCGCACATCAGTATTCGATCGCAGTAAAACAGAATATCACTACACCGACATGATCACCGGTTACGATATGGACCCCGCTGCCGTTCTGAATAATTTTGAATCGTATCTTACCAAAGCTACAGGATGGGAAAAGGGGAAACCCCGTTTCGGTGAAGGCGTGGCATTTAAAAAGGGCAATGTGATTATTGAGCTAACGATATCTAAGGCATACAGCAGCAAAGAGCCCGACAATACACATATCACTATAAAAAATACAGACTAAATTCTTCAGCTAAAAAAAAACTTTGGGGATAATTACCTTCACCGGCACAGGTCTTGCGCCAGGATATTTTTTTCGCCGCTGCTGGTGTTCCGAAGCCTCGGTTCGTGTCCCCACGAATCGAAACTCTTCCCAGCAACGCCTCTCACCGGGCCTGTTGTATAGCCGGGGACGTTGCTGTGAATAAGGAGTGCCCCCTGTTAATTACTAACACCCTTGGTGGATGGGCCTAACTGTATCTTTATTTTTTTTGTTGATTTTTTTGTGGCTGTTTTTTTGCCTGTTGCTTTTTTGGTTGCTGCTTTTTTTGATGGAGATTTTTTTGCCGGCATATTCATTATATGATTTGGTGATAAATTATGAGATGAAGATACATATAACTGAAAAGTTTTCATAAAACAGGTTGCTGCTTTTTTTGCTCAGCTTCAATTACAGGCAACCAATATTTCAAAATATCCCGCCGCCCCGGTTCGTACCCCCACCAACCGAAACGTAGCAACATAAATGTGTCTTGTGAAGACATGAACCAAGGCCATGGCCGTAACCGGATACTGTAAAAAATCCTATATTTTTGATCAACTAAAAAATGTACGGATGATAAGCACCTGCAAAAACTGTAATCACCATTTCAAAGGTAATTTTTGTAATGAATGTGGACAGAAACAGGCTATCGGGACTTTTACATTCAAAAGTATTTTCACTGAAGCATTCCTGGCATTTACCCATGCTGATAAGGGAATTCTTAAACTGTTGAGAAGCCTGCTGATAAACCCGGGAAAAGTGGCGTATGAATATATAGCAGAATGTAAAAGAAAAAAATATTTCAACCTGTTTACTTTTTTTGTAATTATAACTGCTGTTGCAGCTTTTGTTGAAAATAAGGATATCGTAGTTAAAGAAGCCCTTTTTAAGGTGGATAATGAATACGGGCAGGTTTTTAACGTATATAGTAAAGTGCTTACGCTGCTGACCATTCCGCTGCTGGCGCTGGCGTTATGGCTGATAAACTATACTAAAAACGGCCTGCGTTATAGCGAGTACACTGTTTTTGCAATGATATTGATGTCGGTAAAAAGTATTATAGATATTGTAGCCAGACTGGTTAACCTGTTGTTTACCGGAGTGTTTAAATTATATACTGCTGTTGATGAAAATATCTTTTATGCAGTTTTTTTAATGCTGTTTATGGGGTATGCCAGTTATAATTTCCATAAAAGAAAAATCAAAAAGCCCTGGTTCCGGAGTTTGTTGAGTGGCTTTGCTTTTTGTATTATACAGGTTGCTTTAATAATATTTATTGTGTGGGCAATTTTAAGAAATTTTAATGGGCTGGGAATTTTTAGTATTTATGGCATAAGCAACAGGTAAAATACTACTGCCTGCTCTTATAGGTGTTCCCAGATTTGCCGCCGCAGGTATCTCCACTTCACCCAGCAAGCCACCTCAACACCAGCAAATGCCGCCGTCTGGCGTCTCCTCCAACGGCACAACCGAATAAGCATCACTAATAACAATCAACCACGGTTCAATGTAAATCGCTGTTGGCCGGAAGGCCAGACAGCGGCAAAAATACCCTCCCCTACGTAACACCAGCTTATTTTATCTTATTAATTTTACCGCGGTATTTAATAACTCAATGCCTTTGTGATACATGAAATTTATAAGATACATTATTACATGCTGTATGTTGCTGGTGCAGGTATATGCCGGTGCACAAACAAAGCCTAAAAGCCTTTCTCTTAAAGTTGCCACTGTTCGGTTACAGATGGATCGTCTTATACCGGCGAATGGAAAGACAGCCTGCGCCACGGCAACGGTACCTATGTTTGGGCCAACGGAAATAAATATACAGGCCAATGGAAGAATGGCCTGCGGGAGGGGCAGGGTATAAAATATGATAAAGAAGGAAAAATATTGCAGGAAGGCACTTGGGTAAAAGGTATTTTTACCATATCGGATAATATGACGTTTTATGGAGATGAAAAAGTACTGACCTATCCCCAGGGAACCTATACCGGGCAGGTGCTTGATGGCCGCCCACATGGTATTGGAGTTATGAAGTATAATTCAGGCGTTGAAAGCGAAGGCGAATGGAAATACGGTATGATGTCGGGCTGGGGAGTATATCGTTTTCCCAACGGGAATATATATGAAGGTACGTTCAACAATAATCCCGAAGGGCATGGAGTGCTTGTTTTTACCAATGGAAATTATTATGAAGGCGAGTGGAGGGCAGGTAAATATGAAGGCAAGGGTTTTTTCTACTATACCGGCAAAGGCAGGTATGATGGCGAATGGAAACTTGGAAAAAAAGACGGCTTTGCTGTTTATACAATGAGCAACGGCGACAGGTATGTGGGAGAGTTTAAACAAGGGGAGATGGATGGAAAGGGAACGCATTATAATAATAAAGGTAAAATAATCAATAGCGGCACCTGGGAAAAGGGGCAGTTTAAACAATAAGAAATGCTTTGCTGCTATAGGTGTTGCCAACGCCACTCAGGCAAGCTTTCCGATAGGATGGGTTTACAACCGCAGTTTGATGTACCAAAATGATAAGAAGGCTTTTATATGATGAGCAACCACAGCTTGCAATAGATAATGAGCACAGCAATCGAAATGATGCCGCTTTTATTTCACGTAAAAATATGTTGCGGTTGCAAACCGCTAAAAAAAGTATCTTTAAGAATGCGGATATTGTGTCTGTTTATTGCTGCTGCCTTCATTACCTGTAACCCAAAGCAGGAAGAACCTGTAATTGTTAACAGCAGTGATGCAGATATTGCTTATACAACCTGCGGCAACGGAGATACCACATTATTGTTTGTGCATGGCTGGTGTATTAAAAAAGAATATTGGGAGCCACAGCTAAAGCAGTTTTGTAGCCAATACAAAGTTGTTGCTGTGGATTTGCCCGGCTTTGGCAAATCCGGCAAAGGCCGGACTAACTGGAACTTTCATAATTATACAGAAGATATAAAAGCCACAATAAGCCAATTGCAACTTAAGAATGTAATTCTTATAGGGCATTCGATGTCGGGCGATATGCTGCTGCATTTCAGCAATAAATACCCGAACCTGATTTGTGGTATTGTCGGCATCGACAATCTGCAGGAACCTGCACAGGATATACCCGAAGACGCAAAAAAGCAACTCAATGATTTTTTCAGTATTATGAAATTAGAATTCGACAGTGTGGTTAATGCTGATATGAAAAAATATTTATTTAAACCTGATACAGATTCTTCTATAGTGAACAGGGTAATGAATGATGTATATTCATCCGATTCAGTAATTGCTGTTGCGGTATTGCAATCACTTTATGATGTTTCATCGCAGCAAAAAAAATTAATGAAAGGCCTTAAGCACCGGCTTAATCTTATAAGCAGCAGTGTAAACCCGGTTAAGCAGGACTCACTTTTAAAATATTGCGCTAAAGGGGTATTTGTGCAATCGGTAAAGGCAAGCAGCCATTATCCAATGATAGAGAACCCAACAGAGTTTAATTTGATGCTGCAGAAAGCAATATTTAAATTAAAGTTACCCGAGTAGCTTCCTTACGGGTGCAAGTGTTAACTTTCAAAATCATCAGATCAAAACCTGATGCTTATGCGATCACTTGTGCCAATGTGCCCTGGCGGTTTGCAACCGCCCCGTTCACGGTATAACAGGCACTAATTTTCCTGAAACGCCCATCATAACAACGGTATCAAATTGCGCTTAAATTTGCAGAAATGCAGCAACTGTATAATTTTATTGAGAGTTTGTAAATTTAAGCAATGAAGAAATCCGTATTTATATTATTACTGTGCCCGTTAATTACCAATGCACAAAAAGCCGGCCCCCGGTTTGAAAATGATACACTGTACACAACAAGCGGGTATAAAATTTACAAAGGCCAGATAATACAACTGGCTTCGGGCACGGCAGAAAATTCAAAGTTCCGGTTCATTAAATATAATGGTGGGCTAAACCTGGAAACCCAGCGTTTCAACAACACCACAATCCTGGTTAAAAAACTCTCTGACTATAAAATTTCGGGCCTGGGCAACCGCTACATCGGCATTACAGGTACAGTTACCTACAGGGACGGCTCAAAAAGTAAAATAGAAATTGACATGAATTTTGACAGGGCCATCACCAATTTTGCAAACCTGCCAGCCGAGATTGTAGTGCCGGAAGAATTCAGGAACAAGGTGCCCGAAGGAGGGGGCATTATAGATGAAATTGAAAGACTGTTCAGGTTATATAAAGAAGGGGCAATAACCAAAGAAGAATACGAGGTACTTAAGAAGAAAGTAATAGGCGAAAATTAAGAACTTTAGGAATTGCACCAGTAAAAATGTTTAGGTAAGCACAAATAAGGACGACCAGATAAAACAATCTGAAACAGTAATAGATGTTTCTTTTACACCTTGGTTGTTGCAAACTCATCCGCACTGGTAAGGTACTTTCCACAATCAACAAATTCAAACCTGATGTTTTGGGATCATTTGAGTCTGTCGTTACTGGCGGTTTGCAGCCACAGTTTACTGTATTTAAATAATAAAAAGGCTTTTATACAATAAGCAATCACAGCTTGCGATAGATAACGACGGCAGCAACCGAAATGATACTACTGTTATTTTAAATAAAACATCCTGCGTTTGCCAGTTCGGCTACGCCCTGGGTCGCTGAATTACACAGCACAAGTGACCCGCTAAAGCAGAACAATTGCCGGAGAGGTATAAAAATACCCTTCACAGGGTATTGAAATAATATGGCTTTGCTTTTAATTTTATTCCCAAAATAAAAAAATGAAATTACTAATAACCCTTATCAGCGTATGCCTGTTTTACTCACCTGTTCAGGCACAAACCAGTTTAAAAAAAGTAATCACCCTGCAGTTGCCCGAAGGCGACGGCAGCAATGCGGCTGCCGTAGTTTGGCACCCGGTTACACAAAAATATTACACTACCATTGTAGGCAATGCCATTTATGCCATGGGTATTTTTGATGCCAGAGGCAAAGTGGTGGAACAGAATATTGAAGCCGAACACGATTACAGGGGCATGTGGTACAACCCGCTTAAAAAAAGAATTGAGTTTAACTGTTACGACAGCGGCGGCATCGGGCACCTGGTGCTGGATAAAAAAGGAAAGATAACAGCAAAGCTGATAGATTTACCCGGTATGAACCAGCCCGGCGACCAGTCTGTGGGTGTTTACTGCGCCGCCGGCAATAAGATACTTTATATGAACCCCCAAACACATGATGTGGATCAGTATGATGCAGTAACCGGAACTTCCCTGGGAAACTTCGGGACCATTTACCCCGGTTGCAAAACAAAAAAAGAAGCGGATGAAATGGATGTAGATGCAGAATCTGCTGCCTGGGATTCCCGCAATTACACCTCTGTACAGTACACCGGTGTACCCAAAGCAGAACTGGCCATACTGAATGTAGACGATAAACAGGTGGAGTTGTACGACCGCAAAACCGGGCTGCTTACCAAAAAATTAAAGATTCCCGAAGATGTGAACCTTTACCCCAGTTTCAACTTCAGTTACAGCAATGGTATTTACTGGTTCTTTAATAAAGAAGATCGTAAATGGGTGGGTTGTAAATAAATTAAAAAACTAAGCAGGCGCCCGGCCGCAGTAAAAATTTTTAAATCTGAATGCAGTACGATAAAATGTTTATTGCGGCCTGCCCTTTATTTAATATCCTCATAACCCGTTTCAACAAACATTCCGTTCCTCACAACAAAAGTATTCTTGCCAACTTTTAAGATATCCCCTTCCTTAAATTGGTTGAGGTTGTAAACATCACTTTCCATTAAATGCACCGAGCCATTTGTCTTTCTTGCCAGGTTCAGGTAATCAATATGTACATTGTATATGTTGGCGCCGCATACCACCACCCTTACCGGTTTGGTAAGCTGGTTCCATAATACTTTATCTTTTATAGCGGCCCAGTTATCAGCAATCATTACCTGGAACTCACTTGCAGGAAAAACTTTTTCTCCTTTAAGCAGGGCCTCAATATTATTCTCTGGAAAATCGCCGCCACCGCCTTTTAACATGGTGCCCCTCATTAAATGCTCCACCTCAGCATAGGTATTGCAGGTTTTATAATAGATTCCGCCGGTGCTGCCAATCTTTTTGTCTTTATCGGGCATATTATCGCCGTCGTTAAAAAAAACAAAGTTCTTTGCCATATTGCCAATGGGATTAGTTTTTACCCAAAGCAAAAGCTGTGCAGTGTATTTGTACATACTGCCGGTAACATCTCCTACAATGGTAGCTTTTTCCCATTTGGTTCTGTCGAGGATGGTTAAGATAGAAGTGTCTGGTATGCGGCTTATCCTTACAGTTGTAACCGGCTTTTCCGCAACCGTGTTTGTTTTTTGGGGAAATACTTTTTCTTCACTTACCCAATGCGGATAAAAGATGCGGATAGAACTTGAACTTTTGAATTCTTTGAATTCTGATTTGCTGATCAACCCTTCTTCCAATGCTTCTTTAGGCTCCCGGGTGATAAATGAATCAAGCGGATTTTTTTTGTACGATTCAAAATCAAAGGAAGATATACCACTTCTGCCTACCTGTATATACCATTTACCGTTTTGAAATTTGCGTGGCCTGTTGGCATATATTCTTTCCAGGTCGGTCATGGCAGTGTCCTTCTTCTTTACAGTTGTAACTGGCTTTGTAACAGGGTCTGGCGTTCCGCTTTTTACAATGTCTTCTAATTTTATCACTTCCCTTTTTGCATTCTCTGCCGTTTGCCTCGGCCTGAATTTTACAACGAGGCCATGAAACATTTTTATCGCATTCTCTCTCAATGCCCCGTCAGTTTGCTGAAAGAAGTTTACCTGCGCCAACTGGCTTTCCTGCACAAACGGAAAACGTTTTAAAAAAGAGGCTACCCTTGTTTTATTAAGCGATACCAGCGAGGCATTGATGGGGTAGTCGGTGCAGGCAACATCAACAAAAATATCGCCGGCTGTTTTAAGCCCGGCTGTATCGCCCGAAACTTTTATAATATTGGAATAGCCAAAAGGCATTTCAATTATTACTTCCCCTGCTTTTATTTCTGCCGGCAAAGTGTATTTTTCGATGAAAACAGTTTTTTGTCCCAGGCTTTTTACAGAGATGAAGAGAAAAAAAAGGAGGATATATTTTTGCACAGGCGATTGATTGTACGGCAAGTTAGTATTTTTATATAAACTAAAAGTCATGGTTCATATCTTACGAACCATGACTAAGAATCTGCAAAGAATTAAATCTTTATTACCAGCCTTATTTTTTGATGCTTATTTTTTCATACTGCGCCAGGTCTTTATCAATACCCAAAATCAATAAGCAGGTAGCTGTGCAAAATACCGGGCTGGTAATGCAATGGTGCCCCTGCCAGGATCCGTTTTTGTTTTGAATGTTGGCCAGAATGGTGCTGGTGTTTTCATACCATTTTATCCATTCATCCTGTCCGCCGATTATCAAAGATTCGCCGGTGAGTAAAAAACTCACAAACTCTTCGCCGCCATTATTGCCAAAGCCTGTAAGCACATCTTTTTGCTGCGCCTGGTTGTTTGCATAGCCATTCATTTTGTAAGTGGTTACCAGTTCTTCCGATTCGTTAACTGAAAGCCCTGCGGCCTGCAGGTTTTGTGATGTTATTGCTTTGTCATCTGATATCTTGCCTTCTGCTTTTGCTTTTTTCAAAACCTCTTTCACCTTCCTGGTTTCTTTGGCAGTTGCCCTGGCATTACCGGATACGGAATACAGCATTACACCTGCAGCGTCTGCAGTGCTGGCAGTACCGGCTGTAAAATTTTGTTTTTGATAATACCTGGCTTCTGCAAGTTTTACCGAATCAACCATTATGTCATTTGCTTCCGCCAGTTCAAGAGCATTTACGGCAAAAGCGCTTTGCAGCACCGGTGCCCAGCCTCCGCCTTTGGTAGCGCCATTGGTATCCTGCGCTTTTTGAATTTTAGTAACACATTTTTGTACCGCATTTTTTATCCTGCCATACATAGGGTTGTTATCATTTAATTGATGCATAATGTTGGTAAGACATTGGCTTGTTAAGATAACATCTATGTTTTGCCCCAGTTTTACCTGTGGCTGTGTGCCGGTAAGTGTAGTAATATTAAGCGCATTATCCGGCGACTGCTCTACGCTTTTCAATAAAAAATTCATTGCTTTTGTTACGGCATCGCTGTTGGCTGTGCCTTCTGTTCTTTCGCCCAGCCTTAGCAGTGCCATTAATGCCATTGAGGTAGATGCAGGGTCGAGCTGCACTTTTGAAGGGTCGGTTATATCCTGCCTGGCATTGGTTCCGGCACCCCAGCCGCCATTGGTAGCCTGGGTACTGAGCAGCCACTGCTTACCTGTATTAATGGATGAATCTATTTTCCCTTTTCTGAATTCTTCCATATAAGCTTTAAGGTCAACATTTTTTTGCGGCTCATTAAAAATGGTACGCATTACACAAGCATTGTGGGTTTTTTCTGCTGTTGTTTTGGTTTCAGGCGGTTTGGCCATATCGTTAAAAACATAAATTGCCGAACCGGTAATAGCTGCTGTTGCAGTAAGTAGAAGGATGTGTCTCATAGTAGTATGTTTTTTTCACCTGATGCTGCAAGGGAAAAATTCCACAACACAAAGCATGATTATCTGCAACGGGAATAAGCTTTTAATTAAATTTTAACAAGGGTATTGTATTTCAGAAAGTTTTGCAGAAAGAAATGTCTATCTGCCCAGGTACTTTTTATTTAATGTTTCAGCATAAGTACTGCCAACAGGTATAGAGGTTGCCTCTATCATCAGCTTGCCTTTTTCAGCAACTGTGATTTTGCTTAGGTTTACGATGTACGATTTATGAACCCTTGCAAAAGAGTTGCCGGGTAAAAGGGTTTCCATTTGCCGCATACTTTGCAGGGTGAGTATTTTTTGTGTAATGGTATGAATGGCTGTATAATCCCTCATCCCTTCAAGGTAAAGGATATCTTCAAAATGTACTTTTACCATTTTGTAACCGCTTTTTATAAAAAGCCAGTCGTTTTCTGTGTTGCTGTTGCCGGGTGGTTGTGCAGTTTTACGTCCCTGCAATTTAATAACGGCTTTATGAAACCTTTCTTCAGTAACCGGTTTTAATAAATAATCAACCACATCCAGGTCAAATGCATCTACGGCATATGCATCGTATGCAGTTGTAAATACCACCAGTATCTTTTTTGTGATGGATTGCATAAACGCTAAGCCCGTAACCTCCGGCATCTGCACATCCAGAAAAATGCAATCAGGTTCATTGGTTTTTAAAAACCGGATAGCATCCAGCGGGTTGGTAAAGGTTGCCAGCACCCTTAACTGCTGTTCCTTTGCAGCATATTGCTGCAGCAGCGATACTGCCAAAGGTTCATCATCTATAATAATACAGGTTAGGGGTTTTATGCTCATGATAAATCAATTTCCAGCGTAAAATGATATACCGTTTCTGTTTCCTGAATGGTTATGCTGTGTTTGTGGGGATACAATAATTCTACCCGCCGTTTTAAATTGGCAATCCCGATACCGTGATCGTTCCTTTGCTGATGCTTCCCTTTTTTATTCTTTACTTCAAAATATAATTTCCTGTTTTTAACGAGCAGATTGATTGTAAGCGGCATCTCAGGATCAGTGAAATTGCCATGCTTACATGCATTTTCAACCGGTGGTATCAGCAGCAAGGGGGCTATTTCTGCATCAGCGGGTATATCAATTAGTACTGACAGTGGTAATACATAATCATACCGCAGTTTCTGCAGGTCAATAAAATTATGCAGGTAGTTCACTTCTTCAGCCAACGGCACTTTCCCTTTCTTTTCATAAAGAATGTAACGCATCAGGCCTGATAGTTTTTCTATGGCGGCCAAGGCATTATCTGATTTGCTGTAGATGAGTGAGTAAATGTTATTAAGGCTGTTAAAAAGAAAATGAGGGTTTATCTGTGATTTTAAATAATCAAGTTCTGCCTGCCTGTTCTGTATCTGCAGTTCCTGCTGTATATAATCTTTGTAACGGGTGCTTTGGAGGTAATAAAAAAGTATTCCAAAGCCTGTATAATAGATGGCGTAATATTTATTGTCGCTGATATAGTAAGCCAGTGATACTTTGTTATGATAATTATGAAATCCCAGGAAAGCAGGTGCAAACATTTCCTGCAAAGCGTAGCGGAAGAGTATGATGGGTACAAGACAAAGCAGGATGGGAATATATCCGTAGCGATGGTCTGATTTTTTACCAAAATACCAGAGAAAGAAATAGGCCGACAGGCTGTAAAGAAAAAATGAAAGCATGTTTGTAGCAAGCAGCCCGAACCAGTTATTGCCACTGAAGTAATCCAGAAAGTAATCTCCTGCCCCTCCGTCAGCAGACTGTAATGCCAGCCCCCACAAAAAATCAAAGAGAATAAAAAATAGAATGAACCTGCCTGTTCTGAATTTCATACACAAATGTAAACCAGATCCAGCGAATGTTTCCGGCGAAAGGGTAACTGATTTTTTGTTATCTGCAAACGCCTGCTTTTTATCTGCAAACAACTTTGCAGAGGCGATGCTGATGTTTGCAGAGTTTGTTTTTTGAACATCTGTAACCGGGCTACTTTTATAAAAAAACAGGTATGAAAAAAGTTATTTTAACCGCAACATTTTTAATGGCATCCATTATTTCAATTGCCCAGGCAAAGAAGATAAAAGTTTACCTGCTTGGTACTTTTCATTTTAACCAGACAGATACACTGGTGTATGATGTAAGAAATGAGAAGCACCAGCAGAGCATTAAAAAACTATCGGATATTGTTACAGGCTTAAAGCCGGATAAAGTGTTTATAGAAAGGATGCCTGAATGGGAGAACGAGAACAGGATTGACAGTTTGTACCAGCAATACCGGAAAGGAGCATTGCGAAAAGCAAGGAATGAGATATGGCAGGTAGGAGGAAGGGTGGCAGCAGCGCTCAATCATCCGCACATTTATCAATGTGACCACCCCGGGATGTATGGTTATCATTACCGACAGTTGGCAGATTATGCAAACAGCCATGGGCAGCAAGACAGGTTAGCTTTTAAAGGCAAAGGCATAACAATGCCTCTTACATCGCTGGTTAATGATGATTCACTTAAGAATGCAGTTGATCTGCTGGAATATATACGGTGGTTTAATTCAGAAAAAGTGCAGACATCGTCTCATGCACATTATATCAACTTATATCCCCAGATTGGTAATACCAACGTGTTTAATTATGATTCAACCTATTTTTTGGGAGCGAACCTTACTATTGACTGGTATCGCAGGAACATCCTGATCTATGCTAAAATACTTGCCCAGCTTGATTATACAGAAAATGCAATATTTCTCATAATAGGAAACGATCATGTGCCTATCATCAGGCAAATGTTCCGGGAAAACCCTTATTTTGATGTAGTGAATACTGAAAAGTGGCTGGGCAAAAGCAAAGTCAACATACATGCCAATTAAAATTTTGCATCATTATTACTTCTTTGTTTTTTCCATCGGCAGTTTTTCATCGCGGCTCCATTCCTGTATACTGCCGTCATACACTTTCATGTTGTAGCCAAGAGAACGGCCAACCACATAATCCACGCAGGCGGTTTGCCCGATAAAACAATAGAGAACTATCTCTTTGTTTTTATCGGGCGCTACTGTTGTGAAATTCTTTTCCAGTACAGTTGTCGGTTTAATGGTATTGGTTGAGTCAATCATATCCGGAAAGGGAATATTGAGCGCCCCGGTGATATGCCCGTCACGTGGATTGCCGGTGGCATCACCATCGTACCAGCGCTTCAGTCTTGCATCTACCACCAGTTGCGATCCGGTATTCAGGGCATTCAACACATAATCCTTGTTTACCAATACAGGATTTACCGAAGCAACATAGTTTCCTTTTTTGTAAACAGTTGGCTTATTGGTTACAGCATATCCTGCTTTTTTCCAGGCCTCAATGCCACCGTTTAAATAGGACACTCTGTCCTTCAGCCCGTAATATTCAAGAGAGCAGAACATTCTTGCAGTAATGGTAACATCGCCGCTTTTGTGGCACAGAATGATCTTTGAATTTTTATTGATGCCCAGTTCCTGTAGTCGTTTGGTGGCTGTCTTTGCATCCACCGCATTCATAGTAGCATCCGGTGTATTGGGCGCCAGCCAATCGGGCCACAAAAAACGGGAGCCTTCAATATGCTCCCTTTCAAAATCGCTTCTGATAACAAAGCCGGTATATAAAATCACCAGGTTTGGATCGTTTAAATTATCATGAAGCCATTGCGGCGATACAATTACAGGCTGCTGTGCCTGTGCAGACAAAAAGTAAAAAAGGGTAGCAATGCAAATGAATAATCTTTTCATGGCGCTGAGTTTGCACACAAGTTATTATAGCATGTGTATAACAGAAAACTGTTTTTGATAAACGGCAGCGAAACTATTTTCCATGCTCTGCGATCACGGTCAGTGTTACCAGGTCTTTATAACCTGCACTATAGAAATAAGATACGTCGATGGTAATTCTGGGACTCACCTTCAGGGAAAAATAATTTTCGTTGTTATACTTGTGAACAGGAGTTATATCAGGGTATAGTAATTTCAGTTCATCACAAACGGCTTTATACCTTGCTTTTATTTTTCCATTCAGGTTTTCGGTTTTGTCTTCCTCGTCTATCAGCGCATACCAGTAATAATAATTGTTCAGGTTATTGCCGGTAAATTCGTGTACAAATGTTTCCAGTGCACCGGGCAGCTCAATGGAGGAGTGATAGGTATCGCTTCTGTAAAACCTGCTCTTCATTTTCTTTCCCTTCAGTTCACTAAAGTGTTTTGCCGGGTCTGTAGCGCTTGCAACGATCAGCGGTAAGGTTGTTCCGAGGTTACGGATGATCTCATCGTTGCTGTTGACCGATGGTTTGGGAGTAAGCGGAGGTTTGGGTTCTTCTGATTTCGTTTTTACCGGCTCAGTTATTTTATCTGCTTTTTTTACATAGGCGATCATTTCTGTGATCTGCTTTTGCAGACTTATGGCATCAGCATAACCAGGCTCCAGTGCAAGCGCCTTTTTGATATCCTTATCTGCTGATTCATATCTGCTGAGCCAGTGCAAAGCTTTTGCCCGGTAATAAAAAAGTATGCTGTTTTCTGCATCATAAATTAATGCTTCGGTGCAAAGCGCAACGGCTTCCATCAGATTTTTGCGGTATGCGCTGTCATTCCTGTTTTTGTCTTTGGCAGCAAGCCCTTTATCAATCTCATCCCCCGCCAAATCAATCTTATGATCAACATAGTGTTGTTTCACACTTTTTATGTCCCCCAAAATTTCTTTATCAGCGGGATCAAGTTCCATCGCTTTATTCAGGTCGGCTAAGGCTTTTTTTATTTCCCTTATCATACCATAGGCCATTCCGCGGTGACGATATGCATACGCCAGCGAAGGATACAGCTCAATAGCCTTGTTAAAGTCTTTAAGCGCCGATTGCCAGTTTACATTTTTCAGGTAATCAAAATCATCTTCGTCACTTTTATAAGCATCCAGTTCAGCTTTTTCCAGGTAAGTATAACCACGCCAGGCATATGCTTCACCATATGATGGTTTAAGTTTAATGGCTTCGTTAAAAGTCTGTACTGCCGCATCATGTTTTCTTTCTGCCTTGAGTTGTTTAACACCTTTCTGCATCAGGTCCTTAAATTTCAGATCGGCCTGGGCAATGATGCTGCTATGCAGTATCATTAATATTATATATACCAAAAACTTTTTCATAACCATAATTTACAGATAAAAATAAAAAACTGATGACGATATAAAATACCCGTGGGCGGGTATTTTATATGTGTTGTGGAAAAATTATTTTTAAGCATCAGTTGTAAAACACGCCGTATGCGAATGCTTTTTTGTTTATTACTTTTCAGCAGCACAGTACCTGCACAGTCTTTTTTCTTTTCAGCCGATAGTGCTTTTGTATCAACAATAGAACTTCCATCCAAACAACCCTTTGACACTGCAAGGGCTTACCTGAAAGTGCAAAGCCCATATATTTACATCATAAGCGATAAAGACCTGTACGACCATTTTGGATAT
Organism: Ferruginibacter sp.; assembly: GCA_016786725.1. Taxonomy (GTDB): domain Bacteria; phylum Bacteroidota; class Bacteroidia; order Chitinophagales; family Chitinophagaceae; genus Ferruginibacter. The sequence goes on along the minus strand of JAEUVU010000009.1, from coordinate 76,365 downwards.
AATGCAGCCATGAAATTTTACCAGTTCAATTTTAACGATTATCATATTTTAGGCAGGTTGCAATGCCGGCAATGCCTGCTGGTTTGTAATCACGACAGGAGAGAAAAAAAATGTCATCGTAATGCCTGCCATAAAGAATGGGTTTGGGTAAAACGGGATAACAAAAAGGCATTCACAACAGTTGCTTCGTACGTAATGCCATGGTCTAAAGCGGAAGGTTTTCCACGCTATAATGACACCCTCATTGATGCTCCCGGCGACACTTCAATATGGTATACTACCGGAAGTGGCGATTGTTTTGCACGTTTTGAATATGCAGTTGTTGCTGATAAATATCAGCCTGCTTTGATATTGAAAGAATGGAATTATTGGGGTGGATGCAGGGCGGCAGGAGGTAAACCTGCTGCTGTTATTTTTAAAGAGCCTGCAGGAATTTTGTATAAGACCAAACGAACAATACTAATGCAGAGATGAGGATAGTGAAAGCCTTTTATTCAGGATCGTTATTTAAGATGAGTTCTTATTATCATTTTGCATGATCTTCTGCCAGTTTTCTCAACTCCATATTTTCCCAGGTATTTTTTGCCTGTGGGTGGTTGACCAGGTACAGCATTGCTTTTGCCAGTTGAACAGAGCCGATAATTTTTGAAGGTGCAAATTTTTCTACCAAAGGGAAAAACGGGTAAGCCAGTTTGTAAGCCAGGGGCGAATTTTTATTTTTATGCTTTGGCCAGATGGCATCGGGCCTTACAATGGTAAGTTTTTTAATCATGAGTTGAAGCAGTGCATTTTCAGTTTTCCCTTTCAGTCTGGCAAAAAGCACTTTGCTTTTTTCAGTTCTGTCGGCGCCATTGCCACTTAAAAAAATAAAATGCATATCCGGGTTTGCACCAAGCATTGCTTTTGCAGCGGCAATCGTATAATCATAAGTTATAACTGCATACTGCGTTTTTGTAACCTGCATTTGCGAAATGCCGAGGCACCATAAACAGGCATCACAATCCCTGAAATGATCTTCAACATCATTATAAGAAAGAAAATTTTTGTGAATGATTGTGGTGATTTTTGGATGCGTAATTTCCATGGGCCGCCTTACCAGGCAGATAATTTCCTGTATGTTGTTATCTGCTATTGCCTGCCGTACAACCTCGCTGCCGGCCAGGCCTGTGGCGCCGGTTACAATAATTTTCATTTTTATTTATTTTAATGAGCATTACAAAGTATAAAATTTTGTTTACATCCTCATCAGGTTTGTTTATCTGTTAACATTATATTCCCTGCATTTCAATATCTTTAATTTCATTTTTTGTTTAGTTGCTAATCAATACATGACCAAACGGGGCCGCTATATCTTATTGTTTTCTTCTGCCCTTCTGTTTTCTCATCTATCAATGCCTGCGCAGGATTTACCTGTAAATAAAGACACTTTCTTTCTTGCCAAAAAAAAAGGCTTGCTGGGCAGGCTGGGCAAAAGTATTTCTACCACACCACCAGAGGAGAAACCGGCAAGGGTTGAAAATCCGTTTATAAAATTTAAAGGAAAGATTATCCGCAATATAGAAACAGTAGGGCTTGGTTTTGAATATGATATTGATGATACCACCAGGATAAAAAACAATTTTGGTGTAAGGGTGGGTAAAGTGTTTCATAAAAACACCACAGGAAAAGTTTTGCAGAACAACCTTTTTTTTAAAACGGGCGACCGGTTGGCGCCTTACCTGCTGGCTGATAATGAAAGGTACCTGCGTGACCTGGTGTATATTAAAGATGCCCGGATATTGGTGGAGTTTGCAGAAGGCAGTACAGATTCGGTAGATGTGATTGTTCTTACAAAAGATGTTTTCTCCATCGGCGGCAGCATTAACATCAGCAGTAAAAATAAAGGCCGTATGGAACTGCGTGATGAAAATTTTTTAGGTGGCGGCAACCGTTTCCTCATCAGCAGTTATTATGAAAACCCACGTTCACCTAACATGGGCATTGGCGGCGAATTGATTAAAAGAAACATCGGCGGTTCTTTTATTGATTTTACGGCCGGTTACCAGGATTACAGGAATGCTTTCAGCAGCGACAGAAACCAGGAAACTGTTTTTTATACCAGGCTTGAAAAGCCACTGGTTACACCCTATATACCTACCACCGGGGCCCTGGAATATGTATATCGCCGTACCAGGAATGTGTACCATACGGACTCAGTTTACCGTGACAGTTTTAAATATATAAACTATACACTGGATGGATGGCTGGGTTACAGTTTAGACAACAGGCGGTCTCTTTATGAAAACAAAGAAGTACGGGTGCACCGTTTTGTTGCGGTAAGAGGTTTCAGGCAGTTTTTTCAGCTTATACCCACCGCCTATAAAGCACCTTACGATCCCCGTTTTGCAGATTTTACCGGGGCGCTGGCATCATTCAATATTTTCCGGCAGGTTTTTTACAAAACAGGATTTATTTATGGCTTTGGAAGAAATGAAGATATTCCCGAAGGTTTTAGTGTGGCCGCTACTGCAGGTTATGTTGAAAAGGAAAATATTAAAAGGCCTTACACCGGTATTGACCTGTCGCTTTCAAATTTCAAAAAAAAAGGGCTGTATATTAATTACACCTTAAGGATCGGCGGCTATTTTTACCGCAGCCGTTTTGAAGATGTTGATATGTTGTTTAATATTGAACATTTTACACGCCTGAGAAAAATAAATGCAAACTGGTTTAACAGGGTATTTATCAATACCGGTTTAACTGCCCAGGCAAACCCGGTTTTAAACGCCCCATTATACATCAATAACAGTTACGGGCTGCCATATTTTAATAATGGAGTGCTAAAGTCCGATTTGAGGGCAACAGTAAAAATAGAATCGGTTTTTTACAATACCACCAAAATACTGGGCTTCAGGTTTGCCCCCTTTATCTTCAGCGATGCCATACTGGCAAAGCCCACCAAAATGAATTTAAAACACAGTGATATTTTTACGGCAGTTGGCGGTGGTTTGCGCACACGCAATGAAAACCTGGTATTTGGAACGGTGGAATTAAGAACATATTATTTTCCGAGGCTTAACGGTGATATGAATCCATGGAAAATTGAACTGAACAGCAATATCCGGTTCAGGTTCAGGAGCAGTTTTATAAGCAGGCCGGATTTTATAATTGCCAATTAATAAAAAGCCATCCGCTGCAGTGCGGATGGCATATACAGATTTTGTAATTGAGATCTACATCAGATCAAGCGCCATGGCTAAAAATGTACAGTTAAACGGAAGCATCATTGAAACCCATGAGCCGTATGGTGAATATAATATCACAAAGAATAACACAACAGAAATTATAAATAATATCCAGTATAGGCCTGTTCTTTTTTTGGTTGTTTCCATTTTAAAATAATTTTTGCAAATATAAGGCAGAACTTTTTATCTGGTGCATTTTAGAGATTTGCCTGTATTTTTTTTTGTAAAGTGTTATCTTGCCGCCTCTTAACCCTACAGGATGATATTACATTTTTATTTGCGTTATTCTTCCAGGTTTGGCCAAAGCCTTTTTGTTTCTGGTAATGCAGCTGTGTTGGGAAATGAGGATATATCGAAAGCCTTTGCACTCACATATCTTAATGATCAGTTGTGGCACGGCACTGTGGAAATTGATCAGAAAGAGCTGGAAGAACCCATCTGCTATAAATACATATTAAAAGACGAAAGCGGAGCATTGTTTTCAGAATTTGGGAACGACCGTATTGTAGAAACCGGTAAAACAAAGGCATCTAAAATTATAGCTTACGATACCTGGAACTATGCCGGGGAATACGAAAATGCATTTTTTACTGCGCCATTTACTGATGTATTATTCAAACGTAAGGCAATAAATGAAGCGCCCTCTAAAAAAAATATAAAAGTCACTCATGAGTTCAGGGTTAAAGCGCCTTTGCTAAAAAGCGATGAGATTATCTGCATCAGCGGATCGGGAGCCGTTTTTAATGAGTGGGATAAAGAAAAAGTTTTACTGCTCAGTAAAAATGAGAACTGGTGGACGATCCAGGCCGACCTCAGCAATGCTGTTTTTCCTTTGGGTTATAAATATGGCATTTACAACAGCACCACTAAAAAATTTGTAAATTTTGAAGATGGTAACAACAGGATATTATTAAGTGAAGATGGTACGGATACTTTTACCATTCTGCATGACGGCTTTGCCAAACTGAACAAGGTGAACTGGAAAGCAGCAGGTGTTGCCATACCGGTTTTTAGTTTACGCAGCAAAAGAAGTTTTGGTACCGGCGAATTTGCTGATATTAAACTGCTTGTAGACTGGGCTAAAACCACCGGAATTAAAATGATACAGTTGCTGCCGGTAAATGATACCATTGCAACCTGCACCTGGAAAGATTCTTATCCATATTCAGCTATATCAGCATTTGCACTGCACCCTTTGTTTTTAAATTTAGAAACTGTTGCCGGCAAAATGAATGCGGATGTTGTAAAAGCGCTGTCTGCAAAACAGCAAGACCTGAATAAACCAGCCGCAATCGATTACGAAGAGGTGATCAAAATAAAAATTGATACAATCCGCAAACTATATCAGCTTCAAAAGCACAATTTCAGGGATGATATCAGTTATATCAATTTCTTTGAGTTTAACCGCCATTGGCTGGAGCCATATGCAGCATTCTCATACCTGAGAGATAAATATAAAACGGCTGAATTTACTGCCTGGAAAACAAATGCCCTGTATGATGAGAGTGAGATACAGCAATTGGTAAGCCCAACACAAAAGCATTATGATGAAATAGCGGTGCATTATTTTACGCAATATCATTTGCACCTGCAGTTAAAGGCTGCTACAGAGTATGCACATAAAAACGGGGTGATCATTAAAGGCGATATTCCAATAGGCATTTGCAGGAACAGCGCCGATGCATGGGTAGAGCCAGACCTGTATCATATGAATGAGCAGGCGGGTGCACCACCGGATGCGTTTACAGCCAAGGGGCAGAACTGGGGTTTCCCAACTTACCATTGGGAAGCCATGCAAAAAGATGGTTTTACGTGGTGGCGCAAACGGTTCGATCAGATGAGCAATTATTTCGATGCTTTCCGTATTGATCATATACTCGGCTTCTTCCGTATCTGGAGCATACCGGCACATGCTGTTGAGGGTATCATGGGCAGGTTTGTACCGGCCATCCCGGTTTCTGTTAATGAATTATTTGCAAAGAATATCAGCTTTGAAAGGGCACGATATACAGAGCCGTATGTAACCGATTCTATTTTAATTGAACTTTTCGGAGATAAAAAAGAGGCTGTTAAAAAAACTTTTTTTGATGGGTTGAAACTGAAAGAAAAATTCAATACCCAACGCAAAGTGGAGGCTTATTTTAAAACTAACCCGGCATTTGACAATAAGGTAAAACAGGGTTTGTACGATCTCATCAGCAATGTGATATTTTTTGAAGTGGAAGGATCGAATGCACTGGAATTTCATTTCCGTTTTTCCATGCAGGATACTTTCTCTTATAAAAACCTCGACCCTCATTCACAAAAAGAACTGAACATTATTTATATAGATTACTTTTTTCATCGCCAGGATGAACTTTGGAAAAAAGAGGCTATGAAAAAACTGCCGGGATTGAAAAGCAGCACCAGTATGCTGGTGTGTGGCGAAGACCTGGGCATGGTGCCGCATTGCGTGCCCGAAGTAATGGAACAGCTTGGCATACTGAGCCTGGAAATACAGCGTATGCCCAAGAAAACCGGCAGCGAATTTTTTCATCCCAATGATGCGCCCTACCTGAGTGTGGTATCTCCCTCAACCCATGATATGAGCACCATACGTGGCTGGTGGGAGGAAGACAGTTTTAAAACAAAACATTTTTATAACTACCTGATGGGCCAGGCCGGAGAACCACCGGTTTATTGCGAACCATGGATTAACAAAGAAATTATTTTGCAGCATTTATATTCGCCCGCAATGTGGAGTATTTTTCAATTGCAGGATTTGATGGGGATGAATGGCGATATCAGGAGAGAAGATCCAAATGAAGAAAGGATAAACATTCCTGCTGAAGCCGAGCATTATTGGAACTATCGCATGCACATTAACCTGGAAGATTTGTTGAATGAAAATGCTTTTACGGAAGAACTTAGAGATTACATCAAGGCCAGCGGGAGATAATAAAAAACCACTCCTTTAATAAATAGGCTGTCAGCCTGAGCCTGTCGAAGACGGGTTATCAGGAACATGCCGGTTTCGACAAGCCTGTCTGCCGACAAAGGCAGGTTCAACCTGACAGTATTCTTAGACATAACCTTCAATGAAAGTTCAATACAAAACATATAATCTTCCCTTTCATCATCCCTTCACTATTTCAAAAGGAACAAAAACGCACCAGCCAATATTTATTGTAGAGCTGGATTTTATGGGCATCAAAGGTTATGGCGAAGCGCCGGCCATTGCATACTACAATATCTCTGTAGAAAAAATGGTGGAGGACCTGGAGCGGAAAAAAATATTTGTAGAAAAATTCGCCTTCTCCGACCCTGAAAGATACTGGCACTACCTGCATCATCTTTTTCCTGCCAATCCTTTTTTGGTTTGTGCGCTGGATATGGCCGGCTGGGATATTTACGGTAAACTAAAAAGAAAACAACTGCATGAATTATTGGGGCTTGATATTGCAACAGCGCCGTTAACTGATTTTACCATCGGCATTGATACCGTTGAAAAGATGGTAGAAAAAATGAAAGAAAAACCCTGGCCCATCTACAAAGTAAAAGTGGGTGTGGAAGGTGATGTAGAAATGGTTGCAGCCCTGCGTAAACATACGGATGCTGTTTTACGTGTTGATGCCAATGCCGGCTGGACTTTGGAACAGGCGCTTCAGAAAATTCCCGTTTTAAAAGAATTGGGAGTTGAACTGGTGGAGCAACCTTTGGCAAAAGATGATTGGGAAGGAATGAATGTTTTATTTGAAAAGTCAGCATTGCCTTTAATGGCTGATGAAAGCTGTGTTGCAGAAGCTGATGTAGAAAAATGCCACAATCATTTTCATGGCATCAATATAAAACTAACCAAGTGCAGTGGCATAACGCCTGCAAGGCGTATGATAACAAAAGCAAAAGAACTGGGGATGAAAGTGATGGTTGGCTGTATGAATGAAAGCTCTGTTGGTACAGCAGCCATTGCGCAACTGGCGCCCCTGCTGGATTATGTTGATATGGACGGAACGCTTTTGCTGGCTGAAGATACAGCTGAAGGTGTGAAATTTGATTTCGGAAAGATTCTATATAATGATTTGCCCGGCCTGGGAATTAAAATGATTTAGATGCTGATCTTAACTGCCATTATCGCTTTAGCTGTTCTCCTCATTTTCAATAATAATGTGAGAAACAGGAGGATCGACCGCAGCAACAGGCTAGCTGAAAAGCAGGAAGAATTGATGCAAATGCTGAAACTGCATAAGGCAAAAGAAGATAATCCGCAAAAGACTGAACCGGGCGCTTCACCTTCTTAACCTTGTTTAAATTCACTTTCAGTTTTGATGCCTGGCGTTAAATAGATTTTTTTCTATGAAAAGAAAACAAGTATCTTTCAATAAAGAATCTACATGAAAAGAAATATCCTCATACTGTCATTCCCTGTATTTTTATTTTCATTTCTTATAGTTGGCTGTAACAACACAGATACAAAGGAAAAAAAACAAGAGTCGGCTGCAGCAACTGCTGCTGGCCATCCGGCCTGGAGCGCCCAAAGCAATATTTATGAGGTAAATCTGCGCCAGTTTTCAAAAGAAGGAACGATTATGGCTTTTGAAAAAGCATTGCCAAGATTAAAAGATATGGGAGTGGAAATACTTTGGTTCATGCCTGTCACACCTATCGGCATCGAAGGAAGAAAGATGACTGAGAAAGATTTGGGCAGTTACTATGCAGTAAAAGATTACAAAGGATTTAACCCGGAGTATGGTACGATGAATGACTGGAAGGCATTTGTAAAACGTGCCCATGAAATGGGATTTAAAGTAATTACTGATTGGGTTGCCAATCACTCGGCGCCTGATAACCAATGGATGAAAATGCATCCGGATTTTTATGCAAAAGACTCTCTTGGAAAATATATAGCACCTTACGACTGGACTGATGTGCGCAAATTAAATTATGCAAACAGGGAACTTCGGGACAGTATGATTGATGCCATGAAATTCTGGGTAACTGAAACGGGCATTGATGGTTTCAGGTGTGATGTAGCCGATGATGTGCCAATGGATTTCTGGAAGCAATGTATTACCGAGTTGAAAAAAGTAAAGCATGTGTTCATGCTGGCAGAAGGAAAGAAACTGGAATTGTATGATGCCGGTTTTGATGCAACATACGCATGGGATGTAATGGTTGCAATGCAGGAACTTTACAAAGGCAAAAAATCAGTAGCTCAGTTTGATTCACTGCTGAATGCAGATAATGCAAACTATCCTAAAACAGCTTACCGCATGTTCTTTACAACTAACCACGATGAGAACAGCTGGAACGGGACTGAGTTTGAAAAATATGGAGATGCTTATAAAACCTTTGCTGTGTTTTCTCAAACCATGTATCAAAGCGTACCGCTTATTTACAATGGCCAGGAAGACATGAATAAAAAACGCCTGAAGTTTTTTGTAAAGGATACTATACCCTGGGCTGGTGAAATGGATCTTGCTAAGTTTTATAAAACATTACTCTCATTACGTAAATCAAATGCAGCACTGGCTGCAGATGCATCTTATACAAAACTGCTGACCAGTGCAGATAACTCAGTCTTTGCCTACAAAAGAGAGAAGGATGGAAAAAAAGCAGTGGTTATCCTTAACCTGTCAAATCAACCACAAAAGTTTACTATCAAAGACCCTTCTATTTACGGTGAACCGATGAATGTTTTTATGGGCGTAAAAGAAAAAGTGAATGCAGATCTTCAGTTCAGTATTGAGCAATGGGGCTATATGGTTTATGATTACAATTAGAAGGCAGGGATTCTTTTAAGCAAAAGCAGAATAATTTTTTGCAGGGTAATTATTTATTGTATTTTTAACGAAGTGTATTTTTTACACAATTGCTTTAATTACAAAAACGATTGCTATGTCTGAAATTGCCCAGTTGGATAAAAAGCCCAAACTAAGTCTTTCGCAAATTATAAACATGAGTGTTGGATTTTTCGGGATCCAGTTTGGATGGGATCTGCAGCGGGCTAATATGGGGCCCATCTATGAACATCTTCATGCCAATGCCGATGAAATTCCTTTGCTTTTTCTTGCAGCGCCATTAACTGGCTTGATTGTTCAGCCGATCATTGGTTATATGAGTGACAGAACCTGGCACCCTAAATTTGGAAGACGGCGTCCGTATTTTTTAATTGGCGCCATTTTCAGTACCATCGCTTTGATTTTTATGCCGCATAGCAGCGTGTTATGGATGGCCGCAGGCTTACTCTGGATCATGGATGTTTTTGGTAATGTGGCGATGGAACCTTTTCGTGCTTTTGTTGCTGATAAATTAAATGAAGATCAACGTACGCAGGGATTTGTGATGCAGAGCCTGATGATAGGGCTTGGGGGAAGCATCGCATCTGCTTTACCCTGGATAATGACGAACTGGTTGCATTTTAGTGATACTGCAGCCAGCGGTATTATTCCGGATAATGTTAAATGGAGTTTTTATATAGGGGCTTTCTTCTTTTTCGGCGCAGTATTATACACAGTTCTTACTTCAAAAGAATATCCGCCGGCAGACCTTGGCTATAGGGAAAAAGTGAAAAAGTCCAACAGCGGTTTTGGGGCAGGAATCAAAGAGATTTTTCATGCCATTGCTAATATGCCCAAACGCATGAAAATATTATCCCTCGTACAGTTCTTCACATGGCCGGGATTGTTTTTGATGTGGTTCTTTTACAACACCGCAGTAGCCAGAAATATTTTTCATGCTACCAGTGAAACGGATCCGTTGTATGGACAGGGCACAAGCTTTGGCGGACTGACACTCGCTTTTTATAATGTAGTTACTTTTTTGTTTGCCTTTATTCTTCCTTCTATTGCACGTAAACTGGGACGTAAGCTCACACACAGTTTGTGTTTATTGTGTGGAGCAATTGGCTTAATTAGTGTGGCTTTTGTTGAAAATAAATACATGCTATATGTCTGCATGACCGGCGTTGGTATTGCCTGGGCAAGTATCCTCTCAATGCCTTACGCCATGTTAAGCGGTGTATTACCCGAAAATAAAGTGGGTGTTTATATGGGCATCTTTAATTTTTTTATCGTATTGCCAGAGATTATTGCTTCCTTAGGTTTTGGGTGGATCATGAAAAATGTTTTAAACAATGACAGGCTTGCTGCGGTGCAGATTGGTGGCGTTTTGATGATCATTGCTGCTGCTATCTGTTATTTCTTAATTAAAGAAAAAGATTAGGTATGAAAAAGATTTCGGTTTCATTTTTTGCCTTACTGTTTTTTGTTACTGGCTTTTCGCAGGATGGTTATAAATGCTATCCCACTCATTGGTGGACAGGCATGAAGTGGAATAACGTGCAGGTAATGGTGCATGGCGATGCCATTGCAAATGCAGCTAAAGGATATACCATCAACTACGCTGGTGTAAAACTTGTAAAAACAAATAAGGTAGAGAATCCCAATTATGTTTTTCTTGACCTTGCTATTGCTCCTTCATGTAAACCCGGTACGGTAAAAATTAAAGTAAATAAAGCTAATTCCTCTTTTGATATCCCATTTGAAATAAAAGCCCGCCGTTCCGGGAATGGTTCTTCTTATGCACAAGGTGTTACCTCAAAAGATTTTATGTACCTCATTATGCCAGACCGGTTCAGCAATGGCGATGAAAGTAATGACCGTGTGCCGGGAATGAGAGACCAGACTTTAAACAGGGACACAGTATTTAACCGCCACGGCGGCGACCTGAAAGGAATTGAAAATAAATTAGACTACCTGCAATCGCTGGGTGTTACAGCATTATGGCTGAACCCGGTAATTGAAAATGATATGGATAACCGTACCGAACATGGTTATGCATTTACCAATCATTATAAAGTAGATCCGAGGTTGGGCGGCGATAAAGCCTATCACGAACTGGTGGATGCAGCACATAAGAAGGGAATGAAGATGATACAGGATGCCGTGTATAATCATGTGGGCATTTATCATTTTACAGTAACTGATCCGCCGATGAAGGATTGGTTGCATCAATGGCCTTCTTATACACAGACAAATTACAAAGACCAAACCCTTTTTGATCCGTATGCAAGTAAAGCAGATTATAAAGTGATGGCAGATGGCTGGTTTGTTCCGCTGATGCCTGATATGAACCATGCCAATCCTTATGTTGCCAACTTTTTAATTCAGCATGCATTATGGACAGTGGAAGAATTTGGGATTGACGGATGGCGCATTGATACCTATGCTTATAACGATCTTCCATTCATGAATCGTTGCAATAAAGCATTGGAAGATGAGTATCCAAAACTTACCATGTTCGGCGAAACCTGGGTACATGGTGTGCCCAATCAAAGTTATTTTTCGCAGAATAATTACAATATACCTTTCAAAAGCAATCTTCAGGCACCCACTGATTTTCAAACCTTGTGGGCCATTACCGATGTTATGACAAAAGATTTTGGCTGGACAGATGGCATTAATAAAATGTACACGGCATTGGCACAGGATTTTGTTTATAAAGATCCAATGCGTAATGTGATCTTCCTGGATAATCATGATATTGCCAGGTTCTACTCAGTGGTTAATGAAGATGTTGAAAAATATAAAACGGCCATTAACTGGTTGCTCACCTGCAGGGGAGTGCCGCAGTTTTATTACGGCGGAGAGATAGGCATGACAGGCACTACAAGCCCTAACGATGGTTATGTACGCCAGGATTTTATTGGTGGCTGGAAAGAAGACAAGACGAATAAATTTACTGCTGAAGGAAGGAATGCAAAAGAGAATGAGATATGGAATCATGTTTCAACGCTTGCAAAATACCGTAAAAATTCTTCTGCCATTACAACAGGTAAAATGATGCAGTTTGTACCGCAGGATGGTGTGTATGTTTATTTCAGATATGATGATAAGCAAACAGTGATGGTGGTGATGAACACATCTAAAGAAACAAAAACGATAGACCTGAAAAGATTTGCTGAAAGAACAAACGGCTTTTCTAAAATGAAGAATATCAATACAGGAGCTACCACAGAATTAAAGGAAATTAAGCTTGATACCTACCGCAGCAACGTGTTTGAACTGATAAAATAACAACACTGGCAATTATTTTTGGAGAATTGCAATAATGTGTTAATTTTACACATTAAATGCCTGCTACATGAAGAAAGCTCTCCTTTCACTAACTATCGTATGTCTTGTAATTTCAGCAAACGCTCAACGCCTTTTAAGCTGGACTCCAGAATTTCCGGTAGATAATTCCAATCTTGTTTTTACAGTTGACTGTAACAAGGGCAACCAGGGATTGCTCAATTTTGAAGGCGGCAATTCGGCCAATGTGTATGTGCATGTGGGTGTTATTACCAATCTAAGTACAGGCCCTACTGACTGGAAGTATGTAAAATTTACGTGGGGGTCAACTGACCCGCTGGCAAAAGCAACACCGCTTGGTGCAAACAAGTATCAATATACCATTAATAATATCCGTACTTTTTTTGCTGTGCCTGTGGGTGAAACGATCAAAAAAGTAACTGCCATTTTCAGAAATGCAACCGGTTCTCTTAAGCAGGTTAACTCTGATGTGAGTGATATGTATATACCTGTTTACGGAAACTCTGAATATGGTGTTCGCCTCAATCTCCCGCCTTTCGAGCCAAGATATATTCCCTGGGTAGAACCAATCAATGTGGCTGTGGGCGGAAGTATCAGTATTACTGGTGTTGCATCTGCAAATTCAAATCTTACTTTAAAACTTGATGGCACAACTATAAATACTGCCACCAATGCCAATACTATTTCGGCCAATCCAACCATTGCAACAGCCTGTTCTCACCAGGTTTTTCTGGAAGGTAACAATGGTTCTGTAACTGTAAAAGATTCATTTAGTTTTTATATAGCGCCTACCACCACTGTTGCAGCATTGCCTGGTGGTGTGGTAGAAGGTATCAATTATATTTCCAACACTTCTGTTACGTTGGTTTTGTACGCTCCCGGCAAAACCAATGTTATAGCTATTGGCGATTTTTCTAACTGGGCAAGTAATTGTGCTTACCAGATGAACAAAACACCCGATGGAAATTATTTCTGGATAACATTAACAGGCCTTACTGCCGGACAGGAATATGGATTTCAATATTTGATCGATAACACTATTAAAATAGCTGATCCATACACACAAAAAGTATTGGATCCGGATGACCAGTTTATAAATGCAGTAACTTATCCAAATCTTAAGCCTTATCCAACCGGTTTAACAACCGGCCAGGTTGGTATTATCCAAACTGCTGAGCCGCAGTACAACTGGCAGGTAAATAATTTTGTGAAGCCCGATAAGAAAAATCTGATGGTGTATGAATTACTGATCAGGGATTTTACGGCCGAGCATAGCTATCAGTCTTTGATAGACTCTTTACAATATTTAAAAAACATTGGTATCAATGCAATAGAACTGATGCCCATTAATGAATTTGACGGAAACGAGAGCTGGGGCTATAACCCATCTTACTTTTTTGCACCTGATAAATATTACGGTACAAAAAACAAGCTGAAGGAATTTATTGACAAATGCCACCTGAACGGAATTGCTGTAATACTGGATGTTGTGTACAATCATTGCACCGGTAATGCTCCACAGGCAAAAATGTATTGGGACCCTGTAAACAACAGGCCTGCAGCAAACAATCCCTGGCTGAATCCCACAGCTCCACATCCTTACAGTGTATTTAACGACTTCAATCATACAGCGGTTTCTACACAATACCTGGTGAGCCGTGCATTAAATTTTTGGGTTGATGAATACCGGATAGATGGTTACAGGCTGGATCTTGGTAAGGGATTTACGCAAACCGTAACCAATACAACAACAGTTGAGAATTACGATGCAAGCCGTGTGGCTAACTTAAAAAGATATTATGATGCAGTTGTTCCTGCGCATCCTGGCACCTACATGATCATTGAATTTTTAGGAACACAACCCAGCCAGGAAGAGCAGGAATATAATGCCTATGGTTTTATGTTATGGGGTAACAGTAATTTTACCTATAACCAATGTACCATGGGCTTTGTAGCCAATTCAGATATTTCTGCAATTTCATACAACAGCCCTCAGCGTGCTTTCAGCAATCCCGGTGTAATGGGATATATGGAAAGCCACGATGAAGAACGTCTGATGTATAAGAATATAACTTTTGGAAATTCAAATGGCAGTTACAATGTCCGCAACCTTAATACCGCATTGGCAAGGCAGGAAGCTGCTGCTACTGTTTTCTTTACTGTACCCGGCCCTAAAATGATCTGGCAGTTTGGAGAAAGAGGGTATGATATACCATTGACCTTCGGAGGATCAAATGTGGCAAACAAGCCGCCGCATTGGGAATATATGCTTGTTCCTGAAAGAGTGCATCTGTATAACACTTATAAGAGTATTATCCAGTTACGATTGAATAACCCGGCTATTTTCAACAACACTGCATTTAATTATGATTTCAGCAGCGGCCTTGTAAAAATATTCCAGATAGCTGATCCTAACACAGCTGGAAAAAAAGTAACAGTTGTAGCCAACTTCGATGTGATTGCCCAAACCAAACCTGTTACTTTTCAGGCAGCAGGCGATTGGACAAATTATATCAGCAATGGTACCGGTACAGCTTTGAATGGTGCCACCGGAAGTAATTTTACTTTAAGTTCAACATTGCAAAGCATTACATTACAGCCCGGTGAATATCATATTTATGTAAGTGTGCCTGTATGTAATACACCGTTGCCAACAGCAACCAGCCCTGTTAATTATTGCCAGAATGCAACCGCATCGCCACTGCAGGCAACGGGTAGTAATCTGCTTTGGTACACAACTGCAACCGGTGGCACAGGCAGTACTACAGCACCAACACCATCTACAACAACTATTGGCAGCACAACCTATTATGTAACACAAACCATTGGCAGTTGCGAAAGTGCACGTTTACCAATTGTAGTAAATGTTACTGCAAGTACACCGGCACCCACTGTAACAAGCCCGGTTAATTATTGTCAAAATGCAGTGGCAACCCAACTCACTGCAACCGGAACTAATTTGTTGTGGTACACAACAGCAACAGGCGGTACTGGAAGCGCAACTGCACCAACACCATCAACAACAGCAATTGGCAGCACATCATACTATGTAAGTCAAACACAGAGTTGTGGCGAAAGCCCAAGAGCAGTAATTGTAGTAAATGTATCTGCAGTACCAGCAGCACCAGCTGTAACAAGTCCGCTCACTTATTGCCAGAATGTAACTGCACCTGCATTAACTGCAACGGGCACAAATCTTATGTGGTACACGGTTGCAACCGGTGGTACAGGATCAGCAGCTGCACCTGTACCATCTACTGCTACCGCAGGCAGCACTACCTGGTATGTAAGCCAATCTAATAATGGTTGCGAAAGCCCACGCAGTTCTATAACAGTAAATATCAATGCTGCACCAGCAGCGCCAACTGTTACAACACCGGTTACTTATTGCCAGAACGCAACAGCTGTTCCATTAACTGCAACAGGTACTGCATTATTATGGTACACAACCGCAACAGGCGGAACAGGTTCTGCAACAGCACCAACACCATCTACAGCCGCTCCAGGCAGTACAAACTATTATGTATCACAAACCATAAGTGGCTGCGAAAGCCCACGTGCTGTAATTGCCGTGAATGTTACAGGCCTGCCTGCAGCGCCAACAGTTACAAGCCCGGTTGTTTATTGCCAGAATTCAACAGCCACAGCTTTAACTGCAACCGGTACAAATCTTAAATGGTACACAACTGCAACGGGTGGTACAGGCAGTACAACAGCGCCAACACCAATTACTGCAGCAGCAGGTAATACTGCTTATTATGTAAGCCAGAGCAATAATTGTGGCGAAGGGCCAAGAGCAGAAATAAATGTTACCGTTACGCCAACACCCTCACCGGCAACAGGGCTTTCTGTAACAAATATTACTACCAACTCGGCTGTATTTAACTGGAATGTTACTGCCGGCAACTTTTATTCAGTTGATTACAGGGTTTCAGGTATCGGTGCATGGATAAATGCTGCAACCGGCATTACTACAGGTTCAGTATCTGTATCAAATCTTACCCAATCTACATTTTACGATTGGAGAGTGCATACAAACTGTTCTGCAACTTTGCCGGCCAATAATTTCACCACATCTCAGTTTACTACACAGTCGCATAATAGCCAGATCAATAACATTAGAGATGGTTATGGTATCAAAATATCTCCAAACCCGGTTAGCAGCCAGGCCATCATTGATTACCTCATTGCCGATAATGGAAATGTTTCAATAGAGATTGTTAATCCTCTGGGACAACATGTTGCCACAGTTTTAAAAACAAGCCAGATAAGGGGCCAGTATCAAATGGCTGTAACCCACCAGATGGATAAACTGGCAAAAGGAATTTATTATCTGCGTTTAATACAAAACCGGAGAGGTAATGTGGTAAAATTTATTAAACACTAAACCGTAATTTTTGAGATGCATATGAGCAAAACAACTCAAACCAGCCAGGCACAAATTATCAAATCCCTTTCGGCCATACAATCCGAAGTGGAAAGTATCAACAGGATAGCCTTATCAGTTGATTGCGTGATTTTTGGGTTTGATGAAAATAAGCTGAAGGTATTACTGATCAGGAGCGACCTGAAAAAATTCCAGGGTAAATGGTCGTTGTTGGGAGACCTCGTTGATCCCGATGAAGAACTGGATGCGGCAGCCAGCCGGATATTGAAACAAAGAACCGGGCTCGACAATGTGTATATGGAGCAGGTTAAAACCTTCGGATGTTTAAACAGGCATCCGGCCGGAAGGGTAGTGACAGTAGTTTATTATTCACTCATCAACATCCAGAATCATAAATTAAAAATACTGGATAACGAATTACACTGGCATGATGTGTCTGAAATAGAAGACCTGGCTTTTGATCATAAGCAAATACTGGATTGCAGTTATGAACAATTGCAACGGCGTGTACAGGAGCATCCGCTGGCATTTAGCCTTTTGCCAAAAAAATTCTCTTTGCGTGAGCTGCAGAATGTTTACGAAGCCATATTAAATGTAAAAATGGACAGGCGGAATTTCCGCAAAAAATTCTTTGCGATGGACTTCCTGGTAGATATAGATGAGATGGAACAGGATGTACCGCACCGCCCCGGCAAACTTTATAATTTCAATTATAACAAATACGAAAAGAAGAAGAAAAAGTGGGTGGGAATTGACTTTTAGACAAACTCTTGGAATTGTTAAGTAAAAAAATTGATTTACAAGGGTTTATAAAAACAGGGTTGATTAGAGTTTAAATTTTTTTATTCATTTTTTCTTAACAAATAATGGTGGATTAAAAAAAAGTATTAATATTGTGTACTTTTTACACATTTGCGTATTGTGTTATTGAGCCTATATAAATTCGATTGCTAACTTTAAAAAACGAAAAGCTTGTTTTATGAGAAAAGTCTTCAAAAAACTAATGCTGTCCTGTGTCGTGTTCCTTCTTTCGCTGGCGGCATTTTCCCAAAATGCAGTTACCGGAAAAGTAACTGACTCTAAAGACGGAACCCCCATTGCCGGTGCAACTATAACCGTAAAGGGCACAACAACTGCTACCCAATCGGCAGCAGATGGCACTTTTAAAATCAATGCAGCGCCAAATGCTGTTCTGGTAATTTCTTCCGTTGGCTTTGCCCGTATTGAGGTTGCACCAGGTGCTGCTGCCAACATTAGCTTAACGCAAATAAATCAGCAGTTAAATGAATTGGTTGTGGTAGCGTATGGTACAAAACGCAAAGGCGACCTGACCGGCTCTGTTACTTCAGTATCTGCCAAAGATTTTCAAAAGGGTGTTGTAAACTCTTCTGAACAATTGTTGCAGGGTAAGGTTGCTGGTCTGGAAATTACTACGGGTGGAGGTTCGCCAGGTGGTGGAAGCCGCATACGTATCAGAGGTGGTGCATCTTTAAACGCCAGCAACGATCCGTTACTGGTTATTGATGGTGTACCTGTAGAAGGTAATGGTATTGCAGGTTCACGCAATCTTTTAAATACCATTAACCCCAATGATATTGAATCTATTTCTGTTTTGAAAGATGCATCTGCTACAGCATTGTACGGATCAAGGGCATCTAATGGTGTACTCATCGTAACCACTAAAAAAGGTGTAAAAGGAAAGATCAGGTATAACTTCAATACACAATTGTCAACCGGTATTGTAGGTAAAACTGTTAAGGTTTTATCAGGTGATGAAGTAAGGGCTATCATTAATGCTGATGCAACGGCAACCGGCAACAATGTTTACAAAAACATATTGGGAACAGCAAATACAGACTGGCAGAAAGAGATTTATCGTGCAGCTTTTGGCTGGGACAATAATATCAGCGCCAGTGGGGCTTTAAAAAATATCCCTTTCAGGGCTTCGATAGGTTATTTAACCCAGGATGGTATTTTAAGAACGGATAATTTTAAACGTTTTACCGGTTCATTAAATCTTAATCCTAAATTTTTGAATGATCATTTAGCTGTAAACATTGCGCTTAAAGGAAGTAATTCAAAGAATGTTTTTGCAAATGGGGATGCGATAGGGTCTGCTATTGCTTTTGACCCTACACAACCAATAACTGCTAATACCGGAAAATTTGGTAATTATTTCGAATGGCTGGATCCAACCGGAACACTGATAGACCTTGCAACCCGTAACCCGGTAGCATTATTAAACCAGCGTGACAATAAATCAACCGTTAACCGCTTTATTGGAAATGTGCAATTGGATTATAA
This sequence comes from Ferruginibacter sp., assembly GCA_016786725.1. Taxonomy (GTDB): domain Bacteria; phylum Bacteroidota; class Bacteroidia; order Chitinophagales; family Chitinophagaceae; genus Ferruginibacter. The sequence goes on along the minus strand of JAEUVU010000009.1, from coordinate 57,379 downwards.
GCTTCATTGGTTGCCCGATCTGCATGTTTTGGTAAACCTGGGTATTGATAATGCAAGCGGAAGCGGTAATGACAATATTGATTCGGCATCTGCAACCAACTATAAAACAGGCGGACGCAGAACGCATTACGAGCAAAAGAAAATAAACACGATCGCTGACGTTCAGCTTTTTTATAGTAAAGAATTTAAAAAATTAAATACAAAACTGGATGTTTTGGTAGGCCATAGTTACCAGGACTTTGTAACCAAAGTTAAAAACTTTGCTTCTTTCAGTTACAGGCCGGTTGCTGATCCTTCTAACCCACAAAAGAAAGATACCATTGCCGGTTCCGAACCTGTTTTTCTTACGGATAAACCAGAATACAGGCTTGAATCTTACCTGGGCCGCATCAACCTTTCTGTTGCCAATAAATACCTGTTAACTGCATCTTTAAGAAGGGATGCCAGCTCTAAATTTGCAAAAGCGAACAGGGTTGGTTATTTTCCCGCCATTGCAGTAGCCTGGAAATTGAAAGACGATTTCTTTAAATCAACCAATGTTATCAGCGACCTCAAACTGAGGCTTCAATGGGGAACCACCGGACAGCAGGATGGTATTCCTTACTATTCTTATCTTCCTTATTACTCAAGAAGTAATTCTTCGGCACAATATCAGTTTGGAAATACTTATTACAGTTTCCTGCGCCCTTCTGCTTATGACCCCGACAGGAAGTGGGAAAGCACAACTACCACCAATATCGGCCTCGATTTTGGATTCTTAAATGGAAGGATCTCTGGTACTGTAGATTACTATGTAAAGAAAACAAAAGACCTGCTGAGTACGGTGCCAGTAGCTGCCGGCGGAAACTTTAATATAGAATTGCTGACCAATGTTGGTAACATGGAAAACAAAGGTGTTGAGTTTACCCTTAACACTATACCAGTAAAAAAAGCAAATCTTACATGGGAATTCGGTTTTAATTTTACTTACAACACCAGGGAGATTACCAATCTGTTAAAACAAGCTGATCCTAATTTTCAGGGCATTGAAGTGAGCGGTATTTCGGGCGGTACAGGAAATAATATCGGCAGGTTTAATGTAGGATATGCTCCTTTCACTTACTTTGTTTTCAAACAGGTGTATGATCCTGCAACAAACAAACCTATTGAAGGGCTTTATGAAGACCTGAACAGGGATGGGGTGATTGATCAGAAAGACAGGTATTATTATAAGAAACCAGCCTCCGATATTTTTGTAGGATTAAATACAATGGTCACTTATAAAAAATACTCTCTTGGTATTACAGGTCACGGTGCTTTTGGAGCATACCTGTATAATAATTTCAACTCTAATAACGGGGTGTTGAGAACAATCAAAAATCCGATCAATTTCATTGGTAATGCATCAGCTAACTACCTTGAAAGTAATTTCTCAAACAACCAATATTTATCTGATTACTACATAGAGAATGCATCTTTCTTCAGATTAGATAACATAAACCTTGGGTATAACTGGGGTAAGATCATGAAAGGGAAAGCCAGCCTGCGTATTGCAGCCAGTGTTCAGAATGTATTTATCATAACCAAATACAAAGGGCTTGATCCGGAAAATTCAAGTGATTCTGGTGTAGATAATAATATTTATCCAAGACCCCGTACATTCTCTTTAGGATTTAATTTAGATTTTTAATTATTAAACAACGATTGTTATGAAAAATAAATTAATCAAATACTTATCGGTTGGATTGGTTACAGTGATTGTAGCAGGTTCATGCGCAAAAAAACTGGATCTTTACCCTACCAATGACCTTACACCGGAAAAAACCTATGCAGATGCGGCCGGTTATAAAAGTGTATTGGCAAAAATTTATGGCACACTTGCTATCACCGGAAATTCCGGCCCTGCAGGTAATCCCGATATCAGTGGCGGACTGGATGAAGGTTCGCAGGTTGCTTTTATAAGGATGTTGTTCAACTGCCAGGAACTGCCTACCGATGAGGCGGTTGTTGCCTGGAATGACCAGACCATCAAAGATTTTCACAATTTAAGATGGACCAGTGCTGATCCTTTCCTGAAAGGAATCTATGCAAGGCCGATTTATAATATCACACTCATTAACGAGTATATCAGGGAAAGTACAGATGAAAAACTTGCTGAAAGAGGTATCAGCGGTACCGAGGCCGCAGACATTAAGAACTCTGTTGCAGAAGTTCGTTTCCTGCGTGCTTACAACTACTGGGTTATGATGGACCTCTTTGGTAAATCTACTTTCATCACCGAGGAAGATAAAGTGGGTGCTACTTTACCAAAAGAAATAAGCCGCGGTGATCTTTTTCTTTACATAGAAAAAGAATTGAAAGCCATTGATGCCTTACTGGCACCGGTTAAAACAATTGAATACGGAAGAGTGGACCAGGGAGCTGCCTGGGCTTTACTGGCCCGTATTTATTTAAATGCAGGCACTTACACAGGTACAACACGCTATACAGATGCGGTTACTTACTCTAAAAAAGTAATTGCTGCACCTTACTCATTGTATACAGGATATCCAAGAGTGTTTATGGCTGATAACGATAAAGCGAAAGATGAATTTATTTATGCAGTAAACTGCGATGGGTTGCGTACACAGGCTTATGGTAACACTACGTTTTTTGTTCATGCCGCCTGTGGTGATGAAGGCGCCGAATATGGTGTTGGCGGTGGTTGGTATGGTTACAGGTCTACTTCAGCTTTTACAAGCCTGTTTGCTGATCCTACGGGCGCAACTGATAAAAGGGCCATGTTCACTACTTCTAAATACGGTACAAGCCCTGCACAGTTTACCATTAACGATATCAGTAATTTTGACCAGGGGCCCCATGTAAAAAAATATGTGAACATTCGTTCAGATGGCGGGCCGGTTTCTGACAGCAGAAAAGAATTTGCCGACGTTGATTTCCCTGCCTTTCGTTTAGCAGAAATGTACCTGATTTATGCTGAAGCTGTGTTGCGTGGCGGTACAGGCGGCGATGCTGCTACTGCATTAGGTTACATTAATGCCATCCGCACCAGGGCTTATGGCAATGCTTCAGGTAATATTACTGCCGGCCAGCTAAACCTGCAATTCATCCTTGATGAAAGAGGAAGGGAATTATACTGGGAAGGCCATCGCCGTACCGACCTGATACGTTATGGATTATTAACTACAGGCACTTACCTGTGGCCATGGAAAGGCGGCGTATCTTCTGGCACTGCTGTTGATGCCAAGTATAATATTTTCCCTATACCGGCATCAAACCTGGTTGCCAATCCTAACTTAACACAAAATACAGGGTATTAATAAAAAACAATAAAAACTGTTTTATATGAAAAATTCTATAAAATCAATATTGGGTATTGTCTTTATGGCTGCGATATTATTATCCTGCAAAAAAGATGAAAACCAGGTTTTTTTCCAGGGCGGAACTAATCCTGTGTTAAATGCCTCATCAACTGCCGCAATGGTATTACTGAGCGTTAACAAAGATAATCCGGCATTAACATTCAACTGGACCAATCCGAACTACCAGTTTAATACCGGCATCAGTTCTCAGAATGTAAATTATATTTTACAGGTAGATACTACCGGGGCTAATTTTACAAATCCTAAAATGCAGGAAAGGTCTATCAGTAACGATTTGGCTGTAACACTTACTGTAAAAGAGCTGAACACTTTTTTAACTAAGATGGAACTGCAGTCAGGAGTTGCCCACAACATGGAGTTCAGGATAAAATCAACGCTGGGAAATGGAAGTGTTCCGCTTTATTCCAACGTGCTTAAAATAAGCGTTAATAATTATCTTGATTTTGTGGTTGAGCCACCTGGAACACCTAACCCGGTTCCTTTTCAATATGCCGATGGTAATTTGTGGATCGTAGGAGATGCAGTAGCATCAGGCTGGAGCAATCCTTTACCTGCGCCTTATGATAATACCCAGAAATTTTCAAGGGCAGGTGGAGTAACTGACGTGCTGCATTACCAGGCTGATATTAATTTTAATGCAACAGGTGCTTATAAATTGATTCAGACACAGGGTGTTTGGGGTACCCAGTATCATGCTTTGGATGGTAATGCAAAACTTTCAGGCGATTTTGAGAAAAGGGATGCAGATCCGGCTTTTCCATCACCTGGTGCCGGTTTGTATAAAGTTGAGATCAACTTTCAAACAGGCACTTACAAATTGACAAAAAAATAAGTAAACAAGATTGCTTCAATGCCAACTAAAATAATTTTTATGAAAAATATTTCTAAACTTATCCTGGCGTCCCTGGCGCTAATGATATTTTTCTCAGCCTGTAACAAGACAGATAATCTTACCAAGGTTGATGCACTACCAGTTTATCAATTGGGCGTGTCACCGGTATTAACCAGTTCTCTGGCTACAGTAGCCCCGGCACTTGCAGATACAGGCAATGCTGTCATCAGCTTTTCCTGGACAAACCCTAAATACTCTAATGATTCTGCAACAACAAAATACATCCTGGAGGTAGATTCTACCGGTAAAAACTTCGCCAACAAACAATCCAAAACAGTGTTCGGTGTATTAAGTACCACTTTAACAGGTCGTGAATTAAATGGCATGTTGTTAAACCTCGGATTTAAACTTGGCGTATCCCAATCAGTAGATGTAAGGCTTATCTCTTCTTACAACAACAACAACGAGAGATATACCAGTAATGTGCTGAAAATTATGGCTACTCCATTTGCAGATCCGGCAATTTTGGTAACAGCCAATGCCGCTGTTACTGTTACCCTGCCCAATGCGGCTTTGCCATCTAATACGTTCTCATGGGGAGCAGCATTTAAAGGATATGCCGGCGCTGTAACATATACGTTACAATATGATTCATCAGGTAAAAATTTCGGTTCATTACAAGAAATGCCCGTAGGCGCATCATTGTATGCTTTAACACTTACACAAGGCCAGATGAACCAGACAGCATTAGATGAAAATGTGCCTGGCGGCAATGTCGGTAAAATTGAATACCGTATTAAAGCAGTTACAGCTTTGGGTGCTATCTCTTACTCAAATGTTGTAAGCGTAACCATTACCACTTATGTACCTATTTTAAGGGTTTACCTGCCTGGAAGCTACCAGGCTTCAACAGGTAACGGCACCAACTGGGAGCCTTCAAATGCACCAGAGTTGATCCGTGATTTACGCCCCGGGGTATTTAACAAAATGTACTATATCTATATTTTTCTCCCCGCCAATACAGAGTTTAAAATCACTGTTGGACGTTCATGGGATGTAAACTATGGAGGATCAGGTGGTACACTTGTGCAAAACAGCCCGACAAATCTGAGTGTTACGGCGGCTGGTTTCTACAGGATATCTGTTAACATCAGCACCCTTCAATACAATATTACCACAGGCCGCATGGGTTTTGTAGGTGGCGCTACCGGAGCAGGCTGGGATCCTCCAAGTGTTTTCCCTAACTATGCGTTGGGTAATTCTGCAACGAACCTTTTTGTTGGCTTAACTACATTTACAACCGGTGGCTGGAAACTGATTGATAATAATGCATGGGATAACGGAAGCCAGACAGTTAGTGAAACAAGAAGCTATGGTTCTAATGGCGGCAGCGGAAGTACGATGGGTGTAAACGGTCCAAATTTTCCTGACATTACTACCGCAGGCCGCTACAGGGTTATCTGGGATGGTCGTGATGTTGACAATATTAAATACGAAATGAGCCCCGGTACTGAAATGAGGGTGGTGGGCAATGGTTTAACCGGAGTGCCAGACTGGGATCCAGCATCATCACCCCAAATGACTTATTCAGGAAATGGTGTGTGGACCATCACAGTAGCTTTGGATGCGAATGAAGAAATTAAATTTTTGGCAGGCAATGCCTGGGGTGCATTTGATTATGAGGATAACAGCGGACAAAGCCAGGGTGTTGGTACGCCAAGAAAAATTCAATGGGGCGGCGGGCCAAACTTTAAAACACCAACCACCGCAGGTACTTACACAATTACATTAAATGAAAACCTGCAGACGGTTACAATTAACTAAAGTTAGCAATCGTTTATACTTTAATAAAAGTGCCGCCGGTAAAACGGTGGCATTTTTATTTTCTGTTGAAATACTTTACCGAACAGAAAATTTATAAGAAGTAGTTTGCCTGTATATTTCTCCCGGCCTTAAGATAGTATCAGGGAATAAGGGTTTATTGGGACTGTTGGGATAATGTTGCGCCTCCAGGCAAAGCCCTGCATATTGAATAAAAGAAGATTTGGTATTGGTAGTTTCATTATCAAAATGAAGTGCATTGCCTGTATATAATTGTACCGCAGGTTCGGTAGTAAACATTTCCATAAAACGTCCGCTGGCAGCATCATACACTTCAGCAGTTTTACCACCAGGATTATCAAGTATCATGTTGTGATCATAACCCCCGGCCGGTTCAATATCTTTTCCTATACTTTTGGAGTTCCTGAAATCAATTGGGGTATTTTCTGAAGAAAGTATTTTACCGGTAGGTATAAGGTCTTTATCAGCTTCGGTGTAACTGCCTGAATATATTTTTACCTCGTGACCTAAAATAGTGGCTTCCTTTCCGGCAGATAAATTAAAGTAGCAGTGATTGGTAAGATTGACAGGTGTTGGTTTATCTGTTTGTGCTTTGTAATCAAGTATCAGCTCATTTTCTTCCGTAAGCGAATACAACATTTCGATATGCAGGTTGCCAGGGAAACCTTCTTCACCATCAGCACTGGTATAGGTTAGTTTTAAAGCGGAATCACTAACTGCCTCAATATCCCACCACACTTTATCAAAACCTTTTTTACCACCGTGCAGGCAAAAAGGGCTGTGTGTTTTTGTAATTGAATATTGTTTTCCATCCAGTTCAAATGCAGCATGGGCAATTCGGTTTGCATAGCGGCCCACTACACATCCATGATATTGGTGGCCGTTCTGTACATAACCTTCCAGCGAATCGAAACCAAGAATTACATTGCCATAGGTTCCGTTTTTATCAGAAGTAATAATTTGAGTTATGGTTGCTCCGTAATTGATAACAGTAACCTGCATACCGGCTTCATTGCTGAGGGTGTATGCAGTAACAGCTTTGTTATCAAAATTACCGAAGGGTTGTTTGGTAATACCTTGTTTCATTTATCAGGTTTTGCTGGTTCCATCTTCAACCGAAACCGAATATACAGATAATGTAAGGCCCATTTCGTTTTGGTAGGCAGCTTTTATCTGCTCAATTAATTTTTCCGAAGCTTCTTCTTTTATCAAATTGATGGTGCAGCCTCCAAAACCGCCGCCAACCATCCTGGCGCCGGCAACTGCTTCCTTGTCTTTTACAAAATCAACCAAAAAATCAATCTCTTTACAACTCACCTCATATTCATGTTGCAAACCATAATGTGTTTCAAACATTTTTTTACCAAGCGCTTTCATATCACCTTTTTGCAAGTCAATGCAGGCGCCCAGCAGCCTTTCGTTTTCTTCTATCACATACTTACACCTTTTAAAAACAACTGCATCCATATCTGCCGCATGTGCATTCAGCATCTGCATGTTTACATCTCTCAGGCTTTTTACAGCCGGGTGGCCTATTGCAATAATGGCAACACCTTCTTCACATTGTTTTCTTCTTGTATTGTATTCAGTTGAAACGAGATTATGTTTTACATTGCTGTTGAACAAAATAATTTTGTACCCGGTAAGACCGATGGGGATGTATTCATATTCCAACGATCGGCAATCCAGTTTTAGGGCATGACCTTTTTTACCAAACATACTGGCAAACTGGTCCATGATGCCGCAGTTTACACCGGCAAAAACATGTTCGGCCTTTTGTGCAAGCGGCACCATTTGCAGCCTGCTTAATCCCAGTTCAAAAATTTCATTTAAGGCAAAAACTACGGCACATTCTATAGCAGCAGAAGAGGAGAGGCCTGCACCAATGGGGATATCGCCATCAATCACCAGGTTAAAGCCACCAACAATATGCCCATTCTTTTGCAATTGATCAACCACACCCAAAATATAATTAGGCCATTGAATAGATGCAGGCTTGATGGTTTCAATATCAGTTGAATAAACCTGTTCAAAATCACAGGCATAAAGATTTACCTGCTTATCTGTTCTCTTTGAAATGGCGACATAAATATTTTTATCAATGGCAGCAGGCAAAACAAAGCCTTCGTTATAATCTGTGTGCTCACCCAAAATATTTATCCTGCCCGGCGAACGGAAAACAACTGGTTGCCCCGAAAATTTCTCTGCAAAAACAGCAATTATTTTTTTTAACATGAAAGTAATTTAAATCAAGTACCGGACTTATTTTTTTAAATATTTATTACTGACCTCATCATAGATCAGCAAAAGTTCATTGGCTTTACCATCTTTCTCAAAAAACTTTTCCCAGGTACTCAAGGGTTCCCAGATGCAGCTTCCTTTACCACGGCCATTGGCAACAGTAAAAGCCAGGTCGTTCACTTCTTTTTTTACATGAGAATATTCCACCACAATCACATCTTTGTTATACCTGTGCGAAAGATCATCCAGATTGTATTCCAGGTCGGCTAATGTATTGTGCCATTTTGGATAATAGGATAAACCGATCACATCAAACTCAACGCCCCGGTTTATCATGTTGTTTATAAAAAATTTGCTTTCATCATTTTGTCCGCCCAGGGCAATGTGCAGCATGATGCTGGTGCCTGGTGAAACTGCTTTTACTGCCTGTGCACCGGCAAAGAATAATTGTGCAAGACTATCAAAATTATTTACGCTGCCCTGCGGCCATATCATGCCATGGTTTATTTCGTTGCCAACCTGCACCATATCAGGATCAGTGCCCTGATCTTTTAAAGCCTGCATTACCATTTTTGTGTAATCATACACAGCTTGTTTTAATTCGCTGATAGACTTACCACGCCATGCTTTGGGCATCCATTGCTGTTGTGGATCGGCCCAGTAATCGCTGTAATGAAAATCAATCAGCAGCTTCATGCCGGCAGCCTTGGTTCTTTTGGCCATTTGTAATGTTTGCTGCAGATCACAAAACCCTTTTTGAGGAGAGTAGCCGCTGTCTCGTGCCGGATCATTGAAGATTCGTAGCCTCACATAATTCAAGCCATGAGCTTTCAAAATTGCAAGTGCATCTTTTTCTTTTCCATCAAGGTCGTAAAATTTCATGCCTTTGTCTTCCAGCTCAGGTAAAAAAGAAATATCAGCCCCCAGCATTTTATCAACGGGTGTTGGTTTAAATGGAATAACAGGAAAAGTATTATTGGATGATCTTACATTAGTGATAGGGGAACTTTTAATCGTCATGATATCAGTTGCACCGGTCCACAAACTGTCAGCCTTTGCTTCAAAATGAATCATAGAAGGGGTTGTACCTGATTGTACTATCACCTGGCATTTGCCGTTAAACAAATAACGTTGTGCAACTGTATCAAAATATTTATCCTGCTCATGGCTGCTGGGGTCTCCATTGCCAACTCCAGTTATTTTTCCATCACCTTTTAAAGAAAACTGAATAAGATTGTTTGCATCAGGTACCTCACGGCCCTGCCTGTCAATAACACTGATGTTTATTACTGTTGCATCTTTGCCATCAGCCATTATGGTAGTTTTGTAAGGACTGATAACTACCTCCGCAGGCTTACCGGTTGTTTCAACTTTGGCTTCGAGCTTTTTACCTTTCTTATAGGCAATGGCTTTTAAAGTGCCGGGTTCATAGTTCACCAGCCAGTTTAAATGACCGTTGCGTGGCATATCTTTTTTGCCAAGGCTTCTGCCATTTAAAGATAACTCAACATTGTCTGCATTGCTGTTTACCCAAACCTCAATCGGTTGGCCTTCTTTGCCAGGCCAATTCCAATGTGGGGAAATATGTAGCACATCTTTATCCGTCCACCAGCTTTGATAGTAGTAGTAAATATTTTTTGGAAAGCCGCATACATCCATAATACCGAAATGCGAACTGATATTGGGCCATTGATATGGCGTAGGTTCGCCACGATAATCAAGGCCGGTCCATACGAATCCACCCAGCCAGAAATCATTTGGCTCAGCAAGTTTCCACCAGGTTTCGGCAGTGCTGGCCCACCAGGGCGCAGTAATATCCTGGTCGGGTACATAAGCTTTTACAGAATCTTTTTCATATTGCCCACGAGTGGTTACAGTGCTTCCCATTTCTGTACCTATTATCGGTTGATTGGGATGATCTTTGTGATAATCTGCAACTGCAAACTGCCGGTAATTAAAACTTCTCACGGGTATCACTTCATTAATTCCATTGTAAACATTTGCCACATCAGCAGCATAGGTACTCACCCGTGTAGGATCGAGTTCTTTTTGTTTGGCAAGTAATGATTGAGCGATCAATCTTCCTGTACTGGTTGTGTGTACCCAGCCTTCTTCATTGCCGATAGACCACATGAAAACAGAGGCACGGCTTCTGTCACGCTTTAAAAGCCATTCCCAATCCTGCATGTATTGCGGACTGCTGTTTAATAGACGATTCTCATCCATTACCAGCATACCCAGGCTGTCGCAGGCATCCAGCAATTCTTTAGCAGGAGGGTTGTGACTGGTGCGATATGCATTGGAACCCATTTGCTTCAACAAAAAAATACGGTAGTACTGCAGGTAATCAGGCAGGGCGCTTCCAACTCCTGCATGATCCTGGTGGTTGTTGGTGCCTTTTATTTTGATGTATTTACCATTTAAGAATAATCCTTTGGCTGTAATAATTACTTTTCTTATTCCAAAACGAATTTTATCTGTGTCAATTATTTTTCCGTTCGATTTTAAAACAGGAATAACACGGTATAAATATGGATCTTCTAAACTCCAAAGCCTGGGGTTGGTAATTTTTACTGATTGCTTTATTGTTTTGTTTTCGTTGATGGCAAGGGTGGTGGAAGTAGTAATTGTTTCTCCAATTTTATTTCCACTTCTATCTGTTATAATAGCAGATACAAAAACATTAGAAACTGCATACGATTCATTTTGAACAGTAGTTTCAATAAAAACAGTTGCAGTGTTTTTTTGTACTTCAGTATAAACAAAAACCGGGTTCTCATCCAAATGAACAGGGTTGTACCGGTTCAGCCACACATGACGGTAAATGCCTGCACCTTCATAAAACCAGCCTTCGTACTGTGTTGCATCAACTCTTACAACCAGTATATTTTCTTTTCCATAATTAAGATAATTGCTGATATCATAAGAAGTTCCCACGTATCCACTTTTGTTGTTACCGAGATAAAATCCATTTATCCAAAAACCGGCATCACGAAAAACGCCATCAAACTGTATTTGAAAACGCTGCCCCGAATCAGTTCGGTCAACAATAAATTTTTTCCTGTACCAGCCAATGCTTGTTTCAGGGTAATCCCCGCCAACAGGTTTGTAGCCGTGTGATTGTACATCAAAACTTTTGGAATTGGCAAAGGGTAGTTCTACAGCCCAATCGTGCGGTAATGAAAGTTTTCGCCAGCCGCTGTCATTAAATTTTGGATCAATGGCAGTTTTTTGTGCGGCACCTGTTTTAGAGAAGATAGTAGCAATGCTGTAATTAAAATCTTTTGCAGGATCGTTTGCATTACCGAAAGCAAATCGCCAGTCATCATCAAAATTTATTTTTTTGCGCTGCGCCGATGTTGATAAAGCAAGAAAAAGAAATGAAATTTGTAAACAGTAAGAAATATTTTTTAACAACATAGTTCAGCTATTTGATCAGTTAAAGGCATTTAATGCAAGGGTTGGTTTGCCGGAATTGTCGAAGGCGCCGAGTGTATAACCCTGCCAATTATTATGTGCTTCGGGCTCCCAGTAAAATACACCCACTCCTTTGTTATTGTTTACAGATTTCACTTTGGCAATGAGATCTGTAATAAATGAATTACAGGTTGCGGCCTGGTCCCAGCTCATGCCTACTTCACAAATCATAATTTCAGATCCGTACCGGGCAACCATATCGTTCATGTTGGTTAAACATTGGCTGTTAAGCGTACCCCAGTTTGCAGTTGAAGGATATAAAGACATACCAATCACATCCCATACAGCGCCATTTGCTTTCAGCCCATCCAAATTCCAACGGAACAAAGCATTGTCATATCCGTTAGAAACATGCACCATTACTTTAGAAGTTGGGCTTGCCGTTTTCACTGCATTATATCCGGCAATAAAAAATTTGGCATAGTTGGCCATATTGGTTGATGCTTTCCCTTCGGGCCACAGCATACCATCGTTGGTTTCGTTGCCAACCTGCACCCAATCTGGTGTAACACCGTTTGAAAGTAATACATTCATCACTGCTAAGGTGTGGGTGTGAACTGAAGTTTGTAAAGTGGCAACATCCTGAGCTGCCCATGCAGCAGGTTTTGTCTGATGTCCCGGGTCTGCCCAGGTATCGCTGTAATGAAAATCAATCATGACCTTCATACCCAGTGCTTTTGCACGAACAGCTTTGGCTACCACATCTGCTGTATTGTTCCATCCTGCTGCCGGGTTTACCCAAACCCTCAACCTGATGGAATTCATTCCCAGGTTTTTCAACAACTGCATACATTCTGTTTGTGTACCTGTGCTGCTGTAAAATTTTATACCTGTGCTTTCCATTTCAGTAAGCCAGCTAACATCCGCACCTTTGGCAAAAAACATAGTTGGTGTTGGTATTCCGGGAGTTACCGGTGTTGAGTCTTTACAGGAAAACCCGCCAAAAAGCATCACCAATAAAAAAGAAACGGTGTTTAATTTCATAAGCTAAGTATTATTAAAAAGCGTTTTCATAACACTTTAAATTATCATTAAAATCCGAGAATACGGCTTTTGCCCGGTTCTTTTTTTAATATTTTACAGAAAGTGTAAATTATACACATCAAATTGTAAATTTGATGTCTAAACTGATTGCTATGCATTTAAAAAAAACCTTCTTTACTGTTCTGGCGCTCGTTTGTGTAACCACTGTTTTTGCACAGGCAAAAACTACGGTCAAATCTCCCAATAAAAATATTGAATTGAATTTTTGGCTGGATGAGAAGGGCGCCCCGATGTATTCAATTACCTACAGGAATAAAGACGTGATTCTGCCTTCAGCATTAGGGTTGAACCTGAAGCAAACCATGCTTAACGAAGCATTGCCTGCTTTAACAAGCGGACTGGTGATGGAAAATGCTGTACAAACAAATGCTGATACTAAATGGAAACCGGTTTGGGGTGATGTAAAAGAGATCCGGGATAATTACAGTCAGTTAAAGGTGAGCCTTTCGCAGAAAGGAGATAAACCAATCCGTTTCAACATTGTTTTTAAAGTATTTGACGATGGCGTTGGTTTCCGGTATGAATTTCCGGAACAGAAAAATCTTCAGCATTTTATTGTATCCCAGGAAAAAACAGAATTTCATTTAACAGGGGATCATAAAGCATTCTGGATTCCGGGAGATTTTGACAGCAATGAATTTAACCCTAATGTGACTAAGCTGAGTGAAGTAAATGCTGAAGATCCAAAATACGCAGCCAATATTTTTGCCCACCAGTTTTTTGATAAGAATGCAGTGCAAACACCGCTGATGCTTAAAACGAGTGATGGTCTGTATATCAATATACATGAAGCAGCGCTGGTGAATTATCCTGCCATGAACTTAGTTATTGATAAATCTAATTTCAATTTATCATCGGCATTGGTGCCGGATGCATTGGGCAACAAAGCCTACCTGCAGGCGCCTGCTAAAACACCCTGGCGTACCATCCTGGTATCAGATAAGGCAACGGATATGCTGGCTTCTCATACTATTCTTAATCTGAATGATCCTTCAATTATTAAAGACCCATCCTGGATAAAACCAACAAAATACGTTGGTGTTTGGTGGGAGATGCATGTTGGCAAAGCCACCTGGGATTATGCCGGAAGCCAGAATGCTACCAGCTTTGATGCAGCAGGATTAAAACCTACAGGTAAACACGGTGCCACTACGGCCAATGTTAAGCGTTATATAGACTTTGCTGCAAAGCACGGCTTTGCAGGCGTGCTGGTAGAAGGATGGAACACAGGCTGGGAAGATTGGTTTGGTCAATACAAAGAAAATGTTTTTGATTTTGTAACGCCATATCCTGATTTTGATGTGAGGGGGTTACAAAAATATGCAGCATCAAAAAAAGTTAAACTCATCATGCATCATGAAACCTCTGCATCGGTAACCAATTACGAACGACAGATGGATACCGCTTACCGGTTTATGAAAAAGTTTGGCTATGATGCGGTTAAGACCGGATATGTTGGTCATATCATTCCACGGGGTGAACATCACGACGGGCAATGGATGATAAACCACTATGTACGTGTGGCGCAAAAAACAGCATCGTATAAAATAATGCTGGATGCACATGAGCCGGTGAGGCCAACTGGCCTGCACCGTACTTATCCCAACTGGCTTGCCTGCGAAGCTGCCAGAGGAATGGAATTTAATGCATGGAGCGAAGGTAACAGGCCTAACCATGATGTGATACTTCCTTTCACCCGTTTTATGGGCGGGCCAATGGATTACACACCGGGGATTTTTCAACTTGACCTGAGTTACTGGGATAAAAATAAAAAAGAAACCATCCATACTACTTTGGCAAAGCAACTGGCATTGTATGTAACTATATGCAGCCCGCTGCAAATGGCTGCTGACCTTCCGGAGATCTATGAGAAAAAATTAGATGCATTTCAATTTATAAAAGATGTGGCAGTTGATTGGGATGACAGCAAATATATTGAAGCAGAGCCCGGCGAATACATAACTGTTGCCAGGAAAGCAAAAGGAAGCAATAACTGGTTTTTGGGTACGATTACCAATGAGAACAGCCGCACAACAAATGTTAATCTTGATTTTTTAGATGCAGGGAAAAAATACACTGCTGTTATTTATGCCGATGCGGCTGACGCAGACTACCAGAAAAACCCGGCTGCTTATGTTATCAGCAAACAAACAGTAGATAACATGTCTGTATTGAATTTGAAACTAGCTCCGGGCGGAGGCTGCGCTGTCAGCATCATGCCGATTAAATAATAAGGAAACCATCAGATACCCTGGATGCCCTGCAATTTTTATTGCAGGGTTTTTATTTTCGCTTACAATAGATGTCAGAAGTTTCAACCGGCTCTAATGCCTCCATATCTATATTATTGGCGCTTTTCTTCTTGCCCCATTTGAAAACTTTTTCAAAAAAAGGAAGCAGTTTATTGTTTTTGATCATGCTTAAAAAGTAAACCTCATGTTCTTTTTCCTTGATGCCCATTTCGTATAATATGGTATCATGTTCTTTAATGCCCAGTTCATTAAAGAACTGTTTCATTCTGAAATATTCGCAAACATTACCGCTCTCCAAACTTCCTGCAAAATAAAAGGGCATAAACCAGCCGATGATATAACAACTGAAGGAGATCGCCTTGCCAATTACATAAAAACGGAATTCGTACCATTTTGAAACCGGGATATTGTATTGATTCATGATCTGCAGCACTTCCCTGCGGTGGTTCCATTCGTCTTCTTCAATTTGCCTGATGGCGGCTTTTTGAATTTTATCTCTCACCGAACCTGCATGGCCCTGGTAAGCGAAAGCGGCTGCTTTTTCGGCAGAATAAGCCCGTTGCAGCAGGTCAATCAATTCTTTGTGGCTAAGTTTCACGCTACGATCTTTTATGTAAATATAAATGTGGAAAGTCAACACTGCACAAAAAATAATATTGTACATTTAAGCCAACACCAGATCACAGGACCCAAATAAATTTTTTACAATGAAAAAACTTATTCTTTTTTTCTTAATGGCTGTTTCAATTACTGCTGAAGCCCAAAAAACAACAGGCTGCGGTTTTAAAGTGCCCCCACGTTCGTTGCTTAAAAACAATTTTGCTTCCGTGTATGAAGCAAAGGAGATATTAAACAATATGCTGGACAGCATCAAGTGGAAACAGAATTTTAATGTAAAGGAAGAGAATGGAATACGGAATGCATACGCAACCATCATCCGCAATGCCCGCTGGATCATTTATGATAATGACTTTCTGGAAGATATTGATGCTTACGCTGCCACCAAATGGGCTTCCATCAGTGTATTGGCGCATGAGATGGGGCACCATTACTATAACCATGTTGTAGGTATGCAAGGCAGCACGCCACCCAAAGAAATTGAAGCCGATGCTTTTTCGGGATACGTTATGCAAAAACTTGGTGCCACACTCAATGAATCGCTGGCTGCCATGAATGCAATTGCTACAGACAGGGCGAGCGCCACTCATCCTGCAAAAAAAGACAGGCTGGCATCTATTACACGTGGATGGAACACCGCAAAAGCAGAAGAGCCGGGTAATACAAGTGGAAATACAAACCCTAACCCGGGCAACAACCCTCCTGTTAACCCACCCGGTAACCAGGGTGGCAATACCAGCGGCAACCCAGGAGGTTCAGGCAACACAAACCTGCCTCCCGTAGATGACCCCAGCTGGATAAGCCTTACCATACAAGGCAATAAAACCCAAACAGTGCAGCTAAGCGATGATGGCAAAACCTATCAGCCGGCAGAAATTAAGACAGGCGAAGCTTTTCTTTTCCGTTTTGAAATTTATCAGTATGGCTGGCTTAAACTCCCATATTTTAATGGTTTCAGAACTTTTAAACTGATGCATGGCAAAGATTACAGCATACTTTGGAACCGGCGCACAAAAAACTGGACGGTGGTGGAAGTGCCTAATTGAACCATAAAAATATCATCACAGCGGCCCGTAACAATACGGGCTGTTTTTTTAAAGAGGTTAGGGGCTGGCCATTAAAATTTAACGCCATAGCAGTATCTTCAATAGCATGACCCGAAGAATAAAATTCAGGATAAAAAAAGTGTGGGAGGCGGTTGCATTGGTTTCTCTTGAACTGGTGCTGGTTTTTATTGCCTTTGTTATTTCACTGAGTGTGTTAATTGTAGTGATCAGGGAGATTTTTTACAATAAAGATTTTTCGGTTGATGAGCAGGTGTTTGAATATATGCAGCACCATGTTACAGATACCAACACGGCTATTATGCAGGGGGCCAGTTTTATGGGTTCCCGGTTGGTGCTGGTACCAGCCTGGCTGCTGTTGGTGGTTGTTTTTTATTTTATTGAAAAAAACAAGTGGTATGTGATAAAAGTAATCACCATCTCACTGAGTACATTGCTGCTTATGCTGGGACTCAAATATTTCTTTAACCGGCCACGCCCGCTGATACCGCTGTTGAAACAGGTGCCAGGCCTTAGTTTTCCCAGCGGGCATGCATTTATGAGCTTTGTGTTTTATGGAATGCTGGTGTACATTGTTTATATAGAAGTGAAAAGCAAATGGGTAAAGGCTTTCCTGTTTTTTTTATTAACCGTTATTACATTTTCCATTGGCTTAAGCCGGGTTTACCTGCGGGTGCATTATGCAAGCGATGTGATAGCCGGGTTTTGTTTTGGGCTGCTGTCTCTCATCATCCTGCTATGGTTGTTGAGAAGAATAGAAAAGTACAATGAAAAAGTAATAGCACCTTCGGTAAACACCACACAGGCGGAACATAAATCAGTGCTTTAATGGCCTCTTCTTTATCATACCGCCCTTTGTATCTCTCACACTGTTCATCACAACAAATGCATCCGGTGTTATTTTAAGCAGTTCGGTATTCAGCTTATTTATCTCAAGCCTGGTTATTACGGTATAGATGATATCTACATTTTTTGTTTCCCCGCTTTTGCCATAGCCCCGTTTACCATTATAAACTGTTACACCACGGCCCATCACACTTATGATCATCTGTCTTATTTCTTCGCTGTGCGATGATACAATGGTAACGCCGATATATTCTTCAATACCTTCTATAACAAAGTCGAGTGTTCTTGAAGCAGAGAGATAAGTGATCATTGAATAAAGTGCGATCTCAACAGATAAAAAATAAGCAGCAGCGGAGAAGATGAGTACATTGATAACAACGATGATGTCGCCGATGGTAGTGCCCAGTTTGCGGCTTAAAAAAATAGCCAGTACTTCCGTGCCGTCAATTACCGCACCACCTCTTACCGCAAGGCCGATACCGGTTCCCAGGAAAAAACCTCCAAATACCGCAACCAGTAAATTATCTCTTGTAATATCCGGGAAATTAACTGTTGCCAGGCAAAGCGCCAGCCCTGCAATGGCCAGCGAAGTTTTAAAGGCAAACTGTTTACCCATTACAACATAGGCAAGAATAATGAACGGAATGTTTACACAGATGATGAGGATATACAGATCAATTTTTGTAAGGGCTGAGATCAATAAGGATATACCGGTAGCGCCGCCATCAATAAAATGATTGGTGAGTAAAAACCCTTTGAAACCAAAACTTGCAGCAAATATGCCCGCCACAATAAGCAGCATATCTTTAAAATGCCTTTTAATGGTTATCAGCAGTTCCCTGTAATTTTTTGCCTTCCTGTAGGCTGAAACCGGGGCTTTGCCCGCTGCTGTATGCTGCTTTTGCAAAGTCCGCTGTAGAATGCGGCGTGACAAAAATGCGTTCATATACCTGCGTTTGCTTTTAAAGCCTCACCCCAACCCCTCTCCAAAGGAGAGGGTACTGGAATGGGAGAATGATTGTTTCAGGTCATTTATTTTAAGTTACTACTTTTTTTGTGCAATGGATGCTATTTTATCATTAATAATGTTGCACCACTTTTCGGCCTGTTGCAGTTCTCCTGTTAACATGCCGCCATCGTATTCTATATCGTAAAAGGGAAAGGCTGTTTCTGCTTTGCTTTTATCCCTGGCTTCAAATACCAGGGCCAGCCGCCCGGTAATAGAATAATGCTCAGTGCCATCATATCCCGTTCGCTTGATATTTGCAATGCGGCAGTTGCCGGTTTCGGCCAATGTTACCTGTAGGGCGGTTTTACCCTGTGTTGTTTTTTTGGTAAAGAAAACCACATTGGCTGTTTCATCAATGCCAATACAAGTGTTGCCCCAGGTGTTGAATTTTGTAATTGAAAGATTGAATTTTGCTGCTTCAAGATTCAGCACTTGTAAATTTTGTTTTACCCTTTTTCTATGGCTGATGTTGAGTAATATAAATGGAATGGAGAACAGCAATACAAAGAATATTGCTGTAAGTAATGTTCCCTGGTCTATGTTCATGATGATGTTTTTTATTTTTTAAATACAAAAGAGCACAACCGGGCATAATAATACCGGCTGCATTAAATAAAATGAATTGCCTTATTCAGGTAAGGCTTACAACATCAATCACCAGAAATACTGGAAAGGAAAAATAAGGTCGGTGTTTTGTAACCGTACCAGCAGTTTGTTTGAAAAGAAATTGTATTGAGAAAAAGTATGCAGTAAAATATGCCCGGTTGCAAGGTTGGCATCAGACAATTCTTTGTAAGTATCTTTTACGGTAACCGGTTTGTGGTGGCTGCAAACGGTTACAGCATTCTCAGTTTGTAAGGTGTGCTGAAAAGTTTTGGCAGCAATACTGTAATTGTAACTTTCTTTTGAGCTGCCTTGTTTTGCAATTGCCGCATTTGCATTAAAAGCAACGCCGCTGTAAAGGCCTGTGAAAAGGCAATACAGCAGGGTAATGCCCGCTATCCCGGTTTTTTGCAAAAGTTTTTTCACAGGGCAAAGGTACGGTTTTTAGGGGGCTGTTTTTGATAAAGAAGTTAAACTTTTAAGCCTTTTCCCTCTTGAGGCCATCTGGTAAAATGAATGTGAGTAAAACAATAACCAGCAGAAAATTAAATTCAACACCATTGCGGCCACCGCCAACCACAAACCAGCCTTCTTTAAAATGAACCATTATTATACCGGCTATTAAGATGATGATGGTGATGATGGCAGCAGGTTTTATAAACTTATTGAACAGCAGGCAAAATGCTGCAGCTACATGGGATAGTTTGATGGCCCAGGCCAACGGAACGCCAACCGGCGCAAATCCCACTTCATTTAAATAGTGAATTCCAAAATCATTGATGCCGTTGTTGAACATGCCGGGTATGCTGTGCATTAATAAAATAATTGCCACTGCCAGCCGGAGTAAAAATGTATTGCCTGTTAAATTCATTGTACTAAGTTAGTTTTGGTTAATAAAATATTGCACCTGTTAATGTTAGCTATAGCTTCTGATGATATAAACCTGGCTTTTACACAATCAAAGCCTTTTTCCTGATTGACAGAATCCATTTCTTTCAGGCAAAAGCTTATTTATATACAAGCCAGGTTCATTTCCAGACCGTCAAAGCCAATTTCTTGACTGGCAAACTCAATTTCTTAACCGCCTCTGGTTATTTCTTTACAGTAAAAGTTGATTTCTTTGATGGCAGGGTACATTTCTGTCAGTTCTTTTGTCATTGCGGCAGGGTAAATGTTGATTTCTCGATTGGCAATGTTTATTTCTCAATCGCCAATGTTCATTTCTCGACTGACGTGGCCCATTTCTTTGATGACAGAGGCCGTTTCCTGAACCGTTTCCCGACTCCGCTCGAAACTATCATACTTCGACACTTCGACTTCGCTCAGTGCTGCTCATTCTTCGACTTCGCTCAGAACCGTCCCACGATCTTTAAATTAACCAGCCTCGGTGTTAACCGGTTGGGCATGGCGTACACATTGTTTGCAAAATCTTTAATGAGCTGGAAGGAGATGGTATTGCGGCGGTCTATTAAATTAAAGACTTCAAAACTTGCCCAGATGTTTTGAAAGCTGCGGAAGGGGCTGTGGCTGCGGCGCTTGCTTTTTTCGCTGAGCAGCTGTGCGCTGAAACCTGCATCCACACGGATGTACGGCTCAATGATGAGGCCGTTGCGGTATTTGGTGCTGTTGGGAATATTAAAGCTCATGTTACTGCCGTACAAGAGGTTCAAATGAAATTTAAAATTTTTGTTGGTAGTGAGATAATCTTCTAAAAACAAACCGGCAGTTATTAACCGGTCGGTAGGGCGGCGCACAAAACCTACATCATTTTTAATGCTGTCAACCGCTACCTGGTCGGTGCTTTGTGCATTGATAATTTCACCGGCAGCATTTTTATACTGGTAATAAAAATCATTGTCAAGGTCTTCTTTGGTTTGCATAATGCCGATGCTTAACCAGCTTTCTGCATCTTTTACCAACTCTCCAAAAAGCCTGGCCTCAAAACCGGCAGCATAAGCTTTTGCATTGTTGTTGCCGGCATAGCGGATCTTTACATTGTCAATATCATACACATCCACACGGCTCAGGCTTTTGTAATAAGCTTCGGTGCTTATGCGGAAGGGCCTGCCGCCCAGGCCTTTAAAATTATAATCAACACCGGCAACAACCTGGTAACTTTTTTGCGCCAGTAAATTGGTGTTTAGAGTGCCGTTGTAGCTCCGCAGTTCCCTGTAAAATGGCGGTTGATGATAAGCGCCTGCAGCCAGTTTTACAACCACATCTTTTTTCCAGTTGGGTTTAAGGCTTACCTGCATGCGTGGGCTCACTAAAAATTCTTTGTTGAGCGAATTGTAATTGTAACGAACGCCGGCCTGCAAAGTAATATTATTGTTTTTGCCAAGACGGATGTTATCCTGCACATAACCACTGTATTTTTGAATGGAAAGATCGGCTGTAGAATTGATGGATTTGTATAAATTGAGTTGTGCAGGATTGTAGGGGAGAGAATAACCGGCGCTGTCCTGGTATTCCCATTCTTTAAGCCTGTCGGTGATATTGGTTTGCTCGATGCTATTGCCAAACTGTATAACATGTTTGCCTGCGGCGTAGCTGCCTTTCACATTAGCGTTATACACATTAATATCAAGCTCGTTGCGGCCATAGTTTTGGTAATAGCCGGCACCCAATGGATTTACAATTTGTCCGTAAGTGCTGCTGGTTTGGTCAAAGTCCCTGTCGCCGAATAAATACTGACCGGCAATATCAAAATTTTCATTCTCTTTGTTTTGAAAGCGGCTCACCATCCACTTTAGCCTTAGTTTTTTGTTAGGCGTATGCACCAGGCTGAGGCCGATGAGGTTTGTTTTGTAGCCATCCCTCTCCTGTCCTTCAAAAGCAACATCCAAACCGAGGTTTGCAGTAAAGAAAGGGGAGAATACCGAAGTTGTTTTTTGTACCGATTCAGGAAACAACGTGAATTTGGAAACAGAATAGATGCCCAGTAATTCAAACTGAATTTTATTGTTGAGTTTGTAGGTAATAAAAGCCTGCACATCGGATGAAGACGGGATATAGGAGCCGACTGTTTCCTGGCTTTTTAATAAATTTTTATTGCTGCGGTTGCGTACACCAAACAGGTAAGACATCTTCCCTTTTTTTGCAGCGCCTTCCAGATGCAAACCCTGCTCAAGCAAACTGATGTATGCCGAGCCGCCAAAACCTGAAGGATTTTTGTATTGAATGTCCAGCACACTGCTCATCTTATCTCCATACTTAGCCTGAAAACCACCGGTATAAAAATTTACATTCCTGGCCAGCTCGGGATTAATAAAACTAAGGCCTTCCTGCTGGCCGCTTCGCACTAAGTACGGACGAAAAATTTCAAAATCGTTGATATACATTAAATTTTCATCGTAATTGCCGCCACGCACACTGTATTGCGATGTAAGTTCGTTGTTGCTGCCCACCAGTATTTTTATTAAGCTTTCTACACCACCGGTAGTACTGGGCAGGGTTATCGCATTTTTTGGATTTATTTTTACCAGCCCGGTTTCGGTGCGTTCTTTTTCGGTGCTTACCTCCACGTTTTTCAGTGTCTGGCTGCCCCTTTCCATTTGTATGGTTACCTTTTCTTCTTCATCTATGCTCAGGTAAAAATTCTTTTGCAATTCATTGTAACCGGTATAAGAAAATACAAGGCCCAATGATTTTGATGCAGGAACTTTTATTCTGAAATGTCCACTGTCGTCTGTTGTAATGCCTGATTGTTTGCCTAAGATAACAATAGATACACGGGAGATTGGTTTGTCATTCTCATCCACAACCCTCCCGCTGATAAAGGCAGAGTTTGTTTGAGAAAAAGCAGTAACAGTAATAAGCAGAAAGAGGATAGTAAGGGCTGATCTCATTGCATGAAGATATATATTTCTATGTGTTTTGCAATTGCCTAAATTTACAGCCTAAAAAGCAATAAAGTGGTTAAATTTTTTTTCGCGGCAGCTGTAATTTCAGCTTTTATTTTTTCATGTAATGATGCAGGAGATAAAAATAATTCAGCAAAAGACGGGGCGCTTAGTAAAGATATAAAGCAGGAAAGAAATAACGAACTGATATACCTGGACACTGCAGAAAATATTTATAATATTCTTTGCCAGGATTGGGTTATAGCAGACGATGCCGAAGCATTGGAAGGCATGACGGAAAATTCGCAGATTGAAATACCATACCGCAATCTTTGTCTTTCAACAAAAGGCAGTTTCCTGAAAAACCCACGCAATGCGTTTGATTACGGCACCTGGACCTATGATGAGGCAGCAAAGACCATTACACTCAATAATACTGTTGAACGTAACAAGGATGTATATAAGATTGCCAAAATAGCTTACGATGAATTAACGCTGGCAAATATTGGCATAAACAGCAGTACCAATTTAAAATTTATCTCGTCGGGCAGGCGTTATAAAGATGCGAATGCCGAACCATATTTATTAGATAATAACCGCTGGCGCATCAGGCCCAAAAGCAAAGAATCCGATTCGGCCATTCATCAGCGCCTGAAAGATAATATTTACTTTTTTATTTTGTTTTACAGGAGTGCTTTGGCAAAGGATGATAAAGCTGTTTCCTTTTGGGGGTTGCCCAGTTGCTTTAAATGGTATGGCGGCGCCATTTATTTAAAAAAGAAAGAGGATCTGAAAGATAACTGGATCAATTGTTTTTACAATAAAGAACAGGCCATGCAGGCTTATGCACTGGCCGATAAATTACTAAGCCAGAAATACGACTGGCCAAAAGGAGAACAAAACTGGCTGAAGCTGAACCTTGCCGTGGTGGAACTGATGTATAAAAAAATGGATGAAGTAAGGTGATTGCAACATGGTTGTGTTAATACCTTTGGGCGCCAGGGTATGTTGTCATCAAAACTATTATTTTTGTTCTGTGAAAAAAATCATGCTCATATTCAGTTTATACCTGCTGGCGCTGCCTGGCATTACCTGTGCAGGAGAAGATAACTGCAATGATGAGCCTGTAAACATTACTGAACAAACAGCCGGCCATGCAGAGCATGAAGATGAGAAAGAGGATTGCGGCAATTTTTGCACCTGCTCCTGTTGCATACATATTGTTTCTGTAAATTTTCAACCGGCTGTTGTAATCAACAATAAACCTTTACTTACAAACAAACAGCTTTCTTCTTATTACAGCATTTCACTTCCATCTAATTACTTTGGAAATATTTGGCAGCCGCCTAAGATGAGTTAGTTTTTTAAATAGAAAACTGATCTCTTATCTTAAAAAAATCTCAATGCAAAAAATAACAATGTTGCTATTGGCAACCTTGCTGGCGTATAGTGCAGGTGCACAAAACAGTTTGAAGGTAATTGTAAAGGACAGCAAAACACTGTTGGCTTTAAATGGTGCAAGCGTATTCTTAAATGCCGGTAATGGAAACAATGCAGACAGTACCGGCTTTGCTGAAATAAATAATATCCCCAATGGTAAGCAAAGCATATCATTCAGTTTTGCAGGATACGAAACCGTAACACGGGAATTTGTTTTTCCTTTAGCAGATAAAAGTGTACTCACTATCCTGATGTCAGCATCTGAGGAAGAAATGGAAGAAGTGATCGTTCAAAGCACAAGAACCAGCCGCACTATTGCCAGCACACCTGCAAGAATAGAAACAATAGATGGTGAGGAACTGGATGAAAAAAGTAATATGCGGCCTGCCAATGTATCTATGCTGCTGCATGAAAGTACCGGTTTGCAGGTGCAGCAAACATCTGCTACCAGCGGCAATGCCAGCATAAGGGTGCAGGGGCTTGATGGTAAATACACACAACTTCTGAAAGATGGTTATCCTAATTATGGAAATTTTGCCAGCGGCTTAAGCATCCTCGAAATTCCACCGCTTGATCTAAAGCAGGTAGAAGTGATCAAGGGCCCGGCTTCTACCTTGTATGGCGGTGGCGCCATTGCCGGAGTGGTAAACTTTATTTCAAAATCACCACAGGAAAAACTGGAAGCAGATTTGATGTTTAATCAATCGCATATCGGGCAAACCAATGTTGGGGGCTATGTATCGCAAAAGAAGGGAAAGTTTGGTTTTAGTTTTTTAGGCCTCGCAAATTTTCAAAAAGCTTATGATGTTGACAAGGATGATTTTTCGGAACTGCCAAAGAGCAGGAATTTTACCATTAACTCAGGATTGTTTTTATATCCCGCCGAATCATGGAAGATAATGATTGGCTACAGCTATACCCAGGGAAAAAATACTGGTGGCGACATGACAAAACTGAAGGGAAATGGAAATGCAGCACATACTTATTTTGAAGAGAATAACACAAAAAGACATACAGCCACACTTGAAGTTGATAAAAAATTTAAAAGTGGTAATCAGTTAAAATTAAAACAGAGTGTGGGCTTGTTTGACAGGATGATTACCCTGCCTGCTTATGCATTCTCAGGGTTTAATACCAATAGTTTTACAGATCTGTCATTTCTGGCAAAAAAGAAAAAGCACACTTTTATAAGCGGGTTGAATATTGTTTATGATAAATTCAAGCATCGCAAAATGCTTGTGCTGAATGCAGAAACATTTACCAGCGGTATTTACATGCAGGATACCTGGGATATTACAGGCGGGGTAATTTTGGAAAGTGGTTTAAGAGTAGATAATATGAACTTTAACAGTGCAGGGTATTCAAAAAATCAAACTTTTGTTTTGCCCAGGTTTTCTGCTTTGTTTAAAATTTCAGACAAGGTAAGTTCAAGAATCGGTGGCGGGTTGGGATACAAGACACCTACTTCTTTTACAGAAGAAACAGAAAGGCTGCAATATCAAAACCTGCAGTCGCTGAATAATGTAGAAGCAGAAAGAAGTATAGGTGGAACTGCTGACATTAATTTTAAAACAAAGATATTTGATGGTCTTGCTTTCAGCATCAACCAGCTGTTTTTTTATACCCGTATTAATAAGCCTCTTGTTTTGAATACAGATGCATTTGGGAATTATTCTTTTGCCAATGCTTCCAAAGCTATTGCCAGCAGTGGCTTTGAAACAAACCTGAAATTTATTTATAAAGAAGATCTGAAATTATTTGTTGGTTACACTTACACACATGCAAAGGCAGGATACCTGGCAGGTAATCAATTTTTGCGGTTGGTACCTAAGAATAAACTCAATCTTACCCTGATGTATGAGAAGGAAGATAATTTTAAACTGGGACTTGAAGGCTACTTCACCGACAGGCAATATCTTAACAATGGTACAAGAACACCTTCTTACTGGGAGTTTGGTTTTATGGCGCAGAAAACATTCGGCAAATTTTCTTTCTTTATAAATTTTGAGAATTTTACCGATCAGCGGCAGAGCAACTACAAAACAGTTTTTAACCCGCCACACAATAATCCTTCGTTTGATGATATCTGGAACCATACCGAAGGATTTGTGGTTAACGGAGGAGTGAAGATCAAATTCTAAAATTCAAAAGTGAAAAGTCAAAATTCAAAAGTAAGGTCAGCATTTTTTTTACTTTTGAATTTTGACTTCTGTTTATAGGCTTTTCAACGCTGCGATTGTAGCAATAGGATCGGCAGATTTAAAAACGGTATTGCCCGCCACCAGTATATCGGCACCTGCATCAATGATTGACTTTGCATTGTCTAATGTAACGCCGCCATCAACTTCAATCTTAACGTGTAAAGAGCGTTCATCTATCATCTCACGCAGTTGTTTTATTTTAAGCAATGTGTGTGGGATGAACGATTGGCCTCCAAAACCCGGGTTCACACTCATCATACAAACCATATCAATATCGGCAAGAATATCTTTTAAAGATTCAACCGGTGTATGCGGATTGATGGCAACACCGGCCTGCATACCCAGGCTTTTTATCTGCTGAATGTTACGGTGTAAATGCGGGCAGGTTTCAATATGCACCGATAAAATATCGGCGCCGGCTTTTTTAAATACTTCAGCATAATTGCCCGGCTCTTCTATCATCAAATGTACATCACATATTTTGTTTGTGTTTTTTCTGAACACTTCCACAAACATGGGGCCGTAGCTGATGTTGGGAACAAAGCGGCCATCCATAATATCGAGGTGATACCAGTCGGCGCTGCTTTCGTTCAGCATTTTACATTCAGCTTCTAAATTTAAAAAATTGGCGGCGAGGAGAGATGGGGCGATGATGGGCATTTGAATTTTGAATTTTGAATTTTGAATTTTGAATTTTGAATTTTGAATTTTGAATTCAATTATTTCGGGTGCAAAGATAATTCATCATTAATAACTCATAATCCATAACTTACTTAATCCCTAATCTTGCCAGCGCATCTTTTGCTTCAATATAATCCGGTGAGTAAAGTAATGCTGTTTTGTATTCTTCAATAGCATCGTTTGGTTTGTTAAGTTTTTCAAGGCAACGGCCAAGCCAGTAATAGCCTTCATCAAAATTGTTTTGCAAGGTTACTGCTTTATCAAGCACTGCAATGGCATCTTCATATTTCCCCATGTCGTATAAAGCAATGCCTTTTTCACGGTAGGCAAACATATGCCGGTTATCAAGGTTAAGGCATTTATTAAAAAAACTGATAGCGGTTTTCTTATCGCCTGTATAACTATAGTACAAGCCTTTAATAAAAAGTGCTTCCTTTTCTGTTTCCGGGAGTTTTGTATTAATCAGAGCATCTGCAATTATCAACGCCCTGTTATTTCTTGTTTGTGCATACAATGATCCCAGCAATAATAAATACCTGGGCGAAGGATCAAGTTTAAAGGCAGTTTCAAAAGCATTGATTGCATTAGCCGTGTCCTCATTCTCAAAATGCAGGTTGGCTTTTATATCCCAAAGCCTGGCTGTAATGCTGTCTTTTTTTATCGCTTCGTTGGCTATGGCAATAGCTTTATCGTATTCATCACTGTCACGATAATATTGTATAAGCTTTTCTTTAAAAAGTAAAGAGTCTGGGAATTTTAGAATTGAATCCTTTAATATATTTTCCCGGCTGGTATTTATTTCATCAGCGGCTTCCTCCCTTTTTTTTGCATGATCCTGGTTATTGCAGGATATGATTATCATCAGTACAGCCAGCGTTTGCAGTATTAATTTTACCATGCTGCAAAAATAAGCACTGCAATCATCAGCCACGTGACAATTTCCTGACAATCTAAAATTTAACATCTTTTACCTTTGTGCGGTAAAAAAATCTAAATGAAAAAAATATTGTTTTTAAGTGCATTAACTGTGATTGTTGCCGGCCTGCTTTCTTTTCAAAAAACTGCAGCAATCAGCCAAAAAATATCAAATAATGATACCCTTTTGTTTGAAGGTGAAAAGCATTTTGCCAATATGCAGCAACTCACTTTTGGCGGCGATAATGCCGAGGCATATTTTAGTTTTGATGGTAAATGGATCATTTTTCAAAAAACAATAGCCAGAGATGGTGTTCCCTGCGACCAGATATATGCAGGCAAAGTACCGGCGCCCGGTGAAAAGTTTGAGTACAAAAGAATCAGCAACGGGAAAGGAAGAACTACCTGTGGTGCTTTTTTGAAGGACGGCAAGCATGTTGTTTTTGCATCTACCCATTTGGGTGGCGATGAGTGCCCGCCAACACCAGACAGGGCTAAATACGGCAACAAATACATTTGGCCATTATACAGCAGCTATGATATTTTTATGGCCGACCTGGATGGAAATATTGTAAAGCAACTTACCAGCAGCAAGGGTTATGATGCTGAAGCAACCATATCTCCGGACGGAAAACAAATGTTGTACACCAGCACCAAAGATGGTGATATTGACCTGTATATTATGAACCTGAAAACCGGTAAGGAGAAAAAAATAACCAATACATTAGGTTACGATGGCGGAGCCTGGTTTAGTCCGGATGGTAAAAAGATCATCTGGCGTGCCAGCAGGCCCAAAACCGAAGCTGAAATAAAAGAGTACAAAGACCTGCTTGCAGAAAACATGGTAGCGCCAACCAATATGGAAGTTTTTACTGCTAATGCTGATGGTACCAATATGAAACAGGTAACCAGTTTTGGTAATGCCAACTGGGCCCCGGCTTTTATGCCAGACAGTAAAAGGATAATTTTTGCAAGTAACCACCAGAGTAAAAGAGGTTTCCCTTTTAATTTATTTACCATTAATGAAGACGGAAGCAACCTGCAGAAAATATCTGCCGAAAAATCTTTTGATGCGTTTCCTATGTTCAGCCCTGATGGAAAGAAAATAATCTTTTGCAGCAACCGCAATAACGGCGGCACAAGGGATACCAATATTTTTATTGCAGATTGGGTGGAGTAGGGGTTGGTTAATAAGTTGAAAAGTTAATAAGTTGAAATGTTGACAGAGACTAAGCTTATCAACTTTTCAACACATCAATTATATCTTATTTCTTCATTTCCCTGTAAAATATTTTGCCTACTATCTTCCATCCTTCTTTTGTTTTCAGCAGGCTCATGATGTCATGGAAATAAAATGTGGCATATTCAATAGTGATTTTGGCTACTGCTGCATTCCCGTAAACTTCCACTGATTCAATTTTTGCCTTCCTGTCCTGCTTTTTTCCTGAATTAGGCATGCGGGCCATAAAATCTTTCAGCGATACAATCTGCATTGTGTCATTACGCATGAATTGCATAAGGCCTGTTGGGCTAAATGCTTTTGAAAAAGTAATACTGTCGCCGTTGGTGCCGCCGTCAATATAATAGTTGCATACGGTTTTAACGGCATCAATATCGGCCTGCTGTTGTGATTGTGCTATACTCGTTTGCGATGCCGCCGTTGTAAATAACGTAATCAGCAAAAAAATCATTTTTTTCATATAGTAAGTTTTAGATAAATCTATTTAAATTTATAATCAGACTTGGATTAAACTGTACGGGCGGTTTGTTTTGATGTTGAAATTATAAAATGATTCAAATCGCAGCCGTATCAAATTCTTCTCCAGATTCTAAAATATGAATCTGCAGCCCTTCTACATTTTTTGTAAGTTCAATTAATTCTTGTGGAGTGCCGGTTAGCTGGGCATAAGTACCGTAATGAAAAGGTATCACCTGTTTTACATTCAGCAACTTTATTGCATAAGAAGCTTCCAAAGGCCCCATGGTATACCGGTCGCCAATGGGTAAGGCAGCAATGGTTGGTTTGTAGATTTCGCCGATAAGCTTCATGTCACTGAAAACAGAAGTATCACCTGCAAAATAAATTTTTGCACCATCAGACAAATGCAGGATAAATCCCACATTCATGTGCGAAAACCTGGCCTGTCTGTCTGTTATATTGATGTGTGAAATATGAAAGCCGTTTACCATTGTTACACTCACATTCATTTCTGTTAAAAAAATTGTTCCCCCCAGGTTCATTGGTTCAATACAATCCTGCGGACAATTATTTTCGATAAGGAACCAGCGTAGCATCGGGTTGGCAATGATCTTTGTTTTGCCGTTTTTTAAAATCTCAAGCACTTCCAGGTCAAAATGATCATCATGCCCGTGTGTAACGAGGAAAAGACCGGTATCATCAAATTTTTTGAGATGCGCCGGCATAAATTCATTGGCGCTCAGCCATGGATCAACAATAATGACCCTGTTTTCGGGAGTTGTTACTTTAAAAGTGGCATGTCCCAGAAATTGAATTTTTGTATTAGCCATATCGGATATGTTTTTCGCAATTTATCTTTTTCCAAGTTCTATCACTTCACAATCCTTCATTTCTTTTCCATCAATAACAAACCGGATAATGGTTCTCACCTTATGCCAGCCTTGTTTACCGGCGGCACCGGGGTTCATGTGCAGGCAATTCAGTTTATCATCATACATGATCTTTAAAATATGAGAATGGCCGCTGATGAAGAGCCGAGGTTTATAAATGAGGATTTCTTTTTTTGTTTCGGGATTGTATTTTGGGGGATAGCCGCCAATATGCCGCATCATCACTTTCACACCTTCACACATAAAAACAAGTTGTTCTGGAAATTCCTTACGGATGTCGTTGCCATCAATATTGCCATAAACTCCTCTTATAATTGGCAGATGGGACGTCAGGCCAAGTGCCAGAGCCATACTTCCAAAATCACCTGCATGCCAAACCTCGTCACAATCTTTAAAATGTTCAAAAATGCTTTCGTCCAGGTAATTGTGGGTGTCTGATATTAGCCCGATCCTTGTCATTAATTATGCTTAAATTTGATACACAATCTAAAATCAAATATCTGAAATCCAAAAATCAGATTATGCCTTTTCACCGCAACTTTACATATTTTATAGATAAGCGTAGCTGGAAGTATATTTTCCTGCTGGCTTCGCTTGAGTTATGCGTCAATGGATAATTTGCGATTCTTAATTAATCAATTATCCATTTTAAAATTATCCATTAATATGTCTCATTATTATACACTTGGAAAGATTCCACACAAGCGCCATACACAATTTCGTAAGCCCGATGGCAACCTGTATGCTGAGCAATTGTTTTCTACCGAAGGATTTTCGGACGATTATGCTTTGCTCTACCATTGTTATGCGCCAACCATGATCACTAAAACAGATGACCCCATTGACGTTTCACCAAAGGTTGCTGAAGAGAAAATGCTGAAGCACCGTAGCTTTGAAGGCTTTAAAGTAAAGCCCGAAGCTGATTACCTGCAAAGCCGTAAAGCTGTTCTCGTAAACAGCGATTGCCATATTGTGCTTGCTGCGCCGCAAAAAAGCATGACAGATTATTTTTATAAAAATGCCGATGCTGATGAAATGATTTTTGTGCATGAAGGAACAGGTACCGTCAAGACTCAATATGGAGAGTTGCCATTCAGCTATGGAGATTATATTGTGTTGCCAAGGGGAACTATTTATCAAGTTGAATTCAATGATGAGAAGAACCGCCTTTTTATTGTTGAATCTTTTACACCGCTGCGTTTTCCAAAACGATATATGAGCAAATACGGACAGTTAATGGAGCATGCACCGTTTTGCGAAAGAGATATCCGTACTCCGCAAAACCTGCAAACGATTGATGAAAAAGGCGACTTCCTCATTAAAACAAAAAAGAAAGGAATACTATACGGGCTTCATTACGGCACACATCCCTTTGATGTGGTGGGCTGGGACGGCTGTTGCTATCCTTATATCTTTTCCATCCACGATTTTGAACCCATAACAGGCAGGGTACATCAACCGCCGCCTGTGCACCAAACATTTGAAACCAATGCTTTTGTAGTTTGTTCTTTTGTGCCAAGATTATATGATTATCACCCGGATGCAATACCTGCACCTTATAATCACAGTAACATAGATAGTGATGAAGTATTATATTATGTTGAAGGCGAGTTTATGAGCCGGAAGCATGTAACAAAAGGGATGATCACGCTGCATCCCGCAGGGATACCACACGGCCCACATCCCGGTGCGGTTGAAAAAAGCATCGGTGCAAAAGAAACAGGTGAACTGGCTGTAATGGTAGATACTTTTCGCCCCCTGCAGTTAACCGTTGAGGCATTGGAAATAGAGAATGAGGGGTATGTGATGAGTTGGGCTGAGTAACAGATTTCATATTTTATATTTAAGATTGCTCAAAATAAAACCATAAACAAATGTCAACCTATTATCCCCTAAAAGCCGGCAATAGCTGGACTTACAAAAACAACGACGGCAGCACTTTTACTAATAAGGTAGAATCAGAATCTGGTGGTGTATTCAGTATGTCCAATAGCCTTACACCTAATCTTACCCAGGTTAAAAAAGACGGAAATACATTTTATACCGATAGTTACGAAGCCGGTAATATGCAACCCTTTTTAAAAGAAGATGCCGCTGCCGGCGATGCCTGGGAAATAAAATACAAGGCAAATACAATTGACAGTGTTTTAAATGTGAAGATCATATCAACCGGCGGCACAAAGGAGGTTGAGGGTAAATCTTACAGCGATGTGATGGAAATGGAAGGCATGATGAGTTTTATTGTAAATGGAAATATCATTAATGCCGGTACAAAATACCAGTGGTATTATGCAAAGGATGTAGGACTTATTTTAACTACATCAAGCCTGGGCGATAATATGCCATTAATAAATTGCACTATTTAAGCCTGGCTGTTTTTTATTTCAAAATCTGTCTTATATTTAAAGCACAAAAACCTAAAGCTGTATGATACAATTTCATGAAATTAAAGTAGGCGATTATTTAATAGCTGATAACGACGGCGATAAAAAGCAGGGGGAAGTTACCAACCTGAATGGTAATGAAAAACAGGTTTGTGTGGATACAGGCGCTCAGGAATTCTGGTACGAAACCAATCAATTATCTGCAATAACACTGGATGATGAACAACTGGAAAAGCTGAAATTTCATAAGCAGGAAAATGAGGATGGCACGGTTAAATATATGAAAGGGGCTTTCCGCATGATGCTGCCTGCAAAAGGAGATTTTTCAAAATTTGAGATTTGGTACCGGGATGAACACCGTAAAATCATGCAGCCGATTGCCCTGCACCAGCTTCAAAATCATTTTTACGAAATGACCAAGGTTCATTTAAATGATGAATCTTTCGATTGAGTAAGAAAAAGAACATACAAAAAGGCTTCAGGCACTATACCTGAAGCCTTTTTGTATAATATGCTGTAAATGATTCAAAAATGCCGGGTTCGCAATTTTAATATTTTGGCATCTGGATATCTGATAATTCCCGGTTTTGCCCCCGAAATCCTTAATAAACTCCACAATAGCACTTTTTTTGTGGAAAAACCTGCTATTTGTTGGTAATTCAATTCCTTTTTTGCCAATAATTAAATAATAACTCCTATCTTTGCGCTCCAAAAATTATGGCTAAACAGGCACTTATTAAGCAAGACGGGGTGATAATTGAAGCGTTGAGCAATGCTATGTTTAAGGTAAAACTGGAGAATGACCACGAAATTTTAGCCACTATTTCCGGAAAAATGAGGATGCACTACATCCGTATTTTACCTGGTGATAAAGTTGGGGTGGAAATGAGCCCATATGATTTAACAAGGGGCAGGATCATTTTCCGCTACAAGTAAGAATAAACATTTAGTAATTATAATAAAAACAAGAACCATGAAGGTTAGAGCTTCAATTAAAAAGCGCAGTGCAGATTGCAAAATCGTTAGAAGAAAAGGCAGGCTGTATGTGATCAACAAAAAGAATCCTCGTTTTAAGCAGAAACAAGGATAATTCTCAATTTTTAATTTTTAATTTTTAATTCATATTATGGCTCGTATTGCCGGTATAGATTTACCAAAAAACAAAAGAGGCGAAGTTGGCCTTACTTACATTTACGGTATTGGCCGTTCAACTGCACGTTATATTTTAGACAAGGCAGGTAATATTGATCACAGCAAAAAAGTGAACGAGTGGAACGATGATGAGCAAACTGCTATCCGTAACGTGATCAACAACGAGTTTAAAACTGAAGGTGCTTTGCGTAGTGAAACCCAGATGAACATTAAGCGTTTGCTTGATATCGCTTGTTACCGTGGTTTACGTCACCGTAAAGGTTTACCGGTTCGTGGCCAGCGTACACGTACCAACAGCCGCCAGCGTAAAGGAAAACGTAAGACAGTTGCAGGTAAAAAGAAAGTAACTAAATAATAAGTAAAAAGTAAAAATTCAAAACCTGCATTTTAAGTTTTGAATTTTTACTTTTGATTTAATAATAGTACGGCTTATAATTTTGAACCAATTACGGATAGCCAAAAGCCGGGCAGGAGGGTTGGTTCAGTTCCGGCAAACGGAATCTATTTATTAAAAGATTACCTACAGAATTAAATTATGGCAAAAGCACAAGGCGGCGCAAAAGCAGCTGCAAAAAAAAGAGTGGTAAAAGTTGACAGCTACGGAGATGCTCACATTACTGCAAGTTTCAACAACATCATCATCAGTTTAACCAACAAGCAGGGCCAGGTTATCAGCTGGAGCAGTGCCGGTAAAATGGGCTTTCGTGGTTCTAAAAAGAACACACCATATGCAGCCCAGATGGCAGCAGCAGATGCAGCCAAAACTGCTTTGGACGCTGGTTTAAAAAGAGTGGATGTGTTTGTAAAAGGACCAGGATCAGGCCGTGAAGGGGCTATCCGTTCTTTATCTCAAAATGGTATAGAGATCAATATGATTAAAGACGTTACACCGTTACCACATAATGGTTGCCGCCCTCCTAAGAAGAGAAGAGTATAATTCAGTTGGCAGTTGCCAGTTCGCAGTTTCCAAACTGCCCACTGCTAACTGTGGACTATATTTAATAAGGGTGCTTGATTCATTTTTACCGTTTTTACCGATCAAAGCATCATCACAAAAAAGCGGAATACAATAATAAACATGGCACGTTACACAGGCCCCAAAACAAAAATCTCCAGGATCTTCGGAGAACCCATTACAGGTAATGGCAAATGGTTAACCAAGAACAGCAACCCTCCGGGTATGCATGGTGCTAACCGCAAACGCAAAACTTTAGGTGAATATGCTTTGCAATTAAGAGAAAAGCAAAAAGCAAAATACACTTACGGTTTGCTTGAAAAGCAATTCCGCAAAACATTTGATGAAGCTGCACGCCGTAAAGGTGTTACCGGTGAAAACCTGATCAAATTATTAGAAGCCCGTTTAGACAACACGGTTTTTCGTTTAGGTATTGCACCAAGCCGCCAGGCTGCACGCCAGATGGTATCTCACAAACACATCACTGTTAATGGTGAAGTGGTTAATATACCTTCTTACAGCTGCACTGCTGGTGACGTGATCGGTCTTAAAAACAAAAGCGCTGCTAACGGAAATATCACTGGCAACTTACGTGGAAAGAACGCCAAATTCAACTGGTTAGAGTGGAACGAAACTGCTTCTCAGGGTACTTTTATCACTTATCCTGAGAGAGAAAGTGTTCCTGAAAATATCAAGGAGCAACTGATCGTGGAATTGTATTCTAAGTAAAAATTCAAAACTGAAAATTCAAAATTTTGAATTTTGCCTTTTTACTTTTCATCAAACATTAAAAATTAAAAATTTAATATGGGAATTTTAAATTTTGTTAAGCCAGATAAGATCGTTCTTCAGAAAGCAACTGAATTTGAAGCTATTTTCGAATTCCGTCCGCTTGAACCAGGTTACGGTGTAACTATTGGTAACTCTCTTCGCAGGGTGTTATTGAATTCTTTGGAAGGTTATGCTATTATCGGTATCAACATTGCCGGTGCCGACCATGAGTTTGCTACTTTAAAAGGTATTACTGAAGACGTTACTGAAATAATCCTGAACCTGAAACAGGTTCGCATTAAGAAGAAAGTTGAGCATGAAGTGAGTGTTGAAAAAGTTACGCTTTCTATCAAAAACAAAACTGAATTTAACGCAGGTATGATCGGTGAGGCTTCGCCTACATTCGAGATCATGAATCCTGAACTGTTGATCTGCACCATGGACAACAGCGCTAAATTAGATATCGAAATCACTATCGGTAAAGGCCGTGGTTATGTGCCTGCAGAAGAGAATAAAGAAAAGAATTCTCATTTCGGTTACATTCCGGTTGATGCTATTTACACGCCGATCAAGAACGTAAAATACGCTATTGAAAATACCCGTGTGGAGCAACGTACGGATTTCGAAAAACTGATCATGGAAGTTATCACTGACGGTACTATTCATCCGGAAGATGCGGTGAAACAAGCAAGCCGTATTTTGATCCAGCACCTGATGATCATCACCGACGAGAACATCACTTTCGATACTAAAGAAGATAAGAAAGAAGACCTCGTTGATGAACAAACTTTACAACTGCGTAAAGTGTTGAAAACACCATTGGAAGATCTGGATCTTTCAGTACGTGCTTTCAATTGCTTAAAAGCAGCTAAGATCAACTCTCTGAGCGAACTGGTACAATACGAGCAGGAAGACCTGATGAAGTTCAGAAACTTCGGTCAGAAATCTTTGAGCGAAATTGAGCAGGTATTACACGAAAGAGGCTTGAGCTTTGGTATGGATTTGAGCAAGCTGAAATTGGATGATGAGTAATTCCCATCACACTAATTAGGCGAATTACACTAATTACACGAATTAACAAACATAAGTAGCTTACAATTCCTGACACGGTGTAAGCGAATTTAAAAATTAAAATGTCATGCGTCACGGAAACAAAAGAAACAATTTAAGCAGAACGGCTTCTCACAGAAAAGCCCTTTTGATGAACTTAGGCTGCCAGTTGATCACCAACAAAAGGATCACTACAACTTTGGCTAAAGCAAAAGCTTTACGTACTTACATCGAGCCATTGATCACCAAAACAAAGAACACAGCGAGTAAAGAAGCGATCATGCACAATCACCGTATTGTGTTCAGCTACCTGAATGATAAAGCTGCAGTTAAAGAATTATTTACTGTAGTGGCACCGAAAATTGCTGCTCGTCCTGGTGGTTACACTCGTATCATCAAATTAGGTGCAAGAACCGGTGATAACGCTGAAATAGCCATGATCGAATTAGTTGACTTCAATGAGATCTACGGTAAAGGTGTTACTCCTGCTGCTGAACCAGCTAAGAAAACACGTAGAAGTGGTGGTGGTAAGAAGAAAGCTACTGCTGAAACAGAAGCAACAACTGAAACTGCTGTAGAAGAAACAACTGACACAGCAACTGAAGAAAAAGCATAGTTCGACTACGCTCACTACAAGTGAAACCAACTGTTTATATAAGGCTCCGATAAAATATCGGAGCTTTTTTTATGATAATTCAGACTAATTAATAATGTGAAAAATTTTATTTGTTCAAAACGATTCTGAATGTGTTTCTTTGCAAAACCTTTCTAATACATGCCTGAAACAAAAACTGCCCCCGCCATTTTAATTTTAGCCGACGGAACTATTTTTAACGGTACTGCTTTTGGTAAAGTTGGCACTGCAACCGGTGAGATATGTTTCAATACCGGTATGACGGGTTATCAGGAAGTTTTTACCGATCCAAGTTATTTTGGTCAGGTTTTGATCATGAATAATGTGCATATTGGTAACTATGGTGTAAAAGCGGTGGATGTAGAAAGTGACAGCGTGAAAGTAAAAGCCGTTATTGGCCGCAACCTGGAAGATAAGTACAGCCGTTTTATGGCAGACGCTTCTTTGCAGGATTATTTTGAGGCACAAGGTGTGGTAGCTATTGATGGTATTGATACCCGTGCATTGGTTGCCCATATACGTACCCAGGGCGCTATGAACTGTATCATCTCCTCTGAAATTACTGATGTTGAAGAACTGAAGAGGTTATTGAATGAAGTGCCATCAATGGATGGGCTGGAGCTGGCTTCAGCAGTAAGTACATCAGAACATTATTTTTTAGGAGATGAAAAAAACGAACTTCGTATTGCAGTGCTTGACTTCGGCATCAAAAAAAATATTTTGAATTGCCTGGTTGAAAGAGGTGCGTACGTAAAAGTGCATAATGCCAAAACCAGTTTCGAAGAACTGGAGCGGTTTCAACCGCATGGCTATTTTATCAGCAATGGCCCCGGCGATCCTGCCCCGATGGATTATGCTGTTAAAACTGTAAAGCAGATATTAGCGGCAGATAAACCTTTGTTTGGTATTTGCCTTGGTCACCAGCTGCTGGCATTGGCAAATGATATCCCTACTTTTAAAATGCATCATGGCCACAGGGGGTTAAATCATCCGGTGAAAAATATAATCAGTGGAAAATCTGAAATTACCACGCAGAACCACGGTTTTGGTGTTGACCCAAAAGCGGTGAAAGCCAATGACAACATCGAGATCACTCATATTAATTTAAACGACGAAAGTATAGAAGGTATCCGCATAAAAAATAAGAAAGCCTTCTCTGTGCAATACCATCCCGAAGCTACGCCTGGCCCACACGACAGCAGATACTTATTTGATGAGTTTATTGCTCTTATAAACACGAATTAAAGGCACGAATTACACGAATTAGGGTTTATTAACAGGACTGCTAAAGAAATTCGTGTAATACAAAAAATTAGTGTGTTAAATTAGCGTCATGAAAATCGCAATCATCAATGGCCCAAACTTAAACTTACTTGGTAAGCGTGAAGTTGATATTTATGGAAACAAGTCTTTTGATGAATATCTGAAGACTTTGGCTGATAAGTATGCAAACATCGAAATTTCTTATTTTCAAAGTAATGTAGAAGGAGAACTGATCAACGAAATTCAACGATTAGGCTTTAGTTACGATGGCATCATTTTAAATCCGGGAGGATATACACACACTTCCGTTGCACTCGGCGATGCTATAGCAGCTATTACTACTCCGGTAATTGAAGTACATATCTCAAATATTTTTGGAAGAGAAGATTTCAGGAAATTGTCTCATGTTTCTGGTAAGGCCAAAGGTGTTATCAGTGGCCTGGGATTGAAAGGGTATCAACTGGCGC
The DNA here is from genome assembly GCA_016786725.1 of Ferruginibacter sp. Taxonomy (GTDB): domain Bacteria; phylum Bacteroidota; class Bacteroidia; order Chitinophagales; family Chitinophagaceae; genus Ferruginibacter. The sequence continues at coordinate 17,845 of JAEUVU010000009.1, read as the reverse complement.
TGCAATACTTCCTGTAACTACCTATTCCTGATGAAAAAGTATAAGGCAAACGCAATCACAAAGATCACTACAGAATAGATAATAATGCCCGGTGTATTTGATTTGCCCGTTTTGCTGTTGAAGGTATAACCACAGCTATCACATTTTGTATGGTTCAACATCCTTGGGCCTAAAACACCGCCCCACCAGGTATATTTTACTTTTGATACTGTTTTGTTGCCGCATTTTGGGCAACCGCTTTCATTTGAAAATTCATTGAGTTGATCCTGCATACAGCAAGTTTTGGTGTAATAAATTTACAAATCAGGGGCCTGTAATTCTAATTTTTTCTGATCGAATTTTACAAGATAACCCGAAGCAGGAGGGCATACCCTGTATCTTCTTTTGGATTATCGGCAACAGTAACAATATGTAAGCCTGATTGAGACCAAACCTTGAACAGATCCCCTTTTTTATGTTTCACCATCTCTTTATCCAGTTGTGGAAGCATTACTCCTTGAATAAACCAGCCCAGGTCTCCTCCTTTTTGTGAAGATTCCAGGTCGGCACTATAAATACTTGCCTGTTCAGTAAATGTGGTTGATCCGTAATTGATTTTGTAAATGATATCATCCGCTTTGGTTTCTGCAAAACTTTTGTCAAACACGGCAGTATCAAGCAGGATATGTTTGATATGGTAAAAAGTATTGGGCGCTTTTACTAATATCTTCACCAGTATATTTTCTTTTTTAAAAGGGCCGTATGTTTTCCCAACCCTGCCATGATAAGCAAGGCTGTCCGCCTTGCCCATAAATTGTTTTGTGCTTACTACGGTTACTGTATCAATAAAATACTTTTTCTTTAAAACATATTTTACAAAGCCGATGGGGTTTTGGGTGGTGTCTAATATTTTTTTAATCTGGGCAATGGTCTGGCTTTCAGCAGTAAAAATAATCGAGCTAAATAAAAGGAGGCAAATAAGTCTTTTCACATAAAAAATTTAAATGGCAAAGATAGTTAAATCAGTTTCAGGTGATGGCTACTGTTACAGCTTTCGCCTTTTCACCATTGGGATTTTTTTCTTTTTCGCTTCTTCATTCCATAGTGCTGCTGCAATAATAATTTCCCTTATCCCTTTATGTTTGATATCTTTTACGGAATGTAGTGAAACAGTTGCAACTATGGCTCTTCCTTTTAGTTCCAGGGAAGGAAATTCATCAATAAGATCTTTACCGCGGCATAAACCCACATCAATGCCATTTGGTATGGCATTGATGTAGCAGAACATTCCAAAATAGTGATAGAATGGGATTTTAAAGCTTAGCTTTTCCTGAATGCCAGGAACAAGGCTGAATAATATACGCCTTACATTTTCAGCAATAGCCTGTTGTGTATCAGAAAGACTTCCGATGTAAGAATCAACGAGAGGCGACATCTGTTTTTTTTTTAAGAATTAAGAGGTTCTGTTACTTTAAGGCATACAAAGCCTTAACTTCAAAACGAAGTTTAATCTTCCTGAAATCAACCCCGGCATCTGTTACACTGTAACCACCCTTTCCATCATAGTAAATTTCATTCGACCCTTTGTTTTTGTTGTTATAGTAAGAAGAGATCACATCTGAACTGATGGATTCCTGTGGCTCCGTTATTTCTATAGCCTGCCCCAGTTGCTCACTTACTGCTTCAGTTAGATACAATGCTTTTTCTTTGGCAGCTTTTACAGCCTGTATTTTTAATTGTTTCCTGTAATCAGCAATTTTGCTGTGGGTTGCTTTTGTGATCCTGAAATTATTGGTTGCCTGGTCGTCAAGCAGGTTTACAAGGTCGTCAATAAGTTTGGTGCTGCTGAATTTTACCTGGTAAGAAATAGATGCCAGCAGGTCTGGGTCTTTTTTTCTGCGGCGCCAGATATTGGCCATATTATATCCATCAAAAGAAGCGATTGATATATTAGCTTCAGAAATACCTGCGGTTCTGCAATAACCAAGAAAGTCTGTCTTGATCTTTTCTATATCAACTTTTTCTTCTCCTTTCTTTTTGTATTCTCTGAGATCTACCTGAACATAAATTTCATCAGGTATCACTTCCATTTCGGCGCTGCCCGTAACATTAATGGTTTTTGGAAAAGGGTAACAACCAGGTTGAGTAGTAGATGCGGTTTGGGCAAACAGTAAATTGAGAATCAAAAGGCTACCACAAAGCATTGCAATCTTTTTCATGACTTTAGTTTTAGTGGATGAATTAATACATAGTTTACAATGTCAACGGATTAAATTGTCCAATAAATATAAAGACTGCAAATGCGGAGGAGAATAAAAAAGGCTATTTTAACTTCCTGATAACAGCCTTCACCAGCTTCTTCATGGCATCCAGTTCACCCAGTTCCTGCTGGATAAAACTGTTGTCTTCCAAAGGGCCGATTACTTTATTCATTTCTTCATTGGTATCGTAGATCATTTTACGAAAAGGGTTGCTGTAATCTTTTGCACGGGAATCAAAGATGCCTTTGCACATCCACTCTTTTGTATCAAGTGCCTGTTGCAACAGTTGTTTCAGCAGGGCGGGAGTGAACTGGCGTGGAGTGATATTCAATATTTCAAGCAGCGAAGTATAGGCATGATTTAATTTATCGGTTGCGTAAGAAGCGCCTTTTTGCCTGTAGAAACCATGTAATTCAACCCAGCTTTTAACTTTATCGGCTTTTACATTACGCTTTAAATTTTCTACATCATCTTTTTGTATCAGTTGCCCGCCAACATTAAGCCATTGGCTGCGCTGTACTTTGGCCGAGAGTGTTTTTTTCAGCGCAGCAAAATCAGCAAATTTATTATTATTGATATGCTGCAGTATTTCCATCGTGCCGTAATACCTGATGAGTTCTTTAAAGATCAAAATTGCCTGCGGTACTTTACACAGTTCTGTTCTTCGTTTCGAGTTTTCCCAGCCGGTTACAACTGCTGTGCCCTGGGCATCTGTTTTTAATTGTTCAAGCATTTTTAATGCATCAAACATTTCATTGATGGTATCGGGTGCCAGGTAATTGTATTCAATGGTTTGAATTTTTTCTGTTCTCCTGTCCCGTGCAATATATTTCCACTCATTGCGTGCAAGTGCATACATATTGTACATGAACCAATAGGCCGGCATGATCACCAGTTTGTCATTGGCAACATCGTTGCTCACCAGGCTAAAGGGTATCTGCACATTCAATTCAGCCGGGAAATCGCCTTTTGCAATAATAGTGAATGACGCAAATTTTGAATTGTGCTTTAAACTTACGCAAAGGCCCGGCCAAAAGCCACGGCCGGCGATCATTTCGCCATCTGCGGCACGGCTGTTGTGATTACTGCCGATGGTAGCGCCTGCGGCAATATTACTCTGACCCATGATGAGCCCGGCACATAAAAACGAATTGTTGTGATGTTGCTCATGCGATGGAAATATCAATGAGTTTAAAACCTCGCAGCAGGAAATAGTTGAATTGTTGCCCAGGAATGAATTAATCAGCCTGGCGCCGTATTTTAACTGCGAATGCGATGACATTACAAAACGCACAGCCTTTACGCCATAAAATATCCTGCAGCCATAACCTACAATGCCATTCACCAGTTCGCAACCTTCGCCAATTTGTGAAGTGCGGTTCTCATCACTGTTAACAGTGATATTCTTTAATTTATTGGCGCCCTTAAAATAGGCATCGGTACCAACCCAAACATCTTTTATGATCTTACAGTTCTTGATAACTGTTCTGTTGCCGATCTTTCCATAATAGCCCCGTTGACTGTCGTAACGCTTTTCAGTAAATTCTTTGAACCTGTTTAGAAGGGCATCATCTTCTCTGTATTTGCTCCAGAGCCAGGCATCACCAGCCAGCATACCATTAAAAGGTATCACACTTCTGCCACCTGCCTCATTACACAATTCCATCCAGGTTCTTACTTTTTCATCTTCTCCTTCTTTTACAATACCATTACCAAATTTTGCATAATCTGTAGTTGCCAGTTCATTTACATTGGCTATCATCACTTCGTTGCCGATAATATAATGGCTTAGGTAATTTACATTATCAATGCAAACATTATTGCCAATATCGCTGCTGATGATGGTACTGTTGTACAAACCAACAGCCATGCGCAGGTTATGAAACTCCAGGTAAAATGGTTCCAGTTTACCAATACGCACCAGGCCATGAAACTTACAGTTTCTAACTAATTCCGGATTGAATTCTTTGGCAACAAAAACTTTATTCCAGTCGTCGGATGTGTTGCGGTTGCGGATGAGCGCCTCAATATCATTTGCAGTAAGCTTGCGGTAATCAATACCATTTTTATTATGCAGGTTCCTTAAATGGTATTCATCCTTACCTTTTGGAATATATTTTTCATCTACAAAGTTGTAGCCCAGGTTATTTACGGGATGTTTTTTGATGATGTTCATGGAAGCAATGGATAGATAGTTAATTGATAATGGATAATTTTTTTAATTCAACACATCCAGCTGAAATGTTCAAATACTTTTACTTTAAGGTAAGCATTATGCTGGATAACAGAAAGTGTATTACACTTTAAAACATTATCAATTATTAAATTATCCAATCATACACTTATTCTACAGTCACCGATTTCGCAAGATTTCTAGGTTTATCTACATCAACACCCTTTGCAATACCAACATAGTAACTTAACAATTGCATAGGTATGGTGCTCAACATAGGAGCAATGATCTCATCTGCCCCGGGAATATAGAAAACGTCATCGGCCATACCCGGTATCACTTCATCACCTTCAGTAATCACGGCAATCACTTTTCCTTTACGTGCCTTTATTTCCTGGATATTACTTACAATCTTTTCGTGGTAAGAATCTTTGGTAGCAATAAATACCACCGGTAATTTTTCATCCACCAATGCAATCGGCCCATGCTTCATTTCAGCAGCAGGGTATCCTTCGGCATGTATATAAGAGATCTCTTTCAGTTTTAAAGCGCCTTCCAAAGCAATAGGAAAATTGTAACCCCGGCCCAGGAACAAAGCATCTGATGCATCTTTGTACTTCAATCCAATCTTCTTTATATCTTCTGCACTTTTTAAAATGGTATTTACTTTTTCAGGCACTGCATCCAGTTCATGCAGCAGGTTTGTGTAACGTTCATCACTGATGGTTCCTTTTTCCTTTGCAATCTTTAATGCCATCATTATGAGCACAGCCAACTGGCCTGTAAATGCTTTGGTAGATGCAACGCCAATTTCCGGACCGGCATGTGTATAAGCCCCGCCATCACTAATACGGGCAATGGATGAACCAACAACATTCACCACACCAAAAATAATAGCGCCGTTCTCTTTCGCCCTTTCAATGGCAACCAACGTATCAGCCGTTTCGCCGCTTTGAGAAATAGCAACAATAATATCGCCTTTATTCACAATCGGGTTACGATACCTGAATTCAGATGCGTATTCCACTTCAACAGGAATACGGCAAAGCTCTTCAATGATATATTCAGCCAGCAAGGCAGCATGCCAGCTGGTGCCGCAGGCAACCATAATAATTCGCCGGGCATTTTTAAAATGCTCAATATTGTTTTGAATACCACTCATGGTAATCGTTCCTGCATTTGCATCCAGCCTTCCTCTCAAACAATCATGTATCGTACTTGGCTGCTCAAAAATTTCCTTCAGCATAAAATGATCGTAACCGCCCTTTTCAATTTCGGCCAGTTCCATATCAAGCCTGGTAACAAAAGGAGTTATCTTTTCATTACCCAGGTTTTTTAAAATCAGTTCATCAGGCCGTACAATCGCCAGTTCATAATCATTTACATAAACAACTTCCTTGGTGTACTCCAGCATCGGGGAAGCATCAGAACCTAAAAAATGTTCGCCTTTGCCAACGCCAATCACCAGCGGGCTTCCTTTTCGTGCAGCAATGATCGTATCAGGATTATCAGAATCCAGCAAAAGAATCACATAAGCACCGGTAACTCTTTTTAGGGCAACCCTTACTGCTTCTTCCAGGTCGCACTGGTTATTTTCTTTAATGTCTTCAATAAAATTCAGCAGCACTTCGGTATCGGTATCGCTGCTGAAAGTATATCCTTTGTTATCAAGTTCTTTTTTCAGCTGGGCATAATTTTCAATAATGCCATTGTGTATCATGGCTAATTTGCCGCTGACAGATATATGTGGATGAGCATTTCTGTCGCTGGGTTCGCCATGCGTGGCCCAACGGGTATGGCCAATGCCGGTATGGGCATGCAGGTCTTTTCCAACAATCGTTTCTTCCAGTTCACTAACACGGCCTTTCTTTTTGTAAACTTTTAAACCGCTGTTCAATAATGCCACACCGGTACTATCGTAACCACGGTATTCAAGTCTCTTTAAGCCGGTAATTACAATCGGGTAAGCTTCTTTTGGGCCGGTGTATCCTACAATTCCGCACATAGTTGATGATGTTTTGCCCCCGACCCCTAAAGGGGAGTTGAGGAAATTATTTTTTTTTATTTTTTTGAACCCGGCTTCGGTACTACTATTAAACTTCAGTGGCGTCGCACTCTTGTACTGTATTTCTTTACTGAACTTTTACCGAAGCGATTTGCTGAAATTATCGTGCAATTTAACAAAAATGTACTCATTTGAGCATTTTCCAAAGCAAACCGTCCCTTATTTTCAATTGATTAACTTAAATTAGATTATTAAAATTACCTGTATGAAATATGTAATCTTTTTTTTGATAAGCCTTGCTTTTCAAGGCATCGTTTTTGCCCAACAGGAACCCGGAGTTACCAAAATATTTATTGTACGCCATGGCGAAAAGGAAAAAGGTACCGATCCTGTATTGACTGCTGCCGGAAATGCACGTGCAGGCGATCTTATGCGCAGGCTGAAAGATGAAGGCATACAAAAAATTTATGTAAGCCAGTATAAGCGTACCCAAAACACCGGCGACAGTTTAAGGCTGCAATTAAAAATTGATACAGTGCATTATGCTGCGGATACGGTTTGTGATAAACTCGTAAATGCCATTATGGAGCATGGTGATTTTGGTAAGACCATTTTAATTATCGCCCACAGCAATACCATACCACAGATCATCAGGAAATTTGGTGTAACCGATTATCCTTACGGAGATATTCCGGATAATGAATTTGATAATTTGTTTTTGATCACCTACAAAAAAGAAAAAGCCAGGGTAAAAGTGGTGAAGTATGGTGCTAAATCCGGAGCGTCTGCAGCAATGAAGTAATTATAACAATATTCCGCTCAAAAATAAATACGCCACCGAAAAATAAATGATGATACCGGTAACATCAACCAATGTTGCCACAAACGGAGCAGAAGAAGTTGCAGGGTCAAGCTTAATGCGTTTTAAAAATACAGGTAACATAGATCCCGCCAATGTGCCCCATAAAACAACTCCCAAAACTGAAATAGCCGTAACCATTGCTAATAAGAAAGTGTGTGTACCATAAAGATGAGGTTCTATATAACTCCACAGGTAAGTGCGTAAAAAGCCTACCAGGCCAAGGATGCCGCCAAGTACGATACCGCTTTTTATTTCACGCCTGAGAATAGTGAACCAATCAGCAATGGTAATTTCAGCCTTTGCCATTGCCTGTATAATTAATGTAGATGCCTGGCTGCCGGTATTGCCGCCGCTGGAAATAATAAGCGGCACCAGCATGTTTAATACGAGCACTTTTTTTATTTCGTCTTCAAAAAAACTCATGGCGCTGGCCGTTAATAATTCACCCAAAAATAAAATTACCAGCCATGGGGCCCGTTTACGTATCAGTTTCCAGAAGGGCATGTCCAGGTAGGGTTCATCCAGTGCTTCGGTACCACCTATCTTCTGTATATCCTCACTAAATTCTTCTTCGGCAACCCAAAGAATATCATCAATGGTTACAATGCCCAGCAGGATATTATTTTCATCCGTTACCGGCAAAGCCACCCGGTTGTTCATTTTAAAAACTTCAGCAGCCATCTCCTGGTCGTCGGTAACATTGAGGGCTATAAAACGGCCATCCATCAACTCCTTTACTTTTGTTTTCGGATCGGCCAGTATAAAATCACGTATCCTTATATCATCCAGCAATTCATCTGCTTCATTTATTACGTAAATAACATCAACGGTTTCGCTGCTTTTTGCATGCTTCCTGATTGTTTCAAATACTTCTGCAACCGTGTTTTCTTCATAGATATATACATAATCGGGCGTCATGATCCTGCCCATACTGTTCTCAGGATAACCTAATGATTCAAGTGTATCCCTGCGTTCATCAGGATCTAAGGTTTTTATCAGGTCACGAACAATGCTGTTGGGCAATTCCTCCAAAAAAGCAACACGGTCATCCACAGGTAATTCATTCAGCAGTTCCGTGGTTTTGATGGAGGGTAAATTTTTAATTATCCTTTTCTGTGTGGCTAATTCAAGTATCTTAAAAACACTGGCAGCACGGTGTATGGAAAGCAGTGAAATAATCTGGCACTCGTAGTTCTCGTTTTCATAGATCAGGTCGGCCACATCACTGATATTCTGGTGATTCAGGAATTCCTGTATCGCCAGTTGATTTTCAGAAGCGACCACTTCTGCAAACTGTTGCTGTATAGATATTTCTTCCAGTTCGGCCGACATCCCTGTTTGTTATTAAATTGCAGTTTTTAAAAGGGTTGCCAACTTTCTCAAGGCTGGCAACCCTGGCAAATTTAACCCATTTATCTTTAAGCAAATGTTATGCTGAAGCCCTATTTATTTGTGGGTGATACGAATGGAAAGGGTAGAGGTGTGTTTACCCATGAACGTATCCCAGCCAATACTGTAATTGAAATTGCACCCGTTATTGTAATGGAATCAACTGACCGGGAATACCTTGATAAAACCCTGCTGCACGATTATATTTTTGAATGGGGGAAAGAGAAAGACAAGTGCGCCATGGCACTGGGATTAATACCTATCTATAACCACAGTTACAAAAGCAACTGTGAATATTTTATGGATTATGAAGACAGCTCTATCATGGTAAAAACAGTTCGTGTTGTTGAGAACGGCGAAGAACTTACCATCAATTATAATGGCGACTGGAACGACGGAAAGAAAGTTTGGTTTGATGTAAAATGAGTTTAGAAGTTTAGGGTTTAGTAGTTTAGCCGAATAATCTGGCAACTAAACCCTAAACTCTCTAAACCTCTAAACTCCAAACTTTTCTTATGCTTGTTCCACCAGTTGTATCTCTGCAAAAAGCCTTACTTCTTCACTAACCATTACGCCACCTGCTTCGGTTACAGCGTTCCAGGTTAATCCAAAATCTTTACGGTTTATTTTACCGTTGATGGTAAAACCGGCTTTTGTATTACCCCACGGATCTTTAACCACGCCGCCAAACTCAACTGATAATTTTACGTTTTTTGTTACATCACGTATTGTAAGGTCGCCGTACAGGTCGTAAGAACCATCGTTATCTATATTATCAGCTTTGGTAGCTTGAAATTTTACCTGCGGAAATTTTTCTGCATCAAAAAAGTCAGCGCTCTTAAGGTGTGTGTCTCTTTGTTCGTTGTTGGTTGAGATGGAGTTTACATCAGCCGTAAAGCTTACTTTGGCCTTTGTAAAGTCTTCATCCTCTGTTTGTGCATTAACAGTAAAAATGTTGAAACTCCCTGTAACATTGGTTATCATCAGGTGTTTTATTTTGAACTGCACCTCGCTGTGTGTGGGGTCTAATGCCCATGTTTTAGTTGCCATGATCTTTTAATTTTGAATGCAAGGTAATAATTAATGTTTAAACATTGAAATTTATTTTTTGAATGTTTTGCTAAATAAAAATCCCCCGACCGTCGTCGGGGGATTTTATAAAGACACATAAAATGAGTTATTTGTTCGCTTCAAACTCTCTGCGGATGATATTTAAAGCTGCACCAGCTTTAAACCACTCGATCTGCTGTTCGTTGTACGTATGATTTACATTGATTGTATCTGAAGTGCCATCAGCATGGTTGAAAACCATCTGTAATTGTTTGCCAGGAGCAAACTCAGTTAACCCGATGATGTCTATCTTATCATCTTCCTGTATTTTATAGTAATCTTCCTTATCTGCAAAAGTTAATGCCAGCATTCCTTGTTTTTTTAAGTTGGTTTCGTGAATACGGGCAAATGATTTTACCAGCACTGCACGTACACCCAGGAACCTTGGCTCCATAGCTGCATGCTCCCTTGAAGAACCTTCACCATAATTCTCATCACCTACTACAATTGTACCAATGCCTTCTTCTTTGTAAAAGCGCTGTGTTGCAGGCACAGGGCCATATTCGCCATTCAACTGGCTCTTTACATTATCTGTTTTTTCGTTGAAGAAATTGGTAGCGCCGATCAACAGGTTGTTGCTGATGTTATCTAAGTGCCCACGGTATTTCAACCATTTACCCGCCATGCTTATATGATCGGTGGTACATTTACCTTTGGCTTTGATCAACAATCTTAAATTTTTCAGGTCGGTGCCTTCCCATGGAGCAAAAGGAGCCAGCAACTGAAGCCTGTCGGATGTAGGAGAAACGATGACCTGAACGCCGCTGCCATCTTCAGCCGGGGCCTGGTAACCTGCATCTTCAACTGCAAAACCTGTTGGTGGTAATTCGTAACCGGTTGGAGGGTCTAATTTTACCTGTTCTCCTTTATCATTGGTTAGTGTATCAGTTAATGGGTTGAAGGTAAGATCACCTGCAATGGCCATGGCTGTAACCATTTCCGGACTACCTACAAATGCGTAGGTATTGGGATTACCATCGGCACGTTTTGCAAAGTTGCGGTTGAAGGAATGTACGATGGTATTTTTTTCTGCTTTTTCTGCACCAACCCTTGCCCACATACCAATGCAGGGGCCGCAGGCGTTTGCAAAAACCGTAGCGCCAATCTTATCAAACACAGTTAAAAAACCGTCTCTCTCTATTGTGTAACGAACCTGTTCGCTACCCGGAGTAATGGTGAATTCAGATTTTAAGGTCAATCCTTTTTCGCTAACCTGTTTTGCCAAACTCACTGCACGGCTAATATCTTCGTAAGAAGAGTTGGTGCAACTGCCGATCAAACCCACTTCAATTTTTGTAGGCCAGCCGTTTTTAATTGCTTCTTCTTTCATTTTAGAAATGGGTGTAGCCAGGTCTGGAGTGAAAGGCCCGTTCAGGTGCGGTTCCAGTTCTGATAAATTAATATTGATAACCTGGTCGAAATATTTTTCAGGATTTGCATATACATCAGCATCTGCAGTTAAATGTTCTTTGATGGCATCAGCAGCAGCAGCAATATCTTCACGACCGGTTGCTTTCAGGTAACGGCTCATGCTTTCATCGTAACCAAAAGTAGAGGTGGTGGCGCCAATCTCTGCACCCATATTACAAATGGTTCCTTTACCCGTGCAGCTCATTGATACGGCACCTTCACCAAAATATTCAACAACAGCACCAGTACCACCTTTTACGGTTAAGATGCCGGCAACTTTTAAGATCACATCTTTTGGAGCTGCCCAGCCGTTTAATTTTCCGGTAAGATTTACGCCGATCAGTTTCGGCATTTTTAGCTCCCAGGGCAATCCTGCCATCACATCGCAGGCATCCGCACCGCCAACACCAATAGCGATCATACCCAAACCACCTGCATTCACCGTATGGCTATCGGTTCCGATCATCATCCCGCCAGGGAAAGCATAATTTTCCAACACCACCTGGTGAATAATACCTGCGCCGGGTTTCCAGAAACCAATTCCATATTTATTACTAACCGATGCCAGAAAATCATACACTTCACTGCTTTCATGTACGGCACGATCCAGGTCGGTCTTGCTGTCAACTTTTGCTTCTATCAGGTGATCGCAATGAACAGTAGAAGGAACTGCCACTTTAGTACGGCCGCTCTGCATAAATTGCAGTAATGCCATTTGTGCCGTTGCGTCCTGCATGGCAACACGGTCGGGCGCAAAATCTACATAACTTTTACCACGTTCGTACGTTTCAGTTGCATCTCCCTGCCAAAGGTGGGCATACAATATTTTTTCGGTGAGGGTAAGTGGTTTGCCGGTTGCTTTGCGGGCTGCATCAATGCGGCTGCCAAAATTGGCATACACCTTTTTAATCATGTCAATGTCGAAGGCCATAGTAATAATTTAATAATGTGCTAATGTGCTGATTTGCTAATGGGTGGATTAGTAAAGGGGCTGATTGCACCGGATTCATTAGCAAATCAGCTAATTATCGAATCAGCTAATTGAATAGCTGCAAATTTACAAAAACCGGAGCATTTTTTAAAGCGGTTTATTCTAAAAACTGTTTAAATTAGCGTTATGAAGAGCATAAGGCATTTTATTGAGTGGCATGTATTTGGCGTATGTTCTGCCATTGGCGAAAAAATGAGTATTGCCACATCTACCATCCGTAAATATTTTATCTACATGTCCTTCATGACATTTGGCTCACCCGTTATTGTTTACCTTTTTGTGGCTTTTTGGATGAATATCAAAAGGTATATTTTAAATGCAAGAAGAAATCCGCTGAGATACCTTTGACCTCACCCCAACCCCTCTCCAAAGGAGAGGGAACTGGAAGATTTTTTCGAAAATTAAATTTGAAATTTGATAAAAAACATAATTCTTATTCTTTAGGGGTTAGGTACGATGGCTTTCCTGATTCTAACCAGTTTCTCCAGCAAATTTTCAAGCAATTCCAGCCTCAGCATATTGGCGCCGTCGCTTTTTGCAACTGCAGGGTTGGGATGTGTTTCGATAAACAACCCATCGGCACCGGTTGCAATGGCCGCTTTGGCAATGGTTTCAATCAGTTCCGGATTACCACCGGTAACACCACCGGTTTGATTGGGTTGTTGTAAAGCATGGGTACAATCCATGATTACCGGTACATTAATTTCCTTCATCCAGGTAATGTTGCGGTAGTCAACCACCAGATCGGTGTAGCCAAAAGTATTGCCTCTTTCTATCAACCCTACTTTATCGTTGCCGGCATTGTTTATTTTTTCAACCGCAAATTTCATAGAAGGTCCGCTGAGGAATTGCCCTTTTTTTACGTTAACTATTTTGCCTGTTTTTGCGGCGGCAATTAAAAGATCTGTTTGCCTGCAAAGAAAAGCAGGTATCTGCAACACATCTACATATTCAGCAGCCATGGCCGCTTCTCCAGCAGTATGTATGTCGGTTGTGGTTGGGATGGAAAATTTTTCTCCAGCTTTTTTTATCAGTTCCAACGCAGTTTTATCTCCTATGCCCATAAAAGAACCGGCAGAGGTACGGTTTGCTTTACGATAAGATGCTTTAAAAATATAAGGTATCTCCAGCCTGGTGCAAATGCCCGAAACTTTTTCGGCAATGCCCATTACTATTTCTTCACTCTCAACCACGCAGGGGCCTGCAATGAGGAAGAAATTACTGTCATTATATTTTTGATTGCTGAAGAGGCTTTTTAAATGTTTTTCCATGCTGCAAATATAAGCCCCTTTTAGGTTTTGGGGTTAATGGCCAATGGCTTTAAGAAATTCTTCTTTTTTACGACGGGATACATCTACATAATTGCCGTTCTGTAATTCTATCTGCCCGCCATCACCTTTAATATATCTTTTTATATAGTTTAAATTGATGAGGTGGGAGTGATGGGTGCGGAAGAAAATACCCGGCGGTAAAATTTCTTCAAATTCTTTTAAGGTTTTAGAAGCAGTTATTTTGGGCTTATTTAAAAAATGTATGAATGTATAATTGCTGTTTGCTTCCAGGTGAATGATATCGTTGATGTCAAAAAACAACAACCCATCTAAAGTAGGTATTGCCAGTTTATTCAATTGTTTTTTTGGGTGCTGCAGATTTTGCTGCAGCAGTTCGGCCTGTGTTTGGGTTTGATGATTTTGTTTTTGCTCAATTTTTTCAACAGCAGTTTTTAATTCCTCAATATCAATTGGTTTAAGCAGGTAATCAAAAGCAGCGTATTTGATTGCTTTGATAGCGTATTGATCGTAGGCGGTTGTAAATATGATGTGGAATTTTTTTTCAGAAAGCGCACTCAGCATTTCAAATCCATTCATCTTCGGCATTTCAATATCTAAAAAAATCAGCTGTGGTTTATGGTGCTGTATCAGCAATAATGCTTCCTGGCCGTTTGAGGCCTCGGCTAATACATTTACCTGTTTACAGTAGGCAGCTAATTTTTCACGTAGTGCCAGCCTGCCTTTGGCTTCGTCATCTATAATAATTGCTGTTATCATTTAAATTATGTTTAAAAACACTTTTACTTCTGTGCCAGACGCAATATCATCATCGTGCAAATCCATTATCTGTACTGATGGGTTTTCTTCGCCGTTAAATAATTTTATCCGGTCGAAACTCATCTGCATCCCGTAGGATGATTCTTTATTCTGTGCTATCAGGCCGGCTGCTTTCCTGCCTATTCCATTGTCTCTAATTATGTATTCGATCTTATCCGCTGCTTTTTTTACCTGAATTTGTAACAGGCCATCATTATCTTCCCTGTTTTTAAGCCCATGCAAAATAGCATTTTCTACAAAAGGCTGAATGATCAGTGGCGGCACTTTGTAATCGTTGGTTAACAGGGCATCATCTATTTGTATGCTTGTTTTAAATTTATTCTCATGCCTCAACTCTTCCAATTCAATATACAACCTGAGTGTTTCCACATCTTTTGTAAAAGCCACGGCATTTTGTTTGCTGCTATCTAAAATGTTGCGAAGTAATTTTGCAAACTTATTCAGGTATAAGGTTGCATTGTATTTATCATTGCTGTGGATGAAGGCATCAATACTGTTGATGCAGTTGAAAATGAAGTGTGGGTTCATCTGGGCTTTAAGAGCAGCGATTTCTGTTTCTGACTTTTGCAGCGCCATCGTTTCCTTTTCCAGTTTTTGTTTATAGGTTTTATAGCCAAGGGCCATACCAAAGCATATCATTTCCAGAATAAATGCAAATTCGAGAATTGAGATAGGGTGAAATAAGTTGAATGACTGGTATAATCCGCTTCTGTTGATGTATATAACTGTAACGGTACCGAGTACAACTGCACTAAAACCGGCTATCACAAATTTTATTGCAGGGTCCTTCTTTTTAGACAGTATCAGTAATACCAGTAAGGGGATCATGCAAATCGTACTTACAAAAGCCCCGTAATTGTAGGCTATTGCAGCAAATGCAGAATTTTCGGGAATAAAAAACACGGTACATGCTGCAATACAGGCAACCAATATCAACCGTTGTATCACATAACTGTACCACCATATCCTTTTTTCTTTTTTAGATATGTTGAGCAATTTTCTTAAAAATTCTATGTAAAAGAAACTCGCAAACAATTGTAAAATAATATGCGAATAAAAAACATAATAGGGTATAAAATGGCTGATGAGGTGGATGTTGCAGTTCAATTCCATTATCTTTTCCGAAAGAAGAGAGATACATAAACCATAAGCTGCATAAAAAAGATAAGCTTTGTCTTTATTTAAAAAAAACTGAACAAACATAAAAAGGCTTATAATGAATATGCCTCCTATTATAAAACTATGATAAATGAGCTGCAGGCGGGTCCTGTCTATATTCGCTATAGACCTTGCCTGGTATGCTTTTTCGCTTAGTAGGACCGGTACAACCCTTTGTTTATAAGACCCCATAAATTTTAAATAAACAAGGAAAGAACTTGTTTTGCCCGGGGGTAATTGCAAAATTAAATACCTGTTTGGCGAATAGGTGGAAACCCTGTTTGTATGCCCGAGAAAACCGCCTGTTTGTATTTTTCTTTCCGGATCATTGATATTTACTAATTTAAGCAGATCAGGTGAGCCGCATTCAAAATAAAGATATTTTTCAAGTGCGGAAGTATTTTGTACACTAAAGAAAATATTGATCTCATTCACAGGATGTAATAAACTCTTTCTTGCTGTAAGCTCATTGTATGGCTGTTGAGTAGTTTCGGTATCTAGCTGGCCATTTTTTATGTATGAATCAAAAAATCCATCCCGGCAACTGGTCACATAGTCTGTGATGTCAACAGAAAATTCTTTGGGCAATGTATCAGTTAATATGAATGGGGCCGGAGCAGTAAAATCTTTTTTTCCGGATAGAGAGCTATCCTGTGCATAACCACTAAAAGAAAATATCTGAAGCAGCAAAGCAGCGGCAATATTTCTAAGAAAGGCGATCAATTTTTTTCTTTCAAGTTATGCATTATAATTATTTTGGGAAATATGAAGATGAATATTATTTGCTGCTGAAGAGAATCAGGTGGTTTGAAGACTTTGTGAGCCATTTCGTTAAAACTGTTCATTTTTCAGCTAACTATTGTAGTAACTAACTGAAGTAGAAATACCAGGAGCTTCATTCAGAATGGTATCGCTTATATTGATCGCTTTTTAGGCATCAATTTCTAAAGGCAAAATCAGGATCAATAAAATAAATAAGAACCTGTATATCATTTTGAACTTCCTGTTTTAAATGTTCCAGAAAGCAAATAGTTTTCCTATACACAACCCTCCGGAGATTTTATTCGATAAGAAGAATTTTGTTTTAGCCAAATGCTCTTTTGCAACTATCATGGATGAATTTTATATATGCACAAATGAAATGACTTTTATAAATTTTTTAAAAAAGTATACAATCTTAACTTCTAAATTCTCAAACGTTTTTTCAATATTACCATTAAGCCAGGCTAAAATAATGTTGAACTTTACTAATGAATACCACTGCCATTAGCAATAATTGTGGTAGTTTTCCAAGAAACCCTATCAGCCTTATAAGCAGCTGCAGCTGCTAAAAACAAGTCTTTTCCTCTAAGAGGTGGATTACATACTGCATCAAATAAATAACAACGATATGCTACATGCTCCAGCCAAACGGCTACTTGCTCTGCCAGTTTATCTTCGCTAATTCCAACAAGATAATTTATATAGCCAGAAGTATCATAAGGAACACCGTTTAGTTGTGTTTTCACCTCATTAAAACATCTCCTGAAAAATGCTTCTGGTGTTGGTAAAAGCACAGTTGTACTTTCTGGTGGCCCAATTTCTTCCCAAATGTACCAGTTGACAAACCGGCCGGCTAGTTCTCCAACTATATGCCTGATACAATTCCAAACTGAAACCCCGTTACTTGTAGCTAAGTCTTTTGCCTTATTCACCTCAATATAAAAGTCTGATGTTGGAGTCCAGCTCTCAGGGAATAAAGATTCTTCTACATTTCTTGCATGTTGTATTTCATGAGCCAGTACTGTTCTCCATTCATTAACAGTATCATATTTTACAAGAGCAGGTGTTTGCCCGTTAAACCCGTTTTTCCTAAACATTATATACCCCTTACCGCCTTTAACAGACTGATACCATGCATAGCCAGGAGAAACACTTTGGTCGATATACTTATTTAAAATGGCATGTTCATCAGCAGGTATATAAGGCTTTAATATATTTCCATGATCAGAGCGAACAATGCCAACCAGGGTTTGTGAATTTAGTAATGTTACACAATAATCTGCCACATGCCTCATCATCGTTCCCGGCTTGCTGCTTAGCATAGCAATCAATACACTTTTAGATTCGTCATCAATTATTTGCCACCCATAGCTTTCAACCGCTTTTGTAGCGGCAATGAAATTCTGATCATTAGAAGCAATTCTTTCATCTTCCAAAGTATCGGCTATATACTTCCTTAAATCCGAAGTGGCATCTCTATAGTTTCCCAAAGCAACACTGGCATCATCTTTAAATGTTTGAGCAGGTACCAAACCTTTAAAATCACTCATGGAGCCTGCAAGCGATCTCATGCTTTGAATGGCATCCTGGGCTTTGGTGATACCTGTATTACTATTATTTGCCGGTGTTGAAGACGA
>JAEUVU010000014.1 GCA_016786725.1 Ferruginibacter sp. | reverse complement strand
AACGACAAATCATTTTTTGATAAAGTAAGGGAGATGTTCTCTTAACCCGCTTTATTCTTCTTTCGCTTTTTGTTTGTATAAATATCCTGCGCCTTATCAATCAGTTTTAAAAACTCAGCCTGTAGGTAATTGTTTGGGTCGTAAGATTCTGCTGCGATCCTTTGTATATCCAGCCAATCGGCCTGTTTAATATATTTTGATTGTTTTATTTTAAGGCCAAACATGGCTACCGCCGTTGCAAATTGCAATTCCTTATCCAGGCTTTTGAAATCAATATGATTAGCCAGGCAATAATATTTACTTGTCAGCAATGTTGTATCATCACAAAGGCTGTAGCGCATTTCAATATCGGCCACTTTTTCGCCTTGTGTTAAACCTGCATTAAAAAGTTTATCACTGGCCGGCACAATTTCAAAAATGGCTATTACACTGTTGCCGCTTCCTATCTCCCCACCTTCCAGGTCAATACTGCTGTCTGCAACAGCATCTCTCCTGTTATCAAAACCAATAAGGCGGTATTCTTTCACCAGGTTATCATTAAATTTCATGTTCATAAAAACATCATCGGCCACTGCAAAAAATGTTTGCGTAAGTTCTTTTACCAAAACTTTTTCTGCTTCCGTTATGTCATCTAAGTAAGCATAATTACCATTACCCTTTTTGGCCAGCGTGGCAAGTTTAGAATCCTTAAAATTTCCCATACCCACGCCAAGGCAGGTAAGATAAATGCCCCCCTGCCTTTCTTTTGTTATCAGGTCTTCCATAGCTTTTTCAGAAGTGAGGCCAACATTAAAATCGCCGTCTGTAGCAAGTATCACCCGGTTGCTTCCCCTTTCTTTAAAAGTGCTTCTTGCCAATGCATAGGCTGTCATAATTGCTGCTTCGCCGGGTGTATCGCCGCTGGCAGATAGTTCCTCAATTGACTTTAATATTTTTTCTTTTTCGGCTCCGCCTGTAGGTTGCAGCCATATACCAACTGTGCCGCCATAGGTAACAATGGAAATCGTATCTATCGTTCTCAGGTTTTTTACAAACATCTGAAAAGCAGCTTTAAGCAAAGGGAGGCGGTTCGGCATGTCCATGCTGCCGGATACATCTATCAAAAAAACAAAATTGCCGGGAGGCACCATGTTCAGGTCGAGCTTTCTTGCATTGATGTTTAAAAAAAGCAATTGCTTTTCCATATCCCATGGGCAGGATGCAAGCTGGGATTCAAAACTGAAAATGTCGCCATTTTTTGGCTCCCGGTAATGCAGGTTAAAGTAATTGATCATTTCTTCTGTGCGTACTGCATCAGGTGGCACAGCGCTCTGCATATTTATAAAGCGCCTTACATTACTGTACGAAGCCTTATTTACGTTTAAAGAAAATCCGGTGTTAGGAAATTTATCTGCACGTACGTACTCATTTTCTACCATTTGAAAATAAGTTTCCCTGTCTATAAACCATTTTACTCTGGAAGTATGCTCAGCATTCCTGGTAACTGAAATAAGTTTAGGGCGGTTGCTGTTAACATTGGATGGCAATATTTTTAACGTGATATATTGCCATTGATCGGCATTTATCTTTACTGATTTTGGCTCATAGCCATCTAAACTTATAGTAAGTGAATCAATTAAAGTTTTGGTGGTTATACCAAAGCCCCCATAGCTGCCGGTATAATAAAAGTGTTTGGTTGAATGCAGGAAGACCCTGGCATTTTGCAAAGGCTGATTTTTCTCATCCTTGATTTCGCCCCGCAGATAATATTGCCCCCGGGCAGTAAAAGCCAGTAACAGGAAAAGGATATAGAAAAACCATTTTTTCAATTGCAAGCAGATTGTAACAAAGAGTAAAGTATATACTGATACTATGATATTCTTTCAATGCCTTGCGTTGCCTCACCTATTCTTCCACCAACTGGTATATCTCCTTGAGGTTCCTTCCAAGCCCGTCATAATCGAGCCCAAAGCCAAGCAGAAATTTATTGGGCACCTTAAACCCGATATAATCAACAGTAAGCGGGTGCACCAAAGCTTCAGGCTTGTGCAGTAATGCCGCTATCTTTAAACTTGCAGGCTGTTGATTTACTAACTGCGGTAAAAATTCACTCAATGTTTTTCCGGTGTCAACAATATCTTCCACGATAATTATATGACGGTTTGTTAACGGCATATCAAGGCCAATAGATGTTATAACATTACCGGTAGATTTTGTTCCTTTATAAGATGCCAGTTTAATAAAACATATTTCAGCATCAATGGTAAGTTCCTTGAACAGGTCGGACGCAAACATGAAAGAACCATTCAGTATGGCGATGAACAATGGTTTTTTATCTGCATAATCCTGGTTTATCTGTGCTGCAAGTTTATTTATCTGCTCCTGTATTTGCTGAGCTTTTATATAAGGTTGAAATTTTTTATCAAGAACCTGGATGATCATACTTTGCTGTATTTATTTTGAAACAATTATTTCCTGTCCTATTTTCAAATTGTCTGAGTCAAGTTTATTCCATTCTTTTAATTGCTGAACGGTAACATTGTAAGTTCTGGCAATACCATATAAGCCTTCTTTAGGGCCCACCTTATGCAATTTACCTCTTTTATTATCTGAGCTTTGCTTTGAACTTTGATGGCCTGGTTGCAAAAACAAATTAGTTTTTGCGTTTACTTTCGAATCCGCTTTCAGATCATTATATTTTAAAAGATATTCCAGCTGCATGCCATTGTTCTGTGCAACATCATATAATGTTTCTCCTGGCTCAACAATATAATACTCTTTTCCGCCGGTTTTAGATTTTTTCTGCAGGTATATAAACTGGTCTTTACCCAGCAGGCCGTCTTCTGTCATATCATTATATTCCAAGAGTTTCCCCAGGCCTATGTTGTACTTATCAGCGATGGCCAAAAGCGATGTCCCCTTTTTTACATACACACATTTTGCACTGTTGATTTGGCTTATTTTATCAAGCCCGTTCTGCATAGCTGCAACATCATTTTCAACACCTGCTTTTTCAATGACTGTTTCAACAGCCTGCGCAGGTTTATTCTCTTCTGTTTTTACAACTTCTGTTTCAGGTTGTTTGTTTAAGGCCATCAATGTGTACTGCTGCAATTCATATTGCTCAATATATTTTATCAATAATTCCGGGTATCTCGGATTGGTGGCATAGCCTGCTTTTTTAAGTCCCCTTGCCCAGCCTGTGTAATCTTCCGGGTCGAGATTAAATAAACCGCCATAGCGCTTGTTGGCCCTCAGAAAATCGCTGTGATCCCGGTAGCTTTCACCGGCATTGGTATAGGCCCTGAAACATTCACCGTTTGCATCATCATCATGGGTTACACTTTCGCCCGTCCAGGTATTTTTGCATTTAATACCAAAATGATTGTTTGACTTTTTTACCAGTTCGCTGTTGCCGTTTTCTGATTCCAAAATGCCCTGCGCCAGTGTAATGGATGCAGGCACACCAGACCGCTTCATTTCATTAATGGCAATATCCCTGAATTGTTCAATATATTCTTCAACAGAAATCCTTTGCGCTGTAAGCGTTAAAGAAGCCATTGAGAATAATACAGTAAAAATAATTTTGTACATCCGTTACTTTTTTTGGATCAATAAAAGGCCGTCT
Organism: Ferruginibacter sp.; assembly: GCA_016786725.1. GTDB lineage: Bacteria > Bacteroidota > Bacteroidia > Chitinophagales > Chitinophagaceae > Ferruginibacter. The sequence goes on along the minus strand of JAEUVU010000014.1, from coordinate 100,466 downwards.
CTTACAGTCAGCATGGCCTGCTCTACCCTGTCATCCTTTTTCACATGATCATTAAAAGCATTAATGGCTATTGCATTTTTTCCTTTGATCGTTTCCTGCAGCACTTCGCCATGAAAAAGCACATTATCTGCCAGTATCCAGCCGCCCTTTTTTACTGACGGTAAAGTTAATTCGTAATAATTAATATAGTTCACTTTATCGGCATCAATAAAAACCAGGTCCCAGTTTTCGTTAAGCGTTGGGATGATCTGCAACGCATCCCCTGCACGCAGGTCAATTTTTGTTTCCATCCCGGCTTTTGCAAAATATTTTTTAGCTGTTGCTGCATCATCTTCCCTTAATTCCAGCGTCACTAACTTTCCATCTTCAGTTAATCCTTTTGCCAAACATAAAGCGCTGAAACCGGTAAATGTCCCAATTTCTAAAACCCTTTGCGGTGCGATCATCCTGCTAAAAAATTCCAGTACTTTACCCTGCACATGGCCGCTTAGCATTTGCGCATGAGGATGGTTAGCCAATGTATAAGATTCAATTTCACTCAACACATCATCCAAAGCAGATGTATTCGTTTTTGCGTATTGCTCTGCCTGAGGATTGATGAGCTCCATTTTTATAACGCTTTGTTTTTTTAAAAATTGCCGTCTGTTTTATATAGATAAAATGCCATTCTCACTTTACTATACTTGTGAGGAATGGCACTTACTAACAGCGTAAAGTTACGCTTAAATATCGGTCTTTTTATTCTCCTTACGTGAAATTAACAGTAATCCAACGAAAGTAAATATCCCATTGATGAGTATAAGTTCATTGCCGATTTTGTAACCATGAAAAATATTTTCTGAGATTGGCTGCAATCCAAGTTTAACGTGCAGTTTTGCTTCGTACCAGGCAGGGTTGCTGAGCATATCCAATCCCAGGGCCAGCATGGGGGCAATGATGCAGACTGTCCATATCAGTTTATCATTCAGGCTTCGTTTTGTGAGAATACCAAAAGAAAATAGCCCCAGCAATGGACCGTAAGTAATGCCGGCAAATTTCAAAATGAAATCAATAATAAGTTTATCGTTGATAGCTTTAAAGAGAAGCACCATTATAAAAAATACAAGTGCAAATGTGAAATGCACTTTAAGCCTCGTTCTTTTCTTCTCTTTTTCAGTACCATCTTTTTTATTGATACCCAAAATATCTATGCAGAAACATGAGGTTAGCGATGTTATTGCGCCATCTACACTCGGGAACAATGCAGATATTAAAGCAATAATAAACAGGATGCCGATTGTTCCGCTAAAGGCATCACTCAATGCTATGGTTGGAAAAAGATCATCAGGTGGGACCGTAATATTATTGGTGCTGGCATATAAATAAAGTATGCCGCCCAGGAACAGGAATAAAAAGTTTACCACCATTAGCACAGCTGTAAATGTCATGATATTTTTTTGCGAATCCTTGATGGTTTTTACGCTGATATTCTTCTGCATCATCTCCTGGTCAAGGCCGGTCATGGCAATGGCGATAAACATACCGCCAATAATATGTTTTAAAAAGTAAGAGCCTGCTTTAACATCTGTATTAAAAATTTTGGTGTAGCCTTTTTCATTCATCAAAGAAAGGGCTCCGCTAAAATCGGTACCCATTGCCTTTACAATAACGATGATGCAAACAACAAGCCCAAGTAACATACCCGTTGTTTGCAGCGTATCGGTGTAAATAATTGTTTTTACCCCGCCTTCAAAAGTGTACAAAAGAATAAGCAACAAAATAACCAGTGTGGTTATAATGAAAGGAATATGCAGTTGCCTGAAAATAAAAATATCGAGGATACTGATAACAAGGTAGAGCCGGGCCGTGGCCCCTACCACCCTGCTGAGTATAAAAAAGAAAGCGCCGGCCCTGTGTGCATTGATGCCAAACCTCTTTTCAAGATAAGTATAAATAGAGGTAAGGTTCATTTTGTAGTACAAGGGTATCAGCACAAATGCAATAACCATATACCCTATTAAATAACCCAATACGATCTGGTAATAAAAAAAGTTGCTGCTGCCTACACTGCCTGGCACACTTACAAACGTAACCCCGCTAAGGCTTGTGCCGATCATTCCAAATGCAACCAGCACCCAGTTACTGTTCCGGTTGCCAATAAAAAATGCTTCGTTATTACTGCCACGGGAGGTGAAGTATGCAACTGTAAGCAATAAAACAAAGTACCCGATAACAAAGGAGAACAAAACGATTGGAGACATAAAAAATTTTAATAAAGATTTATTAATGCTGAATTGTTAGCTTGCAATAAAATTCAAGTTAATTAATTTATGGCAATAAGTTCGCTGGCGGTTTTTTGCGGCAGTAAAAGTGGAAACAACCCTTTGTATGTTGAACAGGCAAAAGCACTGGGGCATTTACTGGGGTCAAAAAAAATAACGCTGATATATGGTGGCGGCAACAAAGGCATTATGGGCACTGTGTCGAATGCTGTTTTAGAAAAAGATGGAAAAGTTGTTGGTATTATTCCGGAAATTTTAAAAGACCGGGAACATCATCACCAGGGCATAACAGAACTGATCATTGTTGATGACATGCACACCCGCAAAAAGATACTTTACGAAAAATGCGATGCCGCCATTATATTACCCGGCGGCTTTGGTACCATGGATGAGTTTTTTGAAATGCTTACCTGGAACCAGCTCAGCATTCACGACAAAAAAATATTTATACTGAACACGGCCGGCTTTTACGATCATTTATTAGCCTTTGCAAAAACAATGCAGGACGAAGGTTTTTTGTACGACAAAATTGAAGACAAATTGGTTGTGCTTAACAAGGCTGAAGAAATTTTGCCATACCTGTAACTGAAATTATCTTCTGCGCCTGCCGCCACCTTGAAATAAAGCGATATTATATCCTATTCGGAAAATGGGTAAAGCCCTGTTCAACTCATCTTTGTATGGCGAGTAAGAATTGCTTCCTATATCCCACATTACAGAAATGTAATAAAAACTGCTGCCAACGCCTTCACGACCGCCTGCATAACCACCACCAACTAAAAAACTGTGTGCATCCCTTCCCTCACGAAAAGGGCTGTAAAAAGTACTGTTTTTAGCTGGTATGTAGCGGAATTTGATAAAGTTAAATTCGTATTGTGCCTGTGCAAATATAAACCTGAACGGAAAAACCCTTACAAAAGCCCCGGGGCCATATACAGTTTGGCGGGCCTTATCTCCATACTCCTGGTAATCTCTTAAAGAAATATAATTTATGTTTGTTGATACTGCCACATCAAGATATTTGTTGATGCTGTAACCAACGTATGGGCTTATGCCCAGGGCAGTACTTGAGTTTGAAAAACTCATGTCCAGGTTTCCACCCACAAACATATTCTCTTTCTTGAACCCGCCTTTCTTTCCATCGCTCACATTCTCTTCATCCTGCGCCTGCAGTGCATTATAGGTACTCATCAATGCTAAAACAATTACAATTTTTTTCATGGTACTTTTTAATTTTAATTTATAGTCATGTTTTACATGGTTAGACGAGGGTGTCAGACCATATCAAAAATTTTTCCGCTGTTTAAAATATTGTTCGGGTCAAATACTTTTTTTATTCCTCTCATTAACTGCAAACCGGCTTCATCAAACACAATATCCATATATGGTTTTTGTATCAGACCAATACCATGCTCACCGCTGATGGTGCCACCCAAAGATTTTACCAGTTTAAACAAAGCCTGCAATGCAGGTATCACATCGGGGTTGTTTAAACTGTAAATGCTGCCCGGTTTTTTAATGCGGATGTGCAGGTTACCATCGCCTGCGTGGCCATAACAAACCACATCAAAACCGTATTGCTTTCCTAAAGTTTTTACACCGGTTATTAATGCCGGCAGTTCGGCCCTGGGTACTACTGTATCTTCTTCAATGGTATAACCGTCAATCTTTACGGCTTCTGCCACCCGCCTTCTCAATTTCCAGAGTTCGGCTTTTTGCTGTGCATCATCTGCAAAAAAAACATCGCCACATTCAAACTGAACCAAAAGTTCTGCAATAGCTTCCATCTCTGCCATCAAGGTTTCCATATGGTTTCCATCCACTTCAATAATCAGGTGTGCTTCCATTTCATCTGTAACCGGTACTACAGCACTGTCAACAAATTTGCTTACAATTTTCAGCGCATTTATTTCAACAAGCTCCATTGCGCTTGGCGTAAATCCTGCCCGGAAAATTGCACTCACTGCTGCTCCTGCATTGGCCAGGTTATTAAATGGCACCAACATCAACAGGTCGTATTTTGGATGCGGCAGCAGCTTTAAAACGATCTTTGTAACAATGGCTAAAGTTCCTTCACTCCCCACAATCAATTGTGTTAAATTATAGCCGGTAGAATTTTTTAACACATTAGCGCCGGTCCACATAATTTCTCCGGTAGGTAAAACAATTTCCAGGTTGAGCACATAATCTTTTACCACACCGTATTTTACTGCTTTTGGTCCGCCGCTGTTTTCGGCAATATTGCCTCCTATAAAACAACTGCCCCGGCTGCTTGGGTCTGGTGGATAAAACAATCCTTTTTCTTTAACCGCATTTTGAAGTACTTCTGTAATTACTCCTGGTTCTGTTGTTACCTGCAGGTTTCGTTCATCAATTTCAATGATGGAGTTCATTCTTTCCATAGAAAGTAAAACCCCTCCCAACTGAGGTAAGGCTCCTCCGCTTAAACCTGTGCCGGCGCCACGGGGTGTAACCGGTATCTTGTGTTTATTACAAAGGGCCATTATCTGGCTGATCTCCTTCGTGGTTCTGGGTTTTATAACAATATCCGGGATAAAATGAAGATTCTCTGTTTCATCATGGGCATAGTTATTTAAACTTTCTGCATCTGCAAATACATAGGTTTCTCCAACAATGTTTTTAAACAGGTCTGTAAACTGTACAGCATTTAATTCAGCAGCAGCTTGCATGTAATATTATTTGTGTAAAAATCGTATAAAATAGCGAGTTGATAAAATCAGGTTGCCGCCGGAATAATTACAGTAAAACTGTTAAAGTTTTTTAACGGATTGCAAATCACAGAATAGAAATCTATATTTGTTACGAATATATTCGTATTTGTTTTTTAACCAACCAAAAGTATAACCATGAAACAATTTATTTTAAAACACAAAAAAGCTATTACCGGCACACTCGCCCTGATGCTGATCGGTTTTAGCACCATGTCTTTCCCTGACTCGCCCATAGGTTACAGTAAGTTTACCGGAGAAGATGATATGACCGGCAGTGGCTATTGCACAGATACCTTGCCTGAAAAGGAAGGTATTAAAATGAAAGACTTTGATAAAGTACAGGATGAACTTGACAAGGTTTTAGGAAAAGTAGGCGCCGAATTAAAAGGCCTGGATTTTGAAAAACTGCAGGTTGATGCCGCCCAAAAAGCATTGAGAGAGATAGACATGGAAAACATCATGAAAAGCGTTGAGCAATCTTTAAAAAGTATTGACCTGGATAAGGCCATGGCAGAAGCAAGTGCATCAATAAAAGATATAAAAATTGGCTACAGCAAGGAAGAAATGGAGAAAGCGCTTGCAGATGCATCAAAAGAAATTGAGAAAGCAAAAAAGCAAATAAAAGAAACAGATAAGGAAGCCATTAAAAAAGAACTGGAAGAAGCGAAAAAGGAAATAGAAAAAAGGAAGTTTGAAATTGAAAAGATTGACCTAAACAAGGTTATGGATGAAGCCCGTGAAGGGGTAAACAAAGCCAAAGAAGAGCTGAAACTTACCAAAGAAATGTTTACTGAAATGGAAAAGGATGGCCTTGTTGATTCAAAAGCCGGTTTTACAATTGAATACAAGAACAAGGAGCTTTATATTGATGGTAAAAGGCAGGATGAAAAAACTACCGGCAAATACCGGAAGTATTTTAAGAAGGATGATTTTAAAATAAAGATTGAAAAAGAGTAATTGCTATTTGCCAGAAAAAGCTCAAAAAAATATCCGCTGATGGGCGGATATTTTTTTAAAACTTAGGACAGATTGAAGCCCTGTCCACATTATCAGGATAAAAACCCTTTTTAATAATGCTGATCTCACTGGCTCCACGGTAACCATTAAACTTACTCATTGATGAAAGTGTTACATCATAACTGTAAACAATCTGAAAATTGGCAAGCTCTACACCCAGCATTGGCGCAACAGCATCGCCCAGGCGGTAATAAACCCCGGCTATTAACTGCTGCTCTCCAAACTGCGACAGGTTGTAATTAGCATTGAGGCCAAAAACAAGATCAGTAGCCTTTGCCTGCGTGGTAAAATAAGCATTGGGGTTAACAATAACCCGGTCATTCAATTTAAAAATTCCATTTAAAAAACCGGTATGCCTCATAGGTATACGGCCATACACAGAGTTATCACCAAAAAAAGTTTCTTTAGGCCGGTTGGCATGCTGAATAGAGTAACCTGCATTGATGTACACATTTTCGTCAGGAAAATAAGCATAGTTCATCCCTGCATGTACATCTATGTAACTCACATAATTATTGGTAAAAGCTACACCGGTAGGTATGCTGCTGTTAAAAAATTTACCATCAAACTGGTCGGGGAATTTTAATTTTGCTTCATTGATGTGCTTGTTTGCCCAGCCAATATTAAACCCAGCAGAAACCAGGCTGCTAAGGCCCAGCATTTGATGATATGCCAGCGAACCATATACTTTTGTACTGGTTAAACTGCCGCTGCCGGCCTTATCATTTACAATTATACCGCCCAGGCCAAGCCAGCCATTTTCCAACCTGTCTCTGAAAACCTGGGCGTCACCAAAAGCACTCATGGTTTTATAAGGTACCGCCATTACCGAACTCCATTGGTTGCGGTAATTAACGCCCAGCCGGTAATCTGCGTCAGGTATAAAACCTGTATTGGCAGGATTGGTTACCAGCGGCGAATTGAAGAACTGTGAAAAATGCAGATCCTGGGCCTTCAAAGAGGCAACAGGCAATAAGCAACAGGCAATAAAAAGCAGGCTGTGGGTAAGTAATGATATTTTTATTATTCTAAACATGCTTTCCTGGTCTCCTAAGTTATAAGTTTCGAATTGGTAACAAAATCTTATCGCACTTTAATCAAACCTCACACAAAAAATCAATTATTATAAGCTTCTATCTTCGCTTTCATCTTCCAGTTCCCTCTCCTTTGAAGAGAGGGGTAAGGGCTGAGGCCTTATCTCAACAAACTGATATCTCCTGTTTTCCTCAGTTTTTGCCCATCAGTAAATTCTACATCTAAAGTATACGTGTACACATCCATGGGTTGCAACACTCCTTTAAAAGTGCCATCCCAGCCTTCATTTCTGTCAGATGTTGAAAAGACAACCTGACCCCATCGGTTAAATATTTTCCAGTTGAGTTTACCAATACCAAAGCCTCTCACTTTCACAACAGCATTTTCGCCAAAGCGGCCTGGTGTAAATGCATTGGGTACATCAAGTAAAGGAACAATCACAATAGGAACATCCAGGGTTATACTATCTACACAATTTGCAACATTATAGGCATACAATGTTGCCTGGAAAGTGCCGGTGGCATTATACTGGTGCGTGGGCTCAAATGCGGTTGAACTTTCTCCATCACCAAAATTCCACAAATACCGGCTTGCTCCTGTAGAAAGATTTCTGAATCTCGTCAGTGCGTTTTCGACCGGCGGATTAGGTGTCCAGCTGAAATTGGCTGTAGGTATGGGATACACTGTAATGGTAAAATACGCCGATGTATCCCGTTTATTACAGGTGCTGGTATCAATTGCAATTAAGCGAACATTAAAAGTACCGGTTGTATTATAGGTATAGATTGGTTCAAAATCGGTTGATACATCGCCGTTGCCAAATTCCCAAATCCAGTCTGTTCCACCCTGCGAAGTGTTTTTAAATACCGGTGTATAAGGCACGCAGCCACGGTTCGGTGTGGTGAATGATGCCCGTACATTGGGGCTGATGCGTAGCGTTTTTACAGCCGTATCCGGCGCATTACAAAAAGTTGTATCATCTACTATAAGCGTAACCGTGTAACTGCCCACAGATGCATAGGTATGAATGATGGGACCAAAGCCTGACCTTACTTTTGGTGTATTGTCGCCAAAGTCCCAAAGGAAAGTCTGATTGGTATAATTAGGTACTGTGGCCACAGTCTGGTTAATAAACTGATAGCGTAAACTGTTGCAGGAATCTAATTTTAAAAATGAAAAATCGGCGTTGATATTGTTGTTGCCCACTTTAACAGTTACATAAGCTGTATCGGCAATATTGCAGGTTGCTGAGTCGATGGAAATAAGCATCAGCTGAAAATTACCCGTTTGATTATAAGTATGCGAAACAGCATTGTTGGGTGCATAGGTAGTATCTCTTTGAATGGTACTGAAGGGATCGTTATAAACCCAGATATACATTTTGCCTTTAGCAAGTGTATCTGTAAACCTTACTGTAAGCGGCACGCAACCGATGGTATCAACAACACCATCAATAGTTGCTTTAACACTGGCACCAATACCGGCAAAGTTCATTTCTATTTTTACAGCAGCCAGGTTACAGCCATCTCCATTGGATGAATTATTTGTAGCAGACCATACACCCGGTGTTACAGGAAACCGGTTAACAGGGTTTGCCGGGGTTCCGCAACCGCATATGGCCTGGTAAATTACCCCGTTTACATCAAAACGGCTGGTACCGCCATCCACATGATCGCCTAATTCTCCGTTCTGCCCAAAGTGCGAACCAAACAACTGGCTTTGGGCATTTTTTTCCAATACAAAAAAGTAAAAATCCGAACCATCGGCAGATGGTATTCCTGTAAGCGGGGTTACTTCGGGCATACCGCTTGTGCCTGCCGATGGATAACCTTTTTCAATATTTATACCACCTCCCCAGCCGGATACATATACGTTTTCGCAACGGTCAACCAAAAATGCAACCGGCGAAAGATTGGGTACAGCTGATGAAGTGCCAAAAGTGGTTGAATATTCATACCCCGGCGAAAGATCGGCCTTAAGCTTACTGATAAACTGTTTGGCATTGCTATTAGAAAATGTGGCATTAATTACAGGCCAGCTACCGGTTGTGGTGCCCATAATGTACGGAAAGCCATTTTTATCAAACTGGATGCCGTATACCATATCATCGCCGCCTGTGCCCTGAAAAGTTGTTCGTACAATTGCCGAGCCATCATTTTTAATCTGGGTAATAAATCCGTCTACAATACCACCGGCATAGGCTGGCTGCATCACACCCGATGTATTTCCAGGTAAATTGGGGCCTGTTGTACCTCCAACCACATACACATCAGTACCGGTAGTGCTTTGAGATAAAGCAAAACATGCATCATCACCGTTTCCGCCAAAAAAAGTGCTGAATAATACAGACGAAAGATCTGGGGAAAATTTCAATATCACCCCATCCTGCCTGCCCCCACCAAATGTTGTTTGCGGTGTACCTGGTGTTACCGGAAAATCAGAAGATTGTGTACAGGATGCCAGTAAAACATTACCTGCCGCATCTAATATTATTTCGCTGCGGGCATCATCACCATAATTTCTACGGGTTGCATCATCTCCGTCCGGCGCAATATATTTACCCCTGATGTTTACACCATCATTTAGAGCGCCCCCCACCCTTGCAGCACCTAAAAAAGTTGTGCCTGTGGCGCTAAGCTTTGTAATTACAATATCGTAATCTGTTCTGGATGCTGTTCTGCCAGGTGTACCAGGATAATTATTTGAGTTTGATCTTCCGGCCACAAACAAATTACCCTGTGCATCACATATCATACTATGCGGCTGCTCATTTCTGCTGCCGCCGATATAAGTAGCAAATAACCGGTTCGACCCATTTGCTGAAAATTTAATGATGGCCATATCATAACCATTGGGATTGGTGCCATCTTCATTAACACCTCCTCCAAAAACTGTTTGGTAAGCACCTGCTGAAACAGGGAATCCGCTACCGAAGGCAATACCGCCTGCGTAAAAGCTGCCATCGGGCCCCGGAGTGGCGGTGAAACCCCAGTTTTCTGCGGTGCTGCCCGAAAATGTTGAAAAGATAAGGGTAGGGTCAATAACAATGGTTGATCTGGGATCGTAACCGTTTACCTTAAAACGAACAATATTATTAGTAACTACATACTTACAGTTTACAGTTTGTTTCTTACCATCCTGTTGCACCTGGTAACTGTAAGGATATAATTCTTTAATAGCCCCAACAGAAGTGGTGATCATCAATTCCCTGTTCTTTACCTCCAGTTTATCAATGCCGGAATACTGCATGGCTATTTTATCAATATCGCCCCCGGGATGTACTATGATGTCATACTTTAATCTGCCTGCATCGCTGTAATACCGCACATCTACATTGGGATAAATATTCTGATAACTTACTGCCTGGGCTATCTTACAATCAGATGCCCATTTGGACTGATCACTTCCCACAAAATAGTTATTATGATAGGCCTGTATTTTATCGGGAACATTTTGTACCGATGATCTGCCTCCCAAAAATTTAACCTTGTATGCATGAGAATTGATGGTAATGGGCTGCCCCATTGTGGAAGATTTAGTATTGTGGCCATGCATCTGCTCAGACAAACGCTTCAGGTCGGCAACCTTGTGTATGGCAACTGTAAAGCCATCATTTTCTAAAAAGAAAGAACCGGTTGAAAAATCGCCCCGGTATTGAACCCGGCTATCCCACTGGCCTTTATTCTGAATAAATTCTACCTGGGCCTGCAAAAGCTGAACAGGCATTATCAATAAAAAAAAGAATAAAAACGGCCGTATTTTTTTGCTCAGGATTATCAAGTATCTATTTTTTACAATTTACTAAAAACTAACGGTAAAATTAGCTGTTCCCACAATTATATAAAGAAATGAAAAACCTTAATAATTGTTATAATTTGTTAAACCTCTGCCATGATAAAAATCCCGCGGTACACATTTAATTTACGAAATTTTACTCCAGGGTGTTTTCCCTTTTTGCTGCTGCAGGTAATTTTTAACCGGTAAATTTTCGTCATCATTCAAATCGGGGTCTGTGCCTAAAATAGCTTCAGCAGCGTTTCTTGCGGCTTCCAGTATAACTTTATCATGGACTATGTTTGCCAGCTTAAAGTTTAATAAACCACTCTGTTTGGTGCCTTCAATATCGCCAGGCCCACGTATTTCCAGATCTTTTTCTGCAATCTTAAAACCATCATTGGTAGCCACCATTATCTTTAACCTTTCCCGGGCATCGTTTGATATTTTAGATCCTGTTAATAATATGCAAAAACTTTTCTCTGCACCCCTTCCCACTCTTCCACGCAACTGGTGTAATTGCGACAGACCAAATTTTTCTGCACTTTCAATAACCATCACACTGGCATTAGGCACATTTACTCCAACCTCTATAACCGTTGTACTCACCATTATCTGTGTATCGGCTTTTACAAACCGCTGCATGTTGGTTTCTTTTTGCTCAACCGGTTGTTTTCCATGCACCATGCTTATCCAGTATTCAGGCTCCGGAAAAAAAGATTTCACTTCTTCAAATCCTTTCATCAGGTTTTCATAATCCAGTTTGCTGCTTTCTTCAATAAGCGGATAAACAATGTAAGCCTGCCGGCCCTTTGCAATTTCCTCTTTTACAAAATCCATTACCTGCGGCCTCTTGTTTTCGTAACGATGCACTGTATTGATGGGTTGCCTGCCGGGCGGTAATTCATCAATAACACTGTAGTCAAGATCGCCATAAGCTGTTAAAGCCAGCGTTCGTGGTATGGGTGTTGCTGTCATCACCAGTACATGGGGCGGTGTTGTATTCTTTTTCCATAACCTGGCCCTTTGTGCCACTCCAAATTTGTGCTGCTCATCAATAACCGCAAATCCCAGGTTCTTAAAAACCACCTTATCTTCAATCACTGCATGTGTTCCTATTAAAATATTCAAAGAACCGCCTTCGCAAAGTTTAAGCACCTCACTGCGGTATTTATTTTTAGATGAGCCGGTTAGCAATTTTACACAAACCGGCATATCTTTTAAAAGACCGCTGATACTGTTAAAATGCTGCTGCGCCAGAATTTCTGTTGGCGCCATCAGCACCGATTGAAAACCATTGCCTGCTGCTATCAGCATCATCATCAATGCCACAATGGTTTTACCACTGCCAACATCCCCCTGTAAGAGGCGGTTCATTTGTTTGCCGCTGCCTGCATCTTTCCTTATCTCCTTTAACACTTTTTTTTGCGCATTGGTTAACTCAAAAGGCAGGTAACTATTAAAAAAAGTATTGAAAAGATCACCAACCTGCTCAAATATCAATCCCTTGCTATACCGGTGCCTGGTGGTTTTTATCAGGCCCAGCCTGATTTGCGCAAAAAATAATTCTTCAAATTTCAACCGCCTTACTGCATGTTGGTAGTGCTTTTCCGATGCAGGAAAATGTATTTGCCTATAGGCCTGGAAACGGCTGATAAACTTGTATTGTTTGATAATGTATGCAGGTAAATTTTCGGGCAGGTCTTTTTCAGTAAGGATTTGTAACAAAGCATAGGTCAGTTTCCCTATCGCTCTTCCGTTAAGCCCTTTTGTTTTTAATTTTTCGGTAGAGGTATAAACAGGCTCCAGGTAATTTTTTCCATCGTTTTTTTGCGGTGTAAAACTTTCCATTTCGGGGTGGGCTATCTGCGGCCTGCCCATAAAAAAACTCAGCCGGCCAAATACAAGGTATTGATGGCCCACCGCAATTGCTTTTTGTATCCAGTTTACACCCTGGAACCATACCAGTTCAATTTCGCCGGAATCATCCTGCAGGCAGGCGGTTAATCTTTTGGCCCTGCCCTCTCCTAAAATTTCAAAATGAGTTATTTTTCCTGCTACCTGTGCATATTCATTACTGGGAGAGAGGCCGGCGATCTTATCAACCCTGGTTTTATCTATATGCCTGAAGGGATAATGCTCCAGCAGATCTTTAAAAGTAAATATCTCCAGTTCTTTTCTTAAAAGATCTCCTTTGAACGTGGATATACCATGTAAATATTCAACAGGACTTGCTAATATGGACGAAGGCGAACTGATGTAAGTTGTTTTTACAAATATACAAAGCAAAGCCGCAGGTAATATTTTGCCTTGCACTGAAAAAAATTGCCATAGAGGCACTGGGGCTCAGAAAGGAGGAAATACTAATGTTGAAACCTACCGCTTATTATTATTATTCTGAAAACGCCTGGGCTTATTGAATTTTCTATTTCCTCCCTGCTGCCTGTTGGGCGGCGCAGTATTATAAGTTGGTGTTTCACCCAGTTCTTCCGGTACAGATGCTTTGGGTACAGGCTTACCCAGTAACTTTTCTATTCCCTGAAATTTTCGCTGCTCTTTTACAGTAACAAAAGTATAAGCAGTGCCTTCGGCTGCAGCCCTTGCCGTACGGCCAATACGGTGTACATAATCCTCGCCGTCGTGCGGCACATCGTAATTAATTACCAGGTCAATATTATCAATGTCGATACCCCGGCTTAAAATATCGGTTGCAACCAAAATAGGCAACCTGCCGCTTTTGAAATGCATCAGCACTTCTTCTCTTTTGGCCTGGTCAAGATCACTGTGGATTTCATCTGCTAAAAATTTTGCACGCCTGAGGTCTCTGGTTAAATTCTTAACTGATATTTTGCTGCTGCAAAAGATCAATACCATTTTAAAATCTTTTTTATGCAAAAGGTGTTTTACCAAAGGTATTTTTTGTGTATCATAAACAACAAAAGCTGCCTGTTCTATCTTCTCATTTGGCTTGCTGATGGAAATATTTATTTCAGAAGGCTCATGCAATATCTTCCTGGCCATTTCTCTTATTTTATGTGGCATGGTTGCCGAAAATAAAAGGTTCTGCCTTTTTTGGGGCAGGTTATCAATGATGAACATGATGTCATCATAAAAACCCATATCTAGCATACGGTCTGCTTCATCAAGAATCAAATATTTTAACCCTGCTAATTTTACATAGCCCATTTTGATATGCGCCATCATTTTGCCAGGCGTGCAAATCACCACATCGGCACCATGGCTTAATGCTTTTTTTTCCTGCACAAAAGCATTACCATCGCCACCGCCATAAACAGCAATAGAACTAACCGAGGTAAAATAAGAAAGCCCTTCCATATGCTGTGCAATCTGGATAGCCAGTTCACGGGTGGGAACAATTACCAATGCATTGTTGGTATGATCTTCATGCGGATCGGTAATAATTTTATTAATAAGGGGCAATAAAAATGCGGCTGTTTTTCCGGTGCCGGTTTGGGCCGATGCAATAATATCTTTGCCAGCCATAATAAGCGGAATAACCTGTTCCTGTACCGGGGTTGCATCTTCATAGCCGGAAAATTCAATTCCTTCCATCAACCTGCCGTCAAATCCAAATTCTGTAAACTTCAATTTATTTTATTTTAGCTGTGAAGATAGGTTATTACCAGAATTTGGACGAATTACAAGAACCGGATTGTACCTGTAATCAGCGTAATTCGTATAATTCGTGTATTTCGATTTAATTAGTGAACTTCGTATCTATGATTAAAGTTGGAGAATACAATAATTTAAAAGTAGCCCGTGAGGTTGATTTTGGTGTTTACCTGGATGATGGCGGTGAAGGTATTTTATTGCCAAAACGTTTTGCGCCAAAAGGTGTTGCTGCTGGCGATGAAGTCAATGTTTTTTTATACCATGATGGAGAAGAGAGGCTGATCGCCACCACACAAAAGCCAAAAGGAATTTTAGGAGATATTGTAAAACTCAGATGCATCAGCGTAACAAACCAGGGCGCTTTTTTAGATAATGGATTAATGAAAGACCTGTTTGTACCAAAATCAAAACAGCAACAAGGCATGATACCCAATGGCGAGTATCTTGTAAAAATATACCTGGATGAACAGACAGGAAGACTGGCAGCAACAGAAAAAATTGAACCATTTCTCAGTAACGAGGGTTTGACCGTTAAAAAACTGGAAGTAGTTGACCTGGTTGTGTACAGAAGAACTGATATCGGTTATGTGTGCATCATCAACAACAAACACACCGGCGTTTTACATCACAATGAAATTTACAGGAATATCACTGTGGGTGACAGGTTTACCGGTTTTATAAAAAAGATATATCCTGAAGATAAAAGCAGTGATCTTCGCTATCGTATAGATGTATCATCCGGCAAGCCTGGGTATAATCGTGTGGAAGATGAAACCGAAAAGATACTGCGTTTGTTAAAAGAGCATGATGGATTTCTCCCCTACCATGATAAAAGTGATCCCGAAGAAATTTATTCATTCTTTGGCATGAGTAAGAAGACCTTTAAAATGACGACAGGAAATTTATACAAACAGAGAAAGATCAGTTTTGAAAACAACGGGATAAAGCTGGCGCAGGCATAAAGTTTTAAAATTACTTTCCGATACAGAATTTAGAGAAAATGTAATCCAATACGTTTTCATTGCTTATGTCTCCGGTAATTTCAGAAATGTAATGAAGGCAGCGCCTGATATCCAAAGCCAACAGGTCGCCTGTTATGTTCTTATCCAGTCCGCTCTTTATATCAGCCAGCGACCGGTCTACCTGTTGCAGGGCTTCGTAATGCCTTGCATTGGTAATGATCGTATTTTCAGTGTTTATACTGCCATTCACTATTTTAGCTACCAGCCTTTTTTTCAGCAGATCAATATACTTTTTTTCTTTTGCTGAAATAAATAAAGCATCTGTTCCTGCAAATTTTTCTGTAGCAGCTTCCGCACCCATGATATCTGTTTTGTTTCCCACAGAAAAATAATTTAGATTTTTCTCTTCGATCAATTCAACTGCAGCTTTCAACTCTCCCGGTGTTTCTGTATTCACATCAAAAATGTATATTACTTCATCAGACTGTTCAATTTTCTGCCGGCTTTTTTCAATGCCGATCAGTTCAATAATATCAATGCTGTTCTCCCTGATACCTGCTGTATCAATCAGCCTGAAAAGTATCCCGTCAATATTGATCACTTCTTCAATCGTGTCTCTTGTGGTTCCGGCTATTTCGCTTACAATGGCCCTGTTCTCATTCAGCAAGGCGTTTAGCAACGTACTTTTACCGGCATTGGGTTTACCAACTATGGCAACGCTAACGCCATTTTTGATCACATTGCCCAGGTGAAAAGATTGAAGCAAATTTTTCGTAACTGAAGCTGCATCATCAATCAGTTCATAAAATTTTGTTCTGTCGGCAAATTCCACATCTTCCTGGCTAAAATCAAGTTCCAGTTCTATCAATGCAGAAAACTGTATAAGGTTTTCCCTTAGTTCTTTTAGTACTTTACTGAAGCCGCCCCGCATATTATTCAATGCTGTTTTTTGCGATGCTGCTGTGTTGGATGAAATGATATCGGCCACAGCTTCAGCCTGGGTAAGATCGAGTTTACCATTAAGAAATGCCCGTTGTGTAAATTCACCGGCTTTTGCAAGCCTGGCACCTTTATGTATGCAGGCTTTTATGATTTGCTGTTGTATAAAAGGGCTTCCATGACAGCCGATCTCAATCACATCTTCGCCAGTATAACTTTTGGGATTTTTGTACAATGAAACAACCACTTCATCTATATCCGTATCATCTTCCTTAATAAACCCAACATGAATGCTATGCGTATTCTGTTTATGCAGATCTTTAGAAGGGAATAGTGTATTCACAATATCAATAGCTTTTGAACCGCTTAAACGGATAATGCCAATTGCACCAATACCGGGTGGTGTGGCAAGCGCTACAATGGTATCATCCCATCCTGAGATTTGATTCAACATAGGGCAAAGATAGTTACCCGTTGGCAGTTTGCAGCAGGCATTAAACTATCAGAAGCATGTAATTTGCCAAATGCCAACTGCACTCTTATTAGTTTTTTAGTAAAATCCTCTTATCCGCTTCTCTCATTTCATCAATATAATATCTTTTGATCTGGCAGATGGTTGCCTCATCGGTTATATCTACAAAGTTTTTAAAATTGCTTTCAACAGTTGGCTTAATTATCAGAATAAACTGATCTCCGTTTCCCCGTATTTTTTCCACCCTGGCTTTCTTCTGCATTAAAACGGTCCTGATCTCTTGAGAAGAAAAGCCCGTTTCATGTACAGGCGGATTGTTTTCTGCATTGCCTTCATAATATTTTATCCGGTTGTTTTTATCAAGCATAACGGTTAATGCACATGACTCACAAATTTTATCGTCTGGTGGGGCTTTATCATAGGGCATATCAATTTTCATCGCCATTGGCTCTGAAAGCGCTGTGGTAAATACAAAAAAAGTAAGCAACAGAAAACCCAGGTCAACCATTGGTGTAAGATCTACCCTGGTGCTTTTTTTATTTACTCTTTGCTTTTTTTCTGATGATCTTTTGGTTTCTATTTCGGCCATAACAGTAAGTTTTTTATTGAGATAGGGAAATGAGATATTTCCATAAATAAAAAACCCTCCGGAGTACGGAGGGATTAAAAAATATTTTCCATCAATTAATCTTCTACCACAAATGTTATTGGCTGGCGGCGATATGCATTTACATATTTTCCGTTATTCATAGCAGGTGTCCAGTTCTTTGTTTTTTTAATCACTCTTATTGCTTCGGCACACATACCAAATCCAGGATCACTCTCACATTGTATATCACTTAAACTGCCATCTTTACTTACCACAAATTTTACCATTACTGTGTATTTACCGGCACTTGCGCCATTATCTACAGGTACATCCCCTCTTAAATTATTACGCAGGTAATTAAGCCATGCATCCTGCCCTCCGGGAAAAGCTGCTTCTATCTGTACAAACGTAACAATCTCATTTTCATCATCAGTTTTTTTTATCTCCAGCACTTTGGTATTATTATCTTCCACCGGAGCCTGCACAATCTGCACTGTATTATTACTCTGCACATTCACTGTGCTGATGGCTGCGTCGGGTTCAATCTCCTTAATTATTTCATCCGGTTTTACATCTTTATCATCAACAATTTGAGGTGGTGTAAACTGAACTTGTTTAAGATCAATTTTGGTTTGTGGTGGCGGAGGAGGTGGTGGTGGCGGAGGAGGTGGTGGCGTTGTTTCATCTTTCAAATCGGCCATTATTATTCCTTCCCTTGTTTCTATACGCCCTCTATCGCCATCATTAATGATAGAGGCTAACACTGTTCCGCCCCAGGCCAGTAGTAAAGTAACGCCGGTAATTACCATTGCTTTAGAAAGTGTTTTGCTGTAACCTTTTCTTAGTTGATAAGCTCCATAAGCTTTATTCTTGCCATCAAAAATAATGTCGAGTACATCTGCAGTTAAAATTTTGTTTGCTTCCATGTTAATTAGTTTTCAATTAGACACAGCAGTTTTGCAATTCCATAAACTTTTCAGATTTGTATTATTTCTTGCTGCCTAATAAAAAGAAAACTCTGTTAAGGATAATATATTTTGACCCCAATAGATAAAAAAAATCCCCACGGAATTTCCGTGGGGATAAAGCTATATTTTGATGGAGAAATTTATTCTTCTACCACAAAAGTTATTGGCTGCCGGCGGTAAGCATTTACATTCCGTCCGTTTTGAATGGCGGGAGTCCAGTTTTTGGTTTTCTTAATTACCCTTTCTGCCTCCTCACACATTCCAAAGCCGGGGTCGCTTTCGCATTTTACGTCACTTAAACTTCCGTCTTTACTTACTACAAACTTAACAATAACTGTATATTTACCTGCACTGGCACCATTATCTACCGGTGTACTTGCATTTAAAGTTTTTCTCAGGTAGTTACGCCACGCATCTTCCCCACCCGGAAAACCGGCTTCAACTTCAACTTTTGTGAAGATTTTATTTTCGTCATCTTCTTTTTTTACTTCCACTACCTGGGTTCCTTTTTCCTCTACCGGGGCCTGCACAACCTGTACCGTATTTTCACTTTTTACAGTTTGCACACTGATTACCTGGTCTTCCTTAATTTCTTCAATTTTTTCATCAGGCTTTACCTCTTCATCTTTTACAATTTTAGGAGGTGTAAATTTCACCTGGTTAATTTCTGGTGGTGGTGGTGGTTCTGGTGGTGGTGGTGGTGGTGGTGGCGGTGGTGGTGGGGGTTCTTCGGCTTTTATCTCGGCCATTTGTGTCTCCAGGGTATCAAATTTCTTTGTACCATCATCATCATTGATAAAATTTGCCAAAACCGAGCCCCCTAAAATCAATAATAAAGCTCCCCCTGTAATAACAAGCGCTTTGGTAAGCGTTTTCTTATAGGACTTTCTTAATTGATAAGCGCCATACTCTTTATTCTTACCATCAAAAATGATGTCAAGAATATCGGCACTTAAAATTTTGTTTGCTTCCATTATAATCTCTTTTTAAATTAGATTCAATATTGATCTGATTCCATAAAAACTACTGAATTCCGTTTGCCTGTTCAGTAGTTTTGATAAGCATTTTTTCTACATCAGTCATATCCACTTCGGCATAATGCCCTGGTGGTACAGCGGATATGGTCATTTCATCCAGTATATCTATGGCATTTTTAAAGGTTGATTTTTCGTCTGATTTTATTATATACATCAGGTCATCTATCGGTGTAGCATTTTTCTTTGCAGCGATGAGTTCACGAATTCCTTTAAATGTAGTGCTTTTAAAATCCTGGCTGATTGTTTCGGGCATTAACTGCCCGTAATAATAATAAACCTGGTTGCCTTTGCCCAGTAATATGGTCATGGCTCCAGAGTTTTTTACTTTCATCTGCGAATTTGGGTCATCCTTTGGCTCATTCATATTCATGGCTGTACTCTGGCTCATGGTAGTAGTAAACACAAAGAATGTAAGCAGCAGAAATCCCAGATCTACCATGGGCGTAAGATCAACACGGGTAGAAAGTTTTTTTGCTTTTTTGACGCCGGGGCCTTTTTTGTGACCGCCACCCGACGAGGTATCCATTTCTGCCATAGTAATGCTTTTTAATTTTTAAACTGTATTATTTCTTTTCAGTTTTTCCGGTTTTATACAATTCTGATCCAACCGGTACTGTTTCGCCCTCTGTAACTATCCTGAATTTAAAAATTTCGTTGGCTTTAAGCGCCTGTTTTACATTTTTAAATATCGGGTACAGGGCTTCGCCGTCTCCCTTAACCAGGATCATTTCCTGAAGTTTACGCTGGTCTTCTCCTTTATAAGCATTGGTAATGCTGCGGAACCAGTAAGCCAGTTCATTATTGCTGCTGTCTGTTGGTATCCCTTCCATTAAATTGGCGGGGACCTCCTGCTGCATATTCAGAACTGATTTCAGCTTATTTACAGGCATACCGATATATTCTGATTTTTTAAGCCTGGCAAGTTCAGGGCCGGTTAACTGAAGGCCCCTTGTTGTGTTGAAGTCATCAATGATGGCGTTCTTTTTTGTTTCATCGCCCAACATTAAAAACACTTTTCCGTCTTTGGTAAGGGTAATTAATATTGATTTTTCGGGGGCTGCCGTACTCGAAACTGATGTAGGCGTTTTAACCGCCAGTACTTCCGGTGGTTTTTGTTTGGTAGCCAGGATGAAAAATGACAACAACAAGAAAGCCACATCACACATCGCTGTCATGTCGATGTTGGTGCTTTTTCTTGGTATTTTAACTTTTGGCATTTTTTAAATTTTAGTATGATACTTTATTGATACAAAATCCATGCTTTTCCATACAATTATTTGTACAGAGAAGAGAAAGTTTGTGTTAAAGTAAAACCTGATTCATCAATGCCATATGTAATACCGTCTATCTTAGTAGTAAATATGTTATAGAAGATAATTGCAAAGGCTGATGTACCAATACCCAATGCAGTATTGTACAAGGCTTCAGATATACCAACTGATAATTCGTTTGCTGCACCAGCCCCACCACTATCGGCGCCCAGGTTACCAAATGCACGTATCATACCCAATACCGTTCCCAACAGACCAAGCAGGGTTGCAATTGATGCGATGGTAGAAAGGAAAACCAGGTTTTTTTCAAGCATTGGTAATTCAAGTGAGGTAGCTTCTTCTACTTCTTTTTGAATAGACATTACTTTCTGATCGGTAGTTAATTCTGTATTAGAGATCATTTCTTTGTAACGGTGTAAACCAGCTTTCATCACATTTCCTACAGATCCTTTTTGTTTATCACACTCTGCCAGGGCTGCATCAACATTTTTGTTTGCCAACTGGTATTGTACTTTGCGTATAAAATCAGCGTTGTTTCCAGTTCCACTTGCTTTTGCAATAGTCATGAATCTTTCAATAACAAATGTGAGCATGGTTAAAAACGTGGCTATCAATACGGGTACAATGATACCTCCCAGGTACATTTTACTCAGGGCAGTTTTAGGATCGTGACGACCTGGCCAGAACCAACCTTCATCTCCCGGTACTTTTGGCTGCCCAAAATTAGAAGGGTTACCTAAAACAAATCTCCAGATTAAATAACCCGCAATCAGGCACAATACCGGGGCCAGTAAAGAAATAATGTTACTTGATTTTTTTGCCTGAACTGAAGTTGTTGGTTTTACAGTTGCTGTAGTCTCTGCCATAAAATTCTAGTTTTTAGTTTTGTAAATAGTTTGGTTTACGTTTAATGATGGGTAAGTTCTTTCATTTAATTTTTAACTTGAACGGCATCATATATTTTCATAAATAGAAACAGGATGCACAAGTTAAATAATTAATTGAAAGTTACAACTTACGAAAAATTTATTTTAGAAATATTTTTTTACGATGCCAAAATGGATTAATTACACAAATTTTATGTGCAAATCTTCAAAATATTAGAAAAAATCAAATTACAGGTTTGCTGATTGTAAAATAACACAATGGTTATTCATAGCGTAAAGCAACTATAGGGTCTAATTTTGAGGCCTTATATGCAGGATATAACCCTGCCATTAAACCTACCAATGAGCAAACAAATATACCCGCAATAACCCAGGCCCAGGGTACTACAAAACCAGTTTTTAAAAGGATAGCCACCACATTGCCCAGCAAAACCCCTGATAAAATTCCTGCTACAGCGCCCATCAAACTGATTAAAACAGACTCATATAAAAACTGGGCCCTTATATCTTTGCTGGTACCACCAAGTGCTTTTATCAATCCAATTTCCTTGGTACGTTCATTTACAGCTACCAGCATAATATTCATTAAACCGATGGCAGCTCCAATTAAAGTAATAAATGCAATACCGATTGTTCCTTTTTCCAGAAAGCCAAGGTTGGTCAGCAAAGCCTCTGCTATACTATCGCTTTTATCTACATAAAAATTGATCTCGTCTTTAACATTCAGCTTTCTGATCGGCCTGAATGTTCCCTTGGCTTCGCCAATAGCAGCATCCATCATTTTAAGGTCGGGCACCATTACCCCTATTGTAAAAGAGGAATTTTGTGTTGCATACAACCTCCGGATATTATTGTAAGATGTAATTACAATTTTACTGGTGTTAAAAAAGGCACTCGAACTTTTTTCCTCAAGTACTGCTATAACACGGTATGGGGTATGATCTACACTTATTACTTTATCAATTGCCTTTGCAGGGTTACCGGGGTATAATTTAGCCGCTGTACCACTGCCCAGCATACAGATACTTCTTCCAGATTCAATTTCGGTTTCGGTAAAATTGCGGCCATAAGCAATGGTATAACCATTGAGTTCAAGGTAGTTCTCATCGCCGCCTATAACCCTTACATCAGGATTTGTTTTTTTGCGGTCGTTGTTACATACAATATTGCCGGGCCCGCCCAATGCCAGGCCAACTTTGGCGGGAAACTGGTACCGCTCTTTAAAAGCCTTTGCTTCTTCATAGCTGATCACTTTACCCATATTACTTTTCTTTTCACGCAAAGCCGATTTACTGGTTTTGTTATTATCCTCCTGCCTGCCGCCCCCGATACGTATGTTTCGGTCTTTAAAACGCAGGCTGAATGAGTTGGCGCCCATGGTTGAAAAGCTGGTAGTAAGGCTGTTACTTGCGGCCTGGATAGAGGTTATAATAAGTATCAATGCAAAAATTCCCAGTGCAATTATGGCAACTGTTATGGCAGTTCTTAATTTATTGCCTGAAATGTTACGCCAGGATAATGCAACTGAATCTTTAAAAGTCATGGAATGGTATTATCAACCTAAAGTTAACACCTGTATTTAATTAAGTTGTAAACTTTTTATGACCGGCAGGTAAGGTTAAAAGTATAACCAGTTGGTAAGGAAATGAGGGAACAAGCCTAAGACGATAATACCGGTTGCGGTAATAACGAGCAGTATCTTAAATGCCGGAGTTATATCGCCAGCCAATACCACTTCATCTGAAGCTGCTTCTTTAAAGAACATGGCCTGTATTACCCTGAAGTAATAATAGGCACTGATAGCGGCACAAAGCACAGCAAAAATCACCAGCCAGATATGATGACCGGTTTGAACGGCAGCCATCAGCATAAAAAATTTGCTTTGAAAACCTGCAGTCAAAGGAATACCGGTTAGTGACAGGAGAAATATTGTTGCTGTAACGGCAAGCAAAGGCTGTTGTTTACCCAGGCCATTAAAGCCATCAATGGTGTAGTCTTTCATTTTAATTAATATTGCAAACATACCAATGCTTGCCAGGCTGTAAGCGGCGGCATACAATATCAAACCTTCTTTAGCCAGGTTATTGAGTGCGAACAAAGAAAACAGCATAAAGCCTGCCTGTGCAATGCTTGAGTAAGCCAGCATACGCTTTACACTTTGCTGAAAAACTGCAGTGAGATTTCCTGTCAACAGGGTTGCTGCAATCAGGATGACAATTAACTTTTGCCATTGAAACTGCATGCTGCCGAATGCATTTTCAAACAATCTCACAAAAGCAAAGAAGGCCGCAGCTTTTACAATGGTAGCCATGAATGAAGTGAAAACAGTTGGCGCTCCGTCATAAACGTCCGGTGTCCAGAAATGAAACGGCGCAGCCGATACTTTAAATGACATAGATATCAATAACAATACCAACCCTGCTGCAATCATAGGCGGCATAGGGCCATTGCCTGCAATAATATTATCTATAAAAAATGAACCGGTTGCACTGCCGCCATATAAAAATGCAATGCCCAGCAGCATGATACCGGTAGAAAATGCACCCATTAAAAAGTACTTCAACGCCGCTTCGTTGCTTTTCAAATTCCTTTTATCACTGCCGGTTAAAATGTACAACGGAATAGAAACGATCTCAATACCGATGAATAACATCAGCAATGAATTAAAAGTGGATATGAGAGCAACGCCGCAGAGTATAAAAAATATCAAGGCAAAATATTCAGACACATTCTCTCCCACTTTTTCAATATCCCTCCCACTCAACAAAAAGAACAGCAGCGTACAACCAAAAGCTACGTTGATGAACATCAGGTTAAAGCTGTTGAAATGCAGCATGTTCTTTACATCAATATCAAAGAAAGGCATGCTTGAATTTAATTGCATGCAATTAGCAGCAATGATCACTGCCAATCCAAAAATTGCCAGGTATTTGGGTGTGGCCTTACTTTTAATAAAAGCGCCACCCAACATCATCAATACTCCCCAGATTGCTGTCAATATTATTGCGTTCATAACCTCTTTACGCCAACAGGCGGTTTATTTAATTCTTGTTATTATAGCTGTAACGGTATCTTTTGTTAAATCGAAAAGCGGTTGCGGATAAATTCCAAACAGGAATACAAATACAACCAGAACAGCCAAAACAAGTTTTTGATTCAATGATATATCGTGTAATGTTTCTGTAACAGCATTCACTTCTCCGTAAAAAACTTTTTGCACCATATTTAAAGTATATACCGCCGCCAGTACGATACTTAACCCCGCAACTGCGGTGTAGATAATATTAAATTTGAACAGCCCGCTGAACATCATAAACTCACCCACAAATGCATTGGTTAAGGGCAGGGCAATATTTGCCAGTGCAATTACCACCAGAAAAATTGTCAGCGCCGGTGCTTTGTGTGCAATACCACCCAGTTCAGATATCTTACGGGTACCGGTTTGCTTTTCAATCAGGTCAACCACTATCCACATACCGATTATATTAATACCATGACTGAACATCTGTATCATTACACCCTGCAAACCAATTTCTGTTTTTGTAAAAATGGCCGCACACATTAACCCAATATGAGCAATAGAAGAATAAGCTACAAAACGTTTCAGGTCATCTTGCTTAATGGCAATGAGGCTGGCGTATATCATGCCGGTAACAGA
Source organism: Ferruginibacter sp. (assembly GCA_016786725.1). Lineage (GTDB taxonomy): Bacteria > Bacteroidota > Bacteroidia > Chitinophagales > Chitinophagaceae > Ferruginibacter. Next base: position 75,231 of record JAEUVU010000014.1, on the reverse strand, counting down.
AAGGCCGATAACTATATTATCAAATTTTGTAACGGCATCCGGAAAAACCGGAATTATCCAGCGTATTACTGCAAACACCCCCATTTTTACCATGATGCCACTAAGTACCATGGTTGTTGAAGTGGGTGCCTGTTCGTATGTATCCGGCTGCCAGGTATGAAACGGGAACACCGGCATCTTAATAGCAAATGCGATAAAGAAAAGCCAGAAGATCCAGTTTTTTTCTGCGGGGGAAAGTATAGCAGAATAAACTGCATGCATAGAAAAAGAATGCTCGGCATTTGCTGTAGGCAAAGTATGCATATAGAGATATATGATGCCAACCAGCATTAACAGCGAACCGGTAAAAGTGTACACAAAGAATTTGAAGGTTGCCTGTATCCTTTTTTCTCCGCCCCAGCGGCTGCATAAAAAGTAAGCCGGTATAACAGCCAGCTCCCAAAAGAAATAAAACACCAACAGGTCCATGGCAGTAAACACTCCCATTAAACCAGATTGTGTTAGCAGCATCAGACCATAAAAAACATGGGTATTTTTATAGTTGGTTTTATTACCTGCAATAAATATGAGTGGAAATGCTATCGCTGTAAGTGCAGTAAGCATATGGCCCATACCATCCAGACCGAGTGTAAAATTGCTGCCGAGATACCTCAACCAGAAATAGCTTACATTATTAAGATGTAAGTGTTTGGTATTATCTGCATATACCAGGCTAACTATGGATATACTCAATGTGATAAGTGAAGCCAGGATGGCCCAGTTTTTAACCGCTTTTTCTTTACGGATAATAAATGCAACCAGCCCTGCCACCAGCGGAAACCAGATCAATAACTCAGGAAATGTTATCCAAATATTTTGGTTCATATTTATCTATAAAAACAACTGAATAATAAAAAATAGCAAAATGCCCAGTACCATCATCAGTACATAAGCGCCCACCTGGCCCGATTGCAATAAGCGTATCTGGCGGCTGCCATAGTTAACTGCTTTGCCAATACCATTTACAAAACCATCCACGCCTTTCCTTTCAAAAATATTGCTGAAATACTTTGCAATTGATAAAACAGGTTTTACAATAATGGTATCATACAATTCATCAACATACCATTTATTGGCGAGCACTTTACCAAGGCCTGCTTCTTCTTTTTCTGTTTTTTGGTATTTACTGAATTTGCTCCACGCAAAAACCAAAGCTGCCAAGGCCGCTGCAACAGAAATACCCATCAGCATATATTCTGTTGAGTGAGAAAGATGATGTGCCTCTGTAAGCGCATTGCTCTGTGCAAACACGGGAGTTAAAAATGCTTCCAGTTTATGTCCGCCGTGCATGAACACTTCTGGTATACCAATAAAGCCACCAACAACTGATAAGATAGCAAGGATGATCAAAGGAATGGTAATTGCTTTGGGGCTTTCTTGTAAATGATGTTGCTGTTCGTGTGTACCACGGAATTGTCCGAGGAAAGCCATGGCATACAAACGGAACATATAAAAAGCCGTCATAACAGCACCTGCAACACCAACACCCCACAGCACCGGATTTTTTGCAAAAGCTGCAGCCAATATTTCATCTTTACTAAAGAACCCTGAGAAAGGCGGCATACCGGCAATTGCCAGGCAAGCCAGTAAAAAAGTAATGTGCGTAATGCTCATGTATTTTTTCAATCCACCCATGTTACGGATATCCTGTTCGCCGCTCATAGCATGTATCACACTACCTGCACCCAGGAATAATAATGCTTTGAAGAATGCATGTGTCATTACATGAAACACAGCGCCCACATAGGCGCCAACGCCCAGCGCTAAAAACATATAGCCTAACTGACTTACGGTAGAATAAGCTAATACTTTTTTAATATCGTTTTGTTTAAGAGCAATAGTTGCAGCAAGAATTGCTGTTGCTAAACCAACAATGGCAACAACAGTTTGCGTAACCGGTGCCATGGTATATAAAATATTGCTCCTTGCAATCATGTAGATACCGGCGGTAACCATAGTAGCAGCATGTATCAAGGCACTCACTGGTGTTGGACCTGCCATCGCATCTGGCAGCCAGGTGTATAAAGGAATTTGTGCACTCTTACCCATTGCACCAACAAATAACAACATGGTGATACCGGTAATATCTGTTACAGATAATTTAGAAACATTGGCAAACACCGTATGATAATCTGCCGAACCTATTTTTGATATAAGCCAAAACACTGCCAGCAAAAAACCAAGATCACCAATACGGTTCATGATGAAAGCTTTTTTTGCTGCCATATTGTAGTTGGTATTTTTAAACCAAAAACCAATCAGCAAATAAGAACAAAGCCCAACACCTTCCCAACCAATGAACATAATAACATAGTTGGCTCCCATTACCAGCAATAACATCGAGAACACAAAAAGATTAAGGTAAGCAAAATACTTTGCAAAATCTTTTGGCTCTTCATCATGCATGTAAGCTGTTGAGTAAACATGTATTAAAAAACCAACACCGGTAATTATTAATAAGAAGACAGAAGAAAGCTGGTCGATCTGAAAATCAAAACCGATCTTAAGTGCTGTAGCATTTATAAAGTCGAAATAGTGGAAAGCAACTTTAGGAACATTGCCTCCATTCAACTGCATAAAAACAAGCAGGCTGATGACAAATGATGCCAGCACCGTTCCGCTGCCGATTACACCAGCCATTGTTTTTGAAACCTGTTTTCTACCTAACCCATTGATGAGGAAGCCCAGCAAAGGCAATACAGGTATAAGCCAAACCATTTGAAAAACATTACTCATAAGTCAAAGTCAAAAGTCAAAAAGCAAAAGTCAAAAAAGAGAGCTTTCAGTAAAAAGCAGTTTTTTTGATTTTTTAATTTTGCCTTTTTAATTTTTAAGTCTGTTTAAAAAATTCACATCCACCGAATGTGTATTTCTGTAAAGCATAACAATGATGGCCAGTCCCACACTTACTTCTGCCGCCGCAACCACCATAATAAAGAATACAAATATCTGTGCATCGCTTACCACGTTAGGGTTGCTTTGCACAACAGCAGATGCTCCACCATGCATTTTTGAAAATGCCACCAGCAATAAATTCACCGCATTCAGCATCAGCTCAATGCACATAAAAATAATGATGGAATTGCGGCGTGTAAGTACACCTACAATCCCGGTGCAGAACAGCGCTACTGCCAAACCTATGTACCATTTGATCTCCATAATCCTGGCCTCCCCTAACCCCTCCAAAGGAGGGGGATATGGAAGTTTTTATTTTTTTTGTTTACAAAAAAACTACCTCAATTTATTTTATTATACCCTTTGTAAAATCAGAATCTTACAAATCCCCCCCTTTGGGGGTGGGGGGGCTTTCTTTTTTACCAATCACCACAGCTCCTATCATCGCACTTAAAAACAAAACAGAACTGATCTCAAAAGGCAGCACATAATCTTTGAACAAAACTTTTCCAAGATTTTTGATCAACCCGTCACCTCCTGTACTCATCTGCACCATGTTGGATGCATGCTGCGTATCTGATATGGCAGAAATGATCACCAGGAATAAACAGCCCCCAGATATCAACCCGGCAAACTGCATCATGCGGTGTTTTTTAGGTTCTGATTCTGCATTCAGGTTCATCAGCATCACCACAAATAAAAACAACACCATAATGGCGCCTGCATACACAATGATATTTACGATGGCCAGAAATTGTGCATTCAATAAAACATAATGGCCCGATATCGCAAAGAAAACAACAATGAGATACAGTATGCTGTGTACCGGGCTTTTACTGGCAACCACCATAATGGCGCTGAACAAAGCCAAAGCTGATAAACCCCAAAATAATATTTCTGTAATGCTCATATCCTTTAATTAGCCGTTTCTTTTTTTACCTTATTGCCCAAAGCCTTTTTATAACCTTCCGGATCTTCAATGGGGTGCGGTATCAGTAATTCTTCTTTTTTATAAATGAATTGTTTGCGCTGGTAATCTGCCGGTGCAAAAGTTTCGCTTAAATAAATGGCATCTTTTGGGCAGGCTTCTTCGCACAAACCACAAAAAATGCAACGCAGCATATTGATCTCGTATTTAGCTGCATATTTTTCTTCACGATATAAATTCTCTTCACCAGTTTGCCTTTCTGCAGCTTCCATGGTAATGGCTTCTGCCGGGCAGGCAACAGCACATAAGCCGCAGGCGGTGCAGTTTTCACGGCCTTCTTCATCCCTGTTTAAAATGTGAAGGCCACGAAAGACAGGACTGAAAGGCCTTTTCTTTTCAGGATAATTTATGGTTGGCCTCTTTTTAAAAATATGACTGAAAGTGATCAGCATTCCTTTAAAAATGGCAACCAGGTAAAGCCGCTCCAGGAAATTCATTTTCCGGCGGTCAACATGTTTTATCCTGTTTGTTAATGCTTGCATACCCCAAACCCCTAAAGGGCCTTTAATTGTGTTTTATGATTAGTTAAAAATGCCAGTTGTTTTGCTTTAATAATACCAATGCGCCTGTCACCAGCATATTGAATAATGCCAATGGAATTAAAATTCTCCAGCCCAGGTTCATCAACTGATCGTACCTGAATCTTGGGATCGTCCACCTTACCCACATGAAAAAGAATATGAAACATATAACTTTTGCCATCAGCACAAGTACCCCCAATATCGCCATCAGGTTTTGATCATATAATGCTTCATTCACAAAAGGAATATCATAACCACCAAAATATAAGGTTGACATGATAACACTGCTGATGAACATATTGATATATTCTGAGAACAGGTAAAAGCCCAGTTTCATAGATGAATATTCTGTATGATAACCACCAATCAATTCGCTTTCAGCTTCTGCAAGATCGAAAGGCGCCCGGTTACATTCTGCAAATGCACAAATTAAAAAGATGAAAAAGCCCAACGGCTGATAGCAGATATTCCAAAGGCTGCCCTGCTGCTGTACCACCATTTCTTTAAGACTCAGCGAACCTGTAACCATTAGCAACGCAATGATAGAAATGCCCATTGCCAATTCATAACTGATGATTTGCGAAGCTGCCCTTAAAGCACCCATTAATGAGTATTTATTATTACTGGCCCAGCCACCGATCATGATGCCATACACACCCATACTCACCACGGCAAATACGTAAAGTATCCCAACATTCACATCAGCGATCTGCAAAGAAATATCACGGTCAAATAAATGCACTTTACCACCCCAGGGAACAACAGCACTGGTCATAATTGCCGTCATCATAGCAAGTGAAGGACCAAGTATGAATAAGAACTTGGAAGAAAAATCCGGTATGATCTCTTCTTTGAAAAACAATTTCAATCCATCTGCAACAGGTTGTAAAATACCGAAGGGACCGGCACGGTTTGGTCCACGCCTGTCCTGCAAAATGGCAGCGATTTTTCTCTCGCCATAAGTGGCATACATTGCAATGAGCAATGACGCCATTACAACAATGACGATCAAAACCAGTTTCTCAATAATCAATGCAAAATCAATTGCTAAAAGCATAATCCAGTTTAACTATTTTTAATAATTCCTGATCCTTTATTCTTCTTCCGGTTTTCCAAACTGTTCTGCAACATCCGTATCCTCTTTAATATTATCAGCCGTATGAGCAAACTCCTGTTGATGCGGTGCAGCCTGTACTTTATCCAGATGAACCACAGAACTGTTAACCTCACTTATAGTATGTATATCCATCAAAAGCTTAGGACTGCGTCCCTTCAAAACTTTTTTCAGCGGATCATCAGGCATTTCCAAAGTTGCATATTTATTAGCACCAATTACAGAATGGCGGTTGATGTCTGTCAATCCTTCAACAGTCCAGTCACTTGTTTTCTTTTTATCAAAACGACAGGTATTGCATATCCAGCCTGGCTTTCCATCATAGCTCTGTACTTCTCCCCATTCGTCTTTACGGACTGTAACACGATACACTTCATCGCCCCGCAACCATAGTGTTGCTTTGCCGCAGCATTTCGGATTTTCGCAATTGCGATGTGCATCAACCGGCTTGGTAAACCAAACACGGTTTTTAAAGCGGAAAGTTTTATCGGTTAAAGCGCCAACCGGGCAAACATCTATCATGTTGCCGCTGAAATCATTGTCTATTGCTTTAGAAATATAAGTTGATATTTCTGCATGATCGCCTCTGTCCAAAATACCATGCACTCTTTTATCTGTAATCTGATCTGCCACATAAGTACAACGATAACAAAGAATACACCTTGTCATGTGCAACTGGATGTAAGGGCCGATATCTTCTTTCTCAAAAGTTCTTCTTTTAAACTCGTAACGTGTGCCTGCTTTACCATGGTCATAACCCAGGTCCTGCAGGTGACATTCGCCGGCCTGGTCGCAGATTGGGCAATCAAGCGGGTGATTGATCAATAAAAATTCCACCACACCATTCCTTGCATCGGTTACTTTATCGCTGGTGATATTTTTTACGATCATACCATCCATAACATTGGTACGGCAAGATGCAACCAGTTTAGGCATTGGCCTTGGATCGGCTGTAGAGCCTGCAGCAACTTCTACCAAACAGGTACGGCACTTACCACCACTGCCCTGCAATTTACTGTAGTAGCACATTGCCGGAGGAGTAACATCGCCCCCGATCTGGCGTGCGGCATTCAATATAGTGGTACCAGGCGCTACTTCAATAGTGATATTATCTATCGTTACTTTGAAGTTTGCAGGTGGTTCTTTTTTTATTTCGTCTGCCATAGTTTAAGTCAAAATTAAAAAGTCAAAAATCAAAAAACCTGATTAGGTTGACTTTACTATAATTGAAGCAATGATCTTTGAAATTTCATCCGCTTCTTTTATCAAATCATTTATTTTAGATTTAGAAACATCCATTGTTTCACTTATCAGGCAAAGCCAATATTTGGTTTCATTTGCCGATTTAAGCGCAATAACATAAAAATTTTTCCAATCTTTTTTAGAACTTCCGGATTTACCCTCAACTACATTTGCTCCGATTGATGTCGTACTTCTCAACAACTGATCAAACATCGAATGGTAAATTCTATCGTACTTACATTCTTTTATAAATCCAATTACTTCTTTTGAAAAGTAAAAGCATCTATGACTAATCTTATAAGGTTTCCCTTCTTCATGCAATTCAAAAACTTCAATTTCATCCTCCATTTTTTGAATTTTTACTTTTGACTTTTGAATTTTCAACTCTAAGCTGTTACCGGTACGTGTATCGGATCAGCATAGTGTGCCAACCCGTAATTGCTTGTTAAACACCCAACCGGGTTTTTCACGTGCCACTCAAACTCATCTCTAAAATGCCTGATGGCTGCTGCAACCGGCCAGGCCGCTGCATCGCCCAACGGGCAAATGGTATTACCTTCTATTTTTCGTTGAATATCCCAAAGCAGGTCAATATCACTCATCTTTCCTTTTCCGTTTTCAATATTCAACAATATTTTTTCCATCCAGCCGGTTCCTTCACGGCAAGGGCTGCATTGTCCGCAGCTTTCATGACGATAAAATCTTGCCAATGTATAAGTATGTTTTACCACGCACTGGTTATCATCCAGAACAATAAAACCACCAGAGCCCATCATACTGCCGGTTGCAAAACCCCCATCGCTGAGGCTTTCATAATTCATCAATCTCTTTTCTCCTTTGGCAGTTGTTAGCAACAAATTTGCAGGAAGGATGGGAACCGATGATCCGCCGGGAATACAGGCTTTCAGTTTTCTGCCGTTGGGAATACCGCCGCAATACTCATCGCTGTAAATAAATTCTTCAACAGAGATGGTCATATCAATTTCATAAACACCGGGCTTATTAAGATTACCACAGGCACTCATCAATTTTGTACCGGTGCTTTTTCCAATACCGATCTTTGCATACTCTTCACCACCATCATTGATGATAGGTACAACAGCAGCGATAGTTTCTACATTATTTACAACCGTTGGTCTTTCCCAGGCACCCTTTACAGCAGGGAACGGTGGTTTAATTCTCGGATTACCACGCTTACCTTCCAGCGATTCTATCAAGGCAGTTTCTTCTCCGCAGATATAAGCGCCGGCTCCACGATGTACATAAATCTCACAATCAAAACCGCTGCCCAAAATATTTTTACCAAGGAAGCCATTGTTCTTTGCTTCCGCAATTGCCTGCTCTAAAATATCAACGATCCAATGATATTCCCCACGTATATATATGTATGAAACATTTGAACCGAGCGCAAAAGAAGAAACGATCATTCCTTCAATTAAAATATGCGGAATGAATTCCATCAGGTACCTGTCTTTAAAAGTACCAGGTTCACTTTCATCAGCATTTACCACCAGGTGACGGGGAACACCTTCCGGCCTGGCAATAAAGCTCCATTTCATGCCTGTAGGAAAACCTGCACCACCACGACCTCTTAACCCGCTCTTCTTCACTTCTTCCACAATATCCGCCGGAGCCATCTTCAAAGCCTTCTCCACACTGCGGTATCCACCTTCACGGCGGTACACATCATACAACCTGATGTTTTCTACATGTGCTTTTTCTAATAATAATTTTCTGCTCATTCCTTTAAGTCAAAAGTTAAAATTCAAAATTCAAAAAAGGTGCATTTAATTTAACCCGATTTTTGAATTTTTAATTTTGATTTTTATTTTTTAACCGCCTGTCTTGCAAACAAAACCCAGCGTTTTCCTTTCTTCACCCACACTTCCAAAACCCTCAATGGAAAGGTTGACGTAATTCCTTTCAACGTTGCCGTGATCTCTGCATTAAAACGAACATTCGCCATTGTTCCATTTATTGTAACCGCAATGCTGTCTTCTTTAAAATCCTGGTAACTGATATAACCGCTTTCCAGGTCTTTTATCACATCAGTTTTTGTTTCTACCCAGCCATTACTATGTCCGTAACTCAGTGCTTTATCCGTTTGCTGGTTTATAGAAACTGTATTCTTTTTAACCAGTGCCTGGTGAAACTCCTTCATCGTCGTTATTAATTTATCTTCATCAGTTTGTGCATTTGCAAATGCAACGGTGAAGAAAAACAATATCGTCAGTAAACCTTTCAATGATCAATTAACTTTTGCCCTGCACTCTTCAATGATGGCATCCACTTTTTCTTTGGTTAAATGCTCCCTATAATGTTTTCCCAGTTGCATCATCGGTGCATAACCACAGGCACCTAAGCACTCCACCGTTTTTAAAGTAAACATACCGTCGGCTGTTGTTTCCCCAACATTGATGTTCAGCTTGTCTTTGATGTAGGCTATGATATCATCGCTGCCATTCACCATGCATGGGCCCGTTTGACAAACCTCAAACATATATTTACCAACCGGGCTTAAATTATACATGCTGTAAAAACTCGCCACTTCATACACCTCAATCGGTTCAATATTTAAAACAGAAGCCACGTAATCCATCACCGGCACATCAAGCCAGCCGCCAAACTCCTGCTGTGCCATGTGCAACACCGGGAGCAGGGCACTTTTATGCCTTCCTTCGGGATAGCGTTTTACTATCTCTGCAACTTCAGCCAATTTGTCCGGTGAAAATTCAATACTCATTATTTCTTTCGCTTTTTTAATATTTTCTCAAGCATTTCTGCATCTGCCAAATCCTTCAATCTTCCGGATGCTTTTTTATTACTTATTAATTGGTTAACATGAATACATCTGATATCTGTTCCATCATCTGTATAAATTCTGCTTGTTTTATAGGCTTCTTCAAAACTTACTCCATCAATGGTTGTAATAATATCAATTCTTAAGGGAGTATTGCCGATCATTAAAACTTTATTCTCATTCAAAAAATCTTCCTTCTCAAACCCTAATGATGACCCCATAAATTCTTTAATAACCTGTAATATTTTTGTAGCATTGGCTTCACTTATTTCAACAAAAACATCCATATCCCCAGTTGTTCTGCTATATCCTTCAAATATTACAACCCACCCCCCTACTAAAACATATTTAACTTCATACTTATTGAGTAATGAAATAAAATCAATGAAATTCTCATTTAATATCATTTCTTTCATCTTTAAGCCCGGCAATTGCCATTATTTTCACCATCCCAACCTCATATTCTTTACTCCATATCATCCTGCGCATTTGCTCAACTTTTTTCGCACTTTCTTTCCAGTCAACACTGGCATAGTATTCAACTTCTAATTCTTCAGCTTCCGCAAAAGAAACTTTTTTTCCTACCTTTTCTATTTTGTCAAAATCATTCATTGTGCGATTTTTTAAGCGTCCATCTCTCCTGCGATCAAATTCAAACTGCTCATGGTTATTACTGCATCACTCAACATTCCTCCTTTAACAAGTTCCTCAAAAGCCTGGTAATAAATAAAACATGGCCTGCGGAAATGTAACCGGTAAGGAGTTCTTCCACCATCACTGATCAAATAAAATCCAAGTTCGCCATTTGCGCCTTCCACAGAGCTATACACTTCACCGGCCGGCATCTCCGCTTCACCCATCACAATTTTAAAGTGATAGATAAGCGCCTCCATTTTTGTATAAACATCTTTTTTCTGTGGCAGATAATATGCAGGGGCATCTGCATGATAAACATCAGCTTCGGCTCCTTTAAATTCCTGTACTTTTTTATAGGCCTGGTCAATAATGCTCAGGCTCTGCCACATTTCTTCGTTACGAACCAAAAAACGGTCGTAGCAATCCCCGGTGCTGCCAACAGGAACGGTGAAATCAAAATCCTGGTAGCTGCTGTAAGGGGTGTGCACACGTACATCGTAATCAACACCGGCAGCACGCAGGTTAGGACCAGTGAAACCGTAATTCAATGCACGCTCAGCAGAAATTGGTCCGCAGCCAATTGTTCTATCCATAAATATCCTGTTACGGGTAAACAGGTTTTCAAACTCTTTCAACTGTGCAGGATAACCTGTTTTTTTATCTAAGAATTTTTCGAGTTTCTCGAATGCTGCAGCAGAGAAATTCCTTTCAAAACCGCCAATACGCCCAATAGTAGTAGTAAGGCGGGAGCCACATACTTCTTCATATATTTCATAGATTAGTTCACGGAATTGCATTACATACAAGAAACCCGAAAAAGCGCCGCTATCAACACCCACAATTGAATTACAGATCAGGTGATCTGAAATTCTCGCCAGCTCCATGATGATCACTCTTAAGTAATCAACACGTTTTGGTAATTGTAAACCCAATAATTTTTCACAGGTGATATGCCAGCCCATGTTGTTGATTGGTGCTGAGCAATAATTCAGCCTGTCGGTGAGTGGCGTTATCTGGTATAATGGTCTTCTTTCTGCAATCTTTTCAAATGCACGGTGAATGTAACCAATGGTTGAAGTTGATTTCATTACCCTTTCGCCATCCAGCTCCAGTATGTTCTGAAACACGCCATGCGTAGCCGGGTGCGTAGGCCCCAGGTTAAGCGTGGTGGTTTGCTTTTCAATACTTCCTTCCGGTAATAAAATGTGATCGCTCATAATTCTAAAGTCAAAAGTTAAAACTCAAAAATCAAAAAGCGAATTATTCAACAGGCCCATTTTGACTTTTGAATTTTGAATTTTTAATTCTTATCCTCTTCCAAACATCTCATCATCCTTATCCACCCTGCTTTGTTCTTCCAATGGAAACTCTTTTCTCATCGGGAAATAATCCATCTCCTCAACATTCAATATCCTGATAAGGTTTGGATGGCCGATGAAATTCACCCCGTAAAAATCATAAGTTTCTCTCTCCATGTGATTGGCAGCGCTATACAATGCTGTTGCACTGAACACATCCGGCTTTTCAATATCAACAAATATTTTGAACCGCATCCTCACATTATCAACCAAATTGTGCAGGTGATAAACCACAGCAAGTTCCGCTCCTTTATTATCAGGATAATGAACAGCCTGCAGGTCAGTTAAAAACTGAAACCTCAATTCTGCATCATCATATAAAAACTGGAGCACCTTTAAATTCAGTTCAGCAGGCGCTGTAAAAGTAAGCATGCCATAAGGCTCCTGCCAATCCGTTAATTGATCGGGGAATTTTTCTGTTAGTTTTTGTTGTATCGTTTCGTTGGTCAAAGTCATGATATAAGTCAAAATTCAAAAATCAAAATTCAAAAACTTATAACGCACTTTTGAATTTTGACTTTTTACTTTTATTGTATTCCGTATCCTGCCAATAAATCTTTATACTGATCACTGTATCTTCTTCTCAATCCTTCTGCATTTACCAGGTCCTGTATCTTTAAAAATCCATCTAAAACTGCTTCGGGCCTTGGCGGGCAGCCCGGCACATATACATCCACCGGTATGATCTGATCAATACCTTGCAAAACAGAATAGCTGTCGAAAATACCGCCAGAACATGCACATGCCCCCATTGACAAAACCCAGCGGGGTTCTGCCATTTGCAGGTAAACCTGTTTTACAATAGGTGCCATTTTTTTTGCAATCGTTCCCATCACCATCATCAGGTCGCACTGGCGTGGAGAAAAGCTCATACGCTCTGCGCCAAACCTCGCCAAATCGTAATGACTGGCGGCAGTTGCCATAAATTCGATACCGCAGCAACTGGTTGCAAATGGTAAAGGCCAGATGGAATTTTTACGGGCAAGGCTCACCACTTTTTCTAAATTGGTTGCCATAAAACCTTCTCCAAAATATCCTTCGGGAATACCTTCGAATTTTATGTGATTATTATATTGTACCGGACGACTCATACATTCAATTATAATGATTTTTTAAAGCTTTCAGTTGGCAATCGGCAGTTGGCAACTGCTCACTCCTAATTGGCAACTGCTATTCTTCCCACTTCAACGCCCCCTTCTTAAAAATATAAACAAGGCCTGCAATAAATAAAGAAACAAACATTACCACTGCAATAAAGCCCTCCCATCCCAGTTCCCTGAAATTGACTGCATAGGGATAAAAGAAAATAACCTCCACATCAAATAAAACAAACAAAATTGCAACCAAAAAGTATTTGACTGCCATTGGTTGCCTGGCATTGCCCCTTATCTGTATTCCACTTTCAAAATTCTGTAATTTATCTGCTGTCTTTCTTTTGGGACCCAACCAGTTAGAACCTATAATGATGGTAGCTATGAGCCCAATGGCAAAGATAACCTGGAGGGCGATGGGCAGGTAATTTGCCGCATTATTTGCATCTGTAGCCTGTAATAAGAAAAACTCCATATTGGATATTATGTGATTATCCGCAAAAATAAGGCAGCAAAAGCAATATTCAATAGCTTATAAAACAAAACCCCGCTATCTTTTTATAACGGGGCTTTATATAATTGCTTTAACCTTTTTTCTTTTTAACCGGCACTACTTTTTTTTTGTACCGCCCGCAGGTTTTGTTGGAGGTTTGGGCGTTCCTGCACCTGGCCTTGGAGGAGTGGGTGTATTTATAACTTTGCCATTAGCATCCAGCATAGTTACTTTTCCGTTTTCAATAATGGTTGTAATACCATCTTTCACAGTGGTTATTTTACCCGTATTGGTTATCACAGTAGATGAACCATCTTTACCCGTAACATTCAAAGAGCCATCTGGATTTATTACCACCTTATCGGCTGTATTAGCAGGCTTTGTGTCGGGTTTAAGATTTGCGGGTGCTATTATATCCCTGTTGCCTTTGATCTCGGCATCATTAGGATCAAGTGCAATGGCTTTATCAGCATAAGCCAGGGCTACTTCTTTGTTCTTTAATACATTCACATTGTAGGCAAACATGTATTTGTAACTACCCATCAATTGAGAGATGATCTTAGATTTGTCAGGATAAGCCTCTCCAACCTCAATGGCTTTTGCAAATGCATTATTGGCCAGCCCATATTTCATGACTGTATCAATACCCCATAAAGATTTACCAATCATGTAATATCCAAAAATGTCTTCCGGGTACTTTTGTGTATATACGGTGTACAGGTCTGCAGATTTGGCAAACTGGCCTACACGGTAGTAACTGTTTGCAGCATTGTATATATCTGTTTTAGTAGGAGTTTTTTTAACGTTCAGGATTTTTTTATACCACTCTCCTGCTTCAGCGTATTGCTTTCTTTTTTCGTATGTCTTTGCAACCTCGGTCAGATAAGCTACTTTATTAATTTCTAAAGTATCTTCCAGAACAGCCTGTTCCATAAAACTTCCTGCTAAAGCTTCGTTGCCAGGGAATTTTAATAAAACTAAAGCATAAGTAACTTTATCCCTAGGACCAATCTTTGCAGCCTTTTGCTTATTAAGATATTTATCGAAAGCAATTTTTGATTTTGCATAGGCATCAATGGCGCCTGTTGAATCACCTGCCTTTTCAAGTTTATCTGCTATTTTAAAATTTGCATAGGCCAGTAAACCAAAAAGGTTTGGATAAGGATTGGCGTTACCTGTAAGGCAGGCTTCTGCGGCAGTAACTGTTTCCTCAAATTTACCCTGGGCGTATATCATCTGTGCTTTTAAAAAGCAGGTGTTAGGTTCATCAGTTGCACCTTTTGCTGCCAAATACTTATCTAAATAACCGGCAGATTTTACAACATCCGTTTCGTAATAATATTGATGCAGGTAAAAATATACCGGTGCATAATTGGGATCTAAGGCTATCGCATCATTGTAGTACTGTAAATAAATGCCTTCCTGGCTGCGGCCCTGTGATTGGTAAATCCTGCCTATACGGAACTTAGCCCTTGCATACTTTGGGTCCATTGCCAAAGCTGCTTCATAGCTTGTTTGGGCATTACCTCCATCTTGAAGTTTACGGTAGGCATCTCCCAGGTCTGTCATTATCCTGGCATCTTTAAACCCTTTTTGTGTGGTGGCCAGTTTAAGTTTTTCAACAGCATAAGCTGCATCACCATATTTTGAATCAAAATCAGCATTGGCAAAGCCAACCGCATCCAATACCATGATATTTTTTCCGCCACTCAGGCTGATAGCGCTCTCAAAATGGCTGCGTGCCTGCTGGGTTTTACCTTCAAGTAATTCCACGTGTCCTAAACCTGCATTTAACAGGGCGCTGTTTGCATTTGCAGCCAAACCTTTTTCATAAACGGCCCTGGCGCCTGCAATGTCTTTATCTTCATCTGGCCCAATCATGGCCTGCCCGAGCCAGTATGCTGCTTCCTCATTATTGGGATTGGCAGTAAGCAATTGCTGAAACACATTTTTTGCACTAATAAATTTTTCATAGTACATAAACTTTTTACCATCCTCAATGGACTGCGCATTGCTGAACCCAGCTGCAAGTAAACCGGTTAAAAGGATAAGTGTAAATTTTAGATTCTTCATTTTATTTCGCTGTTTAAGTCTTTACAATAATATTGATTTTTCAAATATTTCTAAGTTTAAATGCTCATAAACTTTTACAACTTTTTTACAATTTCTGGTTGATCTTCACATTTCTCACCCTAAAATCCATCCTCGTTCCCAGATATGCCCTTCTGAATATCAGTTGCCCTCTTTCCTGGTTTAAAAAATTTACAAAGCCTGTACCAAGTCCCTGGTAATTTTCTTTCATGATGTAATACAAACCACGTACCAAAGGGTATCGCCTTGTTAAAATGCTTGCCTGCATTGGTTTTACGTAAGGTTCGTCTTCGCAAACAACACAGGAAACATACGCAATTTTTACTTTATTTAACATATTAACCTGGGCGCTGTCTTCCGGATTGCCAACCCAGCTTATACCAACAAGGCCGATGGCATTTTCTGTTTTAGCCACATAGCCAACAACCTCCTGGCTTGATTTTGCTGCCTGCACAACCGACGTATCAAATTTTTCGCCTTTTAAAATGCTGTCCATCACAAACCGCACGGTGCTGGTTGCATTAAGCCCGTCAAATACAATCTTCTGTTGCCTGTTTATTTTTCCACTCAACTGGTCACGCAATCTTTCAAGCGTAAAAAGTGTATCGGTGCTTTTATTGTTTACAATGATGGTAATGGCATCATTGGCTATATTATCCCAATGTGGATAATATTTGAGTGAATCTAAATAATAAGCATCTTCTTCATCTGTCAATCCCCGTGTTACAATGATCAGCCTGTTTGAAGTATCGTTGTAAAAATCTTTAAAGCAATCGGCTTCCGTCTTATACTCAGCAATAACATGTGCTTTAGGAAAAGATTTTTCAAACATTTTTATCTGCTCTTCCATTACCGGCTTAAAAGATTCATCCACACTGATGCGGATGGAGCCGCTCGTCATTGTATCTGAGGGACTTTTTATTACTCCTGTACTACATCCGGTAATAAAAAAAAAGATCATAAAACTGCTGGCTGCAGCTGCCATGATCATGCTTATTTTTTTTCTGCTCATCTGTCCCTGAAATAGTTTTTCCTGTACCCCCTGTAAATCCTGAAAAGGCCATAAAGAATACATATTGAACCGAATATCTTAAACGTTATATCATCGTACTTTGCCGCAAGATCTGCATTAAAGTGCTTTATAAAAATGAAGAACACGCCCATAGCTGCCCACAATATACCCATCCCGTAATCCATAATGCTACGCATGCGTTGATAACCCTTATCACGTTCATTCGGTTCTTCTCTTTCAAATTCTTCAAGTGCCATTGTATAAATATTAATATTTGCGTTATTTACGGGCGGTGAAAATACTGAAATAATTATTTAAACCGGCCATTATAATGATCAATCTGTGCTTTCAAACTTTACCGGTATAACATAATATACTGATACATTTTCACCTTTGGTTTTGCCGGGTATCCATTCTGGCATTTTCTTCAATACCCTTACCACTTCTGCATTATATGCATCATTCCTTACCGTTTCAAAGCTTTTTAATTTGCCTGTGTAATCAACTACAAATTTCACCCTGACACTTACTGTTTCACCGCTTTGCAGTTCGTCAGGAGTCTGCAGGTTCTTTTGCAAAAACTTTCTCAGTGCATCCATGCCGCCAGGATAAGATGGTAATACCTCCACAGCATCCCCTTCCATCGGCGAAATTTTATCAATTTCAGGAAGATCCGTTTGGCCACCGCCACCGCTTTCACCAACAGGCTTTACAGGTTCAACAAAAACCTGGCCGGGTGTTGCAATAGAAATGTTTGTCGAACCAATTTCATCTGTTGGTTTAATTATTCTTATTGAATCTGCTTTCTCACCCTTTGCAACAATTTTAACATTGCTTGTAAGTTTTACCTGGTTAACAGGCACTGCTTTAATTTCAGTTTTCTTCTCAGCTTTTACCATCTCCTTTTTCTTTTCAGGCTCTTTAGGTTTATCCTGCACTTTTTTTATTTCTATTTCTTTAAATGTATATGGCTTTGCCGACACCTTATTGTCTTTTTTTGGCACAAAAGCAAAAGCTGAAAAAGCAATAGCAGCAAGGAAAACAAATCCTAATGCCAGTTTCAAACGGTTGGGATAAAATTTACGCAAAGTGTAAGCACCATACGATTTGTTGCGTTTTTCGAAAATGATGTCGAGGACATCGCTTTTCAGTATTGTATTCCTGTTCATGTCTGTTTGGTTTTGAAGTGAATAATTTAAGTTCAAAACCGGCGCCGTGTTCTGCAATTAAGATGAGATAACTTACAGATTCCATAAAGCAGCAGGCTTTCAACAGTTGCCAGTTCGCAGTGGGCAGCCTGTAATTTGCAAACTGCCCACTGCG
Source organism: Ferruginibacter sp. (assembly GCA_016786725.1). GTDB lineage: Bacteria > Bacteroidota > Bacteroidia > Chitinophagales > Chitinophagaceae > Ferruginibacter. The sequence goes on along the minus strand of JAEUVU010000014.1, from coordinate 57,628 downwards.
AATTATCTTTGCCCTATGAAGATTTTAATGGTGTGCCTCGGTAATATCTGCCGCAGCCCGTTAGCCGAAGGAATTTTACAGAATAAAGCGTTAAAAGCTGGATTGAACTGGCAGGTAGATAGCGCAGGAACAAACGGTTATCATACAGGAGAGCCACCGCATCATTTGAGTATTAAAGTGGCAAAATTGAATGGCATTGATATTTGTGAACAAAGAAGCAGAAAATTTACTGGTGCCGACTTTGGGGAATATGATATTATTTATGCTATGGCTGCAGATGTGATAGACGATATGAAACGGATCGCTAAAACTGATTTCGATACAAATAAAGTAAGTTTGTTTTTGGATGAATCTCTTCCCGGAGAAGAAAGGGATGTACCTGATCCCTGGTATGGAGGCGAAGAAGGTTACCATGAAGTTTTTGAGATCATTAATAATAATTGCGACAGCATCATAAAAAAATATACAAAATAAGAACAGGCTATTCATGAGCACCAAACCATCTATACCGCAGGGCACCAGGGATTTTTCAGCAGAGGTTGTAAGAAAACGGAACTATATTTTTTCTACGATCAGGAATGTATTTGAGCTGTACAGTTTTCAGCCGCTGGAAACACCGGCGATGGAGAATTTGGAAACCCTGATGGGGAAATATGGTGAGGAAGGAGATAAACTGATTTTTAAGATTTTAAACAACGGGTTAGATCACGAAAATAAAATTGAAAAAGCAAGGGCTGGGTTTGAAAAAGTATTGGAAGGAAAAAGCAGCAGCGACATTACCGAACGGGCATTAAAATACGACCTTACCATTCCTTTTGCCCGTTATGTGGCGATGAATCATGGCAAACTTACTTTTCCATTCCGCCGTTACCAGATACAACCGGTATGGCGTGCCGACAGGCCGCAAAAGGGCCGCTACAGGGAGTTTACGCAATGCGATGCGGATGTGGTTGGCAGCCTTTCGTTACTTAATGAAGTTGAACTGGCAAATATCTATCACGAAGTTTTTGTTCAATTAGGAATTAAAAATTACGAATTAAAAATTAACAGTCGCAAGATATTGGTTGCATTGGCAGAATTGTGTGGTGGTACTGATAAGATGACGGACATTACTGTGGCTATTGACAAGTTAGATAAGATCGGGCTTGAAAAAGTGAAAGAAGAATTACAGCAGCGTGGATTGAGCAATGAACAAATAATCATCATTGAAAATTATTTGAACATAACAGGAAGCAACGAAGAAAAACTTATACAAATCAAATCACTTATCGGCTCAAGTGAAATTGGGAAAAAGGGAATTGAAGAAGTGGAATTTGTTTTTCAACAATCGAAAAATACCAATATTGATATTGATTTTACTTTGGCAAGAGGACTGAACTATTACACAGGGATTATTTTTGAAGTAAAGGCGCCGGCAGAAGTAAAAATGGGCAGCATCGGTGGCGGAGGCCGGTATGACGATCTTACTGGATTATTTGGGGTGCCTGATATACCTGGTGTAGGTATTTCATTTGGAGTGGATAGAATTTATGATGTAATGGAAGAGTTAAACCTTTTCCCTTCAGGTGTACAGGTAAGTACAAAAGCCTTATTCTTTAATATGGGAGAAGCTGAAAGCCGTTTTGCTTTTGGCATCATGCAGCAATTACGCAGCAATGGTATTTCCTGTGAGCTTTACCATGAAGCAAGCAAGATCAACAAACAATTTACTTATGCCGAAAAGAAAAACATTCCTTTTGTAATAATCATCGGCAGTAAAGAAATGGAAGAAAAAAATTGTGCTGTTAAAAATTTAGCAACCGGTCAGCAGGAAATTGTTTCCCTGGAAAAACTGGTTGACTATCTTAAAAATTAAAAAGTCAAAAATCAAAAGCCAAAAACTGACTGAATTATTTAACTGTATATTTTGATTTTTTAATTCTGAATTTTGACTTATATCCCTTCATAAATAATCGCCGAACCCTGCCCTACACCAATACACATGGTAGCCAGGCCATATTTAGCTTTACGCCTTTTCATTTCGTGTAATAAAGTAGTAGAAATTCTCACCCCGCTGCAACCCAATGGATGACCTAACGCAATAGCGCCGCCATTTACATTTACTTTTTCCAGGTCAAGCCCCAGATCATGTATGCAGGCAATGGATTGAGAGGCAAAAGCTTCGTTTAGTTCTATCAGGTCAAGATCGGCAACCTGCAGAGCCGCTCTTTCCAGGGCCTTTTTAGTTGCCGGCACCGGGCCAATACCCATAATACCAGGGTCAACACCCGCAACAGCCATACTTTTAATTTTAGCTATCGGCTGCAATCCATATTTTTTTACTGTAGTTTCGCCTGCAAGCAACATAGCCGCAGCTCCATCATTAATTCCGCTGCTGTTGCCAGCAGTTACGGTTCCGTCTTTTGCAAAAGCAGGTTTTAATAGTGTCAGTTTATCCAGGCCGGAAAGTCTTGGATGTTCGTCTTTCTCAAAATCAAAAACATCTTTACCTATCTGAACCTGTATCGGGGTTATTTCGTACTGCCATTTATTTTCGGCAAGTGCCTTTTCGTATTTCTGCTGACTGGCAAATGCAAATTCATCCTGCGCATGCCGGCTTATGTTCCAGCGCCTGGCAACATTCTCTGCAGTTTCGCCCATGGTATAAGGGTAATACATTTCGGCAAGGCGCTTGTTTACAAAACGCCAACCCAATGTAGTATCTGCAATTTGTGGTTCACGGGCAAATGCGCTGGTGCTTTTAGGCATTACAAACGGAGCCCTGCTCATACTCTCCACACCGCAGGCAATCATCAGGTCGCCATCGCCGCAGGCAATTGCCCTGGCACAATCCATAATGGCCTGCAGTCCGCTGGCACATAAACGATTCACCGTATTGCCTGCAACTGATGGTGGCAAACCTGCCAGCAATGCCGCCATACGGGCCACATTGCGGTTGTCTTCGCCGCTCTGGTTGGCAGCACCGGCAACCACATCTTCAATGGCATTCACATCTATGTTTGGGTTACGTTTTACCAAAACACTGATCACATGCGCCAGCAGATCATCGGGCCTTACGCCACTCAATGAGCCGCCATATTTTCCAATGGCTGTTCTTACTGCGTCAATTACATAAACTGTTTCCATTTAATTTTTTTATGAGCCCAACGCCGGAGCCTTGATCAACTTCACAGGCGTCGCACTCTTGTACTGAATAGCCTCATTCACCAAATTATAAACAGCAAAGATATAGTTATGGTTTAGAAATCTCTACTAACAGGTCTTCATTACCCCCGTTGCTGGTGCATATGTAAACCTTCCCGGCAGGAGAAATACAAATATCCCTGAGCCTGCCAAAGCGGTTCTTAAAAAAAGTTTTTGGGCTGGTAACCGAAAGCCCATCCTTACTTAAAGTAAGCACCCGCAGGCTGGCATCTTTTAAAGTACACATCAGTAAACTGTTATTCCAGGCAGGTATCAGGTTGCTGCTGTAATAGTCCATACCACAAACTGCAAGCGTATTATTGCCACTGCTCCAGATTGGTTCTTTTACATTGTTGGCATCACAAAAAGTTTTCTCCCCGTTTTCATCGCAGGGGCCATTCACAGCTGGCCAGCCGTAATTGCGTTTCTTTTCAACAATATTTATTTCGTCTTCTTCATTGGGCCCATGCTCGCTGGCATACATAATACCGTTTGCAACCACCAGCCCCTGCTGGTTTCTGTGTCCATAACTCCAGACTACAGAACCTGGAAAAGGGTTATCAGCCGGAATGCTGCCATCTAAATTAAACCGCAAAACTTTTCCTGAAAACGATGTGGTACGTTGTGCATTGGGTTGATTGGCTGCATCGCCGGTTGTCATAAAAATTTTATCATTGTCAATCCAAAGCCTGCTGCCATTGTGGATGCTGGAAGCAGGAATATTTTCTATCAATGTTTTTCCAGGCTTGATGCTGCCGTTCTCAAATTTCATCTGCACCATTTTTTCCCGGTAACCGTTGCTGCTCTCATAATTATACACCACATAAAACAAACCATTGGTTAAAAAATCAGGATGCTGCACCATGCCCAGCATTCCGCCCTCATTGCGGCTTTCAACTTCAGCAATGGATGCTGAAAAAATTATCTTCCCTGTCACTGGGTCAACTTTGCTGATCTTTCCTTCACGCTCTGTCATCCAGATATAGTCATCTTTTCCCCATAAAATTTCCCAGGGATAATTCAGCCCTTTTAAAATAGTTTTTACAGAATCTGCGGAAGCTTCATTGCTCCCATTTGATTGTACTGTAGAACTACATTTGCTACCAGAACATAAAAGAACGAAAAAGATGAACATCAAAAAAATATTCCTGTACATCATAAACATATTTTACCGAAAACTACAAATTTGTCGCCAAATGCCTGTTACCACTTGACGAAATGCACATTCTTACTGGAAAATAGCGGCTGTGGCAGTACCTTTGCGGCATGACGGCAGTAAAAAACATACGCAGCTTAAGCCTTGTTGAGCTAAAAGAATATTTTGAATCAATCGGCGATAAAAAATTTCGTGCCATACAAACATACGAGTGGCTTTGGAAGAAAAATGCCCGCAGTTTTGATGAGATGAGCAATTTATCACTTGAGCTACGTAAAAAACTGGCCGAAGATTTTGAATTTAATACCATGACGGTTGACATGACACAGCAAAGCAGTGATGGTACTTTAAAGTCAAGGTTTAAAACCTATGACGGGCATTTGATGGAAGGCGTGATCATCCCGACAGAAAAAAGGAATACAGCCTGTGTATCATCACAAATAGGCTGCAGCCTTGCCTGCAAATTTTGTGCTACCGGTTTAATGGACCGCAAGCGCAACCTGCATTTTGATGAAATTTACGACCAGGTAGCCATTTTAAACGAACAAAGCCTGAAACAATATGGCACCGGCCTTACCAATATTGTTTACATGGGTATGGGTGAACCTTTATTGAATTACAACAATGTTTTAAAATCTATTGAGCGCATTACAGCCAGCGACAGCATGGCCATGAGCCCGAAAAGAATTACGGTTTCCACCGCAGGTGTTGCAAAAATGATCAGGCAATTGGGAGATGACAAAGTAAGGTTCAACCTGGCACTTTCTTTACATGCTGCCAACGATGAAAAGCGCAACACCATCATGGCCATTAATGAGAGTAATAATATTGATGCATTGGTAGAAGCGCTCAATTATTTTTACGAGCAAACCAAAAATGATATCACCCTTGAATACGTTTTGTTACAAGGCGTGAACGACAGTTTACAAGATGCAGAAGAACTTGTAAAAATTTATCGCAGGATACCAACACACTTAATAAATGTAATTGAATTTAACCCGGTTGAAACTATCCCTTTCTTAAAATCGGATGAAGATACTACCCAACAGTTCACTGACTATCTTGCCAAACACCGGGTGAATGTTCGCCTGCGCCGCAGCCGTGGAAAAGATATTGATGCTGCCTGCGGGCAATTGGCCAATAAGGCTTAGATTTTCTTTAACATTCAACATTAAACTTTGTTGTATCCCTTGCGTCTATATGTAAACATTTAAACAAATAGACATGAAAAAATTATTAATTCCCCTGATTGCCATTTTTGCTTTTACAGCAACAGCAAGTGCACAGAACAAGATGGGCAAAAAAGGCCATCATCATCGTAAACATGGTCATACAATGATGGCTAAGCAACTTAATTTTTCTGAAGACCAGAAAAAACAGGCTAAAGCAATCAATGAAGATTTTCGCAAGAAAATGAAGGACCTGAACAAGCAGGAAAACATTACCGTAAAAGAACAACGTGACAGGAAGGCTGCCATGCTGAAAGAAAGAAAAGCGAAGATGGACGGCTTGTTAACCGCCGATCAAAAGGCAAAACTGGTACAGTTAAAAGCTGAACGTAAAGCCAAACATGAAGAGCATTATGCAAAGCGTTTGGATAAAATGAAAAACAACCTCAGCCTTACCGATGACCAGGTTACGAAATTAAAAGCACAGCGTGCTGCAACCATGGCAAAAGCACAGAAGATCAAAAGCAATGAATCATTAAGCAGGGAGCAGAAGAAAGAACAAATGATGGCTTTAAAAGCGGAAGCGAAAGAACAACATAAAAAAATATTCACGCCTGAGCAGTTGAAAAAAAGAGAAGAATTCAAAAAAAATCGTGGCGACAGGTCGAAAGCTATTAAATAGTGAAGTCCCATAAATCCAGCAAAAGCTATTCCCCAAAGGAATGGCTTTTTTATTTACACAATAATTAAACCTATCACGCTTTGCTGAATCAAAAGCGTATATATAAATAGTGCACTATGATGAAAACACTGATCTGCCTGCTTATTTTAAGTCAATTGTCTTTTGCCGCAAATGCTCAAAGAAATATCCCCCACAGGCCTGTTAGGCCTGTTCTAAGACAGCAGCCTATCCGTGTTCTCAGGCCCCTGGTCAGAATTCGCCCCCGTCCTCTTCAAAGAATAAATGATCGTGAAGATCGTAGAAAGCAGGAAATAAGTCTACCGGATAGCTTAAATCCCAAAAAGACCGGGTAAAACCTGCATAGCTTATAAAAGATTATCTTTGCGGCTCACTACTGTTGTAAAACAGCCATCGAGGCCCTACGGGCAAAAACACTTCAAACATGAGCCAGTCTCCATTCCAGAAATTTCAGCAAAAGAAAAAGAACAGTGTAATTAAAGAAGAGTTCCGCCAGGAAAAGAAAAAGTACCGCAAGGAGCGTAATGCTTTTTTTGAGGAGAAAAAGAAAGCTGAATATGAAGCCCGGCAATTAAAAAGGTCAGGTATGTCGCCCAAAGCAACCATTGAACCTAAAACTCAAAAAACTGCTGACAGGCCTTCTGACACTAATAAAAAAACTGCAAAACCGGTTGCTGCAAACGAAACCAAAGCAACTGCAGCCATGCCTTTAAATAAATACCTGGCACATTGTGGTGTATGTTCAAGAAGAGAAGCTGTTGACCTCATCACTGCCGAAAAAGTGAAGGTAAATGGTAAAATAATTACCGAACCTGGTTATAAGGTGGAGGCAAAAGACGAAGTGGTTTACAATGGGAAAAAATTATTTGTTACCAAGAATCTTGTTTACATTTTACTAAATAAACCGAAAGATTACATTACTACCACCGATGATCCGCAAGGAAGAAAAACAGTTTTGCAATTAATAAAACAAGCTACTACAGAAAGGGTTTATCCTATTGGCAGGTTAGATAGAAATACATCCGGTGTTTTATTATTGACAAATGATGGCGATCTGACACAAAAACTATCTCACCCCAGTTACGAGATAAAAAAGATATACGAAGTAAAATTAGATAAACCGCTTACCAAAGCTCACTTTGATAAAATAATTGGCGGCCTTACTTTAGAAGATGGTCTGATACAGGTTGACAGCCTTGCTTATGCAGATACAAAAGATAAATCTATCATTGGTATTGAAATACACAGCGGCCGCAACCGCATAGTACGCCGCATATTTGAACACCTGGGTTATGATGTAAAAGGTTTGGACCGGGTGATGTACGCCAATCTTACCAAAAAAAATGTTGAACGCAGCAAATGGCGTTACCTCAGCGAAAAAGAAATTCGCCTGCTCAAATACATGAACGCTTCCAAAAAGAAATAATATCAACGGATGTACACTGAATCTTCAAATCATAAAAGAACCAGTTCCTCCTTTAGGGGGTTAGGGGGTATAATTGTTTTTGAGAACGATTCGTTTGTTGCAGTAAATAAACCGGCTGGCTTGTTATCCATTCCTGACAGGGAACAAACCCAAACTTCTCTTAAAGATATTCTGATTGAAAAGTACGGATCAATTTATACCGTTCATCGGTTGGACAGGGACACCAGCGGCATCATCATTTTTGCAAAAACAGAAGCAGCACACAAATATTTTTCACAACTTTTTGAAGGCCGGGAAATTGAAAAATATTACCTGGGGCTTGTGCATGGAATTCCCACCCCCAAGAAAGGAACAATTGACGCACCTATTGCCGAACATGGTGTACAAAAAGGTTTTTATATTGTTCATCAGAGAGGCAAACCTTCGGTGACCGATTATGAAGTAATTGAAGAAAATAAAATGTTCTCCCTTGTTCAGTTTCAGTTGCATACCGGCCGTACACACCAGATACGGGTACATTGTAAAAATATTGGCCACCCGCTTGCCTGCGATGAATTGTATGGCGATGGCAAACCGGTGCTGCTTTCTTCCATTAAAAAGAAATACAAGCTGAGCAAGCATGACGAGGAAGAAAGACCAATGCTGAACAGGCTGGCTTTACATTCTTACCGGTTAAAATTTAAAGATGTTGATGGAAAAGTAGTTGAATTAGAAGCTGAGTTGCCGAAAGATATACGGGCATTGCTGCAGCAGTTGAAAAAGAGTTCGTAGGTGTCAGGCCGCTATGAACACTCTTAGACCTGTTGTACTCATTTGTTAAGCAAGACTATTAAATTCTAAGACTCTGCATAGTGGCCAGACACCTTGAATCAATCAACATTTGGTTGCGGCGTATAACGCAAATACGGTTTTACAACCTCCACTCCTTTCGGAAATTTTTTGATCGCATCTTCTGTGCTTACAGCCGGCACTACAATCACATCTTCGCCCTGGCGCCAATCGGCTGGTGTAGCTACACTGTAATGGGCAGTAAGCTGCAAGGAATCCACCACACGTAACACTTCCACAAAATTTCTTCCTGTTGATGCGGGATAAGTAATGATGAGTTTTACAGTTTTATCAGGGCCAATAACCACCAGCGAACGAACCGTTGCAGTTGCTGATGCATTGGGGTGAATAAAATCGTACAATTCAGAAATTTTTCTGTCATCATCTGCCACTATGGGAAAATCAACAGTACAGTTTTGTGTTTCATTGATATCACCTATCCAGCCCAGGTGCCTATCTACCGGGTCAACACTCAATGCAAGTACTTTTACATTACGTTTTGCAAATTCATCTTTTAATGCAGCGGTACGTCCCAGTTCGGTTGTACAAACAGGTGTATAATCTGCAGGATGCGAAAATAAAATTCCCCAGCTATCGCCTAGATATTCGTAAAAATCAATTTCGCCCAAAGATGTTTTTGCCTGAAAGTTGGGAGCCGTATCCCCTAATCTTAAACTCATAAATATTTTAATGACACTAATTTAAACGAATTACACTAATTACACGAATTGGATTTTGTTAAAAATAATTAGTGTAATTCACCTTAATCCATGTAATTGCAAATCTACTTTTTAGAAGACGATGCCCTGTTCAGAGAATTCTTTCCAAAGCGATTTTTAACATTATCTATAGCTTTGTAAAGATCATTTTTCTTCTCCACATCATCAAAGAGATTGGTTTGTATGGCATCATTGGTTAGTTCGCTCAAACGTACGCCCAGCAGGCGAACCGGTTCGCCTTTCTTATATAATTTATCAAACAATTCTTTCACAACCGGGATAAATTCATCATCAGCACAACTGTATGGAATGGTAGTTTGCCGGGATACCGTTTCAAAATCATGATAACGTATCTTAACTGCTACACAACCGGCAACTTTTTCATCCTGCCGCAATTCAAAAGCAATCTTTTCTGTAAGTCTTACGAGTTCGCTTTTCAGGTAAGCAATATCAGTTTTGTTCTCATTAAAAGTGTGTTCACTTGAAATGGATTTGGCCTCGTGATAATTTGCCACTTCACCATGATGAATGCCCTGGCTTTTGTACCAGAGATCAATACCCCATTTTCCCAACCGCTCTTCAAGTTCTTCCTTTGTTTTTTCGCTGATGTCTTTAATGGTTACAATACCCATCGCTTTCAGCACTTCGTAAGTATGTTCACCCACTCCGGGTATCTTACTCACTTTCATAGGCGCTAAAAACTCTTTCTCTTTTCCAAAGGGCACCTGTAAATAGCCATTGGGTTTGGCCTCATCAGTGGCGATTTTCGCCATCATTTTATTGCTGGCAAGTCCGAACGAAATGGGTAGTTTGGTTTCATCCATTATTTCCTTCCGCAGGTCTATCATCCATTGCAGCGGATCAAAAAATTTCTGCATACCGGTAAGATCAATATAAAATTCATCAACTGAAGCCTTTTCAAAGAGTGGTGCTTTGGCCTCAATAATTTGAGTAACCCAACGGCTGTATCGGCTGTATTCTCCCCTGCTCCCGCCCAGTACAATTGCATGCGGACAAAGTTGCAGCGCTTTTTTGCTGGGCATGCCGCTGCGTACACCAAAAGCTCTTGCTTCGTAACTGGCGGATGTAACTACTCCTCTTTCCCTGCCACCAACAAATGCAGGTTTACCAATATGCTCGGGATGATTGAGCAATTCAACCGAGAGAAAAAAAGTATCCAGGTCTAAATGTGCTATGATGCGTTGAGGAGATGACATAGGTGTCAGGCCACTAGGCTTTCTCTCGATTTTTTATATTTTTTATAGAATTAATACTCTGAAATTTTAAAGACTATTAGTAGTGGCCAGACACCTACTTGTAAATATCCAGCAAACCATCCGGCAGGTCAACATAAACCTTCCTGTTCTTAGCATCTACTTTTTCAAGGCTTTCTTCATGGATCGGTATCAATGCTTCTTTACCATTTAAAAGTATGGAGCATAAAACCTGGTGCGGCTGTTCTATCACTTCCAGTATCTCACCCAGGTTTTCGCCTTCATTGATGACATTAAAACCCAGCAAAGAAATGGGTGAAGATTTAGCTGCAAATTTTTTAAAATCATCTTCTGCCAGCCATACATCTTTAGGAGTTAGTTTACGGGCAGCTTCTACAATATCAATGCCTTCGAGTTTTATCACTGTTTCATTCTCACTCCGGATCTTTGTTGTCTCCAGAAAATATGGAATGAAGCTGTCTTTTTTATCTTCGAGGAAAATGGCTTCCAATCCTTTGAAAGTATTTTTCTTTCCGAGGTTATGCTGTAAAACCAGTTCGCCTTTTAAGCCGGTGCTGGCAGCAAGTTTGCCTATTTTAAAATATTGGTTCATTGTGTGCAAGATACAAAGAAGCTGTAAGCTACAAGCTTCAATGGGCAAACATCCTGGTCAAAAAAAGTTGCCATTGGGTATGCCGGTGAAAGGATTGCGGCGTAACGATGATGCCCGTTGAACAAATGTTGGTAACATCATCTAAACAATTTTATTCAGCAGATTTCTCCTTCGTCGAAATGACAAATAAAAAAGTCCTGATAAAAAATCAGGACTTTAAAAGAATTAACGGAACAGAGGTTAATTATTCTTCTGTTTTAGTTTCTTCGGTTGGTGTCACATCAGCCTTGGCTTCTTCAGCAGGTTCTGCTGCTTCCGCTTTTGCTTCTGTTTTAGCTTCCACTTTCTTTACAACAGGTTGGTTGCGGCTTTCGTTACGGGCCTTTTTATGGGCTCCCTGGCGGCGGGCAACATTAGAGTCGTGCTCTGCTGTCCATGCAGTGAATTTTTCCATGGCACCTGCTTCGTCAAATAAGCCTAAGCTTACACCACGAAGTAAGTGTTTCAGGTACAACACCCCCTTGAAAGAAAGGATGCGGCGTACAGTATCGGTGGGTTGAGCACCTTTTTGCAGCCAGTCCAATGCCTTCTGACGGTCTACCTGTATAGTTGCAGGAACCGTTAAAGGATTGTAAGTACCTAATTTTTGGATGAATTTACCGTCACGTGGCGCACGGCCATCTGCTACAACGATGAAGTAAAAAGGGCGCTTTTTTGAGCCATGCCTTTGCAGTCTCATTTTTACAGCCATAAATAGAAATTTTTGGTTGTTATTAAATAGGGTTTATTCCTTAAAAAAGGAGGACAAAGATAATGCCCAACAATATAAATGCCAAATCATAGAAATCAACCTGGTATTTATACCCTTTTAATTGGTGGTACCCGTAAAATATGGCTACATATTTAATTTTTATCGGTTATGCCCGGCTACCTGATGATCTTTTCCAGTTCCCGCTTTATCTTTTTAATGGCAGCTACGTTGGCAGGCTTTTTAGCCAGGCCCGAATAGGCTGATATCAAAAAGTCGAAATGCTCTATCTCTGCCACTTTTTTATTTTGAGAGCCGGCAATACCCCATACTTTTTTATAGGCTTCTATCACCATATTATCAGTAAGTTTCTTTGTATTCTTACCTTCCATTAGCCATGCACACAAAATTGCATTGGCTTTTGTTATTTCACTCCAGAAATCTATATCAGCATCTGCACTGATCATTTTTTTTACAGCGGCATCAATCATTTCTCTGGCATTACCGGCTGTTTCAAATTTGTATTTTTTAATGACGGTTTTCACACCTGCCATATTTTTAGCAAGCTGAAGTATTTTTTCTATTTCCATCCAATTGATGAGTGCATAGGTTGCGTTGCTGTTGTGAGGCATATGGTATGCCTGCTTATAGTAACCGGCAGCAACCATCAATGCCTTTGCTTTATCAGTATTGGCAGTTGACATTATTGCTTTACGCTTGTAGGCGCTGCCCATTAAACCAAGGCGCTCGGCCGTAGGGCTCATGTTCAGCAATTGCTTAAGATCAATTATCACCTTATCCAGTTTAGCTGGTTGCTTATTTTTTTCAACCCCGCTTTGCCAGTTCTTTACGCAAAGCTTTGTTCGGGTATTGCAATATTTTTCCAGTGCTATTAATGAAAAATCTGCCTGTTCCATACAAAGCAGACTTTCAAATTTTGCAACCGCATTTTCATCATCATTACATTCATCGTAGGCCAGGGCTTCTTTTTCTGTAATAGCCGCATTGCGGATGCCGGCTGCATCCACAGCAGCAGATATGGCTGCAATATCCTGTAAAAGGTATTTTGATGAGTTTCCTTTGGTATCGGCCCGGTTAATAAGATTGCTGAGATCATTTTCTGCTTCCTGGGCAATAAGATATTTGTAAGTATATCCTTTCGGTCTTTTATACTCGGTTAATTTAAAGAAAGGGTCGCCATAACATTGATAAGCGCCCCAGGTATTGGTATTGGGGTATTTGGCAAATGTTTTTGCCCTTGCATCTTTAACAGCATCGCCAAAGTTGCTGCCGCCAAGCATGGCATGATAAAAAATTCCTGTGAAATACAAGGCTGCGGAATCATCAACAGCCCAGCCTGCAGCTATCACTACTTTTACGCCATTGCTGATGAGTTGTGTACCAATATTAGCGGCAAGCTTGTAACGTTTGTTGAAAAGCGCTTCACTTTTATCATCCACTTTTCCCAAAAAACAACAGTTTACAAACACCAGTTCGGGCACTTTACTCATCTGGCAAATTTCTTTGGTACTTAAGAATACCCCGTTGCCAATTAACATACCCGAAGCCTTTGGCCGCTTTTCATTAAAGATGCCATGGCCTGCCAGGTGAATGATCTTGTATTCATCCTTAAACAAGGCATTAATTATCTGCGTTGATGATTTTTTAAAACAGTTATTGGGCATTTCATAACCATACTCACTGAGTATAGATGCTACCAGGTGCCCTTCTTTAAAAGCGCCCGGTAACTGGCGTGCAAAAGGAAATCCGTTGAGGTCAGGATCGCCAACAACCAGTGCTTTTTTGCCAACAACACCATCAACTTTTAACCGGTAATCTTCTAATTTAAGTTGCCGTATCATACCGGCGCTACAGCAAAGCGGCCGTGAGTTGGTGGTACTGTCCTGCAACAATTCCCATGGATAAGATGCTGCCGCATGATCTAAAACCCATAAAGCGTTGCTTTGTTTTTTAATTTCGTCTTTAAAATCATTTGGTATCAGTAATTCAAACACTGTTTTTGCAATACCGGCATTCCAGTTATTATTGGTGCTCATTTCTTCTATCAGCTCATTTATAATTTCGGGGCTGGTTTGCAGGTCACGTTCTTCTTCCCTGGCACTGCCGGTGCTGCATGAAAACCTCAGCGAAGATTCCAACTCTTCAGACCCTTCATCTTTTTGCTGATGCATTTCTACCGTAATGCGGCTCCACCAATCCATTTCACTTTCCATAGGGATACGGGTACGGGAGCCCAGTAATTTTTTGTACTGCTTTTTAGGCAGCCTGATGTTGATGCTACTGTCTTCTTCATTTTCTATCCTGCTTAAAATATACAGGCATTGCATGCACCGGTCTTCAAACAACTCTACAAATTCTATATGCTCAATCAGTTTTAAACCTTCGGTTTGAAACTCCTCCATTTTCCTGTTGGCGTTTTGCACACCAAGAATTATTGAGCGTATTGAACTTTCAATTGACAATCCACCGTAACCGCAGCCAATGTGCAATACCGATATGCCTGTTTCTGCAGGCAGATAAGCAGTTTCCTTTTTGTTATAAAGATTTATCAGCTCCAGCATGTATTTAATAACACCCTGTTCCACCGTTTGTGCCAACTGGTAAGAGCTAAGCCTGCCGGGCGCTCCAAGGCCGATGACAACCGTTCCTTTAAATTCATTTTTAAAGTTTACAAACACTTCATTAGTACCAACTGCACCAGGATACATATTTAGTTTATGCCGCTGGCTCAACTGTCCGCCGCTGTAATTATCTATCACCCTTTCTGCACTGGTTATGCCATCATTAATAAAATGCCCAACCATGATGGGATATCGGCTGTAGAAAAGATCGCCGTTGCTTACGCTTACTTTCAATGGCACAGTAGCTGCACGCCCTGCCGCTGGCTTTTCCTTTATACCAAGAATGTTTTGCTCAAGCGATAACTCATCTGTTTCATAAACTTCTTCTTCAACGGTATCAAATTCAACTGCCCCGGCGCCTCTTAATACAGGGCGGTTCCTGCTGAGCAATTCTGTTTTGCCATTTTTTAATATCTCGGCAATGCCGTTGAATATATCTGCATTGTTTGCCAAAGCGCCATGCGATACGTTTACATAATACAACCGGTCGGTAGTTAATAGTTGTTTAGGAATACCCGTTTCCCAGGTTACCGACTGATCTCCTTCTGCAGTGCTTTTAAAAATTATCTTTTCATCTGGCAGTGCATTGTTGATCTCGTAGCCGCAAACAGTTGCATCATCTTTACCTGCTATGTAAATAATGTTATCCATTTTGATGGACTCCATCTTTGCCAGAACATTGTCCCGATAATTTCCCCAGAACTGAAGGTCTTTTTTATCAGGAATATTCCAGTCGAACAATGATGCTTTCTTCATCTCAAGCCAGGTATTCTCATCTGCAAAATCACGTTTATCTTCCTTTGCAAGAGGCAGCAATCCCAATAAACCAGGGTATCTGCGGAACATATCCAGCAATTCTTTCTTGGTATGTTTCAGGTCAATCTTTGCTATCTGATTAATAATAGAATCTTTACCAGCCAGTACATAAGGTATGCGGTATGAGCCGCCCAGCGGGGCTCCCAGTAAAATCAGTTTAAAATCTTTTGAACTGTTAAGTTTATTCCACGTAGCCGGATGGTTAATGATAAAATCACGTGTAACAACACCGCCCATGGAGTGGCCGATTATTTTTATCGGCACTTTAAAAGCAAGATATTGCTCAATCTTTGCCTTTAACAATTCAGCAGCTTCTGCCAAAGGCATGCGCCAGTCGAAAGCAAATGTTACAACATCATATTCGGCGCTTAAATAGTCAACAAGTTTTTTGTAAGATGTTCTGATAAGCGAAGGCGCCGTAATATTTTTCTTAGAAATATCAAGCCTGCTCAATTCGCCAATAAGAAAACGGGCATAATTGATCCACACTTTATTTTTTCCATCAGCCAGGTTGGAGCCCATAATGCCCGGCAATAAAATAGCGATTGGTTTTTTACCGGTTACCTTATCTGTGTACACATCGCCTCCGTCAAGGCCAAGCAAGGCATTACGTTCCAATGCAGCCTGCAGTGACTGCTGGTAAGTAACAAAGTTGGGAATGGTAGCTGTTGTAGTTTTTAAAGCCAGCAAAAGTGCATCCTGTGTTTTTTTGTTTTTAAAATAATGCACATGATCCACTTCGGGGCCTTCATCAAAAAAATACTGTATCGGAATATTTCGTCTGGAGCCACAGTACATTGATTTGGTATCAACCACCAGGTCATTATCCCGCAGGTAAAATAATTTACTGGCAATAATGAGCAGGGCTTTTAAATTGAATTTGATACCGCAGTTACCGGAGATAACTGTTAGCGGGCCTTTGATGGCATTATCAGGATTGTTGAGCACTTTTAAAAACGGAGATGCAGGGTTCATCGCTTCCAGGCCGGGTAACTGGTCGGGATCATTCTTGGTGTCAACAGCAGCCGAGATCAGTTCTTTAAATTCGCTGGTTAATGCAGCGCCAACCGGCCCGAACAAAGTGCCTAGTAAATTTAAACTGATGTTTAAAAAATGATCAAGCCGTTTTGATAAGATGGTTGTACCGTAGGCCGGGCATGCAACACGAATGAATTTATCTACAACAACATTTTTGCCCGATGCAAGTTGCTGCAGTGTTTTAATATCTGCAACATCTTCGGCACGCTCTGTTTTGGCAAGATAAGCAAGTTCGGCAGGTGTAAAACCGGTATTGCCGTTGCTGAAACGGGCCAGCACATCCCCCACCAAACCGCCTCTTGAGTGTGATATCACATGAAGCGTGCAGGTTTGAGGCAATGCTTTAAAAAGACTGATCACATTCTGTATCGGGCTCCTGGTCATAGTTTCATGCTGCAGGGCAATGATATTTTGCCCGTAGATTGACTGCATATTGGCCCACAGTTCCGATCCTCTTAACTCACCAAAAGAACCTGCCGTTGATGAATTGGTGCCATGCAGAAAAAGCAGGTAAGGTTTATCTGCATTTTTTATGGTTGCTTTACCGAGCCTGAAATTTGCATCAACAGCATACACACCGCTCATATTTTCCAAAGCTTTTTTCTCAAGCCTTGTTGCTATATCAATTACTTTTTGTGATACGGCCTTTTTTGCAAAAACGTTCAGAACCTTTACAGCAATATCACCCAGCAGCCCCCGGTTAGCCTCATCAGTTTTTAAATACATCGGTATCTCAAAACTTTCGTTGGCTGCACGTTTCTGGTTAGCCGCTTCGGGAAATATGTCGTGGATAATGTCTGAACTTCCCATCCAGGAAGTGTTGTCGTCAAAAACAAATTCCAGTACATCGGTTTTTTCAAACTCAAGCTCATGTACCGGTGCCGCAGCCCTGGATGTGCTGAATTGATAAGAAGCTTTTAGCTCCAGTTTACTGTCTTTGGCTGATTGTGCTTCTGCGGGAGGAAGTTGCTCAGTTTTAAAACCCCGTACAACAATTTTTTTCATAACGATCATTTACTGCGTTAGGTAATATGCCAATACTTTCGGCTGGCGAACTTTTTTTGAGATGATCATACAGCGTGAACAATTGGTTTTGCTGATATTGGGCAGGTAAATTATAGCAGAACGATTTCTTAGAGCGCTATTGTTTAGCCCACTAATTTAACTGAATAAATTGATAAATGAAAGCGTGAGAAAAAATTAGTGTGTAGCGGTTAAAAAAACTTTTTATTAAGTTTTACTGTCAGCCTGAGCCTGTCGAAGACGGGATAATTTAATATAGCCCCGGTTTCGACATCCCACCACAGGCGGGACAACCTGACAGCTTTTCAAACTAATACATACCAGCAATAAAAAAAGCCCCGAACTTTTTTGTTGAGGCTTCATAAAAGTTATGGCGGTTTATCTTCTGCCAAATCCCGGCATTAAACCTTTTGGCATTTTGTTCATCATCTTCATCATGCCCTTCATTTGCTCAAACTGTTTTAAAAAAGCATTCAGCTCCGCAATGTCTTTACCGGCGCCTTTGGCAATTCGGTTCTTACGGCTTGGGTTGATGAGGTCAGGGTTGCGTCTTTCTTCCAAAGTCATGGAATTGATCATCGCTTCAATGCCTTTAAAAGAATTATCGTTGATGTCAACATCTTTTATTTGCTTACCAACACCAGGTATCATACCCATCAGGTCTTTGATGTTGCCCATCTTTTTTATCTGCTCAAGCTGGGTTTTAAAATCTTCAAAATCAAATTGATTTTTGCGGATCTTTTTCTCCAGTCTTGCAGCTTCTTTTTCATCAAACTGCTCCTGTGCTTTTTCTACCAGGCTCACAATATCGCCCATACCCAGAATACGCTGGGCCATACGTTCCGGATAGAAAACATCCAGCGTATCCATCTTTTCGCCGCTGCTGGCAAACTTGATTGGTTTGTTTACAGTGTATTTAATTGAAAGCGCTGCACCGCCTCTGGTATCACCATCTAATTTGGTAAGTACAACACCGGTAAAATCCAAACGCTCATTAAAAGCCGCTGCAGTATTTACGGCATCCTGACCGGTCATGCTATCAACAACAAACAAAATTTCCTGCGGATTGATGGCAGCTTTAATACCGGCAACTTCATTCATCATCACTTCATCCACTGCCAAACGGCCGGCAGTATCTACAATAATTACATTCTTATTTTTTGATCGGGCTTCTTTAATAGCCCCCTGCACAATCGAGACAGCATCTTTGTTTTCCCTTTCGCTGTAAACGGGCACATCAATTTGTCCGCCCAAAACTTCTAACTGATCTATCGCCGCGGGCCTGTAAATATCAGCCGCAACCAATATAGGCGATTTGCCTTTTTTTGTTTTAAGATAATTAGCCAGCTTACCGCTGAAAGTTGTTTTACCACTACCCTGCAAACCAGCAATTAAAATGATGGCGGGGCTGCCGCTGATGTTGAAATCGCTTTCTTTACCGCCCATCAGTTCCGTAAGTTCATCCTGAACGATCTTAACCATTTGCTGGCCGGGATTAACGGCAAGTAAAACTTTTTCGCCCAGTGCTTTTTCTTTAACCTTATCGGTAAAATCTTTTGCAATTTTATAGTTCACATCGGCATCTACCAATGCACGGCGGATGTCTTTAACGGTGTTGGCAATATTGAGTTCATTTATTCTTGCCTGGCCTTTTATATTCTTAAAGGCTGATTCTAATTTTTCTGATAGAGAGTTAAACATTTTTTTTCTTTTTTATTACACGAATTTTAAGGCACGAATTACACGAATTAAATTTCACAATTAGTGTAATTATATACTAAAAGCGGTATCTATTATTTGCGCCTGCTCTTTGGCATGTATCTTTCCATACCCTGTAGCCGTTGCTGCACTTGCCTGTCGGCTGATGATATAAAAATTGATGTTCTTTACATTCATTCTTAAAAAAGTGGCAGCACCCATATTCAGCGGTTCTTCCTGCACCCAGTACCAGATAGCTTTGCTGTATTTTTTGTACAGCTCATCTAACTGCTTTTGTGGCAAAGGGTGAATTTGTTCCAGCCTGATGATAGCTGCATCTTTCCTGTTGTCCTTTTGCTGGCGTTCTGCAAGGTCAAAATAAATTTTGCCGCTGCAGAGTAAAACTTTTTTCACTTCGGCTGCATCATTGATGGTTGCATCATCCAAAACTTCTTTAAAGCCTCCGCTGGTAAATTCATCTTTATGGCTGTAACTACCCGGGTGGCGCAAATTTGCTTTTGGTGAAAAGTTAACTAATGGTTTGCGGAACGGCCATGCCAGTTGCCTGCGTAGCAGGTGGAAGAAGTTTGCCGCAGTTGTAACATTCGATACCACAAAATTCAACTCGGCACACATTTGTAAAAAGCGTTCCATACGGGCGCTACTGTGTTCGGGACCCTGGCCTTCATATCCATGCGGCAGCAACACCACTACGCCGTTCATACGCTGCCATTTGGTTTCGGCAGTTGTTATAAACTGGTCAACTATGGTTTGTGCACCATTGCAAAAATCGCCAAACTGGGCTTCCCAAATTACCAATGCATTGGGGTTTGCCATGGCGTATCCATATTCAAAACCAAGTACTGCGTATTCGCTCAATAAAGAATTATAAATGCGGAAAGGTGATTGTGTTTGGGTAAAATGATCTAAGCGGTTGTATTCATCATTGCTAACCTCATCATACAAAGCTGCATGGCGGTGACTGAATGTGCCACGCTTTACATCCTGTCCACTCATGCGTACATCTTTACCATCAACCAGTAAACTTCCGTAGGCCATCAGTTCGGCAGTTGCCCAATCAACTTTATTTTCATCGCTGAATAATTTCTGTTTATCGCTGATGAGTTTTTCAACCTTACGCAATGGTTTAAAATTTTCGGGCCATTTCATCAGGCCTTCAAACAATTGTATAAAAGTATCGCTGCCAATTGCTGTTACAGGTGATACCTCAAAATCTGCTGCAGTTGCTTTGCGCAAACTTTTCCAGACCAGTTCCGGAGGCTGGTAACTATATGGCAACGGATTTTGTTTCACTTCATCCAAACGCTCCTGCAGATCGGCCAAAAATTTTTGTTCCATTTCTTTTGCCAGCGCCTGTGCATCCGGTTCGCCATTCTGCATTAAAAACTGTGTGTAAACTTCTCTTGGGTTAAGATGCTTATCAATAAGTGCATACAATTGCGGCTGCGTAAACTTAGGCTCATCGCCTTCGTTATGGCCGTGTTTGCGGTAGCAAACCATGTCAATAAAAATATCAGCATTAAACTGCTGGCGGTAAAGCGTTGCAATTTCGCAGGCTTTTACTACAGCCTCCGCATCATCACCATTAATATGAAAAACCGGTGCATGAACCATGGCTGCAATAGATGTGCAATAATCCGCAGTACGGGCATCATCAAAATCGGTTGTAAAACCAATTTGGTTATTAATTACAAAATGAATAGTGCCGCCGGTGTAATAACCTTCCAGTCCGCTCATTTGCAAAACTTCGTAAACTATACCCTGGCCTGCAATGGAAGCATCGCCGTGTATCAGTACAGGAAGAATTTTATCATAATCACTGTTGTATAAAATATCGGCCTTGCTTCTTGCAAAACCGATCACCAAGGGGTCAACTGCTTCCAAATGCGAAGGGTTGGGCATCAGTTTTAAATGCACTTTTTTACCATCAGCCGTTTCCACATCACTGCCAAAACCAAGATGGTACTTTACGTCGCCGCTCCCCATAGTTGTATCCGGCAGGCTGGTTCCTTCAAATTCGCTAAAGATCTGCTGGTAGGTTTTGCCCATGATATTTGCCAGCACATTCAACCTTCCCCGATGCGCCATACCAATCACCACTTCTTCTACATTGTTGTTGGCAGATGTATTGATGATAGCATCCAGGGCCGCAATGGCTGTTTCCCCTCCTTCCAGCGAAAAACGTTTTTGCCCGATATATTTTGTGTGCAAAAATTTTTCAAACATCACGCCTTCGTTCAGCTTTTGTAAAATCCTTTTCTTTTGCTGAAGCGGTACCGGCTTCAGCATGGTTTGTTCAATGGCATGGGTGAGCCAGTCTAACTTTTCCTGGTCGGCAATATATCCAAACTGCAAACCAACATGCTCTGCGTAACATTTTTGCAGATGAACTAAAATACTTTGCAGGCTGGCATTTTCCATGCCCATAAATTTACCTGCTGCGAAGGTTGAATTCAGATCTTCATCTGATAAACCGAAATTTTCAAGCTCTAGTTTGGCCCGCCTGTCTTTACGCTCCCTGATGGGATTTGTTTTGGCAACCAGGTGGCCTCTTTTACGATAGGCTCTGATTAAACGGAATACGGCAAACTCTTTATTGAGGTTTGTGCTGAGCGGAGTCGAAGCATTTGCGGCCGCAGCACTGAGCGAAATCGAAGTGCCATTCGTCGAAACTGAATTATTAGAAACCGCAAAATCAAACCCTTCAAAAAATTTTCGCATTTCAACATCCACACTGTTCGGGTCTTTTACAAAATCCTGGTATAAACCCTCAATATAAGATGGATGCGAATTGGTGATGTATTGAAAATCCTTCATAATGATTAAATACAATAAAAAAGAATGCAAATATCAGTTAAAAAGGTGGTTTGGTAAAATTGGCTGTATCGGTCTTGCAAAAGCCGTCCCGTCTGCCCTTCCCAGGGTACACTTAAAACTGCCGCAAGGGTTGTCAACCTTTGAAAAGCCTGCTTTAGTTTATACTCATTTTATACAGGTTAACAACCCTTTACCACGCTGCCACCATTTGAAATGCAGCCTTTCCTTTAACAAAAAATATTAATCTTTATCTTTAAGCTACATGACCTGTTTTCAAAAATACTTATGGGTAATTTTTATTTTCTACAGCGCACAGTTATCTGCGCAGGGGTTGTTGTACACAACCACCAATTACACTACAGAACAAGGACTGGCCGGAAATGAAGTGGTGAAAGTATTGCAAGACAAGCGTGGCTTTATATGGGCCGCTACCCATAACGGCCTCAGCAAATTTGACGGATACAGTTTTAGAAATTACACTTTCAACCCGGCAGACACTACCGGATTAAGAAGCATCTGGGTTACTGACCTGGCTTTAGACAGTTTGGGTACCATTTGGGTAAGTACTGAATGGGGCGTGGCCTGGTATGATGAAAACCACGACAGGTTCAGGTACATCAATGATAAAACAGAGTTTACTGTTTTATATAAAGCCCCGCTTACCGTTTCTCAAAATGGAATACTTTGGTTTGCATGCGAAGATGGTTTGTATAAAGTAAACACAGCTACAAAACAAAAAATTAAGACATCATTGCAACGGATACCTGACCCGCAGAGTATTGTTGAAGCGCTGAACGGTGATATCTGGATCGGTACCCGGGGGCATCATAGTCTTTATAAGTATTCGATCAGGAGCAACACATTTGCCAAAATAGAAAAATTAGCTGCATTTGAAACCATGCACATCATGCAGTTCATGAAGTATAGTAATAAGCTGTATGCTGCTACCAGCGAGGGATTGATGATTGCCACAAACGATACAGATTTTATTATACTTAATAATAGCAACGAGGGTATTTGCGATCAGCTGATGTGCATTACCCCATACCAGGGCAATTATATACTCTGCGGTACTTATAATAAAAAACTTTTCCTGTTCGATATTATAACCCAAAAAATAACACCCTGGTCTAAGCAGGCCAATAACGTTCCGCTATCTGTTTATCATTCGTTGCTGAGCCTGGATAAAAACCTCTGGCTGGGTACACAAAACGGGTTGTGCAGGTTAAATTCCGGCAACACCATCGTTCAACACAAACCAATAGAAAACATACCCAGGTATTTTATACAAAGAGCGATGCAGGACAATACACAAAAAAATATGGCCTGGTTGCTGGCAGATGACAAAGCCTGTAAACTAATACAGTACGATGCCGAAAAGCAACAGGCAGTAAAACTACTACAGGGTAAAACCCACTACACATCTTCCTCTTATTATAGTTCACTGTTGCAAAGCAAAAATGGCGATGTGTATTGTTTTTTAAACCGGTTTATTACCACCTTTACCTCAGCGGGGCAATGGAAAACGGAGATGGATGTAAAAAAACAAATTAATTGCGCTGCATTTGATGACGCAGGCAATATATGGTTGGGTGTAGAAGACGGCCTTGCTTTTGTAGATAAAAACACTTTAGCCGTTACATACTATACAAACCGCTTTACCGGCAATGATATTGAAAACAGTTCGTTTCCACAGTTGTCGCCCAGCCTCGGCATTGCTATATCGGGTAAAACCATCTGGATAGCCAATATAAAATACGGTTTGTTTTCGTTTGATACCGGCACAAAGTCATTCTCATCCCACCGCCAGCCGTTTACCACCGCTTACGAAACATTGAACAGGTGCAGCAGCCTTTCGGTTTCGGGCGATACTGTTTTTGTGGGCACTATGGCGGGCCTTACCGGATATGTCCCTTCCAGAAAGAAATTCATTAACTATAACAGGTCGCATGGATTGTCTTCAAGCTATGTATATTCAATAAAGAAAATAAAAAGTAATGAGCTCTGGGGGCGTGGCAATGCAGGTATCTTTATTTACAATACAACCACACAAACGTTCAGGAATATTGAACTTCCTCCTGCTTTAGACGACAACTATTATCGCCAGCAAATTGATGAAATAAACGGCAGGCCGGTTGTGGGATTTAACAGCAGTATCGTTTTTTTTGATACAGCATACAAAAGCATCCGTTTAAAAACCCTTATTACCAGCGCTAAAGTAAATACAGAAAAACTGCCTTTGCATAATACAGGGGCTGTGTCTGCAAAATACGCTGACAACAATTTTGAATTTGAATTTACCACAATAGATTTCGAAACCGGCGCCATCGAGTTTTCATACATGCTGGATGGCCTGAGTAAAAAATGGGTAGATGCCGGCACCCAGCGAAAAGTTCTGTTTACAAACCTGCCGCCCGGAGATTACACGTTTAAGGTGAGGGCCCGAAAAAAAGGCGACCCCGCTTACGGTACCGAAACAGTTTATCCATTTGTTATTAAACATGCCCTGTGGCAGCATTGGTGGTTTAAATTGGTGGCAGCGCTGATATTGCTGGGCGGCGGTATTTTATTTTACAGGTGGCGCATCAACAACCTGAAAAGAATAAACAGCGAAAAAACAAAAGTGCAGCAACTTAACCTGGAGCAATACAAACAGCAACTGGAGTTTGAACAGATCGTGAATTTTTTCAGCATTTCACTGGCTGATAAACACACGCAGGAAGAAGTTATATGGGATGTTGCAAAAAACCTGATACATAAACTGGGCTTTGCCAATTGCATGATCTTTTTATGGAACGATGACAAAACAGTTTTACTGCAAAAAGCAGGTTACGGACCCAATGGCTCGCTGGAGGAAATAGATAAAGAGCCTTTTAATGTTGAATTGTGGCAGGGAATTGTGGGCCACGTTGCTGCTACCAAAAAACCCATTATGCTGGCAGACACATCAAAAGATCCCCGCTACCGGGCCGATGTATTAACAAGATATAGCGAACTGTGCGTACCGGCACTTTATGATGGTGAACTCATCAGTGTGATTGACAGCGAAGATTTTGCCAAAGATTATTATACCCAACAGCACCTGCAGATACTTACCACCATCGCCACTATGATGGCTGCCAGGCTGGTTTCTATTGAAGCGGAAGAAGACATAAGGCGTAAAAAAGAGGAACTGAACAAGATCAATGAACAAATGGCGCAGCTGGAGCTGGCATCTCTGCGCAGCCAGATGAACCCCCATTTCATTTTTAATTCACTAAACTCGGTTCAAAAATATATCTGGGAAAATAAAGAAGAAGACGCCGCAGAATATCTTGCCAAATTTGCCAAACTGATGAGGGCCATCCTTGAAAACTCAAGAAAAGACCTGGTATCTTTAAAAGAAGAAATTGATGTGTTGAAAATATACATTGAACTGGAACACCGCCGCAGCAACGGCCAGTTTGATTACAGCATTAAAATAGCCGAAACGCTTGACCAGGGGAAAACCATGATACCGCCCATGCTGATGCAGCCCTTCATTGAAAATGCCATCTGGCACGGATTAAATAAAAAACAAACAAAAGGAAATTTGAACATTACAGTTGAAAGGCAGGATGACAAACTCATTTGCGTTATTGATGATGACGGCGTTGGCAGGCAGCCAAAAACACAAACTTCTACAGAAGAAAAAAAATCTCTGGGCATTGAAATTACGCAACAACGTATTAACCGGTTGATGGAAACGACAAAGCAGGAAGCCAGTATTTCTATTGTTGATAAAACAGAAAATGGTTTGGCCACCGGAACAACTGTTATTATAACTTTACCATTACAAACAAAATAAATATGCTCACCTGTTACATAGCCGACGATGAACAACACGCTGTGGATGCATTGGCTGCCATGCTTAAAAAGAAATTTGCAGAACAGGTTGTGCTTTGCGGCAGTAATGTAAAAGCATCTGTTGCCATTGAAGAGATAGAGGCCCTGCAGCCCGATATTGTTTTTTTAGATGTAGAGATGCCTGAAATGAGCGGGCTCGACCTGCTGAAACATTTTCCTGAAAGAAAGTTTTATGTGATCTTCACCACAGCTCATGAAAAATATGCACTGCCTGCCCTGAAAGCATCGGCAACCGATTACCTGGTAAAACCACTTTCGCCCCAGGATGTGTATGACGCCATACAAAAATGCATGGCTGCCAAAAAAACTTCCGAAAATAAAAAGCCTGCACAAAACAAAATAACGCTCCCGGTTTCGCAGGAACTGCTCATCATCAATACCGATGATATCATCCACATTGAAGCACACAACAATTACTCACATTTTTATTTTACCAACCGCCCTAAACTTATCGTGTGCAAAACATTGGGCGAGTATGATACCCTGCTTTCGGATCAGGGTTTTTACCGGGTGCATCAGTCGCATCTCATCAACCTCAATCATGTTGAATCGGTTAACAGCAATGATGGTGATTTTATCATGCTGACAGATAACCACCGGGTAGAAATAAGCAGGCGTAAAAAGAGCGATTTTTTACGGGCGCTTAAAACCCGGTAGCCAAATTCTCAGGCATCAATACCGATTCCTAATTTTTCATTTACAGATACTTTTTTGCCCTGTGCAGGCATGTGGTGCCGCTGTAATTTCATCTTACCAAACAGGCATTGCATTTTTATGCTGTCAGCCTGAGCTTGTCGAAGGCGGGGCTTCAAATAAAAAAGCTCTTTTCCTGATTACACCGGTTTCGACAAGCTCAACCTGACAACTTTTGCAAAATATCTTAATTACCTGGTTGGAGTTTCTGAAAATGAATAAAGAAATAACCATAAAGGCAGAGCTGCAGCACAAGGGCAGGTGGATAAAAGTAAATATTCCGAATGCAAACACAGTAACAACTGCTTCCATATTATCAGCCGAGGGAGAGGTACTTAAAAAAGTAATGCTTGAAGAAGGCAACAATGCCATTGACATCAGCGAAATATCCACCAGCTCCATAAACATAAAAGTGGAAACCGATTTTGAAACAATCTTAAAAAATATAAAACTAAGCCAGCAATGAAAACTCTTCTGCTTATTTGCGCAACATTTTTTTCTGCAATATGCCTTGCACAAAATGTAGGTATCGGCACTAATACCCCTCATGCCAGCGCCATGTTAGAAGTAAGCGCATCAAACAGGGGCGTATTGCTTACGAGGGTAAACCTGCTTTCGCCAACAGATGTAACAACGGTTGCTTCTCCGGCAACCGGGCTGATTGTAATTAATACAAACGGCAATACAGCCCAAATGCCCGACAGTACCGGGTTTTATATGTGGACGGGCAGTATGTGGGCAAAGTTTTTACTAAAAGAAACAGGCAGCGCAACAACCGGCTGGACAACCAAAGGAAATGCCGGCATCAATGCAACAACTAATTTTTTGGGTACTACTGATAACAGACCGCTTGTTTTCAGGATTAACAATGGGCTGGCCGGTAAAATTGATACCACCGGTTCAATATCATTGGGCAGGGGCACTTTAAAAAATAATCCGCCAGGCTGGATTAGTGTTGCTGTGGGCGACAGTGCTTTGTACAACAACGGAATAGGTGCTGTATTTACAACTCAGGCAGCTGACAATACAGCTGTTGGAGACAGGACACTGTATGCCAACACAACTGGCAGTAACAATACAGCTATCGGAAGCAGTGCTTTAGCTAAAAACACAGCCACTTCGGGTAATACAGCCATAGGTGCATTTAGCCTCTCTAAAAATTTGTCTGGCAGCTTCAATGTTGCTTCTGGAAACGGCGCCTTATCAGACAATACTTCAGGAAGTTATAATGCTGCCAATGGAGCATTTGCATTGCAAAGCAATACAACCGGCCAGTCGAACATTGCAATGGGATACTCGGCTCTGAAGAATAATAATAACGGCAGTTCTAATATTGCTATAGGAGTAAGTGCTTTGTATAACAATATTAACAGGAGTAATCTTGTTGCTATCGGGGATAGTGCACTATATAACAACGGAATAGGTGCTGTATTTACAACTCAGGCAGCTGACAATACAGCTGTTGGAGACAGGACACTGTATGCCAACACAACTGGCAGTAACAATACAGCTATCGGAAGCAGTGCTTTAGCTAAAAACACAACCACTTCGGGTAATACAGCCATAGGTGCATTTAGCCTTTCTAAAAATATATCTGGCAGTTTCAATATTGCTTCTGGAAACGGCGCCTTATCAGACAATACTTCAGGAAGTTATAACGCTGCCAATGGAGCATTTGCATTGCAAAGCAATACAACCGGCCAGTCGAACATTGCAATGGGATACTCGGCTCTGAAGAATAATAATAACGGCAGTTACAATATAGCTATAGGTCATGAAGCATTAAATAGCAACGCAGCCGGATTTAGCCATATTGCCATTGGCACTGCTGCTTTACATAGCACTGTTAACGACACCAGGAACATTGCAATCGGCGATTCGGCTTCCTACAATTTTAACGGAACTTATCCGGGAATAAGAAACATCGCCATAGGATACAAATCATTATTTGCCAATACAACCGGCGAAAATAATTCAGCAATCGGTAATGAAGCGCTCATGTCGAACTTTGGTATCGGAAATACTGCTGTTGGAAGTACCGCCTTACGCAACAATACTTTTGGAGGCCTTAACCATGCTTTTGGTTACCAGGCTTTGTACAACAATACCACAGGAAATTCAAATACGGCTATAGGTTATAGTTCTTTAAGTACCAATACCACCGGCAGTTCAAATACGGCAATTGGTTCGGGCAGTAATGTACAATCAAATGCATTAAGCAACGCCACCGCAATAGGTGCCGATGCCATGGTAGGTGCCAGCAACAGCATGGTATTAGGTTCTATCAACGGCATTAACAGTGCTACTACAGATACCAAAGTTGGCATTGGTGTAACTGCCCCTTCTGAAAAACTGGAAATTGGTAATGGCCGCTTACGATTTAAAGGTAATCTTGTAAGCAGCCTTGCACATGGTATTACCTGGACCAACAATGCAGGCACCGCAGATAAAGGTTTTCTGGGTATGGAAACCGATAATTTCCTCTCGTTTTATAATTACGGAACTAGCAGCTGGAACATACGCATTCATACTGCCAGCGGTGAAATGGGCATCAACAAACAACCCTTAACGAGCAGCAACGACAGCCGCCTTCAGGTGAAACAAACAGGAGTGCAAAATGGTATCGGTATCGAATCATCTGCAAACACCAACCATTGGGACTGGTATGTTACCACCGCCGCCAGCTCCGACCTTCTGCTGTATTACAACGGCAGCTTAAAAGGCACTTATGGCAATGCAGGCGGGGTGTACACTCCATCCGACAGGCGCTTAAAAAAAGACATCGCTTTGCTTGGCCCCGCATTAACAAACATCAATAAACTGGAGGCTTATCAATACCGCTATTTAGATAACAGCAGCGCCGATGCACTTAGCTATGGTTTTATGGCACAGGATATACAAAAGATTTTTCCGGATGCGGTTAAAGAAACAGAAATGAAAGACGGCGAAAAAAGACTGGGCATCAACTACCAGTATTTTACCGTGCTGGCCATCAAAGGGTTACAGGAGCAACAAAAGATCATTGAAAATTTACAATCGCAAATTGACGAAATAAAAAAACTATTAAAGAAAGACTGACAATCCGGAAAAATAAAGTCAACACAATTAATTATGAAAAGTATCAAGATTATTTTGCTTTTATTCTTTTTCTCGATAACGGCAAAAAAGATATTTGCCCAATCGGTAGCTATTAATACCGACGGCAGTACCGCCAATGCCAGCGCCCTGCTGGATGTAAAAAGCACCGCAAAAGGCCTGTTAATACCAAGGCTAACTGCTACACAAAGGGCTGCAATAGCAACACCTGCCAACGGACTAATGGTTTATGATACTGACAGTGCAGCTTTTAGTTATTATACCGGAAGTGCCTGGCTGTTTTTAAAAGGTGGCACAAATAGTGATATCAACTGGAGTACAGAGGGCAACCTTTTAACAGACACTGCTGTAAACTTTATTGGCACAAAAGATAATAAACCTTTACAGATACGAACAAACAATATAAAGGCTGGTGTAATCAATAGCAGCTCCAAAATTGTATTTTTTGGCAATAATTCAGGGCAAAAAAATGTAAATGGTACTTCCAATATTGGTTTGGGTAGCGATGCATTTAGCGTAGCCAGCGCAGGCAGGCATAATATAGCTATTGGTGACAGTGCCATGGGAGCAAGTAACATTTTGTTTGTGGCAGATATTAACAATATTGCAATAGGCAATAAATCATTAAAGAAAAACAGCTTCTTTCTATTTAATAATGGAAAAGAAAACATTGCCATTGGAGCCCAGGCTATGGAAAACGATGGGCAGGGTTTTGGAAATATAGCTTTGGGTTATAAAAGCCTTCAGGTATCTCCAGAAAGCAGGAACAACATAAGTATTGGTTATAAAGCTATGGATAGTGTAGCTTCTCTTACCCAAAATAATATAGCCTTGGGCAACAACACACTTCGGCTGAATCAATCTTCAGACATGATTGCTATTGGCGACAGCGCCTTGGCAAACAATTCTACCGGCACCAATAGTATTGCATTGGGCATAAATGCCATGGCAAAAAACACAAATGGGTTTAACAATGTGTCTATAGGCACCAATTCATTACAAAACAATATTAACGGGAACGATATTATTGCTATTGGTCACAATGCCTTAAACAAAACCAATGCCGACAGCTCAATTGCCATAGGCAATTATGCAATGGAAAAAAATACTACCGGGTTTATGAATGTAAGTGTTGGGCATAGCGCTTTGAATGCAAACACAACCGGCTCATTAAATGTTGCAATAGGTAATTATGCGCTTAAGGATAATATAGGCGGTAACTATAATGTGGCTTTGGGGCAAAAGTCACTTGGCAAAAATCAATTTGGCGACGAAAATACTGCACTCGGTTATTTGACATTATCAAATAACACTACAGGTGACGGAAATACTGCTATTGGTAATAAGGTACTGTCACAAAATATTAGTGGCTTTTACAATGTAGGCATAGGTTATGAAGCGTTAGATTCCACCACAGATGCCTACTACAATACTGCTATAGGATATAATGCACTTAAAAGAAATAAATCTGGCAGCAACAATATTGGAATAGGGAAGATGGCACTTTATTCTAATGCTTCAGGTTTTGGGAATATTGCTATTGGTACAGGTAGTGTACTTGGGTTTAATCAGGATGGGATGCTCAATATTGCAATTGGGCAAAATTCTTTGTATAACAATATTTCGGGAGATTATAATATTGCCATTGGAGATAGTGCATTGTTTAAGTCAAAGATGAACAACAATTTGGCCATTGGTAAAAATGCCGCTATGCAATATGAATCAACTTATGCTTTGGCTATTGGCGATAGCGCTATGGCAAGTAACATATCGCAACAATATAATACAGCCATTGGCAAATACGCAATGCGAAAATTAACTTATGGCAGCCATAATATAGCAATAGGTTATGAAGCTATGAGTAATGGCTCCGGTAACGGCTTTGGTAACTCAAGAAATACCGCCGTAGGTGTATGGGCATTACGGGATAATGGGTTAAACTTAACCTTGCCCAACCAGGCAAGCGACAATACCGCCATTGGTTATTTAGCATTACCTGCAAATAGATTTGGTTACGAAAACACTGCAGTAGGTAGCGCTGCATTAATAAACAATATTAATGGCAATGCAAATACGGCTATAGGCAACAATGCACTTACACAAGCAATAAGTGACTCTAGTACTGCAATAGGCAATTACGCCGGGGAAAATGTAAGTACCGGAAAAAAAAATACTCTAATAGGGGCTTATGCAGATGTTAGTACCGGAAGCTTAACAAATGCAACTGCAATAGGTACACAAGCGGTGGTTGGCTGCAGCAATTGCCTGGTGCTGGGTAGTATTGATGGTGTTAATAGTGCCAGCAGTAATGTAAATGTTGGGATAGGTAGGTCTACGCCAGTTAGCAATTTGCATATTAAAATAACCAAAGAAGCTTACCCAAGTAATGATACCGCTGGTATCCGGTTAGAAAGAAAAGCAAACACAAATTATTGGCTAATTGCCCCAGATGCCAGCGATGATTTAAACCTGTATTTTAATGGTACTGCAAGGGGGTATTTTAGTGATGTAACGGGTGCTTTTACTGCTGTATCCGATTTGCGGTTAAAAAAAGACATAGCACCTGTTGAGAATGTGCTGCAAAGGATCGCCCTGTTGCAACCAAAGAAGTATCACTATTTAAGCAATAAGCCAACCGACCAGTTAAGCTATGGTTTTATAGCACAGGATGTAGAGAAAGTGTTCCCCAATTTTGTAGATACAAAAAAAGAAAGCGATTATAAAGCTATCAATTACCAAAATTTTAGTGTAATTGCTATAAAAGCCATTCAGGAGCAACAACAGATCATTCAAAATCAAACCAAACAAATAGAGAATCTGCAGGTGCAGATAGATGAACTGAAAAAGCTAATTAAGAAAGATTAGATTTTTCCGAAACCAGTTTGCCGCAAAGCACGGCTATAATGCCGCTTAAAATAACATAGCCGCTAAAATAGTAGAACCCCGGCAGCAAAACCGCTTTGGTGCTTTCCATGGCATTGGCACCTAAAAAAGCCACAAATATGCTGATGGCAAATACATCGGCCATGGCCCATTTACTGATAGCGCTTACAAAACGCTGCCATTTAGCTGCAGGGTTTTTACCCAGCAGCAGGTAAAATATAATTCCTGATTTTATCAACGGAACGATAATGCCAAACAGGAAAATGAGGGTATAAGGAAAGTAATTACCGTCTTTCCACAGTTTTTCAAGCATCCCCAGCACGCTGCGTTTTTCGCTAAAGAGGTTGAAATCTATAATATAATGTACCGAAATATCAATGTGCAGCATATCAAGTACCCAGCCAAAACCCAGCAGAACCAGTGATATTACATGTAAAAGAAGCAAAACATACTTGTTCATACGGTCATTTTAAGTTCAAATTAAGCAAAATAGCGCCTGCAACTAAAAAATTATTCATTATTCATTACTCAATTGTCCATTATTCCCCTATCTTTGCAGCCCAAAAATTAGAATTAAATGGCAAATCACGCAGCAACCAAAAAAGATGTAAGACAGAGTACCAAGCGTAACGAACGTAACCGCTATTACGGTAAAACAACCCGTAACGCAATACGTGACCTGAAAGCAGGCGATAAAGCCGCTGCAACCGAAGCTTTTCCAAAAGTTGCTTCTATGATTGATAAACTGGCCAAGCGTGGTACCATCCATAAAAACAAAGCGGCTAATTTAAAGAGCAAGCTGGCTAAAAGAATTAATGCCCAGGCAAAGTAATTCTTTGTACTAACATAATTAAAAGCCCGTCAATACTACATTGACGGGCTTTTTGTTGATAAAAACCACAACCTTTAACGGTAACTAATCTGTAAATTTGCCGCCTATCTTCAGCATCATATATGAATAAAAAATTTGCGGGACTTATTGTATTCATTTTCTCTTTTACGCTCAGTTTTGCGCAAACAAACCCTGCTGCCCAGGCTTTACCTTTTAATTTTAGCAGCCAGTCCGGTGGTACTTTACCGGCTGGTGTTGCTGTACATCGTTTTGGAACTACCTCAGGAGCCATCCCAACAACCAGAACATTAATTCCCGGAAATGCAGACTTACCCTATAATGCAACAGTGGCCTCAGGCGGCTGGAAGGATGAAGCAGCCAATGGCCTTAGCATCCTGGCATCAGGTTCGCAATCGGCCGGGGCTTTGGTAATAGCCATTAATACAACCGGAGCTACCAATATTGATATACAATGGACAGCCCGTTTAATTCTTCAGCAGGCTTCGTGGGATAATAATATTGCCCTGCAATACCGTATTGGCACCAGTGGAAATTTTATTGATATTGGTACTACCTCTACATTCAGCACTGCAGGCCAGGTTGTGGGGTATAATCAAACCTATACAGAAGTGCTGCCCGTTGCTGCAGAAAACCAGCCAATTGTTCAGCTAAGGTTTATTTACTGGGCCACAGCTGGCGGCTCAGGTTCAAGAGACCGCATTGCTTTGGATGATATCAGCATTGGGGGCGCTGCTCCTGCTTGTACAGAACCAACAAATCAGCCAACCAATTTAATTTTATCTTCTACACCAACAACAATCAGCGGCAGTTTTGATTTTGCTGTACCGGCTGCAGATGAATATTTAATTGTAAGAAGTACAAGCAATACTTTATCTGCCGGGCCTGTTGATGGTACTTTTTACCTGGCTGGGGATGCGATCGGCGGAGGTATAGTTGTTACCAGTACAACTACAAATATCTTTACAGATATCAGCCTTACACCTGCCACTACCTACTACTATTACCTATTTGCACATAACAATGAAAACTGCAGCAGTGCGCCTGATTATCTGCAGTTAAACCCGCTGGAAAATAATATTTCAACCGCATCACTGCCTGCCTGTACAACGCCTTCATTGCCTCCTGCCAACCTCAATTTAACAGCTAGTAATACTGTTATCGCAGGGTCGTTTACCGGTGAGGCCAGTGCAAACAGGTATCTGTCTGTAATCAGTACCAGTTCTACTTTATCAGCTTCACCGGTAAATGGTGTAACCTATACAGCAGGCCAGAGTTTTGGCGGAGGCACTATTATAAATTATACGAGCTCAACCTCATTTACTGCAAGCGGATTAACTGTGAGTACGCCTTACTATATCTTTGTTTTTTCTGTAAATGCAGAATGCTCCGGCGAACCTTTTTATAATACTATTTCTTTAGATGGCAGCGCCACAACAACCAATGATCCTTCAGGAATTCCTGCCGGATATTATGATGCAGCAGTTGGTTTAACCTGTGGCCCTTTAAAGACTGCATTGTTCAATATCATTTCTGCAAACTACAACGAGCTTACTTATGGGGAAGTGTGGACAGCTTATGAAACAACCGATATGCACCGCAACGATGCAAACACAGCCGACATTATTTGGGATATGTACAGCGATAACCCGGCTGGCGCCGAACCTTATACCTATACTTACGGAACAAACCAATGCGGTAACTATAATTCGGAAGCTGATTGTTATAACAGGGAGCATTCATTTCCCAAATCATGGTTTAATGATGGTTACCCCATGTACACAGATCTGAATCATCTTTTTCCTACAGATGGATATGTAAATAACAGGAGAGGTAATCAGCCTTACGGTACCGTAAGCGCTCCAACCTGGACATCACAAAATGGTGGCAAACTTGGGCCCAATACCTATCCGGGCTTTAGCGGCGTTGTGTTTGAGCCGAGGAATGAATATAAAGGTGACCTGGCAAGAGGGCAATTGTATATGGTTACCAGGTATCAAAGCCAGGTTGCCGGCTGGCAGGGAAATGGTAATGCCAATGATATTTTGAATGGCACTGCTTATCCTGCATTGGATGACTGGTATATTAAAATGTTGTTTGATTGGCACCTTGCCGACCCGGTAAGTGCAAAAGAAATTGCACGTAACAATGCTGTTTTTGCTTTGCAGGGAAACCGCAATCCTTTCATTGATCACCCCGAGTATGTTTACCAGGTTTGGCAATGCACCGGTTTATTACCGGTAACGCTGATTGATTTTACTGCACAAAAAAATAATGAATCGGTTTTACTAAAATGGTATGCTACCAATGAGGCCAATTTTAATAGATATGAAATTGAAAGAAGCACTGATGGAGCCGGGTATTATAAAATTGGAGAAGTAGCAGGAAGAAACCTGGCAAACTATTCTTTTACTGATTATAATTTGCCAGCCGTCAACACCGTTTTTTACCGGTTGAAAATGATTGATATTGATGGAAAGTTCAGTAACAGTAAAATTGTTTCGGTACGTATTGCAAATAATTTTTCAAATGCACTGATTTTTCCTAACCCAACAAAAGACAAACTCATTGTAAAACTCCAAACAGCTTTAACAGAAAACAGTCAATTGATTGTTGCAGACCTGTCGGGCCGTATTGTAATACAGCAGCAGGTTGCAGACCGGCAAAAAAATATTGACCTGAATGTAAACCATCTTGCTCCCGGCAGGTATTTTATTAAGATCAGCAATACCTCTTACCTCATCAATCAGTCTTTTGTAATTATTAAGTAATTTACAATTCGATCCTCGTTTGTTAAACCGGGCTGTACAATTTTGCAGTCCGGTTTATTTAACCCCGACAGCGGTTAAAAACCCTGTCGGCGGTTAAAATAAAATACGGCTTCATTAACCCTGTAGGGGTTTGCAACCGCCGACAGGGTTAATCAACTCACAAAATTAAATATGATGCAAAATTTTATTCTTTTTACAATATCCATTTCTTTTTTTTATAACAGCAATGCACAACAATGCCGCTTTGAAAAAAGCAATGGCCTGGAAAGTGCCACTTACTTTGAAGCGATTGATTGGTATAAAAATCTCGATAAAGCATCAACCAAAGTTTTGGTAAAAGAAATGGGCATGACCGATGCAGGATACCCTTTGCACCTGGTGCTCGTTAGCAACGATGGCAAGTTTGATGCTGCACAATGGCACAAACAAAACAAAGCTGTAATTCTGATTAACAATGGCATTCACCCCGGTGAGCCAGATGGTATAGATGCAAGTATGATGCTGGTGAGAGATATAGTTACCGGCAAAATTAAACTGCCCGATAATGTTGCGCTGGGTTTTATACCAGTGTATAATATTGGTGGCTGTTTGAACCGCAATTCTTATTCAAGAGCCAACCAGGACGGACCGTTAGAGTATGGCTTTAGAGGCAATAGTCAGAACCTGGATCTGAACCGCGACTTTACAAAAAACGACAGCAGGGAGGCAAAAGCATTTGCCCAGATTTTTCATTTGCTTGATCCCGATATTTTAATTGACAACCACGTTAGCGATGGTGCCGATTACCAGCATGTGATGACACTGCTTACCACACAATATGATAAACTGGGCGGCTCATTGGGAGAATGGCTGAAGCGTACTTTTGAGCCGCAACTATACAAAGGCATGAGTGAAAAAAGCTGGGACATGGTGCCCTATGTAAGTTTTGAAACGGCCAGCCCTGACAGAGGCATGGTGATGTTTTATGATCCCCCGAGATATTCATCCGGTTATGCGGCTTTATTTCAAACCATAGGTTTTGTGCCCGAAACGCATATGCTGAAACCTTTTAAGCAAAGGGTTTTATCAACTTATGCTTTTTCTCAAACGGTGATCGAAAGGGCTTCTGCCAATGCAACCGAATTAATTGCAGAACGCAAAAAAGCAAGAGCAGAAGTAACAAATGCAAAAGCTTTTCCTTTCAAATGGAATCTTGATACAACTAAATTCACTTTTGTGAATTTTAAAGGATATGAGCAGGCTTTTAAGCCAAGCGATGCAACCGGGATGAACAGAATGTTTTACGACCGGAGCAAACCATTTACCAAACAGGTAAAATTTTTCAATGTATTCAATGCTTCAAATTTTATTGATGCACCTGCAGCCTATGTTATTCCGCAGGGATGGTATGGGGTGATTGACCTGTTAAAGCTGAATAATGTTGTAATGCAGCAATTTAAGAATGATACAGTAATCAATGTGGATGCTTATCGTATTGACGATTATAAAGCAATGCCCAGGCCTTATGAAAAACATCATAAAAATTCAGCTGTAAAAGTTACTGCCGGTAACCAGAAAATAAGATTTTTAAAAGGTGATTACATTATTTACCTAAATCAACCTGCCAATCGTTATTTAGTAGAAATGCTGGAACCAACTGGTGACGACAGTTTTTTTGCCTGGAACTTTTTTGATGCAGTTTTACAGCAAAAAGAGGGCTACAGTGATTACCGCTGGGATGATCTGGCGGCTGAGGTTTTGAAAAAAGACCCGGCTTTAAAAGTAAAACTGGAGGAAAAGAAGAAAACTGATGAAAAATTTGCGGCGAACAGTTCGGCGCAATTGGATTTTATTTATAAAAATTCGCCATATTATGAGCCGGGGCATAACAGGTATCCGGTTTATAGGTTGATAAAGAAATAATGAATGTATTTTATGCCGAATGCATATCAGGTTGGTTGAAATTTAGAATATTATGGTTTTGGTGTGCCGTAGGTTCGCAAGGCCTAGAGTTCTGTCGTGCCTACGGCACTTAATTAAACTTTAGAGCATTTTTCTACCAACCTATGGTTTCTACAGAACCAGTAAAACAATAAAAATCAATTATTTATGGCAAATTTAAGTAAATTTGAATGAGTAAGGCTTTTATATACTTAGATAAATGCCCAATAGCAGTATTGCCAATAAAAGCCTACCTGTCGGCAGGCAGGGATTGTGACACACGATCATGCCATGAAAAACTGAAGCTTGTACTAAAATAATCTCCAATTAATGCCCGAAAA
The DNA here is from genome assembly GCA_016786725.1 of Ferruginibacter sp. Lineage (GTDB taxonomy): Bacteria > Bacteroidota > Bacteroidia > Chitinophagales > Chitinophagaceae > Ferruginibacter. Next base: position 19,378 of record JAEUVU010000014.1, on the reverse strand, counting down.
AGGGCTAAATCCCTTACCTTTGCTGCCCGTTACAAAAAACGGATTAACAACATTTTTAAACCAAAAATCAATCAGGGAAATGAACAACTACGAATTGATGGTGATTTTTACCCCTGTGCTTTCTGAAGACGAGTTTAAAGCCGCTCAGAAAAAGTATGCCGACCTCGTTACAGAAAACGGTGGTGAGGTGTTGCACAGCAACCCTTGGGGACTGAAATCACTGGCCTATCCCATTGACAAAAAGACCACTGGTCTTTATTGGGTAATGGAGTATAAAGCGCCATCCAGCTTCAATGAAAAGTTGAAAATTCAACTTTTACGTGACGAATCGCAGATGCGTCACATGTACACTGCACTCGACAAGTACGCCGTCGATTACAATGCGAAAAAGAGAAGTGGCGGCAAATTTACTAACGAAAAAACTCCAGCTTAAGCCATGGCAAAAAATGAAATAAAATATCTTACTGCCATTAAGCAGGAGAAACGTCCGAAGAAATACTGCCGTTTCAAGAAAATGGGTATCCATTATATTGATTACAAAGACGCAGAATTCCTGAAGAAATTCATTAACGAACAAGGTAAATTATTGCCTCGCCGTATTACCGGTAACTCTTTGAAGTTCCAGCGTAAAGTGGGCGATGCAGTTAAAAAGGCCCGTCAAATGGCGATTTTACCGTACGTTACTGATCTTTTAAAATAAAATTTTCTTAACCACCCTAACCTTTAAATAGAGAAAGTCTCGCCAAAGGCGTGATTGGGTAAAAATGCAAACAAAATGCAGGTAATACTAATACAGGATGTAAACAACTTAGGTGGAGCAAACGAACTGGTAACTGTTAAGAACGGTTACGGCCGTAACTACCTGATCCCTCAGAAATTTGCTGTTGAAGCAAGCCCTTCTAACATGAAAATGATGGAAGAGAAGAAAAAACAACAGGCAAAGAAAGAAGCCAAATTAATGGCCGAGATCAACAGCGTTATTGCTGTTTTGAAAGAAGGTGCATTAAAGATTGGTGCTAAAACCGGTACAAGCGGTAAAATTTTCGGTAGTGTAACTTCTGTTCAGATTGCACGTGCAATTAAAGAACAAAAGGGCTACGAAATTGACCGTCGCCGCATCACTATTGTTGACGAAGTAAAAGAACTGGGTACTTACAAAGCAAATATTGATTTTGGTAACGGTAACGAAACTGAAGTTGAGTTTGAAGTAATAGCTGAGTAATTTTTACTTTGGAATTTATAGAAAGGCCTTGCAAATGCAGGGCCTTTATTATTGCTTCAATTGCGCCGCCCTTCAGGGCGGCGCAATTCATAAGATACTATACGATTATCTTAATAAGAATTCTTTAAGCAAATTTGTATCGGCACTGATCTTTACACTCATTTTTTCTTTTTTGATCTGTTCCTCAACTGAAGCTGGCACCGGAACTTTTTGATTGGTCAAAGGTTCAATAACATCATAAAATTTAACCGGGTGTGCAGTTTCTAAAATCACTCCTTTTGCATTTGGATGCTGAGCATGGTATTGTTGTAAGGCATTGTATGCAACTGCTCCATGAGGATCAAGTAAATAGTTATGTTTTTTTAAAACAGAAACCAGGGTTTCCTTTGTTTCATTATCGGTGATGGTGAAACCGGTTAATGTTTTATCAAGACTATTTTTTTGATGATAAAACATTTGCATGATGCGGATGAAATTACTTGGGTCACCAACATCCATGGCATTAGAAATGGTGGGTACTGCTTTTTTGGGCTGATAATTGCCGGTGCGTAAAAAATCGGGAACTGTGTCATTTACATTGCAGGCTGCAATAAAATGTTTAATAGGTAAGCAGGATTGTTGTGCAAGCAAGCCTGCACAGATATTTCCGAAGTTTCCGCTGGGCACAGTTACTACGGGTGGGTTGGTTTTATCTTTCCATTGTTTGTACAAATAGAAATAATAGAACTGCTGCGGCAGCCATCTTGCTACGTTAATTGAATTGGCAGACGTAAGTTTTATTTTTTGATTGAGTTCAACATCAGCAAAAGCCGCTTTTACCATTTGCTGGCATTCATCAAATGTTCCGTCAACTTCAAGCGCATGAATATTTTTACCAAGTGTTGTTAATTGTTTTTCCTGTACCGAACTCACCTTGCCGGATGGATAGAGGATAACAACCTCCACTCCTTCCACATCATAAAAACCATTGGCAACGGCACCGCCGGTATCGCCGGAAGTTGCAACCAAGACAGTTATCTTTTCTTTCGTTTGAGATTGAGTTGCAAAATAACCCAAACAGCGACTCATGAATCTGGCACCAACATCTTTAAAGGCAAGTGTTGGCCCATGAAATAATTCCAGCGAAAAAATAGCATCAGTAATTTTTACTAAAGGAATTTCAAAGCTTACTGTTTCAGCAACGATTTTTTCCAAAACGTCCTTTGGTATAGCATCACCGATGTAGGGTTTGATAACTTCAAAAGCAATCGCCTCATTGGAATAGTTTTCTATATTATCAATCAGTTCTTTGCTAACCTGCGGAATGATTTCAGGAAAATACAATCCTTTATCAGGCGCTTGTCCCAGTATGGTTGCAGTTGCAAAATCTGCAACAGGGGATTGTTTATTCAGACTGTAATATTTCATCTTATTCTCAGTGTATAAGTTTGAAAAGTTGTCAGTCTGAGCTTGTCGAAGACGGGTTAAGCTTAGTAGCACCGGTTTCGACAAGCTCAACCTGACAGTATTTACTTTATAGAACTAAAATTCTATTTTCATTCGCTCTCTATAATTTTTACGCCTTGCGGATTAATAGTTGTCACATAGGTTTTAAAATCGATTTGCAGTTTTTTATACACTTCCTGCATACATTTTTCAACGCTATCAGCAATCGCTAAACTTTCAGAAAGCATGAACATACTTGGTCCGCTGCCTGAAATACCTCCTCCTAATGCACCAGCCTGTAAACTTTTATTCATCACATCATTGTAACCAGGTATCAGTTTACTGCGAAAAGGTGCCGCAACTTCATCCACAAGCGAACGCCCTATCAAAGCTTTATCATTTTTAAAAATCCCTGTTACCAAACCTGCCACATTGGCCCATTGATTGATTCCACTCTTCATGGGAATTTCTTTGGGAAGTATTTTACGGGCATCAGCAGTTTTAACTTCGATCTGCGGGTGAACCACTGTTACATATAAATTGGTTGGCACCGGTAAAGAAATAATATCAAAAGGATCTGTTGGCCTTGCAATTGTTATGCCTCCAAAAATAGCAGGGGCAATATTATCAGCATGCCTTCCGCCTGAAGCAACTATCTCGCCTTCCAAAGCAAATTCCAGCAATTCATTTTTTGAAAACCTGTTATTTAGTAAAGCATTGGCTGCTACTACGGCACCAGCACAACTTGCCGAACTGGAGCCTAAGCCGCTTCCTGGCCTAATATTTTTGTGTACCGTAACATCAAATCCTGTTTGCTCATCACCCGCATTTATTAAAGCCTGTAAGCAGATGCCAATCAGGTTTTTTTCAGGATCTTCCGGTAAACCAAATTCATCAGTATGTTTTATCCTGATACCCGGCAAATCCGAAAGTTGAATTGTTATTTTATCATAAGGCTCGTTGATGGCCATACCAATAACATCAAAACCACATACCAGGTTGCCAACTCCTGCAGTAGAATGTACCGTAATTTTTTTCATAGTTTAAATTTATACACTTGCAACCCTTATAATGTCTGCAAATACTCCTGATGCTGTTACTTCAGCGCCTGCACCGGCTCCTTTTATAACTAATGGTTGTAAAGGATATCTTTCAGTGTAGAACAAAACAACATTATCCTTTCCATACAAATGATAAAAATCGCTTTGCTCATCTACCTGTTGCAGACCTACGGCTGCTTTGCCGTTATCATAACCGGCAATGAATTTTAATTTCTTACCGGCCGCTTTTGCAGCATCCAGTATCTTTTTAAAATGTGCTTCTTCTTTTTCCATAGCTGCATAAAAATCATCAACAGATCCGGTCATACAACTTTCCGGCATAAAAGAATTATTGCTGATGTCGTCCATCTCCAGTTGTTCACCTGATTCTCTTGCAAGGATCATTATCTTACGCATCACATCTTTGCCACTCAAATCAAGTCTTGGATCTGGCTCGGTGCATCCTTCATCCTGAGCTTGTTTTACAACCGATGCAAAACTTCGGCTTCCATCATAATTATTAAAAACAAAATTAAGCGTGCCACTCAAAACAGCCTGTATCCTGTTTATTTTGTCTCCACTGTGCAGCAGGTCTTTTAGCGTACCAATAATAGGCAAGCCTGCTCCAACATTGGTTTCAAACAAAAACTGGCTATTGAACTCATTGGCAAGATCTTTCAGCCTTTTATAATAAGCATAAGATGAGGATGCCGCTACTTTATTACATGCCACCACCGAAATACTTTTTTGTAACAGATCACCATACACAGTTGCCAGTTCATCATTGGCTGTAACATCTGCAAAAACTGAGTTACGTAAATTTTTATTTTGAATGGTTGATACAAATGCTGCCAAATTCATCGCTTCTCCTTTTTGTATTTCCGATTGCCAGTTGGCAATATCAACTCCTTCTTCATTAAAATACATTTTCTTACTGTTGGCGATGCCTACAACTCTAATTTGCAGTCGTAACTTATCCTGCAAAAATTGCTTTTGCTGTTGTAACTGGTCTAAAAATTTTTGTCCAACATTTCCTAAACCCGCAATAAATAAATTCACCTGCTTGTAAGTTGTTTCAAAAAATTCTTCATGCAAAACATTGATGGCTTTTTTAACATCAGCGGTGCTTATAACAGCCGAAATATTTCTTTCAGATGATCCCTGCGCAATGGCACGAATGCTCACACCATTTCTACCCAACGCAGCAAACATTTTGCCGCTGATACCTGAATGGTTCTTCATATGATCACCAACAATCGCAACGATCGATAGATCTTTCTCAACAATGATAGGATCAACTTTACCGGTTTCTATCTCGTAAGCAAAAGCCGCATCCACAACTTCTTTTGCTTTTGCACTGGCATGTTCATCCACACCCACACAAATAGAATGTTCCGAGGAGCCTTGTGTTATCAGTATCACATTAATAGATGCATTCGCCAACGCCTCAAACAATCTTTTTGAAAAGCCCGGAATGCCCACCATGCCACTACCTTCCAAACTCAATAATACAATATTATTAATGCTGGAAATTCCTTGTATGCTTGTGCCGGTTACTGTGGCTTCATTTTTAATGACAGTTCCAACTTCATCAGGCGAAAAAGTGTTTTTTATCCAAACGGGTATTCCCTTTTTCATTACCGGCTGTATAGTTGGCGGATAAATTACTTTAGCGCCAAAATGCGAAAGCTCCATCGCTTCCTGGTAAGATATCTGGGGAATGTGTTTGATGTTATTTACCAGTCTTGGGTCTGCAGTCATCATGCCGCTAACATCTGTCCATATTTCCAACACTTTTGCATCAACAGCAGCAGCCAAAATTGCAGCGGTGTAATCAGATCCGCCCCTCCCCAAAGTTGTAGTAACATTATTTTTATCAGCAGCAATAAAACCGGGCATAATAAATAAAGAGGAGGCAGATGCATCAAAATAAGAAACTGCCTTTTTATTCGTGGCAGCAAAATCAACCGTTGCTTTTCCAAAGCTACTATCCGTAACAATTATTTCCCTGGCATCTTTCCATTCAGCTTTCAAGTCAGCAGCATTCAATTTAGCAGCAATAATTTGTGACGATATCAATTCTCCATAACTAACGATCCTGTCCTTCGTTCTTACCGATAATTCTCTCAGTAAAAAAATACCATTGCATATATCTTCAATCTCGTTGCAGATGGTTTTCACCAGGCTTAGCACACTGCTTTGTGCCTGCACCGGTATTAGTTCTTTCACTGCCAATAAATGTTTGCTCTCAATTTCCTGCAGCAAATTTTTATATTCCTCATCATTAGCCTCGGCCAATGCAGCCGTTTTAAGCAAGAGGTCTGTTATGCCTCCCAGAGCACTAACAACCACCACTGTTTTTGCATCTGCCATTTTGCTTTTAATAATCTCAACAACTTTATTTATGTTTTCAGCATTTGCAACTGAACTGCCTCCGAATTTTAAAACCTGCATAAAATGTATGATTATGAATTAATGTAAAGATTGATATCCGTTTAACGGATTATAGCGATTGCCCAGTGTTTTATATGAAAATGTACAACCCTAACGGGTTGTGGTGGTAGTTGTGCCTGTAGTAATACTGCAGCCTGCAGCAGTAGCCGAATCTTTAAAATTGGTATGATTTGCTATATTTTCCATTGAATAATTTCGAAGATAAGTAATTATAATTAATCAAAAACAAATAAATTGATTATTTTTTTGGGTGAATTACAATAATTTGTCCAAATATTTTATATGCTTCAATTATTTTAAGCGTTAATTGGCTATTTTATAAGGAAAAACCTATCTTTACTTTGTTAATTAATGGTTTTAGTTTTTCGCTATTGACTGAAGTAGCTTTTTTGAAGTCCGATTCAGTGCATTGTAACAACTAAGTCATTATCATTTTTATTTTTAAAAAGTTTTACAATGAACATTTATGTAGGAAATCTTAGTTGGTCAATGACTGATGACGATTTAATGAATCTCTTCACAGAGCACGGTGCTGTAACAAGCGCTAAAATTTTGAAAGACAAAATGAACGGCCGCAGTAAAGGCTTTGGTTTTGTTGAAATGGAAGACGATGAAGCTGCCAAAGCTGCAATCGCTGCATTAAACGAAACTGAAGTTCAGGGCCGTAAGTTGATCGTTAATGAATCTCAGCCACGTGCTGAAGGTGATCGTCCAAAACGCAGCTACGGTGGTGGCGGTGGCTACAAAAAAGGTGGCTACGGCGGCGGAAACCGTGGTGGTGGTTACGGCGGCGGTGGGAACCGTGGCGGTGGCGGCTACAACAGCGGCGGTTATTAATCAATAACAACACAAGCTTAATAAAAAAATCCTCTCTGCACTTGCAGGGAGGATTTTTTTATTTTATGAATATAGCTTCGCTCTATTTTTATTCTTTGGTAACCAGCTGCATCACTTTGTGCATCTTCATTGGCGTCGCACTCTTGTACATCTTATCTCTGCTCATCTTTTCTCAAAGCGAAGAAATCAATAACCATATTTCTCTGAACTATTGAATTATCTCCAACAGTACCTGTGTAAGGCGCATTATTTGGTTCGGTCCCGACAAAGTCGGGATTGGAAAAATGCGTAGCCTATTTTTCCAAAGAAGCAAATAGAGTGCCGTCACAGGTACGCAGCCCACCGGCTGGGGAGGCGAAAGCAATTAATTAAAGGAAAGGTTGATAAAATTGCAAACTCATAAAGACAAACTTTTTTAATCCTGCAACTCATCATAAATTACAATCCATAAAACTCAACTCATGGGCAAAGGCAGATTAGAAGCATTCAGCGATGGCGTACTTGCCATCATCATCACCATCATGGTTTTGGAGCTAAAAATTCCGCATGGTAATACCCCAGACGACCTGAAGCCGCTGCTACCTGTTTTTATGAGCTACGTTTTAAGTTTTGTTTATATCGGCATTTACTGGAACAATCACCATCATTTACTGCAGGCAGTTCATAAAGTAAGCGGTGTTGTACTTTGGTCAAACATGCATTTATTATTTTGGTTATCGCTGGTTCCTTTTGCTACTGCCTGGATGGGCGAAAACCATTTCAGCAAATGGACGGTAATACTGTATGGGTTTATACTGCTGATGGCTGGCGTGGCTTATTATATCCTGGCACATTGCCTCACTTCTATTCACGGAAAAGATTCAACGCTTTCAACAGCCATCGGAAAAGACAAAAAAGGAATTGCTTCTGTTGTTTTATACATGACAGGGATTGGCTGTAGTTTTATTCATCCCTGGATCGGTTTTTCTTTCTACGTAATTGTAGCCATCATCTGGTTTACACCAGACAGAAGAATTGAAAAGAGAATTGAACAGAAAGATACTTAGTTCACCTTTTTAGGCGGCAGATCAAAAGCAACGGCTTCATGTTCAAAATGCCCTTTGTGGCTTCCATCGCAAAAAGGCTTGTTTTGAGATAAGCCGCAACGACAGATAGAGATGATTTCTCTTCCCTGTAAATTATAAGTTTTTCCATTCTTATCTACAATTTCAAAATCGCCTTCTACTTTTATTGACCCGTTGCTGTTTACTGTAATTTTTGTTGTTGCCATTGTTTATCTTTTTACAAAATTAATTTCTTAAATATAGCTAAACATCCTTAATGTATGATCCGTTTCATAAAAAATGAAATGGCTTTACAAAAAAGAGGCTGTTTTTAAAACAGCCTCTTTGATAATTAATCAGCTAAAAATTAATTGAGTTTTATAAGTTTTACAGTTTTCCTGTTATTTCCCTGCACCACTTCGGCAAAATAGGTTCCGCTTTTCAGCTCGCTGCCAAGTTTGATGACAGTACCTTTGGTTACAGTTCTGATGGTTCCATACATTCTTCCGGAAGCATCCAGAATCCTTACCCGTATTGGTTCATTGTTTTTGCTGTGCACAATAATACCAAAATCGTATGCCGATGGGTTAGGATATGCATTTACCCTGAACTCATCAACCGAAGGTTGTACAACAATTTCCTGCACTTCAATGGTAGCTTCTTTTACTGGTTCATTATCTGCACTTACAAATGCAGACCGGGCTTCTTCATTATTGCAACTGTATTTGTTCCAGTAAACATATTTTCCGGCTTCTAGTTTTTCTATAATAAACCAACCTGTCATATTAACCGGCCTGTCAGCTTTTCCGCCGTCGATCTTTAATTTTCCGTTGGGTATCATAATATTTGCCGTGATATCAGAATTATTCCCCTTAACCCTGAACTTTTCTTCATCTGCATTATTATCACCCAAATAGAAAGTTACTTTTGGCCCGCCGGAATTAACCAGGCAATCATCTTCCACAGTTACTTTAGTTTTCACCTTTACAGATGAGGGGCCATTAAAGATTACCCTTGTTTTGTTCACGTTCTTCTTGCCGCTTTCAACTTTCAGTTCTGCCATATTAATAAGGGTAGCTCCAAAGGTTACAGTGGCACCTTCTTCGATTGTTATAACCCCAAAATTATTTCCATTGATGGTTACCACAACACCTTTCTTAACTTTTACATCTTTCCAGTTTCCGTTAAGAACACCGTTGGAACTAACCGTTACATTGCTCAAGCCTGATGTATTTCCGTTGTAAACCATAAAGGCTGGTGCCGGGCCATCGTTTGCAGCACTGTAAACACGGTTGTTAACACTTGAAGGGGTTTTAACAGTGATATTTTTTGCCCTCACTTTAAACGGATCCAAAACGTCATACTTATCGAATTCTGCAGTACCTGTTGTTGAACTAACGCCTACATCCCCTCCAATAAAATTATTCTGGTCAAAGCTTGCTTGTTGTTTTGCGTAAATAATATAATTGGTATTATTCTGATTGTCGTTTACGGTAACTGTAAAAGAACAGGTTGCAAAATTGCCACATCCGTCAGTTGCTTTCCAGTTTACTGTTGTTACTCCGGTATTAAATACGGCTCCACTCAATGTATTGCTGCCCGAACCTGAAGTTGCACCACTTAACGTATAAGATAAACTAACCGGGCCGGCACAATTATCAGTTGCACTCAATACATCAAACTCTGAGCCTGATGCTGTATAAATGCAGTACCCGTTGCCGGTTAACCTTGTTTGATTTGCTTTACAGGTTACCCCAGGCGCCACATTATCAACTACTGTTATGGTTTGCGATGCAGTACTGGTATTACCACACTGATCGGCAGCTGTCCAGGTATTTGTAATTGTATAGTTTGATGGGCAAGTGCCTGCAGTTGTTGTTTTACTGTGTGTGATGGCAACAAAAGAACAGGCATCGCTTGCTATTACCGTTGGTGCAGATAAAGAAAGATTTACCGTGCCTGCAAGTATGCCGGCTTTTAATGTAGCACCATAGTTATTTGATACCAGCATTAACGGTATTGTAATGGTGGGGTTAGGCCCTGCAGGAAGACCCATGTTGAATACATAATTACCAGGCACATTACTGATGAAGATAACACCCACGGCCCCGGCCAGCTGTGCTTTGTAAGCTTTGTTCACAAAATAACTGGCTGGTGGTGTGCAACCACTTCTTTCAATCACTGCTATCTTACCGGTTAAACTATTAATGATCGATTCACAGGCATCATAAGGGTTACCTGCTCCACCCGTTCCGTCGTTTACCATAATGGCGTTGGCAGTTACCGGTGTTGATGTAAGTGGTGCACCAAATATTGCCGTACCCACATTGTATGTGCTGGTCAGGCTATTAGGACTGCTGTTAACATGTAACGGCTCCAACGGAAGAGGAGTATTGCATTGCAGGGTAACATTTGCCGGTACGGTTAACGTTGGTGCCGTGTTATCTACAGATGTTACGGTTTGCGATGCGGTAGTTGCATTGCCGCACTGGTCGGTAGCTGTCCAGGTATTTACAATTGTAAAATTACTGCCGCAGCCACCCGGCGTAAATGTTTGCTGATGTGTGATTGATACAAAAGAACATACATCGCTTGCCACTACTGTTGGTGCCGATAGCGATACATTAACCGGCCCGGCCAACAACTCTGATTTTAAACCAGCTCCATAACCATTTGATACCAGCATCAATGGAATAGTGATTGTTGGATTGGGGCCTGCAGGTAAACCCATATTGAAGATATAATTACCGGGCTGGTTGCTGATGAAGATAACTCCCACAGCTCCCGCCAGTTGTGCTTTGTAAGCCTTGTTCACAAAGTAAGAAGCAGGTGGTGTACAACCACTTCTTTCTATAACAGCAATCTTGCCTGTCAGATCGTTAATGATAGATTCGCAGGCATCATAAGGATTACCTGCGCCACCAGTTCCGTCATTTACTAAAATAGCATCCGCAGTTAACGGAGTTGATGTAAGTGGCGCACCAAACACTGCGGTGCCTACATTATAAGTGCCCTCTATAAAATTGGGGCTGCTGTTGATTTCTAATGGTTTTATTGGCAACGGATCAGTGCATTGCAATGTTACATCTGAAGGCACAGTTAATGTTGGCCTGGTAGTGTCTGCTATCGTAATTGTTTGCGATGCTGATGTTGCATTACCACACTGATCAGTAGCTGTCCAGGTATTTGTAAGTGTATAATTTGACGGACAGCTTCCCGGTGTAAATGTTTGTTGATGCGTAATGGTTGCAAAAGAACAATTATCGGTTGCAGTTACTGTTGGGGCAGATAAAGATACATTTACAGGGCCCGCAAGTATCTCTGCCTTAAGTGTATTACCATAGGTATTTGATACCAGCATTAAAGGTATTGTAATAGTTGGGTTGGGCCCGGGTGGCAGTCCCATAGTAGCTACCTGGTTGCCAGGTACATTAAAAATAAATATCACACCCACGGCACCTGCCAGTTGGGCTTTATAAGCTTTGGTAACAAAATAGCTGGCAGGCGGCACACAACCACTTCTCTCAATAACAGCTATCTTGCCAGTCAGGTCGTTGATTATCGATTCGCAGGCATCATAAGGGTTACCGGCTCCGCCTGTTCCATCGTTTACCAAAACAGCATCTGCTGTTACAGGTGTGGGTGTTAATGGCGCCCCAAACACGGCAGTACCAATATTATAAGTACCATCAATAAAGTTAGGGCTGCTGTTTATTTCCAAAGGCTTTAATGGCAGCGGATCAGTACATTGTAAGGTTAAATTTGCCGGTACCGTTAATGTGGGTGGCGTATTGTCGGTTATAGTTATTGTTTGTGATGCACTTGCTGCATTGCCACATTGATCTGTAGCTGTCCAGGTTCTTACTAAACTATAATTGGATGGACAGTTACCCGGCACAAAATTTTCTGTAAAGCTGATGGATGCAAACGAGCACTCATCATTCACCAGTACAGTTTGTTCACTCATAGATACATTCACCGTGCCTGCTAACAGTTCGGCCTTTAATGTATTACCATAATTGTTTGATACCAACATTAATGGAATGGTAATAGCAGGATTTGGGCCGGGAGGTAAACCCATTGTTACAACCTGGTCGCCGGGCTGGTTAAAGATGAAAATAACACCTACAGCACCGGCCAGTTGGGCTTTGTAGGCTTTGTTCACAAAATAAGAAGCCGGTGGTGTACAACCGCTTCTTTCTATCACAGCAATCTTACCCGTAAGATCATTTATAATTGATTCACAGGCATCATATGGATTACCGGCTCCTCCTGTTCCATCGTTCACCAAAACGGCATCAGCTGTTACCGGTGTTGAGGTTAATGGCGCTCCGAAAACCGCTGTACCAATATTGTAAGTTCCGTTTATAAAATTAGGGCTGCTGTTGATGTTCAATGGCATCAGGGGTAACGGATCGCTACATTGCAAAGTAATATTTGCAGGTACAGTAATAGTCGGTGGCGTCGTATCAACTATAGATATTGTTTGTGATGCTGATGTCGCATTACCACACTGGTCAGTTGCTGTCCAGGTTCTTACTAAATTATAATTGGCCGGGCAACTGCCAGGTGAGAAGCTTTCTGAATAACTGATGGAAGCAAAAGAACAGGCATCATTCACAAACACAGTTTGTTCACTCATAGATACATTAACCGTACCTGCTAACAATTCGGCCTTTAATGTATTACCGTAATTGTTTGATACCAGTAGCAACGGTATTGTAATTGTTGGGTTCGGGCCTGGGGGTAGTCCCATTGTTGCTACCTGGTCGCCGGGTTGGTTGAAGATAAAGATAACACCTACAGCTCCCGCCAGTTGTGCTTTATAAGCTTTGTTCACAAAATAGCTGGCTGGTGGTGTGCAGCCACTTCTTTCTATAACTGCAATTTTGCCTGTAAGGTCATTTATTATTGATTCGCAGGCATCATAAGGGTTACCGGCTCCGCCTGTTCCGTCGTTCACAAGCACGGCATCGGCTGTTACAGGTGTTGATGTTAGTGGCGCACCAAAAACGGCAGTACCAACATTATAAGTACCTGCAATATTGTTAGGGCTGCTGTTGATGTTCAACGGCATGAGTGGTAATGGATCGGTACACTGCAAAGTTGTATCAGCCGGCACTGTGATAACGGGTGGCGTAGTATCAACTATTGATATCGTTTGCGATGCTGATGTCGCGTTACCACATTGATCAGTTGCAGTCCATGTTCTTACTAAATTGGAATTAGCCGGGCAACTGCCGGGTGTAAAGGTTTCGGTAAAGCTTATAGAAGCAAAAGAACAGGTATCATTCACAATAACGGTTTGCTCACTCATCGATACATTTACAGGACCAGCCAATATCTCGGCCTTAAGGGTATTACCGTAACTATTTGATACCAGCATTAAAGGAATGGTAATAGTTGGGTTAGGGCCGGCAGGTAATCCCATTGTAACTACATTATTACCAGGCTGATTAAAAATAAAGATTACGCCTACAGCACCTGCCAGTTGTGCTTTGTAGGCTTTGTTTACAAAATAAGAAGCTGGTGGTGTACAGCCGCTTCTTTCTATCACAGCAATTTTACCAGTAAGATCATTTATAATTGATTCGCAGGCATCATAAGGATTGCCGGCTCCACCTGTTCCGTCATTTACCAGAACTGCATCGGCAGTTACAGGTGTTGATGTTAATGGTGCACCAAAAACCGCTGTACCAATATTGTAAGTACCTGCAATATTGTTAGGACTGCTGTTAATGTTTAATGGCATCAGCGGCAACGGATCGGTACATTGCAACGTGGTATCAGAGGGTACGGTAATGGTTGGTGCGGTATTGTCTGCCACTGCTATGGTTTGCGATGCACTGGTTGCATTACCGCACTGGTCTGTTGCAGTCCACGTATTTACAAGGGTATAGTTTGATGGGCAGCTGCCAGGTGTAAAGGTTTGCTGATGTGTAATGCTTGCAAATGAACATTGATCAGTAGCAATAACTGTTGGTACCGATAAAGATACATTTACCGGGCCGGCCAGTATCTCTGCTTTTAATGTATTGCCATAACTATTTGATACCAGGATTAAAGGTATTGTAATAGTTGGGTTGGGGCCGGGTGGCAGTCCCATAGTAGCTACCTGGTTGCCGGGTACATTAAAAATAAATATCACACCCACGGCACCTGCCTGTTGCGCTTTATAAGCTTTGGTAACAAAGTAACTGGCAGGTGGTGTACAACCGCTTCTTTCTATAACCGCAATCTTTCCTGACAGGTTATTGGTTATGTTCTCACAGGCATCGTAAGGATTACCGGCATCATCAACCACCAGCACAGCTTCGGCTGTTAATGGCGTGGCTGTTAAAGGCGCTCCAAAAACAGCGGTGCCAACATTGTATGTGCCCTCTATAAAATTAGGGCTGCTGTTGATGTTCAGCGGCATCAATGGCAATGGATCACTGCATTGCAGTGCAAGATTTGCCGGTACTGTTAATGCAGGTGGTGTATTATCTGCGTACATAATAGTTTGCGATGCACTGGTTGTATTACCGCATTGGTCGGTAGCCGTCCAGGTCCTTATAACATTATAATTAGAGGGACAATTGCCCGGTACAAATTCTTCTGTAAAATTAATGGGAGCAAAAGAACAGGCATCATTCACAAATACGGTTTGCTCACTCAGTGATACGTTTACCGGGCCGGCAAGTAACTCTGCTTTTAAAGTGTTACCATAATTATTTGATACCAACAAAAGTGGAATTGTTATTGTTGGATTGGGACCAGCCGGTAAGCCCATCGTCACTACCTGGTCGCCAGGTTGATTGAAGATAAAGATCACACCTACAGCCCCGGCCAGTTGTGCCTTGTAAGCTTTGTTTACAAAATAAGAAGCTGGTGGTAAACAGCCACTTCTTTCTATCACAGCTATTTTACCAGTCAGGTCATTTATTATTGATTCGCAGGCATCGTAAGGATTACCGGCTCCACCGGTTCCATCGTTTACAAGTACTGCATCGGCCGTTACCGGTGTTGAGGTTAATGGCGCTCCGAAAACCGCTGTACCAATATTATAAGTTCCGTTTATAAAATTTGGGCTGCTGTTGATGTTAAGAGGCATCAATGGCAAAGGATCGGTACATTGTAATGCAATACTGGCTGGCACAGTAAGTGCGGGGCCGGTATTGTCAATTACCGATACCGTTTTTGAACAGATAAACTGCTGCTGGCTTTCATCGGTTATGGTAAGGGTAAGGGTATATGATCCGTTGCAAACTGATGAAGAAATAATATAAACACTGTCAAGATTGGCAGCACCATTAATAAATCCATTTCCCGTAATTGACCAGGAATAACTCACCATGCCGGCAGGTGCACTAAATCCCTCTATTGATTGCGGACAGGTTGATGAGGCTCCTGTTATCAGGCAATCGGCTGCATTTGCAGTACCGGGTATGTCTGAAAAATATCCATCGCTGTTAACACTGGCCTCAAAAAAATTCATGAAAATCCTGTCGGGGATTTGCTGAGCTTGAGATACCAATGAAATAAAAATGGCCAAAAAGCAAATCATGCCTTGCTTAAGAAAACTTCTCATAATGTAGTTTTAGCGTTTAAATATATGTTAGATCAACTTCTTACAATTAACAGAACTCCAAATAAAGCCATCCGTTTATGATGGT
The DNA here is from genome assembly GCA_016786725.1 of Ferruginibacter sp. GTDB lineage: Bacteria > Bacteroidota > Bacteroidia > Chitinophagales > Chitinophagaceae > Ferruginibacter. The sequence continues at coordinate 3,702 of JAEUVU010000014.1, read as the reverse complement.
GATATTCGCTGGTAATCTCATGCTTTGGGGGGCTTCAATGATATTGGCTTATTAAAACTGCTGGTTGGGGGTAAACGTAAAGATTGTCTACAAAGTAATAACTAATTTTCTTTGATGCAAGATGTTTTACGTAATTATTTCATTAATTTTTTACTTATCAATCCTGCAAACTTCCAAAGTTCATTTAACCGGTTCAGATATACAGAGAGTTTGCTGAAAATGGCTCCCCAAAAAGGGGATATTAAAAGGAAAAAGGGGTATTGTGTTAAAGCCGGCGTATTAAAACCCTTTGCATCAAATATAAATAATTACAAATCCCATTCCCAAACGGTCCGGTAATATCCAAACGCTTCAACATATTTCAAAAAAGCAACAAAAAAAGTATCACTGCCGAGCGTAGCGCTGTCGCCAATAACGTACAGTTGTTCTTTTGCACGGGTGAGTGCAACATTCATTCTCCGGTAATCTTTTAAAAAGCCGATAATACCATCATCATTACTTCTTACAAGTGATATAATTATTGTGTGGTGCTCCTGTCCCTGGAAACTGTCTATCGTACTTATACGCATTTGCTTAGGTAACATATCTTTTGCGGCAGCAACCTGTCCGGCATAAGGAGAGATAAAAGCCGTTTGTGCAGGATCAATATTTTCCGTTTCAATAATCTTGTTAACGATGTTCAGTTCGCCTTCATTTTTTAAACTTGCCCCATCTTCCCCATGTTCCTCATTAAAACCGCTGCCTGCCGTATCTATAAAAGTAACATGCTGTGCCGAACTTAATAATTTTTCATCCGTCTTCAATCTCCCTTCATAAAAATACTGGTTGCTAAATCCGGCTATCGGTTGCCGCATCCGATACTGCGTATCCAACAAAAATACTGGCTGCATTGTTTTAGCCGCAGTTTCTAGAATTGAAGTATTGAAACCGAGCTGTGCTCCTTCATTACTTAAAACAGTTGGTGGCAGTTGCAGGTGATCTCCTGCCAGGATATATTTTTGCGCCAGCGGAAAAACACACCAGGCAAGCGGTTCAATACATTGTCCGGCTTCATCCATTACCAGGCAGTTAAATTTTAAATGCCGCAGGTCTGCATCATACAAACCGATTGGTGTTCCTAAAATAACATCTGCCTGCTCAAATAATTTTTCTTCATTATAAGCCTGCAGTTTTTTTATCTGCTGGCGGATATCTTTTACTTCTTTAAATAATAAGTTACGTTGCCCTCTTTCTTCTTTGCCAAAACTACGCTTGTATTTTAGTGCCATCTTACTGAATTCTTCGGCACGTATCTTTAATTGCTTTATCTCTTTTTGTTCACGGCTGCTTGCCAGTTTGCCTTCAGGCGTATGTGCAAAAACCAGCTCATCGGTTTTGCTGCTGTTGCCAACCCGCAGAACACCTGCCCCCTTTTCAATCAAACCTTTGGCAATATTATCAACGGCGGTATTGCTCGGTGCGGTTACAATAATCTTTTCACCTTGCTTTATCAGTTGCAAAATACCTTCTATCAATGTGGTTGTCTTTCCCGTTCCCGGCGGCCCGTGAATGATCAGCATTTCATGATTGGCAACCATTTCCTTTACTACAGCCTGCTGACTGGCGTTTAAATTTTTGTTAGCAAAAACAATATGCTGGTCAGCTTCATCAACTTCTCTTTTTATTACAGGCCTTGTGCCATGTATCTCTTCAAACAACCTGTACAAATCTTTATTTGCTTCCAGGTTATTCAAAGTGTTTTTCATGATGGATGTGGTACGCTGGTCAGGCGCCAGCTTTATGCCCACATTTTTATCTTCAATCCAATCCGGAAAATCCGGTGCAAACAAACGGCACTCGCCACTTCTTCCATCTAAATTCAACAACAATCCTTTAACAGGCTCTTCTCCAACACAAAAGCATTCGATAGCCGCACCATCTTTAAATAAATTTATTTCAACCGGGCAATTGAGTTTAAAACTGATCTCCGGATAATCGGCGTAGCCAAAATTTTTACGTGTAACTGTGATGGGATGCAAGGCCAAACCCTCAACCTTTAGCTGTTTCAGGCTATGTTGTTGATCTAAACTATACCGCTCAACTTGTTCTTTTTCCTCTAAATTGATACAGGTAAGTAAATTTTTAATGTACGGATTGGAAACAGCCATTAACTGAAATTGAAAATTTTTATTGATATAAAAAACCTTTCAGCCGTTTAACCAAGTTGAAAGGTTCTTATTTACAAACTAATATAATTAGGGTTTACTTCTGCATATTACCATCAAAACTCACCATCCACGCAATACCAAATTTATCAGTAAGCATACCAAAATTTTCACTCCAGAAAGTTTTGCTCAAAGGCATAGTAACCTTTCCATCTTCAGCTAATCCATTAAATAATTTTTCAGCTTCTTCCTTACTGCCGGCATTAACAGAAAGAGAAAAATTATTTCCGGGTGTAAAACCAGGTGCCCATTCTCCGCCGGTATCGCTACCCATTATAACTGTATGCTCACCAATTGGTAATGAAACATGCATGATCTTTTGTTTATCAGCCTCCGGCACGGTATAACCTTCAGAAGCCGGTATTTCTCCAAAGCGGCCAATGTAGGGAAACTCACCGCCAAAAACTGATTTGTAAAAATTAAACGCTGCTTCGCAATTGCCATTAAAGTTGAGATAGATATTTACTGAGGCCATAGTTGTAAATTTTAAAGTTTAAAATATTTTAGGGTGATGAAGGTAGAGATTAAAAAAGTACAGAGCAAGTAATATGAATTATGAAATGATGAACGGCCGGCCATCCGACAAAAAAAACCTTCATGTACGGGCATAAAAAAACCCTTCGAAAAATTGAAGGGTTTAAAAGAACCTGCCTGCCGGCAGGCAGGTATGGCAGTCCTGAGCGGAGCCGAAGGGCCTACTCTCCCGCATTGTGGTGCAGTACCATCGGCCATGAGGGGCTTATCCGCCCCGGCGGATCGGTATGGAAACAATAATTTAAAATTTGGGAGCTTGGTCTGAAAATAAAAAAGCCTCTCAGTTTCCTGAAAGGCTTTTAAATGAATATGGCAGCTACCTACTCTCCCGCATTGTTGTGCAGTACCATCGGCCATGAGGGGCTTAACTTCTCTGTTCGGTATGGGAAGAGGTGAACACCCTCGGCAAAACCACCATAAGATCTTAAGTTGATAAGTTTAGAGGTTAACAAGTTAATAAGGCATAACCTTTTCAACTTTGTCAACTTTTTCAACCAGTCAACCAATAAGGTGACATATTGGAATAAGCAATGAATGAAAAGTAATTGTTGTTATTATTTGATCCGAAGAAAAAATAAAAAATAAAGCTAACGGGCAATTAGTACTACTCGGCTTTGATGTTACCACCTTTATACCTGTAGCCTATCAACGTCATAGTCTCTGACGACCCTTAAAAGTAAACTCATCTTGAGGTAGGTTTCACGCTTAGATGCTTTCAGCGTTTATCCTGTCCGTTCGTAGCTACTCAGCATTGCACCTGGCGGCACAACTGATACACCAGCGGAACGTACGACTCGGTCCTCTCGTACTAAAGTCATATCCTCTCAATTTACTAGCGCCCATCACAGATAGGGACCGAACTGTCTTGCGACGTTCTGAACCCAGTTCACGTGCCACTTTAATCGGCGAACAGCCGAACCCTTGGGACCTTCTCCAGCCCCAGGATGTGACGAACCGACATCGA
>JAEUVU010000006.1 GCA_016786725.1 Ferruginibacter sp. | reverse complement strand
ACTATGTACACCTGTCCGGGCTTCCCTTAACGGTCAACGGAAAACTCAACCGCAAAGCCTTACCCGAACCCGATATAAAGCCACAGAATACCTACACAGCTCCCGGAAACGAAATCGAAAAAAAACTGGTGGAAATATGGGCCAGGGTTTTAAATGTTGATGCAAAGATAATAGGAACACGAACAAATTTTTTTGAACTAGGCGGTCATTCGATGGATGTAATAAAAGCCTGTAATGAAATAGATATTCAATTCAGCAAGAAGGTTCCTGTAGCCATATTTTTTGAATTTCCAACTATAAGCATGATGTCGGAATGGTTATCAAAAAGCGAACAACGGGCTGAAAAGCAAGACGAGGAGGAAATGGAAAATGGTGTAGAACAAATGATCGACGTGCTGAATGCATTAAATCAAATATAGTTTTAAAATGGATAAGTATACAGGATTAGAAATAGCGGTGATAGGTATGGCGGGAAGATTTCCAAAGGCAGACAATATTGAAGAATATTGGGATAATATAATTAACGGGAAAGATTGTGTGAGTGATTTTACAGAGGAAGAGTTAGTGAAGGAAGGAGAAGACGAAAATATTGTAAAAGATCCCCTGTACGTAAAGTCGAATGCCTATTTGGAAAAAAAACAGTTTTTCGACGCTGATTTTTTTGGGTACCGGCACGAGGAAGCGGCTTTGATGGATCCTCAAATCAGGGTATTTCATGAATGTTGCTGGGAAGCACTTGAAGATAGTGGCTATGGTAAAAAAGATATCAAAGAAAAAATTGGAATTTTTGCATCCGGCTCCTCTAACCCAGACTGGGAAGTGTATGCAATGTTACAAAACAGGGAACAATTGGTAGATGATTTCAGCGCATCCCATTTACGCGATATTGGTTACCTGGCAAGCAAGGTTTCGTACAAGTTAAATTTAAAAGGTCCGGTGGTTTTTTTACAAACAGCCTGTTCTTCATCATTAGTGGCCATTCATGAAGCGTGCAACAGCCTGCTGTTGGGAGAATGCTATATGTCTGTAGCCGGTGGTGTATCAATAAATAATTATTCCAGAAAAGGCTACTTATACCAACCCGGAATGATCTTCTCAAAGGATGGCAGGTGCAAACCTTTCGACATTGATTCCAGTGGTACCATACCCGGGGAAGGAGCAGGGGTGGTTGTTTTAAAAAGATTAAAGGATGCCATAAAGGATAAGGATCATATTTATGCAATCATAAAAGGGTCGGCAGTAAACAATGATGGAAGCGAAAAAGCCGGCTTTACAGCTCCAAGTGTAAGAGGGCAGGTAGATGTTATAAAAAAGGCACAAAAAGTCGCCAGGGCTTCAGCTGATAGCATTGGCTATATAGAAGCGCACGGAACAGCTACAGTGTTAGGCGACCCAATTGAGATCGAAGCACTGAATCAGGCTTTTGGAAATTTAAAAGAAAAAAGCTGTGCCATCGGATCTGTAAAGGCAAACTTTGGGCATTTGGATGTCGCAGCAGGAGTGGCTGGATTTATAAAAGTTGTACTGTTGGTTGCGAATAAGAAAATCCCGCCTTGTTTACATTATAACTCGCCGAATCCTAAAATCGAATTTGAAAACGGGCCATTCTATGTTAATAAAGTGTCTAAGAGTTGGGAAGCACTGAATACACCAATCAGGGCTGGTGTGAGTTCCTTTGGCATTGGAGGAACAAATGCACACATCATCGTGGAAGAAGCACCAGCAGCTGCCATGGACCATGAAAGCAGACCTAACCAGTTACTTACATTTTCTGCTAAAACAAAATATAGTCTTCAAAGAAATGTTCAAAAGTACATTGCGTATTTAAATGAAAAAAAAGGCGATGCCCTGCCAGATATAGCTTACACATTAAATACCGGCAGATCCAGGTTTTCGTGTAGGGCAATGGTAGTTTGTAAAAATCCTGCAGAAGCACTTGAATTATTAACAAGTAAACAATTTGCGGAATTTGAATCCATGCAACAGCATGAAGATCTGCAAAATATTGTCTTTATGTTCTCGGGGCAGGGAACGCAGTATGCGACCATGTGCCAGGATTTGTATCTGCAGGAGAGAAAGTTTAAAGGGTGGATGGACGAGTGTTTGGAGATCTGTAAGAGATATTCGGATAAAGATTTTTTCACTGCGTTATTTCCGGCCAACGAATTAGGCTCATTAGAAGAAATGTATGATACAGAACTGGCTCAGCCTTTATTATTTATGGTTGAGTATGCATTGGCAAATCTTCTTATGAGTTGGGGAATAAAACCTCATTACATGATCGGGCATAGCGTGGGAGAGTACGTTGCTGCTTGTATAAGTGGTGTTTTTTCTCTGGAAGATGCACTAAAGTTAGTGATACGCAGGGGCAGGCTGATGACACAATTGCCCAAAGGAAGTATGCTTAGTGTAAGCATTCCGGAAAACGAACTCAATGATTTGTTAAGTAAAGCCCCACTGCTGGACATAGCTGTAATTAACAGCGTAGGGTCATTTGTGGTATCAGGGAAAAGTGAAGATGTTGATGCATTTGAAGCTTTGTTGAATAACTCAAACTATCAATGCAAGCAGTTGCGTACATCACATGCTTTTCATTCCCGTATGATGGAACCTATCCTGGTTGCATTTGAAGAAGAATTCGATTCAGTTAAAATAAACCCTCCTCAGATCCCTTACATGTCAAATATTGATGGGCAAGTTGCTGAATATAATGAAATCAAAAAGGCATCTTATTGGAGCCGCCATATTCGCCATGCCGTTGACTTTTTAAAGGGCACTGAATTATTATTGCAAAAAGGAGATGCCATTTTTATAGAGATAGGCCCCGGCAGGGCGCTGTGTAATTATGTTGGTCAGCACCCTTTGGTTACTGAAAGGCATCATTTAGTAAATACTGTCAGGCAACGTAATCAAAAAATCAATGACCAGGCATATCTGCTGGAAAAACTTGGGCAATTGTGGTTAAGGGCTGTTAATGTTGATTGGAGCAGTTTCTACGGCGATGAGAATAGAAATAAACTATCGTTACCCACTTACAGTTTTGAGGAAACAGTTTTTCCTGTAAATGTAAATGTTGAAAAGCTGCTTTTTGATGGTCATTTCGGAAAAATGGCTTCCAAAAAAACAGATTCAGCCGGTATTTATATTCCTGTTTGGCAAAGAACATTATTGCCAAATCCCGACAAGGATTTTATCGAAAAAAAATTAACCTTTTTGCTTTTCCCCGGTAATGAGTCTTTGAGCTACTCAATGGCATCCTTGTTAAGAAAATCGGGGCATACAGTAATTGAAATTCAAAAAAGCGACGCGTTTAATTTTATTGATGAAAGCCTGCTCGAAGCAAACTTAAGTGATGTTGACAGGTTTAGTGGTTATCTGGCAGAAATGGGCATTGTTATAGACCATATAATTTATAACGCTGCCCTGGATGAAACTGCGGGAATGGTAAACTACCAGGCAATAGAAAAAAAATTGAATGATGGTTATATCAGTCTTTGTCACATTGCGCAATCACTGGCGAAGTTGAACCAGCATGAGAAAGTGAGCATAACAGTATTTAACAATTACGTAGCAAAGGTGCTTGATGATGACGAACTGAATTCTTTAAAGGCTTGTGCTTTGGGCCCCGTTAAAGTAATGCCATTAGAATTATTAAATGTGAATTGTAAACTGGTTGATATACCTTATCCCTTTATTAGTAACGGCGATGCCGAAGCCTATCTCCCCAAACTGGTTAATGAACTATTTTTTGAACCAGCAACTCCTTTGGTCGCTTACCGTTATAAGCAAAGATGGAAAACTGGGTTTGATCTGTACCGGCAGGATAAACAGCTCGAATCGGGCGTAAAAATTGTGGAGAATGCTGTATATATTATTACAGGCGGCTTTGGTGGTATGGGTTTTTCAATCACCAAAGATCTGGTTCATAACCATAAGGCCAATGTAATATTGATACATCGATCGCCCTTTCCTCCACAGGAAGCATGGCCTGCATATTTGGTGCGTAATGGAAATGAAAAAAATACCGACAGCACAGTAATCGGCCAGATTAATGATATTCTTGCCATGCAGGCATCCGGCGTAAAAGTTGATCTGTTTCAGGCAGATGTATCAAAGGAACAGGATGTGAAAAGTGTACTGACCCTTATTGGGCATAAGTATAAGGAGATCCATGGGTTGATATGGGCTGCAGGTGAAGTAGATATGGGAGGCATTATACAGAATAGAAATGTTGATGAACTGTTACATTACACCAATTCCAAAATAAAGGGAATAGCTTTATTTGAACAATATCTCGATTTCTCAAAACTTCAATTTATAGCACTTTTTTCTTCCATCGGAAATGTTTTTTACCAGGCAAAATTTGGGCAGGTGGCATATAATGCGGCAAATGAATTTTTAGAAAATTATGCGCCCTGGCTGCAAAGGAAATTTGGTGTTCATGCATTTTCAATTAACTGGTGCGATTGGCTTGATGTTGGGATGACGGTAAAAACCATACAAAGAAATAAAAAAGGAGTCGGCCTGGAAGTGATCAATGCCGAGATTACAGATGGCATTTCGCCTGCGGAAGGAGTAAATATATTTCATCAGTGCCTTGAGGGTAAGATCGTTGCCTGCACTATTTATCGTGGAGATTTGAATGAAGCTATACGTGATCATCGCCAGAGCTACGATGGAATAAAAAGTGACATGATTAATGATGCAATGGATGCCCCGGAAAGCGATAATGAGGTGACGTCTGTTGAAGATCGTGTTCGAGATATTTTTAGCCAGTTTTTTAATAAACCCTTCATACGTGAAGATGATGACTTCTTTGAACTGGGTGGAGATTCACTTGAGGGGATGACATTGGTGGCAAGAATAAACAAAAAATGTTCTACAAAAATTTCGATTGGCGACCTGTATAAGCATTCTACTGTCAAATCCCTATCATCATTTATTGCCGGTAAAGAAACAACAGTAGTTTCCGAAATTCCCGTGAGCCTGCTTAAACGAAATTACGTACTGTCTTCGCCGCAAAAACGGATGTATTTTCTACAATTGATGGATTTAAGCAGTACAGCCTATAATGAGGTGCAAACAATAAGCATTAAAGGCTCGGTGGATAAAAATAGAATAAGAGCTGTATTTAAACAGTTAATTGAACGTCATGAAATTTTGCGAACAAAATTTGAAGTTGCAGATAACTCAATTTCGCAGATAGTGCTGGATCATGTTGATTTTGATATTCTTGAATTCCAGGCCAATGAGGAAGAAATAAATAGTGTAGTTGATGCATTTGTTTGCCCGTTTGATCTCAGTAAAGCACCGTTGCTGCGTGTTGGCTTGGTAACAATATCTTCCTTCGAAAAGTTACTGCTGTTTGATATTCACCATATTATCAATGATGGAGTATCTCGGGAAATTCTTGTAAAAGACTTCATGCACATCTACAATGGAGAACATCTGAAGCCATTGCGTATACAGTATAAGGATTTTGCTGAGTGGCAACAGAGTGCTCCACAGCAGCGGGCCATATTAAAACAAAAGGAATTTTGGTTAAAGCAATTTGAAACCATCCCCGAAGTGCTAAATCTTCCCGCCGATTTTAGCAGGCCGTTGATAAAGGGGTCAGAAGGTTCCATAGTAAAAAGGGAGTACTCTTTGCAAAAGCTTTCGGCATTGCGGAAAACAGCCGAGCGGGAAGCTGTGTCTGTGTATATGTTGTTGTTATCTGTTTACCAGGTGGTGCTATCCAAGCTAAGTAATCAGGAAGATATAGTCATTGGAACTCCTACGGCAGGACGTATACATGCCGATCTGGAAGGCGTTATGGGAATGTTTGTTAATACATTGCCCTTACGTAATTTTTCGGGAAGTGATTTGGCATTTACCGATTTCTTAAAAAATGTAAAGGAAAATGTGCTGGCCTGTTTCGACAATCAGGAGTATCAATACGAAGACATGATCGAGTCTTTATCTGTTAACAGGGACATGAGCCGCAACCCGCTCTTTGATGTGATGTTTAACTACGAAAACTTTAAAGATTCTAATCTTACTCTGGATGGTTTGGAAATAGGCACATTTGAAAAGGAACATAAGATCTCCAAATTCGATCTTACTCTAATGGTCACAGAATCAGAAGACAAGCTTTTTGTGGATTTTGAATATGCAACATCTTTGTATAAAGAGGAAACAATAATTCGAATTGCTGATTATTTTGAACGGACTGTAAATATTATTACAAACGATACCAGGATAAAACTAAAGGATATTTCCATTTTGGACGATGCGCAACGGGAAAAGCTATTATACGGGTTTAATGAAGTGTCAGTTTATTATCCGCCTGAGGTGACTATCATTGATTTATTTGAAAGACAGGTTGAAAAGACTCCAGGCAATATTGCTTTAGTATTTGAAGGAAAAGAACTAACGTATGCTGAACTGAACAGCAGGAGTAACCTGTTGGCAAAGAATATCAGAAACTACTATCATTCCACAATGATGCAGGAGCTGAAACCGAATACACTTGTTGCTTTGTTTTTAGACAGGGGGGTGGAAATGGTGGTAGGGATATTGGGTGTCTTGAAAGCAGGCGCTGCTTATGTACCTATTGATATTGCCTATCCGCAGCAACGGATAGATTTTATATTGGGAGATATTAAGGCTGAACTGATCATTAGTCAGAGAGAAATAAGTCAGCACAGCACCATTTCATCGAGGCGTGATAAAGTGATTTTTGTAGATGATAGGGATCTTCCATTGCAGGATGAGGATGTGAATAATTTACCACCAATCGCAGCCGCTACTGACCTTGCTTACGTTATTTATACTTCCGGCACAACTGGTAATCCCAAGGGAGTATTGCAAACGCACTATAATATTGTTCGGTTATTTAAGAGTACTCATGATCAATTCGCATTTTGCGAACTGGATGTTTGGACTCTTTTTCACGCTTATGTATTTGATTTTAGTGTATGGGAAATCTGGGGGCCATTAATTTTTGGAGGAAAATTAGTCATAGTATCACAGAGCCAAACCAAGGATATACAAAGCTTTTACTACCTATGTGAACAGCATAAAGTAAATGTTCTTAATCAAACGCCTTCAGCTTTTTATAAGTTTACAGACATCGCTTTAAAAGATGTGAATAAGTTAGGACCGCCTTTTAGATACATAATCTTTGGCGGCGAGTCGCTTAACAACAGTCATCTTAAATCGTGGTGGGAGTTTGCTGCAGCACATAAACTTACTACTAAACTTATAAACATGTACGGTATAACAGAAACCACGGTGCATGTTACTTTTAAAGAATTGACCCATAGTGATAACAATGTATCAAATATTGGTAAACCTATCCCCGATTTAAAGGCTTATGTGCTGGATGTTGAAAGGAAACCTGTACCTGTTGGTGTTATTGGTGAACTGTATGTTGGAGGTGCAGGGTTGGCTCGGGGTTATCTTAACAACAATGAACTTACGCAAGAACGTTTTATTGAAAATATATTTGCTACCGACCTGGATATTAAACATGGCCATACCCGGATTTATAAAACAGGCGATTTGGTCAGATGGTTAAGCAATGGCGAACTTGAATATATAGGCAGAAATGATGACCAGGTTAAAATACGGGGCCACCGGATAGAATTGAAAGAGATAGAATACCGGCTTAATGAGTATGAAGATATTAGACGATGTTTTGCATTGGTGAAAGATCGTTCTGGCGTTAAATATATTGTGGCTTACTACATATGTGTTAAGCCTATTTCCGAAACTGACCTGAAGATTTTCCTTGGTAAGGTATTACCCGATTATATGATTCCCTCTTATTTTGTTCAGATTGAAGAATTTCCTTTAACTATTAATGGCAAAATAAATAAGAACGAACTGCCAAATCCTGAGCTTAAATCCACAGAGGATTATATAGCTCCCAGTGGTGAACTGGAAGAGCAGTTGGTGGAGATATGGGCGGGTATACTGGAGCTCGATAAAACAGTGATCAGCATCAACAAAAATTTCTTTGAACTGGGCGGGAACTCCCTGGATATCATCACGCTTAATCAAAAGATAAATAATTTCTTCAATGCCTCCATTACAGTTGCAGAAATGTTTGGCCTAACTACAATACTTGAAATAAAGAATTTTCTTATGAACGGGAACGGTCAGCGCTTGGAAAAGGCAATTGATAATATTGAATTTGCCATCAATGATGCTACAGAGGATTTGAAACTTCTCGAAGATTTTTAAAATGTTATCGTATGAGTGATTATACCGGTTTGGAGATAGCTGTCATAGGGATGTCTTGCAGGTTTCCCGGTGCTTCGGATGTAGCGGAGTACTGGGCTAATCTTTGCAATGGTGTTGAGTCGGTGGAGTTTTTCAGCAGGGAAGAG
>JAEUVU010000004.1 GCA_016786725.1 Ferruginibacter sp. | reverse complement strand
GCTTAAAATGGGTGCTTGGGGCCGTTTTAAAACCAATCGCCCTGTCCGAACCTGCCAACGGAAAAAAATATACCAAAAACAACTTAAAAGTAAAAGACAAAAAAAAACCGCCTCATTTATTAATGAGACGGCCTCTTTTTAATTGAAAGATTAACTTACAGGCTGTAATAAAAAATGATGGCTTGCCGCCAAATAAAATTAATTTTGTGGCAAAATAAATTTATCATGAATAAACTGATCATCGCATTCTTTTTACTTTTTGCTTTTGCCGCCTGCAAAGACGAACCATCCACTCCCCCAACCGTTGTGCTGGACAGTATGTTTGCTGAAATGAAGAATGGCAATATTGAAGGAATGAAAAAACATATTACCCGTACGGATGCAGCGCTGCTGGATGCTGCAGAAAAATTCCTTACTGCTAAAGACCCGGAAAATGTACAGAAAATAAAAGCCAGGTTAATTGAGAAGATGAAAGAAGAATCGCAAAACATTCAATACACCTTAAAAAATGAAAAAGTAGATGGTGATCATGCAACTGTTGAAGCCGAGATCGTAGTGAAAGACACTGCGGCCAAAGACGGCAAGAAGGTAATTACACGGACACTTGAACTGGTGAAAGAAGGCAATGCCTGGAAGATACCGCTTTCAAAACCTGGTAACGAAATGTTCAACAGCATGAAAGGGAATATGGGCGCCCGGGACGGAGGCCTGGAAGAAGGACTGGAGAAAATACAGAAAATGAACGAGGATACATTGAAAATGCTTATCAAAAAAGGAGCACAGATCGTTGATTCGATGGACATTAAAAAGAAAACCCCATAGCAGCTTATTGCTGAAAAAAGTATTGGGTTTTAGAAAATAAAATTAATTTTATTCCTGTACCGCTGGCTGGCGGTATATTAACCTTAAAAAATGTTTATGAAAAAATTATTAGTTATGGCTTTGGCCTTTTCAACACTTTACATCAACAGTTGTAAGAGCGGCGGTGGCGATCCTAAAGCCGTGCTTACCAGTTTTTTTGATGCCATGGCCAAAAAAGATATTGCTGCTGCCCGAAAGATCGCTACGGCAGATAGTAAAGCCACTTTTGACCTGATGGAAATGGGTATGAAAATGATGGACAATGTGGCCGAGGATAAAACCAACGAACAGTTTGACAAAAGCAAAATGGAAATGGGCGAGGCGAAAATTGATGGCGACAGGGCTACAATAAATGTAAAAGAAAAAAAGAGCGGAGATGCTGTTGATTTCGTATTGAAAAAAGAAGGCGGGGAATGGAAGGTGGCTATGGATATGACTACCATGATGAACATGGGTGACAGGAAAATGAAACAAGAAGGTATAACCGACGAGCAAATGGGTGATATGAAAGAAGAAATGGAAAAATTCAAGAACATGAATGTCGATTCGCTCAAGGAGATTATGAATAAAGGAATAAAAGCCCTGGATACATTAAAAAAAGCTTTGGACAAAAAATAAAAAGGTCATCCTTTTGGTAAAAGCATCCTTACTCAGACCGGGATGCTTTTTTTGTTTATTAAAAGATGTTTAACTTTAACCATGATAAAAAAATACCTTCTTCTGATGCTTCTTGCTACAGGCATTTTTTCGTGCAACTCCGAAAAGAAAAAAGAACCGGTTACCGACCTGGAAGTTGCCAATGCCTTTGTACGTGACTTGCTGGATAATAATTTTGAAGAGGCTGAGCAGTTGCTGCTGAAAGATGAAACCAATAATGAGATGTTCAAGAGGTTCAAACAAAAATACAGCCAGCAGGATAAGGCTGTACTGGAGCAATACAAAAAAGCCGACATCAGGGTTAATGAAACGAGTTATGTAACCGACAGCGTTTTTATCTACAATTACAGCAACACTTACAACCCGTCTGCAAAAACCGTTTTAAAACTGGTACGCATCAATAACAAATGGCTGGTTGACCTCAAATACACTTTTTCCGGAAACTTATAAACAGCAAATGATCAAAAATATATTACTGGTTGGCCTGGGTGGCGGTATCGGTTCTGTGCTTAGATATGCTGCCACCCTGTTAGTTGGTTTTAAAAAATTCCCTTACGCTACTTTATCAGTCAATATCATCGGCAGTTTTATCATTGGTGTTGTATTGGCGATGAGCATGAAAGAGGATAATTTTGCAGGCAACTGGAAACTGTTCCTGGCAACCGGCATCTGTGGCGGCTTTACAACCTTCTCTGCTTTTTCAATGGAGAATATGCAGCTGTTGCAAAGTGGCAAAACAGGAGTGGCCTTTTTGTATATTATTTTAAGTGTAGTATTAGGCATTGCTGCAACTTTTGCAGGATACCAGCTCTTTAAAAATTAGGAATTAGGAATGAAGAATCAGGAATTGACCTGATACAAACATGTTTCACTCATAATTCATAACTCATAATTTATAATTAAATGCACACTCTTCATCCCTGGCACGGCGCACATTACGGAGATAAGGCTCCTGAAGTTGTTAACGGCCTCATCGAAATTCCGCAAGGCTCACGTACAAAATATGAGATAGATAAAAAAACCGGCCTGCTTAAATTAGACCGCATCATTTATTCTTCTTTTCATTATCCCATTAATTATGGTATTATACCGCAAACCCTTGGCCTGGATGGAGACCCGCTTGATATTTTAGTTATGTGCAGCGAAAGCATTCAGCCGCTTTGCCTGGTGGAAGCAACCGTCATCGGAAATATGCAGATGATAGATACCGGAGTTGCCGACGATAAGATAATTGCTGTTGCATCCAAAGACCCCGGCGTAAATTATATAAAAAGCGTGGGCGAACTCCCCAAACATCTTATAGCCATATTGCGAAATTATTTTGAGCAATACAAAGCGCTGGAAAATAAAATAGTTGAAATCAATGAATTTCAAAATGCAGATGCTGCATACAAGGTAATTGAGGAAGCCATCGCACTCTATAAAACAAAATTCCCCAAATGATCATTAAAAATAAAACAATGGATATACAAACTATTTGCATCATCATACTTGTAGGTGTTGCTGCCGGTATCCTGAGCGGACTGGTGGGTGTGGGTGGCGGTATCATCATTGTGCCGGCGCTAATCTATTTTGTTGGCTTCAGTCAAAAAACTGCGCAGGGCACATCACTTGCAATGATCATGCTGCCCGTAGGCATCCTGGGGGTGCTGCAATATTATAAACAGGGCCATGTTGACTGGAAGATTGTAGGTTTGCTGGCAGTTGGTTTTGTGGCAGGAAGTTTTTTTGGAAGCAGGATCGCTTTATCCATATCGCAGGAAGCATTGAAAAAAGTGTTTGCTGTGCTTATGATTATCATTGCCCTGAAAATGTTATTCATAGATAAGCCCAAACAAAACAACGATCAAATCAAACAGCAGGCAACTGACAATGCAAATTCTTTAAACATACATAGTGCCAAAGGCGGCTGACCGGTCACTTAAAGACAGGAACTAAGAGCATGAAGCTATTCAGGTATATAAATATCTCCCTTACAGTTTACAGGGAGATCAGAAAGCAAAAGCAGTATAACAAAACCTTTCTTATTCCATACCTGCAACAACTTGAAAATAAATACGGCGGGAAATTCAGTGATGAACAAAAAAAGAAGGTCCTTAATTATTACGGCCTTTTCATCACTTCCTTTTTATGCAGCAGTTACACAAGGCTGCGTGGCCGAACACTTACAGATGCTGAAAGAAAAAGAGCTACCCTTTTTGGTATTTTAACACCTGTTGGCGATGATCTTTTTGATGAAGACAAGCTGGATATAGAAAGTATCAGAACCATTACACACAATCCACAGGATTATGCACCAACCACCTTTTCAGCAAAGGTTGCAAAAGAGATACAGAGTTTTTTATTGAATGATGTACCGCATAAAAAAGAATACCTGCAGGCTGCAAAAAATGTACTGGATATACAGATACAAACAGCCCGGCAAACAGACCCGGCTATATCCATAGGCGAACTGGAACACATCACTTATACCAAAGGTGCGGTATCCGTTATCATTTATCATCAATGCTTAGATGAAGCTGCTGATGAACAGATGAAACAGGCGCTGTTTTGCATTGGCAGTTTATATCAACTGGGTAATGATATTTTTGACCTGTATAAAGATGTAAGGGACAATATTTATACATTGGTAAATACCTGCGATGATTTTGCCAAACTGCGAACGCAGTTTTTAGCAAGGGTCCGGTTGCAAAACCAAAAAATAAGGAGGCTGCCGTTTCCCAAAAGAGAAAAAAAAGATTTTTGCTTTGTAATGAACACCATCAATGCAAGATCGCTGGTAGCTTTGGACCAACTTGTAAAAATGCAAAAGAAGGCCGGCGGAAAGATCAACTGGTGGCAATTGCAAAGAAAAGATATGATCGTTGATATGGAAAAGCCCCGCAATTTTCTGAAGTGGTTAATATATGCATACAAACTGCCAGGATGAAAAAACTGCTTTGCATATTATTTTCATTGCCGGCTATTGTTACTCATTCGTATGCCCAAACCGATTCCGCATTAATAAGTACGCTTCTTAAAGATATTGAAGCAGCACAGATAAAAGAAGATGGAGAATTTTATACCGGTATGTTTCCGGGATACAGGCAGTGTGAGGGCTTCCCCCATAATTATCAGCCAGACAATAATATCTTTTTTACAGCCATAACAGCTTTCACCTTAAATAAACTTACGGCTGACTTAACAGGTGAAAATAAAGTGAAGGCAGAACAGATCATCAAAAACGCAGCAACAGCTTATCAATATTTCAGAAACCCAAATGGTAAACCTTATTACAGTTTCTGGCCGGCCAATTCCCCTATCCTGCCACATGCTCTTTTTATAAATCGCATCAGCAATTTACTTGCTCAGGGAGATGATGCAGACGACAGTGTGATGATACTGCTTGCATCTGAGAACAATGAAAAAGACAATGCCGCTTTAAAAGAAAAATTGGTACAGGTAAGCAATCTTAAAAAAAGAAAGATCAACTCCACTTTTAAAAAGTACAGAGAAATTCCGGCATACAGTACTTACCTCGGAGAAAAAATGCATCCCGATTTTGACCTCGCCGTACAATGCAATATCCTCTACTTTAATTTTGAAAAAAAAATGCCGCTGGTAAAAGAAGACAGTGCAACTATCTTCCTGTTATCAGAAATATTAAAGAACAGGGAGTATATGAAAAGACCGGTGTATATTTCGCCCAGCTACAATAAGCCTGCAATACTTATTTATCATTTAGCCAGGTTAATGAATGCATCTGATATTGAAATGCTGGAACCATACAGAAGCCGTTTAATGGATGATGCTGCCAAATTACTGGTAAAATCAACCAACCTTATGGACCAGGTTATTTTACGGACATCATTGATAAGGCTGGGTGCAGAAGTGCCCGGTCTGGCTATTAATTCAATAGCAGATTTTGAAAAATCAGATCAGAGAAATTTTGTTTTCTTCCAGGCCAGGGCTGCATTTGCACAGCCAACACCGGTTAAACAGATATTCCTGCATTGGAATTATCTCATTTATTCTTTTTATTGTTCAGCCTATAATAAAGCTTTGTGGCTTGAATACCTGGTGTTGAAAAACAAAGCTTCCTATCCTCAAAAAAAATAAAAAAAATGTTTTGGTTTGTGAACTAATCTGTACATTGAAAATAAATCAGTATGTAAGTTTTGAGCAACAGCAAATACAAACATATAAGCGATGCAGAACTGCTGAACCAGTTTTATGCCGACCGTAATAATGAATGGCTGGGCATTTTGCTGGAACGCTATACCATGCTATTGCTGGGTGTTAGTATGAAGTATTTAAAGAATGAAGAAGAAGCAAAAGATGCCGTGCAGCAGGTTTTTTTAAAAGCCATCAATGAATTGCACAAATACAAAGTTGAGTATTTTAAAAGCTGGATATACATGATTGCAAAAAATCATTGCCTGATGAAACTGCGTGATAAAGGCAGGTTTAGTGCAGAGATAAGCGACCACCATTTAACAGCGCCTGCCGAAGCTGAAACCGGCAACATTCATGTTGAGAAAGATAAAACGCTGGATAACCTGGCAAGTGCACTGCAGCAACTGAACAAGGAGCAGCAACAATGCGTAACTTTGTTTTACCTGGAGAAAAAAAGCTACCAGGAAATTTCGGAGCAAACTGATTTTACCATCATGCAGGTAAAAAGCCATATTCAAAACGGGAAACGTAACTTAAAGATCATGATGGAACGCAAACAAACCAATGAGTAAAGACCTGAAAGACATATTATCCAACCTTAACAAAGATATTGAGCAGGACAAACTGCTTGACTATCTTAACAAGAACCTGAGCGCTTCCGAAGCACATGAAGTGGAAAAACAAATGGCAGATGACGAGTTTATGAGCGATGCGGTTGAAGGGCTGGAAAGTTTTAAAAATAAAAAAGATGTTTCCTTACTGGTGCAGCAACTGAATGCAGAATTAAAAAAACAAACAGCAAAAAAGAAAGCAAGAAAAGAAAAACGCAGGCTGAAAGACCAGCCCTGGCTTTATATAACCATTATTACACTGCTTTTACTGATAATCGTCGGTTATATTGTGGTCAAAAAATTCCTTTAGTAATATGCGTATTAAACGCTGTGAGGTTAATAGTTCATCAGGCTCACTATGACCTGTCGAAACCGGGTTTATATTAAGCTAATACGTCTTCGACAAACTTCCCGAAATAATCGGGATAAGCAGCCTGACAGTAAAATGGATAGCAAGAATTTCAAACTGGCTCACTGTAGTTTATCTAAATAAGAGAATATTTTTACTGAGCTACAAACCGCAATACCCTTGTTCTTTCACCTGCTGAGTTACCAAACAACTGGTAGGTACCGGCTGCCAGGTTTTTTACATTCACCGGTATGGTATTAAACCCTGCGATCAATGTTACAGACTGCTTTTGCAATATCCTGCCCTGCATATCGGTGATCACCAGTTCCATCTGGACTTTTTCTGCACTGCTAACTTTTAAATTAAATGATCGGTTTACAATAGAGCTTGGTGCAATGATCATCACATCAATTCTATTAACTGCATTTATTAAAGGAACTACCGTGCTGTATGTTATTTTTCCATTGTCATCAGCCATTTTAAGGCGGTAATAGTTTACACCTTTGGCAGGCCGGGCATCGGTATAATCAAATGGCTGCTGGCAGCGTAAGGCCATTGCAGAAATGCTGTAGATGCTGCTGTAATTACGGCCATCAGTGCTGCGTTCTAATTCGATAGTTGCGTTCGGCGTGCTGTTACAGGTAAGTTGCCATTTCAATAAATGCTTATCGCTATGTTTAATGCCGGTAAAATAATTTACCGATACACTTTCATTTATTGAAAGAATAGCGCCCAGGTTTGCCAGCACCAGCGGTGCTTCAATATCTTCAGCAAAGGAGCTCACAGTTGTAGCCACCTGGTAAGAACCTGCTGGTACAATGCCTGTTTGTATCACATTCCACACACCGGTAAACTGGCCCAGTTCAAGGTTTGCAGCATAATTGAACCCGGCATTTGCATCGCCTGCATAATAAAAAAAGTTTGTGTTTACTGTTCCGGGCGTACCGCCTGCAGGCGTTACAAACCATGTTCTGTTTACTGCATTTACCGGAACAGCAATTGCGGGATTAATGCCGGTTTCAACCCTTACTCCATAATTTAATCCGCCGCCGTTTGAGATAAACATTGGATTAAAAGTTGCAGCCGTAGCGCCTACAGGAAACCCCCGGGGTGTTGCTCCGATATTGTTAATGATCAGTGTTCCTAAACTGTTGGTTACAACATGAGAAGTAACTGAACCGCCGGTAATATCGCCATTCATGGTAAGGCTGCTGCCCAGCAAATAAAAATAAGTGTTGTTAAGCAGGGCAATATTGTTGTTAATAGTTTTAGCCGAAGCAAGATAAATATTGCATCCTGTACCATTGCCAATGTCCATGCCGGCAACGGTTGGCACTGTTAATAATCCAGTCCCTCCTATTACAGCGGTATTACCGTTAATGATGAATTTTCCTGAACCAGTACCATCAATATTGCCCGTACCCAAAATTCCGTTTCTGAATATTTTATCACCGCTGTTGGCAAAAGTGATATTGCCATTGGCTTCAAATATGCCATTAAAAGTGGTGTTGGCAATAGCGCCTACAATTCCGATATTATTGGTTGTTCTGAAAGTGGGAATGGTATCAGCCGCCACATTAGGAAAATAAGTTACACCGCTTGTAGAAAATGCCAGCGGCAGTGTGTACTCAAGAACAGACTGATGGCCGTATATATAATTGGAAGCGTTAACTCCTGTTCCTGCACCGGTTTGTCCACCGGCAGAAAGCATTAGCGTGCCCGCAGCGAATATCCTCATTGTTGCACTACCTGAAAATACCGGGCCCGGATTTACGGTAATATGAAATGTACCGCCACCCAGTACAATGATATCATCACCTGCGCCATCGTTAACCGTAAGCGTTCCTGCATTATGTTCCAGCGTTGCTCCGATGTAAATGATCACCTGGTCCATATCCTGGTTGGTGCCAACAGTTATGGTATGGCCTGTATTGATACTGATAATATTTGCTGCATTGGTTGGTATTAATGTAGCTGCCGACCAGGTTGCATTATCGGGCGATGATTCCCAGGTAGATAAAGCATTCCAGTCGCCGGTTTGAACTGAACGGAAATAATCTGTAGGCGCAGATGCTATACAAAATAGGTTGAAAAAAAATAAAGCAGCAAAAAGGAAGATCAGCTTTTTCATATCCGGCGGTCGTTTTATATAGCTTGTTCCGGGATATTGGAATAGGGCTTATAAATCTACAAAAAAAATCCTGCTAAAAAAGCAGGATTTTTTTTTGTAAAACTTTTAAGATTTTATTGTACTACAAACCTCAACACCCTTGTTCTTTCACCTGCTGTATTACCAAACAACTGGTAGGTACCCGCTGCAAGGTTTCTTACATTCATAGGTATCAAATTGAAGCCTGCTATCACATTTACCGGCTGTTTCTGCAATATCCTGCCCTGCACATCAGTTATCACCAGTTCTATCTGCGCTTTTTCTGCACTGCTGACTTTTAAGTTAAATGATCCGTTAACGATAGGGTTTGGTGCAATGTTCATCACATCAATTCCCTTAACTGCATTTATTAAAGGAACCACCGTGCTGTATGTTATTTTTCCATTGGCATCCGTCATTTTAAGGCGGTAGTAATTTATACCCTTTGCAGGCTGTGCATCAATATAATCAAATGGCTGCTGGCAGCGTAAGGCTGTTGCAAAAATGCTGTAGATGCTGCTGTAGTTGCGGGCATCGGTGCTGCGTTCTAATTCAATGGTTGCATTTGGTGTACTTACGCAGGTAACTTTCCAGTTAAGCAAATGGTTGCCATTGTTTCTTGTACCGTTAAAATAATTAATGGTGATGGGTAACGGATTTGCATTTGAAACGCTGGCAATAGTGAATGGGCTGAAAGTGCTTACACCCGCCCAGGTAACATCACCGGCTGCCGGGGTACCGGTTTTTGAACTGAAGCCCGTACTGCTGCTGTTCCAGTTGGTGCCGTCAAAATGTGCTATTTCAATATCTGCAACATTGGTGATATATGCGCCATTACACGCATTATTTGCATTCCAGTATAATGTAAGGTCAACGGTGGGTGTACCGGCATTTACATCCAGTGTCCAGTATTCGCATGAACTTACACGGTTTAAAAAAGGGTCTGTAATCGGTCCTAAAGCATTTCCGCTTGCTCTTATGTACTCTGCAGTTAGTTCATCAGTAGGTGCCGATAACCCTGTAAAATTGCTTACGCCCAGTGGCACATAACCATTTACTTTTCCTACCGGGAAGATGAAAGTGGTATTGCCGGTCTTTTTAACCGGGCCGCTTACATAGCTTGCATTGGATGCATTTAAAACTGCCGACGTTGCACCAAGCGTTAACAGGTTAACTGTGGTTGTATTTACAATACCCGATAAAAAATAGATAGTGCCGTTATGTGTAACTGGTGTATTTAAAGTAAGCGCCCCGCCGGCTTTATTAATCGAATCAAGTTGATTTGCAGTAAAAATAAATGTACCACCGGTATTATTAATGCTTTGTGCTGCCGTGCCTGTATAATTCAAACTAAAAATACCTGCAGTACTTGCACCGGTTTGTATAGTACCCCCTGTATTGTTGATATTGCCACGCAGGTTTAAAACTGCATTGCCGTTGGTAGCTGCAGAAGAACTTGTACCCTGTAAGATACCGGCGCTTATATTGATATTACCGCCTACTGTAAGTGTTGATTGTACAGGAAGGCCGCCATTGGATATTACAACTACAGAACTGCTGCTGATTATATTGAGGTTTCCATCTATCACATGTGTCCGGGTAATGGAAGTGCCGGTAGCAAACCTTACTTCCCTTGGTGTACCACCCTGTATATTGATCGTCATATTTCCTCTCACCAGTAACCCCAAGTTAGCAGGTGCAAGCACAACGTTGTTTTGGAAAGTACCGGAAATAGTGGGTGTTGGTTCCCAGATAAAATTGCCAAATTCTGGATAAGCTCCTGAATTAAGCCCGTTTTGAACACCATTATAATGGTAATTACTCGTTGCTGCAAGTACCTGTTGAATACCCGGAACAAAAGTAGAAGTACCGCCCTGGTAAAAAGATGCGGTGCCCAGTAAGTTGAAGCGGTTGGTAGCCGTCATCGTAAATGTAAGCGCATTGGCAACAGCCCCCGACATAACTGTAAGGTTTGCAGTAATGGTATTGGCTGCCAGGTAAACCGAATCGGGATTTTGTATTACAACATGTGCAGCCAAAGCGCCCGGTATCAATGTTGCAGGAATCCAGGTACTGCTGTCGGCACTGCTTTCCCAGGTAGTGGCTACCGCCCAGCTGCCCGATGCTATTGACCTGAAATAATCAGTTGCTAAAGTAACCAATGCAGGTGTTGCATTTACTTCTATGCCTGTACTCCATGTAGTGCCAAGCCTTGTAAAGAATTTATAGTAATAAGCAGTACCGTTGATCAATCCGGTAACAGGTTGAGGGGAAGTTGAAGGCCCTTTGTAAACAACAAACCCACTGCCCAGAGGCGTTCCGGATCCGTATGCAGCATTGCCTGTATAAGCAGTTCCATCCCCGGTTGGTGTACCATCATTATTGGTTGTTGCTCTTGCTACTATTAATATTTCATCAAAGCATCCGGTGGGTGTTACCCAGCTTAATGATGAACTGGCATTGGCCACAGATGCAGCAGGTGCCGTTACATCGTTGGGAGTGGCCGCTATAATGGTTTGCAGGCCACCGGCAAAAGCAGTACCTGTTTTGTTGCCACTTACAAAACTGATATCGGCGGTAGTAATTGCATTAACAGAAATATTATTGCCTGGTACAGCCGTACAAGGCAAATCGGCGCTGATGAAAAAATATCCCGTTGCACCATTTAATACGGTTTGGTTGGGGAACGAAGGAAAAACCTGCGGGCCGGCTGTACCAACAGGCGTTAAGGTTGATAATAAAACATCGGTACCCGGACTAAACACCGCATCACTTGAGTACCAGCATTTGAAATTGGTTATATCTGCAACGGTATAAGTACCGGCAGTATTTATTGTTACACCATTTAAAGTTGCATCGGCTGTTGTTACTGCCAGGTCAAACCGGTAAATAAGGTTATTGGTGCTGCCCTGGGCCATATTACCCGCCGCTACTGAAGGATTAGGAGATGACAGAACAATATCAGGCGTACCCCCTGCAGAAAAAGTAGCGGTTAAATTAATATCATCCAAACCAAATTCATCCCTGCTGCCACTTCCTGAAACATCATCACCAGACCAACGGATGTAAACATAACTACCAGGAGCTATAGAAAGCCCTGTAATAGTTGTAGTTCTTGAAGGTGCCGAGCCAACAATAATCCAACCCAATGCATCAGCTGCTGCCGGAGAAGCATAGTCTAATGCCGGAACAGTTGTATAGGATACATTATCCGAAGAATAAGAGAAATTAAAGGAATTGCTCCAGGCCTGGTCATTGCGTATAAATAAATTATAGGAAACTGCAAGTTGTGTAATGTTTGTAGTACCATCGTTTTGGATACGAAGTGTTAGGGTTCCAGGCGTAAAATCTGCAGCTCCAGGTTGTATCATTAAAGCCGGATTAGCAACTGAACCTGGTGCCCCTGTATATGCATAAATACCTCCTGTGGTTATTGCTACAGCTGTAGAACCTCTTGCATGGTCGCCTGTTGTATTTGTTCCCCCAAATGCTAATGCACCATCGCTCATTCCTGTTACCGCCCATGCATTCGAATTCAATCTTCCTGCAGTTACTGTAGCAGGCTCAAAACCGGCACCGGCAAAGGCTGTAGCGGGATTTGAACCAACCCCTGTTTGCATTGAATTACTGAAATCAATGGTAGCAGAAGGGCTTCCGTTTGTTAAACTCACCTGCGCCCAAACTCCGGCACATGCAAAAATCAAAAAAAACAAAACGTAAATTTTCTTCATCTTATCAATTTAAATCTGTTATAAAAATAAAATTGCCATTGGCATATACCAATAGCTGGTTTGGTTTATCAGTGGATTTATTCAGGGATATTTACGGGCAAAACAAGTGCCGGGATTTTGTGCAAGATACCTATTACCGGCAAAAAGTTGCTCTGCGGGGCATTAATAAGGGGTTAAGATTTCCACAAGTTATGAATGAGGGGGTAGGAATTGAGAATTGAGAATTAGGAATTAGGAATTGGGGATCAGGGGTTCGGAGGCGAATACCTGAGTTTGGCAGCTGCTTATTTGAATCTGGCAGCTGCTTACTTGAATCTGGCAGCAGCTTATTTGAATTTGGCAGTTGCTTATTTGAGTTTGGCAGCAGCTATTGGGGTTTGCGCAATGGCTGCGGGTTATGTGTTATTGTTTCACAAAACGCAAAACTTTTACCTGTTCATCGGCGATGACGCCACGTATGGAGTAAGTTCCGGCAGAAAGATCATCAGCCTTAACAGGTATATTGTTAAAACCGGCAATAAGTGATACAACCTGCTTTTTTACCAGCCTGCCCTGCATATCAAAAATGCTGAGTTCTATTTTGCCAGATTGTGCCGAAGCAACATTTAATTTAAAATTGCCGTTAACAACCGGGTTGGGTGCAATGCTAATGATATCAAATCCTTTAAGGGCATTTAATAGGGCCACCACGCTGCTGTAAGAAATTTTACCATCGGCGTCAATCATTTTAAGGCGGTAATAATTCATGCCTTTTACCGGATCGGTATCCGTATAATCAAAAGGCTGGTTGCAACGTACTGCATCAGCGGTAATATTATTGATGGGGTTGAAATTTCTTGAATCCACACTGCGTTCAAGTATCATGGTAACTCGTGGGGTACTGCTGCAGGTAACTTTCCAGTTAAGCAAATGGCTACTGCCCTGCCTGCGCCCTGTAAGATAATTAACCACTATTGGCAATGGTGCATTAAAATTGTTGGTATGCACATAAAAACCGCTGAAGCCGGATACTTTAAATATAACCTCCCAATAGCCGCAGGTATTATACTTTACAGTATCAGGTATTATCAGAGTACTTGTATTTAATGAATAATAACCTGGTGCCGGATTGCCTGTATTATGAGGAGGAATGGGAATGCCATGATACTGGGTTATACGCAACCTGGATCGGTTAGGATCGCTGTTACCTCCTGTTGCCACCGTTGGCAATGCAGGAAATGCACCTCTCACGGCATTATAGTTTACAAATTCCTGGTCTTTAAAATATAGCGTAATTGTTGCTGTTGAGGTGTTGGGGTTTACTGAAGGTTCAATATCATAATGGCGCTGCACATAAGGCGCTGCATTAAAAGTCTGAACTGTTCCATCAATAATTACACAGCTATTTATATTGCCGCTTACAGGCGATACCCCGGAAGGTACCAACTTGGTTAAAAAGTTACAGGATGCATCAAAATAATCAGTACCGGTATTTGAAACCATATTGTTTACACATACCTGGCTGCCGCCTGTTACCCCTGCCAGGGCAGCTATAAAACAGGCCGGGTATTCATAAGCGCCGCAATCAATTCTTACATTATTAAAAACCCTTGAACTGTCAATATAGTCCTTAAGGCCATGTATGGCATTGTTATAAACGGGGTTGCCTTTATCTATTGCATAAGAGCAGGGCTTTAATTGAAAATTAAAAACCGTTGTATCAAAAAAAGAAGGATCGGCAAATATTGAATTTGAATCCTGCCTTGCTGGTGCAGCATTAAAGTCGGGAATGGTTGCATAGTTTTGAGGGCCGTTGATGGCATTAAAACTATTTCTTATTGCTGACCTGAATAATGCAAAAGAATCGTAATTAAAATATAAATTATAGTCGGATTTAAAATTGGTTATAAAAATTGTATCAATAACCGGAGTTAAAGCACCAGACATACCAATAAATACAGTGAAAGAATCTTTAGGGTAAACAATATTGTTTTGGAATGTTATGCTGTCGCTGTTTTGTAAGAGTATCTCACTATTGGTACCAGCTATATCTTCTACAGAAAATCTGTCTCCAGGAATTCCAATTGAATCAATAAGATTTATATGTACTTTAGTAACATTTTTATAAAATGTATTATTAACAATATAGCTTTTACTTAATTTTTGGCCTTTTTTTGATGACCCGATTGACATCCCTTCAATAGAATTTTCATAAAAGAGGTTATTGCGTACAATATGACCAGTAACCAAATTAGTTCCCTGCGGCTCTTCGGCATTAACTGAAATGCCTGCGCCATTTTTGAAAGACTTATTTTTTTCTACAATACAATCTCTCGAACCATCTAAATATATGCCGGCTGATATTGCATTGCCTGACATACAATTTGAAACACTGTTACCGCTTATTAAACCGTTGCGTGCCTGGTTTACACCTGCAGGTGCGCCAGTATTAGCGTAATTGCCGGCTGCCACTATTCCTATATTTGCTATTGAATCAACAATATTATTTTGTACATAAAAGGTATCCACATTGCCGGTAATGGTTACCGCTTCGCCCCAACCAGTAGCACAGTTGGTTATCCTGTTATTTTTAATTGTAACCGCTGATATTGAAATTGCTGTTTGTCCTTCAACTTTTATTGCATTTGTAACAATAGAAGAATTGTATTGACTCGAATCAAGATCATTACTTATCCATCCAATATTATTAAGTGTGCAATTACTGATTGTTATGTTGCGCATTTTTGCAAACGCATCGCTGTTACGTAAAACCCAAATACCTTTTGCCTCATCAAAAATTCCGTTTCGTATTGTTAAACTATCAATACTTACATCTCTGGTATTGATAATTGCAATAATAAAAGGATCAGTGAGTGTAAATGCCATTGTTGATGCATCTATAATGGCTTCTCCTGCAACACTGTATTTTTTTATCGTAATCGGTTTTATTATTCTTATAGAAGTAGATTGTATAAAGACCCCAGGCATAAAATACAAGGTATCATAAGCGGCAGTATTATCAATTGCATGTTGAACTGTTAAATATGCCTGTCCGGGAGAATCACCGGTATTGCTATTATTGCCGCAAATGCATACATATTTTTTTGCTCCAAAAGCAGAACTGCAAATGATAAGAAGAATAAAAAAACTAATGATAAACCGGATCTTCATAAATGCTTAGCATTTTTATTGTACGGAAATTTGCTTTAGAGAATTGAAAGATTAACTGATATAAAGATAAATAATATTATGCATATATTTCGCTACAAAAAAGCTAGCTATATTTAAATAAAAAAAAGGCTGCCTGATTAAGGAAGCCTTGGCATTAATAATATTCAGTTAATGACTATTGCTTTACAAAACGTGCAATTTTAATTTGTTCATTCATTGTATTCGCCCTGATGGTGTATGATCCGGCAGAAAGATGATCTACCTTAATTGGCAAACTATTAAATCCGGCAATTAGTGAAATATTCTGCTGCTTTACCAGCCTGCCCTGCATATCAAAAATGCTGAGTTCCATTTTGCCAGATTGTGCCGAAGCAACATTTAATTTAAAATTGCCGTTAACAACCGGGTTGGGTGCAATGCTGATGATATCAAATCCTTTAACTGCATTTAATAATGCCACCATGCTGCTGTAAGAAATTTTACCATCGGCGTCAATCATTTTAAGGCGGTAATAATTCATGCCTTTTACCGGATCGGCATCGGTATAATCAAAAGGCTGGTTGCAACGTACTGCATCAGCGGTAATATTATTGATGGGGCTGAAATTTCTTGAATCCGCACTGCGTTCAAGTATCATGGTAACACGTGGGGTACTGCTGCAGGTTACTTTCCAGTTAAGCAAATGGCTACCGCCCTGCCTGCGGCCGGTAAAATAATTGATAACAACCGGCAGCGGTGTTTCATAAAGCGTGGTATGCAGGTAAAACCCGCTGAAACCATTTACAGGAATGGTCACTTCCCAATAGGTTCCGTTCCAGAAAACATCATTATCCACAGGATCTATCAGTACCCATCCGCCCGGATAATTTCCGGGAGTGGAAGGTAGCATACTTGCTGCACCATGAAACTGGGTGATTCTAACATTAGCCCTGTTGACATCTGCATTACCACCTGTTAAAGAGGTTGGCAATTTGGGCCATGCTCCGTTATTAGTATTGTAATCAATAAATTCCTGGTCGGTAAAATATAAAGTAACAGTAGCTGTGGCGTTGGCTGCATTGGTTGCCGGTTCAATATCATAATGGCGCTGCACATAAGGTTCGCCATTAAAAGTTTGCTGGGTTGCATCCCGGGTAACACATACATTTATCTTTCCGGTAACAGGTGTGCCCAATGCCGGCAGTATGTATGCAATTTTGTTGCAGGATGTATTAACGTAAGTGGTGCCTGTTGAAGAAACAATCCTGTTATCACAAACAGCAAACCCTGCCGCACCGGCCAGTGTATTGCTGTAAGTTACATTGAATTCATCTGCCCCTACATCTGGTGTTTCGGCATCACGGGTATTACCGTCAATATCGGTTGCAATACTTATTGGCGTTCCCCGGTTATCCATGTAACAAATAACAGGTTGTATATGCAGGTCGGTAGATGATACAAAGGGAGGTAAAATACTGATAGAATTTGTATTGCCTCCAAACTGTGTTGCTATCTGGGCAACAGAAGTGCAGGCAGAACCCAGGAAACCAAGATTGGTTCCGGCTACGTAATACTGGTTGTGATCAATATTTGAAAAAATGGTATTTGGGTTGGCACAATAAATACTATAGCGGGTGGCCATGGGCACGCCAGATGTTTGTGTATTGGCCAATATATTATTACGCAGATCAATGGAGGTTGATGTGGTAACTCCATTGATCATTAAAGCGGCAGAAGTACCAAATGCATTAAGCTGGTTGGTATTCATATTAACGCTGTTGTAATAAATTTTATAGCCACCGCCGGACGACATATAAATTCCATAACCATTACGCACATTAGGCGTGGTTGCAGAACCACGTCCGGCTACATCAAAAATAAAATTATTGGCGACAGTGATATCGGCGGCTGTATTAGTGGAAGAAAGGCCAATACCATAAGCGCCATAGCCACTGGCATTGGTGTTTTTTATATTGCTGATCTTATTTTTTTCGATAGTGATTCCGCCTGATGCTACCGATGAAAATCCAATTCCATAAACTGAAGCTGTAGCTCCCGAAGAAATATTACTTATCGTATTACCCGAGATAAGGTTGTTACTGGCTGCATTGCCGTTTGACAGAAAAATGCCGTAAGTGGAAGGGGTGCTGCTTCCGGTATAAGCAATGTTTGAAATAATGTTATTTGAAACTGTGCTGTTTCTGGTGAAAAGATTCAGCCATATTCCATAACGCGGCGATGCTATGGATGACTCAAAATTGCCTATGTTATTATTAGTGATTGTGGCGCCGTCAACGCCTTCTGTATAAATACCCAGTTGAGATAAAGCGCTGGTGGAAGTTGAATTCAGGTCATTGCCAGAAATGAGTACCGAACCGTTTCCTGCCACTATATTGGCAGCACATAAAATTCCGATACCGGATTTTTGTATGCTGTTATTTTGTATGGTAATATTATTAAAGTATCCCGGACTGCCCCCTACACTGCCATCAGATACAACAACACAACCCGTAAACTGAGCCTGGTTCACACAAATGGTATTTTTTAAAACCGAATTGCTGATGGGTATAGAGGCTAAAGAACCAAACAAAATAACCGTTGGGCCTGTTGTATTGGTATTTGTCAACGTCATATCCCGGCTGGTGGTTCCGTTATTGGATCCATCAATGGTAACATTGCTGCTTAAAATTCTTATCAGGGGATCGTTAGGCCTGCTCCCAGTAATGGTGGGCGATACACCTGCAGCGGGTTTTATCAATAACGTTGCAGTACCTGCATTACAACCGGTATTTTGAATCTGGTAAAGAGGAAAAGCATTGTTTTCTGTAACCAGTGCATCTGCAATTTCTACAGTTGTGTTGCCAGCTAATCCCACATTGTTTATTGCATTGAATAAGCCCCCTGCACCTGTAAGTGTGGAAAAATCGCCGGCAGCACCTATCTGCATCAAAACAGGTAAGGCATTTATAATATTATAAATATTGATGGCGCCTCCTGCCGGAAAATTTGCTGCAGTTAATGCTACAGAAGACGGGGCCGTATTGAAAGTAGTGGCGCTGCCCAAACCTACATTTGGCACAGCATTCAGATCCTGCGCAATAACAAAGTACTGAATGGTTTGCCCTGAAACAACGCCGCCTGCCAAAAGAGAATAATCAATAGTAAAACTGAAAGGGCTGCCTGCATTGCTTGCTTCCACATATTTCCATCCACCTGTTGCACTGGTATTTCCAATCCAGGTGTTTGCATCGCCAACCCTTTGATAATACACCCTTGGTTTTGTTCCGGGATTTATATTCACTCCATCTACATCGGTAATGGTAGCTGTAAATGTTCTGGTAGTTGTACAACTGGATTGCCCTAATGCAGTATAAGTAATTACCGGGCCAACTGCATCCAATGCAGGCGTTTCTGTAACATGCATTTTATCATGGGCAAATATGGTTACGGAAAACAAAGATGCCGTTAACAGCAGTAAGCAAAACTTTTTCATTCTCGTAAAAATAACCAGTTTCATGTTGAGTTATGTGTAAACCCAGGCTTCAGATAATCAGTAAAAATACAGCATTTTTTGGCCTGTGCAAAACAGGTGCTGTGAAAGGGATTAAAAGCGTAAGAAAAGGGCGGGCATTACTTCTTCCTGAAAAACAACCTCACCGGCACACCGGTAAAATTAAATTTTTCACGCAGCTGGTTCTCGAGGTAATTTTTGTAAGATGCTTTTACATCATCGGGATAATTACAGAAAAAAGCAAAACTGGGTGTATGCGTTGGCAACTGTGTTACATACTTTATTTTTAAAGGATTGCCCCTTACTACAGGAGGGCGGTATGCCTCTATGGCTTTAAGCATCACTTCATTCAGTTGAGAGGTAGGGATTTTCCTTTGCCGGTTCCCAAAAACTTCAAGCGCTGTTTCTATGCTTTTAAAAATGCGTTGCTTTTCTGTTACCGAAATAAATATGATGGGTACATCGCTGAAGGGCGCCAGTCGTTTTTTCAATTCCTTTTCATAATCTTTAACCGTGTTGGTTTTCTTTTCTTCAACCAGGTCCCACTTATTTACCAGTACAACAATGCCTTTTCCTTTTTTTACTGCCAGTGCAAAAATAGAAAGGTCCTGGGCTGTAATGCCTTTGCCTGCATCCAGCATCAGCATACAGATATCCGCTTCGTCAACGGCTTTAATGGCCCGTATCACCGAATAAAATTCCAGGTCTTCATGCACTTTGGTTTTACGCCTGATGCCGGCGGTATCAATCAGCATGAATTCTTTATTAAAAAGATTGTAGTGTGTGTGAATGGTATCCCTGGTAGTGCCGGCAATATCACTTACAATGGTACGCTCCTGCCCTATCAATGCATTTAATAAAGATGATTTACCAACATTGGGCTGACCGATGATGGCAATTTTAGGAAGATCGGTTTCTGCTGAAACTTCATCAGAATCTTTATCGCTTATCAGTGCTGTAACCGCATCTAAAATTTCGCCGGTGCCGCTGCCGCTGACGGAAGAAACGAAATAAATATTTTCGAAACCAAGTGCATAAAATTCACTGGCTTCCATCAGGCGCTCATGGTTATCTACTTTGTTAACCACCAGAAAAACAGGTTTTTTGCTCCGGCGTAACAGGTCAACCATGCTGTTGTCCAGTTCGGTAATGCCGGTTGAAGCATCTACCATAAAAATAATGGCATTGGCTTCTTCAATGGCAATTACTACCTGTTTGCGTATCTCTCTTTCAAATACATCATCGCTGCCGTGAACAAAACCACCGGTATCAATTAAATTGAAAGTCTTTCCTGCCCATTCGGCTACACCATACTGCCTGTCACGTGTTACCCCGCTGATATCATCAACAATGGCCTTGCGCTGCTCCAGCAAACGGTTAAAGAATGTGCTTTTGCCCACATTGGGCCTGCCTGTTATTGCTACTGTAAAACTCATTGTCAGTTGGCAGTTGGCAATTTGCAGTTGGCAAATTTGCAGTCTGCTGATTTTAATGTTATAAATATTTTTCAGGGTTGTTGATCATATAACCGATCATTCTGCCAACCTCTGCACTTTTATTTTCAAGATTTAAAAATATTCCTTCATCAATATATTTACAATCGAAGGAAAATTTAATCCATATTTCTGTTTCTGTGTTTTCTGCATCAGCATCAGTAAGCTTACTGATAAAATGAGCAGGATACTTTCTTCTTCTGTAAGCTTCACCAAAATTTGCACAAACCGATCTTGAACTTCTTCTTACCTGGTCAGTTAAACTATATTTTTCTTCTTTTGGAAATGATTTACTGATCTCAAATATTTCCATTGCTAAAGCATATGCTTTTTTGAAAACTTCTAAATCTCTATAGTTTCCCATCGTTGTGATATTTTATCTTGCATTTCGCAAATTAAGCTGCCCACTGCCCACTGCCCACTGCCCACTGCCCACTGCCCACTGCCCACTGCCCACTGCCCACTGCTCAATATCCATATTCCTTCAACTGAAACTCATTATCCCTCCACTTGGGCCGCACTTTTACAAATAGCTCCAAAAATACTTTTCTTCCTAAAAATGCTTCTATATCTTTTCTTGCATCGGTACCCAGTTTTTTTATCATGCTGCCACCGCTGCCGATGATGATCACTTTCTGTGTTTCCCGCTGCACTATAATTTCGGCGCTTATTTTTATTAAGGTAGATTTTTCTTTAAACTCCTGCACCAGTACCGTTGCATGGTAAGGTATCTCTTCGCCATACAATAAAAATATTTTTTCCCTGATGATCTCACTCACAAAGAATTTGGTGGGCATATCGCTCAGGTCATCACCTTCGTAAAAAGGCGCCCCTTCAGGTAAATATTTAAGTATTGCACTTAATAATTCATCAATACCCGTATTTTTTAATGCCGATAAAGAAACAACTTCTTTGCAATATGATTGTGCTGCAAAAAAAGCAGCCGTCTTTTTTAACTGTTCGCCATTAACCGTATCTGCTTTATTTAAAATAACTATAGCAGGCGCTTTTAATTTTAATGCGCTGAAAATAGCATGGCTTTCTTCTGCATTTTCCCTCACATCGGTTATCAGCAAGGCCACATCAGCATCTTCCAGGCTGCCTCTTACGGCTTCCATCATTTTTTCGTGCAGCTTGTATTTAGGTTCAATAATGCCCGGCGTATCAGAAAAAATGATCTGGTAATCCTTCTCAGTCAATATTGCTTTTATACGATGCCTGGTAGTTTGCACCTTATGTGAAACAATAGCCATCTTCTCTCCCATCAAGGCATTCAGCAAAGTGCTTTTGCCTGCGTTGGGCTTGCCGAAAATATTTACAAAACCTGATTTCATTGATTTAGCTTTTAGCTGCCAGCTACAAGCATTTAGCGAAGAGAATTGAAGGAGGTAGTCAAATTCTATAGCGCCAAAAAGCCTGTGCTAAGAATAAAAAATCCTCAAACCTGTTGATCTGAGAATTTTTAGTTGCGAAGACTGGGATCGAACCAGTGTCCGCCTGCTGGCGGATATGAGCCACATTACATCGCTTTAATAATAGACCAAATAAAATTTCTGCCTGTTGCTGTCTTCAGTTCCTTTTCCCTTTTCATAGCATCCGATTTTAACTCAAACGATTCAGTGTGAATTATTTGCCAGGGCCTGAACTTAATTGTCCAGCCTTTCTTCCCTAATTCATTATGAGAAAGGAATCGTTGCTCAAGATCAGATGTAAAGCCAACATATATTTTATCGTAGCCCTTGCTATAAAGAACATACACAGTAAACATACAGGAAACTTAAAATAAAGAACTATTCTTTCACTTAATTGAAAAAAGGCTCTAACGAGCCTTAGATTTAGTTGCGAAGACTGGGATCGAACCAGTGACCTTCGGGTTATGAGCCCGACGAGCTACCGCTGCTCTACTTCGCGGTGCAAAGTTAAGGTTTTACAGTTTTGCTGCCAAATAATAAACAATCATTCAGTAGATTTGAGCATGAATAAAAAACATTTACTACCCTTAAGCATAGTACTGTTGCTGGTTTCAGCCATTGGCTGCAAAAGCAAAATAAAACAGCAGGATGATGAATTGTACAGCCGCCACCTGCAGCGCCAGGTTAAATTAACCATCATCAGCA
This sequence comes from Ferruginibacter sp., assembly GCA_016786725.1. Lineage (GTDB taxonomy): Bacteria > Bacteroidota > Bacteroidia > Chitinophagales > Chitinophagaceae > Ferruginibacter. The sequence continues at coordinate 280,483 of JAEUVU010000004.1, read as the reverse complement.
CACCTATGCCGGATGATAAGACTGATTTGAATTTGCTGATATTGAACGATGGCCAGGATATAGGACAATTCAGGATAAAAGAAACAATAGACAGCCTTTACAGGAAAAAACTTATTAAACCTTTATTGGTGGTTGCTGTACATGCCGGAGACAGAATGAAAGAATATGGTGTAAGTGATAAGCCTGACTTTGCAAAAAGAGGTGATAAAGCGGGGTACTATGATGAATTCATCAATAATGAGCTTTATCCATACGCAAAGAAGATGGCAACAGTCCGCAAGTTCAAATCGGTTGTAATTGCCGGTTGTTCGCAAGGTGGTTTATCTGCCTTTGATATTGCCTGGAACCATGCTGACAAGATTGATAAAGTGGGTATTTTCTCAGGTTCGTTCTGGTGGCGTGATAAAGATGATAAAGCTGCTGATTATTCGGATGCAAAGAACAGGATTATACTGGAAAAACTAAAAGCATCACGTAAAAAAGCCGCACTTAAATATTGGTTTTATGCCGGGGGTAAAGAAGAAACCGGCGACCGTGATAAAGACAGCATCATTGATGTGGTTGATGATACCCGTGATGTTATTGAACTTATAAAAAGTAAAAATATTTGCCTGCCGGATGATATACGTTTGGTGGAAGATGCAAATGGCAAACATGACTACGAAAGCTGGAGCAAACAACTGCCTGCATTTTTGATCTGGGCTTTTGGAAAATAGAACCGTAATCAGTTAATCCGGTAATCAGGTAATGGTGTATTAAACAATCAGTCTGCAATGCGGATAAACGGATTACCCTTTCCTCTAATTTTTTCTTGCAATACTGCTTGCCCCGCTGGTATGCATATCTTTAATAAGTGCAGTGCCTTTATAACTTATATCGCTGGCGCCGGTAGCTTTTGCACTCAACTCTGCATTTACAGTAATGTACACATCAGAAGCGCCGGAAACATCTGCTTTACAGATATCAGTTACAAGATCATATCCTTTAACATCGCTGGCGCCGCTGCTTTCAATTACTGCCGTGCCTGCAGTGCCGCTGATCTTTGCATCTGAAGCTCCGCTCAGGTTCAGTTTTAAAACATCAGCTTTTATTTTTCCGGTAAAATCACTGGCACCCGACATATGGATGGCTAATGTGCTGACATTCAAAGTTCCTGAAACGATCACATCGCAGGCCCCGGATGCTTCCAGTTTTTTCAGGTCTTTAAAGGATACATAGGCCCTTAATTTGCGGTTCTTCTTGCTCCAGCTAACCTCGCCTTTGTAAAATATTTTCAGCGTTCCGTCTTCTATCACAGTTTTAATACCTTCTTTAAAATCTTCACTGCCGGCGCTTACTGCTATCGCAACATTATCCGATTGTGATAAAAACAGGTCAATACCGCCTGAGATTTTTATTGCGTCGAACTGACCGGTTGCATTTCTTACCGAAGCATTGGGGTCAACCACAATTTCGTTTTGTGCATTGATATTGGCAGCAAAAAAGGATGCTGTAATGAATACAATGATTTTTTTCATCTGGTTCTTTGTTGTTATTAAACTTTTTTCACAGAGCCGCCGCTGCTGGTTTTAATATCACGTATCAGCGCTGTGCCTTTATATTTGATATCGCCTCCGCTGCTTGCTTTGGCATTTAATTCTTTATTGATGGTAACATGCACACCTGCGCCGCTGCTGGCCGATGCATCGCAGTAATCCGTAACCAGGTCGTATCCTTTAAAATCGGCGCCACTGCTTACCTCTACTTTCAATTTATCAGATTTGCCCGAGATACTGATGCTGGCTCCACTGCTCACATCTGCCGAAATTGTTTTTGCAATAACGTCTCCTTTAAAAGCTGCACCACTGCTTACATCCAGGTCAAAATTATCTGCATTGATGCTGCCATCCAGTTTAGCATCAGAACCTGCTGATACACTTAGCCTCTCCAGGGCTTTAAATGATACGTATGCTTTCAGTTTTTTGTTACCGGATTTCCAGGTCATGCCTTTGTTATCATAATAGATCTTTAAAGTGCCATTCACTACTTCTGTTATCAAGCGGTCGAGGTGTTTTTGTTCCGATGCACTTACTGCCACCGATTCTTCATTGCCGGCACTAAGATAAAGATCAATACCGCTTGAAACGGAAACACCATTAAAGCTTCCGTTCAAACTGCGTTTGGTTGCATTGGCATCATTGATAACTTTGGTTTCCTGTGCAAAAACAGTTAAAGAAAAAGCTGTAAGCAGGAAGAAAAATAATTTTTTCATCTTTTTTTAATTTTTGGTTTTAATGAAGACGAAATGACTAAAAAACTATCTCATCCCACAAAGCCAATAAGAACACAAAGAATTTTTATACTATAATTTTTGCTTTGAGGCCCTGGTGTCTTTGTAGGAAATAGATTTACATCATTTTGAGACAATTTTTAAGTTGTTTCATGGCTATACTTGCCAATGATACGTACAGCTAAATGCCTTTGTTACACAAAATTCAAAAATAATTCTCAGACTCCCCTACCTTTGTGTTTCAAAAGTTCTTTTAACCGTTTGAATTTCCGGGGTGCTTTATTTGTTATACTGAGCGTAGCGAAGTATCTTAAAAGAGGCTGAGATAATACCCGATAACCTGCACAGGATAATGCCTGCGAAGGGAGAAATGAAGCCCCTCCTAACCTCCCCAAGAGGGAGGAATTACCGAAGCGATTATTACTCCCCCGGATTTTCAGCTCAAATTTATAGTGATGAAGAAGTTATTCTTAAGTGCACTGTTATGTGCGCCTGTTTCCATTGCATTTGCTCAAAAAGAGAAAAAATTCAATGACACTACCTATTTGCAACCGCTGGAAGTTGTGGCTGTAAGGGCAGGTGAAAAAGCTCCATTTACAAAAACAGATATCACCAAAAAAGAAATTGCAAAAAATAACCTGGGCCAGGATATTCCTTTTCTTCTCAATCAAGCTCCTTCAGTTGTTGTTAACTCGGATGCAGGTAATGGCGTTGGCTACACCGGCATACGCATACGGGGTACTGACGCTGCAAGAATAAACGTTACCCTCAACGGCATACCTTACAATGATGCAGAAAGCCAGGGAACTTTTTTTGTTGACCTGCCTGATTTTGCATCTTCTGCCAACAGCATACAGGTACAGCGTGGCGTTGGCACTTCCACCAATGGCGCAGGCGCTTTTGGGGCTACCATTAATATTGCCACCAATGAATTGAATAAAGAGCGCTATGCAGCTACCAACAACAGTTTCGGCTCTTTCAACACATTTAAAAACAATATACAGTTTGGCAGCGGTTTGCTTGGCAAACATTTTACTATTGATGGCCGTGTAAGCCGCATCAGCAGCGATGGATATATTGACAGGGCCAGATCAAACCTGCAGTCGTTTTACCTGAGTACTGCTTTTGTAAATGCAAAAAACTCTTTACGCCTGAATGTTTTTTCGGGCAAAGAAAAAACCTACCAGGCCTGGAACGGTGTGGCTGAATATTTATTGGATACAAACCGCACTTACAATCCCAGCGGTACCGAAAAACCCGGCGATCCTTATGATAACGAAACAGATAATTACACACAAACCCATTACCAGCTTTTTTACAACCGTAGTTTTAATAATTACTGGAAAGGAAATATTGCCGCATTTGTAACAAGAGGAAAAGGATATTACGAGCAATACAAGGCGCAGCAAAGTTTTGCTGACTATGGTTTACCCAATTACAATGATGGCGGCAACACGATAACCGAAACCGATATGGTAAGAAGGCTTTGGCTGGATAATTATTTTTATGGTGCGATCTATTCCCTGCAGTACAAAAAGAATAAAACACAGGTAATTTTTGGTGGTGGATATAATGCTTATGATGGCAAACATTATGGCGATATTAAATGGGCTGCAGTGCAGGCTGGCGTGCCGGTAAAACATCGCTGGTATAATTTAACGGCTTATAAAAAAGACATTTCAGTTTATAACAAATGGATACAGCAATGGAGCCGCAACTGGCAAAGTTTTGTTGATGTACAATACAGGAATATTGATTACCGTATCAATGGATTCAGAAATAACCCAACATTGAAAATAAAAGAGAATTTTTCTTTCGTCAATCCAAAGATTGGCGTTACATACAACAACAAAACCTGGCAGGCATATCTTTCTTATGCACTGGCAGGCAAAGAACCCAATCGTGATGACTTTGAAGCCGGCAACACACAACAACCAAAACCAGAACGCCTGCATGATATTGAACTAGGTGTGGAAAAGAAAGGAGCCAATTATGCTTTTGCTGCCAATCTGTATTACATGCATTATCACAACCAGTTGGTATTAACCGGAAAGATCAATGATGTGGGTGCTTATACCCGTACTAATATTGCAAAAAGCTATCGTGCAGGTATTGAACTGCAGGGAAAAGGGAATATTACCAAATGGATGAACCTTGCTGCCAACATTACTTTCAGCGAAAATAAAATAAAGAACTTCACTGAATACCTGGATGATTATGACAATGGCGGGCAGCAAACAAAATTCTATCCTAAAACTGATATCTCATTTTCTCCTGCTGTCACCGGTGCCGCAAGTGTTAATTTCATTCCGGTAAAAAATGCAGAGATCAGTTTGATCAGCAAATATGTTGGCAGGCAATATTTGGATAATACCAGTCAAAAATCAAGAAGCCTGAATCCATATTATTTGCAGGATATCAGGTTGAGCTATCTGGTCACTCACAAAGTATTTAAAGAAACAAATTTGATACTGCAACTGAACAATGTATTCAACAAAAAGTATGAGCCCAACGGTTACAGCTTCAGTTACATTTATGGGGGGAGTTTAACTACAGAGAATTTTTATTTCCCGATGGCGGGTTTTAATTTTATGGTAGGAGTAAATTTAAAGTTCTAATGATTATTAACTTTGTCAAAGTTTAAAACTTTGGCAAAGTTATTATTTCCCGAATTTCTCCTGCCAACCCATCATGCCACCGGTAAGATTTTTTACATTGGCAAAACCAAATGTTTCCAGCATAAGTGATGCCTGCATGCTGCGTTGCCCGCTTCTGCAATAACAGATCACTTCTTCATTTTTCAGGTCTTCAATATCATCTGTTTGCATGGCTTGTATTTTTCCTAAGGGCAGCAAAATACCGCCGATATTAAATTCTGCATGTTCGGCCGGCTCACGTACATCAACCAGGTTAATTTTTTCGCCGGCATCAAGGCGGCTTTTTACTTCGTCAGCAGTGATTGTTGTCATGGTATTAATCTTTTTCTTTTTTCTTAGGTGTATTATTCTTTTTCTTTGCGGAAAGAGAATCCGCCTCAGATGTTTTCATGATCTGTGATATCCAGAGATCCATTAATTGTCCTGATTGAATGTATATAAGCATATTCTCTTCATCAAATCTTTCAGGCCTTTGTTTAATGATATAGGCGGCGGCAGTATCGCTGATACTTCCTTCGCCAATAACAGCGCCGATATTTATCCCGTCTGCCTCCAGGCTTGCTTTAGCATCAGCATAAGTCATACCGATGAGCGAAGGAACAGGCATCTGCTTATTTTCCAGCCCGCCTGCTATCACCAGGTCAATCCGGCTGCCCCACTGAACTTTTGATTTTTCAGGAATACGCATACCATTGTAATGTTGTTCTAACACGGAGCCATATGCAAAATCGGGCTTAAATGTTGTATCGCCCAGTTTAAGATGGTTACGCTCCAGCATTCTTATAGCAAAAGATAAATTCTGCCCTTCTAATTTCGGCATATCTATCATTGGGGGAACATACCTGTTAACAGTGAGAAAAACTGTGCGGTTGATTTTTACTGTGGCATTGGGATCGGGTAATTGCTTTAAAATAATACCCCGCTTGGCGGTATCTGTAAAAACCGAATCCTGTATATACACTTCAAAACCCTGTTTTTCCAGCAGCTTTACTGCTTCATTGGTATTCATACCAACAACGGCTGGTACTTTTAAGTAATCACCATGTTTGGTTATCCAGCCCAGCATTTTTAAAAACAAAAACAAAATGAGCAATGCAATAACAATGGCTGTTACAAGATTTACCCAAAAGGGTTTATTGGTAAGAGATTTAAACACGCTGTTAATATAGTATTTTTTATTGTTTGTGCATTTATTTTTTGTAGAAGCACTCTTCCAGCAAAGCACTGTAAAATTCTTTCAGGGTCCATCCCATGGCAGCAACCTGCTGGGGCACAATGCTTGCTTCACTCTGGCCGGGCACGGTATTTATTTCCAGCATATAAGGGTTGCCAGTAGCTTCTTCATAAATAAAATCAATCCTAACAAGGCCGTTGCAGTTAAAAACAGCATACACTTTTTTTGCTGCGGCCCTTATTTTTTCAGCAATAGCTTCATCGCATTTAGCCGGAGTAATTTCTTCGCTGGCGCCTTCATACTTGGCCTCGTAATCAAAGAATTCGTTTTTGGCAAGTATCTCGGTAATGGGTAAGGCAATTATTTCCCCTTTCGACTTAAAAACACCGATGGTGAGTTCTCTTCCCTTAATAAATTCTTCTACCAATACCTGGTCATCTTCTGCAAAAGCCTTATCTAATGCAGCCTGCAAGGCTTCCGGTTCTTTTACCTTGCTCATGCCAATGCTGCTGCCCCCGTTATTTGGCTTTACAAAAACAGGCAGTTTCAGGGCAGTTAAAATACTTTCGGCAGTAACCGGTATATGTTTAAAAAGATGAACAGACTTTGCTACATGTATGCCGGCAAAAGCAGCAACGGCTACTGTATATCTTTTATTAAAAGTTAAGGCAGAAGTAGCCGTATCGCAACTGGTGTATGGAATACCAAGGGTATCAAAATAACCCTGTAGTTTTCCGTCTTCACCCGGTGTGCCGTGCAGGCCTACAAGCACAGCATCAAAATTTATTTTTTGCCCGGCAATGGTAATGCTGAAATCGTTTTTATCAACCGGGATCTTTTCTCCGGCAGAAGACAAATAATTCCAGCCCTGGGGATTGATATCAATTTTGAAGGTTTCCCACTTGTCATTGTCGAGGTTCTTTTCAATATTATCAGCGCTTTTGTAGGATATGACCGCTTCTCCGGAATAGCCGCCGGTAATCAATGCTATTTTTTTCTTCATTGGATGCTAAAAGGTTATTTGCAAAGAAACGAAATATAGGTCAGGGATAATTATTTTTGATTGGAAGCATCTGCCTTTTTAACAATTTAACTATACAGCAATTGATCAGTGCATCAACCTGTTCATTATTCAGGTATGTTCTCCCCTATCCCTTCATTTCCGCTGTCAAGTACATATTTCCAGGTTCCGCCCTTTTCTTTTTTCCAGATACTTACATAAGTACCATAAATAACCGTGTCTTTTGTTGATGGTATTAGTGCATAAATGCCATAGGTATAACCCAGTTCGCCCGACCTGGCTATCACTCCGTTTTTAGGTTCCCAGGTCATGGTATATTCCGAATCGTTTTGCTGAATCAGAAAATCAACCGCATCGGCTCCGGCAATCGGCAGGTGGCCGGGCCTCAGCAACACACCGTTACTGTCTAAGTATTCAATAAAAGCAGCCTTCATACCTCTCTCTTCACTCATTTTAGAGAATTTTCTGTCTGCCTCCATCATTTCCAGCTTGGCAAAAGCGTCCGCTTTATTTTCCTTTGGCCTTTTAAGCAGGCATGATGACAGCAGGAAAACAACTGCAAGCACAGGTAAAAAATTATTCATACAACAAATTAATAAAAACAGCCCAAACAAAAAAGGCGAAAGTATTTTATACAAATACCCTCGCCCTTGCTGCAGGAAATATCACCTGCCTGTAAAAAGGCCGTCAGGCCCTTGAAAAAATTTATCTCGTGAGTTGTGAGTGGTGAATCGTGAGTACTCACGACTGACGCTTCACGCCTCACGTTATATATGCATCTTATCTTTCTTCGCCAGTAACTGATCTACAGTTTCCACATACATTTCATCAGGCACACAGCAATCTACCGGGCAAACCGCCGCACACTGTGGCTCTTCATGAAAGCCCTGGCACTCGGTGCATTTATTGGGCGTTATGTAATAAACATCCATAGCAACCGGTGCATGGCGCTGGTCGGCATCTACGGTAGTTCCATCCATTAAGGTAAAACTGCCTTTAATGCTGGTACCATCAGCTATGGCCCATTCAACACCGCCTTCGTAAATAGCATTGTTAGGACATTCGGGCTCGCAGGCTCCGCAGTTAATACATTCTTCTGTGATCTTTATAGCCATCTATCGTAATTTTGGTTTTTAAACTCCCTTATGGAAGCCACGTGCAATTTAATAATAACAATATGAATTTACAAAAACGAATTGAAATTTTACAGGCTCTTCAGCAATATTTATTAAACAATGACGAAGAATGGCAGCAGGTAAGATTAAAATCATTTTCTAAAAACGGCTGGTTTACCGATGAATTTACCGGCCTGGCTGTGCAAAATATATGTAACGGGTTTTTGCAAAAAGAAAAACTGCAGCAATGGGCCGAACATTATCACCTGGATGATAATGTAGGCGGAAAGAACATCGGTATTGTAATGGCCGGCAATATTCCGCTGGTTGGCTTTCACGATTTTTTATCGGTATTCATCAGCGGCCATAAACAAACCATTAAGTTATCTTCCAAAGATGATGTTTTGTTAAAGCATATGGTTAAAAAGATGACCGGATGGGAACCTGCAGTGGGCGATTATGTTTGCTTTGCAGAAATGCTGAAAGGAAGCGATGCCTATATTGCTACAGGCAGCAATAATTCGGCCCGGTATTTTGAACAGTATTTTTCCAAATATCCTCATATAATACGCCGCAACCGCAGTTCCGTAGCAATTTTAGATGGTAGTGAAACACCGGAAGAACTGGGGGCATTAGCAGACGATGTAAATATTTATTTCGGCCTGGGTTGCAGAAATGTTACCAAACTTTTTGTGCCGGCAGCATATGATTTTGTACCGCTGCTAAAAACCTTTGATAAATACAAATATTTTGCTGATCATCATAAATACAAAAACAACTACGATTACCAATTATCCATCGCCCTGCTCAATAATATTTTTTACATGACGAATGGCAGTGTTTTGATGATTGAAAACGATGCCATTTTTTCAGCCATCAGCCAGCTCAATTACAGTTTTTATCAGGATGAAAAAAAGTTGATCGCTGAGTTATCGTGTAATGAAGATATACAATGCATTTGCGGCCACGCCGGTATTACCTTCGGCCAGGCACAAAGGCCTTCGTTAATGGATTATGCCGATGGCGCAGATACTATGCAGTTTTTGTTATCTTTATAAACAATGAATTTCTCAGGAAGATATTCACTTCGTGAATCTGGATGGTGCCACAGAAACACAGAGGCACAGAAAAAACTTCCGTGTTTTCCGGCCTCCGTGGCAGATAAAAACTGATCTACGAAACCCTTCCTAATTAATTGTTAAACATGGCAGTTGGTAAATAACATTTTGTCATTGCTTCGTTATTTTGCATCAGCAGGCACAGGAATTGATGAATGAAGTATTCTGCAAACAAAAACTTCATAAAAATTGTTGAATTAAATAAAACCTACGAAAAATGAAAGTGAAACAGATTCTTCTTACAGTTGCATTAAGTGCAGTTACTGCTTTGGCAGTAATATGGGGCTATGGCACCTATGTTAAAAACAGCAACACTTATGCAGGCCAGCAGCAGGGTGTGGTGCCTTCCAATTATAAATATGCAGGCCTGTTTGATGGTAATACGCCCCCGGGCAACACCATTGACTTTACAGCACCGGCCGAAGCTGCAACACCGGCGGTTGTGCACATCAAAACAAAAACAAACGCCAAACAGGTAAGCAATAATTTAGGCAAAAGGCAACCCAATAACCCTTTCAGCGATTTTTTCGACGATGATATGTTCAACCAGTTGTTTGGTAACCGAGGCCGTGGTATTATACCAGAACAAAAAGCAAGCGGTTCAGGTGTTATCATCAGCGATGATGGCTACATCGTAACCAACAACCATGTGGTTGACAATGCTGATGAAATTAATGTTACACTCAGCAATAAAAAAACCTACAAAGCTAAAGTAATCGGTACCGACCCCTCTTACGACCTGGCTGTAATAAAGATAGAAGCTGCAGGCCTGCCATTTTTATTGTATGGTAATTCAGATGATGTAAAGATCGGGCAATGGGTGCTGGCAATTGGCTACCCCTTGAATTTAGAAACAACCGTTACAGCAGGCATCATCAGCGCCAAGGCAAGGTCGCTTGGATTGAATAAAGACAGAAGCGGTGATGTTGCATCAGGTGTTGAATCATTTATACAAACCGATGCTGCAGTTAACATGGGCAATAGCGGTGGTGCATTAATCACTACTGATGGAAAACTGGTTGGTGTTAACTCTGCCATTGCCTCCCCTACCGGTTATTATTCAGGATATTCTTATGCAATACCGGTTAACATTGTAAAAAAAGTTGTGGATGATCTTATCAAATTCGGTACGGTTCAAAGAGGTTACCTGGGTGTTCGTTTTGTAAATGCCAGCGATATGGGTGATGATGAAAAAACCAGGCAGGGGATCCCTGCAAGTGCCGAAGGTATTTATGTTACGGATGTACCAACCGATGGTGGCGCTTATGAGGCCGGCATACGCAAAGGCGATATGCTGACAAAAGTAAATGGCGTTGCCATAAACAATGGTGCCGAAATGCAGGGGCTGATAAGCCGCCAGAAACCAGGCGATAAAATACCCGTAAGCTATATCAGGAACGGAAAAGAAAATACTGCCCTGGTTACTTTAAAAAATAAAGCCGGCAATTATGATATTGTAAAAGCCGATGCCGTGCTTGAAACTCTGGGCGCTGAGTTTACATCGCTGGATGTAAGAAAAGCCCGTGAGTATGGTGTGCCCGGCGGCGTAATTGTTAAGAAGATAAATGAAGGCGCTATCAACGATCAAACAAGGATGAAAGATGGTTTTATCATTTTAAAAGTAAATGATAAAGAAATAAAGAGTGTGGAGGAGATGAAAGCTGCTGTAGGCTCAAACAAATCTGTAACCATCAGCGGTTTTTATCCGGGTTATGATGGGGTATATGAATATCCGCTGTCGTTGGGTGATAATTAAAAAAGTAGATAAGTTTTTTGAAAAAGGGGTAACCGGTGGTTGCCCCTTTTTTTATACTTATATTTTTCTCTCAAAAACCAGGTACCCCCATGCCTGCACTTTTATAAACGAACCTGGGTTTAAACGAATTACAGTTTTATCAAAAACATTGCAATATTCATTATTAATAAGCAGGTCTTTAATGATAAAACTCACAGGCTCTTTACCAAGGTTTAAAAAAACCAGCACTTCATTAAACTCATTTTTACGCAGGTAAGCCATTACATTTTTGCCCCCTTCTGTAAGAATATGAAAAGTGGAAACAGCCGGGTCGCCGCTCCGCAGTGCCGGGTTATTTTTTCGAAGAGTTAGCAGTGTTTTATAAAGATCGCAAAACTGGTATTCGCCCGTCCAGTTGATCGTATCCTTTTCAAAAAACTGCAGCCGCCTGGTATTCGGTATCTCTTCACCACTGTAAATAAGCGGTATGCCATTCCATGTACAACTGAATACTGTAAGGCATTTCAGCATATCACCGTATTTTTCTATACCCGTACCATTCCAGGTATTTTCATCATGGTTGCTGGTAAAATATAAGCGGTGTGCCTCCTCTGGAAATGTTGCATCATATTTTGTAAGCACATCATAAAGATTGCTGAATCCTGCTTTGCCTTTGTAATAATTTTCAGTGGTGTGCATCCATTCCCAGGTAAATGTTGCATCAAAAACCTCATGATAATTTATCTCTTCAGATTCGGCAAGCCAGAACAGGCCTTGCTTTAAAGGTTCAATAGCAGCCCTTGCTTTTTTCCAGAAAGCAAGCGGGGTAAGGTGTGCCAGGTCGGCCCTGAAGCCGTCAATATCAAATTCGGTAACCCAGTATTGCATGGCATCAATCATAGCATCCTGCTCTGCTTCGCTGTTATGGTCTATCTGTATCACATCTGTCCAGTCATAGGGCGCTTTAAAATTTCCTGCTTCATCCCTTATAAAATATTCGGGATGTTCTTTTGTCCATACATTATCCCAGGCAGCATGGTTGGCAACCCAATCCATAATAATTTTCATTTCATGATCATGTATATCTTTTACCAGGTTTTTAAAATCGGCTGCGGTGCCAAATTCAGGGTTAATTGCTTTAAAATCTGATATGGAATAATAACTGCCCAGGGTATCCTTGCGGTTTATTTTACCTATCGGATGAATGGGCATCAGCCAAAGCACTTCCACACCCATATCCTTCAGCCTGGGTAATGATTGGGCAAAGGCATTAAAGTTCCCTTCAGGGGTATATTGCCTGATATTTACTTCATAAATATTTGTGCTGGCAGCCCAGGGCGCCCGTTTATAAATTACAGTATCCATTCTGCATCAGGTATTTTCTGTACCCAAATGTAAGCCAGGGTTTTCAAAATTGTTTAAAGCAGTGTTTTGCGAAATATTTAAAATCTATTGTTTGAAATAAAGTATTTTCAAATTGCAGGGTCTAAAGCCCCCTCTCCTTTGGAGAGGGGGTTGGGGGTGAGGTCAAAACAATGTAACAACTTTATGTAACCCTTATTTTCAGCCGGGTCTGTGCCGGTCCTTTTTGGTATTGCAGGTCACACGAATTAAATAAAGGCAAATCGGCATACCTTTGCATTTGTTATAATTTACAATGAAAAAGTTTGATGTTCCCATAATATACCGGAGCCCTTTAATTGCCGCCATAAAAAACAAACGAAAAGAGCTGGATAAAATGAAAAAGGATTTCAGCCCTGCCTTGCTGGATTATGGTCCGCTTAAAATATACCTTGCCCGTCACTTTGGGTTTTGCTATGGTGTGGAAAATGCAATTGAGATTGCCTTCCGCACCATTGAAGAAAACCCCGGCAAACGCATTTTTCTGCTGAGTGAAATGATACACAATCCGCAGGTAAATGCGGATCTGATTGATAAAGGTGTTCAGTTTCTGCAGGATACCCATGGCAAACAGGTCATTCCTTTTGAAACGCTGACTAAGGATGATGTGGTCATCATTCCTGCCTTTGGTACCACTTTAAATATTGAGGAGAAGCTTAAGAGTATCGGCATAGAAACTTACCGCTACAATACCACCTGCCCTTTTGTAGAAAAAGTCTGGAACCGCAGCGAACAGATCGCAAAAAAGAATTACACGGTAATTGTACACGGCAAACCCACGCATGAAGAAACAAGGGCCACTTTTTCACATGCATCTGCACATACACCCACGGTGATCGTAAACGATATGAAGGATGCAATTGCCTTAAGTAAATACATTACTGGAGAAAAAGATCCCGGGCTGTTCAGGCAGGAATTTGCAGGTAAATTTTCAGATAATTTTGATGTACACAAAGATCTGCAACGCATAGGGGTGGTAAACCAAACAACCATGCTTGCAAGCGATACGCAGGAAATATCAGACTTTTTAAAACAGGTGATGCTGTCAAAATACAAACTGGATGATAAAACAATTGAAGAACGTTTTGCCGATACAAGAGACACCTTATGTTATGCAACCAATGATAACCAATCTGCGGTTTACGGGATGTTGCAGCAGGATGCAGACCTGGCGATAGTTGCAGGCGGTTATAACAGCAGCAATACCACACACCTGGTTGAACTCTGCGAAGCTAAACTGCCAACTTATTTCATCAATACCGAAGAAAAGATCATTGATGATCATACGATCCTTCATTATGATATTCATTCCAAAGCAGAAAAGCTCACTAATGATTTTTTACCTGCCCACCGGCCAGTTAAAATATTAATGACCAGCGGCGCCAGTTGCCCCGACGCATTGGTAGAAGGCATCATCAATAAACTGAAGGATATTTTTGAAGCAGATAAACCTTTGGAGGAACTGCTGCAAACAATCCATTCTTAAATAAAAAAACCTTGCGCATGACAAGGTTTTTACAATACAACATAGAGGTAAGAGAAAAATTATGATAGCCTGTACTTAGTTAAGCTTCATCACTTTTGTTTTAAGGCTTCTGGTGCTGCTCACCACTTCAATATAATATATACCTTCCGGTAATGCATCCACTTTATTGATGGCAATATTATTATCCCCAACCTGCATGTTTGCCTGCTGGGTACTCATTAATACGCCATTGTTGTTTATAATGTTGATAGCTACTTTTTCTGCCTTGTCAGAGGTAATACGTATCTGTACCCTCCTGCTGAAGGGGTTTGGATAAACGATCATTACGCTGATACCTTTTACATCAACATTAACCATGACAGATTTGCTGTAGGTATAATTGCCGTTGTTATCTACAATAGCTAACCTGTAATAGTTGGTACCACGCTGGGCCGTAATATCCAGGTATTTATAATCATTGTTACTGTTCAGTTGGCCGCTTACCGCGTTTACTTTGCTTATCTGTCTGAAATTCACGCCATCCGTACTGCGTTCAACATCAAATTGTACCACATTTATTTCAGAATAAGTATTCCACCCCAATTGAATAAAACCGTCGGAATAACTGCCGTTAAACTGGTTAATGATGAGGGGCAGTACAACTCCTGGCGCATTTTTTATACCCCCGTCTATATCCTTACGTACTTCACCGGCATGCAATACAAATGGTTTGGTTCTGCCCGAGATGGTGTCGGATTTACTGTTGATGTACCTGTTGGCACTGTCAGCAATAAGGTTGGTATAGGCATAATCAGGCGGAATGTTATTGAAGCCTACAATGAATGTTTTTGAGCCTGCCTGTGGTATTGCAATATTACTGAAATGATATGCTCCGGAATCATTGGTGTATTTACTGTCAATAACATTCAATAACGAGTCATACAAAACAACTTCCACATTTGCAAGTCCTGGTTCTCCTGCATCCTGTATACCGTTAATATTGTTATCTATCCACACAAAATCTCCAACAGAAGCCGGGTTATTTAACGCTGACAAAGAATCAGTAACAAGAAGTGCAGAATCTTTTTTTGTTGGTTCAGATGGAGCCTGGGCCTGTGTTTGCCTGCTGCATAAAATAAACAGTAGCCCTGTCAATAACATTGCCGGCCGCTGCTTTTTAAGGCAGGCAATTGTTTTATTGAATATGGTTACGTTTATTTTCATTTACTTATGGTTATTACACTGATCTTTTATTGTTGCAGAAATTATTCGCAACCAAAACCGGTTCTGGTTTCAGGGCAGGTTTATTTTCAGTAAAGATTTTTGAAATGAATGATAACCCCGGGAAGTTGTTATAGGTCACCAATACAAAATTTACCACATGCGCTGGCATTGCAGGTAAAGCTGGTAAAAAAGAGAAGAAACCCGAAACCTTTGATACAAAGTTTTTAGGCTCCTTGTGGGTAAAATTTTTATTCATTTTATTTTCTTTCAGAGGTTATGATCTCGTTTTTGCGGGACCTTGTTTCCGATTTTTCAAAAATAAAAGAATACTGGATAAAATTTAAAGCAATACCAATGCTGGTATTTGAGGCAGTTTACTGTAAAAGCAAGGCTATAAGCAAATACCTGATAGTATTTATTATACAAAGCACAATACAAAAACAACCTTGTCAAATTAAGGGAGAAAACACGTGAAAGTCAGTAAAATTACTGTTGTTAGGGGATACAAATATATAGAAACAGTTTTCACATTTCCTAATCTTTCTTAAAAAAAATTTACTCTACCCACTTAAATCATCGTAAGTGTCTAATTATAAACGCTTTATGAGCCATAAAAATTTTTGCCTTTTTTCAAAAAAAGAGCCCCCCGGTTAAGGCGGGGGGACATCTTTGCTTGTGCTTGGTTATCGAAACTCGTCTGTTTATCTAGTATTTTATCAATTTTAGTACTACGGTGGTTTCTGATATCAGGTTTGTAACCTTTACAGTATACATACCCGGTGCTAAGTGCGAAATATTCACATCGCCCTGGTTTTGCTGGAATTCCTGGCCTTTAACCAATTGCCCGTTTGAAGCATAAACCATTACACTATTCTTGCCATCCTGCATTCCTCTGATTGTGAAGTAGTCAGTTGCCGGGTTGGGCCCTATTGTTATAACACCGCGGCCTTTTGAGCAACTTGCAGACTGAATAGTACTGTAAGTAAATGAACCATTCTTGTCAATCATTTTCAGGCGGAAATAATATACCAGGCCTGTTTGCATTGGATAGCTGAACTGGTAAGATTTGGTTGTTGAACTTGTTCCAGACGCCAATACTGTACTTACTTTTGAATAAACTGGGTTTGTACTTGTACTTACTTCAATTTCAAATCTGTCACTATTGATTTCTGAAGATGTTTTCCAATTAAGGTTTGCAGTACAGTTATTTTTAGTTACAATAAATTCAGACAGGTTAATCTCCAGTGTTCCACCACCTGACCATGACAGCCTGTATAAAGCCGGAGTTGGATCAGGTAAACCTGCAGCATCTACAAATGCATAGTTAAACCTCAGGCCAGAACCAGCCCATGGGTTAGGCAGTGACACGGTTAACAACGCAGGGTTAAAATTGGGAATTACCTGATTAAGTGTAATAGGAACACCATTATACATTAATACTGCCGGTGTGTTGCTGGTTCCCACGGTTGCCAATGTAGTAAACTGAACCGATTTGCCTGTTAAAACACCTTCAGTTGGCTGATCTTCCGGATCACTGCCTGTTAAAATCGGCAGTGGGCCAAATCTTTGTGCACTAGGTGTAGTTAAAGCAATTGATTCTCCAACAACTGGTGTAGTTATAACTGTATTGAATGATTTTGAATCCGGTAAACGCTCAATACCAAAGTTAATATCAGATTTAATATCTCCTGCTACAACAACAATAGGTGCAGATAATCCATTTACTGCGCCGTCGTTTCCTGCGCCGGCACCGTTAAATTCACCGGTATTAACCCAGCCTGACGGCAAAGCTGTTGCAGGTTGAGGCTGGCCAACTACACCCTGGTTGCTGGAGATTTGAACAGTATAAGTACCTACAGCCACATTATCAAACAAGAAGGTTCCGTTGGCTGCTACCGGCATGGTAGCCACAACAACGCCGCCTGAAATTAAGTTAGCATACACTAATCCACCGGCATTCGTTTTAGGATTGTCAACCGGCCCTACTGAAGTAAGCGTTTTTGAAACATTGTTATCAGCTAATCCATCAGCATCGTTAAACACATTGCCGGTAATTATCTGTAGTGTAGGCCTGTCGTAACTGGCAGCTACATACCAGATATCTCCGGTAAAAGGATCTCTTGGAGCCCCCGGTCCTAAAACCAGGCTACCAGGCGCTGACCATGCAAATTGTGATGCGGTACCTCCCTGTAAATAAACCCTGTAAACAAGGGTTTGCACCGTTCCGTTTATTCTGATACTGCCGGTAGCAGCGCCCAGGTTATTGATAAATTCTGTTGGGTCGTTTATTGAACCACCGTTAGGATTAACATCATTGTTGTTTAAGATGTTGTTTCCGGAAAGAGTCATAAACTGGTTGCTCGACATTAAGGTAGATGTTAAGCCGGGGGTTTGTAATTCTAATTCTGTAGAAAAGAAAGTTGAAACGTAGTTAGCGGGTACGTTTGCAGCTCCGAATGGTAAATACCTGTAAGAACCACCTAAGCCGGCAATATGAATAACCGGGTTTTTAACAGGCTGGTTGAAAGTTAAAACCAGGTCGCCAAAATAAGCTCTTGAACCAACAGGGTATGCAGGATTATTATACAATACCTGTGCAGTTGTAAAAACCTCAACAGCACCGTTTAAGTTATTGTTTGAAGCATTTGCAACATTGATACCGGTACCTAATTGTGCCCCGGTGGCAGTAGGGTTGGAGGTAAACATAGAGTTTGTAGGTCCTCCGTTTCCACCATATTCACCAATGATGTTGTAACGGCTGTATGGGTTACCGCCCTGAGGAGCCGGATCTGTTACAAGAGAAGGTCCGATACCAAATACAAGGCCGGTGCTTTGCAAAGTACTTACACCAGTTCCGTTGTAATTGGCAGTGCCGTAACTTAATCCGGTAAACTGCTGGTTAGCAAAAGAAACAGAAAAAGTAGATTGTGGTACATAATTGGTAAAAACGTTGTTGTTTAAATTATCGTTTTTAAATTCTGTAACCACCGGTGATATACTTGATCCAACACCGTAATTTGAATTGCCTAAGACATTTGGAAGCCGTGGCATTTCTATTGTTGGGATTGATTGCGCCAATAGGCCCTGAACAGCTATAAGCGACATCCCAATCAACATCAGAGGTTTTAAAGTTTTTTTCATTTTTTTAATTTTTAATTGATAACCAAATTTTAATTCTATATAAATTGTAACAAGCTCATTTTTTATTAACCAACAATTACCTCTCCGCTGCTCACCCTGATACCAAAGTTTGCATCATATACATCGCTGGTTTCTGTATCAAGGAACAATAACCCGTTAGGTACTCCATCGCTTCCTGATAGCGGCCCTGCTCCAAGGTTTTCGCCCACCCTTTGCCATCCTGAAGGCAGGAATGGAATTGGAGAAGCCTGTCCGGGGAATGCCACGATAGTGCTGAGTACAACCTTGTAAGAGGTATTTACTTCTACATTGAAGAAGCTATAGGTACCATCTAAATTGATTGATTCAGCCTGAATTATCTGGTTTGTATTTGCATCTACCAGGTAAATGTTCAGCGAGTTAGGTATAGCCTGGGTGCCGGTTTTGTTTATTTGCAGATCTGTTAAACCATTGGCGTCGTTCCATACATTTCCGTGTATATTGATCAGCCTGTAAACACCTGCATCTATATTGCTTACATTCTGGCCTTCAGCCACAGTAAACGGAGTTGTTTTACCGGTTGCATCAGCCTTGCTGTTATCAGTTGCTGCGGAACCACCAACATTTTGTAAAGTAAATGGCGCTGCAGGATCAGGTGTATTGCTGAACACTGCATAGTATCCTGTACCAGCTGGCACATTGCTGATGAGGTAGTAACCATTGCCATCAGTAACTGCAGAGCCCACTACCTGGTTAGCAGCATTATACAGGGTAACGATCACACCTGGTACACCTGGCTCACCCGGATCCTGGATGCCGTTCCTGTCAAGGTCAAACCAAACAAAGTCGCCTACAGTGGCTGGTACCAGTGGTTTCAAACCTGCATCAACTGTTAAGTTAACCTGGCCTGCTGCCAGGGTATAAGAACCGGTTCTGGCCGTTGCTGGATCAACATCACTGTCGGCTGCATCGCCGGCTGCTACAACATCTTTTGCAGTAAATACCAGTTTGGTTGGAATAGTTCCGAAGCCTACGGTGTATGTACCGGGGTTTAGGTTGCTGAAGAAATATCTTCCGTTCTGATCGGTAATGGCCGAAGTAACAGCAACATTTGCTGCATCATATAAAGTAACAGTAACACCTGCAACACCTTTTTCTGTTGCATCCTGTGTACCATCGTTATCAGCATCAAACCATACATAATCTCCCAATGCTGCACGTGTTGAGTAAATACCTGCATCAGCAGTTAAATTAACAGTTCCGGCAGCGATGGTATAAGTACCCGTGATTCCTGTTGCTGGATCTGCATCACTGTCAGCGGCATCGTCACCACCCTGGTTGGCTGGTGAGAATGTAAAGCCTGCAGGCAGGTTGCTGAATTTAACTGAATAAGTACCGGCCGCCAGGTTCACAAACCTGTATAAACCATTTGCATCTGTAACAGTAGCGGCTACTACTGCATTTGAAGCATTCAGTAATGATACACTCACACCAGGCACCCCTTGTTCTGTAGCATCCTGGATACCATTATTATTTGAATCAAACCAAACACGGTCGCCTAACTGGCCAAGAGGCGCTGTTGGGCTGAATAAACCAAGATCAATATCTAATCTTTCTTCACCATTTGCAAGGCTTACAATATCTGTTGTTGAAGTACCGCCTGCAACAGCGTTACCATCACTGTCTATATTCCTGTCTGTACCTGCTGCTTTTGGAGAAGCATTGTATCCTGCAGGTAAAGTACCAAAACGTACCCTGTAATCACCTGCTGCTAATCCTGTGAACAGGTATTCGCCTAACGCATTGGTTATAGTAGTAGTTGGCTGTACGCCGGCTGTGTTTGGATCTTTATCAATCGGGTTACCGGCTGCATCAAGTAATTCTACAACTACTCCTGCAATACCAACTTCACCTGCATCCTGTAAACCGTTATTATTTAAATCGCTCCAAACCCTGTTTCCGATAGATCCGGTTCCGGCCATTGCTGAGCGGATACCGGCATCTACATCAAGGTTGGTTTGGCCAGCGGCCAATGCAATTGTTGCTGTTCTGCCTGTTGCAGGATTAACATCACTGCCTGTTGCAGCAGTACCTAATCCTTGCGTTGTGAAAGTAAAGCCTGCCGGTACATTGCTGAAACCAACAGTGTAGTTTCCTGCTGCCAGGTCGGTAAATAAGTAATTACCGTTGGCATCTGTAACTACAGATTTGATAGCTGTATTAGTGGCATCATACAATGTTACAGTCATACCCTGTACATTGGTTTCACCGGCATCCTGGATACCATTTTGATTAGCATCCAGCCAAACACGGTCACCAATAGCACCGGTACCACCTGTGGTTACCCAGTACCCTGCATCCACTGAAGTGATACGTTGACCGGCAGCCAGTGTAAAGTTTGCAGTTCTTGATGTAGCAGGATCAACATCACTATCAGTACCTGAAGCAGTTACATTACTGTTCAGTTTGGTAGTAGTGGTGTAACCTGCAGGAGTTACAAATTCTACTTTATAATCGCCGGCAGGTACATCATTAAAGATATATTTACCGGCAGCATCAGTTGTTGTGGTGGCAATAACCGCATTGGTAGCAGCATTCAGTAACCTTACAGTTACACCTGCAATTCCAGGTTCGCCTGCATCCTGTACACCATCTTTATTCAAATCATTCCATACAAAATCACCCACACTTCCGTTTGTTGATTGCTGTGTTTTAATACCTGCATCAACATAAGTAATCTGGTCTCCAGCATTTACAGTAAATGATGCTGTTCTGCCTGTTGCAGGAATTACATCACTGTTGGTTGCACTGCTTACAGCACCGCTGTTTGTGGTGAACACAAATGCCGGTGGAAGGGTTACTCCAACCGTATAAGCGCCGGGTGTTACATCTGTAAACAGGTAGTTACCATTTACATCAGTGTAAGTGTAGCGAACGGCTACGTTGCTGCTGTTGTACAATGTTACCAGTACGTTTGAAACACCTGGCTCGCCTGCATCCTGAACGCCATCGGCATTGGTATCAAGCCATACCCTGTCACCCACACTGGCCGGTAAAGGCTGGGAGAATTTAAGGCCGGCATCAATATCTGTACGGTTTTGTCCCGCAGCTAATGCTACCGTTCCGGTTGTATAAGTTATTGGATCGAAATCGCTGTCTAAGTTTGTATCGCTGCCCTGTGTTTTGGCAGATAAGCTGTAATTGGCAGGAGGTGTTATTCTTAATGAATAATTACCTGCAGGCAATCCACTGAATTTATAGTTGCCGAATGCATCGGTAGTAGTGGTAGCTATTGGCTGGCCTGCTGAATTTAATAATACAATAGTAATCCCTGCAACGCCTACTTCACCGGCATCCTGTATACCATCGCCGTCTGTATCCTTCCAAACCCTGTCGCCGATTGAGCCTAAAGGCACTGCAGTTACTGTTAAGCAGAATGCATCAAGCTTCATGGTATTGCAGGTAATGGTACTTTGTACCCTTACTTTTACAGTACCGGCAGGTGCAACTGCGGTAATTGAATATTGTTCCAGTTGGTTGTTATAATCTCCTACTACCCTTGTAACTGTAACATCTGTCTGGCTAATGGTTGCGTTAGCTGAATTTAAAAATACAAGGCTAAGTTTAGGGCTGCACGCAATGCCCGGGGCATGTGTACCGGCAAATGCAGAAAATGCTACAGTAGAACCTGCCGCTACATTTACATCCTGCCAAACTTTTGATGTTCCTGAAGCCCAGTCATTGAATCCGTTCTTGGTGCCACAGGCAACATATCCGGTGCCAGTAGTAAGCGTTCCGCCACTCCAGCTCCATCCGGTAGTTCCGTTTTCAAAACTTGGATTAACTAATAAATTAGAGGTTGAGTTTACGCAGGCACAATCAGGCAAGAAACCAAAATCGTAAGTATTATTGGTATTGCCACTTGGTTCTCCACCACCAGTTATGGTGATTGCAAGGCCCCTCATTTCATTTCCTGCCGCTGTAACCTGTCCGTTATCATCCAGGTCTGTATTGTTATCCGGATCTCCTCCATTAACAGCACTGCTCACATAACCATTTGGCGCTACTGCACCAACTATATAATTTCCCGGAGCAAGATTGCTGAATAAATAATTACCGTTTATATCAGTTAAAACAGTTGCAAGTGCTGCACCATCAGCCACGTTATCATTGTTATCATCTTTGTATAACCTTACAGTTACATTTCTGATGCCGTTCTCTGTTGCATCGTTTATACCATCATTATCTGTATCGTACCAAACCCTGTTACCTATCTGAAGGTTTACAGGGCAATATCCTGCATCTACATTGGTAATATTTTGCGCCGTAGCCAGCGTAATTACAGGAGTAATGCCGCTTGCCTGGCTTGGGTCACTGTCAATATTATCATCGCTGCCAACATTGGCAGTAGTAACTACAGAACCGCTGATAGAAACAGGGAATACAACAGTATAAGTACCCGCTGCCAATCCTGTAAATAAATAGTTTCCTGTGCCATTGGTAGTTTGTGTGGCAATAACTGTATTTGCAGAATTTCTCAGTTGTACTGTTACACCGGTGATGCCACCAGTTTCAGTTGCATCCTGTATTCCGTTTCCGTTCGCATCTAACCAAACCCTGTCGCCAATTGAACCGGTTACCGGCTCTGTTTTGGTTACACACCAGCGGTCTGTTTTGGTATAGCTGCCTGTACCACCAAAAGCCACTCTTGTAGTAACAGCTCCCGATGGAACAGTGGCTGTAATATTGTAGAGCTGAGGCCCGGCAGGAGAGTTTGCTAAAATTTTATCCACCTGAACGTATACAGAAGAAGAAAGTACGGCATTGGATGCATTTAAGAATTCTATTGCTACCCAATTGTTGAAGGTATTGTCGTGCGTGCCTGCATATACAGACGCATTGATCACTGTGCCTACTGGCAAGTTGGTTCCTATACTCTGCCAGGCTTTGCTGCTGGCTGATGTATTATTAAGATCACCAGACCATGAACCGCAGGCAACCGCTCCGGTACCCTGTGCAAGAGTACCTCCAGACCATGACCAGCTGGTTGTACCGCTTTCAAAACCGGGATTTAATACCAGATTGGTTCCGGGGCAGTTACAATCAAAAGTAGTTACATTAAAAGTGATCGTAGTATCATGACATAAATTGCCCGTAGCACCTGAAGCGCTGTAAGTTTTTAAATTTACGGTATATGTACCAACTGCACCAGTCCAGGCACCGCCACCGGTTGCAGGACTGTTATAAGGAACAGTATTTTCTATATTTGAGCTTGGAGTAGGCCCGGTTATGGTGTATTTCACACTACCAACCGTCCCGCTTGTTGAAGCTTCTAGATTATATAAAGAACCCAGTTGATTAAGGGTAAAAGTGGCGCCATTTGTAATTGGCAGGTCTGCACCTCCGTTCAGTTCATTGAAATATAAACTGGTAACCTTGGCTGTGCATGGTGCACATGGTGTGTTGTTTACACTGATGGTGAACGGATTTACGCTGGTCCAGGTATTTCCGGCTGGCAGGTTACAAGGGTTAACACCATTGCCATCAGAAATCACCATTCTGATCTGCAATCCTTCCAAACCGGCGCCGGGATTGGTAAAAATAATAGGACCGGGAGTTGTTGTTAAGTTATAAACAGCCCCGCTTACATTGTAAGAAATTCCGTTAATAACATTAGCACCATTAACGAAACATACCCAGGCATTGGACGAATTCTTCCACTGCCAGCGATAGTTTGAGCTGCTGTTTACATTTGATACAACCGCAGTTACCTTGTATTGCGGACCAGATGCACACGTACCGCTATAGCTGTCAACGCTATGAGCAAATACTTGACTGGAAGCCAAACAAAGAATTGCGAGAATCGTCACCAGGTACTTTTTAAAAGCCACACCGGAGTTAGTAGAGGTCTTTTTCATAAATTTCAATAACATGTTTAATAAAAATTATTAACAAGCACAGCATTTGTGATGCTGTTAAAGCATAACATGTTCCGATGGGGGGGTGTGGAAATTCAGGAAATATTGAAACTTATGTGGTCTTTATGATAGGATACTAATCCTATAGATGGGATATGTGGTAAGCTGGTAAAGCAAAATCAAAAGTATAACAAATTTTTAAAAAACAAAATTTTTTTTAAGTTATTTTTTAAGTCAATTTTTTATTTGCCTGTAATTTTTTCTTTGGCAAGCTTAAATGCTATTTGTAATTGCTCTTCAATTGTAATAGAAGTATTATCAAGTTCTATTGCATCTGCAGCTTTTCGCAGCGGACTTATTTCCCTGTTAGAATCAATATAGTCACGCATTTCAAGATTTGCCTTTACATCATCAATGGAGGTATTCGGATTTTTCCCGAACATCTCTATATATCTTCTCTGCACACGTACGGCAATATCTGCAGTCATAAAAAACTTAAGTTCGGCATCCGGAAAAACAGTGGTGCCAATATCACGCCCATCCATCACTATACCCTTCTCCTCTCCCATTTTCTGCTGCTGCGCCACCGCAAAGATTCTTACCTCTTTAATTGCAGCAACCTCACTTACTTTTTCTGCAACCACCAGGTCACGTATCACGTACTCAACATTTTCTTCATTGAGGTATATCTCTGACTGCTCTGTTTTATTATTGAATTTAAAGGCTAGTGTTATTTCTGCCAGCGCATTATTCACCTGCTCTGCATCAAGCCAGTTGATATGGTTACGCAGAAAATAAAGCGTGATGGCCCGGTACATAGCGCCACTGTCTATATATACATAGCCCAGTTGTTTTGCCAGTTGTTTTGCCAATGTACTCTTTCCGCAGGATGACCATCCATCAATGGTGATGATTATTTTTTTCATTGATGCAAAAATCAACAAAACCCGACAATTATAAAAATAAAAGAGCCGTATTTACATACAGCTCTTTTATATGACAGCCTGGTTTAAATAATATTATGCCTCAGATTTTTTTTCTCTTTTCTTTTCTTCCTTTTTTAATACAAACCTGATCTTATCCCCGCTTTCATCCATTTCTGCCACCATAATATCTCCGTTCTTGATATTCATATTCAGTATCTCTTCTGCCAGCGGGTCTTCCAGATATTTTTGAATAGCCCTGTGCAGCGGCCTTGCGCCAAACTGGGCATCATAACCTTTATCGGCAATAAAAGTTTTTGCTTCTTCTGTCAGCTCCATTGCCAAACCAAGATTGGTAAGCCGCTTCATAACTCCCTGCATTACTATATCAATGATCTCAAAGATATTTTCCTTGCTTAGTGAGTTAAATACAACCACATCATCAATACGGTTTAAAAACTCTGGACTGAAAGTACGTTTCAGCGCTTTTTCAATCACTGCTTTGTTATTCTCTTCAGCATTTTCAAGCCTGTTGGCGGTTGCAAAACCTACACCATCCCCAAAATCCTTTAATTGCCTTGCACCAATGTTGGATGTCATGATGATCAGTGTATTCTTAAAATCAACCTTACGCCCCATACCATCAGTAAGCATACCATCATCCAGCACCTGCAGCAATATATTATATATATCCGGGTGAGCTTTTTCAATCTCGTCTAACAATATTACACAGTAAGGTTTGCGACGAACTTTTTCTGTAAGCTGTCCGCCTTCTTCATACCCCACATAGCCCGGAGGCGCTCCTATCAACCGGCTTACGGTGAATTTTTCCATGTACTCACTCATATCTATACGTATCAGTGCATCATCACTATCAAACATATGCCTTGCAAGCGAACGGGCCAGTTCGGTTTTACCAACACCGGTTGGGCCAAGGAAAATAAAAGTACCAATGGGTTTTTTGGGATCCTTCAACCCTACCCTGTTACGCTGTATGGCTTTCACTACTTTTGAAATAGCATCATCCTGGCCTATTACAGCACCCTGCAGATCGGTAGCCATGCGGCGTAATTTATCAGTTTCTGCCTGAACCATACGTTTCACCGGTATGCCGGTCATCATGTGTACCACTTCGGCAATATCTTCTTCCTCAATGGGGTAACGCTTGTGTTTGCTTTCTTCTTCCCAGGCCGTTTTGGCCGCTTCCAGTTCTTCCTGCAAACGTTTTTCTGTATCCCTTAAAGAAGCCGCTTCTTCAAAACGCTGGCTTTTTACAACTTTGTTTTTTTCAAGTTTGATGTCTTCGATCTTTTTCTCAAGCTCGATAATATTTTCCGGCACATTGATGTTTTTGATGTGCTTGCGGGCTCCTACTTCATCCAGTACATCAATGGCTTTATCCGGAAGCAAACGATCTGTCATGTAACGGTCGCTTAATTTTACGCAGGCTTCAATTGCATCCTGGCTGTAGGTTACATTGTGATAATCCTCGTATTTGTTTTTGATGTTGTTCAGTATCTCGATGGCTTCTGTAACAGAAGGCTGCTCAACCAATACTTTTTGAAAACGACGGTCCAATGCTCCGTCTTTTTCGATATGCATACGATACTCATCTAAAGTTGATGCGCCAATGCATTGCAGTTCTCCTCTTGCCAAAGCCGGTTTAAATATATTGGAAGCATCTAAAGAACCGCTGGCGCCACCGGCACCCACGATAGTATGTATTTCATCAATAAATAAGATTACATCCCTGTTCTTCTCCAGTTCATTCATGATGGCTTTCATCCTTTCTTCAAACTGTCCACGGTATTTGGTACCGGCTACCAATGCAGCCAGGTCAAGGCTTACTACTCTTTTATCAAACAAAACACGGGATACTTTACGCTGAACAATGCGTAACGCCAAACCCTCTACAATAGCAGTTTTACCTACACCCGGCTCTCCTATTAAAATTGGATTGTTCTTTTTGCGGCGGGACAATATCTGCGAAACCCTTTCAATCTCCGTTTCCCTGCCAACGATCGGATCAAGAGATCCGTTTTCTGCAAGGCGGGTTATATCCCTTCCAAAATTATCAAGTACCGGTGTTTTTGTTTTGGGTTGATTTGCACCACCCGGGCGCTGTGGTTTTTGCTGACCTCCATATTTTCTTTCTTCATCAAAATCATCTTCACCCTCATCACTGAATTCGGCAGATGGCGGATTGCTGGTTACAAAACCAAGTTCATTTTTAAATACATCATAATCCACATCAAACTGATTTAAAATTTGCGTGGCAATATTTTCTTTATTCTTTAAGATAGAAAGCATCAGGTGCTCACTTTCCACCAAGGCGCTTTTTTGTGCCTTCGCTTCCAGCACGGTGATGCGGATCACTTTTTCGGCCTGCTTGGTTAAGGGTAATGAGTTGATGTTTGCAATATTTTTACCGGTCTTGTCTTTAACGGCTATCTCTATTTCTTTCCTTAATTCGGCCAGGTCAATATTGAGCGATTTTAAAATTTTAACCGCTGTGTTCTCGCCATCTCTTATCAAACCCAAAACCAAATGCTCTGTGCCAATAAAATCGTTGCCCAATCGCAATGCCTCCTCCCTGCTGTAGGAAATTATTTCCTTTACCTGTGCTGAAAAATTATTATCCATTTTATACTGAATTTAGCTTTTACAATAATAACGTTAATTTCAAAATTAAAGTTTGCCCGTTTTATGAAATGTTAATATGTTTAAAAGTAACCTTCATCGGTAGAACCTCCTTTTTATGAAAGGCTTAAACACTTTTACACTTTAACAGTTAATAGAGCTTTTGCATACTTGTCAACCTTCAACAAAATTATCCTGATTTTGCAAAAGCAGCTAACAAAATTTGCTTTACTTTACAAAGAACAACGTCTTAGTCAAATGAATGTCAAAATAGATACCAAAGAAAGATTTACTGTTATTGCACCCCAGGAAGCGCATTTATCTGTTAATATGACAGATGAACTGAACCAATTGTTGCTTGAATACCTGCAAAAAGACATACCGCATGTTATTTTAAAAATGGATGCTGTACAATCTGTGGACGAACAAATGGGCGAAAACCTGGCCCAGGTTCAAAGTAAGTTTTATGAAAATAATTGCTCCTTTGTGATATGCAACCTGCAAAAAGTTGTAGTACAATTACTGGAACAAAAGGAACTGCTCGAAATGATGAACACCACGCCATCTGAAAGCGAGGCCTGGGATATTCTGCAGATGGAAGAAATTGAAAGAGAGTTAATGCGGGGAGAGTGGGATTAGATTAGTTGGTGGTTTATGGTTTGTTGTTTGTGGTTGAGCAGCATTCCGGCACCCTTAGTGGTCTTAGCAACAAACTACCAACTACAAACAACAAACTTAAATCAACAAACCAAATATACTTGCTTGGATTAACTATACTCGGTAACAACTCTGCAATTCCCGCTTTTGACAGAAACCCCACTGCCCAGGTTTTACAAACCCCGGAGGAAAGTTATTTGATAGATTGTGGCGAAGGCACTCAAATGCAATTATCGAAGTATAAGATAAAACGCAGCAAGATCAATCACATTTTTATTTCTCATTTACATGGCGACCATTATTTTGGACTGATAGGTTTACTCACTAGCATGAGCCTGCTCAACCGCACACAAGACCTTCACCTGCATGCACCACCCGAACTTGAACAACTGATTACCCTGCAATTAAATTTTGCTTCAACACACCTTTGTTTCAATTTGCATTTTCATCCGTTGAAAGAAGAAGGCCCGATAGTTGAGGGTAATAAGATGACTGTTGAATGTTTTAAAGTAAAGCACCGCATTGATTGCTGGGGTTTTTTGTTCAGGGAGAAAAAAAAGCCACGCAAACTGGATGCAGAGCGTGCAAAAATATACGAGATACCGGCAGCATTTTATGAACACCTGCAGCAGGGCGAAGATTATGTAACCAAAAAAGGGACCATCGTACCCAATGAAGAAGTAACAACCGCAGCAGCAAAACCTAAAAGCTATGCCTATTGTGCAGATACTATTTTTGATGAAAGCCTTGCAGAAAAAGTGAAAGGGGTTGATATGCTTTATCATGAAACTACTTACCTGAAAGACCTGCACGAAAGGGCGGCAGCCAGGTTTCACAGCACCACCGTGCAGGCCGGCGCCATTGCAAAAACAGCAGGGGTAAAAAAATTACTCATCGGGCATTTCTCTTCCAAGTACGAAAGCTTGGATGAGTTTTTAAGTGAAACCAAAGAAATTTTTGAAAACACCGAACTGGCGATAGAAGGGAGTTGTTATGTGATATAATACTTTGAGCTGTATCAAACCCGGGATTTTTGGTAATGTTTCATTTAAAAATCAAATGCCTGTTTTGTCATGTCGACGACAGGAGACATCTGTTGTTAAGGGTTAAATAGATTTCTCCTGTCGTCGAAATGACAGGAGATTTTTAATTGAGAGACACTCCCTGATTTTCTTTCCTGGCGTCTTTGCAGCTCGGCGGTTAAACCACCACCTGGTCACTCATCCGTTTTTACAACTGTGTTAAATCCTTCAGCCATCATCCAGCAATAAAATTCTGCAAACCATTTGCGCCAACTCTTTTCATTGTGTATGCCTTCATCATCTATAACAGAGTAGATCATGGCGCTTGATTTTTCTCCCAGCAATTCCTGAACCGCCAGCATATCATTTACATAAGCACCTCCTTCTTTTGCACCCATGTAAAAGAAAAATTTACCGGCCTGCTTTGCTGCCAGCGAATCGGTTAAAGCATTGATAGCAGGCGCTGTCCAGAAGGCAGGCGAAAAAACTCCAGCCTTACCAAAAACCTCCGGCCGCTTCATCATGGCATAATAGGAAATAAGGCCGCCCATGGAACTGCCTGCAATCATGGTATTTTCTTTTGAAGTAACTGTTCTGTATTTTTTATCAATAAAAGGCTTGAGGGTTTGGGCAATAAAATCAACATATCGCTCCCCTTCTCCTTCCCCAAAATCACGAAAGGCAAATGGATTGTATTCATTAAAACGTTTAGGGCCGTTGTCAATACCAACTACGATGCAACCGGGTTTTCCTGATCTGTTCAGGCTGTCTAAACATTCATCTACACCCCATTCACCAAAACCTGATGTATATTCATCAAAAAGATTTTGCCCGTCGTGCATATACAAAACCGGGTAATGCTTTTTAGTTGTTTCATACCCTTCAGGTAAGTAGATCCATATACGCCTGCTGCGGTTAAGCTGCGGAATAAAAAATGCAGTATCCATAACATGCACCTGCTTACTTGCAGTGCGGTTTCGTACAAGAGCTCCAAAATCATCCCGCCAGGCTTCAATATTTAATTGTATAGTTGTATCATTGGTTATTTTAAACTCATGATTATCTGCATCCTTTCCGTTGGCAAGGCATTCCACACTTGCCCAGTTACCCCTTGTGCATTTATAAGCATAATGGCCCGCAGGTAAATTCAGTATCAGTTCAAAGCTGCTTTCATTATTAAGTAAGAAACGGAAATCATTATTGGCCGGGTTCCAGTTATTAAAATTACCGGCAAGGAAGGCAGTATCATTAAAATGTTTAGAAGGGTATTTCCCCAACTTAAAAAAAACCTTGTATTGTGCTTCGCCAGCTAAGAAGCTGAAAAAAGAAAAAATCAAGCACAAAAGAAATTTCATTTTACGTATTTAAATAAGCTTTCACTTTTTGATGAACAGCATTGCTTAAGGGCACAAGCGGTAACCTCACCACATTTTCAATAATTCCCATTTCAGCTAAAAATGCTTTTACCCCTGCGGGGTTATTTTCTGCAAAAAGCAAATCATTCCCTTCAAGGCATTTGTAATGCAATGGCCTTGCCGAACTGAAATCGCCTTTTAAACAATGCCTTACCATGTCTGAAAAATCTTTGGGGAAACAATTGGCGGCCACACTTATCACACCGTCCATTCCGCAGGCTATCAACGGCAATGTTAAATGATCATCACCACTGACTACCAGAAAATCATCAGGCCTGTCACGCAGTATATGCATGCATTGCACCATATTGCCGCTGGCTTCTTTAATGCCTGCAATATTTTCCACTTCCTTTGCCAGGCGTAAAGTTGTTTCGGCGGTGATATTGCTTCCCGTTCTGCCGGGCACATTGTACAATATAATTGGTTTGGGACTTTCGGCAGCCAGGTTTTTATAGTGCTGAAAAATGCCTTCCTGCGAAGGCTTATTGTAATAAGGGCTTGCGCTTAAAACAGCTGCCGCTTTTTCCAGTTCGTAACTCTGCAGGTTCTCCATCACTTCTTTGGTATTGTTGCCTCCAACGCCCACCACTACCGGTACCTTGCCATGTACTTTTTCAAAAGTGTAATTGATGATATCAGACTTTTCTTCAGCATCCAGCGTTGGTGTTTCGCCTGTTGTACCCAGCGTAACAATATATTCAACGCCCTTATCAATGATAAAATCTATTAATTTTCCCAGCGCATCGAAATCAACTTCCATGGTTGCTTTAAAGGGTGTAACAATGGCCACGCCGGTGCCCTGCAATTGTGTACGTAAACTCATGCAATTTTTTGTGTGAAGTTATTAAAAGATGTGAAACCGGGCAGCATAAAACTGATGTTGTGTAAATTGTTTTTATAATTCCGGAAAAAGCTTGCTGGCATCATAGATCACGGGCGGGATTTTGCACTGCCCAATTTTGATAACCCCCAGCCAGGTCGTACACTTTTCTGAAACCCATCTTTTTTAATTTACGGGCAGCAAGCGGGCTCCGGTGGCAGGTTTGGCAGTAAACCAGCGCCAGTTTATTCCTGTTGAGTGAATCAGCATCTCTGCCAAAATGAAAATTAAGGTAACTGAAATTAACCGCACCCGGCAAATGGCCTCGTTTGTATTCTTTTGCCGTACGTACATCAATAAGGTAATAATTATTACTGTCTTTTAAAACAGCGGCATACTCATCCCGATTAAGTTTGCTGTAAGTAAAATTTTCATTACTGCGTACAGTAAAACAACCGGCAATGCCATACATTAGAGCAAATAATACGATGAGGTAAAGGGTTTTCATTAATACAAGGTATCAATTAATATGCCTTCGGATAGTATGATTTTTATCAGTACACAGTACCGTAAACAGTATGTTTTATTCTTTTCCAGTTCTGGACAAAACCTGTATCTTGCCGGTCATTAAAGCTTACCATGCCAAAACCAACATTAAAGATTGCTGCTGCATTCATCGCTACGTGTTTTAGTTTAAACGCTCTTGCCCAGTCTGTAAGTATTAACACCACTGCTGCTGTGGCTGATACTTCTGCCATGCTGGATGTGAGCAGCACCACCAAAGGTTTGCTGATACCCCGGATGACCAACCTGCAGAAAAACAATATTGCAACACCTGCAACCGGTTTACTCATTTATCAAACCGATGGCGATGCCGGTTTTTATTATTACAACGGCGCTGCCTGGTACCTGTTGGTAACCACTGCCGTGAGCACCGATAAACAAAACACCCTTATTTACACCACCAAAGGATTTTAGAAACAAGCCATGATGAAAAAGATACTTTTTATATGCATACTGATGCTTTGCTGCTATGCAGGCACGGCCCAAAACAATTTACAATTCAACCGGGTTGTTATTTTACAGGCTGATTCCATTTCTACCTGTTCAGGCGGCTGCGCCGATACTATTTTATACCGCACGTTTACAGTACCTGCCAACAAAGTTTTAAAAATAGAGAGTATCAATTTTATTGCCGGCAATTATCTGCTGTTTTTAGATGGCACCCC
Organism: Ferruginibacter sp.; assembly: GCA_016786725.1. Taxonomy (GTDB): domain Bacteria; phylum Bacteroidota; class Bacteroidia; order Chitinophagales; family Chitinophagaceae; genus Ferruginibacter. The sequence continues at coordinate 247,560 of JAEUVU010000004.1, read as the reverse complement.
TTTATCCAGGGTTTCAACAAATATTACCAACACCTTTCCCATCTGGCTTCCGACAGGCAGTTACTCTATTTATTTTGGCACTTATTTACCTGCTTCTGCTTCCACGGGCAGCTATGCTTTTTTAATGTCGGCGCTGGAGTTTAATGTCGTTCCCTAAGCTTTTTATGTATTGTAAGGTGCGATGAGGGCTTTGTGCAATATACTTATTCTCATTGCCATTAAACAGGCTGCTGGTTTAACCAACCCCCAAAGTTCAATAAAAAAATAATCGCAACTTTAAAATAAAAAAAGTACTTGTTGTAGAAGGCGAAGGCGATATGTGCCTTTTGATAAATATCCAGTTTATGGGCAAAGGCATAACACCGGATCCTGTAAAAATGCTTGAGCATGCATCGGAGTACCTTAAACAAACAGAACCGGCTCTAGTTATTTTTTTGCCGCCGCAGATAAGCAGTGCCGCCGTGAACTGTTGCCGTTGATTTCTATGACAAAAAAAATTGACACCTAAGATGAAAAAAGCCTCGTAAACTAAACATTTACAAGGCTTTTGAGTTGTACTTGCGGACCGGACGGGACTCGAACCCGCGACCTCTGCCGTGACAGGGCAGCATTCTAACCAACTGAACTACCGATCCAACTACCTGAGTGCTGACTTTAAAACCGGATGTCGGCATTTGCTCATTTTTCAGGACGGCAAAGATAGGTTTCTTACTTTCCCCTTCCAAAACTTTTATAAAAAAATTGTAAGCACTAATTTTACAAACTATCTTACAGTTCCTTAAGATTCAAATAACATTAAACTGTTAATTTAAATTGTAACCCAACTACATGATCGAATTAAAAAAACGCCAGTTTCTCGACTTCGAAAAACCCATTAAAGAGCTATACGACCAGATAGAGCAGCTTAAAATCACTTCCGAAAAGTCGAAAACAAATATGAGTGGTGCCATTGCCATGCTGGAAGAAAGGATCATTGAAACCAAAAAACATATTACCGCCAATATTACCCCCTGGCAAAAAGTGCAACTGAGCCGCCACCCGGACAGGCCCTATACCTTAAAGTACATAGAAAATATGTGTACTGATTTTATTGAACTGCACGGCGACAGGAATGTGAAGGATGATAAAGCCATGGTGGGCGGTTTTGCTAAACTGGGTGGTGAAACGGTAATGATACTGGGCCAGCAAAAAGGCAGCAATACCAAAACCCGCCAACTGCGCAATTTTGGTATGGCCAATCCTGAAGGCTACAGAAAAGCTTTGCGCCTGATGAAACTGGCAGAGAAATTCAACAAACCGGTTATTACATTGATTGATACGCCCGGCGCTTTCCCCGGACTGGAGGCGGAGGAAAGAGGACAGGGCGAAGCCATTGCCCGTAATATTTATGAAATGATAAGGCTGAAAGTGCCGGTAATATGTGTGATAATCGGCGAAGGTGCCAGCGGTGGTGCCTTGGGCATTGGTGTAGGCGACAGGGTTTTTATGATGGAGAATACCTGGTACACCGTAATATCACCAGAAAGCTGCAGCAGTATTTTATGGCGTAGCTGGGATAAAAAAGAAACAGCGGCCGAACAACTGCGCCTTACTGGTAATGACATGCTTGGCTTTGGCCTGGTGGATGGTGTGATACCTGAACCTTTGGGAGGCACCCACTGGGATTACCAGCAGGCTGCCGATATTTTAAAGGATTACCTCCTCCCGGTTTTAAAAGAATTAAAAAGTATTGACCCCGATAAAAGAGTTGAACAACGCATTGAAAAGTTTGGGAAGATGGGTTTTTGGGAAGAAGCTGCTGTAACGGAAAATTAAGTCAAAAATCAAAATTCAAAAGTAAAAAACTGAACCTCAAAATAATTGCATTGCACATTTTGAATTTTGCCTTTTTACTTTTGCCTTATTAACTACAGTAAAACATCATGCTAAAAATAGGAGTAATAGGCGCTGGCCACCTGGGTAAATTTCATTTAAATAACTGGGCCGAAATTGAAGGTATTCAGTTAACAGGTTTTGTTGATACAGACGATGCCAACGCAGCGCTGGTTGCTCAAAAATACCAGATACCCCGTTTTGCCAATGCGGAGGAATTGATAGATGCCAGCGATGCAGTTGACATTGTGGCTCCTACAACCAGCCATTTTGAACTTTGCGAACTGGCCATAAAAAAAGGCAAACATGTTTTTGTGGAAAAGCCATTGGCCAATACTATGGAAGAAGCAAAGGAACTGGTAAAACTTGCCAAAGAAGCAAACATCAAATTTCAGGTGGGGCATGTTGAACGTTTTAATCCTGCATTTCTTTCTTTAAAAAACCAGGTTTTACAGCCAATGTTTATTGAAGTGCACCGCCTGGCACAATTCAATCCACGTGGCACCGATGTAAGTGTGATACTGGACCTGATGATACATGATATTGACATCATTTTAAGCCTTGTAAAAAGCAATGTAAATTATATAAGCGCTAATGGCGTGGCTGTAATGAGCGATACGCCGGATATTGCCAACGTTCGCATTGAGTTTGATAATGGCTGTGTGGCCAACCTTACCAGCAGCCGTATCTCCATGAAGAAGATGCGTAAGATGCGCCTGTTTCAGAAAGATGCATATATCGGCATTGATTTTTTAGAAAAGAAAACAGAGATCATCCGCCTGGATTCACCCGGTGACAGCAACACTTTTACTTTTGATATTGAAACCAACAGCGGCAAAAAAACCGTAGCTATTGCCAATCCGCAGGTGCAGGAAGTAAATGCGATTAAGATGGAGCTGGAAGAATTCCGCAATGCCATTTTGAACAATACCGATACACCAGTGAGTGTGCTGGATGGTTTCCGTGCTATGGAAGTTGCTCACCAGATACTTGAAAAGATCGGGAATGCAACGAGCCATTAATAAAGATTACCAACTGCTGCCTGCAAATGATGACCTTAAATTAAATAATGCTGTCAGGTTGAGTTTGTCGAAACCGGTATGATGAAAGAACCCGCCTTCGACAGGCTCAGGCTGACAGCTGAAAAATAAATACCAGAAAAAATTCGTTTTACGCTGATCAGAATTATACCTTGAACCAACCCAGAATACATATCAGCTGGTATGCCTTAGGTGATTGCATAGCAGCCATACTCTCCTGGGTCGGTTTTTATTTTGCAAGAAAGTATATCATCAAAGAACCTTTTGTAATCGGTCCCAGGTTTTACATCGGCCTGGTATTGTTTCCGTTCATCTGGCTGATGGTATATTACCTGGTGGGCACCTACCGCAACCTGTATCATAAATCGAGGCTGGTAGAATTTTTCAATACACTTGTTTATACTTTTTTTGCAAGCATCTGCATACTGTTTTTGTTCTTATTATATGATGCAACCGGCGATTATACTATTTATTACAAAGAATTTCTGTCGCTGTGGCTTATACAAACACTGGTTACCTTCTGCATAAGATTGTGCTTTTTAAACATTGCCAAATCTCAGCTTAATAAGGGTACTGTTTTTTTCAACACACTCATTCTCGGTTCCAGCACCAATGCCGGTAATCTTTATCATTCCATCGTTAACAATAAAGAAAAAACGGGTTACCGCATCACAGGTTTTGCAAATACCAATGGCAACCACGGTTCTGCCCTGCCGCCGGATATTGTTAACCTGGGCAATGCCGATAATGCAAATGCCATCATCAGGCAAAATAAAATTGAAGAACTGATCATTGCGGTAGAAAAAAAGGAAAGAAGCCAGCTTGAAAAAATACTGCAGCAACTCAGCAACACCGAGGTGAATATTAAATTAACTGCCGATACAGTAGATATCATCAGCGGTTCGGTTAAAACAAACAATGTGCTTGGCATTCCGTTGATAGAACTGCAATCGGGTTTAATGCCGCAATGGCAGCAGCATATAAAAAGGCTGCTGGATATTACCGCAAGTATATTCAGCCTTATAATACTGTTCCCGCTTTTTATTTATACAGCCATCAGGGTAAAATTATCTTCAAAAGGAGCCCTCTTTTATCTGCAGGAACGCATCGGTTACAAAGGCCGCCCTTTTACCATGATCAAATTCAGGAGCATGATACCCGATGCTGAAAAAAACGGGCCTGAACTGAGCAGTGATGATGATCCACGCATTACACCCTGGGGACGCATCATGCGCAAATGGCGGCTTGATGAACTGCCTCAGTTATGGAATATCCTTAAAGGAGAAATGAGCCTGGTTGGCCCAAGGCCAGAAAGAAGATTCTACATTGATAAGATCACCGAAAAACATCCTGAATATAATTTCTTACTAAAAGTAAAACCAGGCCTCAGCAGTTGGGGCATGGTTAAATTTGGCTACGCCGAAACTGTGGAAGAAATGATAGAAAGGATGCCATACGATCTTATGTATATTGAAAATGTTTCGCTGGCGCTTGATTTTAAAATTATGCTGCATACTATCCGTATAATTCTCTCCGGGAAAGGAAAATAAAAGAATCAGGAGTTGAGAATCAGGAATTAGGAATGAATAAAGCGTTTGTTTATTTTTGGTAAAACTCTTTTGTTTTGAAAAGATTTCTCTTATTAATAATACTGTTCATTTGCCAACTGCAAACCGCCAACTGCCAACCCTCCCCTTACTGGCAGCAACAGGTTAACTACAAAATTGATGTAACACTTAATGATAAGGACAATACACTGGATGGTTTTGTAAAAATGGATTATCACAACAATTCGCCCGATACTTTGTTCTTCATCTGGATTCATCTCTGGCCCAATGCATTTAAAAATGACAGGACTGCTTTTACCGACCAGGACCTGGAGAACGGCAGCACCGGTTTTTATTTCAGCAATGCAGATAAACGTGGTTACATAAACCGGCTCGATTTCAAAGTAAACAATGAGGTAGCCAAAATAACCGATCATCCGCAGCACCAGGATATCATCAAACTTATTTTACCCAAACCCATTGCACCAAACGCTTCTGCAAAAATTGAAACACCTTTTCATGTAAAGCTGCCTTATAATTTTTCAAGAGGTGGTCATATAGATCAAGCCTATCACATCACGCAATGGTATCCCAAACCGGCAGTGTACGATAGAAAAGGCTGGCACCCCATGCCTTATTTAGACCAGGGTGAATTTTATGCAGAGTTTGGCAGTTTTGAAGTGCAGATAACACTGCCGGAGAATTATGTGGTTGCTGCAACCGGTGACCTGCAGGATGAAAGTGAAAAGAAATCATTACTCAATAAGGCCGACAGACTTAACAGGCATGCACCATCAAAAGAGTTAATCAATAGTAGAAAATCAAAAACTGCATCTAAGATAGCTTCTGCCAAAGAAACAAAAACATTGCACTACAAGCAAGATAATGTTCATGACTTTGCATGGTTTGCAGATAAAGAATATTCTGTAGCATACGATACATTAAACCTTCCATCAGGAAGAACAATTGATGTGTTCTCTTTTTATTATTTAAGGAATTCTGATAACTGGAAGAACAGTATAGCTATGATCAAACGTGCTATCCTCACCAAAAGCAAATGGCTGGGAGAATATCCTTTTAATGTGGTTAGTGTTGTTGATGGCGGCAACGGTGGTGGTATGGAATATCCAACCATCACTTTATTAGATGATGGCGGCAGCGAAAAAATGCTCGACTTTGTTATCAATCATGAAGTGGGGCACAACTGGTTCCAGGCAATTATCGGAACCAATGAACGGAAGCATCCGTGGATGGATGAAGGCATGAACACCTATTATGACAACCGCTATTCACTGCAGCAGTATGGCAATACAAATATTGATATTGTACAAACCAGATCGAAGTTTATCAACAAAAGATTGCCAGACGATATTCAGCATACGTTACTGCAAACTGTAACCGGTATAAAAAAAGACCAGCCCATTGAAACCATCTCTGAAAAAATGACGCCATTCAACTACAACATGGTTACCTACGTTAAAACAGGCGACTGGATGAAACTGCTGGAAGATGAATTGGGCAAAGATGTATTTGACAAAGCCATGCAGGAATATTACAAACGCTGGCAGTTCAAACATCCTTACCCGGAAGATTTTAAAAAAGTGGTGGAAGATGTAAGCGGTAAAAATGCGGATGCCATTTTTGCATTGCTCAATAAAAAAGGGGATTTAAAAAAATCAACAGTAAGAAAAGATGTCCGTTTTGCATCTTTCTTCAGCCTGAAAGAAACGGATAAACACAATTACATGTTTGCATCGCCTGCCATTGGTTATAATTTTTACGATAAGTTTATGATAGGTGCATTGCTGCACAATTACACTTTGCCGCTTAATAACTTTCAGTTTGTAGTGGCGCCTTTATATGGTACCAAAAGCAAACAGTTTAATGGCATTGGCAGGCTGGGCTATACTTTTTATCCTGGTGATAATGGGCAGAAGTTTGAAGTAGCTGTTGCAGGTGCTACTTTCTCAGGAGATAACTTTACCGATTCAACCAATACAACAAATCCCCAGCGCTTCTCTAAAATAGTGCCATCGCTTAAATATGTTTTTGCCAGTAAAAACCCACGCAGCAGCATAACCAAATTTCTGCAATGGAAAACCTTCCTCATCAGCGAGCAGGGCTTGTTGTTTACAAGAGACACGGTAAACCAGGTTGATGTAATTACGTACCCAACCGAATCACGCTATGTTAACCAGTTGCGTTTTGTACTTGAAAACAGCCGGGTATTGTATCCGTACAAAGGCGAACTGCAGGTGGAACAGGGCGAAGGTTTTGCCAGGCTTGCATTTACAGGTAATTATTTTTTCAATTATGCCAAAGGCGGAGGGATGGATGTAAGGTTGTTTGCCGGCAAATTCTTTTACCTGGGCGACAAAACTTTCATCAAACAATTTGAAACAGGCCGCTATCATTTAAACATGACCGGCCCCAAGGGCGATGAAGATTATACCTACAGCAATTATTTTGTAGGCCGCAATGAGTTTGAAGGGTTTTCCAGCCAGCAGATCATGATACGGGATGGCGGCTTTAAAGTACGCACCGATTATTTAAGCAGTAAGATTGGCAAAACCGATGACTGGCTGGTTGCTGCAAACTTCACTTCAACCATTCCCAATGCCATAAACCCGTTGGCGGTATTGCCTTTTAAGCTGCCGCTTAAAGTATTTGTTGATGTGGGAACTTATGCAGAAGCCTGGAAAAAGAATGCACCCACAGCGAGGTTTGTTTATGATGCAGGCCTGCAACTGTCCTTATTCAAAAACACGGTGAATATTTATGTGCCGCTTTTGTACAGCAAAGAATACAAGGACTATTTTAAATCTACCATCACAGAAAAAAGGTTTTGGAAGAATATTGCTTTCAGTATAGACCTGCAAAATATCAGCCTCAAAAAACTCGTTCCGCAAAGCCCGCTCTGATCGTGGAAATCAAATATCTCACATACCGTCAGATAGATAAAACCAAATGGGATGACTGTATTGACAGAGCTGATAATGGATTAATATATGCTTACTCATTTTATTTAGATGCGATGGCAAAGAACTGGGATGCACTGGTGCTGGGCGATTACGAAGCCGTGATGCCGCTTGCCTGGAACAAAAAATACAACATTCATTATTTATACCAGCCGCCATTTACAGCCTGCCTGGGTGTGTTTGGGCGCTTAAAACCCCGTCAGCGGTTGCAAAACCTGATGGCGGTTGATCACAATCAGCTTACTGCCGAAACTGTCAACGCATTTTTACAGGCAGTTCCGCCAAAATATAAATACTGGGACATTTATTTTAACCCCGGCAATCTCTTTAAGCTGCAGGATTTTGCCTTGTACGAGCGGATAAATTATGTTTTGAACCTGAATAACAGTTACGAAAATTTGTACAATAGTTACCGGGATAATATAAAACGGAATATCAAAAAGAGTGAGCAGTATCAGTTAAGCATTAATAAAAATATTACAATAGCCGGTGTGATTAAACTGGCAAAGGAGCAACCAAATAATTCCACGCTTACTGTTGCTGACTTTAATGGGTTTGAAAAACTTTTTGAATTTTTATATAGCAGGCAAAAAGCAACTGCTTATGGCGCTTATACAAAAGAAGGAAGATTGATCGCATCTGCTGCATTTTTCTTTTCGCACAAACGGGCCTATTACATTATGGTAGGCAATCACCCTGATGGAAAAACACTGGGAGCATCGCATGCACTCATCAATGCATTTATTAAAGACCATGCAGGCGAAGATATGCTCCTCGATTTTGAAGGCAGTGATATACCCAGCCTGGCATTTTTTTACAGCAGCTTTGGGGCGGTGGAAGAAAAGTATAGCGCTGTTAAATTAAATAAACTACCTGCACCACTTAAATGGTTGAAAAAATAGTGTTTACCTCTTTTCTATTTTCAGCAGTACCTGTGTAAGGCGCCTCATTTGGTTCGGCCCCTACGAAGTAGGGATTGGAAAAATGCGAAGCAAATTTTTCCAAAGAAGCAAATGGAGCGCCGTCACAGGTACGCAGCCCGCCGGCTGGGGAGGCAAAAGCAATGAATTAAAGGAAAGATTGATTAAATTGAACTTACATAAAACATCATCAGCCATGGTAAAACACTTAATGATTGCCTTTTTAGTTTTTATTGCAACAAATACTTTACTTGCCCAAACCCACCGTAAAGAAACCATTCTCATCAGCACCCCTTATGGTGATATGAAGATCAAGCTCTTTAAAGAAACCCCTTTGCATAGCAACAATTTCGTCAAACTCGTTAAGCAGGGCTTTTACGACAGCCTGCTTTTCCACCGTGTCATCAATAACTTTATGATACAGGGCGGCGATTACGACAGTAAATATGCAAACGATACAGCAGCCTTAGGCTATGGGGATGTTGGCTACTGGATACCTGCGGAGTTCAATAAAAAGCTGTATCACAAAAAAGGTATGCTGGCTGCCGCAAGAGAAGATGATGAAGTTACTCCTGCCAAAGAATCATCAGGCTCGCAATTTTATATTGTGATGGGTAAAAAGCAAGACTCTGCTGCTTTACGCAGGGCCGAGATAAGGGTTAATAAAAACCTGGTGCAAAAGATAAACTACAATGTTGCCTTCAGCGGAAAAAGCCAGGCACTTAAAGATTATTATATACGCCTGGATAAAGAAAATAAAACAGACAGTTTAAAAATTGTAAGGCAGCGTTTGATTGATCCTGCTTCTATTGCCGAATATGAAAGAACACCACATTTTACCTACACTCCAGAACAAAGAAAAGTGTATTCAACTTTAGGCGGCACCCCACACCTGGATATGAATTACACCATTTTTGGTGAAGTGATAGAAGGCCTTGATGTGATTGATAAGATTGCAGACGTTAAAACTGATAAAAACGACAGGCCAAAAGAAAATGTAAGGATGAAGATATCTGTTATTAAAGAATGACCAGTTCACAAATAAAAGCTGATCAGCAATAGCCTATCCGGTCTTTAAAAAAACCAACTGTCAGCTTCTGATCTTTTTCTTCTTGAAATTGGAACTTCAACCCCATTCTTTAAAAAAAACTGATCGTTCTTTAATGCATCAATATGATACCTGTTAACAAGGTACGAACGATGGCTCCTGAAAAAATTTTTATCAATCAGTATATCTTCAAAGTAGGCCAGGTTTTTGGACGACAACTCCCGGGAACCGTTTGATAAATGGATATAACTGTAATTGCGTTCTCCCTCAATGTGCGTAATTTGTTTCAACGGCAACCGCAATGTTCCATTTTGTGTTGGCAATATCAGTTTTTGGTCTTCAACCGATTTCGATTCAAGGTTTGACAGCGCTTGCCTGACATCAACATTATTACCCGCCGATTTTACAAAACGTTTTATTGCTTCATCAAGTTCACTCTCTTTAATTGGTTTGATCAGATAGTCTAAGGCATTAAACCGAAATGCCCTGATGGCATAATGGCTGTGTGAAGTAGTGAAAATAGTTTTAAAACTGATGTCGTCTAATTGCTGCAGCAATTCAAATCCTGTCATATCTGGCAGCTCAATATCCAGGAAAACAACATCAGGTTTTTCAGAGGCTATTATTTGCAGTGCCTTTTTGCCGGTTGCCGCAACACCTGAAACAGCAATATCGGTTACATGCTGCTCAAGCAGGTCGTGCAACATAGTTGCCATCAAGGCGCTGTCTTCTACTATTAAGGCTTTTACCTGTTTCATAAATAAACCTGAGGTAAATATACAGTACTATTTAAAACCGTTTGATAATTATAGTTACCTTATGATAATTGAAGGGTAGCTTCTGCGGATTTTATATCATAGCTTTAGTAACCATAATTAACCTCAGATGCGCCCGATCAGATTTTTATTACCCCTTTTATTGCTTTCAACTGCCGCAATGCTTTTTTCTTCCACCCTTTATGGACAAACCAGAACGGATGCCCAACTGTATTCCATCTGGAAAGATTCATCCAAACCGGAAACAGTGAGATTAGAAGCCATCTGGGAGAGAATGGATATAGATTCCTTACCCAACCAGAAACCAGATTGGTGGGTAAAATGGCAAAATGAAGCTAAAGAAGCCCTTGAACTGGCCTTAAAACACAATAAAAAAGGCTACTTACCACTTTTTTATATGGCAACTATGGAAGCTTGTGCCGGCAACACCGAATGTATATGCACTGCTGCAAAAAAAACTTTAGAAAGTGCAAAAGTGGCTAATGCTTCAAAAAAACCTTTTATTTTCTGGGCATATGGCGTATTAAAATTTCAATGCAAAGAAGATGTGAAAGACGAAGTGATCATCAATGAATTCAATAAATTAAAAAGCGCCCTTTCAAACAAACCTTCAGACCTTCAAATGCTTAGGGATGCAAATTTAGAATTAGCCGATTGGTACCACATGAATGAAAAGTATCCACAAGCCCTGGTCTATTTCCAGGAAACCAGGCATTTATCTGAAGAACTGAAGTTAACAGACTATACTTATGGCCGAATCAACGAAGGGCTTTCAGCAATTCATACCCAGATTGGAAACTATAAAGAAGCCGAAAAATATATTGATATAAGCCTGCGGCTGGCCCATGCACGGAAAGATACGCTTAGCCTGGGTAGCTCCTATCTGGGTAAATCCAATTTAATGCTGAAATTAAAAGATGAAGCAAAAGCCCAACGTTATATAGATTCTGCTATGTACGTTATGAAGAATGTTAAGCACTGTGAGCCTTGTTATAATATCGCAAAAACATTAAACGCAGGTGTTAAGAACTTATCCAAAAACTATTCCGGAGCATTAGCTGAACTGAATGAGGTACAGGCATTTTTTAATGGAGAAGGTAAAGGACAAAAGCCTGAGTCCATTTTTTATACAGAAAAAGCAAGGGCGTATTTGGGTTTAAAAAAGTATAACAATGCTATTCAAACGATTGACTCAGTAAAAACATCTGCACAAATTTATAATAAAGAGGTTTCAGATAAATATGACATACTTTCCCAATCTTATGAAGGCTTGGGAGATTACAAAAACGCACTGCAAAATTACCGGTTACGTATGCAGACAGAAGATACATTAGCCAAATGGAGAAACAGCAGCGAAGTAACCCGTTTGGAACTGGAGAATCAATTTACGCAGCAACAACTGAAATCTCAACTCGATTTTCAAGGGTAGATGAACAAACAAAAGTCCACCAGGAACTGGATTCTGTTTTCAGGCATTTCAGCTTTGCTGCTTGCTTTGGGATTGTTTGCAAGGCTTAGACATACCCGAAGAACACAAAGGGAGTTGCAACAAAAAAACGAGATCATAGCAGCCGAAAAGGAAAAGGCTGAAGCCAGCGAAAAAGCCAAACATCAGTTCCTGGCTAATATGAGCCACGAGATACGTACGCCCATGAATGCTATAAAAGGCATGACGGATATTTTAATCAGGCGTAATCCAAAAGAAGATCAGAAAGAATACCTGGAGGGCATAAAACAATCTTCCGACTCTTTGCTGGTAATTATTAATGATATACTTGACATTTCAAAAATTGAAGCAGGTAAAATAGAATTAGAAAATGAACCATTCTCTGTAAATGAGTTAGTAGATAATGTTCATACCATTATGCAATTTAAAGCCGAAGAAAAAGGGCTGGAAGTTAAAAAAAATATTCCGGCTGAAACCTTGTATGTTAAAGGCGATGTGAACAGGTTACGTCAGATTCTTATTAATTTAATCGGCAACGCCATTAAGTTTACCGAAAAGGGCCTTGTAACTACAACTATAAAAGCTGATACAGTTAATGGCAAACTAAACCTGCATTTTACAGTAAGTGATACTGGTATTGGTATAGATGAAGATCATGCAGATAAAATATTCAGGTCGTTTGAGCAGGCTTACAGCGATACCTCAAGAAAATTTGGCGGCACAGGATTGGGATTAAGCATTTCTAAAAAGCTTGTGGAATTGCATAATGGAAAAATATGGGTAGAGAGTGAAAAAGGCAAAGGCAGCCAGTTTCATTTTATAATTGCTTATGAAATTGCAGACAAAAAAACAGAAAACACCCATGCAGGAATTACGAATACCAGTATTACTGAAGCACTGAAAGGTATCAGTATATTACTTGTAGAAGATAATCAATTTAACGCCGTGGTGGCCCAGGAAGAATTAGAAGATGCAATTGAAGGTATTAAAGTTGAAGTCGCCGAAAATGGCGCTATTGCTGTTGAAAAATTAAGGTCATCGCATTTTGATATTATTTTGATGGATGTGCAGATGCCCACAATGAACGGTTACGAAGCTACAAAAGCCATCAGGGCTTTGGACACCAAAAAAGCAAACATACCGGTAATTGCCATGACGGCCAATGTACTTAAAGAAGAAGTTGAGCTTTGCCAGCAGGCAGGCATGGAGGATTTTATCGGAAAACCTTTTGATACCGGCGAATTAATACAAAAGGTTTATACCTTATTAAATAAAAAATCATGACGAATATAAATCCAACCATTTTTATTGTAGATGATGAACCATTATTATCCGAAATGCTGACTGATTATTTAAAGGGCCGGCATGAGGGGTTCAACATACGGTCTTTTTCAACAGGCGAAGCATGCCTGCAAAGCCTGGATGAACAACCCGATGCCATAGTGCTGGATTATCATCTTAACTCAAAGGAAAAAGATGCAGCCAATGGTATTGATATATTGAAAGAAATAAAAAAGCGGAATAACACTTTACCGGTAATCATATTATCCAGCCAGGAAAATTATGGAACAGCTGCAAAAACCATCATGTATGGGGCTGTGCATTATGTGATTAAAAGCCAGGATGCTTTTAAAGAAATTTTTGAACTAATTAAAGCAAATGTGTAAATGACTGACCTTACTTTTTTAAGAACTTTCACTAAAGACGATCCCAAAAAAATGAAACGCTACATTGGGTTATACCTTGATGTAGCACCAAAAACATTTGAGGAAATGAAACGAAATCTGGCTAATGAAGACTGGGAACAACTTCGCATTAATGCCCATTCGTTAAAACCACAAGCCGATTTTATGGGTATTGAGAATTTAAAAGAAGAACTCATTAAAATCGAAGAAGCTGTAAAAGCAAATAATATTGATGTACTTGAAAACCTCCTAAATGAATCGCTGAAAATATCTACAGAATCGGAACGTATACTTAAAGAGAAGCTGGATCAATTTTAGAATATCATCCCCAACTGATAAATTAATTTGCGTTGAGCAGATGCTCAGCCAACACCAGGTCAACCGGCCTGGTGATCTTAAAATTATTCTCCTCTCCATCTACCAGCTGCACTTTTAAACCAAATGCTTCCACCACGGTTGCTTCATCAGTAAATTTGTCTTTATAATCTATCTGGTAGGCTGGTAATATTATCTTGCTGTGGAAGGTTTGTGGTGTTTGTACCAGTTTAATATTAGTGCGTTCCAATGCTTCGTTGCCTTCTTCGGTAGTGATACGTACACTGTCTTTACTTTCAATTACCGGTATGGCCGAGCCTGTTTCAATGGCTGTATCATAACATCGTTTTATAAGTTCGGTACTTATCAGGCAACGCACCGCATCATGCACAAAAACAATTCCTTCTTCATTCACCAATTGCAAACCGTTTTGTACCGAGTGAAACCTGGTACGTCCGCCAATGGTTATTTGTATACGGCTATAATCAAAAAAAGCATCAATGATCTCCTGCCCGGCTGCAACATGCTCTTCGGGCAAAACCAGGATGATCTGCAGATCATCATAAGCCTGTAGAAAAGAATGTATGGTATAATACAAAACCGGCTTACCCTTTAACAGCAGGAACTGTTTTGGTGTGGTGGTGTTCATCCGGGTTCCGGTTCCACCGGCAACTATTACGGCAAATTTTTTCATGTGTTTTTGTAGCTGTCAGGCCACTAAGAATAATTTTAAATAAACTGAAGAATGTTGGCAGTGGCCAGACAGCTTTTCAGGCTGCATCTTCTACGTGTCTGGCCACTGTTAAGAGTTTTATTTTTCTAAGTACATCCCCCCATAGTAGCAACTTTTAGTATTTAAAAGTATGTGTAGTGGCCTGACACTTTTAATCCTTATAAATTCCAATTATTTTTTCTCCGGTACTGTTCTTCATGCCCCGGTACATGCCTGCACTGTTAAAGATCATGGCGGCGTTTCCTTGTGCATCCACTCCTATCATGCCGCCTTCTCCTTCCATCTTCACTAATTTTATATTTACTACTTCATTCATTGCCTGCTGTAAAGTCATTCCCTTGTATTCCATCAGGCAGTTTACATCATGTGCAGCCACCGCACAAATAAACGGCTCACCGTGGCCGGTACAACTGATGGCGCAGGTATTGTTATTGGCATAAGTGCCTGCTCCAATCAAAGGACTGTCGCCAATGCGGCCATATTTTTTATTGGTCATGCCGCCGGTGCTGGTTGCCGCAGCAATGTTTCCATCAACATCGCAAGCCACTGCACCCACCGTTCCAAATTTTTTATCTTTCATTAATTCTTCCACGCCCATATGGGTATGGTCAAGCGAATAATTATCGCTGTCCCTAATTTCTTTCCATTGATCGTAGCGAAACTGGGAGAAAAAATATTCATCTGGCTCCAGCTTTACACCTTGTTTGATGGCAAAATCATTAGCTCCTTTACCGCTTAAAAAAACATGGTTGCTGTTGAGCATCACTTCGGTTGCAAGCTCAATCGGGTTACGTACATTTCTTATTCCGGCAACCGATCCTGCAGACAGATCTTTTCCATCCATGATGGCAGCATCCATTTCCTGCACTCCTTTTTTAGTAAATACAGATCCACGCCCGGCATTAAACAACAGGTTATCTTCCAGTACAACTATAGATGCTTTTACAGCGTTCACTGCCGAGCCTCCTTCTTCCAGCACGGCATACCCCGCAGCCAATGCATCTTCCAACCCGGTTAAATAAGCTTTTTCCAATTCGGGTGTCATATCCTGTTTGAGTATGGTTCCGGCTCCGCCGTGAATAGCAATCGAGAATTTATGCATACGTGTTATTGGGTATTTAAATGTTGCCCAAAAATATCTAATTTCCCTGCATAAACCATCTGTAATTTTTATTTCATGCTCAAGAAAAAATTAACGGTAAGCGACTGGCTGTTAATAATTGTAAATCTGATTCCATTGTACGGTGTGTGGTTTGAAGGCTGGAATGCATCAGAAGTTTTTTTGGTGTACTGCCTGGAGACTGTGATT
This sequence comes from Ferruginibacter sp., assembly GCA_016786725.1. GTDB lineage: Bacteria > Bacteroidota > Bacteroidia > Chitinophagales > Chitinophagaceae > Ferruginibacter. The sequence goes on along the minus strand of JAEUVU010000004.1, from coordinate 231,890 downwards.
ATCGGCATAATTAACGTGCTGAAAATGGCCTGTGTTACGCTGTTTGTAAAGAAAACAGATGACTGGCAAAACGGTGGCAGTACGACTAAACAAAGCGGCTGGTTTTTTATTTTCTTTTTTATTGTGCACTATGGATTTTTTGTGTTTGTACAAACGCAGATCTTTTTTGCTGTAAGCAGGCTTATACCCGATGGATCATTTTTTGTGAACTATGCTAAAATACCGGAGTTGCTGGGCCATAATGGCAAAATAATGCTGCTGATATTTATTGTGTATTACACAGTTCAGAATTTTATTGATTTTTTTCTTTCGGGCAAGTACAAAACCATATCTATGGGCAGGCTGATGTTTGAACCCTACATGCGGATATTTGTACAGCAGTTCGTAGTGATACTGGGAGGTATTTTTTTAGGATTTGGCGCAGGCAAAATTTTTATACTGATATTTATTATTGCAAAAATATTTTTTGAACTGTTTGTAAACTTCAACCGGTTGCTGGTTATTGCAGAAAAAAGGCAGCAGTTAAAAAATGAAAGGGAGAAGAAAAACATTGTATAAAGATGTCTGTCATTTCGAACGAAGTGAGAAATCTGTTTTCTATCCTGCAATTAGATTTCTCCCGTTGGTCGAAATGACAGAAGTTAGTTCAATAACTTTTTACATTCATCAAGCAGGTTGTGCTTATTAACAGCCACCGTTCCCACTTCTTCGCAAACCAATCCCCCGGCAATATTGGCAACTTCGGCCATTAGCCTGGTATTGGCGGTTGCAGCAAAAACAAGCGCCGCAACCGCAATCACGGTATCACCGGCGCCGCTTACATCGGCAATGCTGCGGATATGTGTCGGAATGATGGCAGCATCATTTTCCTGCTGATAAAAAACACCTTTTTCAGATAAAGTAATCAATGAAATACGATGATGGAGTTTCTCCTGTAAAAGCAAATGTTTTTGCTTCAATGTCTCCAGGTTTACTTCATCATTCAAAATATTAAGGCCTTCCTTTACTTCCTTGAGGTTTGGTTTAAAAATATCAACACCTTCATAAGCAAAGAAATTTTTGCGCTTGGGATCTACTGCAGTAAGTATATTTTGCTTTTTGCATAAAGCGATAATTCTATTTATTACATTTTCTGTCAGCACACCTTTGTTATAATCTTCCAGTATTACAATAGCCGGGCCTTCGGCAGCTATATAATTTTCAAAAGCATACAGTAGCCTGTCTTCATCTTCGGCAGCAATATCATCAGCCATTTCGGCATCCAGCCTCATCATGTGCTGGTTGCGGCTTATGATGCGGATCTTGTTGGTGGTAACCCGGTTTTCGCTGTGTACCAAATATCTGGTTTCGATATTATTTTGTTGCAACAAGCCGGTTAATTGTTCTCCATCCCCGTCTTTACCCAGCACACTCAGCATACTTACTTCTGCACCTAAGGATGCTATGTTCAATGCCACATTACCGGCGCCGCCAATGCGTTGTTCTTTTTTACTCACTGCCACAACCGGCACCGGTGCTTCAGGAGAAATGCGCTCTACATTTCCCCACCAGTATGTATCCAGCATTACATCGCCGATTACGGCAACTTTTAATTGAGAGAATTGCTGAAACAGTTTTTCAAAATCCATAAATCCTGATCTTATTTTTTATTAGCAATGGCGACAAAATAAATCGGAATACCAGCCAGTACAATACCCAAACCAATGCCTGCATACAATGGTTTCATGATGATGAGGAACACACAAAATACCAGCGCCATTAAAATATAAATGGCAGGCAGTATGGGATACCCAAATGCTTTGTAAGGCCTTTCAACATCTGGCATGGTTTTGCGTAATTTAAAAATACCGATGATGGTAATGGCATAAAACAAAACCACTACAAAGGAGATCATATCCAGAAGATCGCCGTACTTACCGCTCAGGCAAAGAATGGCAGCCATGATGCACTGCGCCCACAAAGCATATTCAGGCACTGCATGCCTGTTAAGTATTTCAGCTTTTTTAAAGAACAATCCATCTTTTGCCATTGTATTATATACCCTTGCGCCTGCCAGTATGAGCCCGTTGTTGCATCCAAAGGTGGAGATCATGATCATCACAGCAATTACATAAGTTCCGATATCGCCAAAAATCACCCGGCTTGCAGAAACGGCTACCCTGTCCTGTGGAGCCGAAGCAACTTCATTAAGCGGCAATACACTTATATACATCAGGTTGGCCGATACATAAATAATAGTAACAATGAGTGTACCCAGTAACAAAGCCAATCCGATATTGCGTTTTGGATTTTTTACTTCGCCGGCAATAAATGTAATGTTGTTCCAGGCATCGCTGCTGAAAATAGATCCTACCATAGAAGCAGCAATAGCTCCCAGCACTGCCGATCCGGCAACACCACCAATAATATTTCCTTCGGCATTTCTTGATGTCATTTCCCAGGCGTTGGCCCAGTTTGCATTCCATATATCTCCTTTCGCCATTAATAGTCCAAACACGATTAACCCAAAAAGTGATAATAATTTTACCACAGTAAAACTGGTTTGTATCATTTTGCCCCCCTTAACTCCTTTTGTATTGATGTAAGTAAGAAAAATAATAAGTAATATTGAAACCAGTTGTGCTATATAAATTTTAAAGCTTCCTAATTGTAATACGATATTTTCGTCCTTTAATTCAAGTGCCGGAATAAAATAGCCGGCAAATTTACTGAACGCCACACCAACCGCCGCAATGGTGGCAGTTTGTATCACTGCAAAAAAACTCCACCCGTATAAAAAGCCAGCCAATGGATTAAAAGCCTCCTTCAGGTAAACATACTGTCCGCCTGCTTTTGGAAACATAGCGCTTAATTCACCATAGCTTAACGCAGCAGTTAAAGTCATAAATCCGGTTATCAGCCAAACGGCTATTAGCCAGCCTGCACTGCCTACATTACGGGTAATATCGGCACTAACAATAAAAATACCGGAACCTATCATGGAACCGGCAACAATCATGGTGGAGTCAAATAAACCTAATGTGGGTTTGAAAGCAGTTGTTTGTTCGGACATATTTATTTTGGTTTTTGCAGTGTAAATACCAAAAGTCTGTCAGGTTGAGTCTGTTGAAACCGGCATACTATAATAAACCTGCTTTCTACAAGCTCAGGCTCACAACCTGATTACTTAAGAATGACAAGATATAGAAATTGTGGGAATTTTATTTGTTTGCCTCGGCTTTCATTTTTGCATTCATGCCCTTAATTACATCATCGGTAATGTTGAGTGTAGAATCTTTAAACACCATATAATCAAGACCGGTTCCGGTGGTGAAGATGTACATATATTTCCTGTCTTTATTGTATTCTGTTAAAAAATCTTTCAGCTTAGTCTGTATCCCTTCCATGATATTGAAGCTTTTTTCGTTGAGGGCCTGGCTTTGCTCCTGTTTTTTTCTGTCAATTTTCTGCTGCTGCTCAATAAGCCTTCCCTGGAATATCTCTGCTTCTTCCTGTGTAATGGAAGCGCCTTTCTTTAAAAAATTATCTTTCTGTGCCTGCAGGCTACGGTAACCTGATTCTTGTTCCTGTTCAATTACTTTCATGGCAGCTTCCAGTTCTTTACGCTTCTCTTTAATAAAAGTTATTTTTTCATTCAGCGAATCTAATTCAACATAGGCAAGCGGGGGCCTGGACATTTTACTGTCCGACGCTACAGAATTTCCATTTGATTTTGAAGCAGGATTTCCATTCTTTTTTCCTGAAAAACTGTAATAATAGAGGTAACCTACAGCCAGCAGTAATACTATATTTAATACCAGAGATAAATTTTTCATCATGCACTTTTATTTGGGCGACAAGATACTCAGAAATAGCAATCGGGCAATGATTTTCAGCTTTTTTTAGGAAAGGGTTAACGCCCTGGATATTTTAAATTTTACCTGGATCGGTTTTGCCCTGAATGCTCTTACAAACCTGGCATTCAAATCCGTTTGGTATTAAAAAATCAAAGTCCTTTATCTTTACTAATTAATTACAGCCACTATGCCGGTAAAAATATTGATAATTGATGACGAGGAAAAACTGCGGAGTTTACTTAAAAGAATTATAGGGCTGGAAGGCTATTCCGTTGCGGAGGCTGCAAACTTAAAAGCTGCCTTTAAAATACTTGAAAAAGAAGATATACACGTTATTCTCTGCGACGTAAGATTACCTGATGGAAATGGAGTTGACTTTGTAACAGAAATAAAAACAAAATATCCATTAATTGAAATTCTGCTGCTTACCGCCTACGGTAATATCCCCGATGCCATACAGGCCATGAAGAACGGGGCTTTTGATTATATTACCAAAGGTGATGATAACGACAGGCTGGTACCGCTGTTGCATAAAGCATTCGAAAAAGCAATGCTGAAAACCCGGGTTTGGCAATTAGAAAAACAGGCCGGCAGGAAATATAATTTCGAAAATATCCTGGGCAGTTCCGATCTTATAAAGAGCGCCATTGAACTGGCAGCCAAAGTTGCACCAACCGATACAACCGTTTTATTGCTGGGCGAAACAGGCACAGGCAAAGAGGTGTTTGCCCAGGCCATCCACAACGGAAGCAAAAGAAATGATAAGCCGTTTATTGCCATCAACTGCAGTTCTTTTGGTAAAGAGTTATTGGAGAGTGAAATATTAGGCCATAAAGCAGGCGCCTTTACCGGCGCTATAAAAGATAAAAAAGGCCTTATTGAAGAAGCCAATACGGGTACTTTGTTTTTAGATGAAATAGGCGAAATGCATATTGAACTGCAGGCTAAACTGCTGCGTGTGCTGGAGACTGGCGAATTTTTTAAAGTAGGCGATACAAAGCCAACCAAAGTATCGGTAAGAATAATTGCTGCCACAAACCGTGATCTGCAGCACGATGTGGCCGATGGTAAATTCAGGGAAGACCTTTTTTTCAGGCTGAATGTATTTACTATTTCTCTACCGGCATTAAGAGACCGGAAAAAAGATATACCGGTTTTTGCATCCTTCTATCTTAAACTGTTTGCAGAAAAAACAAACAGCCGTATTGATTCAATCAGCAAAGCATTTATGGAGCATTTAATGCAGCACGAATGGAAGGGAAATATCAGGGAACTGAAAAATGTAATGGAACGTGCCGTAATACTTGCTGAAGAAAACGAACTGAATGTAAGCAACCTGCCGCTTGAATTACAGGTGCAACATGCCGGTCAGCAGAATGGTATTTCTGCTTTCGATCTTTCAAGTGTGGAAAAATTACATATACAGCGTGTATTAAACCATACCAAAGGAAATAAAGCCGAAACAGCAAGGCTTTTAAATATAGGGCTAACCACCTTATACCGGAAGATAGAAGAGTACCATATTTCCTGAAGCCCACTTTCAAAATGAAAATGAACCTTTCCATTTTGGAAAGGTTTTTTATTTTCACTTTTCCCTGTATTCCTTAAAACCCTTTCCTGCAGGCGGTTTCTCTATTCCATACCAAATTGGTTCAGAATTTGGCAAAGCATAGTCACAAAAATCTAAAAATATGCTTACTGCTATCCTGCTCATCCTGGCAATGCTTGCCTGTTTTGCCCTGTTTTTTAAAACCATCAGTTTCTTCGAAAAAATGTAACCGTCATGATCATAACCCTTTTTATAATCTCAATCCTGGTCTTTATCTACCTCTTGTACGTATTGATAAAACCTGAAAAATTTTAAACCTAAAAACGCAGGTAATGAACACAGAATTAACCGGTGTGATCGTAACTTTTCTGCTGACGGTATTGTTGGCTTACCCATTGGGTATTTATATAGCCAAAGTATTTGCAGGCAAAAAAACCTTCACCAATTTTTTGAATCCCGTTGAGCGGCTTATTTACCGCATCGGTGGCATCGACCCAAACAAGCGCATGAACTGGAAAGAATTTGTAAAAGCCATGTTAGCCATTAACATGCTCTGGCTTTTTTATGCATTCTTCCTGTTGCTTAACCAGGGGCATCTTCCATTAAACCCGGATGGTAACCCAAACATGACGCCAGATCTCAGTTTTAACACAGCCATCAGTTTTTTGGTTAACTGTAACCTGCAACATTATTCCGGAGAAAGCGGCCTTACTTACCTTACCCAGTTATTTGTAATTACCTTTTTACAATTTGTGAGTGCTGCTACCGGTATAGCTGCTGCAGTGGCTTTGTTCAACGGATTAAAAAATAAAACAACGGATAACCTTGGAAACTTCTGGGGTATTTTTACCAAATCAATCACCAGGATATTATTACCGCTTTGTATCATCATGGCAGTTATCCTGGCTTTCAATGGTTCGCCTGCTAGCTTCGATGGAAAAGACAGCATTGTAACATTACAGGGTGATACAGTTGGTGTATCCCGTGGCCCTGCAGCAGGTATGATCGCCATTAAACATTTAGGTACAAATGGCGGCGGATGGTTTGGCGCCAACTCTGCACACCCGCTTGAAAATCCAAATTACTTTACCGGTATGGTAGAGCTGATCGCCCAGATGATCATACCGATAGCCATGTTGTTTGCTTTAGGTTTCTACATCAAAAGAAAAAAACTGGCTTATGTAATTTTTGGCATCATGACGGTGGGCATGCTCTTCCTCATCATGCCAACCATGCATTGGGAAATGCAGGGCAGTTCTGCAATTGAAAAGTTGGGTATTATGCAGGCAACCGGGGCTATGGAAGGAAAAGAGGTGCGCTTTGGCCCGGCAGCATCCGGCTACTGGAGCATTGTTACCACCATAATTTCTACCGGATCGGTTAACAGCATGCACGATAGTTCTATGCCATTATCGGGCATGATGCAAATGCTCGGTATGCTCATCAATGCATTTTATGGAGGATGTGGCGTAGGCATACTCAACTATTTTATTTACATCATCATTGCTGTGTTTATTGGCGGATTGATGGTAGGGCGAACACCAGAATTCTTAGGACATAAAGTGGAAGCAAGGGAAGTAAAGATTGCTGCATTGGTCACTTTGTTATCCGCATTTTTAATAAAAGGTGGTACAGCACTGGCAGCATATTATTTTGTAAAACATGGTAATGCGGATTGGGCGGTGCAACCTGCCAATTGGTTAAACAATCCCGGCAATCATGGTTTCTCCGAAATGTTTTACGAGTTCACATCTTCCAACGCTAATAACGGCAGTGGTTTTGAGGGCCTGGGCGATAATAATATTTTCTGGAATGTAACAACCGGCTTTGTGTTGTTGCTCGGCAGGTTTCTTCCCATTATCGGCCCCATCGCCATCATTGGTTTGCTGGCAAAGAAAAAATACATACCCGAAACAGCAGGTACATTAAAAGTTGATTCACTCACTTTTGGTATGCTCACTTTCGCCATTATCATCATCATCACTGCATTGTCATACTTCCCGCCGCTGGTGCTGGGGCCCATTGCAGAGTTTTTAGGAATGTAAAAAATAAAATTATGAACCCGGCAGTTGAATAACTATGTTGCTTCATTACAGTTTATCCTGAGCGGAGACGAAGGACACTCTTGTACGATATAACATTACTCAGCTTGCCCAATTCGTGTAATTCGAAAAATTCGTGTAATAATAAATACCATGTCAAATCAAAATAAAAAAAGCAGCAAATTGTTTGAAAGTGCACTGGTTTCATCAGCGCTTAAACAATCTTTTGTAAAACTAAAACCCGGGATAATGTTGAAGAACCCGGTAATGTTTACAGTGTACATCGGCACTATAATCATGATTGCTGTGTGTGCCTGGATAGCTACAGGCGAAGCATCGCAAGGTTCGCTTGCCTACAATATTACCATCACCGCCATCTTATTAGTTACACTCTTGTTTACAAATTTTGCTGAGGCTATTGCAGAAGCAAGAGGAAAAGCGCAGGCTGATAGTTTGCGTAAAACAAGAGAAGATACACCGGCAAAAAAAATATCTATCGTTGGTGAAATGTATGTGAACGAAGTTAATGTTGTTCCGTCTTCACAACTAAGAAAAGGTGATCTGTTTCTCTGTGAAGCAGGCGATACAATACCGATGGATGGAGAAATTGTAGAAGGCATTGCCACCATTGATGAAAGTGCCATCACCGGCGAAAGTGCACCGGTGATAAGAGAAAGCGGTGGCGATAAATCTTCTGTAACTGGTGGTACCAAAGTACTGAGCGATAAAATTAAAGTTCGTGTTACGACAGAACCCGGTGAAAGTTTTTTAGATAAGATGATCGCTTTGGTTGAAGGTGCAAGCAGGCAAAAAACACCCAACGAAATTGCTTTGACGATTTTGCTGGCAAGCTTTACCATCATCTTTTTAATAGTTGTGGTAACCCTAAAACCATTTGCCGATTATGCAAACACACCGATCACTATTGCAGCTTTTGTTTCGCTGTATGTGTGTTTGATACCAACAACCATCGGCGGTTTATTAAGTGCCATTGGTATTGCCGGTATGGACAGAGCGTTGAGAGCAAACGTAATTACAAAGAGCGGTAAGGCTGTTGAAACTGCCGGTGACCTGGATACCTTGTTACTGGATAAAACAGGTACTATCACTATCGGGAATCGTAAAGCCACTAATTTTTACCCGGCCAATGGTGTTGATGCAACCACCTTTACCGAGGCCTGTGCTTTATCTTCTCTGGCAGATCAAACACCCGAGGGTAAATCAATTATTGAGCTGGCTAAGATTGATGCAAACGGATTTAATACCACCGGCGCAAAATTTATTGAGTTTACTGCCGAAACAAGGAACAGTGGTATTGATCTGCCAGATGGAACAAAGATCCGCAAAGGCGCTTTTGATGCTATCCGCAATATGGTTACAAAGGCCGGTAATGTTTTTCCTGCCGAAACAGAATCGCAGGTAAAAATGATCTCATCAAACGGAGGAACTCCATTGGTGGTTTGTAAAAACAATACCGCCATGGGTGTGATAGAATTGCAGGACATCATAAAACCCGGCATACAGGAACGTTTTGAACGCCTGCGTAAAATGGGTGTGAAGACGGTGATGGTTACCGGTGATAATCCGCTTACCGCAAAATTTATTGCAGACAAAGCAGGCGTGGATGATTTTATTGCTGAAGCAAAACCTGAAGATAAAATGAATTACATCAAACAGGAGCAGCAAGGTGGTAAATTAGTTGCCATGATGGGCGACGGTACAAACGATGCGCCTGCACTGGCCCAGGCCGATGTTGGTGTTGCAATGAATAGCGGTACCGCCGCAGCAAAAGAAGCTGGTAATATGGTTGACCTGGATAACGACCCAACCAAGCTGATTGAAATTGTGGAGATAGGAAAACAGTTATTGATGACTAGGGGAACGCTTACTACTTTCTCCATTGCCAATGATGTGGCAAAATATTTTGCCATTGTGCCGGCATTGTTCATTGCATCCATACCGGCTTTGCAGGCATTAAACATTATGCAGTTACACAGTCCTGAAAGTGCTATTCTTTCTGCCGTAATTTTTAATGCCATCATCATACCCATGCTGATACCGCTGGCTTTAAAAGGTGTTGCTTACAAACCTATTGGTGCCAGTGCATTGCTGCGAAGGAATTTATTTATCTATGGATTAGGCGGCGTTATTGTTCCCTTCATTGGTATAAAACTGATCGACCTGGTAGTTGCTTTATTTGTTTAAAAATTAAAAACCGGAATCATGAAAAAATATGTTTGGCCTTCGTTAAAATTCACCCTCGTTTTCATCGTGCTTTGTTCTGTGCTGTATCCATTGCTGATAGCTGGCATTGCAAAATTCAGCAAAGGCGGTGGTGGCGGTGAAAAAGTTGAAGTGAATGGAAAGATTGTTGGCTATGCCAACATCGGGCAAAAATTTACAGACGATAAATATTTCTGGAGCCGCCCTTCGGCTGCTGATTACAACGCAGCAGGTTCTGCAGGTTCTAATAAAGGTCCTTCAAACCCTGATTATTTAAAATTAGTTCAGGAAAGAATTGACAGTTTTTTGGTGCACAATCCCGGAGTAAAAAAGGAACAGATACCTGCTGAACTGGTAACAGCATCCGCCAGCGGACTTGATCCTGACCTGTCGCCTTATGCTGCTAAAATACAGGCAAAGCGTATTGCTGTAGTGCGTAATTTAGATGAAGCAACCATCATCAGCCTGGTTGATAAACAAACCGAAAAGCCGCTGCTTGGTTTTATGGGGCCGACAAAAGTAAATGTGTTGAAATTAAATATTGCATTAGATAAATTAAAATAACAACAGATAAAAATTAAGTACGATGAAAATGATTTTAATGGGAGCGGCGCTCCTTACAGGTACAACCTTGTTTGCCCAGGATTCTTCAAAAACAGAAACACCAAAATCAAATCCGTTTAGCTTCAGCGGTTATGCAGAAGTTTACTACCAATACGATTTTAATAAGCCAACAGATAATAACCGGCCGGGATTTATATATAGCCATAACCGCCACAACGAATTTAACCTGAACCTTGGCTTTTTAAAAGGTAGTTATAATGCAGAAAGAGTAAGGGCAAATCTTGCAATAGCAGCAGGTACCTATACCAATGCAAATTACGCCGCTGAAACAGGCGTGCTTAAAAATATACTGGAAGCCAATGCAGGGTTTAAAATCTCTAAAAAGAAAAACCTGTGGATTGATGCAGGTATCTTCTCCTCACATATTGGTTTTGAAAGTGCCATATCAAAAGACTGCTGGACTTTGACAAGAAGTATATTGGCAGAAAACTCACCTTATTTTGAGAGCGGCGCCAAAATAACCTACACCAGCGATAATAATAAATGGCTGGTAAGCGGGTTAGTATTGAATGGCTGGCAACGCATTAAGAGGATAGATGCCAATTCGCTGATGAGTTATGGTACGCAGTTGCAATACAAACCAAACTCAAACATCACTTTAAGTTACAGTACTTTCATCGGTATCGATAAACCAGACAGTGTAAGGTTATGGCGTTACTTTCATAATTTGTATGGTATTTTTAGCGTTACGCCCAAGTTTGGTATTACAGCCGGGTTCGATATTGGCTCGGAACAAAAAACAAAAGGCGGCAATAGTTTTAATACCTGGTATTCTCCTGTACTGATCTTAAAATATGCTGTAACTCCTAAAGTGTCCATTGCTGCACGGGGTGAATATTATGACGACAGGTTCGGGGTAATTATTGCCAGCGGTACACTCAATGGTTTTAAAACTGCGGGCTATTCTTTAAATGTAGATTATGCGCCCGTACCTAATGCGGTTGTCAGGTTAGAGCTAAGATCGCTCAACAGTAAAGATGACATTTTCACAAAAGGCAGCGGAGCGGTAACAAATAATAATACTTTTATTACATCTTCCATTGCAGTAAGCTTTTAAATTATGCCGCAGCAGGAAAAAAATGCAGCACATTTTTTAAACCTCATCCGCAAAAGCAGGCGGGGAAAGTTTAAAATTTACATTGGCATGAGCGCCGGTGTAGGTAAAACTTTCCGCATGTTGCAGGAAGCAAAAACCCTGTTGCGCAATGGTGTTGATGTAAAAATCGGTTATATTGAAACACATGGAAGGAAAGAAACGCATGCATTGATGGAGGGCTTGCCTGTAATTCCCCGGAGAAAATTATTTTACAGAGGAAAAGAGCTGGAAGAATTTGATGTACAGGCAGTGATCAACCTTCATCCGGAAATTGTGATCATTGATGAACTGGCGCATACCAATATTGAGGGAAGCAAAAATGAAAAACGCTGGCAGGATGTAATGGACATACTGGATGTTGGCATCAATGTGATCAGCGCCGTTAACATTCAGCATATTGAAAGTTTATACCAGGATGTGAAAGAGATAACCGGCATTGATGTTACGGAACGCATTCCGGATATTGTTTTGCAGCAGGCAGATGAAGTGGTAAATATTGATCTTACTGCCGATGAATTGGTTACAAGACTGAAGGAAGGTAAGATATATTCACATGACAAGATAGAACTTGCTTTGCGCAATTTTTTTCAGGGAGAGAAAATATTGCAACTCAGGGAACTGGCTTTGAAAGAAGTAGCATCCCAGGTGGAAAGAAAAATTGAAACTGAACTTCCGCGAAGCGCTCATTTAAAACCTGAACGTTTCCTGGCCTGCATCAGCAGCAACCATGAGATAGCCAAAAAAGTTATCCGCAAAACAGCCAGGCTTGCTTCTTACTACAACAGCAAATGGTATTTACTGTATGTGCAAACACCAAAAGAGGAAGGAGACAAAATTGGCCTTGCTGCACAAAGGCACCTGATCAATAATTTTAAAATGGCAACAGAACTGGGCGCAGAAATCATCAGAACCAAAAGCAGCAATATTGCCAAAGGTATTTATGAGGCAACAGCGCAGCACAACATCACCACCATTTGTATTGGCAAACCGCACCTCAATTTATTCAACATAATACTCAACACAGCCGTATTTAATCAATTACTTAATAAATTATCTGCCGCTGATATTGACATTGTAATTCTGTCGTGATATGAAACTAAGAACAAAACTCACCATCGGCCTGTGCTTCCTCTTCCTGGTGATCATTACATTCGGCCTCTTTTCTATTTTATCCATCAACCGGCTGAGTAATGACTCGAGGTCTGTACTGAAGAACAATTTAGAATCACTGGTTTATTCAAACAATATGTTGAAGGCATTGGAAGATATTCCATCGAAGAAAGATGCTATCAATGCCTTTGAAGCAAACCTTAAAAAGCAGGAAGGAAATATTACTGAAACCGGAGAAGCGGAAGCAACGCAGGAACTGCGGAAAGATTTTACTGAGCTTTTAAGTAACCCACCTGATTCAAATAATTACAGCCAGATAAGGCAATCTCTACAGGTTGTTAACGACTTAAATCAACAGGCCATCGTTCGCAAAAATGATGTAGCCAAAAAAACAGCCGATACCGCTATGTTCTGGCTCACCGTGGTTTTTGTGGTACTGGGCTTATTCACTTTCACTTTTGTAATAAATTTTCCGGCAGTGATATCCACCCCTATCCGTGCTTTAAATGAAGGCATCAGCGCAATTGCAGGAAAGAATTACCGGAAGCGTATCTATCTTTCGCAAAAAGATGAGTTTGGAGAACTGGCCAATGCTTTTAACATCATGGCTGAAAGGCTGGATGAATACGACAGCAGTAACCTGGCCCAGGTGCGTTTTGAAAAAAGCAGGATAGAAACGGTCATCAACCAGATGAAGGACGGAATCATTGGACTGGATGTAAAAAAGAACATTCTATTTTTGAATACCGTAGCAGGCAACCTGCTGGGCTTAAAAGAAGCAGACATACTGGGAAAGTATGTGGCAGATGTTGCCGTTAAAAACGACCTTATGCGGTCCCTGATACAACCCGAGGCGAAAAAGGAATTGAACATTTTTGCTGATGGCAAAGAAAGCTATTTTAACAGGGAGATTTTAAGTGTAACAAATAATGGAGAAACCATTGGTGAAGTGATCATCCTGCGTAACATCACGCTCTTTCATGAATTAAATGAAGCGAAGACAAATTTTATTGCAACCGTATCCCACGAATTGAAAACGCCTATCTCCTCAATAAAAATGAGTGCACAACTGTTGAATGATGCAAGAGTTGGTGATTTGAATAAAGAGCAGGCCGACCTGGTGAAAAGTATTGCTGATGATTCTGAAAGGTTATTAAAAATAACCAGTGAGATATTGAATATATCACAGGTTGAAACTGGTCAGATACAACTGACTGTAACGATGATTGACCCTAATGAAATAATTACTAGTGCTATGCAAACAGTAGCTGCAAAGGCTAAAGAAAAAAAAATAGCTGTCAATAATCTGTCAGATAAAAGTTTGCCGCTCATAAAAGCTGATGCTGATAAAACTACCTGGGTATTGAACAACCTTTTAACCAATGCAATCAAATATTCATTTAGCAATGGTACAGTAGATGTTTCTGCAAAAGTTGAGACCGATCATATATTATTTTCTGTAAGCGATAAAGGCCGCGGCATTGCCGAAGAGTATATACCCCGGTTATTTGAGCGCTATTACCAGGTTCCGGGCTCAACAGAAAAAGGAACCGGCCTGGGCCTTGCCATATCAAAAGATTTTATAGAAGCCCAAAAAGGCAGTATCTGGTTAAAAAGCGAAATTGGAAAAGGTACTACCTGTTATTTTCAACTACCGCTTTAAGAACTTCCCCCTCAGCAGCTTTTCCATAACCTCATCTTTAAGGGTACGGCTGATGGGAATACGATGCTGCCCTATATGTATTTCATTGCCATCAATACTATCAACTTTATTTGCTGCTATTATAAAAGATTTATGCACTTTAATAAATGCCTCAATGGGTAAATATTGCTCCACAGATTTAAAAGTGAGGTAGCTGATGTACTTTTTTGCAGTTGTATGAATGGTTACATAATTCTGCAGGGCCTCTGCAAACAATACATCGGCAAACATTATTTTTACCAGGCTGTTATCGGCCTTTATGAAAAAATAACCGGATGACTGCCCCTGTATGCCTGTTTTATCATTTTGCTTTTGGGCAAAAAAATCTTTGGCTTTAAGCGCAGCTTTGTAAAAGCGTTCAAATGAAATTGGTTTTACCAGGTAATCCAAAGCATTTACTTCAAAACCATCCAACGCGTATTGAGGATAAGCTGTTGTAAAGATCACTTCGGGTGGATTCATCAATGTTTTAAAAAAATCAATACCGGTAATTCTGGGCATCTGTATATCAAGAAAAATAAGCTGCACCTGGCCACTGTCCAACATTCCGGTTGCGGCCAGGGCGCTATCGAATTCGCCCAGCAAGTTAAAAAAATCAATATCAGCAATATATTCCCTCAGCCCTGTTCTTGCAAGTGGCTCATCATCTATAATGATGCAATTAACTGCCATAAGATCAGATTTTTATCGTTAACACTACTTTGAAAATATCTTTACTATCATTTATAACAAGACTATGCCTATTCGGATATAAAAGCTCCAGTCTTCTTTTAACATTCGTAAGGCCGATACCTGAATGCTCATCGCCTGTTGCCCTTCTCAAGCTATAACCATCTTCTCTTGAATTCTCAGTGATGAAAACAAATTCACCTTTCTGAAATGACAGGTTGATCTTGATAAAATCAGGACTGTTTTTATGATGTGAAATATGTTTGAATGCATTTTCAACAAGAGGTACCAGTAACAAGGGTTCAATAAAAAACGCTTTTACTTCTGCAGTGCAGTTGAATTGTATAATGAACTGATCGTTTTTACGCAGTTTCTGCAGGTCAATATAATCCTGCAGGTATTGGACCTCCTTTTCTATTGCAACCTGCTTTCCATCCATTTCGTACAACTGGTAGCGCAGCATATCAGAGAATTTATGCAATGCACCCCTTGCATCAGTATTGGTTTTATCAATTAAAAAGTAAACCGAGTTGATGGAGTTGAACAAAAAATGAGGGTTAATCTGCGACTTAAGGAAATTCAATTCTGCTTCTGCCTTTTCTTTGGCCATTTCTACCATGCGTTGCTGCATCCGGGTATAATCCACCATCAGTTTAATGGCAGCGCCGGCAAGTACAAGAAAAAAGTGCGGTATCACATTATCATATATCCTGGCTTTGAGGTTACCGGTAATATTCAATAATGCGGCATTGTTCATCACCCGGCCCAGGATATTCATCTTTACCATGCTGCCTGCAATAATCATCAGCATAAAAAAAAGCACAAACCAGAAATATCTTTTCTTGTACAGCAGTTTTGGTATCAGCAGGTAATTGGTGATATAAACCATCAGCGCAAGGTCGGCCACTTTAACTAATGTCACCTTGAAGGCTGTAGACTCCAGTGCAAAATCTTCGTATCGCAGAAAATACCATAGCCCAAAGATCAGCATCCAGATGAAGAGATGATGCAGTTTATATTTAATAAAAAAGGCTGCGTTGTGCATAAGTCAAAATAAAAGTACAAATTTCAAACGGCAATACCGATTACAGCAATGGATGCATTTTACTGACGAAATGCATTTTTCACAAGGCCGGCATAAAAAAAGGAGTAAGAAATTATCTTACTCCTAAACTATCATCAGCGAAATCTTAATAATCTTACGATCAGCGTTTTTTACTCTTCCTCATCAAAACTCATTGCTTCCTTTGTTGTCATCAACAGTTCGTATTCTTCTTTGCTTCCTACGATCATGTTTTCAAACTCACGAAGACCGGTTCCTGCAGGAATATGATGCCCGGTGATCACGTTCTCTTTCAATCCAAGCATTTCGTCTGTTTTACCTTGTATGGCTGCAGAAGAAAGTACTTTGGTTGTTTCCTGGAACGAAGCAGCAGATATCCAGCTATGTGTACCCAATGATGCTTTGGTAATACCCAGTAACAACGGTGATGATGTTGCAGGTTGTGCATCACGGAACTCAACTAATTTTTTATCTGCACGGCGCAATACAGAATTCTCTTCACGTATATCACGCAATGTAACTATCTGGCCGGATTTTAATTTAGTGCTTTCGCCGGCATCTGTTACTACTTTTTTATCGTAGATGTAATCGTTCTCCATGTTAAAGTCTAAACGGTCTTCCGTATCTCCTTCGAGGAATTTGGTATCACCGGCATCTTCGATCTTTATCTTACGCATCATTTGCCTTACAATTACCTCCACGTGTTTATCATTGATCTTCACACCCTGTAAACGATAAACTTCCTGTATCTCATTCACTACATATTCCTGAACAGCAAACGGACCTTTAATAGCTAAGATATCAATTGGAGCAGTTTGTCCGTCACTTAATGCAGCGCCAGCTTTCACAAAGTCACCATCCTGTACCAGTATCTGGCGGCTCAATGGAACCAGGTATTTTTTAACCACACCATCTTTTGCTTCTACAATGATCTCACGGTTACCACGCTTGATCGCTCCAAAAGCAACCACACCGTCAATTTCACAAACAACTGCAGGGTTACTTGGGTTACGGGCCTCAAACAATTCTGTTACACGAGGCAGACCACCGGTAATATCCTTCAGTTTACTTAATACCCTTGGAATTTTTACCAGAACCTGGCCGCTACGGATATCATCACCTTCTTCAACAACGATATGGGAACCCACAGGTAAGTTGTATGTTTTCTTTTCTTTTCCTTCGATGATGATAGAAGGCAGCTTGGTTTTATCTTTTGTTTCGATAACCACTTTTTCACGGTGGCCTGTTTGTTCATCCGCTTCATCACGATAGGTTACACCTTCAATTAAACTTTCAAAATGTACCTGGCCATTCAGTTCAGCAACAATTACGTTATTGAACGGATCCCATGTACAAATCACATCGCCTTTTGAAACTTTCTGACCGTCTTTTACATTTAAGATTGCGCCATAGGGAATGTGGGCGGTATTTAATAAACGGTCGCTCTTCACATCTATATTTCTGATCTCACCGGTACGGCCGATAACCACATTTATCTTTTTACCCTGTGCATCTTCTGTATGTACTGTACGCAAACCGTCAAATTGTAAGGTACCATCAAACTTAGCTGACAAGGTTGATTCTACTGATGCAGAACCAGCCACACCACCCACGTGGAAGGTACGAAGCGTAAGCTGTGTACCCGGCTCACCAATTGATTGCGCTGCAATGATACCAACCGCATCACCACGCTGAGCCAGCATACCTGATGCCAGGTTTTTGCCATAACATTTTACGCAAACACCACGCTTGCTTTCGCAGGTTAATACTGAACGTATCTCAACAGTATCAATTCCACTATCTTCAATTTGCTTAGCCATTTCCGCACTTATCTCTTCGCCGGCGCTGATTAACAACTCCTCAGTTACAGGATGGAACACATCGTGCAAACTCATACGGCCTTCTATCCTGTCGCTTAATGCTTCAATAATATCTTCATTATCTTTTAATGCCGAAGTTGCAATACCACGCAGTGTTCCGCAGTCTTCTTCATTAATAACCACATCTTGTGATACGTCAACCAAACGACGGGTTAAGTAACCGGCATCCGCTGTTTTCAACGCTGTATCAGCAAGACCTTTACGGGCACCGTGGGTACTGATGAAGTATTCCAATACACTCAAACCATCTTTAAAGTTCGCAAGGATTGGGTTCTCAATAATCTCAGATCCTGATGAACCTGATTTACGTGGCTTAGCCATCAAACCTCTTAAACCGGCAAGCTGTTTAATTTGCTGCTTGCTACCACGGGCACCACTATCCAGCATCATATACACCGAGTTGAAGCCTTGCTTGTTAGCAGCCAGCTCCTGTATCAATGTTTCAGTTACTTTGGTATCAACACGGCTCCAGATATCAATGATCTGGTTGTAACGCTCGTTGTTAGTAATCAGACCCATGTTGTAGTTATCCCAAACTTCGGCAACTTCATTCTGTGCATTTTCAACCAGCATGGCTTTAATTTCCGGAATGATGAGGTCGTTGATGTTGAACGACAATCCACCACGGAACGCCATACGGTATCCAAGTGTTTTAATATCATCCAGGAATTTTGCAGTAGCTGGTACGCTTGTCCATTTGATGATATCACCGATAATTTCCCGCAATGCTTTTTTAGTTAACAATGCATTGATGTAACCTACTGTTTTTGGAACGTGTTGGTTGAATATTACACGACCAACAGTGGTATCGGTTAATTTATTTGTAAGAGAACCATCTGAATTACGAACATCAACTTTTACTTTGATGTTTGCATGAAGGTCAATTTGTTTTTCGTTGTAAGCGATGATCACTTCTTCAGGAGAATAGAAAGCTTTTCCTTCACCTTTTACTTTTTCATCAGCAGTTGATTTTTTACCCTTGGTGATGTAATACAGACCAAGTACCATGTCCTGTGAAGGCAGGGTGATCGGCGTACCATTCTGCGGGTTCAAAATGTTGTGAGAAGAGAGCATCAGTAACTGGGCTTCCAAAATTGCAGCACTGCTCAAAGGCACGTGAACCGCCATCTGGTCACCATCAAAGTCGGCGTTGAAGGCCGTAGTTACCAACGGGTGCAATTGAATCGCTTTACCTTCGATCAACTTAGGCTGGAAAGCCTGTATTGACAAACGGTGAAGCGTTGGAGCCCTGTTCAACATAACCGGGTGTCCTTTCAAAATATTTTCTAAGATATCCCAGATGATCGCCTCTTTCTTGTCAACAAGTTTACGGGCGCTTTTTACTGTTTTAACGATACCTCTTTCAATAAGTTTACGGATAATAAACGGCTTGAATAATTCTGCCGCCATATCTTTTGGTAAACCACATTCGTGCATTTTAAGTTCAGGACCAACCACGATAACCGAACGACCAGAATAGTCAACACGTTTACCAAGCAGGTTCTGACGGAAACGACCTTGTTTACCTTTCAGTACATCACTCAATGATTTCAATGCACGTCCGCCTTCTGCTTTTACAGCATTCGATTTACGGCTGTTATCAAACAGTGAATCTATCGCTTCCTGCAGCATCCTTTTTTCATTACGAAGGATCACTTCAGGCGCTTTAATTTCTAACAATCTTTTTAAACGGTTGTTGCGGATGATCACACGACGATACAGATCATTGAGATCAGATGATGCAAAACGGCCGCCATCCAAAGGAACAAGCGGACGCAGTTCTGGTGGAATAACAGGGATGTATTGCATTACCATCCACTCGGGGCGGTTGTTGATCCTTGTATTAGCATCACGGAAACTTTCAACAACACTCAGTCTTTTTAAGGCATCAGCTTTACGTTGCTGAGATGTTTCGTTGGCTGCTGCATTACGCAGGTCAAAACTCAATTGATCCAGGTCTATGCGCTGTAACATATCATGCACAGCTTCTGCACCCATCTTGGCTATGAATTTATTCGGATCTTCATCCGGCAAATGCTGGTTATCTTTTGGAAGTGTATCTAAAATATCCAGGTATTCCTCTTCAGTCAACAGGTCGCCATAATTCTGTCCTTTATCAGCACGGATACCAGATTGGATTACCACAAAACGCTCGTAGTAAACGATGCTCTCTAATTTTTTAGAGCTCATACCCAGCAGGTAACCAATTTTATTTGGCAACGATTTAAAATACCAGATATGCACCACAGGCACAACCAGTTTGATGTGCCCCATTCTTTCACGACGTACTTTTTTCTCTGTTACTTCCACACCGCAACGGTCGCACACAATACCCTTGTAACGGATACGCTTGTATTTACCGCAGGCACACTCATAATCTTTTACCGGCCCAAAAATCCTTTCGCAAAACAAACCATCACGTTCAGGTTTGTAAGTACGGTAGTTAATGGTTTCCGGCTTTAAAACTTCACCATAGCTTTTTTCCAAAATGCTGTCTGGAGAAGCCAAACCAATTGTGATTTGAGAAAATGTTGGCCTTGGGCGGTTTTCTTTTTTGAATGCCATATTGTAATTAAAAATTAAAAATTAAAAATTGAAAATTGATTGAGTTTAGCAGGCTTAGTTTTTGACTTTTGCCTTTTTACTTTTGACTTAATCAAATTTCAGATCCAAACCTAAACCACGTAACTCATGAACCAATACATTGAATGATTCAGGAATACCGGCTCTTGGAATGTTATCACCTTTTACAATTGCTTCGTATGTTTTAGCACGTCCGATAATGTCATCAGATTTAAGCGTCAACAACTCCTGCAAAATGTTTGATGCACCGTATGCTTCCAGCGCCCAAACCTCCATCTCACCAAACCTCTGACCACCAAACTGGGCTTTACCACCCAGCGGCTGTTGCGTAATCAATGAGTATGGTCCGATTGAACGGGCATGCATTTTATCATCCACCATGTGGTGCAGCTTAATTACGTAGATGATACCCACAGTTGCTTTCTGATCGAAGCGTTCACCGGTTTCACCATCATATAAATACGTGTGACCGAACTTAGGCAGGCCTGCCTTGGTTATCTGCTCGTCAATTTCCTCCACACTGGCACCATCAAAGATGGGCGTTGCAAAGCGCATTCCCAGTTTTTCACCAGCCCAGCCTAAAACGGTTTCGTAGATCTGACCCAGGTTCATACGACTAGGTACACCCAATGGATTCAACACGATGTCAACCGGAGTTCCATCTTCAAGGAACGGCATATCTTCCTGGCGAACGATCTTGGCAACAATACCTTTGTTACCATGGCGGCCCGCCATTTTATCTCCCACTTTCAACTTACGCTTAACAGCCATGTAAACTTTTGCAAGTTTCAATACACCGGCTGGTAATTCATCACCAATGCTGATGTTGAATTTTTCACGCTTGTATCTTCCTAACTCTTCGTTGAATTTGATGTTGTAATTGTGCAGCAGGATGTTGATCAGTTCATCCACTTTTTCATCGCCACTCCATCCTAACGGATTTACGTTTTGATAGTCAATGTTGGCTAAATTCTTCGCATTGAATTTTGCACCTTTACCTATCAGCACTTCACCAAAGTTATTGCTAACACCTGCGCTGCTCTTATCTTTCAATAAGGTCTGCAGTTTGTTTATCAACAACTCAAGCAAATCAGCTTCGTTCTTTTCATGCACTTTTTCAATCTTGTCCATCTGTGCTTTTTCACGAACTTTTGCGTTCTTATCTTTCTTGGCACGCTGGAATAATTTCTTATCAATGATAACACCTTCTGTTCCGCTGGATGCTTTTAATGAAGCATCTTTTGCATCACCGGCCTTATCACCAAAGATGGCACGTAATAATTTCTCTTCCGGTGTAGGATCGCTCTCACCTTTTGGAGTGATCTTACCGATAATGATATCGCCTTCTTTTACATGAGCGCCAATGCGGATGATACCGTTCTGATCCAGGTCTTTGGTTGCTTCCTCACTTACGTTCGGAATATCCGGCGTCAGTTCTTCTTCACCTAATTTGGTATCACGTACTTCAATTTCGTATTCAGAAATATGAAGTGAGGTAAAAAGATCTTCTTTAACCACTTTCTCAGAGATCACGATCGCATCTTCGAAGTTGTAACCTTTCCATGGCATGAAGGCCACTTTCATGTTACGGCCCAAAGCAATTTCACCACCTTTGGTTGCATAACCTTCGGTTAAGAAATCACCTTCAGATACTTTTTGTCCTTTTACCACAGCAGGGCGCAGGTTAATACATGTTTCCTGATTGGTACGAACGAACTTGGTTAATTTATAAACGATTAAGTCTTCATCAAAGCTTACCAACTGCTGTGTTTCGTTGCGTTTGTAACGCACATGAATTTCGTTAGCATCTACATATTCAACCACACCATCACCATCTGCGTGAATCTGGATCCTTGCATCACGGGCAGCCTTAGCCTCTAAACCGGTACCTACAATCGGCACTTCTGGTTTGATCAATGGCACAGCCTGGCGTTGCATGTTAGATCCCATCAAAGCACGGTTAGCATCATCATGCTCTAGGAACGGAATTAACGAAGCACTTAAACCAACAATCTGATTTGGCGCCACATCCATGTATTCCACTTCTGTTTTATCAAGGATTGGGAAGTCACCTGTCTGACGGGATTTGATCCTGTCGTCAACAAAATTTCCTTTCGCATCCATTTCAATATTTGCCTGTGCAATCTTCGCTGTATCTTCTTCTTCGGCACTTAAGAAAGTGATCTTCTTCATATCAGCCTTACCATCGGTTACTTTGTGGTATGGCGTTTCAATAAAGCCCATGTCATTGATCTTGGCATGCACACAAAGTGTGGATATCAAACCAATGTTCGGACCTTCCGGAGTTTCAATAGTACACAAACGGCCGTAGTGAGAGTAGTGAACGTCACGAACCTCAAAACCTGCTCTTTCACGACTCAAACCACCGGGCCCCAGTGCGGAGATACGGCGCTTATGCGTTATCTCACTCAAAGGATTAGTTTGATCTAAGAACTGTGATAACTGTGATGTACCAAAGAAAGAGTTGATAACAGAAGACAATGTTCTTGCATTGATCAGGTCAACTGGTGTGAACACTTCGTTATCACGTACGTTCATTCTTTCACGGATGGTACGGGCCATACGGGCCAGACCAACACCAAACTGGGCGTACAATTGCTCACCCACAGTACGTACACGACGGTTGCTTAAGTGATCAATATCATCAACCTCAGATTTACCATTGGTTAATAACACCAATGTTTTAATAATGGCGATGATATCATCTTTGGTTAATACTTTTTTAGTGATCGGGAAATCAAGGCCCAGGCGGCGGTTAATTTTGTAACGGCCTACTTCACCAAGATCGTAACGCTTATCACTGAAGAATAATTTATCAATAATGCCACGAGCAGTTTCATCATCCGGAGCATCAGCGCCACGCAATTGCTTATAGATGTGCTGTACCGCTTCCAGCTCACTGTTAGAGGTATCTTTATTTAATGTGTTGTAGATGATGGCATAATCACCACTTACTTCTTCTTTCTGGATAAATACACTCTTCACTTCCATTTCGAGGATCATGGCAATATTGGACTCATCCAGTACCGTATCCCTTTCCAGAATGATTTCATTTCTTTCGATAGAAACGACCTCACCGGTATCTTCATCTACAAAATCTTCCACCCAGGTACGCAGTACACGGGCAGCCAAACGTTTGCCAATGCATTTTTCCAGGCTTTTCTTATCAGCTTTAACTTCATCAGCCATCCCGAATAATTCCAGGATGTCTTTATCGGTTTCAAAACCTATGGAACGTAACAAAGTTGTTACAGGGAATTTTTTCTTACGATCAATGTAAGCAAACATCACATTATTGATGTCTGTTGCAAACTCCATCCAGGCACCTTTGAAAGGAATAACCCTTGCAGAGTAAATTTTAGTACCATTCGGGTGAACAGACTGGCCAAAGAATACACCAGGTGAACGGTGCAACTGGCTTACCACAACCCTTTCAGCACCATTGATAACGAAAGTACCACGTGGAGTCATGTAAGGAATGTTACCCAGGAATACGTCCTGAACGATGGTCTGGAAATCAACGTGCTCTTCGTCATTACAACTAAGGCGCAGTTTTGCTTTTAAAGGCACGGCGTAGGTCAGTCCTCTTTCGATACACTCTTCGATGGTGTAGCGTGGGGGATCAACAAAGTAGTCCAGAAATTCCAGTACGAAGATGTTACGGGTGTCGGTGATAGGAAAGTTTTCCTTGAACACACGGAACAGCCCCTCCACGTTACGTTTGTCGGGAGTGGTCTGTAACTGGAAAAAGTCTTTAAATGATTGGATCTGGATACCCAGCAAATCGGGTGTCTCTGCTAAAAATTCAACTTTACCGAAATTGAAACGTTTAGCAGCGGGTGTTTTTGTTGCAGACATATTGTAATTAAAACGTTTTAAAGTGCAGAAGATCCTTTATTTCAATGAGTTAAGTAACTTGCGCCACTGCTCCCAAATTAAAGGAGGGCAAAGTTACGGATTATTTCGCTATTTAATGATTACGATATACGATTTTTTAGCGTTTTGGAAAGGTTTTTGTAGATAAGTAGCTTTTTTAACCTTTTTCTTACCTCCTTGCTTTAAAATCAATCAATTTTTTGAAAAGAAAAGGCCGGGAATAAATTCCCGGCCTTTAAACTATTTAGAGAAATCAATTAAGCGATCTCAACTTCAGCGCCTGCTTCAGTCAGTTTTGCTTTAATGTCTTCTGCAGTTGCTTTATCTGCACCTTCTTTAACTGGTTTTGGAGCGCCATCCACTAAATCTTTAGCTTCTTTCAGTCCCAAACCGGTTAATTCTTTAACAACCTTAACGATCGCTAATTTATTAGCGCCTGCACTCTTTAAGATAACATCGAAAGATGTTTTCTCTTCTGCAGCAGCACCACCTTCGCCGCCACCAGCACTTACTACAACTGCAGCAGCAGCTGGTTCAATACCGTACTCAGTTTTTAAGAATTCTGCTAATTCCTGTACTTCTTTTACTGTTAAGCCTACTAAACTTTCAGCTAATGTTTTTACGTCTGCCATAATGTTTGTTTTTTTTTCCGGCTTCACACCCCGATTTTTTCGGGGTCCGTCGGAGAGTTTTAAAAAAATTGTTGTTTTATCAATGAGTTGACTTGCTTATTTACTTATCAACTTATTTACTTTTTTACAGGCTAATTAAGCCTGTGGTTCTTCACCTTTAGCATCCTCAGTTGCCGGTGCTTCCGGTGTTGCTTCTGCTGCTGGAGTTTCTGCAACCGGTGCAGCTTCAACTGCTGGTGCTTCTGCTACTACCGGAGCTTCTTCAGCTTTACCAGATGCAGCTTCTTTGTTCTGTAAAGCGCCCAATACACGTTGAATTGGAGATTGTAACAATCCAATCACTTCACCGATCAATTCATTCTTCGTTTTGATCTGCGTTAATGCTTTCAATTGGTCGTTACCTACAAATACGTCACCATTGATGAAAGCTGCTTTCAGCAATGGTTTTTCGTTGTTGTTTTCCTTACGGAAGCTGCTGATGATCATAGCCGGTTCTTTCGGATTTTCGCTGAACATCAGGGCTGTTACCTGGTGCAGAGAATCAAAAACGCCGCTGTATTTTTCAGCATCAATACTTTCCAATGCTTTGCGGATAAGCGTGTTCTTAGCCACCTTCATTTCAACCTGCTTGTTAAAGCAATGGCTGCGCAATTTGCCAACCTGTGCTACAGTTAAGCTTTCAGTATCGGTTATATAGAAGTTGTTGTATTGAGAGAACTTGCCTTTCAGCACCTCAATCACTTCATTTTTTTCCTGTTTTGTCATTTTAATTATTTTTTGTCAACCCTTGCAAAAGCATGGATTAGTTTTGAACAGATTTTGTGTCAACCATAATGCCCGGACTCATTGTGCTGGCCATGCTAACACCTCTCAGGTAAGTGCCTTTGGATGAAGATGGCTTTAATTTTACAATAGCGTTAATAAGTTCCTGGCTGTTTTCAGCAATTTTTTCGGGAGCAAAACTTACCCTGCCGATAGAAGCATGGATGATACCCACTTTATCTACCTTAAAAGCAATTTTACCACCTTTCAGATCGGTGATGGCCCCTGCTACATCATTGGTAACGGTACCGGTTTTAGGGTTTGGCATCAGGTTACGGGGACCTAACACTTTACCCAGTTTACCAATCTTCGGCATTACCGATGGAGTGGCAACAATAACATCAATATCTGTCCAACCACTTTCGATCTTGGTAATGAATTCATCCAGGCCAACATGATCAGCACCTGCTGCCTTTGCTTCGGCTTCTTTATCTGGAGTGCATAAAACCAATACACGTTTTGTTTTACCGGTCCCGTGTGGCAGAGATACCGTACCACGGATTGCCTGATCTGCTTTCTTAGGGTCAACTCCTAATTTAATGTGCAGGTCAACAGAACTATCGAATTTTGTTGTGTTTACTTCTTTAACTAAGGCTGAAGCTTCCTTTAAGGAATAAGCTTTGTTTGCATCAACCTTTGTATTTGCTACTTTTCTTTTTTTCGTAATCATTTTTTACAAATTTTAAGGCCTGCCTGCCGGCAGGCAGGTTGATGATTAATTTTCCCAGGGAGCAGTGCCTTCAACAGTTAAACCCATACTGCGTGCAGTACCGGCTACCATGCTCATAGCACTTTTAATAGTAAAAGCGTTCAGATCTTCCATTTTGTCTTTGGCGATCTCTTCTACCTGTGCCCAGGTAACTTTTCCAACTTTTACACGATTAGGTTCTTTACTACCGCTTTGAATTTTAGCAGCATCCATTAACTGAACTGCAGCGGGTGGGGTTTTAATAATGAAGTCGAAAGACTTATCAGCATAAACGGTGATTAATACAGGAAGCACTTTACCCTGTTTATCCTGGGTTCTTGCGTTGAACGCCTTACAGAACTCCATGATGTTGATGCCTTTAGAACCTAAGGCAGGTCCTATTGGCGGTGCCGGATTGGCCTGTCCTCCTTTACACTGGAGCTTAACATAGCCGGTGATCTCTTTTGCCATTTTTTACATTTTTTGGTGATAACGTCCGGGCATTTTACCAGGACTCCCAATACAATAAATCCTACTAAAGAACTATTTGGGGCGGCAAAGGTATGTAATTATTTTAGATTTTTTTGCATAAAATCTATTTTTTGTACCGTTTATATTTTTCAAGGCTTTTTTACCAAAATACATTTATCAATATCTTCTATAAATTGGTCATTTATTATTTTTAAATAGGATAAGACCATATCTTTTGTAATTGCATTATTGAATTTGCTAATTTTTTTTACATACTCATCAAAATCGGATTTACTAATTCTCCGTGGTTTATAAAGCTCAATTAATTGCTCCAATGTATGATTTTCATCTTGTTTCAGAAATAATATAGGTGTTGAAAAGGGCTCATCATTTTTAAATCCTGAAAAAGTTCCGCCTAAAATATTTGAATCATTGTCAATTTCACTTAAAAAAAGAGAAAACCGATAGAGTCCATTATTTTTAATTTCAAAATTTCCTTTTATTTTTTTATTGGAATTATTTAAAAACTGTAAATATCCCTTGTATATCACTTTTTCCTGACTACTTTTTTCAAAATGAATATTTGCTCTTCCATCATTTTCTATAACAAATATTACAACTGCAATTCCTCCTTGGCGCTTTATTTCATTTCTAAAATAAAATCCTACATATTTACCCTTCATGATATCGCTGCACCTATATTGAAAATTCACAGTAATTTCAGCGTCATTTGAATTTGTCTCATTAATAAATTTCTGCTCCTCTGTGTATATTGAATTCTCAATTAAATCAAATGTTAGTTTTTTTCTCGTAAGAGAGTTGATTATCCATGGGTGAATAGCTGAATTAAACTCGTTTTCTAAATTTTCGTATTCTACTTTCTTAATTACACCGAAGTTAATTGATGGAACATCTCCTAAGTTATTTTTAAATGATAGAGTATTAGACGAGAGAAAACATAAAAATCGCTTCTGTAATGGTTTTCCCTGAATGTTTATTGTAAAAAAATTTACCTGATGCCTATGATCAGCGTAATCAGAGATGGCTTTATAATAGAAATATTCAGGATTGGTAATTGTCCCATTTTTAGGTGCAACTCTTTCCAAGCTAAAAGTAGATGAGAGAAGGGGCTTATCATCTTTTTTCCGAAAATAAAATATCTCTCCTGTATCCCATTCATCTTTTTTTTCGTTTAATTTCATTTTAATTATAGCTGATTTTATTTTCCCTTCGGTTCCTTCATAGTAATACAAATAGTAAACAAATCCTATTTCATTAGTAACAATTTTCGAAAGATAATCTGGATATTTTTTGTCTAAATATTTGATAATGTTACTTACAGAAATATCACTATCTCCGACGGTAAGTTTTTTGGGGAGTTTTTGAGTTATAGTAAACTCTCTCTTATAATTTTCAATGTTCTTTTTTAAAGCAGTAAGATTAAATTCCGTAACAATGTTATCAAGTATTGCATTAACGCTTAACGAGGGCCTAGAATCTATAATAAAGGATAGCTTCTCAAAAAAAAATTCCCACTCTTTTTCAATAACATTTTTTGTTTGCTCCATTTTTTCCTGTTAAAATTCTCAAAATTGAGAAATTAATTAAAAATCTTTCTCACAAATACTTTCTTATTGATACTACCCATGTTTAATTTTATTTCATCATTATGATGCAAAAAATTAAATATACAATAATTTTTTTTTCATGAAAAGCGCTAAGGGAAGTTGCGAAAAATACTTCTCATAAATTAAAATAACACAATAAAATGAAACGGTTTGTAAGTATGACAGTTTTTATGATTGTGCTACTGTCAACCAAAGGAAAAGCACAATATGGGTATCAACAATATCCATACTATCAGCAGCCGGTACAATATCAGTTACCTGCTCCGCAAACAATGAACCAGAATTACCAATTATCTGCTCCGCAGTATCAACAACCCATGCAGAATGGAATGATCAACAGGACAGGACAATGGGTTCAGCAAAATGGAGCTCGGTTTGTGCAAAATGCTGTTGGTGGTTATTTTATTGACAGGACTTTAGGGCAACAGGTAAGAAACTATTATGAACAAAGAGGCGCATATTGCCCTCCAAAACCAATGATAGTGCCCGGTTGGGTTAGCCCAGCATGGTACTATGGTACATGTGCCTATCCTGCTCAATAATATTGGATCTATTACCCTTAAATAAAGAGCATCATAGAAATATGATGCTCTTTTACTATTTTAACAAAAAAACTAATTATTAAATTTATTTTACTCTTTTCAGGTCAAGATCCTGAAAATCAAAGCTAAAATCGGTTAAAGGCGAGATGGCTGCCATTTTAAAGCCGGAAGCTTTGCCATTTTCATCCAACTCAAACTTTACAAAAGCATCAGCATCCATACTCCGATCGTTCCATTTGGCAACAAAAGTATTGCCTTTAAAAGGAAGCAACACACCGCTCAGTTTTGGGGATTTTTTGCTATCGAACCAGGGTTGGCCATTTTTAATGGAAATGACTACATCGCCAAACCATTGATCAGCATAGGTACCCGTAAAATTGCTGATATCAGCTTTCGATCCGGCTAATTTTTGTTGCGCTGATATTCCAGCCCAAATACTATCCGTTATTTTTTTTGCTTCGGCTTCATTCTTTACAGTCCTGTCATATTGTTGTTTTACCCTGTCGAACCCTTTTATTCCTAAATAGCTGTCTTTAATGGTATTTGTAATTGAATTAAAGGCTGCTCCCGATTGCTGATTGGTTAACACAATGATGCCCAGTTTCAATTCAGGGATCAAGGTAATCTGGGTTACAATACCTGCCAATCCACCTGTATGCGATACCTCCTTATATCCTTTTGCATCTCTCAAAAACCAGCCCAAGCCATAAGCCGCAAAATGTGTGTTGTATGCGCCCGGTCCTCCAACATTTAGGATGGTTTGCGCCGCCCAGAAATCGTTGTGCACTTCTTCGCTGAACATTTTTTTGCCATCGCCATATTTGCCCTTATCCATTTGCATGATCAGCCATTTACTCAGATCGGTGATGTTGCTTACAATACCACCGGCAGCGTTTGCATCCTCATCCCATTCAATATCAATAGTAGCTACTTTTCCATTAACCGGTGCATGTGGCATTACAATATTATTGCGATGGGGTATCCTGCTAATGGATGCCCTGCTGGCTGTCATCCCCAGCGGTTGCATTATGCGTTGTTCAATAAAATCTTCCCAGCTCATTCCACTCACTCTTGCGATAACTTCACCGGCAACAATGTACAGGTTGTTGTCATAGTCGAATTTTGTTCTGAAAGATGAAACAGGTTTTAAGTAACGCAGGTTGTGTATTATGTCTTTTTTGGTAAAGAAATTTGAATCTGGAAACATCATAAGATCGCCGGCGCCGAGGCCAAGGCCACTGCGGTGCGTTAACAGATCCCTGATCGTAAATGCATCTGTAACATAAGGATCGTACATTTTAAATTCGGGAGTATAATCGGTTACTTTATCATCCCATTTTAATTTGCCTTCATCTATCAACATGCCCAGGGCGGCACTGGTAAAAGCCTTGCTGTTACTTGCTACACCAAACAAGGTATTTTCATCTACCTTTTGCATAGTACGCAACGATTTTACGCCATAACCTTTTGCATGAATGAGTTTGCCATCTTTTATAACACCCACGGAAATTCCTGGTACATCAAATGTTTTTAGAACCAGTTCGGTAAGAGAATCTATTTGGGCAGAAGTGATAACCTGTGCAACCGATTTAAATGATATGGCCAGCAATAAAACACTTGCTAAAAGATGCTTTTTCATATTAAAAGATTATTTGCAGGGCAAGATAATCTTTTCATGATTACGCCATAATCCAAATTGATAAAAGGGAAAAAGGCTTATTTACTTAATTTTTTTATAGCATCATAAACAGCTTTAACCGTATTTCTGTCGAGGTCTTTGGCCTTCTCGGAGAGTTTTTCATAAGATACCATCAATTCTTCTCCATCCTCCGATTTTCTGCTGGTAACCCCCTGTGCTTTTTTAGATTCCATCCAGGCTTCATGAACCTTGGCAGAAACCAATTCTATATCAGGTAATTTCATAAATATTCATTTTAGTGGATTTATTGATGCCCCATTCAAAAAAAATCCTCCAGGGTACTGGAGGATTTCAGAAAATATGTAGGGATTTAAAGCACCAGAATGCCTTTTGCCTGCATGGTAATTTCTTTTTTTGGCTCTTTTATAGCTGCAATTTCTTCTTTGCTTTTACCGGCATCTTCTGCATAATGTCTCAGCATTTCTACCGAAGTTTCTTTTAAAGTTGCAGTACCATCTACCACAATAGTTTTACCATTCATTGATAATGGCACTAAAAACTTATGATCCTTCATTTTGATCATCATAGTACCGTTCGCAGTTTCCATTTTCAGCCAACACCCTTCTGCTTTACAAACTTCTTTTACTTTACCTGTTACTTTTACATCAGCAGGTTTTGAACCATCTAATTTGCCAGGTAATTCATTTACAGTTATTGCGCCGTCAGCAGTTGTTTTTTCGCCAAAAGTCATACCGCTGTTTGCATCTCCTTCCGGTGGCTGTGCCATTAACATAAAGCCAAACAATAAAGCGGGAACGAACAATAATAATTTTTTCATTTTCTTAAATTTTAAAAGTAAAAAAGCCACATAAGTGGCTTTGTAATTTTATACTATCTTTTCAACCTGCATGTAGCTGAGTTCAACTGGTGTGGCACGGCCAAATATTTTAACCTGCACTTTCAGTTTTTTCTTCTCATCATTCACTTCCTCAATAACACCGTTAAAATCGTTGAAAGGCCCGTCAATGATCTTGATCGTTTCTCCAATAATGAAAGGCTCACTCATCGTCATACCGCCAACATCGCTCATTTCATCAACTTTACCCAGCATTTTATTAACTTCTGCTTTGCGCAAAGAGATGATATTACCTTTTGACCCTTTGCCATCGGTTAAAAAGTGCATTACGTTGCTGATGTTGCTCATAGACTGGATCATATCATCATTCAGTTTACCATCAGCTACTTCTATCATAATATAGCCGGGGTAAAAGTTACGCTCACGCATTACCTTCTTACCGTTTACAACCTTATATACTTTCTCAACCGGTAAAAAAACCTGTTTTACAATATTAGTCCAGCCATTACGTACAATGTCCTTATCAAGGTATTCCTTGATCTTACGTTCTTTACCGCTTACTACACGAAGCACATACCATTTGCTTTCCTTCTCAGCCTTTTCGTTCTTTTCTACTATCGGTGTCGTAGCTTCCATATTCAATTATTTAAAAAACGAGTAAATTAATTTCATAGCATTGTTGGCCGCAAAATCCATAACCCAAACCAAAGCGGTGATCAGGAGGGTAGAACCTATCACAATCATGGTTGATTGTTGCAACTGATCCCAGTTAGGCCAGGTTACCTTATGCATTAATTCTTTGTAAGAATCTTTAAGGTATGCAGTAAATTTATTCATGTTTTGTTTGTTTAAAACGTTTAAAGGTTAAAACGTTTAAGTGTTTAAAATTTCAATCAACTTAAAACCATTCAAACATTAAACCTTTTCAACTTCATTATTAGCACGGGCACTAGGATTCGAACCCAGATCAAAGGTTTTGGAGACCCGTATGCTACCGTTGCACCATGCCCGTGTGAAGCCCCCTCCGCCCCCTAAAGGGGCAACTGAAAAGAGCGAATATTTAAAGAACTTGATTATTGTGTCAATTGACAGTAACCCCTTAAAAAAGCAAAGTACCTAAGCTTTTGGCCTAAGTACTCTGCAAAGATATTAAAAAGCATCCAATAAACTCTGTATTTACAGAGAAAGGATTCTCTTATTTTACAATTTCAGTTACCTGACCGGCACCAACTGTACGGCCACCTTCACGAATCGCAAATTTTAAACCTTTTTCCATAGCGATCGGCTGAATCAACACAACATTCAATGAAGTGTTATCACCTGGCATCACCATTTCTGTTCCTGCATTCAAAGTAACTTCGCCGGTTACGTCTGTAGTACGGAAATAGAACTGAGGACGGTATTTGTTGAAGAATGGAGTGTGACGTCCGCCTTCTTCTTTGCTCAATACGTAAACTTCACCTTTAAATTCAGTGTGCGGAGTGATAGAACCTGGTTTGCAAAGTACCATACCACGACGGATCTGGGTTTTCTCAATACCACGTAATAAAAGACCTGCGTTATCACCAGCTTCACCTTCGTCCAGCAATTTTTTGAACATCTCAACACCAGTACAGGTAGTTGACAATGGTTTTTCCATCAAACCAACGATTTCCATTGGTTCACCTACTTTAATTTTACCTCTTTCGATACGGCCTGTAGCAACAGTACCACGACCAGTGATTGAGAATACGTCCTCAACACTCATCAGGAACGGCTGATCAACCAGACGTGGAGGTAATGGAATGTAGCTATCAACAGCGTCCATCAATTCGTTGATCTTGGCAACCCATTTTTCTTCGCCAGCTAAAGCGCCGGTTGCAGAACCCTGGATGATTGGTGTGTTATCACCATCGAAGCCATATGAAGTCAACAACTCACGGATCTCCATTTCAACCAGTTCCAGTAATTCAGGATCATCAACCAAATCAACTTTGTTCATGAAAACAACGATTTGAGGTACGCCTACCTGGCGGGCCAAAAGGATGTGCTCTTTGGTTTGTGGCATTGGTCCGTCGGTAGCAGCAACTACCAGGATAGCACCGTCCATCTGAGCAGCACCAGTGATCATGTTCTTAACATAGTCAGCGTGACCCGGGCAATCTACGTGGGCGTAGTGACGGGTAGCAGTTGCGTACTCTACGTGAGCAGTATTGATTGTGATACCCCTTTCTTTTTCTTCCGGAGCACCATCAATATCATCATAATTTTTCTTTTCCGCCAAACCTTTTTTTGACAAAACATCGGTTATAGCGGCTGTAAGTGTTGTTTTACCATGATCCACGTGACCGATAGTTCCAACGTTTAAATGGGGTTTATCCCTTTTGAATGATTCTTTTGCCATTGTTTGTATTTTAATATTTGTTTTGAAAAAAATGGTTGCCGTTTAAAGTCTGAAACCATCGACTTGAATTATTTTTTTGAGCCACCAATGAGAATCGAACTCATGACTCTCCCGATTACTATCGGGATGCTCTACCCCTGAACTACGATTTCATTTATCTCTTTAAGAACTATTTTGAGCCACCAATGAGAATCGAACTCATGACCCCTTCCCTACCAAGGAAGTGCTCTACCCCTGAGCTACGGCGGCAACTCAGCCGGCAGAACCGCTGGCTGCAAACTGAAAAATGAGCGGAAGACCGGGCTCGAACCGGCCACCTGAAGCTTGGAAGGCTACCGCTCTACCAAATGAGCTACTTCCGCTTATTAAAAAGAACTTCCACCTTCACAAAAGCTTCGGTGGATAAAGTGGGCAGTGGTGGATTCGAACCACCGAAGTCGTAGACAGCGGATTTACAGTCCGCCCCATTTGGCCACTCTGGTAACTGCCCGTTCCAGTTGACTGGTTTACAAGTTAACAGGTTGACCTGGCATGAACCTTTTCAACTTCTCAACTTTTCAACCTTTCAACCTGACCTGAGCCGAAAACTGGAGTCGAACCAGCGACCTACTGATTACAAATCAGTTGCTCTACCAACTGAGCTATTTCGGCGTAATTATAAAGAACTGTTCCTCAAAAAATTTGGGTAATACTTTATTACCCCTTTTTTTGGGAAGGCAAAGGTAAGTGAAAATGATTAATACCAAAACTTTGAAATGATTTTTTTTAACGGGTTTTGATAAATTGTGAATAAGGCAAAAAAAATAAGCCCCCCGGTAAATCGGGGGGCTTATTTTTCAGGCTTGTTTTCTTATGCCGCCTGTTTTTCTTTTTGTCTTTTTATTTGTGTGATAATTGATTCCAAAGCTGCGTCAAAACTTTCTTCAAATGATTTGGAGGATTGTTTTACAAAAAACTCATGTCGTGGAATCAGAACCCTGATCTCGGCCACCTTATCTTTAATGGTGTGTACTACATTATCCAGTTTTAAATACACATCCACTTTTGTTATCCTGTCGTGATATTGTGTAAGCTTTGCCACTTTTTTTTCTATGTAAGATACTAGCTTACTGTCTGCATCAAAATGCACTGTCTGAATGTTTACGTTCATAACATCTGGTTTTTAATCTGTGAAAAATAATGTGAAAGAACTAGGTAGATTTTAACATCATAGGCGTTGTTAGAAGGAGGTTTTATTTTGGTTTTGATTACAATATGAAATTACTGAAATAAGCATATTATTCAAAAAATAACTTGCAATAACCTGGTAATTTTATAACGGATTACCTACAGGATTATTATAGCATAACCAGTGCCATTTTTGCCAGCTATGCTTTGGGGTGTGCCTTTTTATGGATATCTTTTAACTTTTCGATTGTATTGTGTGTATAAACCTGTGTGGCAGCAAGGCTGCTGTGTCCAAGCAATTCTTTAACAGCATTCAGATCGGCGCCGTTATTCATTAAATGAGTGGCAAAACTATGCCTGAGCACGTGGGGGCTTTTTTTATCAATAGTAGTAACCTGTTTAAGATATTTATTTACGGCACTGTAAACATAGCGGGGATATAATTTTTTACCAGCTGCAGTTACCAGCAAAACTGAATCATCAAAGGACTCAAGTTCTTTTCTTTTAACGGCGATATAACCCTGCATTTTCTGCATCAAATCATTGCTTACCGGGATGATGCGTTCTTTATTACCCTTGCCCAACACTTTAATGGTACTGTTGCTTTTAGAAATATCTGCTTCTTTTAAACCAGTAAGTTCTGCCTGCCGCATGCCGGTATTATAAAAAAGATGCAGTATCAGTTCATCGGTTTTGCCGGCCCAGGTATCAGGAAATTCAACATAAGTTAATAAATTAGAAATATCTTTTTTATCAACAAACTGCGGCAATCGTTTATTTACTTTTGGGGAAATTATTGCAGTCATTGGGCTCACAGTGACCGTTTGCTGCCTTAACTGGTATTTAAAAAAAGATTTAAGAGAAGATATCTTGCGGTTAATACTTTTAGATTCCAACTCCTGCTCTTTTAATGCCGCCAGCCAGGATCGTATAAAAGTTGGTTTTATTTCCGTTAGCTGCATTTCTCCAAACTGCATAAGGAGAAAATCAAAAAAAGCAGTCAGGTCATTTTGATAAGAAGTAATAGTATGGGGCGAATACCTTTTTTGAAAATTAAGGTAATCAAGGAATTGCTGAACCTGTTGAGCTACATTTTGCTGCATAAAAAAACTGATACCCAAAGTTATGTTAACCGGGTATCAGTTTAAAATATTGCTGATTTAAATAATCTTAGTCGAATTTACCTGCTGAAACCTGCTCTTTATAAACAGCTTTCAAAACTTCCTTGCGACGGCGTACAGAAGGCTTGGTAAAAGCCTGCCTGTCTCTCAACTGTAACAGAATTTTGCTTTTCTCAAATTTCTTTTTGTACTTTTTGAGGGCCTTGTCGATGTTTTCGCAATCTTTTGAATCAATAATTAACATATAATATATACCTCCTTTAGGTGATTTGAAGGGCGCAAAGATAGCAGGAAATATTTAAATAATGAAATTCTTTGTAACAAAATCCGAAATTTGACACATGTTTACAGGAATTATAGAAAATACGGGTACCATTACTGAGATAATAATTAATGGAACCAACAAAAGCTTTTGGGTATCAACGCCGCTGGCGGGTGAACTGAAAGCAGACCAGAGCCTTAGCCACAACGGTGTTTGCCTCACCGTTGAAGAAATAAGAGATGATATGCACAGGGTAACTGCTATTGAGGAAACCCTGCTAAAAACAAATTTGGGCATCTGGCAAAAAGGCGACATTGTTAATTTGGAACGTTGCATGCTGCTGAATGGCCGCCTTGACGGGCATATTGTGCAGGGCCATGTTGATTGTACAGCACTATGTACACAAATAAAATCTAAAGATGGCAGTTGGGAATATACTTTCAGTTTTCCATCAGCATTTGCCGCTTTCATTATTGAAAAGGGGTCTGTTACGGTGAATGGTATCAGCCTTACCTGTTTTAATGTAACAAACAACCAGTTCACAGTTGCTATCATTCCCTATACATTTGAACATACCAATATGAGCAACCTTAAGCAGGGCGGTATAGTTAATATTGAATGGGATGTGGTAGGGAAATATGTAAGCAGGATCATGAAAATAAATGAATAAATCAGGACAAACCACCGGAATTATTTTTACGGACGATAAACAATTTATACCTGCCCTGACGGGTATACGTGCTATTGCTGTCTATTTCATTTTTTTTAAACACCTTAATTTCTTTTCTCCTGAAACGCAGCCGGGGCTTTATTTATTTGTAAACCAGTTTTATACTTTTCTTACTTTCTTCTTTGTACTAAGCGGTTTTTTGATCTATTATAAATATCACGGAATAAGCACCCTGAATAAAACAAAACTCTACAACTATTTCATTAATCGTATCTCAAGGGTTTTTCCGATTTTAATCATTCTGATCAGTATTACTTTTTTTCTTGGTTATTATCATGGCCTTTATTCAGGCAGGCAGGCGATAAAACTGTATTTTTTAAATATCAGTTTACTCAAGGGTTTTTCTTCTGAATATTTTTTAACAGGTATTGGCCCCAGCTGGAGCATGTCGGTAGAAGAATTATTCTATTTATTATCACCGCTTATTTTTCTATTCATCAAAAAAATATCAGGGCTTGTAAAATTTGTTATCCTTTTTTATATGCTTGGTATCGCTATCACTTACCTTTTCTCTTTACACCCTTCCGGTGGATTTTTCAGTGATCATTTTTTTATGATGAACTATACTTTTTTCGGAAGGGTTTTTGAATTTGCCTGCGGTATTTACCTGGCTATGCTCGTGAAAGGAAAGGTAAAACCGCTCTTTGTACCGTGCGGAGGAAAAACTATTCTATATGCAGGATTACTTATCGTAGCTCTATCTGTTACTGCGCTTTTTTTTATAGCCGTTAACAATAACCTCAGGCATGCAACCGATATTTTACCAGGTATACTGATCAACAACCTGCTGATGCCCGTAGGAATCGTTTTTATCTTTTACAGCCTTATTTATCAAAAGAGCCATTTACAACAGTTCTTGTCTGGTAAACTTATGGTTGCATTAGGAAATTCCACCTATTCATTCTACCTGCTTCATACAAGTTTTATGTTATCTTACATTTTTAAATTTACGGGCCGAAACATCCTGCTTGCATTTATACTAATGATCATTATATCATTTATTTTTTACAAAACTGTGGAGCAGCCACTGGCAGTATTAATAAGAAAAAAACTATCAAAAAAGTAAACCTGACATTTTATTAAATATTAAAAATGCCTTCAAATTCCCTGTCATCCTTTTTTTTAAGATATGGAAAATTATGTACGGGCCTGTTGTGGTTGTTATCAGTAATTATTTACCTGAATATTTATGGTGTAGTTACCAGGCTGGAAGCCGAAAAGTATATTGATGAGGCAAATCTTTATATCAATACCGGTTCATTTTCTGCTCCCAGGTTCTGGTTTTATTCTGCAACTATTTTTATTATTGCAATAGCAATAAAAATAAAAACAGGCATGGTTGGCGCTTTTGTCATCCAGGCATTATTAAATTTTTTTGCTTTTATGCTATTTTACAAGGCGCTTACCAAAATATTTCAAAGCGCCTTAACGCCTGTTCTGATCATTTTTTACCTGCTTGCATTCAGCCCGTATCAAAGCTGGGTTGTTTATTTATATACTGAATCTGTATTCTTCAGTGCAATATTAATGCTGGTTTCAACACTCATTCTTTATAAACCTGATCGCCTGAAAAATATATTGTTCATTTCGTTGGCCCTGCTTTTAGCGTTTATTTCAAGGCCTCTCGGCATTTTATTGGGCATGGGTGTTTATGTATACTTTTTTTATTATGCCAATAAAAAATGGAAGGTTATTATTGCCTGTGGCTCTGTAGTAATGATGATGCTGGGATATTTTGTTATAAACACTGTTTTTTCCAGTATCCACGACTGGCATATAACGCAGGCTTTTGAAGAAGAGAGTATAATTTGTGATTTACCTGCATCACAACCGTACCAAAAACTTGATCTGGTTAATACCGGCAGTCCTCTATACCAGCTCTGGCATTATGTAACACATAATTTCTCTCATTTTTTGCAGTTTGCCGGTTTAAAAATCCAATACTTTTTTTTGATGACAAGGAATTATTACAGCAACACCCATAATTTATTCCTTTTGTTAAATGTAATACCGCTTTATGTTTCTGCTATATGCAGCTTTTTTATCAGGAAACATAAATTCAGCAAAGAAATTACAGCATTTTTAGCAGGCATCATTTTATTTTATACGCTTACAATAGTTTTCCAATGTGATGATTACCACAACCGTTTTCTCTTATCAATTTATCCGCTGTTTGTATTACTGGCTGCACGTTTTCTGGAACATTTTTGTTTATTTATGTTTAAGCACCACAAATAAACTCCCCGTATCAGTATAAAAAAACCTGTTTTTTAATCTCAGTAGTCTAAGTGCTTTTTCAAATATTCTTGCCAAAAAAGTAAAATGATAATAGTTTAAGCGGTTAAGCAAAAAACCTGTGTCTGCATATTGGCCACAGGCGCTTTGATGAACAATTTTGAGGCCATTGCGTTCTGCAAACATTTTTAATGAATGTTTACTGAAGTATTGAATATGCTCAATTGGTTTAAACTGAAACCATCGTTTTCCAAGTAATTTCCTTTGCCAACTGCCATAATCAGGAGTAACCATTATTATAATTCCATCATCGGCAAGTAATGAATTCAGCTTAGAGAAGGCTTTACTTATACCGGGTATATGTTCAATTACATCAAAGAGTGTAATAACCGAAAATTTTTTGCCACTTTCAAAATTTTCAAGCATCAATTTTGAAACCTCATAGCCAATTTGCTTAAGGCCGGTATACATTTCTTCATCCAGTTCAAGCCCTGTTGCTTCCCATCCTTTTGCTTTCATCAATGCCAGACAATAGCCGGCAGCGCATCCCACGTCAAGCGCATAAACAGGTTTTTTTTCAGCTATATAGTTACCGGCATCTTTTAACCAGCGCTCAAAATTTTTGATACGTAATTTTTTTTCCTGTTCGTATCCTGCATAACCATAGTCTTTATTCTTAAAATAATTATGCCTGTATATTGAAGCAAGCTGTTCATTTTCTATCCGTGGATTCACATATACAAAACCGCAATGCCTGCATTGCACAATTGAGAAACCCTGTTTGGTCAGCACAGGTTTTGTTTCATCCTTACCACATAAAGAACAGCAATAATGTTTCAGCGTAAAATTCATTGATTTCTGATTACAGAAAGTTAAAACAGATGAACCGGTTAATAAAAAAATTAAATCTTGCTTCCCTTCATTGCCTTGCCTATAGCTAAATCCATAATCCTTTCAGCATAAGGCCTCGAAATTTCATTCAACGCTTCTGTTTTGGTTTGAACCAGGTTCTTATCATTCATATCAAGCGAAAGCTGAAGCGCCTGCATAGCAAGAGATGTAGCAGTTATTTCATCCTGTGTAAGGTTCTCAAAATTTTTATGCATGAATTTTTCAGTGGTTTGCAATAACTGTTCGGCTTCTGTTTTGGCCTCTGTTAACCCACGCAGTTCCATATCTTCTTTGGCATGTTCCATAGAATCCAGCAGCATTTTCTCAACATCTTCATCTGTTAATCCATACTGCGGTTTTACTTCAATAGATTGCTCCACACCACTTCTCAATTCCTTTGCATTTACAGCTAAAATACCATCGGCATTTATTAAAAAGCTTATTTCAACTTTTGGCATTCCGGCGGGCATACCGGGTATACCCGTTAAATTAAATTCTGCAAGCCTCCGGTTATCTTTCACCATATCCCTTTCTCCCTGATAAACGGCTATCTTCATACCGCTTTGCCCATCTTTGTATGTGGTATACTGCCTTGCCGCCTTTGCCGGTATTTTAGAATTGCGTGGCAACAAAACATCCATCAATCCTCCCATTGTTTCCAAACCAAGAGAAAGTGGGGTAACATCAAGCAGCAGCATATTGGTAGTATTGCCAGCCAGTATATCAGCCTGTATGGCGGCGCCTAATGCAACCACTTCATCGGGATCAACTGTATCATTCGGTTTTTTTTCAAAAAAAGAACTTACCATTTCTTTTACCAGGGGCACCCGGGTGCTTCCTCCTACCATTACAATCTCATCAATATCATTCTTTTTTAAGCCTGCGTCTTTCAATGCATTCTTACAGGATGTTATGGTTCTTTCAATGATTGGCTTTATCAAAGCTTCAAATTGCTGCCGGCTTAGTGAGATGTGCTTCCCTGCATAAACGGTTTTAAACAGCCCGTTTGCTGATAAATATTT
Organism: Ferruginibacter sp.; assembly: GCA_016786725.1. Classification (GTDB taxonomy): domain Bacteria; phylum Bacteroidota; class Bacteroidia; order Chitinophagales; family Chitinophagaceae; genus Ferruginibacter. The sequence continues at coordinate 190,527 of JAEUVU010000004.1, read as the reverse complement.
TTTTGCTTCCTCTGCCTTTAACCTCAGCCCCTGCCTGTGTGTTGATTCATCGCCTGCAAATGTATTTTGCGCTAACCAATAATCAACAATTGCAGCATCAAGATCATCACCGCCTAGGTAAGTATCGCCATTGGTGGAAAGCACCTCAAAAATTCCGCCATTTATATTCAATATCGAAATATCAAAAGTACCGCCGCCCAGGTCGTACACTGCAATGGTTTTTTGCTCTCCCTGGTTCAAACCAAAACCATACGCAAGGCTGGCTGCTGTAGGCTCATTGATGATACGGAGCACATCCAGCCCCGCCAATTTGCCGGCATCACGGGTGGCCTGGCGTTGTGCATCGTTAAAATAGGCCGGCACGGTGATTACCGCTTTGCCTACCGGTGTTTTTAAAATATGCTCTGCCTGTTTTTTTAATTCTTTTAGAATGAAGGAAGAAAGTTCAACCGGTGAATAAAATATATCGCCAACCTGTACTTTAACTAATTTATTTTCATCATCAATTATTTTATAAGCAAGCAAAGTGGAATTATTCTTTACGTCGTTATAAGTTTTACCCATTAACCGCTTTGCAGAAAACACCGTATTTGCAGCATCTGAAACCAGGTATTGTTTTGCTTCATTCCCTACAGTGATATCATGCTGACCAAAATGAATAACGGATGGAACCAGTGAGTTGCTGTTATGCTCTTTCAGTGCCACCGGCTTTTTACTTTCCGGATGTATGATTGCAACCAGGCTGTTGGTTGTTCCCAGGTCAATCCCTACAATCATTTCTTCCTGTTGCAAAGTACCTGTTGCTATATTGATAGCTATTTTAGCCATATTTTTTTTGTTTACTGGCAAAGGTAACACCCATGGCCCATAATCTGGTTGCAAGGGTTGCGAACCTTTCAACGGTTTGCACCCTATAAAAAAAGCTGTCCCAAAGTAAGGGACAGCTTTGTATGATTGAATTAAAACGGTTATCGTATCAGCACCATTTTTCCATAACCTTTATTAAAATACTTATCCGTATTATCTCCTTCTGCTTTGTACTTATCAAGTGGTTTACCATTCAGGTTTGTAAGCACCCTGTACAGGTAAACACCATTGGCAAGTTTTGCTCCATACATATCTGTGCCATCCCATTTAAACTCAGTAATATTTCTGCCAACATGTATGGGCCCGAGTTCACTGCTGGTAATTTCCCGTACAATTTTTCCGGTAATGGTTAATATCTGTATCCGCATATTCTGAGGCACTTCGCTGCCTGTAACTGTAAACACAAAGGCAGTTGATGTGGTAAATGGATTTGGATAATTAAGCAGGTTCGAGATCATTGATTTGGATATCACCTTAAATGACACATGATGTTCTATTGCACCGGCTGTATTGCCAATAACATCCCTTCCGGAAACGATCAGTTCATATATTGGTTCAGGATCGTTTGGATCTTCGGGGAAATAAGGCGTAAAGTCAATAGTTGCTGAGTTATTACCGGTTGATAAATTAGCCGGCGTAAACCGAAGGCTATCGCCAAAATGATAAGTACGCAACGATCCATCAGGAAAACGCACCTGCACTTTTATGTACGCAGTATCGCTCAACGACAGGAAGCGGTTCTCATCTTTAAGGCTGATCAGAATATGTGGTTTTGCAGATACTATGTCTTTATTAAGAATATGCACACCGTCAAACGTTACATCAAGCAACGGATTGAAATTATCAGCTTTTACAAACAGGTTCTTGTAGAGTACATTATTAAAATGATATTGCTCTGGTTGTGCATTGGCAGGGTTTACCTCAACAAACACCGTATTGGCCCCAGGATAATTTTTAGTATCAATTTTATAACTAATTACCAGGGTATCTCCTGATGTAAGTACTTTACCTTTAGAAACCGGAAGTGGTGTTGGATTATTATTTCTGTCTGTTATGGTAAAATTAACTTTCATGCTATCGGCAAAAGCTACCTGGCTGATGTTTTTGAACGCCAGTTTAAAATCTATTATTTCTCCCTGTTCGGCTGTATCCTTCATTGTAAAGAGAATATTTGGTGCAACAGCCCCTTCAGGAACATATGCCCCATTAACCCTCCAGTATCTCAACTGGTAAGGTGTTCCTTTAACAGTATCTTCATTATACATCTGAAGTTTAAGATAAGGGTATTGGGCTGCATTTATTGCAGAAATATCCAGATCCTTGGTGGTGGAATCTACCGTATACAAGAGGGTTTCAACACCGGCACTGTTTACTCCTATTATTTTAAATGATAACGAATCTCCCGGAGTTGTTTCTACAGGTTTACCTCTCCAGTGGAACTGGCTCCAGGAAGTAGAGGGCCCGTATAAGGGCGAAGTAATGATACCGGTGCCTTTTGTTGAAGGGCATACCACATCCAGCACAATCTTATCAGTATTTCCTGCTGATAGTTTATAAACCGGGATAAAGGAATTGTCCTGCTTCTTATACATAAAATTAAAAGCCCTTGGACGGTTGAAGGAATCAATTTCGAGGAAGCCTGCATTTTTTAAACGATGATACAATGAATTACCCGAACCCAACAGCAGGGTATCATTCTGCCAATCGGCAGCATAAGTATTAAGGGCCGTATTATTATTTGCAAGGTTCATTGCTACTACATAATAACCATTGGGAACATGGTTATCCAGGAACTCAACTGCTGCTTTTCTCTTTGCAAATGTGTTAAGTGTATAGTTAAAGCTATATCTGCGGGTTACACCACAAATATTATCACTACCAAATTGACCAGGCCCGCTTAATGCATTTAATACAGGTTTAAACCCGATGGGGTTAAATACGGTGAAGACGATCATACCACTAAGTGTACAAACGCTTTGTACGATATTACCTCCATCAACATTAACCTCAAAATCCTGTGCAAGATTGGCGGCAGTAGGATAAACACCATTTTTTAATTTTACACCTACCTGTGAGTTACGGAACTGCCAGGTATTACCTGCAGTATAATCAATATCTTTTACTGTAGATTTCTGATGCTGGAAATTATGCGACTGGTTGAAGCCCGGTGTACTGTTTGGTAAGTAAATAAATGAATAGCTGTTCCATATATAATTACTTCCTGCAGGAGGAACAGTTGCAGTTCTCCAGTAATAAACCGTACTGTCGGTAAAAGTGATATTTGAGGGTTTAAATTCTACAATACCCCCTACCCCTGAAACATTGTATGTTTTTTTAAATGCTGAGTTATAAGATTCAGTAGTGTCTATTTCCATAACATACTGCCGCACATTACTGAGCGGGTTTGCAGTGCTGCCATAAAAAGTTATGTTCTGCTGATTAACTATGGAGTAGTTGTAGGGAGAAATCGGCCTTAATTCATCTTCGAAAATGTAAAAATCTTTCGACAGCTCATTGTTGGTTTCCGAAAGTTCACTCACACGCTGGTCCACATCAAGCGATACCAATAACCTGTTCAGCCCTTTATCAGTAACGGGATTAATAGGCACTGTGAGGTTGAAAGAATCCATATACAAAGTAGCCCGGATGACCTGGTTGTACAAAACCCTTATCGAATCATTGGGCAATTTCTGGCGTATCCTTACTCTTATTGAATCATTAACAGCCCTGCCCATATTCATAACCTTAACATTAACATTAAAATTCTGGTCAGCAACTGAAATAATGGAAGGTGTAAACTTCACCAGCTGGTCTTCAATAACGTAATCGGGTTTTGCGAATGTGTTTACTTTCAATGCCGGGTCACCATGCAGGTTTATCTGCTCAAGATGCAGGCGGGTATAATAATCAAGGCTGCCGGGGTTAGCGCCCAAAAACTGATTGGTTGCCCTTAACTGGTTACCGATGGTGTTACCATACATACGGTAAGCTAAGTTTTTGTAATACTCTGTATTATAAAAATTAAGAAAAGGCGCAATTCCAAAGTGTGTACTGCCAATAAAGCCGATCGCACCTTTTTGATTTATTAAAACATATTTTTCAGATAAAGACATGCCGGCGTAACCCGTTAAGCGTTGTGGGTTGTAATTAAAAAAGTTACCCACTGTACAACCACTTATATGCATAAATGGATATTTTCCAGTATTCTGATAATTTTCAGGATAATTTAAGTTAATAGCGAGTTCATTGGCCGATGAATGGCCGAAATATTTTACATAGCTAAGCCCTTCCTGAAAAAGATCAGCAATTCTCTGGCTTTGCTGCTGCTCAATGGCTGCTACAGAAGTTTTTGCAAAAGTGCTTACACGTGCACCATATAAAGTATCCTCAATAATATTTTTATACCCGTTCATGTAAACACTGAAGTTGGCATTTTCCAGGCTGTCAGATCCGCCAATGGTATGCAGCATATTTTTCATCCAGCCTTTATCAGCAATGGTTTGGCCGGGGGCTTGTTGCGCCTGTTCATATTGCTTCATTTTGTCAAGATAATAACCCACTTCGGTTCCGTTGATGGCGCCGAGGCGGCCAATTGGCATAACAGGAATAACCGAACCCGGAGGACTGGCTAATAATACATCTGACGCCGGCCAGCCAAAAGTTTGCACCATATCCAGTTGATCTACTGCAGGGTTAGCAGAGAAAGTAGTATAGTCCTGGTAACTTAATCCACGCCCAATTATAAAAGTATATTTAGGAGCCGGAGTAAACTGCTGATTGGCATACAGGATAAAATCACGTACTGCTGAAGGGTGTTTTTTTATACCAAATCCAAACTGATCATTCAGTTCTTCAACATTATAGATTTTTGCATTAAAGCCGCCACCTGTAGCTGAACTCCTGTACTGGCGGTATAACTCAACATTATTTACGCCAGAACCATTGTTAAATAAAGCAGGGTTACTGATGATCAAATAATCGCCCTGATTGGCTGGAGTAGCATAGTTAATAAAATTTTTTGCAGTTAAAGACTGTATGGCTATTGAATTGTTTGCTACATCGCCACTCATGAGATTAAACCTGCGCAACGTATCTGTTGAGGGTGCAAGTACAAATTTTACCTGCCCGGCAGTGCTTATATCTCCGATGATTCTTTTTCCGCCATTGTAATCATATAAGATGGGTGCAACTCCGTTGGTATTGAAGTTGGTTATTACCAGGTAATTGCCTGCGGTATTATCTTTCAGTTCAAAATAAAAATTCTTTTCGTTATTAAAATTAAAAGTAGCAGGATAAGTTATCGAAAAACAGCTTACCACAATCCGGTCTGTTGAAAGGGTTGAATTACCGTTGATACTTACACCGATAAAAGACGGACTGTTTAAAATAGACAGCGGCAGATTTCTGATGGTATCTTTCCGTTGGTTAAAGTATGGCATCGGCATTACACCGCCCACCTGGGTATTTTGAATCTTACAAACCAGGTCCCTGGGGTTTAGTGCATTGCCTACAGCAGTAACGGTAAACATCACATTGTTTTGAGGCCCGCCGGTATATTTGTTTATATTATCCAATACTTTTGAAGCAGCGCAGCAGGGTGCAATATTATCACTTGCCCAGCTTTCGCCAATATCGTAAGAGGAAGAATAAACATACTCGCCAATTACGGCCGCATAGCCTTTATTGATCTGGTTTTTATAATGCTGTTCTATCCTGCGCATGAAATAAGGATCGGCAGGCAATGTATTGCCTGCAACAGGATTGGCTGTGGCCAGGTACCTGAGATTGCCGCCTGCCGGGTTAACTGTAAGAAAATAAGTAACCGTATCTGACTCCAGGCTGTATTTATCACACATCTGGTAATCGGGGCTGCGGTACAATGCTTTATCAGGCTTGCCGTCATTCATTTCGCCCCAAAACTCCAGGTAATCGCTGCTGCCTAAAACGCCTGTTGCCACAGAAGTAAAAATCCTTACTTCTTTTCCATTACGCCATAGCTGAAAGTTTTGTGCAGGCACTGATCCTAATCCTGCAGCAGCCAGTACCGGCTGGTAAATACGGGTTAACGTATCTTTTGCCAGTTTGAATTTGTAATAGGTTTTGCTGTAATCTATCCAGCTGTTGTTTAACTGTGCATTGCTGTTAAAAGCAAACAACAGGATTATAAATGCAGTTAGAATTTTTTTCATACCGGTGTAATTATTTTTTATTCAGCTTCTTTTTTGGCTCCTATATTAAAGCTTAGTGAAAATATATGCGTATATAATGGATTAGACTGGTTGGCAAGATTTGTAAACGCATAATCAATCATGATGCCTTTAATTTTAAATCCGGCCCCTGCACTGGGTTGATAAATCCATACTTTCTTTTTATTGGTTGTATCCCCATCCTGTGTGCCCCTTTGAAAATTGGTGATACCCGCCCTTACAAAAAACACATCTTTTATTGAAGCTTCCAGGCCGATATGCGGATCTATACTAAGAGTGTTGTTACTGTAAACTGTGTTTCTTTTACCGTCAAAAGTAACATCTACATTGGCTTCTGCCAACAGGTTGAGCGATTTGCCCACTTTAAAATTATATCCACCGCCTATTATCAATCGGGGCATTGTAAGCTCGGTTGATTTTACCGGTATATCATTTTTGGTAAGGTATAAAACCTCTTTTTCTTTTTCTGTAAAACTAAATGACCAGGCATTGAAGGTGGTAGTAATATCTCTTGCCACAATACCGAGGTTCCATCTTTCTCCATGCATCTGCAGGCCGGCATCCAGGCCAAAGCCCCATGCCGATGCAAACTTGCCTACCTTGCGATAGATAACTTTTGCATTTAAACCAAAACTCACCTGCTTTTTTTCTGTTTCTTTTATTTTTTGTGCAAACGATAAAAGGAAAGCATAATCAGCGGTAGAAAAACTCTGGATATTTTCATAATTCACCCTTCCATCTGGCTCCACTAAAAATAAAGTATTGGGGATATCATCTACCGCAAAGCGCAGAACAGAAATGCCCAGCGCCCTTTTATTATCCTGTATGGGTTTTGCAGCGCCCAGGTAATCGTATTTGGCAATGCCGCCAAAATAATCAGCATGCATAAGGCCAACATTGCCCCGGTCTTTAATGCCGGTTAAACCAGCCGGGTTCCAATATCCTGCTGTAGCATCTTTTGCCGAAGCCACCTGTGCACCACCCATTGCAAGCCCCCTTGCGCCGGCGCCGATATTTAAAAATTCATTTGAATATTTCCGTAACTGAGCAAAAACTGATAGGGGGAAAATCAACAGAAATATGAGGCATATTTTTGTGTAAAGTCTCATAATAACATTAGGTTGGTTATTGATAGTTATTGAATTTTGTCAAGGTAGACAAAAACAATAACGTAAAAATACTTGGTAAATTGTTCTATATATCAATATAAAATTAGGCTTATTAGTAGAAATCCGCTTCACATCTTATACATTTTTAATGGCTGAACAGTTTTACGCTGAAAAAGACACCGGAAATGACAGAAAAGATGCCTGTATTTTATGTTTTAATACAGAGAAAACTTGCATTTTTATCAGGATTTATAAGCACTTTTGCCAAAATTAATTTTTGAAGAAATAACCAACACAGAGAAGAAATGAAGCCTTTGATAGCAGAATTACAATGGAGAGGATTGATACAGGACATAATGCCCGGTACCAAAGAACAGTTAGAAAAAGAAATAACCACAGGCTATATTGGTTTTGACCCTACAGCCGACAGCCTTCACATCGGCAGCCTGGTGCAAATCATTTTACTGGTTCACCTGCAAAAAGCCGGGCATAAACCTATTGCGCTTGTTGGCGGCGCAACCGGCATGGTAGGCGACCCCAGCGGTAAAAGTGAAGAAAGAAATTTATTGAGTGAAGATGTTTTAACTAAAAATGTGGCCGGCGTTAAAGCACAGCTTGAAAAGTTTTTGGATTTCGATAAGGGAAAAGCCAATGCAGCCGAAATGGCCAACAACTATGATTGGTTTAAAGAAATTTCTTTTCTTGATTTTATAAGAGACACCGGTAAACATATTACCGTGAACTACATGATGGCTAAAGACAGTGTGAAGAAAAGATTAGAAGGAGAAGCAGGCATGAGCTTTACAGAATTTACTTACCAGTTGGTACAGGGTTATGATTTTTACTGGCTTTACAACAACAAAAACTGTAAGCTGCAAATGGGCGGCAGCGATCAATGGGGAAACATTGTAACCGGCACCGAACTGATAAGAAGAAAATGCGGTGGCGAAGCTTTTGCATTCACCAGCCCGCTGATAAAAAAAGCCGATGGCGGCAAATTTGGAAAAACAGAGCAGGGAAATATATGGCTGGATGCAGAAAAAACAACGCCATACCAGTTTTACCAGTTTTGGTTAAATGCAAACGACACTGATGCTGAAAGCTGGATAAAGATCTTTACTTTTTTAGATGAAGAAACGGTTAATGGTTTGATTGCCGAACAAAAAAAAGATGCATCAAAAAGGGTTTTACAAAAAACACTGGCCAAAGAAGTAACCATTTTTGTTCACGGCGAAGCCGAATACAATAAAGCCATTGAAACAACAGAAAAACTATTCGCCAATCAAAACGCCCCGGCCGAAAGCCTTAGCACCGAAGATCTGGAGGGTATGGATGGGATTGTAAAAGTTGATTTTGCAAAAGCTAAAATTGATGCTGGTATTGATGTAGTTTCTTTTTTAGCCGAAACGAATATTTTTCCCAGTAAAGGTGAAGCAAGAAAAATGGTACAGGGCGGCGGCGTAAGTATTAACCGTAAAAAAGTTGAAAGTGCAGAGTTGAAAGTTGATAGTTCTTTATTGCTGCACGGCAAATACATACTTGCGCAAAAAGGAAAGAAGAATTATTTTTTGGTGAGTGTTGTTTAAAAAATTCTTATTCTAATTCTAAAAAAGGTGACACCTCTTTGAGAGGTGTCACCTTTTTAACATTATCAACATATAAACCTTTCTACCAATTCCCCATCACTGCTTCTTAGGCTCAACCGGTTTACCGGAAAGATGTTTATCAAAGAATTTTTCCATTGCTTTGTAAAAATCAAGCCTGTTATTTTCATTCTGAAAACCATGCCCTTCATCATTCTTTACCATGTACTCAACCTGCACGCCTCTTTTTTTCAATGCTTCCACCACCTGGTCGCTTTCTGCTTTATTTACCCTTGGATCGTTCGCTCCCTGAGCAATGAACAGCGGCGCTTTAATTTTGCCTACGTGCAATGCCGGGGAAACTTCTGCCAGTAAAGCGCTGTCTTTTGCGGGATCACCCACCAGCTCGTACATCTGCTTTTTAAATGGCTCCCAGTAAGGCGGTATGGTATTCATAAACGTGAACATGTTTGATACCCCCACATAATCCACTGCACAGGCATACAGATCTGGTGTGAAAGTAACGCCTGCCAGTGTTGCATAGCCGCCGTAGCTACCGCCATAGATAGCCACACGTTTGGGATCAGCAATACCATCTTTAATAAGCCAGTTAACACCGTCGGTAATATCATCCTGCATTTTTTTACCCCACTCTTTAGAACCCTTCAGCCAGAACTCTTTGCCATAGCCGGTTGAGCCACGGAAGTTCATTTGCAGCACAGCATAACCCCGGTTAGCTAAAAACTGAATTTCATTATTGAAGCCCCACTGATCCCTGGCCCAGGGGCCGCCGTGAGGATTAACAATAACAGGTAAATTCTTAGCTTCGTAACCTTTGGGTAAAGTCAGGTATCCATGTATAGTCAATCCATCTCTGGATTTGTATTCAATGGGTTTCATTGTAGCCATGTTCTCTTCCTTTATCCATGGCCTTCCGGCGGCTAAAAATTTTGTTTCTCCCGTCTTCTTATCATAGAAATAGAATTTAGAAGGCAGTTTGTCATTACCTGTCCAAACAATGAATTTGTCCTCCTCATTATTATTTCCGTAAATGGCAATTTCATACCCTTTGAATTTGTCCTTCATTTTATTGTAATCAGCCTCGGCATCCTTATCTAAAAAATGCTGTTCTGCCTTCCACGAAGTGAAAAAGGCAGACTGCAGTACTTTTCTTTTGGGTGAATAATCTACGCCATCCACATCATATTCCGGGTTGGCGTAAATTTCTCTTATTTCCTTTTTTGCTGCCAGGTCGTATTCAACAATAGCAATTTTATCTCTGCCTATATTACTGGCCGCATAAATGTTTTTGTTGTCGAACGTAAAAAAGTTAGGGTAAAATGTTTCTTTATAACTGGTGGTAAGCAAGGAATCGAAAGGATCAGCTTCTGTTGCCCGGTGATAAAGGGTGATATTGACACCATCAGTTTTACCGGCCAGTCTGATTACACCGTTGTGATCGGTGTACCAGCTGTCAAAATTATTGTCGTTCTTATACAACTCTTTCATTTCCCCGGTTTCAATATTGATGCTGTACGGATCAAAATAGCGGGCATCTCTTTTATTAATGGTGATGATGACCTCTTTTTCTTTTCCGGCAACATAGCGGAGGTCATTGAGTATGCCTGTTCTTACTTTTGGAAAAGGTGTAAGGGCTTTCTGATCCTTACCATCCATCGAAACAGAGAACAACTGAAAATTCTCATCACCACCAACATCCTGAAGATATAAGATTCGATTGCCCTTCCATTGATACTGCACGATATTACGCACAGAATCAAAAGTTACCGGAATACCCGTTGAGTCGGTTATTTTACGCACAAACACATTCATGTGACCGAGGTGTGCCGACCGGTAAGAAATGTACTGGCCGTCAGGTGATATCTGCCACCCGGTTTTGTCGGCGTTTTTAAAAAAATCTTCCAAAGGAACCAAAGGTGCTTTTTCTTCGGGCTTGGTACCACAAGCCGCAAAAAGCAAGGTTAACAATGCCAGCAGAACAAACAATTGTTGTTGCCTTAATTTAATCGTCATAATCAGTTAGTTTAAAAATTAAAAAGAAAAAATGAAAGGAGGCGGATGTAAATGTTCAGCAGTTTAAAAAGGAACGGTACATCAAGTTAGTGCGTTTTATAACAAAACAAAAAATCGCCGCTGGCGGGGATGCTTAAAATTTTGTTAAACGACTGGGTCGGGACGCTGAAGCGGCCTGAACCATTTCTTCATCCTTTACTGAGCAAGTGCGGGCGTTCTTTATAAACCTTCCATACAAACTCCCCAAACAAAGTGTTGGCCCAGGCAAACCATCTGCGGGTGAATTTGGTTGGATCATCTTTATGAAAAGATTCATGCATGAAACCGGTTCCTGCATGGGTTTTCTGCAGCATGATTAAACAGTTTTTTATTTCTTTATCATCAGTACTGGTAAGCCCACGCATGATGATGCTCATTGGCCAAATATAATCCATACCTACGTGTGGGCCACCAATACCTTCTGCTGCTTTGCCTTTGAAAAAGAAAGGGTTTGATGTTGACAGAACATACTTAATAGTTCGTTTATAAGTTTCATCAAAACCATTCAAAGGATGTAAATACTGGAGTGACAACAATGAGGGAACATTGGCATCGTCCATCAAATTAAAACTTCCATATCCATTTACTTCGTAAGCGTATATTTTTCCAAACATAGAATTTTCTATAACCGAATGGTTATCCAATGCAAGCATAATTCCATCTGCAAGTTTATGAATAGCCGTAAGTTCATCTTCTGGAAATTTCAAAGCCTTTTTTATTTCAAATAACCAGGTGAGTGCATTTACCGCAAACATATTTCCAGGAACATTAAATGGATAAACCGTTGCATCATCACTCGGCCTGAACATGGAATGTATCAACCCGATCTTTTTTGTTGGATAACCATAACCACCTAGTGGAACTCCATCAGTAGCCCAACTGGTTGTGCGTTCAAATTTATAAGGCCCATTATTTTCTAATCGTTGCTGTTCTTTAAAAGTTTTTACAATAAGCTTCATCGCATCTTTCCAGTCATTATCAAACACAGACGTATCAGCGGTTTCTTTCCAATAACCATAACTCAATCTTATCGGATAACACAAACTATCTATCTCCCACTTCCTTTCATGCACACCGGGCAGCATGAGTGTTTTATCGTCTTTCCATTCGCTCACTTTTATTTCGTCTTTATAAAAAGCGTTGGCATAAGGGTCTTTTAAAATGCATTTTACCTGCCGGTTGATTACACCTTTTATCAGCTCCCGCAGGTTCTTATCTTCTTTCATTAAAGGCAGGTAAGGCCAAACCTGGGCGGATGAATCCCTTAACCACATGGCATCAATATCTCCCGTAATAACAAAAGTATCCGGCTTACCACTGATGATCTCAAAATCAACGGTTGTGTCTAAAGTATTGGGGAAACAATTCTCAAACATCCAGGCAATTTCTTTGTTGCCGATGTTCTTTTTTATTTCAGCAATTAGTTTTTCCACAGCCGGGCTTTTAAACCTGCGTTGGCTTTCCGGCACTCTTACAACAGGAAAATCATTATCAAGATTTGCAAATGAATATTTGCTCATTAATAAACCTGCGGTAGCAAGTGAAGTTTGCTGAATGAATTTTTTACGGTTCATACCGGTAAGATAAAAAGAAAATTTTTGCCTTCGGCAAAAAAATGAAACTGCCACAAAAACACAGAAGCACAGAGAAATACATTTTCAATTCTGTGATTCTGTGCCTCCGTGGCAAAAAAAATTCTGCCGAAGGCAGAATAAAAGATTTAATGTAATTGGTGGCAAAAGTTATTCAACGTTAACCTGCTTTTTGATAACAGAGTTTTCGCTCACGCCCATCAAAAACTTACGCTCTCTCAAAAGATATCCATTGCCATGCTCACAAAAATGAACTTTTAAATTTTCAATGCTGATGGGATTGCCATCGGGTATATCGGCGATATTGGAGTGCAGGATATCGTGCCCATCAACGATCATAACCAGGCCACTGCCGATACCTTCCATCTGGTTACCGTTGGTGATGATCATGCCGGTATCTTCTCCCAACCCAATGCCAATGCAGGAGGGGTTTGCAGCCACCGCCTGTGCCAGCCTGGCAAAACGGCCACGTTTTTCAAAATGCGAATCAAAGATCACATCATCCATAAAACCAAGGCCGGTAGTAATTTTTACTTCGCCTTTCAAATGGGCACGGGTAGCATTGCCTTCATAGATCATGGTATTGCTCATGGCCATAGCCCCAGCCGAAGTACCGGCAACAACAAAATTGGTTTCGTTGTGATAGCGCTCTAATAATTTATCCAAAAAAGCTGTGCCGCCAAATGTACTGCTTAGCCGCAACTGGTTACCCCCGCTGAACATTACTACATCGCAAACTGCAATACGTTGCAGATAATCAGCATTGGCAGCATCGGCACGGTTGCGGATGTGCATTACACCAATATTGGTGCAGCCAATCTTACCAAAAGCATTCAGGTAATTGTCGCCCACTTCGTTGGGTATCATGCTGGCGGTGGTGATAACCTCGATACGGGATGAGGGCCCGCCGGCTTCTTCTACAATACGGGAAAGGATTCCCAGTTCAAAAAAATTGAGGTTGCTGCGTTGGATCTTTCCGGTTTCTAAATCAGTGCCTTTATCTTCTGCTCCGCCAATCGCAATCAGTTTTCCTTTAGCAAATTGCATGAATCATTTTTATGATTAACGCAAAAATAAGGGAAATCGTGTTTTAATAACCTTTAGTTGTTGTTAACGGGTGTTGATAATATAAGAATTCCGCCTGTGGCGGATTCAGAACACGCCACAGGCGTGATCCTACGTTTTTGCAAAAGCTGTTATTGCTTCTACCAGCCTGTCTAAGTTTTTGGTAGTAGTGTACACATTGGGAGTAATCCTTACGCCGCTGATATTTTCCCAAACAATACCAACTGCATGAATTTTGTAATTATCCCATAAAAAATTGTCCAGTTCTCCTGGCGTCTTTCCATCTACACTTACCAGGCCAATGGCGCAGCCAAATTCTCTTTTAAGAGAGGTATGAATTTTTACTTTAGGAATATCTTTTACTTTATTCATCCAGTAATTTTTCAGGTAAAGCAGTCTTTCTTCTTTACGTTTGGCGCCAATCATATCGTAAAAATCAATGGCTTTGTCAACTGCTCCTTCAATAAAGAACGGGCGGGTGCCCAAATGTTCAAACTTGCGGATATTATCATCCTCTTTATCACCGGCACCAAACAAAGGCCAGATATTTTTTATTTTTTCTTTACGAACATACAGCAAGCCGGTTCCAATGGGCGCTCCCAGCCACTTGTGCAAACTCGTTCCAAAATAATCGCAGTTAAGGTCAGGAATTAAAAATTCAAACTGGGCAAATGTGTGAGCGCCATCAACCAGTACATCAATATTCCTTTTCTTTGCTTCGTCTGCAATTTTACGCACCGGAATTTTCTGGCCTATCCAGTTTATCATGTGTGTCACCTGTACCAGTTTTGTTTTTGCGTTAAAGGCATCTGTATATTTTTTCACCATGTAAGATTCATCTTCACTAGGTAATTCAAGATCAATCCAGACCAGTTTTATACCTTCCCTTCTCTCTCTCTGTTTCCAGGCGCCGATCATATTGGGGTAATCCTGTTTGGCAAGCACTACTTCGTCACCAGGTTTTAAGTCAATGCCGAAGATCACGGTCTCCAATGCTTCGGATGCATTGCGGTGCAAAGCGATTTCTTCTGCATCGCAGCCGGCAAGCTTTGCCAGGTTTTTCCGCAATGGTTCCCTGCCCTGGTCAACCACACGCCACATAAAATAACTGGGTGCCTGGTTGCTGATATCGTAATTCGTCTTCATGACATCGGCAACCGGTTTTGGCGCCGGGGCCACACCGCCATTATTGAGGTTGATAAAATTTGGGGCGATGGTATATGATTGCTGCACATAGTGCCAGAATTCCTCGTCGCCTGCCAGCTCGGATGGGGGAATGGAGGCAGCTTTATCCAGTGCATACTGCAGATCACGGCTCCATACCGGTTGTAAAATATTGGCCGAAATTGCTGATGCAGATAACAATCCCACTTTGCGGATAAAAGAACGACGGTCACTCATTTGCTTGAATTTACATCTGCCTTAAAACCGGCAGCCTTGCAATGTACAAATTTTGTTTTTTGCAAAGCAAGATGATTTTGGTAATTTCCGTTTTGCTCAAATTCAAAAATAAAAAGTCAAAAATCAGAAAAGTGACAGTACTAGCAGTTTTTGACTTTTGAATTTTGCCTTTTTACTTACCAAAACACCAAAACTAAAAACTGTTTTTATTTATGAAGATTGTTGAGATCAAAATTTTAAGAGGCCCTAACTACTGGAGCGTACGCCGTACCAAACTGATACAGATGAAGCTTGACCTGGAGGAAAAAGAAAAGATGCCTACCAACAGTATCCCCGGTTTCAGGCAGCGGCTGGAAGCGATGATACCTTCGTTAATAGAACACCGGTGCAGTGTGGGAACAACGGGAGGCTTTTTTCAGCGTGTGGAAGAAGGCACCTGGATGGGCCATGTAATAGAGCATATAGCCCTTGAAATTCAAACCCTGGCAGGAATGGATACCGGTTTTGGCCGCACAAGAGGCACAGGCAAAGAAGGCGAGTACTATGTGTGTTTCAGCTATATGGAAGAAGATGCAGGCATTTATGCAGCCAAAGCAGCTGTAAGAATTGCACATGCATTGATATTTGAAGAGGAATACGACCTGGATGAAGACATTCAAAGATTAAGGGAGATAAGGGAAGATACACGCCTGGGCCCCAGCACCGGCTGCATTGTGGATGAAGCTGCAAAAAGAGGTATTCCATATATCAGGTTAAACAAGCATTCACTGGTGCAGCTTGGCTATGGTGTGCATCAAAAAAGGATAAGGGCAACCATTGCAAGCACCACCGGCAATATTGCGGTGGATATTGCCTGCGATAAAGAAGAAACAAAAAATTTACTGGGCGCCGCAGAAATTCCGGTGCCCAAAGGCGATGTGATAAGAACAGAGGAAGGCCTGCGTGAAGCTATTGACAGCATTGGCTATCCCTGCGTGATAAAACCTATTGACGGCAATCACGGTAAAGGAAACACAACCAATATTACCGATTGGGAAATGGCATTGAAAGCCTTTGCTGCTGCAAAGGAATATGGCCGCAGTGTAATCGTGGAAAAATATATTACGGGTTTCGATTTCAGGATACTGGTGATCAATTACAAATTTATCTGTGCGGCATTGCGTACGCCTGCTGCTGTAACAGGCGATGGAAAAAATACAATCCAATATTTAATTGACGAAGTGAATAAAGACCCACGCCGTGGATACGGACATGAAAAAGTACTGACACAAATCACCATTGACCAGTTTACCCAGAAAATGCTGGACGAAAAGGGATATAGTTTAGAAACCGTTCCTGCCAAAGGCGAACTGGTTTTGCTGAAACCCACTGCCAACCTTTCAACCGGTGGTACCAGCACCGATGTTACTGATGAAGTGCATCCTGCCAATATCATGATGTGTGAGCGTATTGCAAAAATTATCGGTCTGGACATTTGTGGTATTGATATTATGGCAACCGATTTAAGAACCCCTGTTAAAGAAAATGGGGGCGCCATCCTGGAAGTGAATGCAGCGCCGGGTTTCCGGATGCATATTGACCCGTCAGAAGGTTTGCCACGCAATGTGGCCGAACCGGTGGTGGATATGCTTTTTCCAAAAGGTAGTGCAGGCACCATTCCCATTATTGCCATTACAGGTACCAATGGTAAAACAACCACCACCAGGCTTACAGCGCACATTGCAAAAACAGCCGGATACAAAGTTGGCTATACCACCAGCGATGGTGTGTACATACAAAACCAGATGATGATGAAGGGTGACTGTACCGGCCCTGTATCATCAACTTTTGTTTTAAAAGACCCTACGGTTGATTTTGCGGTTTTGGAATGTGCAAGAGGCGGCATCTTAAAAAACGGTTTGGCTTTTCAGAACTGCGATGTGGCTGTTGTTACCAATATCAGCGCCGATCATATCGGCCTGGGTGGTATAGACAGTATGGAACAGATGGCGAAAGTAAAACAGGTTGTTCCTGAAACGGTTTTCAATCATGGTTATGCCATTTTAAATGCTGATGATGATTTGGTGTATGCTATGAGAGAAGGGCTTACCTGCAATATTGCATTTTTCAGCATGGATGAAAATAATCCAAGAATAAAAAAACACTGCAAAGAAGGAGGTTATGCTGCGGTTTTCGAAAACGGTTATATCACCATCATGAAAGGCACCTGGAAGATAAGGGTGATAAAAGTAAGCGAAGTACCGGTAACCTACGGTGGCAAAGCAGTACACAATATCATGAACTGCCTGCCTGCGGTACTAAGCACTTATTTCTGGCGCAATATCGAAATTGAAGACATCAAACTGGCGCTGCAGACCTTTGTTCCCTCTTCTACCCAAACACCGGGGCGGCTTAACCTCTTCCAGTTTAAGAACTTTCAGTTTTTGGTTGATTTTGCCCATAACCCTGCCGGGCTTGAATTACTTTGCGATTTTGTAAGTAAACTGGATGGCGAACCAAAGATTGGCATCATCAGCGGCACCGGCGATAGAAGGGATGAAGACATAAGAGAACTCGGAAAAATTTCCGGAAGGTATTTTGATGAGATCATCATCCGCCAGGATAAAAATTTAAGGGGCCGTACAGCGGAGGAAATTGTAAACCTGCTGGTAGAGGGTATCAATGAAACAAAAACAAAAGATATACCCATTGAAATAATTTATAACGAGAAGGAAGCCATCATGCATGCTTACAATAATGCAAAGCCCGGCTCTTTAATTACCATTATGTGCGATGTGGTTGCAGAGGCCCTGGATTTGATAAAGGGCCTAAAGGAAAAAGAGGATGCGGAATAGAAAAAGCATTTGGGAGGTAAAAGCATATCCCTTATTTTTGCACTCCCAATAATTTTTGGGGCATCAAGCTGGGTTATGGTGTAACGGTAGCACTACAGATTTTGATTCTGTCTGTCTAGGTTCGAATCCTGGTAACCCAACAAAAAACCTTCCTGTAAAACAGGAAGGTTTTTTTATGAATTAGCCGAAAGCAGTGCTTATCGAATAGCTTCTTCTATTTTTTTCAGGTCTTTTTCTTTAAACAGGTACGATTTACGGGTTATTTCTGAATACACCACATTCCCCGTAAAGCCGTTTATTACACTCACCGATTTATCGGCAGAGCTTTGAATGTAATTTAGATAATAAAAATTTTTAGTGGCATTAAGTATTTTCTGGTTTAACTCCTCACGTGTTATCAGTTTTATCTTGTATGCATAATCTGCTGTCATATCTTCTAAAAACTTCGTCATCGCAGTAGCATATTTTGGCTTTTCGTCCACCAGCATTGTACCGGGGCCTCCATACCAGCAATTAGGCAAAAACAATGTATCTTTTTTAAGGTTGCCCAGTTCAGCAGCAGGGGGCATATCTGTAAGAAATTTTTTAGAATTATTCTTTGGCAGTTCGCTGTTAAAGAACTGTATCATGTTTTTAATATTGCCCTTCATACCATTGCAAAAATCGTTCGCAAATAAAGACGAGGTAAAATCTCCTTCACTTTCCCAGGCAAGTTTGCCAAGCGTTATTGTTCTGTTGAACAGTTCGGCAGAGGCGAGGGTAAAAGCATTTTCGCTAATAGATCTCTTGGGGTTAATCTTATCGCCTGCCGACCATAAATTGATGTGAAAATAATCATTCACAACAGGCGAACTCCTGGTTGTAATACCGTTTGAATAGCGCCTTTCAAATACAGTACTGGTTGAATTGGTTTGGGCGCTTAAAAACAAATTTCCCGGTATAAACAAACTTTCGGGTATTTCATGCGAATACCTTGCCTGTATTAATTTAACCGGGCTAAGAGTCCAATTCTCTTTTACAGTATTATAAACTTCTTTTGCATGGGGTTTGGAACTATCCCTGGTAATTACAAAAAGGGTTTTAAACGCTGTGGCGGGGTACCACTCAGGATACTGGATAAAATACTGTGCATTTGCATTAAAGCAGAAAAATAAAAAAAATAAAAACAGGTACTTTTTCATTTTGCTGAGATTTTAATTAACGGATCTTATTTAATCAGTTCAGTTATCACTTTTCCTACACTGCCGCTGGGCATCTGTATCTGCAGCAGTGCTGCAATAGTTGGTGCAATATCGGTCATATATGTTTCCCGGCTGGTCTTGCCTTTTTTTACACCCCAGCCAAAAAACACGCAGGGTATATGTGCATCATAAGGATTCCATAAACCATGCGTTGTTCCTTTTACCCCACCATCAAAATAACCCGGCTTGAGGGTAAACTGAATATCACCGCTGCGTTTTGGATTAAATCCGTTTATCATCATTGTTTTTTGTGGCTCAGGTAAAGTAGTGAGCATCAGTTTATCCGTTTCAAATGCAGCAATGATGAAAGGCTTTGCCTTTAAGGTTTTAATGACTGCTTTTTTTACTGCATCTATATCTTTGCCCTGTCTTTCCAGTTCATTACTGTTGAGATATACCTGGTAGTTCTGCAGGCTCTGCACAGCATTTCTAACACCAAAATCTTTTTCTATCATCTGGTTCAGTTCTCTTCTGATATCTGCATCTTCAAAATTGCCTCCTGGTATTTTATGCTCGGCTAAAAAAGCCGGTATATGCGCCACAGCATGATCGGCCGATAAAAAGAAAGTATAGTTTCCTTTGCCAAGTCTTGCATCCAGGTATTGTAAAAAATCAGCAATGTCTTTATCAAGCCTCAGATAAGTATCTTCTATCTCTACAGAATTTGGGCCGAATGCATGGCCAATATAATCGGTGGATGAAATACTGACTGCTAAAAAATCGGTAACAGTATTTTGTCCCAATGATTCATTTTCTATCGCTGCTTTTGCAAAATCAAAAGTGAAAGTATTGGCAAAAGGTGTGGTGCGGAATGACTCATATTTACTGCTGTCAGGTATTGCACTAAGCCTGTGCGGAAAAGTAACGGTGCTTTCTCCTTTGATGGCACCCTCATAAGGCTTGTTATCTTCAGTACTAAGGTAGTACTGGTTCATGGGCAATAAAGTATTCCAGTCCTGGCTCATGTATTTTGCTGCAAGGTCTTTAGCATTGAATTGATCAACCCATGTTGGCAATACAGCCACATAATGCGTACTGGTGATCCATTTGCCGGCATCGTACCAGTAAGCTGCATTGGCGCTGTGGCCCGCAGGCAAAATGGCTCCACGGTCTTTTAATGCAATGCCAATTACTTTACTTTTAAAATTGTTGCTCAGGCGTAACTCATCCCCCACTGTTGTTACCCACATATTTGCAGGGCTCATTTTTCCTGCACGGCTGCCGGGATTACCCACTGTTAAAACAGTTGAATCATCTGTACAGTAAACACCCCTGCCGGTTGTTTTATCAAACCAGTTATTGCCAACAATACCGCTGAAGGCCGGTACACTGCCCGTGTAAATAGTAGTATGCCCTACAGCTGTATAGGTGGGCATATAAGGTATGAGATTATTTTCTGAACTGAACCCTTCTTTAAGCAAACGCCTGAAACCTCCATCGCCATAAAGCGCATTAAAGCGGTACAAATAATCCCAACGCATCTGGTCAACCACCAAACCCACAACTAATTTTGGTTTAGGGTTTTGTGCAAAAGCTGTTGCAGTGAATAAGTAAAAAGTAAAAAGTAAAAAAGATCTGCGGGGCATAATTTTATTTTTCAGGCAACAAATGTAGTTCATCGCTTTATGAACCGGTACAAACAATAGGGATTTTTCATTTTCTTAACCGGTATGGGATTGGTGATCATATTCTTAAAATCAAAGCCGGCTGCGTCCATCAGCTTCTTTATTTCCTCATCGCTCATCAAAGGATCTTTACAGCCCCCGTGTATCTTGTTCTTTTCTGTGGCCAGCAGCTCGGCAATAATAATTTCACCACCGGTTTGCAGCACGGCACTCATTTGTTTTATCATGCCTGCCTTATCGGGTATCTCATGCAGGGTGTTAAAGATCCATAACTTCTTTTTACTTTTCATGGGCAGCCATAAGCTATCAATAGTATTCAGTACAAAGCCAATGGTATTGTTAAACGGTTTTGTTCTTAATCCTTCATAATGGGCAATCATGTTATTCACCCTGGTGCTATTGAGGCAATTGCTGTCAATATCAACCAAAATAAAATGCACATTTTTAAATTCAGCGATAACATTTATAGCGCCAATATAAGCGCCGCTGCTGGTACCCACATCAACAATGGTATCTCCGTTTTGTATATTTAAAAAAGCGAGCTGCTTTTCAAAGTGTTTTCTAAGTAAAGAGCTGTCTTTGTATTTATATCCGCAAAATTTACCGGCACCTGTTTGCCCAAAACAAACCGGCGCTAAAAGCAAAAGCATTAAACTACAAAACAAAACTCTTTTCATCCCCTGAAGATAAGGTTTACCCTCAATTTGCCCTGTTTTGCCCCAAAGCTTATTTATTGTATTTTTGCGGCTTGTTAAGGACCTCTCCCCAACCCCTCTCCAAGGGAGAGGGAACTGGAAGATTCCTGCGAAGATGAATAAATCTAAAATCGTAAATCTAAAATCATAACTAAGCATGGATGTTTTTGAAAAATTAGTAAAAGACGGCGGCCCTATCGGTCAGCACATGGACAGGGCCCACGGCTACTTCACCTTTCCAAAATTAGAAGGCGAGCTGGGCCCAAGAATGAAGTTTCGTGGTAATGATATGATCGTTTGGAGCCTCAACAACTACCTCGGCCTGGTTAACCACCCTGATGTTCGTAAAGCTGATACCGAAGCCGCCGAAAAATATGGTATGGGCAACCCCATGGGTGCAAGGATGATGAGCGGCAATACAGAAAAACACGAGCAACTCGAAAAAGTGATCAGCGAATTTATTAGCCGTGAGGATACCATGCTCCTCAATTTCGGCTACCAGGGCATTATGAGCTGCATTGATGCACTCGTAAACCGCCGCGATGTAATTGTGTACGATGCCGAAGCGCATGCCTGCATTGTTGATGGTGTACGCCTGCACATGGGCAACCGCTATGCATTTAAGCACAACGATATTGCCGATTGCGAAAAACAATTACAGCGTGCCACTGAGCTGGCGAATAAAAACGGCGGCGGCATCCTGTTAATTACCGAAGGTGTTTTTGGTATGGATGGCGAGCAGGGAATTTTAAAAGAGATCTGCGAACTGAAAAAGAAATTCGAGTTCCGCATTTTAATAGACGATGCACATGGCTTTGGCTACATGGGACCAACCGGCGCCGGTGCCGACGAAGCACAGGGTTGCCAGAAAGATATTGACCTGTACTTTTCAACCTTTGTAAAAAGTATGGGCAGCATTGGCGCCTTCATCAGCGGGCCAAAAAATGTGCTTAAATATCTCCGCTACAATGTACGCTCACAAATTTTTGCAAAGAGTTTACCACTGGTGATTGTTGATGGTATGCTCAAACGTATGGAAATGGTGAAAGCCATGCCCGAACTGCGTGAAAAACTCTGGCACAATGTAAACCGCCTTCAAAATGGTTTGAAAGAACGTGGCTTTGATATTGGCCACACCAACAGCCCCGTAACACCCATTTACATGAAAGGCGATGTACCCGAGGCCACCCAAATGGTGATGGACCTGCGGGAGAACTACCATATTTTCTGCAGCATTGTGGTGTACCCCGTAATACCAAAAGGCGATATCATTTACCGCCTGATACCCACCGCCGCACACAGCGATGCCGATATTGACGAAACACTCAAAGCATTTGAAGAAACCAAAAAGAAATTAGACGCCGGCGCTTACAAAGCAGTTGATATACCGGATATGGCGGAAGCGAATTAAGACGTCATAGCGAGGAGGCACGACAAAGCTATCTCCTGCTACGAAGCGATTTTTTATAAAACTAAATCCCATTTGCCGTTGGCGGTGGGATTTTTTGTTGTCATAACAGGAAGGTGTAGTTTTTTTTCACCGTAGGCAGATTGATTGCCTGCGCCTGGTTTTCAACCAACACCGTATCAGGTTCTTAACCCATTTTCTATCGGTTTCTGTTTGCACCAACCGAAATACTATTAAGCTTTTGTTCTTACCTTCAAAAAATGAAACTATTTCTTATCAGCTTAACCCTGCTGCTGCATACCTCAACCATTTCAGCATACACAAACAAACCAGATACAACCAAACCTTTTGTTCTTGGTAAAATAGAAACCATTCATTCCAATATACTGAAAGAAGACAGGATACTTAATATTTATTTACCTGATGGATATAACCAGGCTGATTCGGTTAAATACCCGGTTATTTATTTACTGGATGGTTCGGCCAATGAAGATTTTATTCACATCGCCGGTTTGGTTCAGTTCTGCAGTTTTGATTGGGTAAAACAGCTTCCCAAGTCCATTGTAGTTGGCATTGCCAATGTTGACCGCAGAAGGGATTTTACCTTTCCTTCATCTGTGCAAAGCGATAAAACAAATAATCCTGCATCCGGTTACTCAAAAGAGTTTATTCGATTTTTACAATCAGAGTTATTACCTGCAATAGAAAGCAGGTACAAGATCAGCGGGCATAGAACCTTAATCGGCGAATCGCTTGGCGGGTTGCTAGCTACAGAGGTATTACTTAAAAAACCTGCACTGTTCAATAAGTACATCATTGTAAGTCCCAGTTTGTGGTGGGATAATGGTTCCATATTAACGCTGCCATCTGAGGTTTACAACGCTTCATTCAACCGCCCGCTTGATATCTATATTGGTGTAGGCAAAGAAGGGCTCACCCCAACAACACCGCCCCGGGTTATGGAAGTAGATGCCAACCTGCTTGCTGATAAATTAGCGGCTGTAAAAAACAAGTCCCTAAACATAAAGTTCGATTATTTACCCGCAGAAAACCATGGCACCATCATGCACCAGGCGGTGCTAAATGCATTCCGTTTATTCAGTAAAAAGTAGCAGCAGGCGCCAAGCCACTACAAACAAGTTTTAATTTTAATGCTGCCTGCATAACAAAAGCAATTTAAACCTTCGGTCTGTGTACAGTGGCCAGACACCTAACCCAAACTATCCTCTTGATGATACAGTTGATGCATTAAAAAAGGGAGAATTTCCAAAAAAGGATGGACATATATCATCACCATATCACTGAAAGAATATCTTACTAAAATTCAAAAATAAAAACAGTTGCTATCAACAGGTGGTTGCAAAAACTTAACTCCGCTCTTCTTTTTTACCAGCCATAAAGTCAAACATCTCAGCATTCACTTCATCGGGCTGATCGCAGTTTGTTATCTGTGCAAAGGCACTGTACGTGGAACCTATTAACCAGGGCATTGTAAAAAGTAAACCAATGCCGCATGGTATAGCGCTGATGATGATGATAAAACCCATCACAATAAAAAACCCTATCAGTTGCCACAGGTTGTGCCGGGCAATGCGGCGGCTCATTTCCATGGCCGGCCATGCCTGCATGTTGTAGATAATAATGAAATGGGTTTTAAATGCCCACAGGGCAGAAATAAATAACAACACTACCATCAGTATAGCCAGTGAGATCATAAAATCTCCGGTAAACAGCCTTAAAAATTCCCTGCCCAGTTGCTCCTGCCGGGTAAATGCATCAACCCCCTGCGACTTTTCGTAAAGCTCAATAAACTGAGGCAGAAAATTGTAAAATATTACCACTGAAAGAAGCGTAGTTACAGCTGTTTGTATGAGCGTGCTGATAAAAATGGGCTGCAGGTACTTAAACCCTTTAAACATATCAGCAAAATCGGCCCAGCCATTGCCTTTGGATATCTGCCAGGTAACATAAATGGCTCCACCCATCAGGCATGGGCTAATCAATAAATTATTGGCCAGGCTGCCGGCAAATGGAATAATGCCAACGCCAAATGCAATCACCACAGCAATAACGCCGCCCAGTATATAAAAGCCCAGGAATTTTGATACCAGGTTCCAGCCATCTCCCAATGCCTGGCCTATTGAAAATACAGTCCTGTCTGTTTTAAGTGCTTCCAGCGATTTCATTTGCTTTTTTTTGATAAACTTAAAGCAAATTATTTTTTTAAAAAACTATTTCTAAGGTGATATACGTAAAACTCTGATGTGTTTATTAACTTGTAACTGAAACCGGTTAAAGATGAGAATTTCGTTTCTGCTGCCCCTCCTGCTTTTGTGTGCAGGATCATTTGCACAAAAAGAAAATGATGCAAAGCTGTACCGTTTCACATCTGCTAATACACTTTTCCCCGATTCTGCAAGGGCAAAAGGGCATACGTACGATAAAGTACTTTACCCGGCAGCCATACATTACACCGACAGCACGGTGCTTATTGCTGTTCCTCCACATTTTAAAGCCGGCAAATATATTGATGTGATTTTTTGGTTTCACGGCTGGCGAAACAATATTGACAGTGCAGATGCTTATTTTGAACTTACAAAACAATTCATTGCATCAAAGCGGAATGCCATACTAGTTTTTCCGGAGGGTGCAAAAAATGCGCCCGACAGTTATGGAGGTAAGTTAGAAAAAAAAGAAGTGTTTAAAGCCCTGCTGAATGATGTGTTGAATAAACTGAAAACAGAAAAAGTGATTAGCAGAAAAACAGAAGCCCGAAATATCCTGCTGGCAGGCCATAGTGGCGCTTTCAGGGTGATGTCATACATTTTACAGAATGGCGGTGTTGAAGTAAAACACGTAATGTTATTTGACGGGCTGTACAGCCAGGTAGACAAATACATTGCCTGGATACAGGCCGATCCTTCACATCAATTCATTAACCTCTACACCAATAAAGGCGGCGGAACAGATGAGGTATCTGAAAAAATGATGCAGCAGCTTCGGGAAAAGAGCATTTTATTCATTAACCCGGAAGAGAAAGATGTACATGCGGCCATGCTGAAAACAAACCAGGTAATTTTTATACACAGCCTTAAAGAACACAATGATGTTATGAACAGGCCGGATCATACTTTCAGGTTGTTTATTGAGAACAGTAATGTATTGCATCCGCTTAAAAACAAATAAGCATGAAACTCAGCCGGACACAAAAGATCATTAAGTTCTTCACTTCAAAAGCCTTGTTTGAAAAAATGATGGAAGATTCAAAGCGATACCGTTTTACCTGCAGCAATTGCGGAAAAGAAAGCAGCATTTGGGAAATTGGAGGCATACGCTATAAGGGAACAGCCAAAACAAAAACTGGCGCCTGGTGCCTGCAATGTAAAAAATTTGGTTTGCAGGATATTTATAAAGTTGAACAGTAAAACTCAATTGAATTTACAATTAATGAACCAGCACATAGCCCATATAGCTTTGGTAGTAAATAATTACGACGAATCAATAGAATTTTACACCAAAAAATTAAACTTTGTACTTATTGAAGATACCAGACTGAGCGAAACAAAAAGATGGGTAATGGTAAAGCCAAAAGGCGATGGACAATGTTGCCTGCTGCTTGCGCAGGCTGCAAATGATGAACAAAAAAGCAGGACAGGCAATCAAACCGGCGGGCGGGTATTCTTATTTTTATATACCGATGATTTCTGGCGTGATTATAATAATATGCTGCTGCAAAAAATAAATTTTGTTCGCCCCCAGTAAAAGAACCCTACGGAACGGTTGCCGTTTTTGAAGACCTGTATGGAAATTTGTGGGACCTGATAGAGCCTTCATAAAAAATGCATCCCATTTTGGCGGGATGCATTTATAAAATTTGAAGTATAAAAACATTATGGGAAAATGCCCAGCTCAGCATAGCTGGTAGCCACTTTGTTGATAGCGCTTACATAAGCTGCAGTTCTCATGTCCGGTATTTCAGGATTGCTCATCCATACATCCATGATTTCCCTGGTGGCAGTTATCATCGTTTCTTCAAGGCCGCTGTGAACCAGTTCCTGTTCGTCAGCACCATGTACGATCTGTTTTTTCTGTGCATCACCAACAGATTTACCGGTAAGGTCTTCCATCTGTTTGATGATCTGCATATTCATATTCTCGTTAAAGCGCTTTTCCATACGGCCATAACGAACGTGGCTTAAGTTTTTGAGCCACTCAAAATAACTTACGGTAACACCACCGGCATTCAGGTACATATCAGGCACACATAAAATTCCTTTTTGTGCAAATATTTCATCTGCCTCGGGTGTACATGGCCCGTTAGCCGCTTCGCCAATGATTTTGGCTTTTACCCTGGGAGCATTCTGGCCGTTGATAACATTCTCTAACGCCGCAGGAATCAGGATATCGCATTCAAGTTCCAGCGCATCGGTATTGATCTTTAAATTTTCCGAACCAGGGAAATTTAAAATACTTCCTGTTGCTTTTCTATGTGCAAAAACTTCTTCTTCATTCAAACCATTTGCATTAAAAATAGCGCCTTCATATTCTGCAATCGAAATTACTTTGGCGCCATGCTCACGGAAAAATTTAGCACAGTAAAATCCAACATTACCCATGCCCTGAACCACAACAGTCTTTCCTTCTATACCAACGCTTAGCCCCTGCTTTTTCATTACTTCAGGCATATTGCAAACTTCACGGATACCATAGAAAACGCCCAGGCCGGTTGCTTCTGTACGGCCACGAACACCGCCCTGTGTAATCGGCTTACCGGTTACACAACCGGCGGCATCAATTTCGCCTGGTTTTAAAGAAGCGTATGTATCAACAATCCATGCCATTTCTCTTGCACCGGTTCCGTAATCCGGTGCCGGCACATCAATGCCCGGGCCAATGAAATTTTTCTTCACCAGTTCAGATGTGTAGCGGCGTGTAATTTTTTCCAGTTCATACTCGCTGTATTTTTTTGGATTGATTTTGATACCTCCTTTACCGCCACCAAAAGGCACATTTACAATAGCGCATTTGTAGGTCATCAAACTGGCCAGCGCCATCACTTCATCCTGGTTTACTTCATCACTAAAACGGATACCGCCCTTGCAAGGCGCTTTGTGATGGCTGTGCTGCACACGGTAAGCTTCAATCACTTCAATGTTACCATCATCACGTTTCACCGGAAAACGCATCTGGTAAACACTGTTACAGGCTTTTATCTGTTCTAAAATTCCCAAATCCCATTTGGTAAATTTGGCGGCTTTGTCAAAACTTCTTTCCACACTATGGAAGAAGCTGTATGGCTGTTGAGCGCTCATAAAATTGTTTTTATATTAGCAATCGTTATTTAAAAATTGTTGCCCCTATCCCCTAAAGGGGTAATAGCGGAGATTATGTTTTTCAGCAAACACACCTTAATCTCTACCCTTCTCCAACCTGCTTATTTTTCTGTCTATTAAAAATACATAAATGAATAACCCAATCAAAATAGTGAGACAAACAGCTACCACCACATAAATTTTACCATTGCTCCGCATCATATCCGCCATTTCGGGTTCTGAATCCTGTGCAATAGCTGCTGTATTATACAGTATCCCGCAAACGAGAAACAAAAAACGAAAAACAAAAAACGAGAAACGCTTATCCATTTATCAAAGTTTTATCTTTAAATAATTGTAACCGTATTTTTAAAGTGGCTATCCATACGCCCAGCAGGGTCCACCCAATCACGGCCGGGTAAAATATCATCCTCAGCCTGCTGTCAATATCTTTAAAGTTAAGCGCCGGGTTACCGCTTTCGCTGCCGGGTGCGCCGGGGTGCAAACTGCCCACCAGCCGGGGTATTATCCAGATGCTTGGGAACAACATGGCAAAAGCAAAAATATTATACACTGCGCTTACCCTGGCTTTTTTATCCATATCTGTAAAGGAACCCCTCAACACAAAATAAGCTCCGTATATCAATATGGCAATAGCAGCGCCTATCAGTTTTGGTTCTTTTAAAATACTGCCAAGCGACTGGCTCTGATCGGTAACCCAGGTATAATTTGCCCAGATAGTGCCGGTTGCATAACCCAGTAAACCAAACAAAGTACCCACCGCAGCAAAATTGTGAGCAAAAATATCGTTGCGTAATTTAAAACCCCGCAGATATTTAATGCTGTACACAAAACTTACGGCAAACAATATCATCATGCCAAACCACATACAAACATGAAAATACAGGTTGCGTATGGTTTCATTTAAAATAAATAAACGGGGAACATCCATTAAAAACCCTCCTACAACTGTGTAGATCAACAAGAGAAAGGATAATATTTTCCACCAGCTTTTTTGCAAACAAAAGAGGGATTTATTGAGTGGGCAAAGATAGGGAAGTTAACAGTTAAATGTTAGGGGTCAGGGGTTAGTTTTTTTATCGCCCTGTAAATTCTGCATGTCTTTATTTTCCAATCAATCCTTCCACAAATAAGGAAACAGTATTACTGCCATGGCAATAACCAAAACATCCAATCCTATTATCAATCCAGCTAATTGCAGTATCGCTCCTTCTTTAAAAACCTCGGCAAAGGCCGCCTTGCTGAGACGCATTAATAATAAAAGCTGGGGCAATATAACCGGAAAACCGAGTATAGCCATCAATGCTGCATTTTGCTGTGCCTTTGCTGCAATGGCGCTCATTAATGTAAATACCATGCTGATGCTTGCGCCACCCAAAACCACAATGCCCATGAACCAAATGCCGTTGTCAATAGGATCATCTAAAAAAATAATAAAAAGAAGCAGGCTTAACAGGCTCATCAGTATCATCAGCAGCAGGTTATAAATCATTTTGGCTACGATGAACTCTACCGGTGATGCAATGGAATAAAAATAAAGCATGCGCCCCCTGCTTTCCTGTAAAAAACTTTTAGCCACGGCATTTACGCAAATGAATAGCTGGATCGTCCAGAACAACCCGTTCCACACATTGGCATCGGGCCTGTCGATAGATAAATACAATACAAAAATGGTGGAAGCTATATATAAAATAATGCCATAAAAAGTATGCTTCTGCCTGAACTCAAGCAATACATCTTTTTGCAAAAGTGCAAATATCCTGGCAATCATTGCAGTTTGTTTATAGTATCAATCTGTTAACTGTGCACAATGCCTGCAGCGGGGTTCGTACACATCTTTTTCTCCCAGCAAAACCTGCCCTTCTGTTTTTACTTTGCGGTAACTGATGTTGGCAATATTGCCGCATACCTGGCAAATGGCGTGCAGCTTGGTTATATAATCTGCCTTGGCAAGCAGGTTAGGCATTTGTCCAAAAGGGTTGCCCAGGTAATCCATATCAAGCCCGGCAACAATTACCCGGATGCCTTTTTGGGCCAGTTGCTCACAAACGCCGGCAATTTCACTGTCAAAGAATTGGGCTTCATCAATACCCACCACATCTACATCCTGTGTTAGCAACAAAATATTTTGAGAACTGCTCACCGGTGTTGAATGTATGGCATTGGTATCGTGACTTACAATTTTCTGTTCGTCATAACGTGTATCAATGGCCGGTTTAAATATCTCCACTTTCAGGTTTGCGATCTTCACTCTTTTAAGCCTGCGTATCAATTCTTCAGTTTTGCCGCTGAACATGCTGCCACAAATCACTTCTATCCATCCTCTTCTTTCGCCTTTTAAATTAGGTTCTATAAACATTTAAGTATTTTTTTTAAAAATCAGTTAGTAACTTACGGGCTATAGTTATATCATTAACGGTTGCCTCTTCAAGCATGGGCATCAAAAGTATAATAATATCATGGAAAGAGTGGAGACACTCATAAAAAAATTACAGGATCAGTTTGCACAAAATGCTACAGCGGAGCAGCTTATGCTTACTGTGCAGATGCTGCAGGCAGAACTACAGCACCTGCAGCATAATAATGGGTATAACCCTGAACCGGTGGTGATAACGGTTTCAAATATGGCTCCGGTGATCAAAGAATCTCCGGTTATTGCAGCCAAGCCGGCAGAAGATGAGAAGATTGTTGAAGTTTTACAGGTTGATGAAGCCGAGATTGAGGCCGAACTGGAAGAGATCAAGCGGAATGCTGAAACCCTGCAGCAGATCAGCGTTCATAATAAGCCGCATATTGTTTTTGAAGCAGAAGAAGATGTGCCTACGCTTACACACCAGCAGGAATATAAACCGCTTCCACAACCTGAAAAGCCCGGCAAAGATATCAATGAAGCCATTGCTACCGGCCATACTTCATTAAATGAAAAGCTGAAGCAATCTAAAATAGACCTTGGAGATACTTTAACCGAAGCGCCCATCAGGGACCTGAGAAAGGCAATTGGGGTAAATGACCGGTTTTTATTTATCAATGAATTGTTCCGTGGCGATGAAGTTGCTTATGAACGCAGCATTAAAACCATCAACAGCTTTTCTATTTTTGCCGAAGCCGAGTATTGGATACAAAGAGAACTGAAAGTGAAGAACGGCTGGGATAATAACAATCAAATGGTGGTTCAGTTTCTTCAGTTGGTTAAAAGGCGTTTTTCCTGAATGAACTGCATAATTTTTTTTGATGCGCCTGCATTTTCATAAACAAACTGCTTTGCTGCTTCTCCCCTTGTTTTTCTTTCTGCTTCATCGTTCAATAAGTTATTCATAATTGTTTCCAGCTTAACCGGCCCGCCATCAACACTTACAGCTCCGCCACAGTTTACCAAACCGGTAGCTTCAACAAATTTATCATACACCGGCCCAAACACAACAGGTTTGCCGTACACGGCAGCTTCAAGCACATTATGCACCCCATCTGCTCCATAGCCGCCGCCAACGTAGGTTATAGTAGCGTACCTGTACAGGCGTGATAACATGCCGATGTTATCAATAATTAAAACATTAGGAGTTGGAAGTTGACCGTTGACCGTTGTTCGTTGTTCGTTTATCAGTTCAGAATAAAATACGGAATGAGGAAATTCGTCCTTAACATCTTTCAGGTTTGTCTTGTCAATTTCGTGTGGCGCAATAATGAACCTTACCTCTTTGCGTACATTCACAAAATGCAGTAATTCTATTTCGTCTTCTTCCCAGGTGCTGCCGGCAACAATTACGGGACTATCGCCGCAAAATTCCTCAATACCTGCAACAGGGGTAAAGTTTTCAGCAATTTCCAATACCCTGTCAAAACGTGTATCGCCATTCAGGGTTACATTTTCAGTAATTCCAAGAGTTGCCAATAATTTGCTGGATTCTTCGTTCTGCACAAAAAAATGTGTAAAGCTTTGCAGCATTTTTCTCCAGATGTCGCCATACCAGGCAAAAAAAGGCTGGCCTTTTCTGAAAATTCCGGATACCAGCAGCGCCGGGATATTCCTTTGCTTTATTTCAGTGAGATAATAAAACCAGTATTCATATTTCACCCAAAGCACTAGTGCCGGGTTTACAGCATCTAAAAACTTTTTTGCATTTGCAGGCGAATCCATAGGCAGGTAAAAAACATGATCTGCTCCTTTATAATCTTTCATCACTTCATACCCAGAGGGCGAAAAAAAAGTCAGCACAATTTTGACTTTTGAATTTTGACTTTTTAGTTCTTCAAGCAAAGGTCTGCCCTGTTCAAATTCGCCGAGGCTGGCGCAATGCATCCATATCGGTTGATCGTTACCCGTTGATAGTTGTCCGTTTATTGTAGCGAAAATATCACGGCGGCCGCTGATCCATTTTCTTGCCTTAGGGTTTGCAATGGCAGCAACCCGTATCGCCACCGAATACAGGATAAGAAAAAGATTGTATAGTAGTTTGCTCAACATCAGAATAAGACAAATCTAAAGAAAAAAAAATGCCTGAAATTGACACCATGCATACTGCCAACTGCCTTTTGCCAACTGCCCACTGAATCTTATCTTTGCGGCGCATAAAATAATTTGTTATGAGGCCTTTACAAATGGTTGATACCAAAACACAATATCTTAAAATAAAATCAGAAGTGGATGCTGCAGTTATTGCAGTAATGGAAAGTTCCATGTTCATCGGTGGAAAAGTGGTAAATGATTTTGCAGATAACCTGGCAAAATACCACGGCAGCAAACATTGCATTCCCTGTGCCAATGGTACCGATGCTTTGCAAATTGCCATGATGGCTTTGGGACTGCAACCGGGTGATGAAGTGATCACCCCTTCTTTTACTTATATTGCTACAGTTGAAGTTGCGGCTTTGCTCAACATCAAACCTGTTTTTGTAGAAGTTGATAAAAGAACCTTTTGTATAGATCCGGAAGCGATAGAAAAAGCCATCACCCCAAAAACAAAAGCCATTGTTCCTGTACACCTCTATGGCCACTCGGCTGATATGGAAAAGATAATGGCCATTGCAGCAAAACATAATTTACCGGTGATTGAAGATAATGCACAGGCCATTGGCAATGATTATACTTTTAGTGATGGTACCGTAAAAAAGACCGGCTCTATCGGCCAGATCGGTTGCACCTCTTTTTATCCTTCAAAAAACCTGGGTGCTTATGGCGATGGCGGCGCCATGTTTACCGATGATGATGAACTGGCGGCTAAATTAAGAATGATCGCATCTCATGGCCAAAGCAAGCGCTATTACCATGATGTGGTTGGCTGCAACAGCAGGCTGGATGCCATGCAGGCTGCTATCTTAGATATTAAACTGAAACATTTAGACGGGTATATTGCTGCCCGTAGAAAAGCAGCTGATTATTATGATAATGCCTTCGCACAAAATAAATTCATAACTATTCCGTTTAGAGATGGCAATAATAAGCATGTGTTCCATCAATATACATTGACTTTGAATGATGTTGACAGGGATGGGCTTAATCAATACCTGGCCGAACAAGGCGTACCCTCTATGATTTACTACCCGGTTCCTGCCCATAGGCAAAAGATGTTTGATGCTTTTGGAGGCAGTAACTACAATCTTCCGGTTACAGATTGGTTAACTGAAAGAGTGATTTCTTTACCGATTCATACAGAACTGGATGAAGAGCAGCAGAATTTTATTGTGTCAAAAGTTTTAGAATTTATAAACAAATAACAGATGAAAATTGCAGTTGTAGGTACCGGATATGTGGGATTGGTAACAGGAACCTGTTTTGCCGAAACAGGAAATACAGTAACCTGTGTTGATATTGACATTAATAAGATAAACAAATTAAATGGTGGAGAACTTACCATTTACGAACCAGGCCTCGAAAAATTGTTTCTGCGCAACCAGAAAGAAGGCCGTCTTCATTTTACAACTTCATTGCAGGATGGTATTAAAGATGCCCAGGTTATCTTTCTTGCCCTCCCAACACCTCCCGGTGAAGATGGAAGCGCTGACCTGAAGTATATTTTGGGTGTGGCTGATGACCTGGGAAAAATAATCTCTGACTACGTTATTATTATTGATAAAAGTACGGTACCAGTTGGCACGGCCGATAAAGTTCACGCTGCCGTTGCAAAAAATGCAAAGGTTGAATTTGACATCGTTTCCAATCCTGAATTTTTACGTGAGGGGGTGGCCGTAGATGACTTTATGAAGCCCGACCGTGTAGTTATTGGTACCACATCTGAAAGAGCAAAAAAAACACTGAATGATCTGTACCTGCCATTCGTTCGCCAGGGCAATCCCATCATTTACATGGATGAAAAAAGTGCTGAGCTTACAAAATATGCAGCCAATTCTTTTTTAGCAACCAAGATCACTTTCATGAACGAGATCGCAAATCTTTGCGAATTGCTGGGTGCCGATGTGGATATGGTGCGTAAGGGCATTGGCAGCGATGAACGCATTGGCAAAAGATTTTTGTTTCCCGGCATAGGTTATGGCGGCAGCTGTTTTCCAAAAGATGTACAGGCGTTGGCCAGGTCATCAGCGGAAGTTAATTATGAGTTCAGAATATTGGATGCGGTGATGGATGTAAATGAAAAACAGAAATTGCATTTAATACCACAGATAAAGGCCTATTTTAATAATGACCTGAAAGGCAAAAAAATTGCCGTTTGGGGTTTGGCCTTTAAACCCAATACAGATGATATTCGTGAAGCGCCGGCTTTAACCATTATTGATGCATTGCTTGCTGAAGGTGCTATTGTAAGCGCTTATGATCCCGAAGCCATGAACAATGTAAAAGCAATTTATAACGACAGGATAAATTTTGCAGAACGCCAGTACGATGCTTTGGTAGATGCTGATGCATTGGTGATCGCTACAGAATGGAGTGAGTTCCGTACCCCGGACTTTAACAACATCGTTTCTTTGTTAAAAAATAAAGTAATTTTCGATGGCAGAAATCTTTTCGACCTGAATAAAATGGAGGAGTTAGGGTTTCATTATGTCAGCATAGGCAGAAGAATGGTAAATGGTAAATAGTAAACAGTAAATAAGTGAGCAACAAAAAAGTTTTAATTACCGGAGCAGCAGGTTTTTTAGGCTCTCATCTTTGCGACCGCTTTATAAAAGAGGGTTACCAGGTGATGGGCATGGATAATTTAATAACCGGCGACCTGAAAAACATCGAGCATCTTTTTAAATTAAAAGAGTTTGAATTTTATCATCACGATGTTTCAAAATTCATTCACGTTACCGGTAAGCTTGATTATATTTTACATTTTGCATCCCCCGCCAGCCCGATTGATTATTTAAAAATTCCGATACAGACTTTAAAAGTAAGTTCACTGGGCACACACAATTGTCTTGGCCTGGCTAAAGCAAAAAATGCAAGGATACTGGTTGCATCAACCAGCGAAGTGTATGGAGATCCTTTAGTGCATCCGCAAACAGAAGATTACTGGGGCAATGTAAACCCTGTTGGGCCGAGAGGTGTTTATGATGAAGCCAAACGCTTTATGGAAGCCATGACAATGGCTTATCATACTTTTCATGATGTTGAAACGAGGATCGTACGCATATTTAATACATACGGCCCACGTATGCGGCTGAATGATGGCCGTGCTTTACCGGCATTTATTGGCCAGGCATTGCGTGGCGAAGACCTGACCGTTTTTGGTGATGGCAGCCAGACACGTAGTTTTTGTTATGTAGATGACCTGGTAGAAGGCATTTACCGCCTGCTGATGAGTGATCATTCCGATCCGGTAAATGTTGGTAACCCTGATGAAATATCATTGCTGGATTTTGCCAAAGAAATAATAAACCTTACCGGGACCAAACAAAAAATTGTTTTTAAAGAATTGCCTACTGATGATCCAAAGCAGCGCCAGCCGGATATTACAAAAGCAAAACAATTGCTGGGATGGGAGCCCAAAGTTTCAAGGGCCGAAGGTTTGAAAATAACCTATGAGTATTTTAAAAATTTGCCAGCAGAAGAATTAAATAAATTACCGAAAGAATTTAAATAAGTCAAAAATCAAAAGTAAAAATTCAAAATAACATCTTTGGTAGCCGTTTTTACTTTTGACTTTTTAATTTTTACTTAGTTATGTACCAGGAATTATTAGAGAAGAAAAAAACATTAGCAGTTATCGGCCTTGGCTATGTAGGCTTGCCAATAGCATTGGAATTTGCAAAAAAAATAAAAGTGATTGGTTTTGATATTAATGCAGAACGTGTTGAAATGATGCGTAACAAAATTGATCCCAGCCAGGAACTTGAAAGCAATGCCTTTGACGGCTGTGATATTGAATTTACCAATGACCTGGATGTTTTACGCAAAGCAAATTTCTATATTGTTGCGGTTCCAACTCCTGTTGACAAACACAATGTTCCCGATTTGATTCCTGTAACCCGTGCCAGCGAAACGATTGGCAAAGTAATTAAGAAAGGTGACTATGTTGTTTATGAAAGCACGGTTTATCCCGGTTGCACAGAAGAAGATTGTGTTCCCATCATAGAAAAATTATCGGGTTTAAAAATGACCGAAGATTATATGATGGGTTATTCACCTGAAAGAATCAATCCGGGAGATAAAGAGCATACCATCAGCTCTATTATTAAAGTAGTGAGTGGGTGCTGTGCCGAAAGCCTTGATACCATTGCCAAAGTTTATGAACTGGTTGTAAAAGCAGGTGTACACAAAGCTTCATCTATTAAAGTTGCAGAAGCTGCGAAAATTATTGAGAACACCCAGCGTGACCTGAACATTGCTTTAATGAATGAGCTCTCCATCATCTTTGATAAAATGAACATCAATACTTACGAAGTTTTGGAAGCCGCAGGCACCAAGTGGAACTTTTTAAAATTTCAGCCGGGGCTTGTTGGCGGGCATTGTATCGGTGTTGACCCTTATTACCTTACCTACAAATCAAAAAAACTTGGTTACAACTCACAGGTAATTCTGGCCGGGCGTTTTATTAATGATGCCATGGCGGGCTATGTTGCCAGGAAAATTCTGCAGAACATCATTAAAACAAACAGCAACATAAAAGATGCAAAAGTGCTGGTAATGGGCGCTACATTTAAAGAAAATGTAAGCGATATCCGCAACAGTAAAGTGGCTGATGTTGTTAAGGAACTGAAAGCCTTTTCACTGAATGTGCATGTAACAGACCCTTATGCTGACAGCGCTGAGTTAATGCATGAATACGGTTTTGAGCTTACACCGGAACTGGCCAATGATTATGATGCTGTGCTGGTTACGGTGCCACATGATGAATACAGAAAATTAGGCGATGATCATTTTGCATCTATATCAAAAGAACATGCAATCATTGCTGACCTGAAAGGAATATACCGGAATAAAATAACTTCAAGGCAATACTGGAGCCTGTAGCTAAGTCTAAAATCAAAAGTAAAAAAGCAAAATATTGCAGTTCAATTTTTGAATTTTGATTTTTTACTTTTGACTTCAATTATGAGCAATACATTTCATACAAAAGATTTAAGCCAATCTTCCTTTTTAATTACAGGAGGTGCCGGGTTTATCGGCAGCCATATTGCAGAATACTTATTAAAGCATGGTGCAGCAAAAGTAAGGGTGCTTGATAACCTGGTGAATGGTTTTCAATCCAATCTCAGCATCTTGCAACAATATCAACAGTTTGAATTTATTGAGGGTGATATCAGGAATTCAGATACCTGTCAACAGGCATGCAGCGGAATAGATTATGTAAGTCACCAGGCTGCATTGGGCAGTGTGCCACGCAGCATTAAAGAACCGGTTTATTTTACTGAAGTGAATATCGGCGGCTTTGCCAATATGCTGAAAGCTTCGGTTGATAATAATATCAAACAGTTTGTGTACGCTTCGTCTTCGTCTGTTTATGGTGATGAGCCAACACTGCCCAAGCAGGAAGGAAAAGTGGGCAACTGCCTATCGCCTTATGCGGCTACAAAAAAGACCAATGAATTGTATGCACAGGTTTTTGCCGATGTGTATGGCATTAAACTGATAGGCTTCCGTTACTTCAATATTTTTGGGCCACGCCAGGATCCTGACGGGGCTTATGCTGCAGTAATCCCACTGTTTGTTAAACACATTATGAAGCGTACCGAAGTTTTTATAAACGGCGATGGCGGGCAAACCCGTGATTTTACTTTTATTGATAATGCCGTACAGGTAAATATAAAAGGCATGCTTACTGATAATGCCGAAGCGTTGAACAAAGTTTACAATGTTGCAGTGGGCGAAAATTTTTCAGTAAATTACTTATATAATGCCTGTGTAAATTATTTAAAAAGCGATTTTGCAGCAACCTACCGTGAACCAAGAGCCGGAGACATCAGGGATTCGCTGGCAGATATTTCGCTGGCAAAAAATTTACTGGGTTACGAACCGGTAAAAAAATTTGAAGCAGGTTTGGAAGAAACAATTGAGTTTTTTAAACAAAAAATCTTAATGGATAATTAATTAGTGGATAATTGATATTTTTTTAAATTGAAAGAGATTTATTGAATTACCTACGGTTCAAATTTCGAAACATTTTCCATTAACCAATTATCCATTATCAATTAACAAAATGCCTATCATACAAACTGATTTTCCGGGCCTCATAATTTTTGAGCCTGCTGTATTTAAAGACAGCAGGGGATATTTTTTTGAGAGCTACAATGAAAGGTTGTTCAGTGCAAATGGTATAAATACCAGGTTTGTGCAGGATAACCAGTCAAAATCTTCCTACGGGGTTATACGTGGCCTGCATTACCAGTTAAATCCCTACGCCCAATCTAAATTAGTGAGAGTACTAAGTGGAAGCATACTGGATGTGGCAGTTGATCTACGCACTGGCTCCCCTGCTTATGGAAAAGCATTCGCACTTGAATTATCTGCGGCCAATAACAGGCAATTGTTTATACCCAAAGGTTTTGCCCATGGCTTTTCGGTATTAAGTGAAACCGCAGAAGTGATGTATAAATGCGATGAATTTTATAATAAAGATTCAGAAGCAGGAATAATTTATAATGATCCAACGTTAGGTATAGACTGGAAAGTGCCGGCAGATAAAGCCATCATTTCTGATAAGGACCTGCATCAACCCACGCTATTGAATTGTAAAAATAATTTTGTTTTTGAACAATAAACAACCCACCATATTAGTTACCGGCTCAAATGGTCAGTTGGGTTCTGCATTGCAGTTACTTTCGCAAGCATATCCCGGTTACCGGTTCTTATTTACAACAAAAGAAGAACTCGACATTTTGCACCCTGTTGAAACCGAAGAATATTTTTCGGAACGCTCTATAGATTATTGTATTAACTGCGCTGCATATACTGCGGTAGATAAAGCCGAAACCGAAAAAGAAAATGCCTTTTTCCTAAATGGCTATGCAGTAGCCTGTATTGCCGATATCTGTAACAAGAACGGCATACAACTCATACATATTTCCACCGATTATGTTTTTGATGGCGAAGCCAGCCAGCGTTATAAAGAAACAGATAAAACAAACCCGGTAAGTGTTTACGGTAAATCGAAACTGCATGGTGAAGAACTGGCTTTGAGAAATGCACCTTCTGCCATTATCATCCGCACTTCCTGGTTATACTCTTCGTTTAAAAACAATTTTGTGAAGACGATGCTGCGGCTGATGAAGGAAAAAGAAAGTATCCATGTAGTGAACGATCAGTATGGCAGCCCAACCTATGCCGGTAACCTTGCTGCTGCTATTATGCAGATCATTGCATCGGGCAAAAGCCAGCAAAACCCCGGCATTTATCATTATGCCAATGCCGGTGTTACCACCTGGTATGAGTTTGCAGTTGCTATAAAAAAAATTACCGGCAGTAAGTGTATCGTAAATCCAATTACAACAGCAGCATACCCTACAGCGGCAAAGCGGCCGGCATATTCGGTGTTGGATACTACGAAAATTAAAGAGGTGTTTGGTGTTTCTGTTCCTGGCTGGGAAGAAAGCTTAAAAAAATGTTTAGAGATCATTTCTTAACAGGCAAAGGCCATTTCTTCGATGTAAAACTCAATTTCTTAACTGATACGCTTCGTTTCGTCCCATCAAGGTTTTCACAGTACCATTTTAATATCAATATATTCTTACGTGAAACCCCAATGTATGATACCCCTTCTAAAAATTACTGCCACTCGTAAACATGTTGTGGGCGTTTGATTAATTAAAGTGCCTGCAGGCATCGGGGTTTTGCAGAATGCAATTTTCAAATTCAAAAATCCTGCTTACGAAAACCCGCTGAGGCAACATTTGCCCGGAATTAACTTTGTCAAAGTTTAAGCCTTTGGCAAAATTGCTCAAAAAAATATCCCGGTTTCCCGGGATGCACCTTGATTTGTTTAAGGGTTGACAACTTTTTGAAAGTTGTCAACCCTATGCAAACTATTTCAACTGAAAAGATTCCATAAACTTGGTTGTAAAATTCCCTTTACGGAAATCTTCGTTCTGCATCAGTTGCTGGTGCAGCGGTATGGTGGTTTTAATACCTTCTATTACATATTCGCTTAAGGCACGGCTCATAGTATCAATGGCTTCTTCACGGGTTTGTGCAATGGCGATGAGTTTACCGATCATGCTGTCGTAGAAAGGAGGTATTACATAACCTGCATATACATGACTGTCAACACGAACACCGTGGCCGCCCGGCTGGTGCAATACAGTTATCTTTCCCGGTGAGGGGCGAAAATCGTTGTATGGATCTTCGGCATTGATGCGGCACTCAATGGCGTGCATTTGCGGAAAATAGGCTTTGCCCACAATTTTTTCGCCGGCTGCGATCTTTATCTGCTCTTTTATCAAATCGAAATTGATCACTTCTTCTGTTACACAATGCTCCACCTGTATGCGGGTGTTCATTTCCATAAAATAAAAGTTGCGGTGCTTATCAACCAAAAATTCAACCGTACCAACACTTTCATAATTGATAGATTGGGCAGCTTTGATAGCAGCTTCGCCCATCCTTTGCCTTAACTCATCAGTCATAAACGGCGAAGGTGTTTCTTCAATCAGTTTCTGGTGGCGGCGCTGGATAGAGCAATCCCTTTCACTCAAATGGCAAACATTGCCATACTGGTCGCCTGCAATTTGTATTTCAATATGGCGTGGCTCTTCCACAAATTTTTCCATGTAAATGCCGTCGTTCTTAAAAGAAGCTGCGGCTTCTGTTTTGGCATTTTCAAAAGCTTTTTCAATTTCATCTTCGCTCCAAACCACACGCATGCCTTTACCCCCACCACCGGCAGTTGCTTTTAAAATAACCGGGTAGCCAACTTCCTTTGCCGATTTTTTTGCATGCTCCACACTTTCCAGCAAACCTTCCACACCGGGTACCACAGGAACCCCTGCGGCTATCATGGTATTTTTTGCAGTGATCTTATCGCCCATGGCGTTGATCATCTCGGGTGTGGGGCCGATGAATTTAATACCATGATCTCCGCAGATCTTTGCAAATTTTGCATTCTCAGCTAAAAATCCATAACCGGGGTGAATGGCATCTGCATTGGTAATTTCGGCAGCAGCCATAATGTGTGCCACGTTCAGGTAACTATCCATGCTTGCAGGTTTGCCAATGCAAACGGCTTCGTCGGCAAATTTTACGTGAAGGCTGTCTTTATCTGCGGTGGAATAAACGGCAACGGTTTTAATGCCCATCTCCCTGCAGGTTCTTATAACCCTCAAAGCAATTTCTCCCCTATTGGCTATTAATATCTTTTTAAACACAATCGTTGAATTAAGAATTAAAAAATCAAAAATCAAAAATCAAAAGTGGATACATTTTTACTTTTGAATTTTTACTTTTTACTTAAGAAGGATCCACTAAAAACAAAGGCTGGTCATACTCCACCGGGCTGGCATCTTCCACCAATACCTTCACAATTTTGCCTTTTACTTCGCTCTCAATTTCATTAAAGAGCTTCATGGCTTCAATGATACAAACCACTTTTCCTGGTGTTACTTCATCACCTACACCGGCAAAAATGGGCTTGCCGGGGCCGGCCTGGCGGTAGAAGGTGCCGATCATGGGGCTTTTTATAGTTACCAAATTATCGGCTTTAGGTTCGGCTGCTTTTGCAGGTGGTGCCGAAGCG
Organism: Ferruginibacter sp.; assembly: GCA_016786725.1. Lineage (GTDB taxonomy): Bacteria > Bacteroidota > Bacteroidia > Chitinophagales > Chitinophagaceae > Ferruginibacter. Next base: position 148,389 of record JAEUVU010000004.1, on the reverse strand, counting down.
GCAGGGGCAGCGGCCGGCGCAGAAGCAGCAGGCGCCGGAGAATATGATGGTGCTGCAGAGCCGGCGATGATGTGCTGAACCGGATCTTTTTTCTGTTTTACGGTTATCTTTACGCCTTCTTCTTCAATGGTAATCTCGCCAATATTGGTCTTGTTGATGAGCTTAACCAGCTCCTGGATTTGCTTGATGTCCATGTGTATTATTTAAAGGTTAATTTAAATTGTAACGGGCTGCTAAGATAGGGCAATCATTTTCATAACTGCAAGATAAATTTTAAAAAAGGATAGAAAAATGCCCTTTTTTAGCCAAAAAAGGATGATTTTGGGCAGTTTTTGGGCAAAATATGAGAATTTCATAAAAATGAAAAAAGGATACCCAGTTGCCCGGATATCCTTTTTGATATAGTTTCTCCCAGCTTACTCTTTTACTCTCTCAACATATTCACCGGTCTTTGCATTCACCCTTATCAGTTCGCCTTCATTTACAAATAAAGGAACGTTAACGGTAGCGCCGGTTTCAACAGTTGCAGGCTTTAAAGTACGGGTTGCGGTATCGCCTTTCATACCAGGCTCGCTGTAGGTAACCAGCAACACGATCTTATCCGGTAACTCAACACCCATGGGCTGGTCGGTTTCGCCGTTAATTAAAACAGATACTTCCTGTCCGTCTTTTAAAAACTTAGGGGCATCAATCATGTTCTCCGGAACGGTGATCTGCTCAAAAGTTTCGTTATCCATAAAGCTGTAACCGGTATCATCCTTATACAAATACTGGTAAGGTTTCTTTTCAACCCTTACCGGAAAGATGATTTCGCCACTGTTCCAGGTAACTTCAATGGTGCGGCTGTTATCTACACCTTTAAGTTTAGCCCAAACTTTTGCTGCTGCACGGGCTGTTTTGTTTTGCCCGAATTCTATAACGCTGTACAGGCTGCCATCTACCTTAATGATGAGGCCTGAGCGCATGTCTGCTGTAGTTGCCATAATATCACATTTTTTACCCCGGTACATACCGGGAGCGCAAAAGTAGGAATAGTATGGTGAAATGCGAAATTTTACCTCACCCCCAACTGAGCTACGACCGTTCCTTTTCAAGGAACTCCAAATGGAGAGGGGGCTTTGGCAACCATTCATTTCAAAACAATCTTTTACACTTAACAAGTTGTTATCAAACAAACCCTTTAGCTTTACCAAAATTTAAGGAAGATGAAGAAAACGGTTTTTACTTTAATTGCAGCCTGCCTGCTTACAACTGTGTCTGCACAAATTGACAGTACCCAGCAATATTTCAAATCTCCTTATATACCCTCTTTCAATATCAGGAAGGTGCCAGACAGCAGCAGCTTTACTGAAAAAATGCTGAAAAAAGATAAAGCAACCATCCTCATGTTTTTTGACCCTGATTGCGACCATTGCCAGCACGCCACAAAAGATTTTACCACCAGGATTGACAGGTTTAAAGATGTACAGATATTGATGGTAACGATCATGGACTTTGGGCGTACCAAAAAATTTTACAAGGATTATAAAATTGCCGATTTTCCCAATATTACTGTAACCCGGGATGGGGTTTATGACCTGCCGAAGTTTTATAAAGTTCATTCAATACCCGATGTATATATATATGATAAAAGCGGGAAGCTGATAAAGCATTATTTAAAAGACATTCCGGTAGATGAGATTGCAGGCCTGTTTTAATAACTGCCTGCAAAATTGAAAATTTGGGTTTCCACTCCTTTTGTATTTAATTATCTTTGCGCCGCAACCTGCCTGCGGTAGGCAGGATCAATTTTTCTACCATAAACATATAATATGAAAATAACTGTAGTTGGAGCCGGGGCCGTGGGCGCTACCTGTGCCGACAATATTGCCCGTAAAGAACTTTGTAACGAACTGGTAATTCTCGACATTAAAGAAGGCGTTGCCGAAGGCAAGGCCATGGACCTGATGCAAACCGCTACCCTGCTGGGTTTTGACACCCGCATTACCGGAAGCACCAATGATTATTCAAAAACTGCCGGAACTGATGTGGCTGTTATCACGTCGGGCATACCCCGTAAGCCGGGTATGACCAGGGAAGAACTGATCGGCATTAATGCCGGTATTGTTAAGTCTGTGACTGAAAATCTTTTAAAATATTCCCCCAATGTAATTATCGTAGTTATCAGCAACCCGATGGACACCATGACCTACCTGGCCCTTAAATCAAGCGGTTTACCAAAGAACCGCATAATCGGTATGGGCGGCATTTTAGACAGCAGCCGTTTTAAGTATTATTTATCAACTGCTATGGGCGTACCTGCTACCGACCTGCAGGCTTTTGTGGTAGGCGGACACGGCGATACCACCATGATACCGCTTACCCGCTTTGCCACCTACCAGGGTAGCCCGGTAAGCAATTACCTGGATGCAGAAACCCTGAAAAAAGTAGCTGCCGATACCATGGTGGGCGGTGCCACTTTAACCGGTTTACTGGGTACCAGTGCCTGGTATGCACCCGGTGCAGCGGGAGCGGCATTGGTAGAAAGTATTGTACGTGACGAGAAAAAACTATTTACCTGTTGTGTTTCCCTGGAAGGAGAATATGGCCAAGACGATATCTGTATTGGTGTACCGGTTGTAATTGGCAGGAACGGCTGGGAAAAAATTGTTGACTATAAACTGAATGAAGAAGAACAGGCCCTGTTTAATAAAAGCGCTGATGCTGTGCGGAGTATGAATGCAGCGTTGGAAAATTTGTAAAATATTATGTTGTTGGTCAGGCGACCAATAACGGCGCATTTGATCAACAACGGCGCAGAAAAATATATACAGAGCCCCGTAAAACGGGGCTTTTTTTATGGCTGGTTGTAAAAATTAAGGGATAAATCTTACCTTGTCTCCAGTGAAACTAATCTGCAAAATATTCCTACTTGGTACTGCCTGCCTTTTTCTAACCCAGCAATCAGCTGCCCAATTACAAATTACAGCAGAAAGCAATGCACAGGCACTGGTGCAAAAACTGCTGGGGCCGGGTGTAACCGTTTCTAATGTCTCCCTTACTGGTCATCCTGCAATGACCGGGATATTTAATAATATCAGTGGTACAAGTATAGGTATTGACAGTGGCATTGTATTAACCAACGGGCGGGCAAAAACCATTAGCACTATAGAAAATGGAGTTGATGGAAATGGTATTAATACTGCATTAACAGTAGATGCATTTAATATCTGGAATATGCCTGGCGATCCTGATTTAACCGCCGTTGTAGGAGATCAAACAAATGATGCCTGTGTACTTGAATTTGATTTTGTGCCGCTGGGCGATAGTATCCGGTTCAATTATGTCTTCAGTTCGGAAGAATACACAGATTTTTCCTGCTCAGAGTTCAACGATGCCTTTGCATTTTTTATAAGCGGCCCCGGTATCACAGGATTAAAAAATATTGCTTTGATACCGAATACGATATTGCCTGTTACTATAAACAATATCAATGAATTTTCATGTGCACTGTTTCCTCAATACTTTACCAATAACGAAGCAAATACCTTTTTTACACACAATGGACATGTTTCGGTATTTGCTGCAAAAGAAAAAGTTGTTCCCTGTCAAACCTATCATTTAAAACTTGTGATAGCAGATGTTGCCGACTGGGACCTTGATTCGGGCGTTTTTCTCGAAGCCGGCAGCCTTTCATCCAATTCAATCAGCATTATCAATAGCACCCAGGTAGACCCACAGAATAATTTTTACCTGGTTGAAGGTTGCTCTGCCGGTTCATTTAAAATTAAAAGGCCCAATGCAGAAACCAGCCCGCTTGATGTATCGCTTTCTTATACAGGCACTGCCATCAACGGAGTTGACATACAACCCCTGCCAAGCCTGGTAACCATCCCGGCTAATCAAAATGAAGTGGTTGTTAATTTAATTTCCATCATTGATAATATGCCCGAAGGAATTGAATTTATAAAAATTTACGCTTTAGCCGGTGGCGGATGTGCTGCCAATACACCAACTGACAGCACCGTCATCCAGATAAGGGATTATGATACGCTGGGTATTGTACCAGATACTGCCTACATCTGCAAAAACACATCGGTACAATTAACTGCCTATAATGGCTATATTTCTTACCAATGGGATGCCAACCCCACTTTAAGCAGCCTTACCATACGTAACCCTATTGCTACACCGGTAAATGAATTTACAACCTATTACTGCACATCCACTTTTGGCACCTGTAACGGGCGGGACTCTGCTTTTGTGCAATGGAAGAAACTTGATCTGGTTTCCAAAACAGAAATAAACTGTAAAGATGCCGCCAATGGTGAGATACAGGTTGATGGAGGAATAGAATGGCTTGCGCCTGTTGAATATTCTATTAATAACGGGCCCTGGCAGGCTGGCAATATTTTTTCAAACTTACCGGTTGGTGTTTACAAAATAAAAGTGAGGGATGCCACCGGCTGTATTGACAGCCTGGATATTCCCATCACACAGCTTTACCCCGATTTTTTAATCAGCGGTACTGTTGAGCAGGCGGCCAGTTGCTCGGGCAATGCGGATGGAAGTGTAACCATTAATCTTACCGGAGGAAAAAATCCTTACCAGTATTCGCTTGACGGAATCAATTACCAAAGCAGCAACGTGTTTAATTTAACTTATGGCAGTTACACTGTTTTTGTAAAGGATGACAACAATTGTACAGGCACTAAAAATATTTTCATTCCGCTGAATAATACGGTAACGCTTGAAGCAGGGCCTGACCTTACCATTTGCGAAGGAAAGAGTATCAAACTAAATACTATTTCCAATGCAAACAGTTTTGTTTGGTCGCCAGGCACTGCACTCGACAACAGTTTATTACAAAACCCGGTGGCAAACCCAATTACTACTACTAAATATTATGTAACCGCCACAACTGGCATCTGCAAACGGTTTGATTCGGTAACAGTGCTGGTGAATCCTGCACCCACACCCAATGCCGGGCCCGATAATACCATTTGCTTTGGCACCCATGCACAACTCAATGGATCGGGCGGTGTTTCTTATTTCTGGTCTCCTTCTTCCACCTTAAATAATAACAGGATCCAGAATCCAATAACTGTTAATCTGCCTGGCACTATCACGTATGCACTGCATGTGGTTGATGCAAATGGTTGTAACTCCTTAAAGAAAGATGAAGTGGTTATAACCGTAACACGCCAGGCCATTGTTGATGCAGGAAGAGATACTGTTCTGGCGGTGGGGCAATCGCTTGGTTTAAATGCAAACGATATAAACCGTGCCGGTTTTATTAGCTGGGACTGGTCGCCTGCTTACGGTTTAAACAACCCGCAAATATCAACCCCCATTGCCGTTTTGGATAGAGATATTACTTATACTGTTACAGCCCGTACAGCCATTGGTTGTGTGGCTACCGATCAGATAAAAATACAGGTTTATAAAGGCCCTGAAATTTATGTTCCCAATGCCTTCACTCCAAACAGGGATTCTAAAAACGATATTTTAAAAGCGATTCCGGTTGGCATAAGAAACTTTAATTATTTCCGTATTTACGACCGCTGGGGGGCTCTTGTTTTCAGCACAACCAATCCTGCAACAGGATGGGATGGCCGCATTAAAGGTACCGAACAGCCAACAGGCACTTACGTTTGGATGGCTGAAGGAATAGATTACCTTGGTAAAATTGTGAGGAGAAAGGGTTCGGTGATTATCATCAGGTAATATTTTAAAACAGCTTCACTGATTAGCGAATACCGGATTAACTGATTAACCTTATCAACTCACACCATCAGTTACCATTTCTTTATTGATCTTCATTACTAATCCCTGCAAAACTTTACCCGGACCTGATTCTGTGAAATTCGTGGCACCATCTGCTATCATGGCTTCCACACTTTGTGTCCAGCGTACAGCGCCGGTTAACTGGTCAATCAAATTATTTTTTATTGCTGCAGGATCGGTAACTGCTTTTGCCACTACATTCTGATATACCGGGCAGGATGGTTCATTAAAACTCGTTGCTTCAATAGCTGCTGCCAGTTCTTCTTTGGCAGGCAGCATCAATGGCGAATGAAAAGCGCCGCCTACCGGTAAAACCAATGCCCTTTTTGCACCGGCTGCTTTCATGAGTTCGCAGGCAATTTCAATACCTTTTATGGAACCGCTGATAACCAGCTGGCCGGGACAATTATAATTGGCTGCAACCACCACTTCGCCGGTTTCTTTCATCACTTCTGCACAAATTTCTTCTACTTTATCATCAGGCAAATTCAATACTGCTGCCATAGTTGATGGATTTATTTCGCAGGCACGCTGCATGGCTGTTGCTCTTATTGAAACTAATTTTAGTGCATTCTCAAAACTCAATACATTGTTTGCAACCAAAGCAGAAAACTCACCTAATGAATGCCCGGCAACCATATCAGGCTTGGCATCAGCTAAAGTTTTAAATGCAATCACTGAATGCAGAAAAACTGCAGGCTGTGTTACATTGGTTTGTTTGAGGTCTTCATCTGAACCGGTGAACATAATATCTGAAATTCTGAAACCCAGGATATCATTTGCCTGTTCAAACATTTCTTTTGAAAGAGGATTTGAGTCGTACAGATTTTTTCCCATTCCGCTGAACTGCGATCCCTGTCCGGGGAATATATATGCATGTGCCATCGTCTAAAGTTTTAGAATACAAATAAAACGAAAAATCCCTTTTTAAAAGGGATTTTATTTTAAGTCAAAATATTTATCAATGTAATTTTGCGGAGATCAGTTTTACAAATTCGCTTCTTGTTTCATTCTTCTCAAACTCTCCCCAAAAAGCAGATGTGGTGGTAACAGAATTTTGTTTCTCCACTCCTCTCATCATCATACATAAATGTGATGCTTCTATAACTACAGCTACTCCTAAAGGGTTGAGTGTTTCTTTGATGGAGTTTAGTATCTGGTGGGTTAATCTTTCCTGCACCTGTAACCTGCGGCTGTAAGCATCCACCACCCTGGCTATTTTGCTGAGGCCGGTAATATAGCCGTTTGGAATATAGGCCACATGTGCCTTTCCGTAAAACGGTAACATATGATGCTCACACATGCTGTACAGTTCAATGTCTTTTACAATGATCATCTCACTCACATCTTCATGAAATTTTGCAGAGTTTAAAATTTCATTGGCATCAAGGTCATAACCCTGCATCAAAAACTGCATTGCCTTGGCAACCCGTTCAGGTGTTTTTTCCAGGCCCTCTCTTTGCGGATCTTCGCCCAGCAGTTGCAACGTGCTTTTGTAATTCTCTATGAGCCCTGATGTTACTTTTTCATCGTACTGCTCAATCTTTTTATAAGCCATTTTTGGTTATTGGTTTTTGATTTTTGATTTATGCCGGGTAATCCACAAAATTTCTCTCCGTTTCATACAACCTTATCTGCAGGTCGAATTTTGGATCAATTTTTTCCCTCAAAATATTATAGATCACGATCGCAATATTTTCTGCAGTAGGATTCAGGTCTTTAAACTCAACCGTATCTTCATTCAGGTTTTTATGATCAAATCTTTCTATCACATTTACCTGTGCAATATCACTCAGCAGTTTCATATCCATTACATAACCGGTTTCAGGGTCGGGCTCACCGGTTACTTTCATCACCAGTTCATAATTATGCCCATGAAAATGAGGGTTACTGCATTTACCAAAAACCCGGTGGTTGGTTGCTTCATCCCACAAAGGATTATGCAAACGATGTGCAGCATTAAAATGTTCTTTGCGGTAAACAGCTACTTTTTTGCTCATGATAATGTTCTAACAAAAAACAATAAGGTTTGTTCTGAAAAAAATTAAAGAAGAGAACAAACTGCTGAAAGTTAAAACAGAAGTCTGCTGTTCAAACACATCAGCTATTGAAAGTTAATTGCAATTAAAGTTAGGCTTTGTTTGAATGTTACTGAAATTAATTACCGTAATATTCAACATATATCTTCGGCGTTTCGGTTAATTTAAGGCAGTGAAGTTGAACGCCTGCAGGCAAATGAGGAAGCAGTTCGTTCCAGATACCGATCACCAGGTTTTCAATAGAACAAAGTTTTCCCTTCATAAAATCAACATCCACATTCAGGTTTTTATGGTCTAATTTTTCTATCACATGTTCCTGCACAATAACGCTCAGTTTCTTTACATCATACACAAAACCGGTATCCGGATCAGGTTCACCTTTTAAAGTAACAAACAGCTCAAAATTATGCCCATGCCAGTTTTCATTGGCGCATTTGCCAAAAACCTCCTCATTCTTTTCACGGCTCCATGCCGGGTTATACAGCTTATGGGCAGCATTAAAATGTTCTGTACGTGTTATGTAAACCATCTATTCTCCTAAATTTCCGCAAAGGTAAAGGCTAAATCCTGAAATGTGAAGTGTAAATACGAAATTTGTGAAATGCAAATCCTGCTTATAGCCGCAACAGCTCCCGAAATTGAGCCATTTACAACTGCAAACAGCCATGTGGATGTGCTGATAACCGGCGTGGGTGTTCCTTCAACAATATATCACCTGCAAAAACGCATTCACCAGGTAGATTATGACCTGATCGTGCAGGCTGGTATTGCAGGAAGTTTTAATGCTGACGATACCTTGGGTAAAGTTGTTTTGGTTAAACAGGATTGCTTTGCAGACCTGGGCATTGAAGAGAAAGGGAATTACATACCCGTTTTTAATATGGGGTTTGCTGATAAAGATGAATTTCCTTTTACAAATGGCTGGCTGATGAATATGGATGACAATTTAAAATATGCTGATGTGCCAAAAGTAAAAGCCATCACAGTAAATAAAGTAAGCGACAGTGAATTGCAGAAACAACAGTTTGTGACAAATTTCAATGCTGATATAGAAAGTATGGAAGGAGCTGCATTGCATTATTTGTGTTTACAGGAAAATATTCCTTTCATCCAGATCAGATCAATATCAAACTATGTTGGTGAAAGAGATAAAACAAAATGGAAGATAAAAGTAGCGATTGAAAATTTAAACCAAGAACTAACCATCCTGATTAATGAACTAACCAAATGAATTTAACCTTAGGCTTTTCGCCCTGCCCCAACGATACATTTATTTTTGATGCACTTGTAAATAATAAGATAAATACAGGCGGATTAAGTTTTGATGTTAAGCTGGACGATGTACAAACACTTAATGAATGGGCAATTGCCGGCAAACTGGATATTACCAAACTCAGCTATGGTGTTTTACCGTTAGTGCTGGAGAAATATGTTGTATTAAACAGCGGAAGCGCCCTGGGAAAAGGTGTGGGACCCTTGCTGATTAAGAATGAAAAATCAATAATTAAGAATGTTGAAGATTTTTTAATAGCAATCCCTGGTGAAAACACAACTGCACATTTACTTTTTTCCCTGGCCTATCCAAATGCAAAGAATAAAATATTCCTTCGTTATGATGAAATAGAAAATTTTGTTTTGGAAAATAAAGGTCTGGGTGTCATCATTCATGAGAACCGGTTTACTTATGCAGATAAAGGACTGCTTAAAATAACTGACCTGGGAGATTACTGGGAAAGTGAAACGGGCAATTCAATTCCCTTAGGTGGTATTGTCATAAAACGAACTGTTGACAAGTTGATAAGTTTACAGGTAGATAAGCTGATAAGGAAAAGCATCGAATATGCTTATGAACATCATTATAAAGATCTGACTGATTATGTGAAAATACATTCGCAGGAGATGAGTGAGGCTGTAATGCGTAAACATATTGATCTGTATGTAAACGATCGCTCTATTAACCTTGACCATACAGGAAAAAATGCAGTAATAAAGCTGCTAGAAGTTTATAAACAGACCAGGCCTGGCACCCAAATTAATGAGGAAGCTGTGTTTATTGAAGTATAGATCAATACTTTTCCTGCTTCACAGCATTTGCATAAACTTCCAGGCAGCGTTTCCTGGCAAATTCATGCTCAACAATTGGTTTAGGGTAACTCAGATCATTTAATTCGGGCACCCATTTATTAATATACTCCAAATCAGGATCAAACTTTTTTGTTTGCAGGTAAGGATTGAAAATCCTGAAATAAGGCGCTGCATCGCAACCACTGCCTGCTGCCCATTGCCAGCCACCGTTATTTGCTGCAAGGTCAAAGTCGAGTAACTTTTCAGCAAAATAAGCTTCGCCCCAGCGCCAGTCAATCAATAAATGTTTAGCAAGAAAAGAAGCCACAATCATACGCACCCGGTTATGCATAAAACCGGTTGTATTCAGTTCTCTCATTCCTGCATCCACAATGGGATAGCCTGTTTCTCCTTTGCACCATTTATTAAACAGGGCTTCATTGTTCAGCCATTTAATATCATCGTATGCTGGTTTAAAAGCTTTGCCCTGTCCCACATGCGGAAAATGCCAGAGTATCATTTGATAGAAATCACGCCAAATCAGTTCATTCAAAAACGTTTCACTCAGGCCACTGCTTAGTTGCGCCAGTTTTCTAATGCTGATGGTACCAAACCTTAAATGAACACCTAACTTAGATGTACCATGCTTTGCAGGATAGTTCCGTTGCGCCTGGTATTTTTTTATTAATTCTTCATTAAGTTGTTTCGACGGAAAAGAAGCTTTACTATCTGCAAAACCCATAGAAGGAAGTGAGGGAATTTGCTTTGCCTGCTGCTTAAAAAAAAATTTGAAATATTTTTTAGTTGGATAGGCTTTGAAATAAAACTCATTTAAGTTTGCTTTCCACTTTCTGCTGTAAGGTGTAAAAACAGTGTAAGGTTTTCCATCATCTTTTATCACTTCATCTTTTTCAAATATTACCTGGTCTTTAAAAGTAAGTAATGTTGCATCTTTGCTTTTTAATAAATCAGCAATAGCTGTATCTCTTTCTTGTGCGTAAGGTTCATAATCATGATTGGTAAAAACTTTTTCAATTTTATAAGCTGATAAAAGCTTCTCAAATGTTTCCTGGGGAGTTGAATAAAAAACTTCCAGGGATGAATTCATTTTTACCAGTTCTTCCTGTATTTCTTCCAACGCAGCGTGGATAAAAGCCACCCGCCTGTCGGCCTTATCGTTCAATTGATCCAGTATGTTGGTATCAAAAATAAAAATTGGTAAAACAGGATGATCGCTTTTCAGCGCATGATAAAGCCCTGCATTATCATTTAACCTGAGGTCTCGCCTGAACCAGAAAATATTTACAGTCTGCACGCTTAATAGCTTTGGTGAATGTTAATTGGTTAAACAAACCGATTACTGATTTGTTGAAAAAACTGCAGCAAATATTTTTTGTGCCTTCTGGTTGGTATATTTTTTATCGCCAATGCTTTGTACCCATCGCATATTGTAAATGGAATTAGTTAAAAAAACTTCATCAGCTTCCAGTAATTCATCTAATTCAATCTTTCCCTCCATTAATTGATAATTGCCGGCTTTAAGTTTGCGGATCATATTCTCCCGCATTATCCCGGCAATGCATCCTTCGGCTAATGCCGGTGTGTAAATCACATCACCTTTAATTAAAAAAATATTGGTAAAAGTGGTTTCACATATCCTTCCATAACTATTCAATATAACAGCATCATTCCACTTTTCGTTTTTTGCGTACATGGCACCCATTGCATAAGGCAGAAAGTTGTTGTGCTTCAGATTGCTTAAAATATCGCAACTCTTTTTAGCATCTTTATAAATTCCAAGAACCAGGCCATTGGTGTTCCAGTTGCCTGTTTCCGCTGGCGATGCCCAGCTTTGTATAATATAATTGGGCTTATTATCAGTTGCATCATACAATCCTCCATCTCCACGAAAAACTGTTAAGCGAATCCTTGCCAAATGCAGGTGCCTGTTTTTGTGCAGGAGGCTTTCTATCTCCTGTTGTAAAATTTCGGGAGTAAAATGTTTGGGAATATTAAACTGCAATATTTTAAGGCCTTTCCATAAGCGTGCAAAATGTTCGTCCAAAAATTCCAGGCGGCTATTCACGCTTTTTATGGTCTCAAAAATCCCATCACCAAACCTCAGCCCACGGTTATTGGCAGAGATTATATCGGTTCCCACCTTATACATTTTGCCATTGAAAATAAAATGCTCCATATGTCAAATATACTATTGCCGGTTCCTTATAAAAAATTAAGCCCCCGGGAAACACCGGGGGCAATTTTTCATTACAGTTTTTGAGAACACCTTTATAAGGATAACTATTTCGGGTTAAAATTCTTCGTTGAGAATATTATGCTTTACAGCATACATAATAAGGCCTGCGGTACTTTTTGCACCAGTTTTCACTTTCAGTTTATCCCGAATGGCTTCAACTGTACGTGGGCTCAGGTCAACCAGGTCGGCAATTTCCTTAGTACTTTTCTCTTCACACATCAGTTTCAATATAAGCATTTCCTTATCGTTAAGATGAGCCTCCTGCTGCATCATGCGCTGAGGTGTTACATCGTTACGCTGTTTAAGGTTGGTTAACAATGCTTTATTTGTCAACGAATTAAAGTAATACTCCTGGTCAAAGCAGGTTTTAATGGCCTCATAAATAATTTCGCTGTCGCTGGTTTTGGTAAGGTAGCTATTGGCCCCAATTTCCATTAATTTGGTAATCATGCTGTGGTCGTCCATCATGGTAAGCATAATGATACGCACATTAGGGTACAGCTTTTTTATCTCCGGCAGGGCAGTAATACCATCCATAATAGGCATCTGTATATCAAGCAGTATTACATCTACCGGTATCATTTTCAGCATATTAAGCAGGTGCATGCCATTATCTGCCTCGGCCACCACTTTTACATCCGTTTTGGCGCTAAGGGCAGTTTTTACACCGGCACGGTACAGCACGTGGTCGTCGCAGATTACTATTTTTATTGGCTCTTTCATATTGTCATTCGTCATCATAAAATGGGTTTTAGGAGTATCGGATATTAATTAACAACTATATAACGCAAACCGCAAGTTCAAATTATATTCAATTACAAATAAGAGGGTAAATACCCTTTGTACAGGATGGGGTTTTTACGCAATAACTTAAGCTTTAAAACGGATTTATCAGTACTCTTTTACACAGTATACCAAAATTAGTACCTTAAGTTGATTAAACCATAGCGAAGTTTTTCTCAGAAGGCCCTTCAAAATTTTTAAAAAAATTCTGCTAATTAAAGTAATATTGTTAAAATATATACTATATGAAATTACACAACTTTATAGTGTGGTTTGGTACTTGTATAATTGTAATAAGTTTTCTAACGGCAGTTGCGTTTGCAAAAAAACCAAAACCATTTTATTACAGGTATATTTTTGGTTTTATAACATTAGGTGTTTTACTGTCTGTTAATACTATAGCGAGTGATAATTATGCTTGGAGATACAATATGAAAGCTAGAATTTTAATAGAGCAGATATTACTAATATTTCAGTTTACTTTTCTCTGTTTATTCTTCTTTCAAATTTTAAAGAACTCATTATTCATTAGAAAAATAAGAGTGCTATTTACTGTTTCTGTTCTTATTCAGATCAGCCTTATAATTATTGTACACATAACAAACACAGAAATCAGACCAACTACTATACCCAATTCAATACTATTTATTCTCTGTTGGCTTTATCTTATAGACCTTATGAAAAATAAGCCTACTATGATACTGGTAAAATCTTCGGCATTTTGGTTAACAATGGGAATTGCTTTTTCTGCATGCATAGGTATTCCGATAAGTGCTTTAATACCCTTTATTTCAAAAACACCCGAATATTCAAACCTTCGTTTCCAAATATTCTCAATTTACAATATGTCTCTAATCATAATGTATCTCTTCATCATTAAAAGTTACACATGCTTAAAGCACCCACAGAATTTGTAATTGTATTTATCCTGATCTCTGTATTACTTATACTTGGCATGGTTATATTTATTTCTATGATCATTTACCGTTATCAACAAAGGCAAAATACCTATTTCAAAGATATTGAGGTTTTGAAGGCATCGCATGAAAACACATTGCTCCAATCGCAATTAGAAATAAAAGAACAGACTTTTCAAAATATATCAAGGGAAATACATGATAATATCAATCACAAACTTATCCTTGCCAAATTATATTTAAACACGTTCGATTTCAACAACATAAATAAAGGCAGGATACAAATAAGCGATTCAGTCAATATCATTGGTGAAGTGATTAATGATCTCAGTGATCTGAGCCACAGTATGAGTAATGAAGCGCTTTTAAATCATGGGTTCGTTAAAGCACTTAAAGATGAACTTATACAATTGGAAAAGTCGGGAATTTACAAAACTAAACTTTCGGTTACAGGCAGTTCTGTTTTTATGGAACCGGGAAATGAACTGATACTCTTCCGCATGATCCAGGAAGTGCTTAATAATATCGTAAAACATGCCGGATCAAGCTTTATCAAGATTTGCCTGCATCAGGATAATGATCTGTTTTCTGTGCACATACAGGATAATGGCAAAGGATTTAATATCCATGAAACAGGCCATGGAACCGGATTACAAAACATAAAAAAACGTGCTGCCATGATGAAAGGATATGTGACCATAAACAGCAGCAATGCGGGAACAGAAATTAAAATAGAAATTCCGAAATATGAAAACAATACCCCATAAGATAATACTTGCAGACGATCATATTCTGTTGCGGGATGCCCTGGCAGGCCTGGTTAATAGCTTCAAAGAATTTATAGTAATTGCGACAGCAGCAGACGGCAATGAGGTGATTACATCAATAAAAGAAATTGGTCAGCCCGATATATTACTGATGGATTTGAATATGCCGGGAATGAACGGTTATGACGCAGCAACCTTGATTGCACAACTGTATCCAAGAGTAAAAACTGTAATTCTTAGTATTCAGGATAGCGAAATAGCGATTTTGCGCCTGCTGCAAATAGGTGTGGCCGGCTTTTTAAAAAAAGATATTCATCCAGACGAATTAAAAAAGGCCCTGTTAGTGGTTGCATCAGGAAAAAATTATTACAGTCATGAAGCTGCTATCAAAATAATCGACCTACTGAGAAAAAAAGCAGAAAGCAATTTGTCGCTTGAAGAATTACTTCTGAATGAACAGGAACTTGAATTCTTAAAGCTTGTCAGCACAGATATGACCTATTTAGAAATTGCCCGGGCCATGCGCTTAAGCCTTCGGCACATTGAACGCTACCGCCAAGCACTTTTTGTAAAGTTACAGGTAGATAGCCGGGTGGGGCTGGCTATTTATGCTTTCAGGAATGGTATACTCGATTATAAATGAGCCATCCACAATAATACTACTCAATAAGCTTATTACGCATACCATACATGATCAGGCCACCAATCGTCTTAGCATCCACTTTTGTTTTCATATTCTGCCGAATGGTTTCAATGGTGCGTGGACTCAGAAAAATTATTTTTGATATTTCCTCAGTTGTTTTATCCTCAGCAAGAAGTTGCAGTATTTTAAGTTCCTTTTCGTTGAAGTTTACAGGAGTATTGCTGCCATAATGCTGCCGTACGTTTTTTTTCTGCATCAGTTTGCCCATTACTGCCTTGTTCACCAGTTCGTTAAAATAAAAATCATCATTCATGCAGGTAAGTATTGCTTCATAAATTTCCTCGGGGTCTGTTGTTTTAGTCAGATAGGCATTTGCACCCATTTCCATCATCTTGCTGATCATCTGCTGATCATCGTACATGGTGAGCACAATAATCTTGATATCCTCATATTCTTTTCGTATAAGCTGTATAGCATTAATACCATCCATTTCCGGCATTCTGATATCCATTAATAATACTTCAGGCTTTTTAATGGATATTTTGTGCATCATATCCTTTCCGTCTTCTGCTTCCCACAGCATTTTAAGGTCCTGCTTGCCAGCCAGCGCCATCTTAATTCCATCCCTAAAAATTTTATGATCATCAGCAATTGCAATTTTGATCAGAGTGTCGTTTCGCATAGTTTATTTGATAATTGGGTTAGTATAAAAGCGTCCTAAGTTACTATTTTCATTTTATATATTCACAATAATTACCGTTAATGGTTACATCAATTAATTAAAAAAAAGGCAATCATTCAGATTGCTGATTTAGTAAAACCACCTCGTAAATATACCTGTGTTTTAATTCGGTGATTTACTTACCCTATTTGCAATTTCACTCATTAAAAAGTATTTCCTCTAATCCGGAAAAGGGGCATTACTGCGCTTGGGCAGTTTTACCGGCAATACTACTTTTGTACCAGTTGATTGACATGGTTAAACGAATATCCCAATATCCAATTATCCAATAGAACACCAAAATAGTTCCAATTATCCTGAAGAACCTTTGTTTGTGCTTGTTTTTCCTTGTCAATCAACTTTTTCAATTAAGTTCCGCTTACCATCCAATTCCGAGTTAATATGCTAAGCATTTCCAAGCATAGTATCTATTATAAATATTTTTCACAGTGATACAAGATTTCCCGCTCTTTAAACCCGTAAAAATCCCAAATCACTCTTACCATCAAGTAAAATTACGAAGGTAAAGCTACTAAGTATTGCATAGTAATTTTACTATTTTATTTTCGTATATTTACCCAAATTTAATGCCTTGTTTTATAATTTTATGCCCTGAAAGCATTGTCAATGCTGGGTTAAAGGGATTTTAAAAGTTACGCTTTTGAATAAAGGGGTTGCCGGAGCCTCACATTTGGATGAAGTTTGTGCTTCATTATTACTTTTAGAAACCTTAAAACTAGTTTATCATGTACAGCGGAATCGTTGAATTATTGGTTGAGTGCTTTGCATAATCACCAAATTATTATTTGATTTTAAAAAACCAATGGTTATTTTTGATTAAATAACCATTTTTTATTCTACAGAGTCTAAAATATATAACTTACATAACTGAGCTTCTGCCCTTTATCTTTTGTCTTTTTTTCTTAAAAAGAATGGAAACAAAAGGAAAGAAAGTGTTTCTTCTTTATACCATCTTCACAAGTTTGCTAGTTATTGTAGGATTTTGCCTTCTTTACATTTATAAATCTCCCGAAAAGTATTATCTGGTTGCAAGAGCTTATGTAATTACAGAGTTTACCTTAGTAGCTTATTTATTTCATTTATATGTAAAAAGCGATTTGATAAGAAAGATAATTAAATATTCCCCCTTTGCCTTTATAATTTTTTGTACCATTATATTTATTAGAGAAAAAACTCCAGGAATTCCCTTTTTACCTATTAGTGTAGCACATATAACTTTGTTATGCCTGATAATCTATTACTTGTTTGAAGTAATGCAGGAAACAGTTCTGGAACCAATTTACTTAAAAGCCATATTTTGGATTTCAGTTGCTTTTATTATTAATTCAGCAGGAAATTTCTTTTTGTTTCTATATTCTAAAAATAGTTTTAATGATGATCCCAATTTTAAGAGACAATATACAATCATCTATACAACAGTTACTGTTATCAAAAACTTATTGTTATGTATTGCAATTTTAATAAAAGAAACCCCAAAAATTGAGTCTGATAAGGTTTTCTTTGATGTAGATTTAGATTCTTTTAACCCCTCTAATAACCAGCAATAAGAGTATTAAAACAGTATGTTTTTCTTACAAGCAACCAACAATGCTACAGGTATAAATACTGCAATGTTTCTCGGAACATTGGGGATGCTTACCCTTGCAATTGCAATTGTTGGTTTTGTTATTTTTCATCAGCGCAAAGTGATGCGTTATAATAACCAACTAAAAAAACTTGAAGAAGAAAAGCAGCAGATTTTACTGAATGCCTCAATTCGTTTTCAGGAAGAAGAACGGAACCGTATTGCTGCCGACCTGCATGATGATGCCGGGCCTTTGCTTGCTACAGCCCGCCTGTACCTAAATGAAAACCTGGTTAACCAGGAAAAGGCCCAGCAGTTACAAAGTATTTTCAGCGCTAAGCAGATATTGGACGATGCGATACTCCTGATTCGCAATATCAGTCACAGCCTGATGCCCCCAACTCTCAAAAATTTTGGACTCGAAAGTGCTGCAACTGATCTGTTTCAAAAAATAGGCGCCAGTGGCAGCTTAAATGCAAGTGCACGTTTTCATGATTACCGTACCAGACTTAAAGTAGAACAGGAACTGCTTGTTTTCAGGATTATACAGGAACTGGTAAACAATATTCTGAAGCACAGCAACCCCGGCTTTATTCATCTTACCCAGAATATCAGCACCAATAAAATGTATTTCCGTATCCATCATGATGGCGTTGGAATTGTTCAGGCTGACTTTGAAAAGCTTAACCATAGTAGTATTGGCCTGGGTTTAAAGAATATTGCCAGCAGAATTAAAGTATTGAAAGGCAGGATCTTTTTTGAAATAGACCCCAGTAAGACATATTACAAAGTAACGATTGAAATTCCGAGAGAACCTGCAATATAGACTCTCGCAATACCGGATTGATTTTTGCTTGATCATTACATAATGAATTTTGTTTTACGTAATTTTGTTCTAACCTATGCTTATGAATGAAATTAAAGTTGCGATAGCTGACGATCATAAAATTTTCAGAAAGGGAGTAATTCTTTCTATGCGTAGTTACTCCAACATAAAATTTGTGATGGAAGCAGATAACGGCGAAGATCTGCTCATTAAAATCCCTGAATCTGAGCCGGATGTAATTTTATGCGACCTTAAAATGCCTGTAAAAGATGGCATTGATACTACAAAACTTATCACCAAGAACTTTCCAAATATCCGTGTTATTATATTAACTATGTATGAAGATGAACGGTTTGTTGGCCACTTAATGGATTGCGGAGCGGCTGGTTATTTGCTAAAAAGCACTGATCCGGCCGAAATTAAAAAAGCCATCATGGATGTGATGCGTACAGGGTTTTATCTTAACCCTTTTGTAAATAAAGTACTCATCAAGAAAAATTATTCAAAGCAAAAATTCAACCCCACACTTACTTCTGAAGTGGTACTCAGCGACAGGGAAAAAGAGGTACTCACGTTGGTTTGTATGGAATTTACAGCCTCGGAAATTGCTGCCAAAATGGACATCAGCGCCAGAACGGTGGAAGCAATAAAAGACAGGTTAATGGAACGGTTTGGAGTTAAAAACTCTGTTGGGCTCGTTTTTTATGCTATGAAAAATTCCCTGATTGATTAATCAGAATAATCCAAACAATTTTGAGTCAATACTGGTTATGATTTTTCCCAGGTCCTCTTCTTTTTCTGCAAACTTATTATTGTCCGCATCAATTATTAAAAGCGGCCCTTCTTTATAATTATCTATCCAGTTATTATAAAATTCATTCAGCTTTTTTAAATAATCAAGGCGGATGTTTTCTTCATACTCTCTTCCCCTTTTTTGTATCTGGGCCACTAAAGTTGGTACAGAAGCTTTCAGATAAATAATAAGATCAGGTGGCTGCACCATGCTTTTTAGTGTTTCGAAAAACCGGTAATAATTATCAAAATCACGTTTTGTCATCAGGCCCATATCATGCAGATTGGGAGCAAAAATATTTGCATCTTCATAAATGGTCCTGTCCTGTATAACTGTTTCAGTACCATGATGTATTTCGAGCAATTGATTAAGGCGGCTGTTCAAAAAGAATATCTGCAGGTTAAAACTCCATCTGGGCATATCTTCATAAAAATCATTGAGGTAAGGATTGTGATCCACATCTTCAAACTGGGGTATCCATTTATAATGCTTGCTCAGCATCTCGGTCAACGTAGTTTTTCCTGCACCAATATTTCCTGCAACAGCAATATGTTTTGGTTTTTTTATTTTAGCCATAATTCAATCGTGGGTCTGTCTGCCGGCAGGCAGGTTTACAATCGCCTTTCCCTTTTAAGCGAAGCATCTAAAGTAAACAAAATCTCAAATCAAACGTCCGAAATCAAAAATAATTTAATCCCATGGCTTGCCTTACCTGTTTCATCGTTTCTGCAGCACTTTTATTAGCCTTTTCCGCACCTTTTTGCATTATCTGTTTCAGCCCTTCTTCATCCTGCAAAATGGCATCTACTTTATTACGGATTGGTGCAATAAAGTTAACCATGTCTTCCGCAAGTTGCTTTTTCAGGTCTCCATACCGTATGGTACAGCTATTATAATCTTCTTCAAATCTCTGAATAGTTTCAGGAGTGCAAACCAGGCTCATCAACAGGAAAATGTTTTCAATATAATCAGGCTTAGGGGTATTTTTTTCTGTGGGGCCGCTATCTGTCTTGGCTTTCATCACTTTCTTCCTGATCATATCATCATTATCTGCAAGATACAAAGTTGCCATCTGGTTCTCACTTTTACTCATCTTACCAGCGCCATCAAGGCTCGGTACTTTAACAAGGCTTTGGTTATAATTAAAGGCCTGTGGTTCTGGAAAAACATCGCCATAGCGATGATTAAAACGGTTGGCAAATGTCCGGGCCATTTCCAGATGCTGTTCCTGGTCTTTACCAACAGGTACATATTTGGCCCTGTGTAAAATAATATCTGCAGTTTGCAAAACCGGGTAAGTCAATAATCCTGCATTAACATTTTCAGGATTCTGGCGCACTTTATCTTTAAACGTGGTTGTTTTTTCAAGCTCCCCTTTATAAGCCATCATATTCAAATACAGGTATAATTCGGCAGTTTCATGAATATGGCTTTGGCAATAAAAAGCTACTTTATCCGGATCAAGGCCACAGGCAATATTTTCTGCCAACACACGATGAACATTGGCTTTCAACTCCTTTGTATCAGGATGTGTGGTTAATGAATGCAAATCGGCCACCATAAAAAAGCATTCAAACTCTTCCTGCATTTTTACATAGTTGCGTATTGCTCCAAAATAATTGCCCAAATGCAAAAATCCGGTCGGCCGGATACCGCTCATTACTATCTCCTTTTTCTTTTCCATAAAACTTTATTGTCAGCTGGCGAAGATAACAAAAGTCAATTGTGATTGGTATATGGCCATTGGAAAAGATTACAAACCATTTAAATAATAACGCAAAACTCAAATCCATAAACAGCAAACTAAGCTATATTTGTAATATGGAAGTAAATGAAGCTCTGGTTGATAAACTGGCCAATCTTGCCAGGTTAAAATTTGATGCAGCCGCAAAAGAAGAGATCAGGGATGACCTGCAAAAAATGATACAGTTTGTAGAAAAACTGAATGAGGTTGATACTACCGGTGTAGAACCGCTTTTGCACATGAGTGGCAATATAAATGTTTTAAGGACAGATGAAGTGAAAGGAAGCATCAGCCGTGAAGCAGGCTTACAGAATGCTGCCATACCTGATGAGCAGTTTTTTAAAGTTCCAAAAGTTATAAAGAAATAAATACAGTTTTGAGTTGTTTGTTTTGAGTTTTGTATTGAGCCTTAAATTAATAAGAGCCCGGCACTTGCAAGAGCCCAAAACACTAAACCCGAAATAAAAACAAAAAAATATGCAGGGAATCATTCATCTTGAAAATATCCGTAAAAGTTATTATCTCGGCAAAAATGAGCTGCAGGTTTTAAAAGGCATTTCATTGGATATTTTTAAGAACGAATATGTTGCACTCATGGGCCCTAGTGGATCCGGCAAATCAACTTTAATGAATTTACTGGGTTGCCTGGATACACCCTCTGGCGGAAAATATATTTTGAATGGAAAAGATGTAAGCCGCATGCCGGATAATGATCTGGCCGAAGTTCGCAACAAAGAGATTGGCTTCGTTTTTCAGCAGTTTAATTTGTTGCCCCGTTTAACAGCGGTTGAAAATGTAGCACTGCCACTGATTTACAGCGGTGTTGGTAAAAAAGAAAGAATGGACAGGGCAATGGAAGTATTGACACGTGTAAAGTTGGAAGACCGCAGCCATCATAAACCAAATGAATTAAGCGGCGGACAGGCACAACGTGTTGCCATTGCCCGTGCACTAATAAACAATCCTTCCATTATTTTGGCAGATGAACCAACTGGTAACCTGGATACAAAAACATCTTACGAGATTATGGAGATTATGGGAGCCATACATACAGAAGGCAATACAGTGATTTTAGTAACACACGAAGAAGACATTTCCATGTATGCTCACCGGGTTATCAGGCTAAGAGATGGCGTTGTGGAAACTGATAAGCTAAATGCAAATCCTGCAACAGCAACTGTTCCGGTTTAATTTTGCTGTTCATTTAACTATTCCCCAAAAATTTTGTTGTTTTACAGAATAAACAGGCAAGCATTATGGCATTTAAAATTTATACCAAAACAGGCGACCTGGGTAAAACTAGTTTAATTGGCGGAACCAAAGTAGCCAAAAGCTATATCCGCATTGAGGCATACGGAACTGTTGATGAATTGAATTCTTTTATCGGATTAACATCAGACCAGTTTAGTCATGCAGATTCTAAAATAATTTTAAAAGAGATACAAGACCGTTTGTTTACCATTGGTTCTTCGCTTGCCTGCGATCCCGATAAAGAACCCAAATTAAAAATACCCGACCTTAAAGAAGAAGATATAACGCTGCTTGAGAAAGAGATTGATAAGATGAATGAAAAACTGGAAGAAATGAAATCATTTATTTTACCCGGGGGGCATATAGCCATTTCTACGGCCCATGTTACCCGTTGTGTTTGCAGGCGTGCAGAACGTATTTGTGTAAATATGCAGGAGAATGATCTGTTTGTAGACCCGTTGGTGATAAAATACCTTAACCGTTTAAGTGATTATCTTTTTGTATTGGCAAGATATGCCGGGCATTTACTGGGTGTGCAGGATATACCCTGGAAACCGAGGGTTTAATGGATAATGAATTAATTGATAATGGATAATTATGCCCAAAGAAATAGCAGTAAGTATGCTTTAGAAACATTATCAATTATCCTTTGAACAATTATCCATTTACCATTACCCCGTCTTTCATCATCAAAGTCCTGTCGCTCATTTTTGCCAGTTCCTCATTATGTGTAACTATTAAAAATGTTTGATTGAATTTATTGCGCAGATCAATAAACAATTGATGCAGCTCCTTTGCATTGGCGCTATCAAGGTTACCTGTTGGCTCATCGGCCATTACAATAGAAGGATTATTTATTAAAGCTCTTGCAACAGCTACCCTTTGTTGTTCTCCGCCCGAAAGCTGCTGTGGCTTATTTTCCAGGCGGTTTTCCAAGCCCAGAGTTTCCAGCAATGCTGTGGCCCTGGCTATAACTTCCTTTTTTTTGCTGCCTGCTATCCAGCCCGGTATACAAACATTTTCCAGAGCAGTAAATTCTGGTAAAAGATGATGAAACTGAAAAACAAAGCCAATATATTTATTTCTGAAAGCCGCCAGTTTCTTCCCGTTCAGTAATTCAAGCTGCTGACCATTTAAGCTGATTCGGCCCATATCTGCCTTATCTAAAGTGCCTAATATGTGCAAGAGTGTGCTTTTACCAGCTCCTGACGAGCCCACAATAGTCACAATCTCCCCCTTTTCAATATTGATATCAACACCTTTCAATACCTCAAGGTTATCATATTTTTTATAAATGCCGTTGGCTGTTAACATGCTTCGAAAATAGGGAATAAATGCAATTTTACCCTTAAAAACAAAAGGCTTGCCCAATTGCCGTATGTTAAATAATAATAACCCTTTCCACACGTTAAAAAAACACTTTTGGTTATTCCAAATGAACCTATACATTTGCAAAAAAATTAAACCCTTACAAAGATGTTTTGGACACTGGAACTTGCCTCACATTTGGAAGATGCGCCCTGGCCTGCTACCAAGGATGAACTGATTGATTATTCTATCCGCAGTGGTGCGCCCATTGAAGTTGTTGAGAATTTGCAGGAGCTGGAAGACGAGGGCGAAATATATGAAGGACTGGATGATATCTGGCCTGATTATCCCAGCCAGGAAGATTTCTTTTTTAATGAAGATGAATACTAAACGCTGATTAAAAAGACTTATCAGATTTCGCTGATATAAGAAGGCTGCCCGTAAAAGCAGCCTTCTTTAGTTTTTATAAAACCAGCGAAATCAAACCAATCGTTTTAATCTGCGATTACATTTTATTGATTACCGCTTCTGTTACTCCCGTAAACGAGAAACCCCCATCATGAAAAAGGTTTTGCATCGTAACCATCTTCGTCATATCGCTGAACATTGTTACAATGTAATTGGCACAATCATCTGCACTGGCATTACCCAGCGGGCTCATTTTTTCAGCATAATCCAAAAATCCGTCGAAGCCTTTAACACCGCTACCAGCTGTTGTTTTTACGGGAGATTGTGAAATGGTATTTACACGTACATGCTTTTTCACACCATAGTGATAACCAAAACTGCGGCTCACACTTTCCAGTAATGCTTTTGCATCGGCCATTTCGTTATAGTCAGGAAAAACACGCTGCGCTGCGATATAGGTTAATGCGACCACACTACCCCATTCATTAATAGCATCCATCTTCATAGCTGTGGCCAGCACACGATGCAGGCTTGTAGCTGATATATCAAGCGATTTTGCGTTAAACCCATAATCAATATCAGTATAATGTTTTCCTTTACGTACGTTGATGCTCATGCCTATGGAGTGCAGTATAAAATCAACCCCGCCACCAAAATGCTCCATTGTTTTTGTTATGAGATTGGTTACATCTTCGTTGCTGCTAACATCACATGCAATTACCGGTGCATTTACAATTTCGGCCAGTTTATTTATTTCACCCATACGCATGGCAACGGGTGCATTTGATAAAACGATCTCTGCACCTTCCTCATGGCAACGTAAAGCTGTACGCCAGGCAATTGATCTTTCATCAAGTGCGCCGAATATGATCCCCTTTTTTCCTTTAAGTAAGTTGTACGACATGTTTTGTTTTTTATACGGTAAAGATAGCCCTAATTGAAAATAAAAAAAATCCGGAGTATATCTCCGGATCTGGCATATTAAAACAATCTCTTTTACTTTACATACACATCATGCCACCACCAGTAATTATCAGGATTAGCCGATCCACTACGGAAATACAACACCATTGAATCGCTGTCGAGATATTTGATACGGAAATTAGTGCCCGAAAGCGGTGTGGTATAGGGAATCTGGGTAACAAAATTATCCATCGAATGAAATTCTGAACGCCATTTCATACTACGCGATAATTGATCAGGTATAATATGGCCTGCTTCTCCCCCTCCATACATGGGCAGCGACCTGGACTCAGATCTCCACCATTTAAAGCTGGAATCAGCTTTAATTTCAAGATAAGAGAAAGGGTCATACCTGCCGCCATAGTAAGTATCTAAAACAACCGTTGAATCTGCCTTGGTTGTTTCCAGCCTGTAGTCATATAAATATCTCCACCTGCCCACCAAACTATCAAATGTGGAAGCTACAGTTTGATTGGTATCTACCGAAACCTCTTTCTGGCAACTGAAAAAGAAAAAGCTAAAGATAATTGGGGCTAGTATACGCATGGGATGACATTTTTTAATAAGATTCTATTTAACAACAAATTGCTGCTTAAAAGGCAGGAAAGTTATAGCTTATTCTTTATCTATATCATTACAACCGAAAAACTATAAAGCAAGGCCAGTATCAAAAAGCTGATAAAATAAAGTGCCGGCCTTTTACTGGTTTCTGATGGCCACATCTTCTTTACAAGATATCTGTTAAACAAAAGGGTGTAGCTGCTGACAGGGATATAATGATAATATCAGGATTGGCGGCAATAAACATAAGCGTCATCAATTGCCCACCATTTCCCTTGCATTCTGTAACGCAGCAGCAGTAGGTTTTTCGCCGCTCAGCATTTGTGCAATGGTGGTAATGCGTTCATCATTGCCCAACAGGCGTATGGAAGTAACGATCTTATCTTTATCAATTGCTTTGTACACAAAATAATGAGCATCTGCTTTGGCAGCTATCTGTGGCTGGTGTGTTATGGATATTAACTGGTGAGATGCTGATAATTCTTTCATGATATTACCCACCTGCCTTGCTGCTTCGCCGCTGATACCGGTATCAATTTCATCAAATATCAATGTTGGCAATTGTAGCTTTTTCGCAACCAGCGATTTAATACAAAGCATCAGCCTGCTTAATTCTCCCCCGCTGGCCACTTTACGCAATGGCTCAAACCGGTTGCTTTTGTTGGCATCAAATAAAAATTCGACCCGGTCAATACCCAACTCACTTAAAGCATCCAGGGGTTGTGCCTCTGCAGTAAAACGGGCATTGGGCATACCCACCCGTGCCAGTAAACTGTTTACATTTTCTGCAAATGGCTTGATGGCTTTTTTGCGGCTGGCCGAAATTATTTTTGCTTTCGCTTCGCATTGCTGCAACAATTCAGCAGTTTGCTTTTCTTTTTGCTGAATGGCATCGCCGATGTTCAATATTTCAGTAAGCTTTTGCTGTAGTTCATCTTTTAAAGCCAGCAACTCGTTGGTAGTAGTAACGCTATGTTTCTTTTGCAGTTTATAACCCATCGAAATGCGGTCGTTCACTATCTGTATCCGTTCGGCACTGTAATTAATACTACTGTTGATCTGATCTAATTCATCTGCAATATCCGCCAGCTCAAGCTGGGTACTTTGTAAACGTGTAGCCAGGCTGTTGATACCGGTATGATATTGATCCAGTAGATGCAGTTTGTTATACAATGATTTTAACTGTTGCACCAGTGGCTGTTCCGATTCTTTCAGTTCATAATACATACCGGATATCTCCTGCTTTACACTCTCAGCATTGCTGAGTAATTTAGATTCTGCATCCAGTTCTTCCAGTTCATTCTCTTTGAAGTTAGCTTCGTCCAATTCATCAAATAAAAACTGATTATAATCAAGCGCTGCATTGGCGGCAGTTTGTTCTGCCTGCAATGCTGCTAATTCCTTTTTTGTTTTTTTGTATTGATGAAAAACTTCCTGGTATTGCTGAAGTAGTTCATTATTATCTGCCAGTGCATCTAAAACCTGTTGTTGGAAATCGGAAGAATTGAGCTCCAATGTATCAAATTGCTGGTGCAGATCGACCAGTACAGTGCTCAGCGTTTTGAGCTGATTGAGATTTACCGGTGTGTCATTTATGAAT
This sequence comes from Ferruginibacter sp., assembly GCA_016786725.1. Taxonomy (GTDB): domain Bacteria; phylum Bacteroidota; class Bacteroidia; order Chitinophagales; family Chitinophagaceae; genus Ferruginibacter. Next base: position 121,393 of record JAEUVU010000004.1, on the reverse strand, counting down.
GCCCTTGACTTACCATTTGCTCCTATCTCACGCCTGATCATCAATACATCTTCTGCATCCAGGTCGTTCTCTTTTAAAAATTCACCGATCGCTTTATCATTCCTTGCTTTAAAACTTCCTTCAACCACTGCTTTCTTGTCTTTCTGCTGCAATACAGTGCTGTCTGCCCTTTCGCCCAGTATCAGGCTTAAAGCACCCATTAAAATACTTTTACCGGCACCTGTTTCACCAGTGATGATGTTCAGCTTTTCTGAAAAATCAATTTCCAGTTCGTTGATGATGGCGTAGTTCTGTATGGTTAGTTTTTGAAGCATAGATAGAATGGCAAATTAATGAATTTTAACCACTAAGACACCAAGCCACCAAGCAACACAAAGCTTTGTTTTTCACATAAAGAAAAGAGCCCACAAATGTGAGCTCTTCCAGTATCTTGAATCGAGTATCTTATTTAACAACCACCGAATCATTCAGATCAGCATCAACTAAAATACGTCCGCAGTTTTCACAAACCATAATCTTCTTGCGTAATTTAATTTCGCTTTGCTTTTGTGGCGGAATGGCGTGGAAACATCCACCGCAGCTATCTCTTTCAACAGCAACCACTGCCAGGCCATTGCGGTAGTTCTTGCGAATGCGGTCGTAGCTGGTAAGCAGGCGCTCATCTGCATGTTGCCTTGCTTTTTCAGCTTCTTTATTGTAATGCTTTTCCTCTTTTTCGGTTTCTGCAATGATCTTTTCAAGCTCGCCTTTTTTGCCTGCCAGGTGGCCTTCTTTATTGGCAACCGCTTTCTTTGCTATTTCCAGTTGTCTTGCTTTTTCAGCAATTTCTTCGGTAGCGTCTTTGATGTGCTTTTCGCAAAGTTTCACTTCCAAAGTCTGCATTTCAATCTCTTTATTAATCGCTTCAAACTCACGGTTGTTCTTTACGTTATCGCTCTGTTTCTCGTATTTTTTAACCAGCGCCTCTGCTTCTTTAATTCCTTCTTTCTTTTGGGCAATAAATTCCTGGATACCATTAATTTCTTCTTCCACACGGGTTTGCCTGGCGTGCAAGCCTTCAATTTCATCCTCCAGGTCTTTTACCTCCATGGGCAACTCACCTTTCAGGATCTGAATTTCATCCAGCTTACAATCTACTTTTTGCAAAAGTACAAGTGCGCTTAATTTTTCTTCAATTGAGAATTCTTTAACTGCGGGCATATTATTTTTGAAATTAGAATTTGAAATTACAGGAAGTAATGTACCGGGTTGGTTTTTACGCCTGTTTTTTGGATTGCAAAGGTAGGGAATTTCTGGCTCAAAACCTCATGCAACAGGTCAATAGTGTACTGTTCGCTCTCAAAATGGCCGATATCTGCCACCACCAGCCGGTTATTGGCATCAAAGAACTCGTGGTATTTAAGATCGCCGGTAATGTAGAAATCAGCCCCTGATGCAGCCGCAGCACCAATAAGGAAGCTGCCGGCACCACCACAAAGGGCAATCTTTTTAACCTGCTTATTCAATAATGGGGTATGACGTATTACAGAAAGGTTGAATTTTGTCTTTAAAAGTTCAAGGAAAGCGGTTTCGCTGAGAAGTTCGGGCAGGTCTCCAACCAGGCCGCTGCCTGATTGTTGGTTTTGGTTATCAAGGCCGATAATGTCATAAGCCACTTCCTCGTAAGGATGGGCCACAAACATGGCTTGCAAAATAGCCTGTTGCTGCCACGCTGGAAAAATCATTTCCATCTTTATCTCGTCTTCAGTATGGCGTTCGCCAATTTTACCCGTATAAGGGTTTGTACCCTGGCCGGGCTTAAAAGTGCCCTGGCCTGTTGTGTTAAAACTGCATTCGCTGTAATTGCTGATATGGCCACCACCGGCCGCAAAAATGGCCGAGCGTACTTTTTCTGCCTGGTCAGCCGGTACAAAAGTGAACAGCTTTTTAAGCGTGGCATTTTTGGGTTGCAATATCCTGCGGTTTACAAGCCCAAGCTTATCTGCAATGGCTGCATTAACGCCCTGCAATACGTTATCTAAGTTGGTATGTATGGCGAAGATGGCAATATCATTTTTGATGGCCGTAATGATGGTTTGCTCCACATAATTTTTGCCGGTTATCTTTTTTAGCCCGCCGAAGATGATGGGATGATGCGCCACGATAAGATTGCATTTTTTTTTCATTGCCTCAAGCACCACCGTTTCGGTGGCATCCAATGTGGTGATGATGCCTGTACACTCCCAGTTGCTGTTACCGGTTATAAGGCCGGCATTATCATAGCTTTCCTGCAATGAAGGTGGGGCAACAGTTTCCAAAAAAGATATAGCTTCAGCAATCTTCATTTTATCCTTTCCGTTTGTTAACCAGGTCAATGTATTCCTGCATAGCTTCTTCCCTGGTTTTTCCCTTTAAACCACTCCATGCTTCATGTTTGGCTTTGTTCACAAAATCAAATGGATTCGAAGGGCCATCGCCGCTTACATCGCCTTCGGTTGATTGTTTGTATAGAGAATAGAGTTGCAGCAGGGTTTCGTTGCTGGGCTTTTCGCTTAGCAATTTGCTATCGGCTACGGCCTGTTCAAATTGTGCTTTTATATCCATGGCGTTTTATTTGCGAATTTAGGCCAAAGGATTGAGAATGAACAAGCAATAAAATTTGTCGTACCAAATAATAAAGCCTCCCGGAACAATTCCGGGAGGCTTTGATGGGTATTAATGGGTTACAGTTTTATCGTTTTTTATAAATGGTTATTTCCACCCTGCGGTTCAGCCAGTCCTGATGCATATCGTATGGCCTTGATGAGCCATAGAAGGCAGTTTTCATCCTGCTTTTTGCAATGCCATAGCTTGAGAAATAATCCCTGGCCACATTAGCACGTTCCTGTGAAATAAGCATATTGTATTTTTCAAGACCGAAATTATCAGCATGGCCGTCAATATTTATCATCAGGCTCTTATCGGCCTTTAATACACTTACAATCTCGCTGAGTACTGCAAATGCTTCACTGGTGATATTGGCCTTATCAAAATCGAACCGGATAAAATACGTCATTGAATCGCCCGATGACCGTATAAGTTTGCCTCCACTCAGTATCTTCATCGGGCATCCGTTATTATCGGCAGAACCTGCAGCATCCGGACATTTATCATCCTTATCCAGAATACCATCACCATCTGTATCTGCAGGGCCCGGAGGGCAGCCACTGTTGTCTTTCACACCTTTCACATCAGGGCAATTATCTTCATCATCATTTACACCATCACCGTCGGTATCTTTTGCAGGACAGCCATTGTTTCGCATTGAACCTGGTACACCAGGGCACTTATCATCTTTATCTGCAACACCATCGCCATCCGCATCAGGACAACCGCTTAAAGTACCTTTTACATCCGGGCAGAGATCGTACAGATCAAGAACGCCATCTCCGTCTGTATCAATATCTGTTTTAGGTCCTGTTCCGGCAGTATCTTTTTTCTGAACTGTTTTTGCTGAATCTACTGGAGGCACTTCAACTTTTGGCTGGGCTTTTTTAGCTTTTCTATGCTGGCCAAAACCTAAAGAATAAAACATAAAATCATCCCTGATACCATCTGTGATGGCCATTTTCCATTGTGCCTGTATAAAAAGATAAGCGCCGCTGTTGAAATGAAACTGCAGGCCAACACCAACAGGTGCATACACAACCAGTTGCCTTCCAAAATAACCGGCACCGATGCCGGCTGTTAAAAACGGGTTTATCCTGCTCTTTTCTTTAAATGCTTTGCCATGCAGCAACAAATCAAGCTGTGGAGTAAAAGATGCTTTTCCTATACTGTCGTCTTTAACATACAGGGCCGGAAAGTTTGAAAATGTACCTATAAAATTTCCTGAAAAATCAAAATGGTTGCCCAATCCTTTCCAGTAACTGGCGCCAAAACCAAAAGAACTGTTGCCCGATTTAAAGAGGCCTTTGCGGTTAAAAGCATAGCTCAGGGATGAATCATTAAGCGCCTTAAAAAATCCGTAATCGGAGTAGTTAATGCTGAATGAGAACATTCCGGGTTTTTTATCTGTATTTTTTACCGGCTTTGTTTGCCCGTATACAAGGGTTGTACTCAAGCAAAGTAACAGGGCTATTTTCAGGAATTTAGCATTCATACAGTTAGTTGTTAGGGTGTGTAAAATGAAGGTTGCTGAGTTTTGCTTTATTGTTTAAACTATTAAACGTCAATGCAATGTAAAAATATATCTCTATATACACAATTTTTATATTGAAAATGTTGTTTTAATAATGGGCAGAAAAGCCTCGTTTTATCCATAATCCAAAAAAACCGGGATCTGTATGCCTCCGTTTACCCTAGCAATACCCAGGCAGTATTTTTTATTATGTATCTTGATTTTTTCTGTAGCCTTAAGCAGTAAAAGCCAGGTTACAGCAAATTTTTCAGCATCGCCAACATCTGGTTGTTCGCCCCAAATTGTAAACTTCACCGATCTTTCAACGGGTAATCCTATTTACTGGAGATGGGAACTTGGTAACAGCACAACATCATTTTTACAGAACCCTTCTACCACTTATTTTACACCGGGCCAATACACCATTAAATTAGTTGTAGAAGATGGACTGGGCAACAAAGACTCAATAACCCGTACACAATACATCAACGTTTTTGCAATACCTGTTGCAAATTTTACGGCAACACCATTATCGGGTTGTGTGCCTTTAACCGTTCAATTTACAGATCAAAGTACGGTGGCTGGTTCTTCCATTACAGACTGGCTGTGGGATTTTGGCGATGGTACAACAGGAACTGTAAGAAACCCGGTACATACTTATACATCAGCAGGCAATTACAATGTTACCCTCAGGGTTACTACTGCGTCAGGCTGTTCAAAAACACTCAGCAGAAATAATTACATACATGCCAGCAATGGTGTAACAGCAAATTTTACCAATACAACTCCCACAGGATGCAGCCTGCCGGTAACAATAAACTTTACAAATACATCAACTGGGCCGGGTACGTTATCTTACCTATGGGATTTTGGTGATGGTTTCACTTCTACAGTTCAACATCCAACACATGTGTACAATACACAGGGAAGTTTTAATGTAAGCCTGAGAGTTACCAGCAGCACAGGTTGCATCACTACCATTGTAAAACCCAATGCAGTTGTGATCAATTTTATAACAGCCGGTTTTCTGAGTCCTCCAAATTCATGCATCAACGATCCGGTTCATTTTATAAATACATCCACTCCAAACCCAACATCGGTGTTCTGGGATTTTGGCGATGGTACCATCTCCACCGCACTCAGCCCTGTAAAAATATACCCTGCCACGGGAACTTATATTGTTAAGCTTAAGGCATGGCTTGGTACCTGTGTAGATTCTTCAAGCATCTCTTTACCTGTTTATTCAAAGCCCACAACTGCTTTTTCGGGTACAAACAGAAATGCCTGCAAGCCGCCGTTAACAGTAAGTTTTACAAATACCAGTACAACGCCTGCAACATATTTCTGGGATTTTGGCGATGGCTTTACTTCCACATTACAGCATCCAACACATACATACACAAGCTACGGTTCATTTCATGTAAAACTGATTGTAACCAATTTTGTGGGATGCATTGATTCGCTTGTTTTGAATGATTATGTAAGGATACTGCCGCCGGATGCAGCCATCAATAATCTTCCGCAAAGCAATTGTGCACCACTTACCTGGACGTTTTCTTCAACAGTAAATTCGCCCGACCCCATTGTAAGTTATGAATGGGACCTGGGCGATGGTACCACTTCTACTTTACCCAACCCAACCAATACATACAACACCGGTACGTACGATATCAGGCTAATTGTAACAACACTCGGCGGCTGCACCGATACTGTTTTTATGCCCGCAGGCATTGTTGCTGATGATAAACCGGTAGCTGATTTTAATGCAAACCCCAGGGATGTATGTGCCAAGGAGGATGTACAGTTCAATGATCTGTCAACAGGCAACATTACCCGCTGGTTATGGAATTTTGGTGATGGCGGAACATCAACATTGCAAAACCCCTCTCACCATTATGAAGATACGGGGTTGTTTACTATCCGCCTCATCGTATGGAATAACAATTGTCCGGATACTTTAACACTGGTTGATTATGTACACATCAGCCCGCCGATAGCGAATTTTAATTCGGTTTTTGATTGTGCGGCTCCCCGTACATTTACTTTTACAGATGCTTCAATTGGGCCTGATGAATGGCATTGGGATTTCGGCGATGGCAATACTTCTGTCACACAACATAATGTGCATACATTTCCTGGTGTAGGAACCTATACCATCCAGCTTACTGTTATCAATCACCTCACAGGCTGCGATGATACTTATACACGTACCATAAGGATTGTGGAAGAGGTTGCAAATTTCAATGCTTCTGCAACAGAGATCTGCCGCAACAGCTCTACAACATTCAGCGCTATTGGCAACACACCCGGTACCATCAGCAGTTATGAATGGGATTTTGGGGACGGTACAACTGATACCGGCGCTGTAAGAACACATACCTACGTAAATTCCGGATATTATACAGTGCGGCTCATCATTACAGATATATCGGGCTGTAAAGACACGCTCGAAAAGGTTCAGTACATACGTGTGAACGGGCCGGTTGCAGCCTTTACCATTCCCAATGGCGGCAGCTGCTCAAACAACAGTTTTACTTTTACTGATAATTCAACTGATGATGGCCTGCATCCTATAACAACCTGGGTGTGGGATTTTGGTGATGGCAATACTCAAACCTTTAGTGCACCGCCTTTCACACATTTTTATGCAACGCCGGGGTCTTACAATGTTACTTTAAAAACCATTGATGCCATCGGCTGTTCAGACAGTACTACCAATATAAACAATATCGTTATTTCAAACCCTGTGGCATCATTCACGCAATCAGATACACTTGTGTGTCCAGGTATTGACATCAGTTTTACCAATGCATCTACAGGGCCGAATCTTACTTACCTGTGGGATTTTGGAGATGGGGTTACAGATACCATTGCCGACCCGGTACATAATTATGCAACCGAAGGAAATTATACAGTATTGCTCATCATCACCGATCAGTATGGCTGCAAGGATTCGGTAAACCAGGTAATTCATGTGGCACAGCCTCATGCCGGTTTTACAGTTTCTGATACTTTGAGCACCTGCCCGCCATTGATTGCCACTTTTACCAATACATCACTTAATGGTGTTGACGTAACCTGGGATTTTGGCGATGGCAGCACATCTAATTCGGCCAACCCAATACATATTTATAACACACCCGGTGTTTATCTTGCTAAAATATTTGTAACAGGGCCTGGTAATAATTGTTATGATTCGGCCGTGCAGCAAATTATTGTAAGAGGCCCTGTAGGTACATTCAGTTACGCCCCGTTAAACGGCTGTAGCCCGCTTACCGTAAACTTTACCGCAGTATCTCCGGATCATCCTGCATACGTTTGGGATTTTAATGACGGTTCAATTATTAATACAACTGATTCAACCATATCATATACTTATACTTTGCCCGGCGCCTATCTGCCCAAAATGATATTGGTAGATGCAGGTGGCTGCCAGGTTCCGGTTGAAGGAGTTGATACCATTAATGTATATGGTGTAAAAACAAATTTTGGTTTTGACGGGTTGCCACGCTGTAATCTCGGCGATATACAATTTTCGGATTCTTCCATCATCAATGATATTTCATCAACATATGCCTGGGAATTTGGGGATGGCGGAACATCTACTTTACAAAACCCTTCGCATTTTTATGCAGCGCCCGGTCAATATTTTCCACAACTGATTGTAACCACCAATCGTGGCTGCAGGGATACCATGGTTTTACCGGTACCGGTAAAAATTGTAGCTTCTCCGCAGGCTGATTTTACAAATGCACCAGATGGATGCACACCCGTAACAGCCGGTTTCAGTGCATTCTTAAGTGTGGCAGATACATCAGCCATGAGCTGGAGCTGGACATTAGGAAATGGAAATACCTCCAACCTGCAGACAACAGCACCACAAACCTATACAACCGCACAGGTGTACAATGTTGAACTGATAGCTACCAACAGCAGCGGTTGTAAAGACACAGTGAACAAGAGTTTTGAAGTGTATGCAATACCCGTAATTGATGCCGGGCCCAATGTACAGATATGCCGGGGCACTCCTGCACAACTCAATCCCAATGGCGGCGCTACTTATGTGTGGAGCCCTTCTGTAGGTTTGAGTTGTACCAATTGCGCCAATCCAAATGCATCGCCGGATTTCAATCAAAAATATATTGTTACCGGTTCATCAGTGCATGGCTGCAGCAATATTGATTCGCTGAACATAACAGTGATACAACCCTTTGTAATGGACAACAAAAAAGATGATACTATCTGTGTAGGTAATTCGGTAAGATTATTTGCATCAGGGGCGAACAGTTATGAATGGTCTCCTTCATCCGGATTGAATAATATTACATCTGCCTTGCCAATTGCTACGCCAAGAACAACCACAACCTACCGTGTAATTGGCAGTGATGCTTACGGATGTTTTAAAGATACCGGTTATACAACTATAAGGGTGTATCCAATTCCGCAGATAGATGCAGGAAAAGATATTACCATGAAAAACGGTGCAGCGCCAATAACCATTACACCAACCATTTCGCCGGATGTTACCCATACTTACTGGTTAACAGCACCGGGGATTTTATACAGCAATTCTCCTTCGGTAACCGTGCAGCCAAAAGCTACAACCGAATACACTGTTGAGGCAAGAAACCCGGGCGGGTGTAAAACAACCGACAAAGTGATGGTGTATGTGCTCTGCGATGGAGCCAATATTTTTATACCCAATACTTTTTCGCCAAACGGCAGCGGCACCAATGACATTTTTTATCCGAGGGGTTCGGGCATATTTACTATAAAATTATTGCGCATTTTCAACCGCTGGGGCGAAGTGGTTTTTGAGAAAGTTAATTTCTCTCCCAACGATCCAACTGCAGGTTGGGACGGCACTGTAAAAGGCAAAAAAGTAAACACCGATGTTTTTGTTTATACAGCAGAAGTTATGTGTGATAACAATACATCAATGATACTAAATGGAAACGTTGCATTGTTGAGATAACACCACAACTGCAGTCAGGGCTTTCAACTGCTGACGGGGTTGTAAAATCCGTACCACATGAAAACAATTTTAAAATACCGTATTTTTCAAACAGCATTGCCAGTGCTGCTGTGCATTGCATCTGCAACAGCGCAGGATATACATTTCTCACAATTTTTTGAAACGCCTTTATTAAGGAACCCGTCGCTTGCCGGTATTTTTAAAGGAGATGTAAGGGCACAAATGGTTTACCGCAGCCAGTGGAATAATATTACTGATGCTTATCGTACCGGCTCGTTCAATGTTGAATTTAAAAAGCCTATTGGCCGTGGTGATGATTTTTTAACCATCGGCGGACAAATCCTGTACGACAGGGCCGGCACCATTGCACTCACATCAACACATTTATTACCGGTACTAAACTACCAGAAATCATTAAGCACAGACAGGAACATGTATTTGTCGCTTGGCTTTATGGGTGGGCTTGTACAAAGAAGGATTGACCAGAGCAAAATGACCACCAACAGTCAGTACAACGGAATGGAATATGACCCGAACCTGAACAATGGAGAAAATTTCAGCAAAACATCTTACTCATATTTAGATGCAAGTGTAGGCATGAGTTTTAATACACAGATAGGCGAAAACGAGAATAATAATATTTATGTTGGTCTGGCATATCATCATTTCAACAAATCAAATAAAGTTTCTTTTTACGGAAATATTGACCTGGAAATGAAACCGAAATGGGTTGGCTCTGCAGGGTTAAGAATGAATGTGAGTGAGGAATCATATTTTACTATTTACGGCGATTACAGTAAGCAGGATACTTACCAGGAAACCGTTGCAGGATTTTTGTACAGCTACCGCCTTGGTGATCCTGAAGACCCAAGATATGTTTTACATATCGGCAGCATGCTGCGTTTGAAAGATGCCCTGATACCGGTTGCCAAGCTTGATATTGGGCATCTTGCCCTGTCATTCAGCTATGATGTCAATACATCTCAATTAAGAAATGCCAGCTATGGCCGCGGAGGATTTGAAGTAGCTTTGGGTTATCAGAATTTTAATAATAAAGATAACAGTACGAGAGAGGCGGTAAGGTGCCCTAAGTTTTAGCACACATAATTGCAAAAAAAATCCTGCACTTGCAGGATTAATTTTGTGGAGAGTATCGGAGTCGAACCGACGACCTCTTGCATGCCATGCAAGCGCTCTAGCCAGCTGAGCTAACCCCCCAAAACGGATTGCAAATATACAGGCAACAACCGCTGATTCAAAATGAAATTTTAATCGTTTTTATTGGCAGGAGAAACAGGATTGTTATTACCTGCCGGATTTGCTTTATTAGCACCTGATGCAATCGCCTTCATTGCTTCCAGGTTTTGCTTTGCCAAAACAAAGTTACTGTCGAGCGCCAGTGCTTTTTCAAAATACAGTTTTGCATCGGCCTTTTTATCAAGGTCGTATAAAGCAAGCCCTGTTATATTGTAAATGCCTGCTTTCAGGTAAGTACGGCCCATCTGTTCACCTGCATTGTAGGTCATAACAAAATCGGGTTTAAACTCAAGCCTTTCTGTACTTGCTGCTGTTGCAAGGCATTCCTGCAGCCGCTTGATGGCATATTGCAGTTCCATCAAAGTATAAGCATGATAAGGGCTTTTTGTTCTGGCATACAGTTTTTCATAAAGCGCAATTGATTCCTTTGGCTGGTTCATTTTTTCCAGGCAAATGGCTTTCATTTCTATTAAGGCCAGGTCATCGGGTTTTACTTTAAGTCTCTTATCTGCCCAATAATAGCATTGACCATAAGAATTCATTTGCAGGTAAAGCATGGCCAAAGTATCTTCATAAACAGAATTTGCTCCCTGGTCGGCTACATAATAACTAAGGGCGGTAATTGCAGTTGCAACATCCCCGCTGCCCACCGCCTGCTTAAATACTTTAACATGCTGGCTGGCAGAAGCCGGTGCAGTCTTATTCCCCTGAGCAAAACAATTAAAAGCTAAAAATGAAGCCAGGGATAAGGAGATTAATTTTTTCATGCTGATTGATTTTCAAAAACTGATTAAAAAAACCGGAATAATATTCCGGTTTGGTTACAAATATCCGGTAAAAGTTTAATCTCCCCAAATTTCTTCTTTGCCCTCCAGCCATGATTTTACCAATGTGGTTGTTACCGATTTGGGCCTTTCCAGCGGAAAGCCCAGGGCCCTGTCCCAGCAAAGGCTTGCCAGCACGCCCAATGCCCTTGACACGCCAAATAAAACCGTGTAAAATTCATATTCTACCATACCATAATGCACCAGTAAAGCGCCACTATGGGCATCAACATTGGGCCATGGGTTTTTAATTTTTGCTATGGAACCTAAAACCGGCGGCACCGCTTCATAAATGTTCCAAACGGTTTGTACCAATGGGTCATCAGGCATATGCTTTTTGCCAAATTCCATTTGTGCGGTAAAGCGTGGATCTGTTTGCCGCAGCACTGCATGGCCGTAACCAGGCACTACTTTTCCTTCGCTTAAAGTTTTTTTAACGTATTCTTCAATCTGCTCTTTTGATGGCGCATCAGTTCCTATTTCTTCCCTCATTTCATAAATCCATTTTATCACTTCCTGATTTGCCAAACCGTGCAAGGGCCCGGCCAGCCCATTCATTCCCGCTGCAAAACACAAATACGGATCGCTTAATGCAGAACCAACCAAATGTGTGGTGTGTGCAGAAACATTACCTCCTTCATGATCTGCATGTATAGTCATATACAAACGCATCAGTTCCTGAAACCCTTCTTCTTCATATCCCATCATATGGGCAAAATTACCGGCCCAGTCTAGTAAACCATTCGGTTGAATATGCTCACCATTTTTATACTTACGGCGATAGATGTAAGCTGCAATACGTGGCAGTCTTGCTATCAGGTCCATCGTATCATCAAAAACGGCATCCCAGTAATCTTTTTTGCTCATGCCTTTGGCATACCGCTTTGCAAACTGGCTTTCTGTTTGCAGGCTCATAATGGCCACCACAAATTGTGTCATCGGGTGGGTACTTACAGGCAATGCTTCAATGGTAGCAAATACATGATTAGGCACATGGCTGCGCCGCTGCCAAACGCTGCTGAGGTGATGGGCATCTTCATCAGAAGGTAATTTGCCTACCAGCATGAGATAAAATAATCCTTCAGGCAGGGGCTCGCTGCCACCGTGTGCTTTGGGCAATTTCTCTCTTAACTCAGGGATTGAATAACCACGAAAACGGATCCCATCCTGTGCATCAAGCAAAGATGTTTCAGATACAAGGGCTGTAATTCCACGCATACCCTGGTATATCTGGCTTAAAGTTACTTCGCCAATTACTTTTTCTCCATGTTCTTTTATCAGGTTCTTGATCTCTGCTGAAACTATATCTGCCTGCTCTTTAAACCTGTCTTTAATAATACCCATAAAATAATTTATTACTGATTAATGAAATTTCAACCTGGTAAAATCCGGTTGCTGCGTTTCTGCTAAATCCTCAAACAAAATCGTAAGGCAATCTGGCTTTAAGGAGGCTTAAAATTACGATGCCGCTGCGTTTAAAACAAAAGTTTTGGCAGAAAGTTCGGATTTAAAAAGGCTTTTACTTAGGCGCTTTTTTGTAGAGGTAAAATGCCAGTATGCCGAAGATAATATTGGGTGTCCAGGCGGCAAGAAATGGAGTAAAATTTCCTTTGGTGGCAAACACAATGGAGAACCGGCTGAATAAAATGTAAAGCACACTGATGATTACACCAATTGCCAGGTGGAGGCCGCTTCCTCCTCTTATTTTACGGGATGCAAGTACAGCGCCGATTATGGTAAGTATCAGCACCGAAGCAGGTATTGCATCCCGGTTGTACCGTTCAACCAGCAGCATATTCAGCGATTCGGAACCACGCAGCCTTTCAAGCTTAATAAAGTCGTCAAGTTCAGGTGTGGGCATCTGGTCTTTCAGAAATTCATCTTTCCTGAGGTCCCTTGGTTTAAAATTATAGTTTACGAACATTTCGGGCGCCCTGGTAAACCGTTCAGAAATGCTGTCTAACCTGCGTTCAGCAACATTCAGCAGCTTCCATTTTTTTTGTGTGGTATCCCAGTTAAACAGTTCAGCCCTCAGGTTGTACTCCAGTTTATTTTTTTTGAAGCGCTGTACAAAAAAGCCATTACCCGATTTCAGCATCGTATCATAAGATCTGATACCAACATAAGTAAAGGAATCCATTTTAAAATACAGCTTCTGCTTGTAGTTTGAATTGTTGGCATCCGGCGCCCGGGGGCCATCTATGTATCTTGCTTCAAAAGCTGCCCACTTAAAATTTGCCTTGGGTACTATATACTGATAACCCATCCACAAAACAACAGATAAAAGGATGCCGCCTGCAACAAACGGCATCAACATCCTCCTGAAGCTTACACCACTGCTGAGGATAGCGATGATCTCTGACCTGCCGGCCATTTTACTGGTAAAAAAGATAACAGAAATAAAAACAAATAAGGGGAAGAGCATGGCATCAATACGGGGTATGAAACCAAAATAATAATCTGTTATGATACGGGAAACAGGCAGTTTGGATTTTACAAAGTTGTCTGTTTTTTCACTGATGTCAACAACAACTACAATAGCGGTAAACAATATGAGGCAGAAAAAAAATGTAGTAAGATATTTTAGCAGTATATAGCGGTCAATTTTTTTCATACCATGAATGAGAAGCAAAAGTAAAAGAAAATTCGTTTAAGGGCTGAAGGTTTAAAGGTTTAAAGGTTGTTTTAACTTATTGAACCTTTAAACGGCTTAAACCTTTAAACGATTTAAACGTTTTCAAACGTTGCAATTGCTTTCGCCGCTATCCACCCCGTAGTCCAGGCGTTTTGAAAATTATACCCGCCGGTAACGCCATCCACGTTAATTACTTCACCGGCAAAAAATAAACCCTGGTGTTTTTTACTTTGCATGGTATTAAAATCAATTTCATTTAATTCAATACCTCCGGCAGTAACAAATTCTTCTTTAAAAGTGGTTTTGCCTTTTACTGCAAATTCCTGTGCACATAAATTTTTAATGAGTTTATTCTGTTCTTTAGCAGGAAGATCGGCCCAGCGCAGATCAGCATTAATTCCCGATTGAACAAGTAGATATTCCCATAGCCGGTTGGGCAATGCAAAAGGATTTCGGTTAATTATTTTTTGAGTTGCCAGTTCAAACCTCAGTTGCTGCATTTTATCCCGCAGGCTGTTTTCATTAAATTCCGGCACCCAGTTTACCAGAATTGAAAATGAATAATTTGCTTTTGCCAGTTCTCTTGCACCCCAGGCTGAAAGCTTTAATACAGCAGGGCCGCTCATACCCCAGTGTGTGATAAGCAACGGACCATTTTCTGAAAGTTTTAAACCTACAATTTTAACCGATGCTTTTTCAACCGCAACACCCATTAATGCCGTGATGGAATTGCCCGGCATATTAAAAGTAAACAAAGATGGTACCGGCTCTTCAACTGCATGATCAGAATTTTTCATCCAGCCATACTGTAAAAGTTTTGGATAGCCCCCGCTTGCGATACAAATAAAATCGGCTTGTAAAGTACTGTTATCTGCAAAAAGAAGTTCAAATCGTTTTGCATTTGCCGGCTGTCCACTGCCCACTGTAAACTGTTTTACTGCTAGCTGCCTCACATCTCTATTCATCCTGATCTCAACCTTGTATTTATTTGCCTCTTTCATCAAGCAATCAATTATGGTTTGAGAACTGTCTGTAACCGGGAACATTCTTCCATCTGCTTCTGCTTTTAAACTCACACCTCTTTCTCTAAACCAGGCAATGGTATCGTTTGTAAAAAAATGATGAAAAGCTTTTTTTAAGAATGCAGATCCTCTTGGATATTTTTTTATCATCTCTGTAATGCTGTAACAGGCGTGGGTTACATTACAACGGCCTCCCCCGCTTACTTTTACCTTGCTGAGGAGTTTGTTCGATCTTTCAAGTATGATGACTTCCAGTTGAGGATTCAGCCTTGCAGCATTTACTGCACAAAAAAAGCCTGCAGCTCCGCCTCCAATTACTACAAGTCTTTTTTTATTCATTGATAGATTGTAGCTACAGGTTATTAACCACAAGGAAGAAGCAATCTATAAAAGTTTGCCCCCTTGAAGCTTGTAGCTTGAGTCTGATTTATTGTTAATAATCTGAGCAAAGTTCAGTATTCGCTTTTTCAGCAGCTTCTATCGGGGTGAAAGAAGAGAGAATATCTGCCTTACCTTTTTGTATGCAAATATCGTGTTCGTAATGCGCTGCGGGTTTTCCATCGGCGGTTCTTATTGTCCATCCATCTTTATCATGAACAACATCTTTGGTACCCATATTGATCATGGGTTCAATGGCAATCACCAATCCTTCCTTAAGTTTGGCGCCGGTGCCTCTTTTACCAAAATTGGGTACCTGTGGCTCTTCGTGCAAACTGCGGCCAAGGCCATGGCCTACCAGGTCACGTACCACACCGTACCCATGCTTTTTTTCGGTATAATCCTGTATGGCAAAAGCAATATCGCCAACACGGTTGCCGGCTATGGCCTTCTCTATTCCGAGGTATAAAGATTCTTTTGTTACCCTTAAAAGTTTTTTCACCTCATCGCTTATCTCTCCAACGGCAAAAGTATAAGCGCTGTCGCCGTGAAAGCCATTCTTAAAAACACCTACATCAACTGAAATGATGTCGCCTGGTACCAATTCATCATTAGTAGGGAAGCCATGAACCACTGCATCGTTTACCGAGATGCAACATGCATAAGGAAAACCATGATAACCTTTGAAAGAAGCAGTTGCTTTATTATCTTTTATAAATTCTTCAGCAATTTTATCAAGCTGCATGGTAGTTACACCTGGTTTTATTCTGGATGCAACTACAGCTATTGTTTCACTTACGAGCAAAGCGCTTTCTCTCATCAGTTCTACCTCAGCCTTGCTTTTGTAATGAATCATTTTTCTTTTTTTAAAACAAACCCCGACTTGTTCAGTCGGGGCTTAATTATTTATTTAAGTCCCCCGTTGGGGGTTGGTCTTTATATGCCTCCTGCAGAAACCTGCTGCCTGCCCTGTATCCTTCCGCTGCTCATTAACCCATCGTACTGGCGCATTAAAAGCTGTGTTTCTATCTGCTGCAAAGTATCTAAAATTACTGCAACCATAATGAGCAATGATGTACCTCCGAAGAAAGTAGCAAAGCCCTGCTGCATTCCAAAAATCAATTGAATGATACCGGGAAGGATACCAACAAATGCCAGTAAAACTGCGCCTGGCAAAGTTATCCTGTCCATAATGGTACCGATATAATCTGCAGTTGGCTGGCCCGGTTTAACACCCGGTATAAAACCGTTATTGCGTTTTAATTCATCGGCCATCTGCTTGGGATTAAATATCAATGCAGTGTAGAGGAATGTAAATGCTATTACCGCAACAGAATAAATGATCATGTAGCCAACCTTGGTATGATCTGTAAAGTATTGTGCCCATGAAGCTGTGCCTCCAGCAGAAAACAAGGTAGGTAAGAACAATATGGCCTGTGCAAAAATGATCGGCATAACACCAGATGCATTTACTTTTAACGGAAGAAAATTACGGGCACCACCAAACTGGCGGTTGCCAACAATTTGTTTTGCATAATTAACAGGAACTTTCCTGGTACCCTGCACCAAAAGAATAACTCCTAATATTACAGCTATTAATAAAACAAGCTCAATCAATATCATTAAAATACCACCGGCACCCCTGGTAAACCTGGCATCCCACTCCTGCATAAATGATTCCGGAAGGCGGGCAAGGATACCAACCATGATGATGATAGAAGTACCATTACCTAAACCTTTATCAGTAATTTTTTCGCCTAGCCACATTACAAACAAAGTGCCTACAGTAAGTATCACTACTGTTGATACCCAGAAGTAACTGCTGAATGCAGGAATGATTGCCTCCACATTGCCCGGGCTTTTTAAATAGCCAATATAAGCTGCCGCCTGGAATGCGGTAACAATAACAGTGAGGTAACGTGTCCATTGATTGATCTTCTTTCTGCCGCTTTCACCTTCTTTCTGAATTTTTGCCATCTGCGGAACCAGGATGGTCATCAGCTGCATAAAGATAGAGGCAGAAATGTATGGCATAATGCCCAATGCAAAAATGGAAGCTTTGGAAAAAGCGCCTCCAACAAATGTATCAAGTAAGCCAAGCATACCTTTTTCGGTGCTTGATGCAAGTGCAGCTAATTTATTCGGATCAATACCAGGCAACACAATGAAAGAACCAATACGGTAGATAAAGATCAGCAGTAAAGTGAAAGTTATCTTATTGCGCAGTTCCTCTATGCTCCAGATATTCTTAAGTGTTGTTATGAACTTCTTCACAGAATTTAAACGATTTAAGTGATTTGCTCTAAATTAAAAATGACCCTCGTTTTAAAGGGTCGGGCAAATATCGGGAAATTATTTTATTATCTCGATAGTACCTCCGGCTGCTTCAATAGCTGCTTTTGCTTTTTCACTGGCAGCATTCACTTTAAATGTGAATTTACCTTTCAGCTCACCGTTGCCTAAAACCTTTACACTATCAAACTGGCTTATTAAACCATTGATGTATAAATTCTGCAGGCTGAATTCGGTGATACCATATTTTTCAGCAAGGGTATCTATCTGGCCAAGATTTAATACTTTAAATTCAACACGGTTGTTGTTTTTAAAACCGCGTTTTGGAATACGGCGCTGGATAGGCATCTGGCCACCTTCGTGTGCTTTCTTGCTCTTATAACCGGCACGGCTTTGACCACCCTTGTTTCCTTTTGTAGAGGTGCCGCCTTTACCACTTGCCTCACCACGGCCAATTCTTTTCTCTTTGTGTGTAGCGCCTTTCGCAGGCTTTAATGTGTGTAGTTTCATTTTTATCTGATTTTGTACTTACGGGGAATCACCCCTCGCTGTTTAAACTTTTGAATTTTTACTTTTGACTTCGAATTAAAAATTCAAAAGTCAAGAAGAAAAACAATTAACCTAACTCCTCAACCTTTACCAAGTGGTTTACTTTAGTAACCATACCCAATATTGCAGGAGTAGCTTCTACTTCAACAGAAGCATTCATTTTCTTCAGGCCTAAAGCGATCATAGTTCTTTTCTGGCGCTCCGAGCGGTCAATTACACTTTTAACCTGTGTTACTTTTATCTTTTTCATTTTTACTAAGTTGTAAGTGGTAAGTTCTAAGTTGTAAGCCGTAAAACTTACCACTTATTACTTATAACATTTTATCCGTTAAATACTTTCTTTAAAGAAACATTGCGTGTTTTTGCAACTGATACCGGCTCACGTAAAGAAGCCAATGCCTTAAAAGTTGCTTTTACCACATTGGTTGGGTTAGCTGAACCCAAATTCTTAGCCAATACGTCGGTAACACCGGCAGCTTCTAAAACTGCTCTCATGCTGCCTCCGGCAATTACACCTGTACCATGTGCCGCAGGTTTGATGTAAACCTTAGCCGCTCCTTCTTTGGTAAGCTGATCGTGG
Source organism: Ferruginibacter sp. (assembly GCA_016786725.1). GTDB lineage: Bacteria > Bacteroidota > Bacteroidia > Chitinophagales > Chitinophagaceae > Ferruginibacter. The sequence goes on along the minus strand of JAEUVU010000004.1, from coordinate 102,743 downwards.
GGAATTGTACCATGCATGATAGGAACTTTTATCAAATTCTTTTTTGCATCTTCAATACCTTTTGTAATAGCTTCCTGTACTTCCTTGGCTTTACCCATACCATGGCCAACCACACCAGCTTCGTTTCCTACAACAACTAATGCAGAAAAGCTGAAGGCACGTCCGCCTTTGGTTGTTTTTACTACACGGTTAATGGCAACAACCTTGTCTTTCAATTCCAGGTCGCCGGCTTTTACTTTATTTGTAATTAAATTTGACATCTATTTTTCTTATTAGAAATTTTATAATTAAAAGTCCAATCCTGCTTCTCTTGCGCCTTCTGCAACTGCTTTTACACGGCCATGATAAATATAACCTCCACGGTCGAAAACTACAGTTGAAATACCCAGTTCTTTTGCTTTGGTAGCAATAGCGGCCCCTACCATTTTACTTTTTTCGGTTTTAGGCGCTTTTTGAGCCTGGATATCTTTTTGCCTAGATGATGCAGCGGCCAGTGTTACGCCATTGTTGTCATCAATTAACTGTGCATAAATATCAGTATTGCTCCTGAAAACGCTTAACCTTGGTTTTGATGCGGCACCGCTTATCTTTTTACGGATGCGGTATTTGATCTTTACCCTTGCTTTTGACTTGTTGTTCATTTTTATTTTATTTTTTCTCCCTGATGCTGCCAGGGATTAATTTATGTTTAAAAGGTTTGAAAAGTTTAAGAGATTTAAAAACTTATTAAACCTGTTGAACGTTTAAAACTTTTATTTACCTGCCGATTTACCTGCTTTTCTTCTCAACACTTCACCGGCAAATTTCACACCTTTACCCTTGTATGGTTCAGGCTTACGTAAGCTTCTTATTTTGGCACAAACCTGGCCGATCAGTTGCTTATCAATACTCTCGAAACTGATCATAGGGTTCTGTCCTTTTTCCTGCGAAGTTGTTACTGATAATTCTTTAGGAACTTCAAAAATGATATTGTGAGAATACCCTAAAGCCATATCAAGCAAATTGCCTTGTGCAGATGCTTTATAACCCACACCCACCAGTTCTAATTTTTTTGTATATCCTTCAGTAACACCTTTAACCATGTTAGCAACCAGGGAACGGTATAAACCGTGCATAGCACGATGACGGATCTGGTCAGTCGGGCGTACAATGTTGGCAACGCCATCTTTCATTTCCAGTTTCATATCCCTGTCCATTGCCTGTTTTAAAGTTCCTTTTGGCCCTTTTACAGTAACGATATTCTCAGCATCAACTGTTATAGTTACGCTGGCTGGCACTTCAATTATCTTTTTTCCTATTCTACTCATGGTCGGTTTTTATTTTTATTTTTATTAATTTCTGATTGTGTTCATCCACCGACCGGCGGATTAATTATCTGATCAGAATTTCAATTCTTAGTAAATATTGCAAAGTACTTCGCCACCTACGTTCTGTGCTTTCGCTTCCTTATCGGTCATTACACCTTTAGATGTAGAAATGATGGCAACACCCAAACCATTTTTCACACGTTTGAATTCTTCTGGTTTTGCATAAGTACGCAAACCCGGACGGCTTACCCTTTCCAAACTCTGTATTACAGGAAGTTTAGTAGCAGCATCATATTTTAAAGCGATCTTAATTACGCCTTGCTTGTTATCATCTTCAAACTTATACTTCAGAATATATCCTTTATCGTATAAAATTTCAGTGATACGTTTTTTCAGATTGCTTGCAGGAATTTCCACGATACGGTGATTGGCCATTTGTGCGTTACGAATTCTTGTTAAGTAATCTGCGATTGGATCAGTAACCATTGTTATTTCAGTTAATTGATTAAAATATTTTTTTACAATGCGATATCCTAATTAGGTTGCTCGCTTTTTGTTGTTCGTTGTTCGTTGCTTTCCGGTCAACGGGCAACGATTAACGATCAACAGCTTTTTACCAGCTTGATTTTGTTACGCCTGGTATTTTGCCCTGCAATGCCATGTCACGAAACATATTCCTTGATAAACCAAAATGTCTCATATAACCACGTGGACGGCCGGTAAGCTGGCAACGGTTTTTTAAACGAACCGGTGATGCGTTCTTTGGTAAAAGATCCAAAGCCGCATAATCTCCGGCTGCTTTTAACGCTGCTCTTTTTTCAGCATACTTGGCAACCATTGCTTCACGCTTGATCTGCCTGGCTTCAATAGATTTTTTTGCCATATTCTTTTTTAATTATTTCTTGATGTTTTTAAATGGCATACCCAATTCTTTAAGCAATTCGTATGCTTCTTCGTTGGTATTTGCTGTGGTTACAAAAGTGATATCCAGACCGGTGATTTTGTTCACCTTATCAATATCAATCTCAGGAAAAATGATCTGTTCGGTAACACCCAGTGTGTAGTTTCCACGGCCATCAAATGATTTGTCGTTGATGCCTTTGAAATCACGTACACGTGGTAAAGAAACAGAAACCAGCCTGTCCATAAACTCATACATCTTAACTCCACGCAGGGTAACGCGGGCACCAATCGGCATGTTTTTACGCAGCTTAAAGTTTGAGATATCTTTTTTAGACATGGTTGAAACCGCTTTTTGACCGGTTATGTTTGTTAACTCGTCAATAGCGATATCAATCAGTTTTTTATCTGTTACAGCTCCGTTAACACCACGATTTAAACAGATCTTGGTTAAACGTGGAGCCTGCATTACAGTTTTGTAACTGAATTTTTTCATTAAAGCAGGTACAACATCTTTTTTGTACTTATCTGCTAACCTTGGAGTGTTTGTAGTTGTGCTCATTATTTAATTACCTCCCCTGATTTTTTAGCGATTCTTACTAATTTTCCATTTTCCCTGGTACGTTTAACTTTAGAAGGGCCGCCAGATTTCGCATCCCACAACATTACATTGCTGATGGCAATCGGCGCTTCAACTTTCACAATACCACCTTTGGTGTTTTGTGAAGTTGGTTTGGTATGCTTGGTTACGATGTTAACACCTTCAACCAATACACGGCTTTTTTCTAAAATTACTTCCAACACTTTGCGTGGCTTCTTCAAATCTTTATCTTCTCCGCTGATCACTACAACAGAATCGCCTTTTTTGATGTTGAACTTAGGTTTAAATCTTGTACTCATTTTTATTTTGCTTTATAGCTTTATTCTTTCAAATACGTTTCTTGTTTCTCGTTGGTCGTTTTTTGTTTCTCGTTGGTCTGCTTGTTAGAGCGCCTTAAACGAGGAACCAGAACCGAGAAACTTTACAGAACTTCAGGTGCCAGAGAGATGATCTTCATGTAACCTTTATCCCTCAATTCACGGGCAACCGGGCCAAAAATACGGGTGCCTCTTGGTTCGTCAGATGCATTCAATAACACTACTGCGTTGTCATCAAAACGGATATAAGAACCATCTTTACGACGCAGTTTGTTTGTTGTACGTACAATAACTGCTTTACTTACAGTTCCTTTTTTAATACCACCTGCAGGCATCGCATCTTTTACAGTAACAACTATTTTGTCACCGATCTTTGCGTAATCCTGTCCGCTGTTACCCAGTACACGTATGCACAGTACCTGCTTTGCACCACTGTTATCTGCCACGTTTAATCTGCTTTCTTGCTGTATCATCTTTGTTTGTTTTAGAGGCCTCTCCCTCGTTCCCTCTCCGAAGGAAAGGGAGGCCCAACATTTATATTTGTTTCGACTTCTGCACTAACAAATCATCATCTTCGTTCCAATCTTCTCCATTTACCTCCCCTTCGGGAAGGACAGGAGGGGCTTTACTTCACTTTTTCAACCACTTCAACCAGTCTCCAGCGTTTTGTTTTGCTTAAAGGACGGCTCTCCATGATTTTTACCGTATCACCAATGCTGCACTCATTCTTTTCATCATGAGCATGAAACTTGGTAGATTTTTTTACGAACTTTCCATAAAGCGGATGCTTTACTTTACGCTCTACACTTACGGTGATGGTTTTATCCATTTTGTTGCTGGATACCACGCCTAATTTTGTTTTTCTTAAATTTCTTTCCACTGTATTAGTTTTTATGCATCAATTATGATGCTGACTGTACTTGTTTTAATGCTGTTTTCAACCTGGCGATATCCCTTCTTAAAGAGCGGATACTCTGAGGGTTCTCCAAAGGAGATATTGCATGAGCAAATGAAAGTTTCTTCATACGCAACTCGTCTTCAGCAATCTTTGCTTTCAGATCTGCTTCGCTCAATCCTTTCAGGCTATTTAAAAAATCAACTTTCTTTAACATGATCGTTCTATTTGATAATTTCTTTAATTATGCTTTGTAATCGTGACGAACTACAAACTTTGTTTGGATTGGCAACTTTTGCGCAGCTAAAGCAAATGCTTCTTTAGCTACCTGCATTGGTACCCCATCGCACTCAAACAATATCCTTCCTGGCTGAACAACAGCTGCCCATCCTTCGGGGTTACCTTTACCTTTACCCATCCTTACCTCTGCAGGCTTAGCGGTAACGGGTTTGTCAGGAAAAATGCGGATCCAAACATTACCTTCACGTTTCATGTGGCGGGTCATTGCCTGACGTGCACTTTCAATCTGACGGCTGCTCATCCAAACCTCACCCAATGCTTTTAATCCAAAGGTTCCAAAAGCCAGGGTAGCACCACGTTTGGTATTCCCTTTCATCATTCCCCGCTGGGCTTTTCTGTGTTTCGTTCTTTTCGGTGATAACATCTTATTCGAGTTTTGAGTTTTGAGTTATGTGTTTCGGGTTAAGCCTAACAACACTCCCCTCATTCTAAATTTTTAATTCTTAATTTTTAATTATCTTCTTTGTCCGCCACCACGGTTTCCACCACCTCTTCTGTCTCCACCACCCCTGCGGTCATCTCTTCTTTCAAATCCACCTTGCTGCCTTTCACCACCCAACTCTTTACCACCACCGGCAACTACATTCGGATTCAGGTCACGCTTTCCTAAAACCTCACCTTTACAGATCCAAACTTTGATACCAATTTTTCCATAAACGGTTAAAGCGAAAACGTTAGCGTAATCAATATCCATACGTAAAGTATGTAATGGAGTACGGCCTTGTTTAATTTCTTCGCTACGGGCAATCTCAGCACCACCCAAACGGCCACCAACTTTTACTTTAATACCTTCGGCACCCATACGTAATGCAGAAGCAATTGACATTTTGATAGCTCTTTTGTAGTTGATACGATTTTCCAACTGGCGGGCAATGGTATCAGCAACAATGTTTGCATCCAGCTCCGGACGACGGATCTCTAATATATTAATCTGCACATCTTCTTTACCACATAATTTTTTCAATTCTTCTTTGATACGGTCAACCTCGCCACCACCTTTACCAATGATGATACCTGGTTTTGAAGTGTGAATGGTAACGATCAATTTGTTAAGCGTACGCTCAATAACAATTTTAGAGATACCACCCTTGTTGATACGGGCATTCAGGTAATTTCTGATCTTGTTATCCTCAATCAATTTTTTTGGATATTCCGTTTTGCTTGCATACCAGTTGCTGTCCCATCCACGGATGATTCCTAACCTTAAACCTATCGGATTTGATTTCTGACCCATATTATTGGTTAATTCGTTTTATTATTAGTTTTTAATTGCTTTTTGATCTACCACTACCGTTACGTGGTTGCTGCGTTTGCGAACCCTGTAACCACGGCCCTGTGGTGCAGGACGCATACGTTTGATAACCCTTGCTCCATCTACCATGATGGTTTTTACAACCAGGCCGGTTTCGTCACCACCTTCATTTTTCTGTTTCCAGTTGCTGATGGCGCTCATTACCAGTTTACGTAAAGGAACAGCCGGGTGCTTTGGATTATGTTCCAGAACGGCTAATGCCTTTTCAACCTCCATACCACGGATCAAATCAACCAGCAAACGCATTTTGCGTGGTGATGTGGGGTAATTGTTCAATTTTGCTACTGCTTCCATTTTTTATTAAGTTTCTTGTTTCCCGTTTTTCTGTTTCTCGTTCAACGAGCAACCAGAAACGGGCAACGTTGTTTTATGCTATCTTTTTACTTGAGTGACCTCTGAAATTTCTTGTTGGTGCAAATTCACCTAATTTATGTCCTACCATAAATTCAGTTACATAAACAGGGATGAATTTATTTCCGTTATGCACTGCAAAAGTTTGTCCTACAAAATCAGGAGTGATTGTACTTCTTCTGCTCCAGGTTTTGATTACACCTTTCTTTGTTTTTCCTTCTATCATTGCAGCAACTTTAGCATTTAGCTTAGCTTCTACATAAGGACCTTTTTTTAATGAACGAGCCATGTTTTATTTTTTTTGTTGATTCTCTCCCGATTTATCGGGAGACATTTTAACAATGATTAATTATTATTAACTAGGTAATTTTTTACCGTTCCTTCTGGTAATGATCATTTTGCTTGATCCTTTACCTTTTGTACGGGTGATCTGTCCTTTAGCATATTTACCTTTACGGCTGCGTGGGTGACCACCAGAAGCCCTGCCTTCACCACCACCCATCGGGTGATCTACCGGGTTCATCGCTACCGCTCTTGTACGGGGGCGGATACCTTTCCAACGGTTACGGCCAGCTTTACCCATGCTCTCCAAACTGTGATCGCTGTTGCTTACAACGCCTACGGTTGCGTAGCATTTGATCAACACTTTTCTCAACTCACCACTTGGCATTTTTAATATAGCGTACTTTTCCTCTTTATTGCTTAACTGTGCAGATGTACCGGCACTACGCACCAGGATACCACCCTGGCCAGGCTGCATTTCAATGTTGTGAACATTAGTACCCAAAGGCATATTTTTAAACTGCAATGCATTTCCTAATTCCGGAGCAACGGCATCGCCGCTAACTACGGTTTGTCCAACCTGTAAACCTTGCGGAGCAATGATGTAACGTTTTTCACCATCAGCATAATTTAACAATGCGATGAAAGCGGTACGGTTTGGATCATACTCGATGGTCTTAACTGTTGCAGGAATATCTTTTTTATCTCTTTTAAAGTCTATGATACGATACATAGTTTTGTTACCACCGCCCATGTAGCGCATGCTTCTGCGGCCCTGAGAGTTACGACCGGCTGTATTCTTTTGCTTTTCAAGCAAAGTTTTTTCCGGAACGTTGGTAGTAACTTCTTCATAAGCATTACCAATTCTCCACCTGGTTCCTGCTGTTGTTGGTTTGTATTTTCTTAATGCCATTTTCTTTTTCTTTTGCCCCTATCCCCTTCCTTCGGCTTCGCTCTGGAGGGGTAATTGGGAAGATTATGTTTTATTTTCAATTTTTGCGGTAATTGAATACCATTCATTTAAAATTTCGATCTCCGCTTAGTCCCCCTTCAGGGGCGGAGGGGCGTCTTATACTTCGCTGCCGTACAGATCAATTGTTTCGCCGTTGGCTACGGTTACGATCGCTTTCTTCTTAGAAGGCTTGCGGCCAACTATAAATCCGGCTTTAGTATATTTTGCTTTTGCTTTTGAAGGAACGATGATGGTGTTAACATTATCAACCGTTACACCATAAAAGCTTTCAATTGCTTTTTTAATTTCAAGCTTGTTAGCCTTCTTATTCACTACAAAAGAGTAGCGGTTTGTTTTTTCTGCCTGCTTATTAGCTTTTTCAGATAAGATCGGCTTTATTAGTACATCAGACGCTTTCATGTCTTTCTAATTTTTACCCCTATCCCCCAAAGGGGCAATCGGGAAGATTATATTTTATTTTTATGCTTCTACAGCTTCTTCTGTAAAAATTTTAGCGGCGCTTTCTGTTAACACCAATACGTTAGCATTTAAGATATCGTAAGTGTTCAGGTCGCTCAATAAAGTACCGTTTACAGTTGGTACGTTACGCAAGCTTAAATACAGGTTATCGTTGTATTCAGGAATTACGAACAATGTTTTCTTACCGCTGATGTTCAGTTTGTTTAAGATGCCTGTGAAGGTTGATGTTTTGGGAGCATCCATTTTCACATCTTCTAAAACCACGATAGCGTTTTCTTTTGCTTTGTAAGCAAGAGCACCCATCTTAGCCAGGTCTTTCACCTTACGATTCAATTTGATATCGTACTTGTGCGGTTTTGGTCCGAAGATGGTACCACCACCTTTATATAAAGGGTTACGCAGGTTACCTTTACGGGCCCCACCGGTTCCTTTTTGCTTGTGTAATTTCTTAGACGAACCATGTACTTCCATACGTGTTTTCACCTTGTGTGTACCCTGGCGTTGTGCACCCTGGTATTGCTTTACAGCCAGGTAAATAACGTGGTCGTTCGGCTCTATCCCAAAAATTTCATCTGGTAATTCAACCGATCTGCCGGTTTGCTTTCCTTCTATATTTAAAACATCTACTTGCATTGTACTTATTTTTATTGGTTATCCTGAGCGGAGTCGAAGGATTACTTTTGAATTAAAACTATTGAACCGTTATGGCCCGGAACCGAACCACTAACTAATATGTAATTCTTTTCTGCAAAAATTTTAACCACTTTCAGTCCTTTCATGGTTACCCTGTCCTGGCCCATACGGCCCGCCATACGCATACCTTTAAATACACGGCTGGCATCTGATGAGTTACCGATAGAACCCGGAGCTCTCTGGCGATCGTGCTGACCGTGAGATTGCTGACCAACACCACCAAAACCATGGCGACGAACCACACCCTGGAAACCTTTACCCTTGGTAGTACCTACCACTTCGATGCTTTCACCTTCGGTGAAAATGTCGCAAGTGATGGATTCACCAACATTCTTGTCAATTTCGCTATCGCGGATTTCTTTTACGAATCTTTTAGGAGAGGTTTGCGCTTTGGCAAAGTGATTGATCTCAGCTTTTACGGAGTGCTTTTCTTTCTTATCACCGAATGCTATCTGGAGAGCATTGTAGCCGTCTGTTTCAACGGTTTTCTTTTGTGTAACCACGCATGGTCCGGCCTCAATGATGGTAACTGCAGTTTGCTTACCAGTTGCATCGAAGATACTCGTCATGCCGATTTTCTTACCAATAATACTTTTCATTGTATCTTGTTTATATCCAGCGCTCCTCCCTTCGACTTCGCTCAGGATTGAGGAGATGGATGTTCATTATTTTTTTTCTTTTAAGAACTTACCTTTTGCTATCCTTCAAATTGAAGGAAGTTCATCAGGCTTTGATCTCAACATCCACACCACTTGGTAAGTCTAACTTACTTAAAGCATCTACCGTACGGCTGCTGCTGGTGTAAATGTCTAATAAACGTTTATGTGTACACAGTTGAAACTGCTCACGGGCTTTTTTGTTAACGTGAGGCGAACGCAACACGGTAAAGATTTTCTTATGAGTAGGTAAAGGAATAGGACCTGTTACTACTGCGCCTGTGCTGCGTACAGTTTTTACGATCTTTTCAGCTGATTTATCTACCAGGTTGTGATCGTAACTCTGTAATTTGATTCTGATTCTCTGTGACATATAAAAAGAACTTTTTAAATCCGTTTTTTAATTTGGAGTGCAAAGGTAGGGGTATGAAAGTAAACAGCAAAGGAAAGCGTAAAGTTTTTTGGAAAACTTTTTCAACTATGTACAATGCGGAAAATTGGGTAATACTTAAGTATTATCTCTGAAAATCAGTCCTTTTTTTCAACCGAACCGCTACTGCTTTCGGATTTGGTAACGGTTGCAGCACCTCTGTAATCTACCGAGCCGCTGCTGCTTGCCTGTGCATTAAGGCTTACACTGGCATGAACCTCTATATTTCCGCTGCTGCTTGCACCTGCTATCACATTTTCGCTTAAAAGATCAAAACATTTAATATCTCCGCTACTTGAAGCACCTGCTTTATGCGTTTTTGTTTTACCGCTTAAAGTTACAGTTCCACTGCTGCTGGCTTCTGTTTCAACTTCCGGTGCATTTACCTCGGCCCTGATACTGGCAGAACTGCTTGCTTTAAAAATCAACCTGCCCTGGTTTGCCAAGATACCTTCCACTTCTACTTCGGCAGATGCTGAGGCTTTTATGCTGTTTAAACCAGGAACAGTAATAAGTACCTTCATGTGCACATTGGAGTAATTATTCATGCCTTCTGTTCGTATCCGCAAAACACCGCCCGATACGGTGGTTTCAATATATTTCATGATGTTATCATCAGCCTCAACTACTACAGAGGTTTCGGTACCGGTCTTTACTTCTACGTCAAAACTTCCGCCCACACTTATACCTTCGAAGTTGCCGGTCTGGCGTGTTTCTGATATAATATTGCCGCTTCCGGTTGTGAAGCGGCACGAGTTTAAAAAGGGTAAAAGAGAAAATAAGTAAACAATCTTTTTCATGGCTGATAATTTGCATAAATATAAAAAAAGTAACCTTAACCTCACTTATATATACAACAAATTGCAGCAAGGGCTGCCAACCTTTGAAAGGTTGGCAGCCCTGTAATAAGATTACATGCAACATTTATTTACCTTCGCAGCTCTATGACAGAAAAAATACTCATCCTCGATTTTGGCTCCCAGTACACACAGCTTATTGCCCGTGCGGTAAGGGAGGCGAATGTTTATTGCGAGATCACCCCTTATAATAAGGAAATAATTTATGAGCCGGCTTTAAAGGGTATCATCCTGGGAGGTTCTCCCTTTTCTGTCAATGAAGAAAATGCCCTGAAGGCTGATGTAAAAGCCATGACTGAGCATGTGCCTGTTTTAGGCATTTGCTACGGAGCACAGTTGACTGCAAAGAATTATGGAGGCAAGGTTGAGAAAAGTGATAAAAGAGAATATGGTCGGGCAATTTTTTCTATAACCAAAACAGATATCATCTTAGAAAATGTTTCCCCTTCATCCCAGGTTTGGATGAGCCACAGCGATACCATTAAAGAATTACCTGAAGGATTTGAATTGCTTGGAACGACGGAGAGTATCCCGGTTGCAGCTTTCAAGCGAACAACTAATAACGGACAAAAGGCAACGAGCAACGAGAAACCCTTGTACGGTTTACAGTTCCATCCTGAAGTTTATCATTCTGCCGAAGGCAAAACAATACTAAAAAACTTCCTGGTAAATATTTGCGGTTGCAGCCAGGACTGGACACCTGCTCATTTCATCACCGACACCGTAGAAGCACTCAAAAAGCAGATCGGCAATAGCAAAGTGATCATGGGTTTAAGTGGCGGTGTTGACAGTACAGTGGCCGCTACTTTAATTAACAAAGCCATAGGCGAAAATCTCTATGGCATATTTGTAGATAATGGCGTGCTGAGAAAAAATGAATTTGAAGATGTACTGGCTATTTATAAAAAACTGGGACTGCATGTGATTGGCGTGGATGCAAAGGATCATTTTTACAGCAAACTGGCAGGCAAAACAGATCCGGAAGAAAAAAGGAAAGCGATCGGCAACGCATTTATTGAAATATTTGACCAGGAAGCCCATAAAATTGAAGGTGCCGAAATGCTGGGGCAGGGTACTATTTATCCCGATGTGATCGAATCGTTGTCCATTCACGGGCCTTCTGCAACCATCAAATCTCACCATAATGTAGGCGGACTTCCAGACACGATGAAACTGCAACTGGTAGAGCCCTTACGGTCGCTTTTTAAAGATGAAGTAAGGCGTGTTGGGCTTGAACTGGATATTCCGCATGAAATGCTTTTCCGCCATCCTTTCCCCGGTCCTGGCCTCGGCATACGAATTTTAGGAGAAGTTACTGCCGAAAGGGTACGGTTATTGCAAGATGCTGATGCGATTTATACAAACGGATTAAAAAAACATAACTTGTATTCAAGTGTGTGGCAGGCAGGCACTATTTTATTACCGGTAAAAAGTGTTGGGGTGATGGGTGATGAAAGAACTTATGAATTTACGGTAGCATTAAGAGCTGTAACCTCGGTTGATGGTATGACGGCTGACTGGGCGCATTTGCCATACAGCTTTCTGGCAGATATCAGCAACGAGATCATCAACAATGTACCGGGCATAAACCGTGTGGTGTATGATATAAGCAGTAAGCCGCCTGCAACAATTGAGTGGGAATAAGAAAGGAATTAGGAGTTGAGAATTAGGAACCTGCCTGCCGGTAGGCAGGTTAGGAATGATCGTTTGAATTTAGACTTACATATATGTATAAGAGATTTATTACCCCTGTTGTTTTTTTACTGGTTATTTCTTTTGGTTCATTAACACTGTATGCACAGGATGATGCTCCAAAACAAGCACCTGTTTACAAAGTGGGCATTTTTGCACCGCTTTATCTTGATTCGGTATTTAATAAGAATACTTTTAAATACAGGCAGGCTGTTCCGCGTTTTATAATGCCTGCTGTTGATTTTGTGCAGGGTGCTTTGATTGCATTGGATAGTTTGCAAGCTGGTGAAGATTATATTGACGCCAGCATTTACGATACCAAATCGTACACAGAAAAAATACCCGACCTGATACGCAACAAAAAATTAGACAGCCTGCAGCTGATCATCGGCAGTGTAAGGGATGAAGATTTTACACAATTGGCCGCTTTTGCATTACAAAAAAATATTCCGTTTATATCTGCAACCTATCCAAATGTTTCGGGTGTTACTGCCAACCCCTTTCTGGTAGTTGTGAATTCAACATTGAAAGCTCATTGTGATGCTATATATAGTTATATCCTCCAAAATCATGGCAGCGATAAGATATATCTCTGCAGGCAGGCAGGAAGGCAGGAAGATATGGTTGCGTCTTATTTTAAAATGATGAATGAGCAGGATGGTAAACCCTTATTGCCGATACAGGTAGTAAATATGGATGATAATGTAACTGCAGCATTTCTTAAATCAAAGTTAGACAGCAACAGCAAAAATGTAATTATAGGCGGCAGCCTTGACGAAAGTTTTGCCGGCGATATTGCCAAAGCCAGCTATGAGCTTAATAAAAACTACAATATTACTTTAATCGGCATGCCTAACTGGGATGGTTTTTCTGCCCTCTTCAATAAAAAAACCCTGGCAGGTTTTCCCGTATATTTCACCACTCCTTTTTATACCGATAAGACCAGCGCTTTCAGCAAATCACTATACAAGGCTTACAATAATAAATACAGGGGCAAACCCAGTGATATGGCTTACAAAGGTTACGAATCGGTTTACTTGTTTACAAAGTTGCTGGCTAAATATCCTGACAGTTTTATGAACCATATTTCTGATAAGAATGAGAAAGTTTTTTGTGAATATAATTTCAGGCCCGTAAACCAAAATAAAAAAACCACCCAGCCAGACTATTTTGAAAACAAGCATTTGTACCTCATCAAAATCCTTAATGGCTCCATATCAAAAGCCTTATAAAAAAAGATCCGCTATGAGAGCGGATCTTTTTTTATATTTTAGTTTTTAAGATGCTTACGTTGCACGGTGTATAAAATAATAAACAACAAAGGGAAAACACTAAAGTAAATATAAATAGTGCTGAACAGTGCCGACATAAATATAGCTGCGCTGATAAAAGGTAAAATCTCTCCAACCAGCCATATAAAATAACCTTCTTTTTTTAGCTTACGCATTTGTATGGCACCATACACACAAAGGGCTGTAGCAGTTAAACCTATAATTAAAAGCGGAACCTTGTTATCAAGCGCCTGGCGCATCATTTCCTGCACTTCGGGCCCTGCCATTTTTTTTGCCCATGAAGGAGCTTCGGCAAGTTGTTCCTGCGCTTTTTCCAATTCTTCCAGCGATTTTTTACCGCCTAAAAAATTACTTACAGTGCTGTATAATTCCCAGGCGCAGCCAATAAAGGTTAAAATAGTGAGGATGTTTAAACCAACAGGCAATTTTGGTTTGCCCTGTTCTTCTATATTTAATACATCGGTCGTTGTTTCCTGTGTCATAAGAGTTGTTTTTTACAAAATAAAAAAAGATTGGCAGATGAGGAAACAAATCTAACAAAGTTTAAAATATAAATTCTAAACTTATTAAGACCGGTATGTTTTCCTTTTCAGTTTAAGATAATCTAGGAAATAAACAATTTTAACGGTTAACTCATTGCTGTGTGGATTGTTAACCGACTTGCCGAAATTTTTGAAATAAGAAGTGTTGTCATATGGATCAATGGCTACATTACTGCCCAACGCATTTTTCCAGGCAATGGTAAGCCTGCTGCCCAGTAAAAAATCCCAGGTAAAAAACATGTCAAGATTAAATGTGTTGAAGTTTAAATTATGGTTGTTTAAAAAAGTTGTATCACGCCAGTAACCATCAGATTTTAAATTGTAAAAGTTGGTATTGTGCAAATAAGACCAGTAATGACGAAGACGGAAGTTTACATTCATTCTGGAAGTAAAATTGTATTGACCGCTAACAATGCCTGTATTGGTTTTAACATTGCGGCGTGAAATGACCGGAGATCCGTCTGTATTTAAAATAAATGAGCCGTCTGACAGCCTCACAGCACCCCAGTTACCTCTGTCCTGTGTAATATCCATACTTGTGCTTATCTGAAATTTATCACTGAACCGGTAACGCAGGCTCAGGCTGCCGGCCCAATACGGGTCGTTGGGCAAAGGAGATTCTGCGGCACCAAGTTTCCAGCTTACATACAGTTTTTTACGGCTGTCGCTGCTGCCATTTACGCCGAGGTAATAATATGGTGTACGCCTGAGAAAATACCCGGTGTAATAATTTGTGTGAAGAAAATAATCTTTGTTCCAGGTTGGGCTGCTTTCAAAACTTACTGTTACATCCCAAAAATTTTTGAACAAAAAGAAAGCGCTTGCATTCATCTGAAAACCCGACCATGCAAAAGGCTTGTATAAATAACTGTTTGTAAAACTGAACCTGTAATTATGAATGAGAAAGTGACGGGTTGGCTTGTTCATGATATAACCAATATTAGCACTGTACTCAAAAGAATTATTATTGTATAAAAAACCCAGGTCATTGGGGTCATACTTGTCGCTTTCAATTGCAAGCGAAGCCCTGTATTGGATTATGCCGCTTACTTTGCCAAAGCCGGATGTGATTGTATAACCGTTTTTATTTTCCTGCTTACCCCAGATGCTGCTGTAACGCCCGGAAAATGAAAAATTATGATTGTTCTTTTTATCAAATAGCGAAAGATCAATACTGCTTACATTGGCATTGCGGCTGTTGCCCTTGCGCAGCACATTGGTATTGGTAAAACTTATAGAAGACCTGTTTTTTAGTGCCTGATCAAGCACAATAATATTATAATTAGTAAGTGGTTCGGTTAATATACTGCTGTCAACATTGGTCATAAGGTTGGTAACCTTTGCATACATCGGGGCCGAAACAGCATTGAAAATACCAATGCCCAGGTTTCCCCTGGTGCGGCCCGAAAATTTTGTTGCATTGTACAAACGTGTTATGCCGGGGTTCTTTTTTATTTTATACCCGGGTTTATCACCATAATTTTCCAGCACTGTTGCAGCAAGGGCGGGTGCAGCGCCAATTCTTCTTGAATAAAACAATCCTGCTTTATTAAAAAGTTCTGTCCCTTCTGTAAAAAAAGGCCGGTAATCATCAAACTTAATTTCAAAGGGAGAAAGGTTCAGTAAAACATTATCGCTTTGTACCTGCGCAAAATCGGGTATCAGGGTCATATCCAGTGTAAAACTTTCATTAACGCCGTATTTTACATCCATACCCCCGCTTTTTAAAAATTCTGTTACATTACCCTTGGCAGTTGGCGATACCCTGAACCCTCCGGAGAGATATGGTAAAAAGGACAACCTTGTTGGTGGGGATATTTTATTAATTCCTGTCCACACGCCCCATTGATTTAATTCCCCGCTAATATTTGGGTTGATAGAATTCCAGACACTGTTCTCATTTTCTTTACGGGTAAAGCGTGCAAAATTGATACCCCACTCCTGCAGCTCTTTTTTTGAGAACCTGATGGCACTTAAAGGAATTTTTATTTCTGCAACCCAGCCATCCCCTTTAATGCTCGTTTTGCTTTCCCAAACAGCATCCCAGCTATTATCATATACCACGCCTGCGCTTTGAGAAATTTTAAGATCGGCCTGAACATTGGCAGGAGAAACTTTGAAAACAAAACCGTTCTGTTTATCATGGTACGTATCAAACCCAACCGTGAAGATATCTACGTCCTGCCTGTCAAGCATATCACGGGCTGTTAACTGCTTGCGTATGTTTGATGGATGATCGTACATATAAGCGCCAATATAAATGGCGGTGTTATCGTAAGCTATTTTTACTTTGGTATTACGGGTTGATATTTTTCCAAACACAGGTGAGATGGTTATAAAATCTCCGGTGGGTTCAATAGGCTTCCATGCTTCATCTTCAAGGCTGCCGTCAATTTTTATGGGCGTATTTATTTTAATAGCAGGTATGCTTCTAACCTGTGCATTTAAAACAAAGGGAAAAAGGTACAGTAGTGATGGTATTAAAAGGCGGGTCAACATCAAGATTATTCAAAGATAAAATATTATCATAAAAAATAATCAACGAATTATCCTTTTAATTTAATATCGTAAAATTACTATGTAGTTTTTCTACGTTGAAGTTCTTTTTTTATCAAGCCCAGTTCACGACCGGTTTGGCCGGATACAGAACTGTTTTCCTGGGCCCGGCGCATGAGGTAGGGAATTACATCTTTGATAGGGCCAAAAGGAAGGTACTTACTTACCGAGCAACCGGCTTTGGCAAGATTGAAAGTGATGTTATCGCTCATGCCATATAACTGAGAAAAATGAACATGCGGATGATTGTGCGGCAATCCTTTTTTATCAAGCAACTGTGTGGTATATAAATTACTGTATTCGTTGTGTGATGCTACTATCAGCGATATTTTATCTAAATGCTCAACACAATATTCAACTGCCGCATTGTAATCATTATCGCAGCTTTCTTTGTCGGGTTGTATGGGCGAAGGATAGTTCATTTCTGCAGCACGGTTTCTTTCTTTTTCCATGTATGCGCCACGTACCAGTTTAGCGCCCAGAATAAAATTCCTTTCCTCGGCAGCGTCATAAGAATCTTTTAAAAACTGCAACCGGTCGTGACGGTATAATTGCAGCGTATTATAAATTACGGCTTTCTTTTTATTGAAAACATCCATCATTAAAATGGTGAGTGCATCCACCGGGTCCTGTATCCAGGTTTCTTCGGCATCAATTAAAATTCCAACATTTTTTTTATCAGCAATCTCACATAATTGCTGTGTACGTAATCTTACCCTGTGCCATTCTTCCTTTTCTTCTTCATTCAAAGATTCAACTGCCTGGAGGTAGCGCTTCATCAATGTTCCAGGCAAAGCGTGCATGACAGCATCTAATTTTTCCAGTAAAGAAAAACGTGCAAACCCGGTAACCTTAATGCTCATGAAGGGAATATTTGCCTGTGTAGCTGCATAATCAATCACTCTTTTAAATTCATCCCGGGCATGGTCAAAATTTGCTTCGCCTTCTTTTCCTTCCACGCCATAATCAAGGATAACCTGCACTTTATATTGCTCTAATTTATCGGCAACTCTTGCAGTTTCTTCCAATGTTTCTCCGCCAACAAACTGTTTAAAAATGGTTTTGCGGATGATGGTTTTTGTAAAAGGTATGCCCCATTTAATAAAAGCAGGAGTTATTTTAAGCCCCATATTAACCAGCCAGGGTTTACCCATGATACTAAAAAGAAAATTGGCCTGTTTTAACTCAGCATCTGTTTTGTAGGCAAATGCATATTCAGTATTGTCGAAGGAGATTTTTGATTGACCGGTCATAGTTTGCAATTCGTTGCCCGAAATTCATAAAACAAAGACGAACTGCCAAATATTTAAACATGACAAATATCCTGATTTTAAAAATAAACAGATGACATTTCCCCGCTTTTAAATCCGCTTATCTTTGCAAAAATTTTTTTTTATGCAAAAGAAAGCAAGTGAATCGCTGGTGGTGATGACAGAACTGGTTTTACCAAACGATACCAATACTTTCGGCAACCTGATGGGCGGCCGCTTAATGTACTGGATGGATATTGCCGCTGCACTGGCCGCTATGAAACATTGCGGTGCACCAGTAGTTACTGCCTCAGTTGATAATATATCTTTTGAAAACCCCATCAAACTGGGTAATGTGGTGCATATTGAAGCTACTTTAACCCGTTCTTTCAACAGCAGTATGGAAGTGCATTTGAATGTTTGGGGAGAAGATGCCATTCAGCAGTATAAATATAAAAGCAACGAAGCCTATTACACTTTTGTAGCGCTTGATCCCAACGGAAAACCCAGGAAAGTGAATGAACTTGTTCCGGAAACAGAGGAAGAGCAAAAACTGTTTGACGGCGCTTTAAGAAGAAGGCAATTAAGGCTGATACTGGGTGGAAAAATGAAACCCGAAGAAGCCACTGAACTAAAATCTTTGTTTGTTAAAGATTAAACAGGTTGCTGCGGCTTAAACCTGGCACTTTGTTCAATAGCATCCATTATCTGTTCAAGAATGGTTTCTGTTGAGTCTTCATAATTGATCTGCATCGGGTCTTTAAAAGTTACGGTGAGCCGGGTTCCTTTCTTAATAACTTTTATTCCTTTTTTATTAAAGGCAGTGCTGAAGCCGTTAACAACAACAGGTATCACAATGGGTTTGTGATGCTTTACTATAAATGCAGTGCCCTTGCGGCCCGGCACAAAGGGCGTGGTAGTTCCCTGCGGAAAAGTGATCACCCAGTTCTTATTTAATGCCCTTTCTATTTTACGGGTATCGCTTGGATCAAGGCCTTTTCTTGTTTCCTTGCCATCCTCTACCCAAACCCGCTTAACCATTATTGAGCCGGCCAAAGCAAATACCTTGCTCATGAAATTTTTTTTCATTGTTTCTTCGGCCGATACAAACTGCACTCTTGTATAAGGCCACAATAAATACCAGGGAATACCTAATTTGTTTTTCTTACGCCAGCTTACCGCACAAAAAATGTGTAAAAAGCAAATGACCTCAGCAAAATAAGTCTGATGATTGCTTACAAACAGCACATTACTCTTTGGCAGTTTCTGCAGCTTTTCCATACCATTTATCTGCAGCTTATTCATCATGGCAAGCTTTGGATAAGAGATAGAACCGATAACTGTATAGACCAATCCTTTTACAAAACCCGATTCCTTAAAAGCCTTCAGCAAATTACCCATGTATCAATCTTTTTTATTCCTTTATCGTAACTGCAATTTATACAAACTGGTATTAATAAATAAAATTAAACTAATTGCCGGTTAGCCTAAGCACATCTTATATTTGCAGCCATGCAACTGAATACAGTAATTTTTGATATGGATGGCCTGCTCATCGATTCGGAACCTCTTTGGAAAGAAGCTGCGGAAGCCCTGTTCCTTAGGTATGGAAAACAATTAACCGCAGAAGAATATCTTACTACAACGGGGCTGCGTACAAAAGAGTTTTTAGAGCATTGGTTCAGCTATTTTAACTTACCGGAAAAAGATATTGCAAATGCTGAAACAATCATTGTTAATGAGGTTATCAGGCTGGTGCAGCAAAAAGGGAGACCAATGCCGGGTGTAGAATATATTTTTAATTTTTTCAGGGAGCGTAATTTTAAGATCGGGTTGGCCAGTTCATCTCCCATTGAATTAATTGACCTGGTGGTTGAATTGCTTGGTATAAAAAACCATTTGCAGGCCATTTCTTCTGCTGCCGGGTTGGCTTACGGAAAACCCCACCCTGAGGTATATTTAATTTGTGCCGGAAAATTAAACGCTATGCCCTCAACATGTGTATGTTTTGAGGACTCCTTCAACGGTATGGTTGCAGCCAAAGCAGCTAAAATGAAGTGTGTGGTTGTGCCTTCATTACACGATAGTAAAAAGCCTGGCTGGGCGGCTGCCGACCTGAAAATATCTACCTTAACCAATTTTAATGAATTACTGTTAAATGGGATTTAAATAACCATGTTGATAAATAGTAAAAAGCAGGTACCTTTTATCATTATATTTGCATTGAAGTCAATACAGGGCGATCGCTTTTAAAAAAAGAGCAAAAAATATAAAGATTCTTGTTTTTTTTGTAAAAAAAAGTATATTTACATCCTGTTGTAAATACATAAACCCTGTATTAAAAACAAAATTTTAAACTAATTACTTATTTATAAAACTAAAACAAACACAATGAAAAAAATCTTACTTTCTTCAATAATCATGTTAGGAGTTTGTGGTGCAGTTAACGCACAAACTGGTTCTAAGTTTAAGAAAAATGAGGCTTCTACAAGCACTTCTTCAGCTGCAGCCCCAACTCCACAAAAAGCCGCCGTAGTGGCCGAGTCTGATCTAGCTCCTGCTACTGCTGCTACTGCTGCTACTACTACAGCTGCTGATAAACAAGCTGTTCAAACTGCTCCTGTAAGCAGGGGAAAGGCTAAAGAGCAAGCTAAACAACAACAGGCTCAACAAGCCCAGACTTCTGTTAATGCTGCCGGAGTAGTTCTTTCTGATGAAGAGAAAGTAAAAGCAGATAAGGCTGAAAAAGCTAAAGCTGCAGGCGAAAATGATAAGAGAGCCAATTAATATTTAATTTTATATAAAAAAATCCTCCGAAATTCCGGGGGATTTTTTTTGTGCTTTTATTTTAGCCTTATAAATAATATGCAAGCCATTTTATTACTGCATGGTGCTATAGGCGCTGCAGATCAGCTATCACGGCTGGAGAAGGAATTGAAAAGTTCATACTCTGTCTACCGGCTCAATTTCAGCGGCCATGGCGGTTTGCCGCTTGCTGATAAAGAATTTTCCATCACTCATTTTGCATCAGAAGTAACTCAATTTCTGGATAAAAACAATATAGAAAGCATCCACATTTTTGGGTATAGCATGGGAGGATATGTAGCCATGTATTTGGCAAAACATCATCCTCAAAAAGTAAAAAAGATGATTACCCTGGCAACCAAATTTAACTGGGACGAAACTATTGCTGCCAACGAAACAAAAATGTTGAACCCGGCCAAAATTGAAGAAAAGCTACCTGATTTTGCTGCTGCATTACAAAAACGCCATGCTCCCAACGACTGGAAGCTGGTTTTAGAAAAAACTGCCGCAATGCTCACCGAAATGGGAAAAGATAATCCGTTGAAATCTGGTGATTATCTTGAAATTCAACATCCTACCTTAATTATGCTTGGAGACAGGGACAAAATGGTTACGTTGGATGAAACTGTAGCCGTTTATAAGTCTCTACCGAAGGCGCAATTAGCAATTTTGCCCAACACTTCTCATCCCATAGAAATGGTAAATATTGATCGCTTGGCTTTTGAGATCAGGTCATTTTTGCAGTAAAACTGAAGTTTTATTACAAAAAACCCTCAAATCTGCTCCCACAGCGAAAAATAGCCATTTCCAGGCTTGCAAATCCCTTTATTTACTCTACCTTTGCACTCCCAAAATTATCCGGAGCTTGTCGAAGGGAAAAATGGGATATTATCAAACTTTAAACGCAGATGCACAGGAGGTTTGGCTGAAAAAGTTAAGCTGCTGCGATAACAAACAAAACCTGTAAAAAATAAAGATGGAAGAAACAAACGAAACTACACCAACACCGGTTGAAGAAACAACTGCACCAGTTGCAGAAGCTAAAGCGCCTGTTGTTGATGTAGAAGTTAAAGCACCGGTTGCAGAAACTGTTGCTACTGCTCACGACGATTTTGACTGGAGTGTTGACAAACGCAATGTTACCAGTTACACCGCCGAAGAAAAAGCAAAGTACGACACGGTTTACGACAACACCTTCAAACAAATTGCTGATGGCGAAATGATACAGGCAACTGTAGAATCATTAACCAAAACTGATGCTGTTGTTAACATCGGTTTTAAAAGCGATGGCCTTATTTCTTTGAACGAATTCCGCGACATACCAGGTGGTGTTAAAGTGGGAGACGTTATTGAAGTAATGGTTGTTGAAAAAGAAGACCGTGAAGGCAACCTGCACCTTAGCCGCAAAAGCGCCCGTACCACCCGTGCGTGGGAACGCATTGTGGAAGTACACCGCACTGGTGAAATTGTTACCGGTTTGGTTACCAGCAAAACCAAAGGTGGTTTGATCGTTGATGTATTTGGTATGGAAACCTTCTTACCAGGTTCTCAAATAGATGTAAAACCGGTTACTGATTACGATCAGTTTGTAAACAAAACCATGGAGTTTAAAGTGGTTAAGATTAATGAAGCAATCAAAAATGCTGTTGTATCTCACAAAGCACTTATCGAAAGCGATATTGAAGCACAACGTGCCGAAATTATGGGTAAACTGGAAAAAGGGCAGGTATTGGAAGGAACCATCAAAAACATCACTGATTTTGGTGCATTCCTCGACCTTGGCGGCTTGGATGGTTTATTATACATCACCGATATTTCATGGGGTCGTATAAACCACCCAACAGAGGTATTGAAGATGGACCAGAAACTGAACGTGGTTGTATTGGATTTTGATGATGATAAAAAACGTATCAGCCTTGGTTTAAAACAATTAACGCCTCACCCATGGGATACCCTTACAGAAAACCTGAAAGAAGGTGAAATTGTAAAAGGAAAAGTAGTTAATATCGAAGATTACGGTGCGTTTCTTGAGATCATGCCAGGTGTTGAAGGTTTGGTACACGTAAGTGAAATTACCTGGGCTAACACGCCAATCAACGCTAAAGAATTCTTTAAGTTAAACGACGAGTACGAAGCAAAAGTTGTTACCCTTGATAAAGAAACCCGTAAAATGAGTTTGTCTATCAAGCAAATGACCGAAGATCCATGGAGCAATATCGAAGTTTCATTTCCGGAAGGAAGCAAGCATATGGGTACTGTTAAAAACATTACTCCTTACGGTGTGTTTGTTGAATTAACAACCGGTATCGGTGGTATGATCCACATCAGCGACCTGAGCTGGTTAAAGCGTTTCAACAACCCGAATGAATATACAAAAGTTGGTAACCAGATAGAAGTTATCATCATGAATATTGATAAGGAAGGGCGCAAACTTCAGTTGGGCCACAAACAAATTGAAGAAGATCCATGGAACTCTTTGGAATCTACATTCCCGGTAGGCAGCGAGCACGAAGGAACTGTTGTTAAGAAAGATGATAAAGGCGCTATTGTTCAATTGCCTTACGGACTGGAAGGATTTGCTCCTGCCCGGCATCTGGCGAAAGAAGACGGTAAAACTGTAGGCGTAGAAGAAACAGCCAAATTCTTAGTAATTGAATTTGACCGTAACGACAAGCGTATTGTGTTGAGCCATGCACGTCTTTGGGAACAAGTGATTGAAGAAGAAAAGCAAGCTGTGATCAAAGAAAAGAAAGCTGAGGCAGAAGTAACCAAAAAAGCTGTAAAGAACTTACAGAGCAAAGTTGAAAAATCAACTTTGGGTGATATCGGCGCTTTAGCTGATTTGAAAGCTAAGATGGACAGCGATGCAAGTGCAGCCGCTGGTACAGAAGAACCAAAAGCAGAATAAGAGTTTTTCTTTTGAAAATACAATCCCGTTCAGCGTTGCTGAACGGGATTTTTTATGTCTGTACTGCTTAAACCTTTCTGCTATTTTTGAATTATTTATTCATAGAGATTCAACATGGAAAATAAACGTTCCTGGAGATCGGTCATTAAAAAAGCAATCATTGCGACTGTCTTCATCATTGCCTGCCTTTATGTTTTCTCAATATTAGCTTCCGGCGTTACAAAAAATCTGGATGATTATGTTTACGAACTTCCTTTTGAAAAAGGCACCAGCCATAGAGTTGTTCAAGGATACGGTGGATTATTCTCTCACAAAAACACAGCTGCTTTGGATTTTGCCATGCCTGTAGGAACGCCGGTTTATGCAGCCAGGGAAGGTATTATCTATGCATTTAAACACGACAGTGATGAAGGTGGCCCACTCTCTCAATATAAAAACAAAGCAAACTACATAATCATCAAACACAGCGATGGAAGCTTTGGCTGCTACTGGCATTTGAAGAAAAGTGGCGTTGCTGCCAAAAGCGGGTTCGTTACCAAAGGGCAATTGATTGGCTATAGCGGAAGCACAGGATTTGTTTTAAGGCCACATTTACATTTCTCTGTAAAACGAAAATTAAATTACGAGAAGGACTCATTTGTAAGAACAAAATTCAAAACGGTTGAAGGTATTCTGCTTTTAAATAATGGTACTACATACGAACGGCCTTCAGATTAAGTGAAACTCCTGATAAACAAAAATCCCGTTCAGCCATAAGCCAAACGGGATTTATTTATCTGTTATATTTTTATTGCAGTATCGTTACCTCTGTCCGCCTGTTCTGTGCCCTGCCGTCAGCAGTTTTATTGCTGGCAATAGGTTTGGTTAAACCATAACCTTTGGCAGTAACCCGGCTTGGGTCAATGCCTTTCATAATCAAATAAGCTCTAACAGTATTTGCACGGGCTTCAGAAAGTATTTGGTTGCTTTTAGCATTACCAACATTATCAGTATGACCACCCAGTTCAATACGTTCATCATCCTTACGGTTAAGATAAGCCACCAGTTCATCAATTACTTTATAAGAATCTTCCTGCAGATCAGCTTTACCGGTTTCAAAATTACAATCCTCCAAAATAAAGCTCTTTGCAGGCAAATGTTGTATCTCCACCACAAAAGGGTTTTTATAATAAGCATTACCTGTTGTTGGAGGAATCGTGAGTACATTCTCATTCAAAACAGAATCCTTGAAGCCGAGGATATAAATTTCATAT
Source organism: Ferruginibacter sp. (assembly GCA_016786725.1). Taxonomy (GTDB): domain Bacteria; phylum Bacteroidota; class Bacteroidia; order Chitinophagales; family Chitinophagaceae; genus Ferruginibacter. The sequence continues at coordinate 78,112 of JAEUVU010000004.1, read as the reverse complement.
TTATCCCCTACCGGAAGGCGAAAAGAAAATTTACCCAGTGAATCTGTCAATCCCTGGTATTCTTTGCCATTCAGGCTGCTTTTAAAAATAACTATTTCGTTGTTGAGTATATTGTTCTTAAAATCAGTAAGCTTTACATTAACCGGTGCATCCTTGGGAATGCTGGCATTTTGTACATTGCCGCCCTGAGAAAAAACAATAAAAGGAGAAAGTAACACAATGAGGCTGCTGAGTATTTTTTGCTTCATTATAAACTGGGTTTAAGATTTTAAAGATAATTATAAAAGAACAATCTTGCTTTTTTCAATTATTGTGCCGCAGCCATAGTTTTTTGTTAATAGGTTGTAAATGCTAAAAGGTTGCCAACCTTCAACAAAAGATTTTTATAGTTAGCTGAATTTACAAAAGTTTACAACCTCTGCTGCAGCCTCACAACCATTTCATTCTTCCACCCTGTAAAATCGCCGGCCAAAATGTGCTTACGGGCCTCGCCAACCAGCCAGAGGTAAAAAGCCAGATTGTGTACACTGGCAATGGTAAGCCCTAAAAACTCTTTCGATTTCATGAGATGGCGCAGATAAGCTTTGCTGTAATAATTGCTTGTATGGCAATCAATGCCGTCGTCAATTACAGAAAAATCCTTTTCCCATTTTTTATTATCAATATTAATTACCCCATTACTGGTAAAAAGCATAGCATTGCGGCCATTACGGGTTGGCATTACACAATCAAACATATCCACACCCAAAGCGATGCTTTCTAAAATATTCCAGGGAGTACCAACGCCCATCAGGTAACGTGGTTTTTGTACCGGTAAAATATTGCAGCAAAGTTCTGTAAACTCATACATCATTTCAGTAGGCTCTCCCACACTTAAACCACCAATAGCATTGCCGGTTGCATTCTTCGATGCAATGAATTCTGCCGACGCCGTACGCAGATCTTTGTATGTACTGCCTTGAACAATAGGAAATAAGTTTTGTGTGTAGCCGTATTTATCTGGTGTGGAATTAAATCTCTGAAAACATCTGTCGAGCCAGCGATGCGTTAGCTCCATACTGTCTTTGGCATATTTATAATCGCTGGGATAAGGCGGGCATTCATCAAATGCCATTACAATATCGCCACCAATAATTCTTTGTATGTCCATCACATTTTCCGGTGTAAATAAATGTTTGCTGCCATCAATATGGCTTTGAAACAAAGCGCCTTCTTCGGTAAGCTTACGATTATTTGCCAGTGAAAAAACCTGGTAACCACCGCTATCAGTTAAAATGGGTTTGTACCAGCCGTTGAATTTATGGAGGCCACCTGCAGCTTCCAGCGTTTCCAAAGCCGGCCTCAAATATAAATGATAAGTGTTTCCTAAAATGATCTGCGCTTTTACTTCCTCATGCAACTGTTGTTGTGTTACAGCCTTTACACTTCCAACTGTTCCAACAGGCATGAAGATGGGAGTAAGAATCTCTCCATGATCAGTAGTTATCTTTCCTGCTCTTGCTTTGGAGTCTGTATCGGTATGCTGAAGATTGAAATGTAATGCCGGCATTAATCCTTTTGATTTTTGACTTTTGAATTTTTACTTTTTACTTCCTTATTTTTGCTGCATGAATTTTACCCAGATCGGGCAAATGGTTTTTTACGCTTTTTGCCTGGTAACCCTGATACAGCTTTTTTACTACCTGTTTTTCTTTGTACGACTTGCTTTTTACAAACCAAAAAAGAAAAGCACTTCGCAAACACATCCTGTATCTGTCATCATCTGTGCACGTGATGAAGCCGCAAATTTAGCGAAAAATCTGCCGGGAGCGCTGGTTCAGCAATACAACACAACACATGAAGTGATTGTAGTAGATGACAATTCTTTTGATGACACCAAATACCTGCTGGAAGCATACCAGAAAGAGTACCGCCAGTTGCAGGTGGTAGAGCTAAAACAGGAAGCCAAACTGATACCCGGTAAAAAATTTCCACTAAGTATCGGTATAAAAACAGCTAAGCATGAAATTGTTTTACTAACTGATGCTGATTGCGTGCCTGCAAGCGAACTCTGGATTGATAAAATGCAGCAGAGTTTTGATGAGAACACAGAGATTGTTTTAGGCTATGGTGCTTATCATAAAAAACCGGGGCTGTTAAACAAAATTGTACGTTGGGAAACCTTTCATACAGCGCTGCAATATTTTTCTTACGCACTGGCGGGCAAACCTTATATGGGGGTGGGCCGTAATCTCAGTTATAAGAAAACAATTTTTTTCAGGCACAAAGGTTTTTCAGCACATAACAATATCCCCAGCGGCGATGATGATTTGTTCATCAACATGGCTGCCACAAAAAAGAATACTAAAATAAATATTGATAAGGATGCTTTTACTTTAAGCGAACCACCCAAAACCTGGAACGCCTGGATAAAGCAAAAGAACAGGCATTACAGCACGGGCAAATTTTATAAATCATCGCATAAATTTTTGCTGGGCTTATACACCTTTTCACACATCATGTTCTATCCGTTGCTGGCAGCTTCGCTGTTATTTTATAACTGGCAATTAGCTTTACTCGTATTTGGTATCCGTTTCTTAATACAGGCTGTCATTTTATATCCTTGCCTGAAAAAGCTGAACGAACAGGCCATGTATCCCTGGTTTTTCTTTATAGATATCTGGATGTTTTTTTATTACCTGATATTTGCAGTGGCGGTATTTAAAAGACCAAAGAAGGGATGGAAGTAGAAGACACTCCGGCCTCACCCCAACCCTCTCCCAAGGAGAGGGAACCGGAAGGTAAGTGCGAAGACCCTGTTTTATTTTTTTATGGATTTGATACAACAATATTTCAGTGATTTTACTCCAAAGCAACTGGAGCAGTTTGCTGCTCTAAAGAATTTATATGCTGATTGGAATTCAAAAATAAATGTGATCTCCCGTAAAGACATGGATAACTTTTATGAGCACCATGTTTTGCATTCGCTGGCCATTGCAGCAAAATTTGAATTAACTCAAGGCATGCAGGTGATGGATCTTGGTTGCGGCGGCGGTTTTCCCGGCATTCCTATGGCCATCATGTTTCCGGATGCAATATTTCATATGGTTGACAGCATCAACAAAAAATTGAAAGTTGTTTCAGAAGTCGCAGCTGCTATCGGGCTTGATAATCTCAATACACAGCATAGCCGTGCAGAAGAAATAAAAAACCAAAAATTTGATGTGGTGATTTCAAGAGCTGTTGCTCCCTTGAAAGATCTTTGGTACTGGAGCAAGCCCCTCATCCAGAAAAGCAAACTTGCTGTTAAAGATGTCCCTAATGGCCTTATCTGCCTTAAAGGCGGCGACCTGGCCCAGGAAATACATGAAAGCGGCTGTAAACCCTTTGTTTGGGAAATAGAAAAAATCTTCGCCCGGCCTTTCTTTGTTGAAAAATACCTGTTATATGTTCCGCTTAGGTAATACCTATTACCACTTTAGGGTATTGTACAATTAAATTAATAATGGCACTTTTGTAAAATGACGAATAATTCTGTTGCAATAGTTGAAGATAATAATGACATACGCCAGGCGCTGGAGCAGATCATAGAATCCTCAGGTGAATATATTCTTGCAGGATCATGTATAACCGGTGAAGAGGCTCTTATCAGGTTACCGGATCTTAACCCAAAGGTTGTTTTAATGGATATTGGTTTAGGTGATGGTATGAACGGTATTGAAGTAGTGAGAGAATTGAAGGCCAGCAATCCGGAAATATTATTTATGATGTGTACGATATATGAGGAAGATGAAAAAATATTTGAGGCCCTTCGTGCCGGGGCAAGCGGGTATATCTTAAAAAAAACGCAGCCCGCCAAACTGCTGGAAGGCATTACTGAGCTGATACAGGGTGGTGCGCCCATGAGCAGCCAGATAGCGAGTAAAGTGGTTGCCGCTTTTCAAAATAAAACAGTTACAACATCTGCCGGTTCATCACTATCTGTACTTTCTAAAAGGGAAAATGAGATACTGGAAATGCTTTCAACCGGTCTTTTATACAAAGAGATATCCGATAAGCTCTGTATCACAACAGAAACAGTACGCAAACATGTTTACCATATTTATGAGAAACTGCATGTTACCAACCGGGTAGAAGCAGTGAATAAATATTTTGGACGATAAAAATATTGATTCAGACAGGCACGAACAACAACCCCCGGAAATTTCCGGGGGTGTTGTTTAAAAAAACTTCCAGAGCCAAAAATCTGTTTGTGGTGTACTCCCAATCGGAAAATCGTGTGTAAAACCGGAGTTTATAAATCCATACTTTTCGTAAAATTTTTGTGCCCGCAAATTATGCTCCCACACACCAAGCCATACAGCTTCATATTTATTTACAACAGCAAATTCTAAAAAGAAATCCATCAGCTTTTGTGCAATTCCTTTTCCCTGGTACTCTTTCAGTACATAGATCCTTTTCAGTTCCATCGCCTTCCATTTTTTTATTTCCGGGAAACTTTCGTAACTCTCTTTAAACTGCAGATAAGCAACCGGTGTCCCTCCAACCTCAGCAAAAAAACAAAATGTTTCAATGTCAAGTAATTCTTTACCCAATTGCTCAACACTATAATACTGATCCAAAAATCCCTGCATATCTTCTTCGGTACAGGTTCCGGTAAATGTATCGTAAAAAGTTTTCCGGGCTATATCTGATAAGGTTGGGGCATCGCTAAACCCTATCCTGCGGATATTTATTTCCATGGTTTAATTTTTAGTATTGCATTTACATGGTCAGACGAGGGCGTCAGGCCATGTAAATACAGCATAGAACCTACCAGTTTAGCTCAAGTAAATTATTTTTCCTGTCAACATCCGCCATTCTTTTTGAAGGGTCTATCTCTGCTATCTTAATATCGGTTAGCCTTCTTTTCATTTCAACAATATAGGTTGGGTGCGTCCACCTCCATTCTTCCAGCACTTCACGTTTTTGTACAGGCCTTTCATTTGGTTTGCTGCCAAACATTAAGTTCAATGGTATGTTGAACATTTCTGTACTTCCGTCCTTATATGTCAATTGCAGATCAATCGGCATAGGCATATGGCCAATTCTTTTCAGGCGGATCTTTGACACACCATTTTCTTCCCACAAACTGTCAATCTTATAATCAATGGTTTTTGTAGTGTTCACAAAATACTCTTTATACCAATCTAATTGAATACCACTTATATCTTCTGCGGTTCTTATCAAGTCGTTTGCATGGGGATGCTTAAAGCGCCAGCGGTTATAATACTCCAGCAATATCTTATCCCTAACTTCGGCTCCAACTATATAACCCAGTTGCTCCATAAACACTTCGCCTTTTGAATAAGCAGCATTACTATAACCATAGTTGGAATTATAATGGTCTGCATGTGTTGTCATAGGCTCTTCAAAACCACTCTTGGCCAGGTTAAAATAACTGAAGTAAGCGCCGCCATGGTCTTCAGGACAATTTTCAACAATTTCCTTCAGGTTTTTGTTATTGGGATTTGCTGCGAATGCTTCTTTGTATCCTTTCATTGAGGATTTACCATCATCATAAAATTTTGTTACCAGTTCTTCAGCATAACTGGTAAAGCCTTCATCCATCCATGCATACATACTTTCATTTGTGCCCAGCATCATCTGGTACCAGCTGTGCAGCCACTCATGAAAAACAGTGCCTAAGCCAGGGCCTACCAGTAAAGTAGCCATCGGATATTCCATACCGCCATCACCACCTTGTATAAAAGAGTATTGAGGATAAGGATATTTGCCAAAGTTTTTTTCAATGAAGGGCAACACTTTTGCAGCTGCAGTAAGTACAAGTGCCCATGCCGAATCATTTTTGGCGTCGTTGGGTTTGTAATTATAAATAGAATGCAAAGTGGGACCGCCATTCGGCATTTTATATGTAAGATGCTTATACTCGGGATCTGCCGTCCAGACAAAATCATGAATATTCTGGCCAGTAAATCGCCAGCTTCGTTTTGCTTTGGCAGTTGGTTTTAATTCGGTTCCCGGTACATCGTAACCCCAGCCAATTTCGTTGGCATTCACTAAAACACCGGTTGCACCAAGTTTGTATGATTTTTCAATATTGATTGTAACATCAAAATCACCCCATACACCATAGAACTCACGGGCAACATAAGGTGTAGGATGCCAGCCTTCATAATCGTACTCACACATTTTGGGGTACCACTGGCTCATGCTGTACCTTACTCCTGTTGTGGGGTTATCTCTTCCGCTGCGGCGTATCTGCAACGGAACCTGTGCTTCAAACTCCATATCAAAAACAACTTTTGTTTTTGCTGCAATGGGTTTGGTAAGATTTACTTCCAGTATTGTTTCGTGGTATTTAAACGGCTGGGCAATACCGTTCATCTTTAATGAAATTATTTTTTGGTACCCAATCTCTTCTGGTTTCAGGTTTAATATCCTGTCTTTAACCCTTCCGTCCCAATCGGGCCTGCCATTTACCAAAACCTTTCCCAGCTCACGGCTCCTGGCATCCATACTGCTGTTGGGTTGAAAGGCATTAAAGTATAAATGATAGAACACTTTATTAAGCGCCATGGGCGAATTATTGCTGTATTCAAGTTTTTGTTTCCCGGTAAACCTGTTGGTAGTTACATCCATATCAATATTCATATTGTACTTAACAGCCTGTTGCCAGTACTGAGCGGAGCCGAAGTATCCGGTTTGGGCAAATGAACTGATATAACATACAGTCACAAAAAAGAAGGCAATTGATTTCTTCATGAAATAAAATTTAATAGCAGTAAATTTCGGTAAAATAAGTTTATGAAAGATATAAAACTGATAAATGGTTTTCCCTTTGTGAAATTTAACAAAGAAGGTTTTGAAGCTGATGAGATGACAAAAAAAGCCGCATCTTTTTTTGAATGGATGGATACAAGAAGAACCTGCCGGGATTTTTCGGATAACCCGGTAACAAAAGAAGTGATTGAAAATATTGTGCTGACGGCATCTACAGCGCCCAGTGGCGCTCATAAACAACCCTGGACGTTTTGTGTGATCAGTAATGCCGAAATAAAAAGTAAAATACGTGCAGCCGCCGAAAAAGAAGAATACGAAAGTTACAACGGGCGCATGCCACAGGATTGGAAAGATGATCTGCTGCCACTGCAAACCGATTGGAAAAAAGAATTTTTAGAAACTGCACCCTACCTCATCATCGTTTTTAAAAAAAGTTATGAGCTTGATGCCGGCGGAAAAAAATCAAATACGTATTATGCCAATGAAAGTTGTGGCATTGCCTGTGGCTTTTTGCTTGCTGCCATACATAACGCAGGTTTGGTTGCCTTAACCCACACACCAAGCCCCATGAATTTTTTAAGTAAAATCTTAAACAGGCCCGTAAATGAAAAACCATATTTACTGGTACCGGTTGGTTATGCTGCAGATGAATGTTGGGTGCCGGATATAAAACGAAAGCCTTTGAATGCCATAAGCGCCTGGTATTAGGCAAATGACCTTTCTTCTTTAAAGAATTCTTTTTTGATTCCTTCCAGCAAATCGGCCTGGTAAATAGTTGCTTCATTACGGGCATGGCATTGCAGGGTTGCAAAATGCACAGCATTTAAAATAGAGGCACCAGTCATCTCATATTGTTTGGCCAGGTCTTCTAAACTTGCAGAAGTATGTAAGGTTAAATTTTCGGGCATTGATTTTTTCCAAAGCATTAAGCGTTCGGATGCAACCGGCATAGGGAAATGTACCAATGAATGAAAACGACGGAGAAAAGCATCGTCCAGATTACTTTTAAAGTTAGATGCCAGGATAAGCAGGCCGGGATAATCCTCAACCCGTTGCAATAAATAACTTACTTCCTGGTTGGCATATTTATCATGAGCGCTGCTTACATTGGTACGTTTGCCAAACAAGGCATCCGCTTCATCAAAAAACAATATCCAGTCTTTTGTTTCAGCTTTTTTAAAAACGGTTTCCAGGTTTTTTTCTGTTTCACCAATAAATTTAGATACGATCTGCGACAGGTCTATCCGGTAAACATCTTTACCAAACTGCCTGCCTAGCAAAGCGGTGGTGAGGGTTTTACCGGTGCCCGAGGGGCCATAAAAAAGTACCCGGTATCCTGGTTTTATTTTTCGTCCCAGATTCGTATCATCCTGCACCAGGTGGTTGAATTTTAACCAAACGCCAATATCATTTACCTGCTGCAATGTATGTGGATGCAATACCACATCATTCCATTCCATATTGGTAACGATCTTCTTTGCAGGAAAATCCAGTCCAAAGCGTGGTGCTGTCTCTTTATCAAACAATATCTTATCAATCCAATCCTGCGCAAGAATTATTCTGCCGCTCATTTTTGGTTCTCCTTCCTTCACCGGTTCCAGCCATAAAATGCCCTGCTTAAAAAAGAAATGTTCTTCTTCAAAATATTGCTGCACTTTTAAGCGGTCTTCTATATTGGTACCGGCTAAAATAAACTGTATCGTTTCGCCTGTGGGTAACAGGCTGCGGTGATTGGTAGCACGAATGCCGCCAAACTCCGGAAAATCGCCGCCGTTGGGTAATTGCTCTGCAATGATTGGCTCGAAGAAATTGGGTTGCAGATGGGGTATCAACGCTACAGTTAATATTATCTTTTCGAAAAATCCTACATCAGGTTTAGCAATAAATACAGTATTGATAGCTGAAAAATCGTTATCTAAATTTTTATCTACCCATTGATTAATATCAAGGTTTCCTTTTTGCAGATGCTTTTCTATACGGGCTGTAATCAATATCCTCAGACTTGAAAATATTTTTTCAAACTTAGTTTCCAGTTCTTTATTGTGTAGCGGGAATAGCATATATAAATATAGTAAGATTTATTTATCGTTAGTGAGTGCAGGCCGTAGGCTCGGGAGGTGGGGTACCGACCCTGCCAGTATCAATTAAGGCCTGGCGGCTTGTGCGCAAAGTACTTCGATGAGTTGCATATTGAGTTTGAAGAGCTGTTGATATGCATAAATAATAATCAAGTGCGCCATCAATAATATTTAACCTGGTACTTCTTGACATTCTGCCTGTCCCTTCAAATTCGTCGGCAATTGCATTATTATAGTGAGCAAGAAATTCTCTTTCAAAACGGTTATTGTGGCCTGCCAGGCCGGTACGATATTGATTAATATGATCGATCTCGTGTCCAACCTGCAAAACTCTCCTGGCAAAGTTCCTGCTATCTGTATTTGTTAAAAAATAGTCTCCAACTGTAATACGGCCAGTTGTAGTTGCTCCGCTACCTATGCTACTGGTATCTAATCCCCCCTCAGCAGCATTATATATTACAGAATCTACCTTGGCTGCTTCACCAGGGAAATACTGGCAAATTATCTGGCTTACCACATTCACTGCTCTGGTAGATGCTGCAACAGTTGCATCAGCTGCAATGTCTATAATAGCTTGTGCTCTTGCATCAATTGTATTTCGTTGCCCTTGTGCTACACGTGGGGGTGCAGTTGGTGGCGTTTCGCCACACGAGATTCGGTTTACCTGTTTATTTCCAGAAAGCTGCTGCACCACATGCGCCAGCTCATGCGCCAGCAAATGTTTACCCTCACTTGTTTGCGGCTGATATTTACCTTCGTTAAAAACAATATGATTGCCATAAGCATAGGCCTGTGCATTGATATCTTTGGCAGAGTCGGCTGCTTCTTTACCGGTATGTATTTTTACATCACTAAAATCAGCTCCTATCCTGTTTTCGTAAAATGATTGCACGCCGGCATCCATACTTTGGCCTTTACCGTTAATGGAGCTTATATAATTTGAAGCGGTAGTGGTTGTACTGTTTGTTGATGCAGCATCCTCTTTTTTGTTTACTTTTTCCTCTTCCTTTTTTTCTTCTTTCTTCATCACCTTCTCTTCTTCTCTCTGATCACCTTTCTTCTGCACTTTTTTCTCTTCTTCTTTTTTATCAGAAGTCCGCTGCACTTTCTCCTCCTTCTTTTCTTCCTTCTTCATTACTTTTTCTTCTTCTTTTGTCTCGGGAGATCGTTGCACTTTATCTTCTTTTTCGCAGTCGGCGCACTTGCGTTGTAAATTTTGTTGCACAGCCATTGCAGGTTTAAAGAAAGGTTCATGTGTTGTTTCGCCAAAAAATTGTTGTTCTGACTGATTCTCTTTTTTAGAGGCGACTGCTTCCTTAGCAGCGGACCTGCGGTAGCGGCGGCGTATATTAGCTGATTTCATAATTATTTGTTTACTTTTTTAAACAGCAATTTTTAGTTACTGCGGATCCAGTGCTCTCCTGTTCCTTATATCGTTTATTGAACCCACATATAAAGGTTCCGATGCTGCACTGATATCCGGTGTAGCATGTACCAATTCCTGTAACAATGCAATAACAAGGCGCTTTATTTCAAGATCGGTAGTTGTCTTATTTAGCTGTATCTCTTTACCCGGCCCTCTTTCCCATAAACTTCCTCCTGCTGATTCTTTTATATTAAAAGCCTGTTTAAAAGCGTCTTCCATTGTATTGGTCCGCTCTTCAATAGCTTTTACTTTTGTTATATCTTTTTTAGACGGTGGAGCCGGTTGGCTGGTTATACCAAACCACTTGTGAAACGAATTTACAATGTCGCTATATCCCAGTTCAACATAATGGCCTTTGACATTGGCCTCTTCCATAGCGGTTACAGTTTCCGAAATATCAAATGTTACCAACCTGAACCATTGTTGTATAAAAGCAAGTGCAAGGTCAACTTTTCCCTTTGCAGTATTATCCTTTATAGCATTGGTGTCTTTTACCGTTGGACCGATGGTTACACTGGTGGGATCATCAACCATACCGGCGTACAAATGGAAGGTTGCAGCGTTTAACAGGGCTTTTAAATGATCCAGCTTCTCAACAAGCCTTGTATTGCCGTATGCAATATCCCTTGAGCCTTTTACAGCTGCATGATGACATTCGTGCAAAAGTACCAGTTTGCTGTCTTTTCTGGTAGCAAAATCCGGACAAAAAGTAATGATATGCTTTTGTGTTGTTTCGTCAAAATGATGATTGGCCGGTGAACCACTTCGGCACCCGCCATCACACTCAGTACCGCACCGGATAAGGCTTTTATCGGTCTTCAATAATTTTACAAAGCTTTTTGTATCTGCATAATTTTGCTTAACCTCTTTTACCTTTTCTTCAACCGGTCTCGTATCATTAAAGCGGAATAAAAGATTAAAGACAGCCGGGTAATCAGTTTTTCCATCTACAACAGGCGGCAATTGCTTACTCTCCACTTTATCTATTAAAGCAACTACACTATCCACCCCTGCATCAATGTCTTTCTCTATATCGGTGCAAGGCTTATCAGCACTTTTGCCTTTGCATGATTCATCTTTTATTTTTTTCTTTTCGTCTTTTAATACAAAATCATCTTTTGCTTTATCAGGGTCTTTAGTAATACCGGAATTGCGAAGGCTCATGTCCATCAGGCCAATGGTTTTTCTGCCAACTATACCATCCCATTCGCTTGTGTCCATCTGTGCTTTCTCCTGGAAAGTTCTCACACCTTTAATAGTTTCAGAACCATAATCGCCATCATCCTTAAATCTTGGCAATGGTATCCCCAATGCCATCAAACCTTGTTGTAATTTTTTTACATGGCCGCCTTTGCTAAATGGCCTTATAATTATTTCATTGTCGAAACATTTTTCAAGTTCGGTATCCCCGGAAAGTAATGAAGAAGTAAGATCATGACCATCATCCGGGGCCCTGCTGATAAGTTCTCCGGCAGCGTTTTGCTGCACTACATGCGTAAGTTCATGCGCCAGCAAATGCTTACCCTCACACGTTTCTGGCTGATATTTGCCTTCATTAAAAACAATATGATTTCCATAAGCATAGGCCTGTGCATTGATATCTTTTGCCGATTCAGCAGCTTCCTTTCCGGTATGAATTTTTACATCACTGAAATCGGCCCCAATACGGTTCTCGTAAAATGATTGCACGCTGGCAGTCATACTCTGGCCTTTGCCATTAATAGAGCCAATATAGTTTGACGCAGTAGTAGCTGTATTGGATGATGTTGCCGCACCTTCCTTTTTTTTAACTTTATCTTCTTCTTTCTTTTCTTCCTTCTTCATCACCTTTTCTTCTTCCTTCTTATCTTCTTTCTTCTGTACTTTTTTTTCTTCTTCTTTTTTATCAGGTGCCCTTTGCAGTTTTTCTTCTTTCTTTTCTTCCTTCTTCATTACTTTTTCTTCTTCCTTTTTTTCGGGGGCCCTTTGTACTTTATCTTCTTTTTCGCAATCGGCGCATTTACGCTGTACGCTTTGCTGCATAGCCATTGCAGGTTTAAAGAAAGGTTCATGCGTTGTTTCGCCAAAGAACTGCTGATCCTGTTTGCTTTCTTTATTTGTATTGATAGCTTCATGCGAAGCGGTGCGGCGGCGTGTGCGACGGTAGATGGAAGGTTTCATATTTTTTCCAAATTTTTAAAATTTTTACGGTTCAGGAGAAAGATTCATTGCCAAATACTCCGCAATTTTAGCTTCAACTGCCTGTCTGGCTTCTACTTCTCTACGCATCATTTGCCTTCTAAAACTGGCATCAACATCTATCCCTAAATCTGCATGCCTTGTCCATTGTGAATAAGACCTAGAACCTTTTGAGCCATTTGCCCGCTGGCTTAACGCTACAAAATTTGATTGCAGGTTTAAAACAGCAATTTGTTGCTCAACCGTTAATAAATCAAAATTCGTCATTACTATTATTTCACTAAACGGCACAATGTGATCTGCCTGGGCAGTACTATCTACCGTTAAAGACGGAAACGCAGGGTCAATATCTGTTGGTGCCAGCCGTCCCTGTGCCCATGCCCGTAGTGCTGCCGACGGCGTTTCCCCTCTCAGCATAGCCGCATCAACTCTAATTACATAAATTTGTCCGCGACTTAGCATTTCAACAAACTCTAAAAAGTTTTTTCCATGCTTGCCATTCTGTCCTCTAAACTGATAAGTTACCACCCCAGGGCCAAAAGGCTCTGTTATATACGCCAGGTATGACCCGGTTTTATACGGCACTTTGATAAGATCTCCATTTCGTACAGGTGCAGATCCTCCTGGCATTAATTTTTGCCAACTACCCGATGTAGTGTTTTCTCTTACCGTAGCAATATCGTAAGTAACACTGGATATTGTAATGTTTAATAACCGCATTGAACATCTTTCCCCGGTAATTGCTGTTACCTGATAATACGTATCGTTTACCCTATCAAAATATAAATCACTAACACCTACGTCTGCTGCAACTTCTTCTTTTCTAGGGCCAGGTTCTTCGGATCGTTGGATGATATTGTAATTCCAGCTATTACCCCCATCCTGAACCTGGATAGAACTGACAACAGAAGAATTTTGTGTTGCGACAGTTTGTGCAACAGTTTGTGCTTCTTCATGCCTGATTGCTCCATTAGATAAGTAAGGTGTTTCTGCCTGGTGCAAACTTTGTTTTACGCCAGCAACAGGGTCTCCGCTTCCCCCTGTTCCCATCACCCTATCCAATAAACTCATCCCCGTATCCACTGCCTTATTTACCAGCCACGTTAAAGCTTCATCCACCATGGTTCTTACACTTTCAATCATCTCACCTACCCTTCTGCCCACACCGCCCAGGCCAACCTGGTTGGCAAGGAAACCAATTACTATCGGCATTGCACGGCCCATTGTGCTTTCTAAGTAATTTGCTGCAGTGGTTACATTGCCTTCTGCAATATCTGCCACGCCATTTACAAATGCATTCAGTATCTCCAGCATTTCACGCAGGTACTTGATAAAGCTTTGTATGGCACTGTAGATGGCAATACAACTGTTTATCACTGCCATGATACCTGTTGGATCGAGCATACCGAGCAGCTTAACAGTTACCTGTGTGATGATGGTTTCCATTATCCAGTTCTTCACTGCATCCAGTACTACATTCCAAAGGTTACTCAACTGCTCCTGAATTTTATCCCAGATGGCGGCCATGCCTCTTTCCTGCACATCTTTTATAAAGGTCCAGATGCCTTCGAGTGTGTTTATCATGCTACGCAAACGGGCAACCCTTGCCGGGCCAATGCGTGGGTGTGCCGCCAGCTTTTCCCATATTTTTTCCATGGTTAATCCCAGCACTTCCAGCACCCAGCCAATTACTCCCTGTAATGAGAAATCGGTAAGCTCCGGAATGCCGGCATCTTTTAATTCACTCATCAGCCACCCGACGACGCCATTTATCAAATGCGTAACAATGTTATCAAAGAACTGTATAAAGCCCTGCTTGATGGCCCTGAGCAGGTTTTTTAAAAATCCTATCGGATCTTTTTTAATGCTGTGAAAAGCCGCCATGCTGCGGGTGATGATGTTATTGACCGTATCAAACGGGAAATTCATTATTTCCAGAATGACGGTAATAACAATCTTCACAATCTCCACTACAAATGCAACCAGCCTTCCTATCGGTTCGCCAAATGTGGCAATGATGCGCTGGAAGGTTGGTATGGGCGTTAAGAAATCGCTGAACGTAAATGAATTCCACAAATCAGTAAATAACTGAATGATGGATTCCAAAGTCATGTTCAGTTTCTTCACCGCTTTATCTACCTTGGCCACCGTTCTGGCAATAGCGCCGCTTTCCTTCATCTGCTGAAACTGTTCTTCCCCGCCATCCATCAGGCTCATAAAGCCATGGATGATATTTTCAACCGATGGGTCAACGGCTTCGCCGGTAAACGGATCGGTACCAATAAGCAGTGTTACCAGGAAGTATCCCCTTACTTTTTTTGCTTCTTCGCTGATACGTTTAAACAATACTTCTTTAACCAGCTTCAGTATTTCTTCAATTACCCTGCCTACAAAATCGAGTACTTTTATAACCGGATCGGCAAAAATGTTGTAGATCTGTGTAAACGTACCAACCGGGTCCATCAGGGCATCAATGCTTACAATATCCCAGATATTATTGAACCCAAGTATGATGGCATCGTACAAACCGCTGAATACCGAAATACCTTCATCAATATAACCAGCCACTTTTTCAAAGGTTCCGGTATCCATCATCTGGTCCCGCTGTATCCTTCCTTCTTCGCCACCCAGCTCAAGCAATGCATTCAGTATATTGGTTCCGGTAGGATCAACAGGTTCTTTGGTTATCGGGTTTTCGCCCAGTATGAGGCATAGCAATGGAAATGCTGTGGTATGTTCCTGAATGAATTCTACAATTTTTTCAAGCAGGAAATCTTTTACCATTTCCAGCAATTCCAATGCTGCATCTACAGCAAAGCTGATAATGCTTTCAATGAAGCCCAGTACAATGCCTGCACCTTCACGCAGTACATCCATCGGTGATCCAAAGTCGGTAATGCCCAGGCCATTCCAAAACTGATCAAAATTGCTGAACAGGCTGTCCACAATAGATTCAAGGTCAGTTATCTTACCATCAATCCATGCAGCGGCAGCATCCAGTTGCTGTTGTTCGTCTAATTTCTGGTACAACAGTTCGCCGCCTGGCATTATATCGAATGCAGCTTCTAAAAAGTTATGGCCGTTTCTTTCTACATAATCGCCGGTTATCGGATCCCGGTTAAGCACAACCCTCAGCGCTTTATAACCCGGTATGTGCATGGCTATTTCGCTGGCTTTGCCCAACAGGCAGGCCGATGTGGCATCTGCATCTGTAATATCAACGCAGTCCATCAATGCCCCCAGGCTGGTATATTCCAGTGCATCATCAATTACCGAGCATTGTATGGTACCGGTTTCTGCCTTCAACTGCACCGGAGGGCCACGTTCGTGTATAGCGGCATTTTGCTGAACAGGAACATTGGTATTATTTTTCAAAGAACTGTTTTCGTTTTGTGTTTTTGTTTGGAGGCTAATGGGTGTTACAGATAAAGTATCTGTTTCAACACTGCCTGCATTTTCGGCTTCAAGATCATCGGTAACTTTTTTCTGAATTGCTTTAACCGGGCTTAAGCTTATTTTTTCTTCTTCCTGCTCCTCTCCTTCTTTTTTCTGCAGCTCTTTATCATCTTCGGCTTTTTGTACAATGGGCGCTGCAATATTCAGCGATCCTTTTGCATCAACATGCCAGTTACTCATTTCAGGCTTAGCCTGTATTTCTGTTTCGCCACCGCTACCGGTTTCATGCTCTTCATTTTCTTCTTTCCTGTTTATATTCAATCCTTCTTTTCTTAATTCGTCCAGTGTTTTTGGTTTTTGGTTTGCCGGACCTTCGCCACTTCCCAAACTACCTGTCATTACCAGTAATGGGTTGAAGAATGCGGTCCAGTTATCTAAAGGATGGTCCTTGGTTTGTACCTGCCCGCCGAGGTTATCTTCGCCGGCTGTATTTCCGTTAACTGTTCTTACCGTATTACCCGAAACGCTTTCAACTATGGCGTAATGAGAGAATGCATTGCGGTAAGCAATATCTCCGGGCATGGGCATACTGCCTGGCGCCCTTGCAGCTTCGGGTTTTATGATGCGTTCGCCGAGTTTCCATTTAGGCATGGGCACACCACTTTTGTTTAATGCCCAAAATGTAAATATGCCGCACCAGCTTGGCATAGCATCCCGTTCTCCTGTAAAGGCATGGCCGGGCCTGTTACCATCGGCCACCAAACCTTCGGTGGTGCGTTTTTTCTTGATATCCTGTTCGGCAACTGCACCTTGTACTGAAGTGCCTCCACCGCCACTCACAATCTTTTCTTCACCAAAAGTTGTTTTAAAAATTTCTACCAGGTGCCCCCAACCGGTTCTGAAACCATCCGGCCCTGGTTTATTGGCATCTATTTGCCCTTCTACTGTTTTTGCTTTTTCTACAGCGTTGGTTAATTGAGCAGGCACTCCTCCACCACTGCGTTGTATAATATTTTTTCGGGCTATTGATAATTTAGGGGCAACAGTTAATGTGCCTTTGGCAGGACTGGCGCCCTGCTGTATAGTATGCGTTAATTCATGTGCAAGCAAAGTTGCGCCACTCTGCGTATGCGGCGAGAATTTTCCTTCATTAAAATATATATCATTGCCATGTGCAAATGCCTGTGCATGTATGCTGCTGCTCATGCTTTGTGCAGTTGCACCGGTATGTATGCGTACGCCGCTGAAGTCGGCGTTAAAACGGCTCTCCATAAATTGCCTGGTATCTCCGGGCAATGCACTGCCACCTCCTTTTGAAGAAGACAATGACTGTTCAAACGGTATAGAGCCTGTAGGCGGGCCCCGGCCGCTGCGTTGGATAATATCTGAATGATATAAACCTGTTTGTTTGCAATTAATGTAGGCGCTGGTACTTGGCCCGGCAGAAGAAGCATCGCTGAAAGACCTGTCATCATTTTCGCCAGGCATACGGAAGATGGAGGCTGATTGTTTTGCCTGTATCTCTTCTCCTTCCTCTTTACAACTTATTTTACGGCTGATGACCGGAGTTTCAATTTTGGGATGTACTTCTTCATCTTCTTTTTTATCAATTTTTTCTTCGCCGCCTGCCGATACAGATGTTGCAGGATCAGGCATACGCATTACACTATCTGCTACTGCATCTGCTTCTTTTTCCTGCGGGTCATCAGGACTGCTGATGGATAGTTTTGCCTGTATGGGTGCATTAAAAAAAGATGGTTGTTCTTTGCTTCCGAAAAAAGACTCTTCCCCAGCCTTTCTGAAAAAGGTTTGCTGCTGCGCTTTTTGCTGCACAGTAGTGGAGGTTCGGTTTGTTTTTTCGGCCGATGAAAACATTGTTGCTACATACTTATTTGTATTCCAGGAAGCCCCTGTTTATTTTTGCAATCTTCCGGGTATTTCTAAAAACGCCAATGCCGTTACTGCTGCCCTGCGGGTTACTGTTACCTTCAATGGTATGAATAAAACCGCCTTCAACACTTTCAATGATACCGGTATGTCCATTTGCCCCCCCGGTATTAATTATAAAAATTTGCCCCGGTTTTATAAGATCCGGTTTATTTACAGCATCTGGCGCCAGTATCTTTTTTGCAGATGTGTCCCTCCAATGTGTCATACAATGCCCCGTTTTTAAAACCGGGTTTTTCCTGTTTTGCTTTTCAGCTGCTTTTTGAAAACACCAGTATACAAAAGCCGCACACCAGAAAAATCCTCCTCCCAATCCTATACTGCCAAGATATTCTTCTACCTTTTTACCACGGTTACTGCCTGGGGGATCTTCCATCACACCGATCTGCGATACAGCAATACTAACTGCTTCAGACAAAAGTGAGTTTGTTGATGCGGTAACTACAACCGGGATAGTTTGCTGACCAAATAAAACTGCCCATGTTACTGAACCTATCTTGCCATCAATCTCCAGCGGATTTCCTTCCTGGTCACGGTGTGTAGCCTGGAATAATTTTACCGCATTTATTGTTTTAGGGCCATAGATACCGATTACCCCTACAGGCCCAACACCAGTATCATTAAGTTTTTGCTGTATGGCTTTAACTATTGTTTTATTTGTTTCGCCTGCTTTTATTATTCTGTTTGGATAGTTCATTGTTTTTGCTTTTAATTTTTTTATTTAAAACTTACACCCATTCTGTTTTTAATACCCTTTCCATCCAGGGTAATTTTATCATGCTGATATTCCAGGGCAACTGCTGCAACAGCATATCATAAGATTTTTGTTCTGCCTGCAGCAACCATTCTTCATCAGCCTGGATCAATTTACCGCTGCGTTTTAAAAAAGATTCCCTTAAACCGTCTATGGAAGTATTTTTTATAACAGCCCAATGTTCTATAACTGCGCTGAGCATTTCATCAGCTTCTGCCTGTTGTGCTTTCGTGATCTTCCTGCTGGTATTCACCGGCAGTTGCGGACCAATGCCACAAAGTATTTTAGGCAGTACCAGTTCATGCTCCTCAGCTTTAGCATTGCCCGAAACAATATACTGGATCACTAAAGCCCCCTGGTCTGGTTTTATAATGGTTGTTTTATCTGTAATTTTTAATCTTTCAAAAAGCCTGGGCAGGAAAGGAGCAATAATAACAGCGCCGGCATTTTCAATGTAGATTCCCTCACGCAGGTCTTCGGCTATTCCCTTTTTAAGATTTTCGGCTATAGTTTTATTTGTAAGTTGATCTGTGGTACGATGGTATTTATATTTATTTTCCTTTTTTATTTCTTCGCTATGCTTACCGGAAATATCCTTAATTTCTTCCTTTAAAATAGTTTGCCATGCTTTTGCAAAACGGTTGGTTGAAAGGTTTATTTTGCCGGGCATTTTTTTTAACTCCCCGGCAGTAAACACTGTTCCATTTTTTATAATTGCACGAAAACCCTGTACGCTTGATTCAATATTGATTTTCCCACTATCCTTTAAAAGCATCAGCAGCATAACTTCATAAAAACCGGCCGCCATCGCTTTTTCTTTAGCCCTGGCAATATTGCCTTTCAGTACTTCTTTAAAAAAAGATCCTGCTTCAACAATTGCATCAGCTTCTTTTTTAAAAATATGCTGCATAAACATAAAAAACAAACTGCCCGGTACCAGGTTTAAAATCCGCTGTATAACAGTCGCTGAAATTATTTGCTGCAGCTTAAAAACGATTGCATCAGCCCTGGCCTGCGATTTCTCTTCCTTTATCCAGGTAAGCAATAAAGTATCAAAATCTTTTTCTGCAAACGCCCTGCTCCACCAGGGCAGGTACCCTTTTTCAAAATAAAAAAGTACAAGTTCATCCAGTTTGCGTGAACGGTCCTTATCTTTTTGGTTGTTTGCTTTTTTTATCCCGTGCGTTTTATGGTCACGCAGTTTTTGATTCAGGCTGGTTATTAATTCATTCCTTATCTTCTGCTGCCAGTCTTTTCTATCAATATTGGCATCAATTACAAGTTTATCAATAGTTATATAGTTATCGCCCAGGTCAACCAATTCAAGCTGCTGCTCTATCTCAGGTATGAGTGAGAATTTGCACCAATCGCTTACTTCTTTCTGCAAAACAAAAGCATCCGTATTTCCATTGTACCGGAAATTGACGGTTTGTTTGCGAATGATATTTTTGTCAGTAAACAACTATAGTTTTTTATTTCAACCAATTATAGATTGTATGTTAAAGTCCCTTTCTGCCTGTGCAGAACATGGTGAGGCTGCAACACTCACCCTCAGATTCAACACCTGTTGCTGGCGGTTTACCCTTATAACAACTGAATTAACCGTAGTTTGCCTGCTTTGCGGCGTACCACTGTCAATTGTAAAATCCCATTGGTAAGTTGCGCCCGGTATGTTATTGACCCTGAAAGTAATATCAATAAAACCGGAACCCGGAACCTGTGCCGGTACAGGTTTTGCAAATTTTACAGTAAATGCCTGCGATATACCAAAACTAATGCTGTCATTCCTGCCATCTGTAAAAGCATACTTAAGCTGGTAAGTACCTGCTGTTAAAGATTCAGGCATAAAGAAAAAGCCGCCTGCATCTGTTTGCACATTAACGCCTGTGGGTACAGAAGAAAAATTGCCGCCCACAGGTGTTGCCAAAAGCCTTACCAGTTGCCCATTCTTTTCGTTGCAATAAGGGCCTTCTTTACCGGTAATTTCAAGGTTGGCTGGTTCAGGCTGGTTTACAGTTATTACCACTTCATCAGTATCTGTTTTACCGGCTTTATCAGCAACTGTCAATTCAAAAGTAAAAACACCGGCAGTTCGGAAAATAACCGTTGGCTCTGCCAGCGTATCCCCCTGTATGCTTACTGCTGTATTGCCCGATTTTTCTTTCCATAAAAAAGTTAATGCATCTCCTTCCGGGTCTTTTGAATTGGTGCCGTTTAGTTTAACAGTAGCCTGGGCACTCCCGTTTGATGGGTTAATCACCATATCTGTTTCTGCATCTGGCCCGGCATCTGCTACGGGGTTTTCGTTTGGCTTTTCGGGTTCTGCACCAATTACCATTTGTATGGGCTGACAATCGGAGCAACATAAATAAGGGAGATAGAAATCTGCAATTACAATACCATCATTAAAATCTTCAATGGCTTCATCCAGAACATCACCCTGCCTGTTTTTAAGATAAGCTGCTGCACCAGCCAGGTAATTAAAAACCGCTTCATTATTATTCTTAGCTTCTACGGTAAATGATGTTTCAGCAGCATTTGCAGCGGCAGCATTGGTTTCTGCACCTGGATCAGCTGCTTTGTTTGCAATAGGTTTTGCAACCCCCGCTTTTTGTGTATCACCTGCCTGGCTTATTTTAAACGACTTGTACAAACCAGATACAATGCCTTCTCCTGCACGCTTCACTCTCAGGTTAATATTTTCTGACATTTTTCCTATATTCTCAGCAGTAAATTTGCTTTCATCAAGATCAGCTTTGGCAAAAGACATGGTTTCTGATAGGTCAGCAGTTTCTGTAACAGTAAATGCCATAGGTTCACTTTCAACTGCAGCCGCTGTTCCGGCAACTTCTGTTTTATCTGCTTCATGATAAACTACAATAAAAGTTCCGCCCATAGGCACGCCGGCTTTATGCTGCACACCGGGGTGGGCATTAAAATAAAACCCTGCCTGCTGCATAACTTTTACTCTCACCAAACGAAGCAGGAATTCAAAATATAACTGCATCATCCTTCTGTCTGCAGATATAGACAGTATGGCATCCAGGTGATCATTCTGTTCTTCCGTCATATTGGCTTTTGGGCCAATGAATTTTATTACTTTGGCTACAAACATGAGGCTCTCGTACCTGATGTAAAAATCAATAAAACTGAAACTGCTGAGGCCCGTTGTTACGGTTTCATAAAGCTTTTGGGTATAATATAACAATGAAACAAACCCGTAATCCATCGGGAACTGGTTACTGAGTATTCCCTGCACAAAAAAGTTGATTGGTATGAATGGGGCATTTTTTACATTGGGGTAAAACAATTCAAACTCAAGCCCTATTGTTTTGTTTTTAATCCTGAAAGTGCCATCTGTATTTTTTATTAGTGATACCTGCGGAATATTGCTTGCCGGTGGAGGCATATTTAAAGGGCCACGTTTGTCATCTCTTTCAACATCATAAAAGAATTTCATTTCGTTACTGAGTTTTCCCGTCATTTCAGCCATTATGGAATCATATAATAATTCCAGGTCGTTAAAATGGCAACTGCTGCCCATCAGGCTTTCAAGCGAAGCTTTTACACTGCTGTTACCCGAAAGCATCGCTGTTGCCAGCTTCTTAATAAAATCAATAACAGCCGAAATATCTGCATTTAAAGCAACCACTTCAAATGGCAACCGGTTTTTATCACGCAGGGCAAGCAGGTTTTTAACTACATGAGCATACGGTTTTCCAATATGGCCCTCTATCCTTAAAAAGTTATAAGGCTCCAGGTCGTACAGCAAGGGGTGCCGGATATCATCATCAGTAAAGTTGTATTTTTTGGCGTGATATGATAAGTTACGTTTGGTTTTTCCCTGTGTTGATTTTTCGGGGCTCCAGTTTTTCAGAAACGGATCATTTGCATTGGCGATGTTGTAATAGTATGGGATTGATTTTGCGGATAAAGGAACATCCCACAACAAAGAAGGGGTGATACGGATATTGCCGTCAACATTTTTATTGGCTCCGTTGATGGTTGGCGGCGGCACCAAAAATTTCTGCGTAAGCAATACCAGTTTATTAAAAAGTATTTTTAAACAACTGATGGTTTTATGCTCATCACTCAATATAGGCGAAGGAATAAAATAATGACGATAAGCACTTGTTTGAGCACCGGCCTCAGGTATGGCCAGGTCCAGCAGCAAATGCCTTGGAAAAATATCATCGGGGCAACACATACCAATCACGTCAGTACCTTTATCGCTGAATTCTTTATAGGCAAGTAAAATATCAGAAAACAAGTCGTAATAATATTGCATGTTAACCAACTGGTCAGAACTGATGCTTCCATCATGCAAAAATTCAAAATCATCCGCCAGTGTTGCAAATGGATTTGCAGGAAATTCATCAGCCAGCAGTGGTTGCAAAATATTATAGGCACCTGTTAAAGCGGTTTGCGTTTTTGTAAGAAAGGCCCCGCTTAATATTGCTTTGTATGCATTAAAAATGTTCACACACTCATACATAGGTGTTGCTGTAACATCAAACCGCTTCATAGATATCTGGGGCAGGCTCAGCCAGGGGTTTGCTGTGGCCCCGGCACCGTTTAACAATCCTGCCACATTTGCTTTTTCAACCAGCAATGGCCTGAAAGTAACCGTAACATTGATGCCTTTATCATCGCAGGAATTGGGATCACAATTTTTATTATTCTCTTCCAGCAATTCAACAAATATCAAAACGATTTTTTCACCGGTGGTGAGAAAAGAATTATTAAGTGCGGTAGTTCCTTCAGATTCAGCCTCCTGTTTTAATTCCCACAGGTCGAACTTTTGCGTTTTGGTTGCAATGTTCACAAACTTGCTGTAGTACTCACATTTAACAGCATCAAAAACAGCCGTTGTTCTTTTTGTATAAGTCACTTCCGGTACCGATACCAGGTAGCCTGAACTGGTAACACCCACACCTTTGGTAATGGTAATGCTGCTGCCATCGGCTGCGGTATTTACTTCGAGTCCGCATACAATACCGATACCCGATAAATTGGTACGGGTCATTCTTCCCTGCTCATCCAGATACCCGAACAGGTCGTTGAGGTTATCAGAAGTGAGCACCTGGTCTGCTACAAACTTTGGATAGTCTGAATTGGCTGCTGTAGGTATCATAACAATTAATTTTATTTTCCGCTTCTGGCGGAATTTGAAAAATTTAATTTTCTTTCTTCTTTTTTATCTGTTCATCCAGTTCCTCGTTGCTGATAATGGCTGTGTGGCCCAGGAACACCCGGTTATCATCATTGCCATCTACACAGTCGTGCAATGTTGCCTGCGGATAAACATTATTTAAATTGATGAACACTTTTAACAAAGCATCAAGCCGGTTATGTAATTCAACTGCATCAGGCTCCGGCTCAGAAAGCTCAGCCAGCCATTTACAATAAACATTACCAAACTCTTTTAACTCCTTCTTGCTTACCCAGCATATTTTCAGGCCAAGATGGGCAGGTGTTTCCATACGGATTGTTTGCTCGGCAAAGCGCCGGAACTCAATGCCTTTATTGGCCAAACCATCCTCGCCATTCAATACAACTGTAATGCGGAATGAATAAGGGTCACGTTCATCACAATCGCTGCAGCCGGCATCTAAACAAACGCCAAGCAAAGGGTCGCCATCAGGGAATTGAGGGCCGGGAATATTTCTTGGCCTTAGCAAAACATGCTCAACAATAAATATTTCTTCATCAACCGATATCTTTTTTGCAAAGGCAATGATCTCATCCCTTGCCGCCTCGGCGTCAGCCTGGGTTTTAAAATGTGTCTTACGGGTGGCAATCACTTCACCGGTATCATCTACCAGGTTTACCACATAGGTTTTTAGTTTTTTTATTTTGTAATGATCCGGGTCGGTTATAAACCGGAAAACGTTACCAACTTCGTTCATTGCCTTTTGTTCTGCTGCTTCTTTTACAGCATCAACATACCTGGTGCTGGCGCTCAGGTATATTTTTTTTGTTGAGGTATCCATCAATCTCCAGCGGCGTTCATACAGTTTTCCATCAAGGTCTTTTTCTTCGTACAGTTCAATATGATCAGTATAAGATGATTGGCCATAACCCAGCAATAGTTTAATTCTTTCTGCCAGGCCGGCCGTGTTTTCGCTGTTGCAAACAAGGCCCGGATTTTTATAGTTGAAAGATTTTGCCCTGTTCCTGCTTAGTTCAGGAAAAGTTTTTAAAAAAGCAATTTTATTATTGATGAGCTGCCCATCAGCAATTGCCTTATCATCGGTATATGAATAGAGCATCAAGGCATAGTCGCTGAAGTTTTCTGCAAAACGTGCAAGCAGGTGATCAAGAAAACGGTTGCGCCTGTCTAAAAAAGTTTCATTGTTCTCTATCATTCCCTGCAGGCCTGTATCGGTAATGCCGTTGTATAAATTACTTAACCCTTCAATTTCACCGGCCTGAAGCAGGCGTGAAAAATAGGTTTGTGTAACGGTTTCATCAACTGCAAACAATTCTTTTATGTTTGAAAGCTGAGAAAGATAGTTAACCAGCAGCTGCTCAAAAAACAACAGGTAAGCTTTTAATTGTTTTGCCTGTGCCTTCCGGAGTTCTGATGCAGAATCGGGTAACCCGTCTGCGCCAACACCATAGGTAAATGGTAAAGAATTCTGCACTGCATAATAAGTATCCAGTTCATAATAATTACCATGCGGCACCGGCAGGTCATTTTCAAGCACAGAATATTTTGGCTGGGTGTTTTTTCCTTTTACCACCTGCAAACTGTCCGACAGTTCATTGCTATCAGCCAAAAAGGGCAGGCCATTTTTGTACACCATCACTTTGGTTCCTTCCACATACAATCTTGGCTGATGATTAAAAGTTACCGACATGCTCCAAGACTGTGTTTCTGTTATATATCCTTTATCATCGTAGCGTGCAAAAACAAAATTCTTGACAGACTTTACACCGGGTATATCCATCACCAGGTTAATAACATCCGAAGCATACAACATGGTACGCAGCGATGCATCATCCAGTTCATCATTATCAATAAAGCCATTGCTTAATGCAGGGCCTTCAAATATTTCATTCACCGGTTTGCCGGCATCCAGCAATTGTTGTAAAGAATAAAATTTAAGATCGGGGCTCATGTACTGATCAATGCGGTAATAAGCTTCGGCCAGCACAGCTTCAATATCTGCCGATGCTTCTACTTCCATATCGGCGCAAATGGCAATGTCTTCTACTTCTATGGCTTTAATGGTGCAGTAATCTTCGGCCAGGTTGCGGTGGTTGTGCAAAACCTGTACTGTTTCAGCAACTACCTTATCGGCCTTTTTTATTTTCTCAAGATACTTGGGAAAGATCCCCGCAGGGGTTTTATCCATGATGGCTTTCTTAAGATCAGCCAACTCAAGCGCCCTTCTTTCTTCTGTAGTTCTAAACCAAAGGTTCATCGGCACATCTTCAAAAGTGATCATTTCGGTAGCAGGGTTATCCCTGTCTGGTTTGAAAGTAACTTCTACTTTTGCAAAAACAGGTTTACGCAATGCATTATCCAATACCTGCTCAGGAGATGAAGGGATGTTTGCAATTACCGGCGTGGATGCTGAAATAAACGGAACAGCTATATCTGTAATTATGCTTTTCGGTTTTCGGAAATTCTTATATGCATCTTTATCCTGCTCAAGCTTTGCCCACGATGGCAGGCGCATTTCAACATTGGCATTGGCAAGGCTTACCCCGTTTTTAAAACTGAACTTATATTTTATTTTTCCGCTGTTAAGGTTTCCGCTTTTTTCTTCTTCTTCAAACTCCAACAATACATCATAAAGGCCTCTTACAATAACCTGGTGCTCTGTAGTAGAATATTGTAAAGCGCTTGTTGCACAATTGGCATACAGGTAAATATCATCGCAGGCGCATTTTTTACAATTGAGCCAGCCGTTTTTTATACCATCAATATTAATGAGCAGTTTACGAAAATCAGCACAGGTCCAGGGATTGATTGTTAAGATATTACGTGCTGTGTATAAAGCCTGTCTTTTATCAGCCGGGTATTGTCCATCTGCATCCGCTGTTTCTTCCACCGGCAAGGCAAGCAGGTCTTTTATATCAAATGAAGTGCGGAAACCAAGGTCGGTAAGTGCATAAGCGATGGCTTCTAAAAAAGTGATGCCGGGGTCATGCATATTATAATCAGTCCAGAGTTTGCTGCCAAGTTTTTCAATATACTCCAGGCCTTTTTGCCGCAGCAGCCCATAATTACTGCTGTCAGTAAGTGATTGTGTTTTTTGTATGGTATAACTTTTGGCCATGAGGCTTTATTATTTTTTATTTAAGCCACGAGATTATTATTATCAACACAGGTTTCTTCAGTGCCATCAGCTGTGTCATCAATTTCATGTATGGTATGTTTGGATGCAGTTGCAGAAACCAGGATACTCCTGGCAGTAGATGCTGTGATCTCATCCATATCAGCACTTTCGCTGGTAACATCATCCACCTTTACATACATAAATACATCGGTGATAAAATCCACGTAATATCTCTCTTCAATAAAATTGATGAGCACCGATTTGTAAACCTTGCCCCCAAAATCAATTTTTGAATTATCGCCCGATGCCCAGGGCGACAAGAACTGTGTTATTTCCTCCTTAAGTTTATTGGCATAAAAAGTAAAGTCTGTGTAAGCGTCAAAAAGTTTAAGAGAAAATTCCAGCCTTACTTCTTCAAACTGCGGCTGGCAGGCACGCAGGTTAACAAAGCAGGAAGTTTTTTTACGCAGGTAATTCTCAATATTGGTTAAAGTGCTTTGCTGTGTATATGGTTTCAACGGATCGGCATCGTTGCGGTTTTGCTGCGATGGTATGGTAATGATACTTACATATCCGGGCCTCACTTCATGATAAATGCCATCTTCTATCTGTGTATGGTTCAGGCATTTTACTTTATATATTTCGGGGAAAGCTTCCAGCACCAGGTGCTCATAATCCCACACAGTAATGGCACGTGCTTTATGGCGCAGCCTTTCGCTTACCCTGATGTAAAAATGGTCATCGCTTTCTTTTGCCCTGCCGCCAAATGATGAATAAGGCTGCACCATCTTTTTTACAGATGCATCGGGTGTTTTCAATTTGCTGATGGTACCTGCGGCAAGCGCTGTGTCTAAAAAATCTGGCGCATTGCCGTTATCAGAAAAGGTGGCAAGCGCTGCCTGTGCATCAACTGTTATTAATTTGCAAACTGCTTCGGCAGCTTCGGTTACAGCCGCTCTTATCCATATGTAACCGGTGGGTAATATCGTATTGTCGGTTGTAGCATCAGCTGGTATGGCAAAAGAGATGATGCCCGACTGAACCAGGTTCAGTGTGTTATCGCTGTAATCAGATGTATCAAATTCTTTCCAGTTATTACTACTTAAATAACACCAGTGTATGTGTGCATCAGGCTTGGTAACTTTTGGATCTGTGGTACCTTCCATCATCTGGAATAAGATATTTACTGAATCGCCGGCATTTAAGTTTTCTATGCCGATATACAGTTCGCCAATATGGTCCTGGTCAGTACCATCACTGGTGTGTTTGAACTTTGGTAACAGGCTTACATTTTCTGCTGGCGTTAAATAAGCATGCTGCTCGCCCTCACCAAAAGGATAAATGTGAAAGAAATTTATCTCCCGGCCTTCGAAATAACTTTCGGTTGTTGTTGATAAATTATTGATGCAATAGGCAGAATAGCTCATATAAAGCGACTTCATTTTGGGCGTATATGGCTCTATAGGTTCCAGTGTGATTGTATTGTCAATATCCGGGCTCTTTTCAACAACATATTTAGCAAAGTCTGTTATATATTCAGCATGGCCGAAGCTGCCTGCAAGCGATAATTTGATAAATCCATTTACAGATGATGAATCAATTGCACCGTAGTCAGCTGCATAATCCGCAACTACCAAATCAGGTATTGCCTGACCTGTAGAAAATA
The DNA here is from genome assembly GCA_016786725.1 of Ferruginibacter sp. Taxonomy (GTDB): domain Bacteria; phylum Bacteroidota; class Bacteroidia; order Chitinophagales; family Chitinophagaceae; genus Ferruginibacter. The sequence continues at coordinate 49,614 of JAEUVU010000004.1, read as the reverse complement.
ACTGAACTTGCTGTGTAATTCCACTGAACAGGGCAACTGAAGAGGGAATTGTATTGTTATCGGTGTTTCCTGTCCATCGGCCACCGGCCAGCATTTGTGGTGTGGCCAGAGGTGTCCCGGTTCCGTAGTAATTTTTTTCATACTTGATGTTATAAGATGTATCCGGTAGTTCTGCCCATTCGATATTGAGCTTAACAGCGCAGTTCTTTTTACTGATGATCTCTTTACTGCCAATAACAAACCCTGCATCTTTTTTGGGCATACTGCCGAAAGGCATAAACGGTTTTGAGGCATCCAGCACTCCAAAATCGTTGGAGAGCAAAAGATTTTTTATCCCGTTCTGATTATAGCCGCCAGACATGCCAACTTCCACCCTTATCTCCGTTTTAGTAATGGTAACACCTTTCAGCGCATCATATTCATAAGCAAGCGCATCGTCATTTACCAGATGAACCTTCAGCATAGGTAAAGCCACATTGAATGTACCGCCATGCATTTCTGCATCATAATTTACAATGGCCGGTGCCGAGCCGGGAATGGTAAAGGAGATTTCGGTACAGGCTGCAGATCCATCAGACAGAACCTTACCGGTATTAGTAATAACCAATGTATCCGCATCAACCTGGTACCATTCTTTTTCTGCCGTTAAATAACATTCAATGTGCTTGCCGTTGAGTGCTGTATTATCGCTCATGGCAAAACGGATAAAAACTTTTCTTTCCCCTTCGGTTAAGTACAGGTAATGTGAAGCCAGTGCAAAACCAAGTGATGCTTTGGGCATGGCAATACTTTCCAGTTCTGCTTCTTTATATACTTTATGTACATAAGGGGGCCATTCTTTATTATCGCTGGTTAATGCCGCATTAATGCCGTCATCGCTGTTTGCAACGGGTGAAGCAAATACACGGCCTGTATTATTTTGCTTTACGATAGTGGTGCCTGGGTCGTAAACGGTATCAGCCGCAGCGGCTTTGTAAAAAGTTTTTAGTTGTGACACTTTCGCTTTATTGAAAACCACATCACTGTCAAGTGTATATAAAGCATCTTTTTTCAAACTGTCTTTACCGGCCTTTAAAGCTGTGCCTTGAGATAGTAAATAACTATCCACCTGTTTTGCCAGTTCACCCAACACATGTACCTGGTTTGCTTCGGCCGCTTTGGGTTGAAGGCGCAGTACTTCTTTATAGTAAAAATCAAGGTGGCTTTGCGTAAGTGTATTGATATGTGTTTGTGTATAACGGAACAGCATTAAAAAAGTGAGGAACAAAGCATAATGCGGTGTGTGTGCGTCATAGCTTTCCAGTGTTTTTAAAAGTTCAGTTTCAGCATCCTGCACTATTTTGGTATAGGTGGATAAGTAAGTATCAAAAATACCCGTGAACAAATTATGATTGGCGGCGTGTTCAATACTTAAAAAATCATCAGCAAATTCAGTGAGCGGATTGTTGTAAATACTGTCATCAGCGTCAATGGAATTTATATAAGCTGTCCAGTTTGCAAAAGATGCATCATCATACCAGTTGCTGCTCAACCCATCAGTATCAATAATTTGCTGTGCATCTGTAAGGGGCTTGTTCAAAATTACCCAGCCGGCCAGGCTGCCCTGCGTAATGTAAGTATGATCCTGTGCCGCTTTATAATAAGCTACCAGGCTACTCAATGCCGGTGCCAGTTTTGTTTTAACCAGGTTGAGGATATTTTGCTTTAAAGCAGTTTGGTCTGAAAGTTTTAAAACATAATAATCCAAAGCCTTGCTAAGGGTAAGCAAAGCGCTGAACAGGTCGTTCAGCTTTATTTTGATATCACCGATGGCAGCCTCATTATCATCGTCTCTTATAAAGTCAAAATGCTCTTTTATTTCCTCTTTGTATGTTTCAATATTTTGTATAGCGATGGTACCCAGTTGTGCAGAGATATCGCTGGCGAAGAATGGCTGCCAGTTTCCTTCAACTTTATTGGAGATATTGTAATAGTTAATGAACGCCCCGAAGTTATTTGCAAATACGATCCAGTCTGCAAAATCCTTTTCATCAGGTACGGCAAAAACGGTCCGGTCAAGCCCCGCCAAAAGCCGCTGGGCCTGGCTGGTGCCGTTGTTTTTTAAAGGATTCTTCTGGTCGCTGCAATTGGCCATTACCTGTTTAATTATTTATCTGTTGTTAAAAAATCCAGTTCAGTTCCTTCATTGATGTAATACGGGAACACAAAGTTGAACCGGCTGTTGGTAGCCCTAACGATGTATTCAATTTCAACCAGCACTTCGCCCTCCAGTTCATTCTGCATATTCAGTTCAATTTTCTTAGCGTCAATTCTTGGTTCAAAAAAAAGGATGGCTGTTTTTATTTTATCTATCATGATCGTTTTTACTGTTGTACTCAATGGCTCAAACAACAGGGTATTCATATTGCACCCATACTTAGGCTGCATCACTCTTTCTCCAACGGTGGTTGTAAGCAGTATCTGCAGGCTTTTTTCTATGTCCGTTTCTTTTTCGGTCATCTCCACTGTTTTTGTTTGTGCATTAAATGTTGGCGGAAAGCCCCAGCCAACACCCAGGAAATCATTGCTTGTAAATTCTTTGCTCATAATTTATTCTTATTAAATGGCTTTAACTGTTAAACCATTTTACTGTCAGCCTGAACTTGTCAAAGACGGTTTCAAAACTGATTAATGTTTTTGTTCTTATGGCATCGCCTTCGACAAGCTCAGGCTGACATCTCATAAACAAAATCGTATTTTAAAAACCATTGTTCATTTTCGTCACCCTCCTATATTAACAGTAGCACATCCTGCTATGATCGATCCGCCGTGGGCCGTGCTATCCCCCATCCTTGCTGCAGGCATCCCTCCTATCATCACAGTGCCGGAACCTGCAATAATGCTATCCGGCGGACCGGTGCAGGTACACATATCACCCACTTTTGCAGCCGGTATGCCACCTATCATTACCGTGGGTGTTCCCGGCGGCATTACGGGCCCGCCAACATGCGGTACTGTTCCGGTTACCATCGGGCAAACATGCATGTCGCCCACTCTTGCTGCCATTGGCATAGTTGTTTCTTTTTAATTGATGTTTACCATCGAGCCTTTTACATCAGTTGTTCCGCCACTCGAGAGTTTGGCTCCTGCGGTTCCTTCCGCCTTAAAGTTTTTCAATGCCTTTATCTCGATATTTGAATCAGCATCAGCTTTCATATCCTTAGCCGCTTTAAAAATGATGTCCTTGATACTTTCAATTTTTATCCCGTCTTCGTTCATGGTTATTTTATTTCCGTTCTGATCTTCTAAATGAATTTTCTTTTCGTCTTCAGTAACAATAATTTTATTTCCGCCGGGGGTTTCCAGTGAAAAACTCTTTTTGTCATCATTGAAGATCATTTTCATTTCACTGCGGCTTACATACCCTTTCTCATGATTATCGTCGGCTGCTGTTAGCGGAGCAGGTTTTGCACTGCTGTTCAGCATTCCCAATACCACGGCATGGCGTGGATCGTTGTTGATGAAGCCGGTGATCACTTCATCACCTATCTCCGGTCTGAAAAAAGTGCCTCTCTTGTTACCTGCATCCAGTGTGGCAACCCTGCACCAGATGCCATCTTCATCATTATTGATAACAGGTATCTTTACCAGTATCCTGTCTTCACCATCCGGGTCACTTTCAAGCTGTGTAACAATACCGATATGCAAACCTTCAATGGCCGGTAACATGGCGCCACTCAACGGTTGCTGCACATTGTATGTTTGGGCAAACCACTCCGGATTGATGCCGAACTGAAAAGTGGTTAACCAGTTGCCTTCTGTTATCTCGTGGCGGATGCCGGTTACAAATAATTTGCCTTCAAACCTTTCGCCCACGCCATTCAGTTGTATCAGTTGCCCCGGCAAAACATCAGCGCTTCCATCTGTTGTAACCTTCCCCCTGATTTTTGCCAGCCTGTTCTTCAGCATCGCTGCATTAACCCAGGCCTGCAGTTCTGGCTCTTCAATTTTTGCACTGTTGAATAAGCGGTATTCTGTTTCGCCCATCACATCAGCTAAAGTATCAGCTGTTAAATTGCCTGCCTCCGGTACGCCGGGATCATCGGCTTCGGTATCTTTCACCAGTTCCTGGTCGGTATAATTCCAAACAGAACCTTTTACCGATTTGTATTGAAGCCTTGCATCTATCTCTGCATCCAGGTCGTGTACGGTTGCGCCATACTGAATGGTAAGAGCTGCATCACCGCTGAATTCTGGCGGGGCAACAGAAAGCTTACCATCGTTTGCAATGCACAGCAATCCATTTACATCTGCACGGCAAAGCATAAAATCCCAGTCGGTACAACTGTACTGTACAATTTGCCTGTGTGTTACTGTTGTTGCAGTTACCTCTTTTTCCAAACCATAATTGTCAATGAGCTCTTCAATTACATCACTGTCTTTTGTATCCAGTGCATATTTATTTTTACAGGCACCGGTCATTTTAACCGCTTTGTCTTTACACTCTATGATCAGTAAAGAATTTTTCTTACGCACCCTGATGCTGTGTTTAATAACAATGCCTTTAAAAACTGTTTTTTCATCGCTGCTGTAACCAACTTTTATTTCTATTTCCTTACCCGGTTCAAACTCTGCTTTGCCGCTTAGTTCAAAAGACTGTTTACTCGGTTCTCCATCAGTGTAAACCAGCGTAGCTGTGGGTATTCGGTTCACCTCTTTGTTTACGATGATGGACAGCAGCTGGTATTGCTTTGAAACTTCGGCACCGCCACTGATAACAGTTTGCGTAACCACACTCTTTGGCTTATCAGATGGTATGGTACGTTCATTAGGCACTAGTTTTTGGCTTTATCAAAGGGTGGAAAAAATATTTCGGTACCGGTTGCAAGGTTTCTGAAATTGCTGAGCTTATTTACTGCTGCCACCTGCAGATAATATTTGCTATCTCCGTAAATTTTATAACACATCAATGGCAGCGTATCGCCTTTCTTTACAATTCTGAAATGGGTAAGGTCCGGCGATTGGTTGTTTTCCCCCAATACCCTTGCTTCTTCTTCTACCAGTTCCCGAATGGTGACTTTACAAATCGCTCTTATCGGCTTGCCATCGGGATTGAACAGTTTATAGGCAACACTTAAAGAAGAACAAACACCTTTCATTAAACTGGTGCCCCACACAAATTTGAAAAAACGTGTCTGGTGTATATCCCCATCATAGCCCATTAAAAAATCGTTCAGTTTCACCAGGTCTTCCGCAATATCATCTCTCGGGTTGCCATCAATGATGCCGGTGTTATCATACAGAAACTCAAAGGCCAGTTCGCCGGGCGGTTTCTTCTCAAAGCGTGGCTGGCTGCCGCTGGTACCACCTGCCTGCCCGTTGTTGAATTCCACTTTCATTTCAATCGTGTAATTCTCGGGGTTGATCATAGCAGTTATGGGATTCTCATCCAATGCCGCCAATGCATCATCCCCGCAACCGGGATCGGTGTAGGCATAGATTTTTAATTTTTCAAAATGTCCGCTGGCCATCTATCTTTCTTTTTTACTGTTCATAATATCCATGATGGTATCAATACATTGCTGCAACTGTGCTTTTTTTTCATCCTTGCTTTCCTGGCTGTTGGGGGTCGCTGAAGCGGCCTCTTTCTGCTGCTGATCATTTACAGTTACATTCACCTGCAGTTCTTTTATCTCCAGTGGCATGTTTATTTATTTATCGTGAAATAATTATAACACAGGTCAAGCGTTTCTATCACCACCGAATTTTCCTGAGCATTAAAATCACTTACACTCCATTTTTTTGGCCACACATTAAAAAACTGCCAGGTGGTTATGGGGTTGTGTTCGTTGTTTAATAAAGTAACATTTACCTGTACCGGGCTAAAGCTGCGGTTCTGCAATGCATCAATACACCAGTCAATAACAGCCGAGTTGGTTAGCATTCCTCTTTTTAAGGAAAGATCGGGATACTTGGTACGTACCGGTAACTTGTGTTCAAAACGGTTCTCACCGCCTTCTTTAAACGATTCGGTATCGTACTCAACATTAAGCCCGGTAACGCTTTGAAAGCGCTGGTCATTATCGTTACCCAGGCTTACAAATTCTACCTTAAAATGAAAACCAACCGGCGGGTAATAGCCGCCTGCAACAGGTGTAGCCATGTTTTACAATTAAAAATTTAACAACGGTTTTATTTGCTGAAGCCGCTTTCTTAATTCAAAATATTCAATCCTTCATGCGCCAGCTCAAGCGTTTCTATTGCTACTTCATTGCCATCGCTTTTAAGATCACTTGCCTGTACCTTAATGGCAAAAGCATTTTTTGCTTTCCAGGTAATCACGGGTGCATGGGTTTCGTTAAGCAGGCTGATGATGATATCTCTGCGTTCGGCCGTATTTAAACTGGTGGTGTTGATCCATTTGTAAAAGTCAGAATCACCCAGCATGCTGCCACGCTTCAACGTGATGTTACTGTACTTCTGCATACCCGGCATCTTAATTTTTGAGTACTCCGGGCTGCTGCCCTCCCGGTATTCTATTGCTTCTACCTGTATATCAAGTCCCGTTACTTCGGTAAACCCGATGCGTTCACCGCCCCATTGTACCAGGAAGTGAAATTTGGGAAGAGGATAGTTTGCCATAATTTTTTATTTTAAAAATGAAAATTGTTATTGGTTAAATTTTAAAAGATCCGCAACTACTAACTTTCAGCCAGTTTGTGAGAGAAACGCAGGATGATGAATTCGGCAGGGCGAACAACGGCCATACCAATTTCAACGATCAGTCTTCCTTCCAGTATGTCAAGCGAGGTCATGGTTTTGCCCAGGCCTACAGCCACATAAAATGCATGCTCTGGTTTAACACCCTGCAAAGCGCCCTGTCTCCATAAAGTGGTAAGAAAATTTTCTATCATGCCCTGTATCTTCACCCAGGTATTTGCATCATTGGGTTCAAACACAAATGGCTCGGTAGATTTTTTACAGCTTTCTTCCACCATATTAAAGAAGCGGCGAACGGGAACATAGCGCCATTCATTGTCATTGCCTGCAAGCGTTCTTGCACCAAATACCAATGTGCCTTTGCCTGTAAAGTAGCGTATGGCATTTACTGATTTGCCTGCTACTGCATCCACATTCAGGTTATCCAGTTGAGTTGCAGTGAACACTGTTTCGGGAGCCAGTACATTGTTCAAACTCACGTTGGCAGGGGCTTTCCACACGCCACGTGTACGGTCGGTAAGTGCATACACACCGGCAACTGCACCACTTGGGGGCATCACGGTCATGCTATTGCCAACACCGGTAATAATGGTTTTGTAAACCGGAAAAGCTAAAGCCAGTGAATCATCCAGCGTTTTTGTGTAAGAAGCTGCCGTGTTTACAATCAGCAGTTGATAGGCCGTATTGATCTCATCAAACATGGGCTGTACCAGATTTACTGCGGCAATCCTCCTGTTATCGTTATTGGTTTCGCTGATAAGCGATGTTGCTACTGCTGCCACACCTGCAAGCGGCCAGTCGGCTGCTGTTACAGCGCCTGCAAAATCAGCAGCTGTATATCCGCCACCGGTTATATCCCCTTCTACTTCCAGGTCAAGTGCGGCCAGGTTGGCAAACACCGGATCGAAATTGGAAACAACCGCCGCTTCGGTAGCTGTGAGAAAAACAGGCAATGAAATTACATCGCCTGCCCCGCCATTAATAAAATCTTCAAGCTGTGTACCAATGCTGAAAACATAATCGAAAATGGCCCGGAGGTTTGCATTGCTGTTGCCTCCAACACCATTAAAAGTTGCAACCAATGCATTAAAGCCATCGGCTAAATTTCCATTAGGCCCGTTTAATGCGATTGTTTTGTTGGTTACATTTTCATGATCTGCATAAGCCATTTCCAGTTCGGCAATGATGGTTTGCACGTCAGGATCAGTTGTAAGGCCCGAAAGCGGAACCGAAATGCCGGCCCTTTTTATTACACTCTCCACATCGGTATAGCGGATGGTTTTGGGCAGGTTAACTTTTAACCAGGGAGAATAAACTGCTCCGTATTTCAGGTTATTGATGCCGATATTATTCCTGAAATTGGTGCCCAGCGTATCATCCTGCTTTACATCAAAAAGGCCCACACGGTCCTGCAGGTCGGCACATTGTAAAAGCGCAGCCTGTTGTACTGTTGCAATATCGCTATCGCTTAAAGTAACAGCATCCGGAAATAAAATAATTGTCGGGGCATCCTCTTTACGCAGTTCATCAATACCTGCCAAAAAATCTGTACCGGCTACTGTTGTACTGCTGTTGCTTTTGCCGATGGATACAATATAACAATCGCCGCCGCCGTTTGCATAAAACATACGCAGCGAATCGTACATGAAAAAAGTATTGGTTACGGTGGCTGAGGTGAAATTGTTGCTGCTGTCAATATTTACAGCAGTTACATTGGGCGAAGGGCCTGCTCCAAAGAACTGTTCATATTCTACCAATGATCCGATCCGTTTGGGTTTATTGGTAAGAATTTCGCCGGTAGTTTCATCCAGTGCCGTTTCTGTATAGCCTACAAATGCAGGTAATGCAGTTTCAACCTGGGCTACCGACGGGGGCAGTTTGGGAATTTCTTCTACAAACACACCGGGAGTTTTGTAAGTGGTTGCCATTTTTTTTAATTTAAAAGTTTAATAATTCAGATAAATAGTACAGTAGTAATCGTTGCTGGTGTTGCGACTTATAATGCCCGTAACCTGCGGATCGGGATTGGGCGCCGGTGGTGGCTGACTGCTTACCGCATTGGTGAGCAGCAAATCGAACATAACAGGCTTTTCGCTCAGCCTGATGGGTATATTGCTTTCAAAAATATCCTGCTGATCCACAGTTGTTTTTGCAAAACTGTAAACAGCGGTTTCATCTTCAATTGAAATAACTTTTCCGGTACGCACAATATATTTCCAGGTGGCCATTTTGCCGGCAAACTGTATGATGTAATTGAGCCATACAGATTTTCCCATGCCGTTAATTGTATCTTTTACTTTTCCGCTTGAATCCAGCAAGGAGAAATCTGCATCGGCTGCATTGTGGTTGAATACTTCAACCACACCAAAATAATTGCTGTTCACTACTTCATCACTTAAATAAAACGGAATCGGGTCACCTGCGGCATCCGTTCCACTTTCATGATCTTCACCATTGATTTTAATAACATACCTGCCATGTACGAGGGCCGACATATCTACCTGCACGTTTTTTGTTGGTATTGAACCTGCATTGATTTCATCGTTCTTTATTTTTACTGCTTTATCATACAGCCCGGTTGCCGGATTAAAAGCAAACACTTTGACATTAAAAAATGTTGCCGCTGTCTTAGCTTTAAAATTTGTAACCCTGGTAATGAAAGGATACATATCTTTTTTTGTGGCGAAAGTATTTTCGCCACGGTTAAACCAAAATGCTGCATTGCCGGTATTATTACCGGTGGTTGACCTGATACATTCAAATACAGTGGCCGTAGCATTGTTTACCATATCACCGGGTTTATAAGCGATCGCATTGTCGTATGCATCTGTTGGGGCCGAAAGGTGAAGTCTTGTTCCAACCTTCGTTTCAAAAATATTTGAGAAATAAAAACGATGACCGGAAAACAAATCAAAATCAATATTGGTGATGGTAGTAAATACCGGTTTTTCAAGCTGTAAAAAGAAAACATATTTTTCATCTGCACTCAGCGATACAAATGGCTTATCTGCATCTGTACCGGCGCTGCTGTCATTTACTTTTATCAGTACTACAAATTTATTGCCCACCATCCTGTACAGCATCTGCCTGTTCTTTAACAACAAGGCTGTATCTGCAGATGGTATGATGCTTATATCATTACATTTGCCATTTGCATAGTATTCATTCTGCAGATCAATAGCAAATAATATTTTATAGGCCGTTGTCATTCACTTACTGCCGTTTTCATTTTTTCGTTAAGTTGAATTGTTTTAATAAAGCCGCTTTCACTTACTGTCAGGTTCTCATCAACTGATATCTGCCGTATTTTATACAATACTGATGGCATGTATTTACCGCCCAGCGTACTCCACAAATGATTCACCTGTTCAAAATTCAATGAGAACAGGTCTATCACGACTTTCGGAATTTTTGGATCCAGGTTGGGATGTGTAATGGGCGTAAACACCTGCTGGTGCTGAAAGAACTGCATGATATGCCCCAGCCATTGCAAGCAATCATCGTACTCCGGTTTGTTGACAGAGAACAAAACATACAGGTTGAGATACAATGGAGGGCTTTTATAAACTGTTGATGAATCGCTGCGGGCATAATTCTCCTGCTGTTTGGCAACCTTATCTTCCTCTACATTTACCAATGACAATATGGCTTTGCCGGCAAGTGAATTTTCTCCCGTTAATGTATTATCCAGTGCAAGCGAAACATTCCCGATCTTTAGCCGGGGTTCGGCCAGCACGCCCATCTTTAAGGACAAATACTTATTCACTTCCTCACTGAGGAATTTTAAAGTTTCGTGTATCACTTTACAAATTTTAAAATGCGGTTTGCGGGAAGTAGGGGGTAATTAGATAGGAAACTGAAAATTTCTTATTGTTCTACAATTTTAGCAAAATAAAAAAGCATTGTCAATACCCTAAAGTGGTAGTTTTTTAAACCAGTATGAAAAAAGTTATCTCTATTGAAAAGTATGGCCTGTTCAAATGCTTAACTGGTATGCATTTGTATAAAAAATAAGCGGTGAAAAATTTTTGAAAAAGAACGCGTTAAATTATCATTATCTGAAAAACACAGCCGTAAAAATACGGCATCAGCTTAATCATCTTTGCCTGCAACCACAATTACGATCTCGCCTTTTACGGTTTTTGCATTAAAATGATCATGTACTTCCTGCAAAGTTCCCCTTGCATTCTCTTCAAACTTTTTAGTGAGCTCACGGCTAACACAGCATTGCCTTTCTGCACCAAAGTATTGTATGAACTCGTTCAGTGTTTTCACCAGCCGCATAGGGCTTTCATAAAAAACCATGGTACGTTCTTCCGTTGCCAGTTTTTTCATCGTGGTTTGCCTGCCTTTTTTTAAAGGAAGAAATCCTTCAAAACAAAAACTGTTGATAGGCAGTCCGCTGTTTACAAGCGCCGGTACAAAGGCAGTGGCACCGGGCAAACATTCAACGCCGATATTGTTTTTGATGCACTCCCTTACCAGTAAAAAAGCAGGGTCGCTGATACCGGGTGTGCCTGCATCGGTAAGCAGGGCCATGGTTTTACCGGCTGCCAGTTGTTCTGTAAGATGAGTAAGTATTTTATGTTCGTTATGCTGGTGATAAGGCGTGATAGGTTTTTGAACCTGGTAATGATTTAAGAGGACCGATGAAGTGCGTGTGTCTTCTGCAAGGATAAGGTCAACCGATTTTAAAATATCCACTGCCCTGAAAGTGATATCTGCAAGGTTGCCGATGGGGGATGGAATGAGGTAGAGCATAGTTGGTTGAAAGAGTTGAAAAGTTGAAAAGTTGAAAGGTTAATAAGTTAACTAGACCCAAACCTTTTCAACCTATAAACTTATAAACTAGTTAACTGTAATCTCATACACTTCCATCACCGGATTAGCCAGCAATTTCTTCGCAGCATCTTCTGCAATTGATTGTGCTGTTTCTTTGGTTTCAGCATCTATCTGCAGGTCAATGTGCTTACCAATACGAACATCGGTAACATTATTCAATCCTAAATTCTGTAAGCCTCCCATTACCGCTTTGCCTTGTGGGTCTAACAAATCCTTTAGCGGCATAACTTTTATCTGAACAGTAAATATCATGGTGATGGTTGTTTGAAAAGCAAAGATAAAATAATGTAAACGATAAACACAATTGGTACCGCCAGCCAGTGAAAAATGAATGCAGCAACAATTGCTATTGCAACCAAAATAAATTTAGGTATGTTGTTTTTGATTGAGAGGTCTTTAAACTTCAATGCCATTAATGGTAAAGTAGAAACCATCAGTAAGCTGATCAAAACAATCACACCATACAACACCCATTTATTAGTAAGCCAGTCATTTACATTTATATAATCGTTTCCGAAATGTAAAATGAGTGGAAATGATGCAATGAATAAACCGGCAGCCGGTACAGGCACCCCTTTAAACCCGTACGATTGTGAAGTATCAATATTGAATCTTGCCAACCGGTAAGCACCTGCACAGGCAACTATAAAAGCCGGCAAAAGCCAGGCTATCGAAGTTTCGAGGCCTGCTTCTTCTTTAATAAAACTGATCTTAAGCAATTGATATAAAATTACAGATGGCGCCACACCAAAGCTAACCACATCACTTAACGAATCAAGCTGTTTGCCCATTTCGGATGTTGCTTTAAGCAAACGTGCAACAAAGCCATCTAAAAAATCTACTACAGCGGCTGCAAAAATAAAATAGGATGCAATAGCTAATTTTTCAGGAATATTATAATGAGATGTGAGATCATCGCCCACATAAATGGAAATGGTTTCTGTTTGCAAAGCAAAAACAATGGCAATACAACCTAAGAAGAGATTAATCAGTGTAAAAATATTGGGGATTTGTTTCATGTTGTAATGACGGCGGACGACAGGCAACTGACGACAGACGATTAAGCTATGTTTTTAAAGACTTTTTAAATGCCTGGATCTTTATCGCCCTCACTTTTTCATATAGGCTTCAATCTCCTCAACCGTAATAGGGATATTCTTCATGAGGTCTTTATTGCCGTTACGGGTTATCCAGAAATTATTCTCGATCCTGATGCCCATTTGTTCTTCTTCAATATAAATACCGGGCTCAATGGTAAATACCATACCAGCCTTTACAGGAGCGGTTCTTGTACCCAGGTCATGCACATCAATACCTAAATGATGAGAAATGCCATGATATAAATACTTGCGGTAAGCCCTGTTTTCCGGGTCTTCATTTTTAATGTCGCTTTTTTTAAGCAATCCTATTTTTTGAAAAACAACTGTTGCTTCGTCACCGATCTTTTCTGTGTAATCAACAATGCTGATGCCTGGTTTTAAAATGCTGGCAGCATATTGGTGTAAATGCAGGCAGGCATTGTAAACTGTTTTTTGCCTGCGGGTGAATTTGCCGTTCACAGGTATGGTACGTGTAAGATCGGCACAATAATTACCATACTCTGCACCAAAATCCATTAGTATCAATTCGCCGTCTTTACACTCACGGCTGTTCTCTACATAATGCAATGTACGTGCCCTGTCGCCGCTGGCGATGATACTGCCATAAGCCGGACCGGTTGCTCTTTGCGATAAAAATGAATGATATATCTCTGCTTCAATTTCATACTCCATAATACCCGGCTGTATGATCTGCATCAACCTCCTGAAAGTGATATCGGTAATATCAATTGCTTTTTGCATCACTTCAACTTCCAGCGCCGTTTTTATTGCACGCAGGTCTTTCATGATCCTGGCGCTGCGTTTATAATTATGCAGCGGATAACGTTGCTTCATCATTTCAGCATAACGATAATCCCGTACCGGAACTAAGTTTGCCTTGCGGTCATTTTCATTGCTGTTTAAATAAATGGTATCAGCTAAATGTATCCAGGGTTGTAACAAACCATCCAGTGTATCTAACCACACAATTGTTTTAATGCCCGAGATTTCAGTTGCCTCATTTGCCCTCAACCTATGCCCATCCCATTTTTCTTTCAACTCGTTAGGACGAACCAAAACCAATACTTCACGATATTTTGGATCAGGATTATCTGGAAATAATACCAGCATACTATCTTCCTGCTCAATACCGGTTAACCAGAAAAGATCAGAGTTTTGTTTGAACTTAAACAACTGGTCGGCATTGGTTGGCAATTCATCATTGCTGTTAAAAATGGCGATAGAATTCTTTTCCATTCTTTCTACAAAACGCTGGCGGTTTTGAACGAATATTTCGGGGTTGAGGGGAAGATATTTCATGATTATGGTTTATGCTGCAATATAGTGAAAGTGCTACAAACTGTTCTGTTTTAAACCATCGGCATCAAATCCGCAGGGATTTCTTTTTTTGCCCACGATTGACACGAATGGGCACTAATAATTCGTGTTAATTCGTGCCATTCGTGGCTAACAAACTATTTTGATTTGCGAAGCAAATTTCCTGGCCTTTCTGAGTAAGCCAAAATCAACATTATCAAATTTCTACGCCCATTATTAAAACTTTTTCAATAAATCAACTTAATACTTGATGTTTATAAATTATCCCGCATTTTCAGCTTAGCCTTTTTAAATATGTGTTGCTTGAAATACCTTTTTAAAAACACAATTACCTACCTTTGCACCAACGATTGCGTAACTTAAAATTATACTTGCTATGTCTTCTCAAACATTGATTGCCCCCCCATTGGATGCATTGAAAAAACTGGGATTAAACCCAACTCAAAACCTGAATTACCAGCTCAGCCCGGCCCAATTAACAGAACAGGCTGTGCAACGTGGTGATGGTGTTTTAAATGATACCGGAGCCCTCTTAATTAACACCGGAAAATTTACCGGCCGCAGCCCTAAAGACAAATTCACCGTAAAAGATGCCCTTACCGAAAACACCGTTCACTGGAACGATTTTAATATCCCTTTTGAAGAAAAGAATTTCTTTGCGCTTAAAGAAAAAATGCTGGCGCATTTAAGTGGTAAAGAAATCTGGGTTCGTGATTGCCACGCCTGTGCCGAAGAAGCTTACAGGCTTCGCTTACGTGTGATCAATGAAAACCCCTGGAGCAATTTGTTTTGCTACAATATGTTCATTCGCCCAACAGAAACAGACCTGGAAAATTTTGAGCCACACTGGCATATCATCCAGGCACCAAGCTTTAAAGCCGATCCTGCGGTGGATGGCACCCGTGCAGAGAACTTTGCCGTTATCAGCTTTACACATAAAACCATTTTAATTGGCGGTACCGGTTACACCGGCGAAATGAAGAAAGGCATTTTCACTATGCTTAATTATGTGCTGCCAACCAAGGCAGATGTATTAAGCATGCATTGCAGCGCCAACATGGGTGCAGATGGTGATACGGCTGTATTCTTTGGCCTGAGCGGAACCGGCAAAACAACTTTGAGTGCTGATCCAAATAGAAAATTAATTGGTGATGATGAACATGGCTGGACCAAAGACAGCGTATTTAATTTTGAAGGTGGCTGCTATGCTAAATGTATTGACCTGAGTGAAGAGAAAGAACCAGAAATTTATCACGCTATTAAACCGGGTGCGTTGGTTGAAAATGTTTCTTTTATTGAAGGCACCAACAAAATAGATTTCAGCAGTAAAAAAATTACTGAGAATACCAGGGTTAGTTACCCGTTGACGTTCATCAGCAATGCGCTGGAGCCTTCAATAGGTAAAACGCCTAAAAATCTTTTCTTTTTAACCTGCGATGCGTATGGTGTGTTGCCTCCCATCAGCAAGTTAACAACCGGCCAGGCCATGTACCAGTTCATCAGCGGCTACACGGCAAAAGTTGCCGGTACCGAAGCTGGTGTTACCGAACCGAAATCTACTTTTAGTGCTTGTTTTGGCGCACCGTTTTTACCACTGCACCCTGCACAATATGCAGAAATGCTGGGTAAAAAAATGAACGAGCACAATGTAAATGTGTGGATGATAAACACCGGCTGGAGCGGCGGCGCTTATGGTGTTGGCAGCCGTATGAAGCTTAGCTATACAAGAGCCATGATCACTGCTGCACTGGAAGGCAAACTTGATAATGTTAGCTACGAAGCTCATCCTGTTTTTGGTATGATGATGCCAACCGAGTGCCCCGGCGCACCAACCGAAATTTTGAACCCACGCAATACCTGGGCCGATAAAGATGCCTATGATGCGATGGCTAAAAACCTGGCCGCACAATTTGTGAAGAATTTTGAGAAATACGCCAGCGGCGCTAATGAAGAAATTTTAGCTGCTGCACCAAAAGCTTAATTACCAATACGAACTAACAGCTTATTAAAACCTCTGAAATTTTCAGAGGTTTTTTTGTGGGTTGCCACACAGTTTAATTGTGTCTCAGCGGGGTTTTCGCAAATATTCTCTTTATAGTTGCGAAACCCCGATGCCTGAAGGCTACTGCACAATTAGGTTCCAATTCTTCACCTTTTTGTCTTAGTGGGTTTTATGAACAAGGAATTACTCAGCATTTTTACAGGTACACTACCGGGATTTTTAGATTGGCATTATGCTGGTTTAAGCGTATCCGGCATCGGGGTTTCGCAGTGAGATTCTATTCAATAACAATGATCTGCTTGCGAAAACCCCGCTGAGACACAATTGGGTGATGGGTGCCAAACAGGAAGCCACCCGGATCAAACGCCTGCAACAAATCATCCGCGAAAGCGAGGCCGGCACCAACCAATGGAAAGACAATAAGTACCGTAAATAACCAATTCCAGGCTGTTTACTGACATCAATACCTTTACCCGGATGCGGCAAAAGCCCCCGATAATACCTTCGCCCGGCTGCCTTATTTTTTAAACCCCGGTAAAAAAATTTTTTCCGGCGGCTCAACTATTCAAAGAAATACTATATTTGCAACTGTATTGCAAATTATGATTACACGCAAAATATATAAATCCTTTGCCGGAGCTATCCTGCTGGCTTTATATGTTTTTATTACTGTACCTGCTCAGTTATGGCATCATCATACTTATACTGCAAAATCAGGTACATCAACACAAAAAAAGGGTATCGTTTCATTTTCAAAGGCAGATGGCAGTATCTCCGAAACAGACTGCGGGGTATGCTCGCACAAATACTCAACGTACAGCAGCGATGCGGCCCCGCTATTTGAGGCCCCGCAATTCAGTACCACCGCAAAGAACGGTTTCTGCTACCATACCATTCCTTCATCACCTTCCTGCAGCTTTTTCAACAGGGGGCCTCCTGCATTGGTTTAATTTTCAGATACACACCGGCATGTAATTAATTTCAGGTTACCTAGGTCCGGCTCACACTTTAAAGGCACACTGTATAGGAGCAGGTTTCAAAAAACTGCCATACAGGGCTGCCACAGCAAATTTTTAGTACAAAAACATTTTCGTTTTGAATCGCATTTTAGCCACATTATTGCTTTGCATATCGGGCCTGGCGGGCCGGTCTCAAACCTGCTCCATCAGGCTTTCGGGCCATATAGAAGATCTAGATACCAGGGATAAACTGGTTGCTGCCACCGTACGCATCAAAGAAACAGGCAATGCGGTAATCACCAACAGCAAAGGCGATTTTGTATTTACCGGCCTCTGTGCCGGTGAGCTTACCCTGCTGATAACCCACATAAACTGCGAGCCGGTTGAGAAAAAAATAATACTCACCAAAGACCTTCATACCGATGTCCTGTTGCCGCATGCCCGCAAAGTGCTGGGCAATGTAATAGTAGATGCACAAAAAGGAATTGCCAATACCGGTTTTAAAAAAGAACTGAGCGGCAGGGCCTTCGAAGAAACCAAAGGACTATCACTGGCTGAAGCCCTCAGCAAAATCAACGGCGTAACCATGTTACAAACCGGCTCGGCCATTTCCAAACCGGTAATACACGGGCTGCACGGTAACCGCATACTCACCATCAACAACGGTGTAAGGCAGGAAGGACAGCAATGGGGAAATGAACATGCCCCGGAAATTGATCCCTTTATTGCAGATAAATTAATAGTGATCAAAGGCGTGGATGAACTGCGCTATGGCTCCGATGCCATTGGCGGCGTAATACTGGTAGAACCTAAAGCACTCAGAAATTCACCCGGCACCGGAGGCGAGATCAATAGCGCCTTTTTTACCAATACCCGGCAATACGTGCTGTCTGGCGTATTTGAGCAGGTTCTCAAAAAACAACCAGCCTTCCGGTACAGGCTGCAGGGTACATTCAAAAAAGGAGCCAATGCGGCTACCCCAGGCTACCGGCTCAACAATACCGGCAGCGAAGAAAAAAACTTTTCGATGGCTGCCGGCTGGAAAAAAGACAGGTTTACTACTGATCTTTTTTACAGTCATTTTTCAACCAGGGTGGGTATTTTTACCGGATCTCACATCGGTAACCTTACCGACCTGCTGAACGCCATTGCAGCGCCCCGCCCCAATGATGTTTTTCTGGGACAAAACACCTACAAAATTCAACGGCCATACCAGCAAGTTACCCACAACCTGCTGAAATCAAAGACAGTGTTTTATAAAGGCACCCATAAGTTTACTGCTTTACTGGCTGCCCAGTTTAACCGCCGCAAGGAATTTGATATTGTAAGAAGCAGCAGCAATAAAAATCCCCAGCTGGATCTGTCTATTTATACCATTACAGAAGATATAAACTGGGAGCACCCGAAGAAAAACAACTTCAGCGGCTCCGCCGGCATTGCGCTGATGCAGCAGCAAAACAGCTATAACGGCCGCTACTTCATACCCAACTATTTTGCTTACTCATTTGGCGGCTACTTTATTGAAAAATGGTCTAAACATAAATGGGAAATTCAGGCCGGTATCCGGTACGACAATAAAACCATCAATACTACCCGGTTAAAGTTTAATGGTACAGCCATTGACTATGATTTTAATTTTTCTACGCTGGCTTCTTCCGTTAATACGATATACCGGCCGGCAGAACACGTAAGAACCAACCTCAGCATCAGCCTTGCCAGCCGGGCCCCTTATGTAAATGAATTACTGAGTGATGGCATACATCACGGCACGGCCACTTACGAAAAAGGAGATATTATCCTGAAACCTGAAAACGCATTAAATCTTTCGGCAGGGTTTAACTACCGGCACCCTTCCCAAAAATTTAATGTGGATATACTGCTGTACTCAAACAATATCCGGAATTTTATTTACCAGCAACCAAATCCCTCAAGCCCGGTACTCACCATTGCGGGCGCTTTTCCGCTTATACAATACCGGCAAACCGATGCTGTGTTAAACGGATTTGATGTATCGTCATCTGTAAATCCGGTAACACCTGTTACCTGGGTTTCAAAATTTTCATTTCTTCAGGCACGCAATAAAAAATTAAACACCTGGCTGATACTGATGCCGGCTAACAGGCTCACCAATGAAATTACCTGCAACCTGAAAGATGGCAACACATTTACCAACACCTATATAAGCGTAGAAATGCTAAACGTGATGCAACAGAAAAATGTTCCGGATGAAAGCAACGGAAAACAGGATTACAAGGCCCCGCCACCAGCTTACACCCTGCTAAGCCTCAATGCCTCGGCCACCATAACTGTATACAAAAAACCTGTTACCATCGGTGCTGGTGTACGCAACCTGCTTAATACCGTGTACCGTGATTATTTAAACAGCATGAGGTATTTCGCCGATGAAATGGGAAGAAACATCAGCATCCGGTTCAAACTTCAATTGTAAATAACCATAAAACCAATTATTAATTATTAAAAAAACAAAAACAATGAAAACACAGTTTATGAAACTTGCCCTGGGCATAATGCTTTCCGGCGCCGTGCTTACATCGTGCAAAAAAGATGATCCGGAAGAACCAAACGACGAAGAAGTGATCACAACCATGAAACTCACTTTTGTACCCGTTGGCGGAGGCACCACATTAACCTACCAGTTTAAAGATCCCGATGGTGCCGGTGGTACTGCACCAACCCAGGATGAAATAGTATTGGCACCCGCTAAATCGTATAACGTTACTGTACAACTTCTCAACGAAACGGTAACTCCTGCCGAGGACATTACCACAGAAGTTTCTGCCGAAGCAGATGCTCATCGTTTTTATTATGAGCCAACTGCCGGGAGCAACATCACAGTAGGCAATTTAGATAACGATGGCAATGGCGTACCATTGGGTATTACAAGCACCTGGACATCCGGTGCAGTGGCAACGGGTAAACTGAAAGTTACGCTACGGCACTATGCCGGAACCCCTCCCGGTAAAGCCCTGGCCGATCCGGTTAACAGTTCAAAATCATCGAGTGATATAGAAGTGGAGTTTAATACAAAAATTCAGTAAACAAAGGCCGGGGGAGATGATCCACTTGTCTCCCCCTTTAAAACCTGCAGTATGTATGCCAGCAGCTACCAGCCGGTAATAAACAGGTTACGGGAACACAGTGTTCATCTAACCAAAAACAGGATCGTTGTTTTTAAACTCCTGTCAGAAGCAAAAACAGCATTGTCGGTATCTGTAATAACCAAACAATCGGATGTGTCGCTCGACCGCATTTCTGTACACCGGGCGCTGCGCTATTTTTTACAAAAAGGACTTGTTGAAAACGTACCCAATAACAAGGGAAAAGCCAGGTATATACTGGCTAATGCCACACAACGCCCTGTCGGCAATAATGCGGTTAAAAGTACTTACTTTGTTTGTTCTTGCTGCCAGTTTACAGAGATTATTGCAAACCCCGTAAGTATTAAACTGAATTACCTTCCCGATTACCAAGTAAACAGGTACAACCTGATTATTGAGGGTCTTTGTCATCAGTGCAAAAACAAAAGCTGATGACCATCGTTGCAAAAGTTAGTTTTCGCCATTTTGTCCCAGCGGGGTTTTCGCAAACATTCTCTTCTTAATTTATAACTCTTTCTGCGAAACCCCGATGCTTGCAGGTTCCTAAATAATAAAGCTCCAATTCTTTACCTTTAAAGCATGTCAGTTAAATATAAACACGACGACAGCTACTCTATGTACTTCTGTACATTTACCTGTTTTAACTGGCTACCATTAATTGAAGACACGAAAAGTTACGACCAGGTTTATCAATGGTTCAATGTTTTAAAGAGTAAAAATATATCCGTTGTTGCTTATGTTATCATGCCAAACCATCTTCATTGCATTTTATATTTTCCCGAACCAGGTTTTGATCTCAATAAGATCATCAGCAATGCAAAACGTTTTATGGCTTATGAAATAATTAACCGGCTGGAAGAAAATAAGGAAACGGTTTTGCTCGAATTATTATCAGCATCGGTATCCGAACGTGAAAAGAAGAAAGGTCAGTTACACAAAGTATTTAAGGACTCATTTGATGCGAAGCCAATATTTTCTGATAAATTCCTAACACAGAAGATAGATTACATCCATCATAACCCGGTTAGTGGTAAATGGAACCTGGCAAAGGATTTCGTTTCTTATGAACATAGCAGTGCTGCGTTTTACGAACTGGGAGTTGCACAACATTTTTTGCCTGTACACTACCGGGATTTGTAGATTGCGGTATGCTGGTTTAAGAGTACCAGGCATCGGGGTTTCGCAGTAAAATTATTCTTAGCAATGAAAATTCCATTTGCGAAAACCCCGCTGAGACTACAACACAACCTGCACTGATAAAGTAACCACGCAATTATTGTGTGGAAGCAAAAAATTTAATGATGTTACTTAGCAGCTCAGGCGAACTGCATCTCAGGTATTTCTCCTTCAACCGTAAGCTTACCGGCGGTTTTAGAAACGATCTCTTCAACACTTACACCCGGCGCTCTTTCCAGTAATTTAAAACCATCGGCAGTAACATCCAGCACGGCTAACTCCGTTACAATTTTTTTAATACATTTTCTGCCGGTAAGCGGTAAGGTGCAGGCAGGTAATAATTTACTTTCTCCTTTGGGGTTGGTATGCATCATGGCCACAATAATGTTCTTGGCGCTGGCCACCAGGTCCATAGCGCCACCCATGCCTTTTACCATTTTGTCGGGTATCTTCCAGTTGGCGATATCACCGTTCTCACTTACTTCCATCGCACCCAAAACGGTAAGGTCAACCTTGCCGGCACGTATCATTCCAAAGCTCATAGCACTGTCGAAAAAAGCAGAGCCGGGTAAAGTGGTGATAGTTTGTTTGCCTGCGTTAATGAGGTCTGCATCCTCTTTTCCTTCTTCCGGAAAAGGTCCCATGCCCAGCAAACCATTTTCACTCTGCAGCACTACATTGATCCCTTCGGGAATATAATTGGCTACCAGTGTAGGTATGCCGATGCCCAGGTTAACATAGTACCCGTCTTTCAGTTCCTTTGCAATGCGTTGTGCTATTTGTTCTTTTGAAAGTGCCATAGTTAATGTGATAATGTGCTAATATGCTAATGTGCTAATTCCTTCGAGCCCCAAAATGCTCTACTTTAATGATTCTTTTGAAATTAAAAAATTAGCTAATTAGCTAATTTTCTTACTGTTCTCTGTTCAATTCGTTTCTCATAATCCTTCCCTTTAAATATCCTGTGCACATAAATTCCCGGCGTATGAATTTGATTGGGATCCAGTTGTCCCGGTTGCACCAGTTCTTCTACTTCGGCAATGGTTATCTTACCGGCCATCGCCATCAACGGGTTAAAATTTCTTGCCGTGTCTTTATAAATAAGATTACCATCTGTATCACCCTTCCAGGCTTTTACAATGGCAAAGTCTGCATCAAATGCGTATTCAAGCAGATATTCTTTATCATTAAACACACGTGTTTCTTTTCCATCAGCTACTTCGGTGCCCACACCGGCTGGTGTAAACACCGCAGGCATTCCATAACCGGCAGCCATGCACCTGGTTGCTAAAGTTCCCTGTGGTATCAGTTCCACTTCCAGTTCGCCGCTTAAGAGTTGCCTTTCAAACTCAGCATTTTCGCCAACATAAGAGGAAACCATTTTCTTCACCTGCTTTTGTTCCAGCATCAGTCCTATACCAAATCCATCTACACCGGCATTATTACTGATGCAGGTAAGGTTTTTTGCACCGCTTTTTACCAAAGCTGCAATACTGTTTTCGGGAATGCCGCACAAACCAAAACCACCGAGCATGATAACTGCCCCGTCTTTGATGTCGGCCACTGCATCTGCAGCATTACTGTACACTTTATTCATATGCTTTTACCTGGGTATTCAGCTGTGGTTTAACATTTTTGTTTCTTTCTGCCTGCGCTATCATGCTGTCAACTATTTTTTTAAATGCGGCAGTATTTTGCCTGTAATATTCATAACTGCTGTAGAAATCTGCTTTTGTTGTTTTATGTATTGCAAAAATCTGCTGCTGCAATTTTAAATTTTCTGCCTCCGCGTTTTTTAAAGAATCTTTTTTTATAAAATTGGTTGTAAATACATCTGCCTTTATCACATCCCACAAAACGGCCTGCATTTTTTCGGGCTTTAAAAGACCAGTGGGCGCTTTATCGCTGTTTCCGCAGGAACTTAGTAAATACAGCGCTGCCAGCAAAATACTTATAATCCTCATTTCAATTCATCTTTATACCTGGCTGCATTGGTTATATCAAGCCGCTGCAGCATTTCTGAAGCCCTGGCTTTATCCTGCGGCGGCGCTTTTGCAAATATCTTTATCAGTTCTGTTGCTTTTCCCTGAAAGAAAAACTGACTGATCATTTTATTGGGATTATCATTGATAAAATTATTGAGCAGGTTCAATACATTCATTACTTCTGCTCTTGCTGAGTTTTCATCTTCATATAATTTATCCATACCCAGCCGGTAGTAATTATAGTACACGTCATGCATGATGGTGTAACGGCTGTTCATCATATTTTCTACCAGCCAGTAGCGGTTACGCTGACTGTCAAAAGCTTTCCAGCCGGAAATACCCCTGCCATCCGGTGCATTGTTTACAATATTTTGTGCCTTTGCAAAATACAGGTCGCCACCCCTTGGTGAAAAAGATGCATAATCAAAACCAAGTACCATATAGGCATAATAGGCAATCACGGCTGTTAGGTTAGAAGCCAGTGCATCTGAACCGGAAACCCTGTTCTCATTAAACTCCATCACCTGGAATTCAATATATTTAAAAATAATATTGTCGTCTTTAAAATTAATTATGGGAGAAAGGTAAGAAGTATTGAAAACAGGCCTGGCCGCCTGTACCGTAAGTGATGCATTGTAAACATTCAGATCGGCGGTTGATTGCAGTTGCAGTAAAAAATTGCATTCAATGCGTTCGTTTGGTGCAAAATTATCAGAGGTCCATTTACGGGTATTTAAAAACGTATTAAGTGCAGTTTGCAAAGTGCGGAATACATTCTGGTTTACATTATTGCCTACCTGATTGCTCAGTACGGTTATATTGGCCTTCAGTTCCTGTGCGGTGGAAATTTTAAAAGCCAGTACAACAATAATCAGTAAATTAATTTTTCGCATAAAATTGTTGAATGATGGTATTTACAATATCCTCAGCAACTTCTTTTTTTGATTTTACTTCGAAAGGATACGCATTACCTGTTTTATCAAAAATAGTGATTTTGTTAGTATCGTGCCCAAAACCGGCACCGGCATCCTGCAGGGAATTGAGGACGATCATATCGGCATTTTTTGACTGCAGCTTTTGTAAGGCATTCTCTTTTTCGTTATTTGTTTCCAGAGCAAAGCCCACTACCACCTGGCCGTTTTTTTTGAGCCCTCCCAATGTTTTTAAAATATCTTTTGTTTTGGTTAAGGGTAAGGTAAGGTCATTTTCAGTTTTCTTTATTTTTTCTTTGGCAACCTGTGCCGGTGTGTAATCAGCAACAGCTGCACTCATGATGGCTATATCAACTTCCGGAAAAATTTTTTCACAGGCCTTGCACATATCGGCAGCTGATGTAACATGAGTGGTTTTGATACCTCCTTTTACTTTAATACCGGATGGACCTAATACCAATATAACTTCGCCACCACGTTTTTGCATTTCCTCGGCTATAGCTACGCCCATTTTGCCGGAAGAATGATTACCTATAAATCGTACCGGATCTATCTGCTCATAAGTGGGGCCTGCGGTTATCAGTATTTTTTTGCCCGTCAGTTCTTTTTCTTTAAAAAAAAAATCGTTAAGCCAATTGATGACCGTTTCAGGCTCAGCCATTCTTCCTTCTCCGGTAAGGCCACTGGCAAGTTCGCCATGTTCTGCAGGAATGATGTGATTGCCGAAACCTTTTAAGGTATCTAAATTTTTTTTAGTAGTGCCATGATGCCACATATCTTCATCCATTGCCGGTGCAACCACTACCGGGCAGGTTGCCGAAAGGTAAACGGCCATCAGTAAATTATCGCAGAGTCCGGTTGCCATTTTGGCCAATGTATTACAGCTCAACGGAGCAATCAGCATTACATCGGCCCAACGGCCAAGCATTACATGATTGACCCAGGAATCGTTTTCGCTAAGATCCAGTAATGCCGGATTTTTTGAAAGGGTTGACAGGGAAAGGGGGGTTACAAAATCTTTGGCAGCAGATGTCATCACGATCTTTACTTCGGCACCGGCTTTAACCAGTAAACGGGTTAAAACAGCGGCTTTATACGCTGCGATGCTGCCGGTAACACCCAATAAGATCTTTTTATTTTTCAACATAAAAAAGCCCCACAAAAATTTTTAATGATCGTGGGGTTAAAATTATGACTTCTTAATTAAATAAGGTGCTAAATTAACTGAACAGGTCTTCATCATTTTTACGGAAATACACTTTGTCTTCCATAAATTCCTGTGTAGCAAGCAGCGCCGGGTTTGGCATACGCTCATAAGCTTTCGATATCTCTATCTGTTCTTTGTTTTCATGAATTTCTTCCAGGCTATCGGTATGGCTTGCAAATTCTTCCAGTTTGTTATGCAGTTCTTCTTTTAAAGTAATGTTTATCTGGTTTGCCCTTTTGGCTATGATGGCAATAGATTCATACACATTACCTGTTTTTTCCTTGATATCGGATAGTTTTTTGGGTTCTACAACGCTGCTGGTGTTAGCGCTTAGCTGCCGTCTGAGTTTGCTCATATTTTATAGCTTTAATGTTATTTTCACTTTGTTTGCTGATGCTTTCTGCTTCTTTCAATAATTTACTGTCGGGGTATCGGTCTACAAAATCCTGGTATTCGGTGATCACTTTTTCATAACGTTCTATCTGCTTATCCTCATAGCTCATTTTTGCAAACCGGTAATATGCTTTTACTGTTTTTAATTTATACTCCTCCCCTTTCACAGATTCAGGGTAGTTATTGGTTAAATTGGCAAACGCAAGTGCAGCGGCACGGTATTGAGACATATTGTAATACAGTTCAGCAGCCCTGTATTCTTTCTGTTCCAGTTTAGCCCTGCATTTATCAATAATTTCAGTAGCCTCTTTATTTCTTGCCGAACCAGGATGCGTATTAATAAAGGTCTGCATCATTCCCATTGCTTTTACCGTATTTACCTGCTCCAGTTCCAGTTTGGGCGATTGTTTGTAAAAACAAAAAGACCGCATATAATCAACTTCCTCTGCTTTTTCACTGTTTGGAAAAACTTCTAAAAAGCCCTTAAATAAACTTTCAGCATCAGCATACTGCTTCATATAATAAAAACAGTAAGCATCTTTATAATACAGCTCTTCAAACTTAAGTGTTCCCTTAAATACCGGGAAAAGCTCTTCATACAGTTCCTGTGCAACTTTGTATTTGCCTTTACTGAAATACTCGTCTGCCATTTTTAACTTGTATTCATAATCCTTGCTCTTCATCACTTTATTATACTTATTGCAGGATGATACAAGTATCAGTAAAAATGCAGATGCCACAAAAAGCTTAAATAATCTCATCATAAAGGATTGCAAAATTAACGTAAATAACTCAAAAATGCCTTTAAATATCCGTTTTGTCAAAAAAGGGGCGTTAATGATTTGATAAAGAGCTATTTCGATAAAAAAAACAGCCCCCGGTAAACCGGGGGCTGTATATATACTATCAGTCTTATTAATTACACTTGATATCTACAGAATTTTTGTCACCAGCGGCAATTCCTTCGCAACTGGTAACTACTCTGTCTGCGCTGATATTTTCTTTTTCTATCAGGTAAATTTTAATAGTTTCTAACCTCTTCTGGCAGTTAGCCTGAGATGCCTTCGAGGTTTCAGGGTAACCATTGATCGTAATGGTACATGTTGGATTAGCCCTCAGCTTTTCAGCAACCTTGGCAAGCATATTCCTGTTATCGTTTGATAAACCGGTTGTATTGCCTTTATAGATCAATGTTGGGTAATCGCATGGACATACTTTTGGAGGATCTACTACAACAGGGTTTTTGCAGCATTCAGGATCAGGGCATTTACCTACGCCATCAGCATTAACAGGCTGGCATTCGGTAGGAGTGATCTTTTGTTTATCCTTACAATCAGGAACACCATCACCATCAGTATCCAGCGTTACCCCGTGTGTATCAACAGGGCAACCTGCAGGTGTATTTGGTTCCCTGTCTAAATGATCGCAAACACCATCACCATCACCATCTAAGCAATCGTTCTTAGGTATTTTAACATTGCGGTGGTTTCTTAACTCGTCGTAAGCATAATCCAATGGATTGATCCACCAGAGTGGTTCAACAGCCCTGCCGCCAAGGTTTACATTAAAACCAAGAGAAAGGTAGTTGTAAGAATCAAAGTCACGGGTTAAAGCCGCATCACCCCAGGCATGTTCCTGCCAACGCTGGCCATCTAACAGATCTGTTTTAACAAAGGTGAGCCTGTCTTCAATAGCCAGGTTTACCCTTTTGCCCAGTTTAATGGCAACGCCTGCCAAAACTGTTCCTGAAGGCTTTAAAGTATTATTGCCCCAAACAGGCCTGCGTGATCTTTCATTGTCTGCTTCGGTTTCGTAGGTTTTATCCATCCCTGCTTTCAGGTCTTTTAAAATATCTTTACGTTTTTTATACGTACCCGATCCGAATTTTGTAAATACGGCATTATACAGGTTTGAATAGTTATTACCTGCCTCATCCAGTGCATTTACTTTGGTTTCAAAAGCTGTTACACCAATACCAAGGCCACCGTACAATACAATACCGGTTTTCTGCTTATGAAAACGAATATTATTTAATGTTACAATACCCTGTAAACCAAGATCCTGCAGACGTGTTTGATAATTGTAATAGATCACATTGGGAACATTTGACTCGTTACCCATATTATCTGTAAAAACAGTAAGCCCTGTGGTAGATGCATTTTTGAGCGCATCTGGTGCAAAATAAGCCTGACCTACAGGCAGATTACGGTTCCAGGCCGGATTTTTAAGAAAATTCTGAGCCTCATTATAATTCAGCCCCTGTCCCTTTGCATTTAAATATTGAAGACGCAGAGAGAACACATAGCCAAAGGCTTTGCGTATATGAGCTTCAAAATTGGGGAAAGTAAAGGGGGTAACTGATACATCACTGCTTATTGTGAACATACCGATTGAAGCTCCTATCTCCCACATATTGCGTGGTTTAGCCGGGAAATTGTAAGACCCCTCCCAGAATCGGTTTTGCTGGTTCATTCTTTTCTTGGATATTACCGAAGAATCATAGACACTCCCTGCCCCGCCAACCTGTGCATCCACAGTAGTTGCAATCAGCAGGAATAATATCCCGAATAAGAACTTGAAAGTTTTGCTTAGCATAATTTGTTAATTAAGAAAATTTGGAATACGTATTTAATAATATTACAGCAAAAATATCACTTACAGCCTGAATTAACAAAGTTATTTGAGTATTTATTTGGCTCTTAACTGATTTCTTACGATAATTTATTTTCAAGACACAGATATTAGTACTTTCGTTGCACTTACTGTAAAATACTTTAAATGCTTAACATGCCGGCCTGCATTTCCGGTTTTATCATATGGATTTCATTAATAAAATAATCGGGGCCGAGCTGAAGCTGTTTGAAAAAAAATTTGCGGAGGCCGTAAAAAGCGATACTTCTTCATTGGATATGATTATGAAATATATCATAAAGAGAAAGGGTAAGCAGTTAAGGCCGATGTTCGTGTTTTTAAGCGCCAAATTGCATGGAGAAATTAATGAAAGCACCTACCGGGCCGCAGCGCTGGTTGAACTTTTACATACAGCTACTCTCGTTCACGATGATGTGGTTGATGACTCACTGGAACGAAGGGGCTTTTTTTCCATTAATGCCTTGTGGAACAAAAAAATAGCTGTGCTGGTTGGCGACTACCTGCTTTCCAAGGGTTTGTTATTGGCAACTTCCAATAATGATTTCAGGCATTTGCACATACTTTCAGATGCGGTAAAACAAATGAGCGAAGGAGAATTGCTGCAGTTGCAAAAAAGCCGCAAGCTTAACCTGGATGAAGGAATTTATTTTGAGATCATCCGCAATAAAACGGCATCACTGCTCTCATCCGCCTGTGCCATCGGGGCTTACAGCACCAGCGAAAGCGATGAAGTAACTGCCGCCATGAAACTTTTTGGAGAAAAGGTTGGCATTGCATTTCAAATTAAAGACGATTTGTTTGATTATGGTAAAGAAGATATCGGCAAACCAACCGGTAATGATATCAAGGAAAAAAAATTAACCCTGCCATTGATATATACTTTAAATAAAGTTGATTCATCTTTAAAACGAAAACTGGTTTACATTATCAAAAATGAAAACAAAGACAAGCAAAAAGTAAAATTTGTTGTTGATTCAGTTGTTGAAGCCGGTGGAATACAATACGCTTCACAACAAATGGCCGCATACCGTGATGAAGCACTGGGGATTTTAAATAGTTTTCCCGAAAACCCCGTAAGGCAGGTGTTGGAAGAACTCGTTCGCTATACTACCGACAGGAAATACTAACATGGACAAAAGGTGGAAAATATTACAGGCAGATCAAAGTAAAACCACAGCTTTACATCAATTGCTGAAGATCAATCCTGCCTTGTGTTCCATCCTGGTGCAGCGTGGCTTTGAAACCTTTGAGGATGCCAAAAGTTATTTCCGTCCTCAATTAAGCGATCTGCATGATCCCTGGCTGATGAAGGATATGGATAATGCCATCAGCCGTATTTTATCAGCTTTTGAAAAAAAGGAAAAGATACTGGTGTTTGGTGATTATGATGTTGATGGCACCACTTCGGTTGCCTGCATGTACAAATTTCTTTGCAAGATTTATGAGCCGGGCTTGCTTGATTTTTATATTCCACACCGGTACCGGGAAGGGTATGGCGTAAGCAAAATGGGAATTGATTTTGCCAGAGAAAATGGCTTTACCCTCATCATTTCATTAGACTGTGGTATTAAATCAGTTGACCTGATCTCTTATGCAAAAGATATCGGCATTGATTTTATCGTTTGTGATCACCACCTGCCTGATGATGAAATTCCACCGGCTGTGGCCATCCTCAATCCAAAACAAAAAGACTGTAATTATCCTTACAAAGAACTTTGTGGATGCGGCGTTGGTTTTAAATTGATAACTGCCCTTTCAACAGAATTGAATATAGAGGGAGAGCATTATCTCTGTTATCTCGACCTGGTTGCCACCGCCATTGCAGCCGATATTGTACCCATGACCGGCGAGAACAGGATACTTGCCTATTATGGTTTGGAAAAAATAAACAGCAATCCAAATCCCGGCATAAAAGCCCTGATCTTTTTAGGTGGCATTCAAAAAAAATTATCCATCAACAATGTTGTTTTTGTAATTGCACCAAGGGTAAATGCAGCCGGCCGCATGGACGATGCAAAAAAAGCTGTGCAGTTATTTATTGAAGATGATTACAATAAAGCTTTGGAATATGCAGAAATGCTGCACAGCGATAATACCGACCGCAAAGAGGCTGATGCAAACATTACCATTGAAGCTTTGGAAATAATTAACGCAGATAAGAAACTTCAAAACAAAAAAACCACGGTAGTTTTTAAAGATCACTGGCATAAAGGCGTAGTTGGTATTGTTGCCAGCAGGCTGATAGAAACTTATTACCGCCCTACTGTTGTGCTTACAGAAAGTGGCGGCATTGCAACCGGCAGTGCCAGGAGCGTACCGGGCTTTAATTTGTACGAAGCCATACATGCCTGCCGGGAGCACCTGTTGGGCTATGGTGGCCATTTTGCAGCAGCAGGGCTTTCACTGCTGCCTGAACAGGTAGAGGCATTTGCAAGTAAGTTTGAAGAAACAGTTGCATCAACTATTCCTGGGCATCTTTTAATTCCGGAAATTATTATTGATACAAAAATAACATTTGCCAGCCTGACGCAAAATTTTTACAGCATCATTTGCCAGATGGAACCATTTGGGCCGGAAAATATGCGGCCTGTTTTTGTTGCTAAAAATGTGCAGGATACCGGCTACTCAAAAATTGTAAAAGAGCAGCACATCCGCTTTGTGGTTAAGCAGGATAAATTTTCTTTTACCGGTATCGGTTTTAATCTTGCTGCAAAATTTGAGCTGCTTAAAAAACCATTTGATCTTGTTTTTACTTTGGATGAAAACGAATGGAACGGTAACACTGTCTTACAATTAAAAGTGATTGATCTGCGGAGCAGCGAACCATGAGATGCTTCAGCTACATAAAATATTTTTACTTCCTGTTTACCAACTGGAACATTCGTATTGCCTGGGTAATGATCAGGCAGGAGATCAAAGGCGAAAAAAAATACGCCATCCATACAACCGGTGCCGATGAATTGTTTAAACTGGAAGATCAGGGTATTGATATTTCACACGCTACTATTTACATGCCGGTTAGCTATGCACTGCTGGAAGAAGTGTTTGAACGATTGAATTACCAAAAACAACAAACCACAAACAGCAAACCTTTTAATCATTTTCTCGATATCGGTTGCGGCAAAGGAAGAGCCTTATGTGTAGCAGCTCATCATGGTTTTAAGAAAGTTACCGGCCTCGATTTTGCCCGGGGCCTTTGCGAAACAGCAAAAGAAAACCTGGCAGTAACCAAACAAAAAATTCCGGAGCTTGAATACAAGGTCATCAACAACGATGCTTTTTATTTTGAGGTACCCGATGATGTGGATTGCATTTTCTTATTCAACCCTTTTGATGAAATAATAATGAGTGCTGTGGTAAATAATATTTTCAGCAGTTTACAAAACAATCCAAGAAAAATCACCATCATTTATGTAAACCCGCTTCATAAAGATTTATTTTTAAAAGCAGGATATAAAGAAACCTGGTACAGTAAAAAGATGAAATACCTGGAAGCATCCATTCTTGAGAGTCGCTAAGGTGTCAGGCCACTACCAGTACTCCCGAAACAAAAAAGCATTTAGAAATTCTAAATGCTTTAAAAAAACAATCTTCTTGGTGGCCAGACAGCTCTACCCCATCAACTCCACACTCCTGTTTATAAAACTGGTCAAACTGTTCCCTTTTAATAAACCCTGCGATAGCAAAGCCAGGTCGGCTAAGTTATGCACCAGCTTTTCCTGCTTTTCTTTTTCAGCTTCGGCCAATACTGTCTTGTAAATGGCGTGATTACCATTTACTGTAAGTGTAACTTCATCCGGCATGTTAGCATAAAATGCACCCATACCACCCTGCATGGCCGCCATATCTTTCATACGGCGCATAAATTCGGGCCTGGTAGCAACAACCGGTGGTGCATCGGCACTCAATCCTTTCACTTCTACCGATACATTGATCTCGGGATTTTTAACCGCAAAAAGCTCTTTCAGTTTTCCTTCATCATCTTTGCTCAGCACACTATCACCTGCTTCCTGCTTATCAATTAAATTATCAACGATATCACTGTCAACCCTCACAAACTGCACATTCTCCCACTTCATTTCCATCTGGTTTAAAAAACCATTGTCAATGATCGTTTCAAGCTTAACAACAATATACCCTTTTGCATTTGCCTGCTGTATGTAAGCATCCTGCTGCACAGGGTTTGTTGTATAAAGAATTACCAGTTTACCATCCTTATTCTTCTGCAAAGTTTCAGTGGCTAATCTATACTCTTCCAATGTATAAAATTTGCCTGCCTTATCAGGGTCTGAAGCCCCTCCTTCGGAGGGGTTTGGGGAGGCTTGCAGAATATGAAATTTATTTGCCTTTTCTAAAAACTTATCATCCGTCATCATACCATACTTCACAAACAATCCCAGGCTCTCCCACTTTTCTTCAAACTGCTTACGGTCGTTCTTAAATATCTCTTCTAATTTATCCGCAACTTTTTTGGTGATATGGCTGTTGATCTTTTTCACATTCGGGTCGCCCTGTAAATAACTGCGGCTTACGTTCAGGGGTATATCCGGGCTGTCTATAACACCATGCATCAGCATTAAAAATTCAGGAACAATATCCTTTACTTCATCGGTAACAAAAACCTGGTTGCTGTACAATTGTATTTTATCTTTCTGTATCTCGTAACTCTGCCTGATCTTGGGGAAATACAATATTCCGGTAAGATTGAAGGGGTAATCCACATTCAGATGTATCCAGAACAAAGGCGTTTCGCTGAAAGGATACAACTCCTTATAAAAGTTCTTGTAATCTTCGTCGGTTAATTCAGATGGCTTTTTTGTCCACGCAGGGTTGGTATTGTTCAGTTGTTTTTCGGCTTCTTCCTTCCCATCCTTATCTTTTTCCTTTGCGTCACCATCATGAAAATAAATAGGTACTGGCAGAAAACGGCAGAATTTTTCCAAGATACTTTTAACCTTGTAAGCATCTAAAAATTCCTGGCTCTCTGCATTCAGGTGCAGCACAATATCAGTACCCCTGTTTTCTTTATTCGTTTCTTCAAGCGTAAATTCCGGGCTGCCATCACATTCCCATCTTACGGCTTTACTGCCTTCTTTAAAGCTTTTCGAAAAAACTTCCACTTTATCACTCACCATAAAAGAACTGTAAAAACCAAGCCCGAAGTGGCCAATGATATTGGCTTCATTCTGCCCCTTATATTTCTCCAGAAATTCTTCTGCGCCGCTAAAAGCCACCTGGTTCAGATACTTATCAATCTCTTCTTCCGTCATACCAATCCCGGTATCAGAAATGGTCAGCGTTTTTTTCTCTTTGTCAATTTTAATATCTATCCTCAGGTCGCCCAGTTCGCCTTTGGCCTCACCGATAGATGAAAGTGTTTTCAGTTTCTGGCTGGCATCCACTGCATTACTGACAAGTTCACGTATAAAAATGTCATGTTCGCTGTATAAAAATTTCTTGATGATCGGGAAAATATTCTCCGTTTGTACCCGTATACTGCCTTTTTGCATAATTATTATTTTGATTGCGTGGGCGCAAAGATAATACCAATTGCACTCTGCTGTCAGGTTGGCATTTTGTAATAGAATACCCTCTGTCCGGTATATAAATGCCTGGGGAAAATTTTATCTTTATAAAAAAGAAAACATGAAAAAACTGTTTGCCCTTTTAATTACAACAGCTGTTTACTCATCTGTAACTGCACAGGATATTAAAACAGCCGAAACTTATTTTACCAATAAAGAGTACGATAAAGCAAAAACGGCCATTGATAATGCATTGAATGGAAATTTTAACAGCGATCCCAGGGCATGGATATGGAAACATAAAATTTATCAGACAGTAGGCAAAACCGCAAGCCCTGCCGCTGCAACAGCCATATTATTCTCAGGGTTTGAAGCCCTGAAAAAAGGCATATCCCTGCCAAAAGGAGATGAAGCTGCCATCCTGGTGCTGGGCCTTAACATAAATGAGGGGTTTAATAATTACTATATAACTTTTATCAACAATGGTTCTGCCCTGATGAATGCTGAGGACAACAGCAATGCTTTGGCCAATTTTAAAAATGCACTGGCAGTATCAGCATATTTTTATGAGAAAAAACTAATTACAACCGAACTGGATACCATGCTTACCTTTTATGCAGGCTATACAGCTATGAAAGCCGATAAAATAAATGATGCTGTTTACTATTTTAAAAAAATAGGCGATGCCGGCGCATATGGCACCGATCTGCAGATTGCATACGGATGGCTTTGCAATTATTATTTAACTGATAAAAAAGATGCGGCAACTGCCAGGCTGTACTGTGAAAAAGGTTTAAAATTTTATGCATCTGATGAATACCTGAGGAGCAAAAAAAATGAAGTAGAAAGAGTAAGCGGAAATATGAACGCATTCTTCAATAGTTATGAAGACGTTATTGCATCGGGCAAAGCAACATTTACCGATTACCTAAGTTATGGAGCTGAGTTATACGATTACCTGTATGTAGATAATAAAGCAACTACTGATAAAGCAGTCAGGCAAACCCGGTTATTTGAAGTGCTGAGCAAAGCGTATGAACTAAAGCCAGGCTCGGCCGAAACCAATTATATACTGGGCATGAGCCATACCAGTAATGCGCTTGAACTGGATACTGAATTAAAAAAAACAACTGCTCCGGAGGCACAAAAAAGTAAAATGAAAACCGAAAGGGATGCAAGTGTACAAAAATCAATCACCCATCTTGAAATTGCAACCTCTCTTTATGGTGCAAAAACTTCGCTTGCTGCAAATGATAAAAACCATTATAAAACCAGCCTGCAGCAATTAGTGAATTTATATAAGTTTACAGCCAATAAAGAAAAGCAGGCAGCCACAGAAGAAAAACTCAAGGGGCTATAAAATATCTCTGTAAAAAATAACAAAGGCTTCCTTACGGAAGCCTTTGTTTGTATTATTTGTTTTGTGATGCTGACTAATAAATCGCAAACATCTTTTCATCTCTGAAATCAGGATTGGTGATACGTAAACCATAAACACCGGGGACGATGGTACTTGGAATAATGAAATTGTCATCAATGAAATTAACTGCAATGATCAGCTCATGTTGAAATACTGATTGACCAAGGCTGTTGACGATCTGTACCTGGTAATGACCAGGTTTGATTCCTTTGTATGTGTAATGCAGGTTACCGCCACGCTTAATGGGGTTATCATAAATTACAAAATCTGATGGGATACTGCCAAGTGTAAAGTTCTGCTCTGCACCATAGGCAATACCACCATTGTTAATGGCCCATGCCTTATAATAATATTTGCCACCCTGTACCAAACCCGTTAAAGTAGCAGAAAAATTGCCGCTGCTTAAATTGGTAGCATTTACTTTTGTACCAAGTCCGTTTGCTAATCCGCTGATACCGCTGTATTCAATACCATAGGTTATTACCGGACTGCAACCAATACTGCTAACCGATCCGTTCAATGTTGCAGAATTTGGATTCAGTAAAGTTGAAGTTCCGGTTACAACCGTTGCAACTGTATTTACACCGCTGCCGCTTGCTGCCACATTAATGGTTACAGGTGCACCGCCGCCGCTAACCGGTATATTGCCATTATAAGATTGAACTGCTGTTGGTGTGAGTTTCACATAAACTGTTTGTGTAAATGCACCCGCCGCATGTGTAATACTTAATGATGCAGTGTAAGTACCACCTGATGTAGTTGAGAATGTATAACCATTCAGCGGACCAACATTGATATTGGCTGCGGTAACCGCATTGCTGTTGATGGTAAATGAATTAGGCCCTGCTGTTGTATTGATACAATTAGCTCCGAATGCAGTAAGTGGTGTTGCCGTTAACACCGGTGCTGCGGTTGTGAATGAACCTTGTGCACCATAAGTGGTTCCGCCTGCATTGGTTGCATAAGCATGATAATAATAAACAGTGCTTGGCGCTAAGCCGGTAAGTGCCGAGCTGAAATTAACACCACTTAAATTGGTTGATGCAACCGCTGTTCCTGTTCCGTTAGGGAAACCATTGGTAGTACTGAACTCAATACCATATGCAGTTATTGCAGTACAACCAATAGAAGGAATGGTACCGGCAACTGTTGCAGTGGTTTGTGTGATAGCACTGGCTGCACCGCTGGTAACAGAAGGCGCTGTATTAACACCTGCACCGGTTACAGAACGGTTTACGGAAGCTGCACCACCGCCTGCTACAACAATATTACCATTGTAAGATTGAACTGCTGTTGGAGTAAACCTTACAAATATCTGTTGTGAGTATGCACCGCCTGGTTGCGTTAAACTTAAAGTTGTAGTATATGTACCACCCGAAGTTGTTGAGTAGGTAAATCCTGCCAAAGCAGCTACAGTAACATTGGCTGTTGTAAGATTGGTACCGGTTATGGTAAATGAATTAGGGCCCGCAGTTGTGTTGGTACAAACATTACCAAAACCTGTTAATGCAGATACAGACAATGCAGGTGTTGCAGTTATAAATGTTCCCTGTGCGCCATAAGCCGTACCACCATTATTGGTTGCATAAGCATGATAATAATAAGTGGTTGTTGGAGTTAACCCGGTTAGGTTAGAAGAGAAATTGATACCGGCCAGGTTGGTTGATGCAACGGCTGTTCCGCTTCCGTTGGGGAAACCATTAGTTAAGCTGTACTCAATACCATAAGCTGTAACAGCGCTGCAACCGTTAGAAGGTATTGTACCTGCAACTGTTGCAGAGATAGAAGTGACAGCACTTGCGGCGCCACTTGTAACGGTTGGTATAGTATTGATACCTGCACCGCTTGCTGCAACATTAATAGCTGCTGCTCCGCCGCCGCTCACTGGTATATTGCCATTGTAAGATTGTACTGCTGTTGGTGTAAACCTTACAAATATCTGCTGGGTGTAAGTGCCGCCCGGTTGTACTAAACTAAGTGAGGCAGTATAAGTACCGCCTGATGTTGTTGAGAATGTGAATCCTGCTAATGGGCCTACACTGATATTGGTTGTATTTAATGCCGATCCGTTTATTGTAAATGAATTAGGACCTGCTGCAGTATTTAAACAAACATTACCAAATGCAGCAAGTGCAGTTGCATTTAATGTTGGCGTTAATGCAAGTGTTGTAAAGGTTTGTTCAGTACCATAACCGGTACCTGCTGCATTGGTGGCATAAGCATGGTAATAATAAACCGTATTGGGTGTTAAACCCGCTACATTGGATGAAAAATTGATACCGCTTAAATTGGTTGATGCAACCGGTGTTCCGCTTCCGTTAGGAAAACCCGGCGTTGTGCTGTACTCAACACCATAAGCAGTTACAGCGCTGCACCCGTTTGAAGGAATACTACCCGCAAGCGTTGCTGATACGGTAGTGATAGCCGAAGCCGCTCCTGTTGTAACAGTTGGTACTGAGTTAACACCGGAACCGGTTGCTGCAACATTAATGGCTGTTGCTCCGCCGCCGCCTACAGGTATATTACCATTGTAAGACTGAACTGCAGTTGGGTTAAACTGCACAAACACCTGTTGGCTGTAAGTTCCG
Organism: Ferruginibacter sp.; assembly: GCA_016786725.1. Classification (GTDB taxonomy): domain Bacteria; phylum Bacteroidota; class Bacteroidia; order Chitinophagales; family Chitinophagaceae; genus Ferruginibacter. Next base: position 11,698 of record JAEUVU010000004.1, on the reverse strand, counting down.
CCCGGTTGTGTTAAACTTAATGAAGCTGTGTAAGGACCACCGGCAGCAGTTGAATAAGCAAATCCTGCCAAAGCGCCCACAGTTATATTCGCTGCTGTTAAATTGGTTCCGTTAATGGTGAATGAATTGGGACCGGCTGTAGTATTGATACACACATTTCCAAAAGCGGTTAGTGCAGTAGCCGATAAAGCCGGTGCAGAAACAGTGGTAAACTGTTGTTGTGCTCCATAAGCCGTGCCACCTGCATTGGTTGCATAAGCATGATAATAATAAGTAACACCGGCCGATAAGCCAGAAACATTTGATGAGAAATTGATACCGCTCAGGTTGGTAGAAGCAACCGGAGTACCGCTGCCGTTAGGGAAACCGTTGGTGGCACTGTACTCTACACCATAAGCAGTTATTGCACTACAGCCGTTTGCCGGAATCGTTCCCGCAAGTGTGGCAGAGTTGGCTGTTACCGAACTGGCGCCACCGGTTGTAACCGTTGGTATAGTATTAACACCCGAACCAGTGGCTGCCACATTGATTGCTGTTGCACCTCCACCTGCTACAACTATATTACCGTTGTATGATTGCACCGCTGTTGGAGTAAACTGCACAAATATTTGTTGAGAATAAGAACCACCTGGTTGTGGTAAACTTAAAGTGCTGGTATAAGGGCCGCCTGCTGCTGTTGCATAAGTGAAACCGGCCAGGGCAGCTACCGTAACATTAGTTGCATTTAATGTTGTACCAGTTATTGTAAATGAATTAGGGCCTGCTGTGGTATTGATACAAACATTGCCAAAGCCGGTTAAGGCAGTGGCTGTTAATGTGGGTGATGCTGCGCCTGATGGTGTTACCTGTGCCCAGGTGGTACCCACACGCAGTTCATCAAACTCTATAAAAGGGGTATTGCTGGCATTATCCTGCCTTAAAAAAACCCTTGCAACACTGCTAAGATCAGTGCCTGGTACAGAAGTAGCATCCGCAGCAGGCTCAGCTGCTCCAATAGCTGTTGTATTTAACCAGATACGGGCAACATCATCGCCGGTTCCGGCATTGATGTCATATGCTGCAACGATAAAGCAGGGTGTTCCGGGAACAAGATCTGCTGCAAGCCAGGTTACGGCTGAATTGCTTCTTGTAGAAATACCTACGTTAAATCTTCCTGCAGTAGTGCTTAACCTTGTCCATACAGTGCCTCCAAAAAGAGAGGTGGAACCCGCCTGAATGAAGCCATTAGAATAACCTCCGGCAGCGGTATGCGTACCCAGCGAAGCAACATTTAAAATAAATGAACGGTAAACCGAACCCGTTGTTTGAGAAGCAAAATTTGTATAGTAGTCAGTTCCAGATCCGTCAAATTTTACCTTATTACCCGTAGAAGCCGCAAGGCCGGCATAGGTTAAACTTCCTGCATCCACCAATATAGAATCTCCGGTATTTATGATTGACCAGGGGTTACTGCCAGCCTGGCTTTGAGCCGACAGCCCTAAAGTTGCACTGGGAGTATAATTAAATGGCTCGGTCAGTAACTGGCTCCAGCCACTTAATGAAGCAGCAAGGAAAATAATTACTAAGTATATTTTTTTCATAAAGAAAATTTGTCGTTGTAGTAAAAACACAATATTTAAAAATTTGATAAGAGCCATAGGTAAAATGGCTCTTATCATGAGGCATCATAAACAATTTTTATAATCCTGTTACTTTAATTTCATCTACTTCCCAGGCCGATGTTTTATCGCTTGCAGTTCCTGCAGGATCTGCACCTTCGTACCTGAAAGCAACATAAATTGTTCCGGTGTAAGCATTCAGGTTTATATTGCCTGAATTGGTAAATGATGACGGGAATGTTGATGTTGTACTTCCTGGGGATAAGGTAGCCTGTGAGGTAAGATCGGTCCATACAACACCTGCTGCCCATGGGTTTCCTGTTCCGGTATAGTTGGTGGAAACCAGTACTTTTAATCCAGCTTCTACATTGGTACCACCTGGAGTGGTAGTCAATATAAACCCTTGAATGGTTTTAAAGGTTAAGGTTTTGGTTGTTCCCGTTAATGCAATGCCTGGGGTAACCAACCATGTAGTTACCGTACTTTGGCCGGTTCCAAACCCACTCATGTATGCATACTTATTAGCACTGAAAGTTCTTGCCGTCCACACTTCGCTGGCAGCCTGTGCTAAATTCGTCCAGCCAGGTAAACCAACAGGCACATAAGGGAATGCTGTAGTTACAGCATGGCCTTCAAAATCTTCATAAAATAAAGTTCCCGGAGGCAAAGCACAGGCATAAGGGCTGGTAAATCTCACATCAGAAGTATCCCTGATGATGAGCTGACGGGTATTACCAAAAACGGTATATATCGCTAAAATACTGCCACGGCCGGGGGCAACAGGTACACCTGCAAAATTTGCGTAAGCACTTGTACGTACTATTAATGTTTGAGATCCGCATGAATTGATGTCGCGGTTTACAGTGCTTTTATAAGCAGAAGTATCAGAGTATGTTCCTGTTGGCGTGGCAAACCTGTAATCGTTTAATTGGATCAAGGTTCCTATCAATGGGTCCTGCATATTGGTTGTGCCTGTACCTCCAAGATCGGCGTAGGTTACAACTGTTGGCACAACAGGGTTATTTAATGAACCGCCAACCACGTATTTGCTGATAAGATTAGAAGGAATACCTTCCAGTGAAGGGCTTCCGGCAACTATTGCCCTTACACCCAACATCATTGTTTTGTTATAATCGCTAATAGCAAGACCATTACATTTAATGAAAATTTTCCGCCCTACCGGGTAAGTACCATACAGACTGTTTGCATCCAGCATGATCTGTAAACCACCCGTTGCATCTTGTATGAATAATTGCTTATAAAGGTTACCGCTTTTATCATCTGCTACCACAACACCAGAAATAATAATGTCGGTTGTAATTACATCAATTGCACCTGCAGTTGTATGCATTGCTTTTAATGCTTTGATAGACGTGTTGGCTACAATTGCCGGATCGGCAGCGCCGGGGGGATTATCAAAACTTTTCTTACAGGCGCTGAAGGTAAAGGCTGTTGCAACCAGTATTACCGCTGTTATTGATTTTAAAAACTTGTTCATAATTTTTATTTTAAAGAGTTTATTTTTTTTGTTGTTGTTTAGAAACGAAGGCCTACGCTGGCAAAATAGTTGATGCCATAGGCATAAAACCTCCTGTCGGGAAATTTGTTTACGTTCTTTTCTGCAAAATCAAAACGCAGCTGCTCGTAACCGCCCGATACAATGTTCCTGTTGTTAAGAATATTATTTACACCTACGTTAAATACCAGGAAATGCCTTTTCTTCAGCGACCTGAACTTCCTGTTCATCAGCCAGCTGTATCCAGCAAAAGCATCTAAGGTGTACTGGCTTTCTAATTTCGTCTGGTCAACAACCTGGTGCCATTTGTCAGAACCTTCCACCAGCCCGCTTACCGCAGATGCCGTTCTGCGGATAGGGTTATAGCTCAGGTACATACCGTCAAAATAATTAAAGTTCACATTAATAAACCAGAATTTTGGTGAACGGTAATCTAATCCAATCGTATAAGCCTGCTGTGGGGTTGGCACATAAAAATCTTTTGAATACACTGTTACATCTTTATCAACTATAGCCGAACTGTTATCTATAGTTACCGTTGCACTCTGGCGGGTGTTATAATTATACCGGCCAATAGCAGCAGCACCCGTTAAACTTAATCCTTTGTACAGTTTAGCTTCTACACCAAACTCAACACCCATATGTATCTTACCAATATTGCTGATTGCATAGTTAACAAAGTTGCGGTACTCATCATGATAAAAGGTAAGCACATCCAAACCATTTTTAAACTGTGCAAAATAACCGGTGGCCCTTATTTTTAATTTAGGGGCATTCATCACATAACCAACTTCGGTTGATAATATCTCTTCCGATTTAAGGTTGTCCTGCGTTATATCCCTGGTTCTTGGAGCAATAAAAGCGTTCTCAAAGAAGGGCGCCCTGGATGCATAAGAACCATTGGCAAAAATATAATTACGTCCGTCAATCTTGTAAGTAAGTCCTCCTTTAATACCTGAATTGTAAAAATTCATGGTTTCAGATTTACCATAAGAATTGTTGGGGAACAAACCTGTTTTTACATTACCATAGCGGTAAAAGCTGGTGTAAGAATGTTCCGTTGCAACAAACACATCTATCTTACGGAACTTGAAAACGCCCTGCAGCCAAACCGATCCTCTTTTAATATTAAGATCGTAATTGTAACCGAATTTGTCGCCTTCTTTCACAATCCTGTTAGGATTGTTCAGGTCATTTTGGCCGGCACCCGGGTTGGTAGGAAAATCCCTTTCACCAAACTGGTTCACATCCACATAAAAATCTCCGCCTAAAAGGTCATCTACTTCTTTATAATAATGGTTGTTCTGAGACTGGTAAGTTACCCCGGCAGTAAAGCTGATGTTTTCGCTAACAGCCGAATTTAAAGTGCTGTTGAAATTGTATTTGGTTGTGTTGATGATCCTGTCTTCAACAATATACCTGCTTCTGCGGCCGCTTACATCATTACCCTGGATACCATTTACATTGTGCACCACATCATTGGCTGCATAATTTGTCTGGTACAATACATCCCAGTTAATCTGTCGTTTGTTCACATCATTCATCAGTTCCTGCCTTACCTGCTCTGCATAAGTTGGATCAAGCTGGTAGCTTGGCAGGTAACGGTAATAATCCGGTCTTGGGTCGGCAGCATTATACCAGTCTAAACCGGTAGTGCTTCTTTTACCATAAGTAATGGCAGCCGATGTTAACAGTGATGTTTTATCAGATATCTTCCAGTCGTGGGTTAAGATTCCAACCGGCTGAAAAGATTTTGCGATACTGGCATTTCTTTTTTTACCGTTCTGGTATCCCCAGTAAGGGTTATAATAATTATCGTTGGCAAGCGTAACCATTTCGGCAACCGAAGCGCCCTGGCGGCCACTTTCAGTTGGTGTACCAAAAGCTACAAATGATAACAGGTGCCTGTCGTTAAAACGCTTGTCAACACCAACAAAGAAAGACCAGCCATCGTAAAAAGTTCCATCAGCATAACTTTCTTCGGCCCAGCGGCGTGAACCTGAAAAAGAAAATGCCCAGCCCTTACTGTTCAACCCGGTTGAATGGGTGAGCATGATGCGGTTATTATAGTTACGGTTTGAAGAAGCATAATTAATGCTGGTTTGCTTACGCTGGTAAGAAGCCCTGGCATCAAAGAAAGTTAAACCGCCCAGGTCGCCATAACCAAAAGTAGTTGATTTAAGGCCCAGGGTACTTTCCCGGTTACGCAGCACATCATTTAAACCGCCCCATTGCCCAAAGGGAGTAAAACCGTTATCCAGGTTTTCCATGGGTGCGCCGTTGATGTAGGTATTAAACTGGTCGGCATCATAACCCCTGATGCGGAAACGCACCGCATTGAATTTAAATGTAGCTGCGTTTAAAAAAGGATCCCTGCCTGCACCAAGCTGAGAAGAAATATTCTGTGCACTTCCATCCTGCCCGTCACTTTCATCCAATGAAATTACCGGGATATTATCCTGTGCGTTTTCACGAAGTGTTTCAATAATGGTTGTGTCTGGAAGAACTGGTGTTGTTTTAGTTTCTACCTGTGAAAATGCCAACGGCAGCAGGCCGCACAGCAATATTCCCGTAAGAAAGCAGTGTTTAAATTTACTCATAAAAGCATTTTGTTAAAAAATCGAGCAAATGTAGGCTATTCGTGGCTTTTTGGCCATATTTTTTCAGGTTTAACATATTAATCATATTGAAATTCTTATGGTGCAATACATATATATACCTTTGCTTATTATCAAAAAAATTATGAACAAAATTTTATCGGTTCTTGCGGTTACAATCTTTTCGGTTTCAGCAGCTTATGCTCAAAAAGAAAGTTTTAAGCCCTCTCTTATCGGATTTTATAACCTGGAGAATTATTATGATACCGTTAATAACCCTAAAGTAGATGATGAAGAATTTTTGCCAAACAGCGAGCGTCATTATAATACACGTATCTTTTTAGACAAGGTTGACCGCCTCAGTTCGGTAATTGAACAGATGGGTACCGATATCAATCCCGATGGCCTGGCCCTGCTGGGCGTTGCCGAAATTGAAAACGATACCGTATTGAACATATTGGTAAATCACAAAAGTTTAAAAAGCCGTAAACTAAAAGTTATTCATTATGATTCGCCCGATGCCAGGGGTATTGATGTTGGCTTACTTTACAATCCAAAATATTTTGCACCCTTGTACAGCGCCCCGCTTTTTGTTAAACTGCCCGGCGGTTCAAAGGATTCTTACTTTACCCGTGATATATTATATGCTAAAGGAATAATGGATGGAGATACCGTGCATGTAATGGTTGGCCACTGGCCTTCCCGTTCGGGTGGGGAGGAGCGCTCGGCTCCTGCAAGGGCTGCCGCCGCCGGTGTGGTTAAACGGGTAGTTGATTCTTTGATGGCAATAAATATACAGTCTAAAATTGTGATCATGGGCGATTTGAATGATGACCCGGTTAGCCCAAGCATGACCAAAGTACTGGGTGCAAAAGGAAGCGCCGATGGTTTAAAAGATGGCGGCCTGTACAACCCCTGGTACGATTTTTATAAAAAAGGGATTGGCACCATTGCTTACCAGGATAGCTGGGGGCTGTTTGACCAGGTGGTTGTTTCGAAAGCATGGCTGGATAAAAAACAGGCCGGATATCATTTTTATAAAGCCACTATTTTTAACCGTGAGTTTTTGGTGCAAAAAACAGGAAAGTACCGTGGCTATCCAAAAAGAACATGGGACGGTACTACTTATAATTATGGTTACAGCGATCACTTTCCTGTATATGTTACCATGTTGAAAAAAGTGAACCAATAAAAAAAGAAAAGCAAAAACTCAAAAGCAGAGCCATTACTTAATTTGTCTTTTGAATTTTGACTATTACTTTTACCTTAACAGATACAGCTGCAATATCCTTTTCCGAAGAACCTGTTCAGGATGAGATTTGTTCAGGCACTAACATTTTTACTATTCGCATGCACAGCGTTTGCACAAACGCCTGTACCTATGGCATCGCAGCCATCGCTTACCTATACCGAAAACTTTGCTGATATTGCAAACTGGAGCAATAATTTTGCATCGGGCAACGGTGCAAACCGTTTTGGTGCTGTGCCCGCTGGTGGCGTTTCGGCTATACCATCGGCAACCAGGATAACAGCAAACACAAACATATTTCAGGTTGGTGTACCACCTGCACCCATTGTTTCACAATCAGGCGGCGTACACAGGGGTTCAGATCAAACCATTCCAACTACCTCTATTGTCTTACTTTCAACCGGCACATCAGAAAATACTACATCAGCAGCAATTGATTTTTTTATGGACTTTACAGGCGTTGATGCCGGTACTTTGAGCTTTAACTGGGCAACAGTTTTTAATGGCGCTGCAGGCAGCAACAGGAACGGGTCTCTAAAAGTTTATGCCAGCACAGATGGAGTAAGTTTCACCGATCTTACCGCAGCGTTTGTAACCAACTTTGTAAATTATGTAACGGCTTCGGGCAGCATTACCAATGTTGCATTGCCGGCATCTTTTAATAATTCGGCCACAGCCAGGCTGCGTTTTTATTATCACAACGGCACAGGCGGTCTTACCACCGGCTCACGCCCTAAAATAAGTATTGATGATATAAAGGTTACTGCTGTACCCAACACACCCTGTGTTACACCAACAGCCCAGCCATCCAATATTGTGTTTGGAACCATTACCAGTTCTTCAATTTCCGGAAGTTTTACCGCTGCTTCACCGGCGCCAAACAGTTACCTGGTTATTGTAAGTAATAACAACAGTCTTACTTCCTTACCGGTTGATGGTATCACTTATAATCTGGGCGATAATGTGGGAGATGGTTATGTGATCAGCAATACAAACGCTGCCAGCTTTTCAGCAACCGGCTTATCAGCATCCACCACGTATTATTTTTACGTTTTTGCTTTCAATAATGTTTGTATCGGCAGCGTAAAATATTTAACTGTAAATCCATTGCAGGCAAACGCAGCAACCATTGCTGCACTTCCGCCATGCACAACACCTGTAAATCAGCCAACAGCCTTAAACTTTGGAACGGTTACCGTTAATTCAATACAAGGTTCGTTTACTGCAGCCGCTGCAACAGATGGTTACCTGGTTTTAAGAAGCACATCAGCTTCGTTAACCAACAATCCTGTTTCTGGTGTATCCTATGCGCCGGGAAATATTCTTGGTAATGCAACTGTTGTGCAACAAAACAATCTTTCTGCATTTACAGCAACAGGTTTATCAACACTCACACTTTATTATTTTTATATTTTCAGTTATAATAACATTGGCTGCAGCAGCGGGCCTGCTTATAATATCGCAACCCCGTTAACGGGTTCAATGTCCACTGCCAATCTATCACCCTGTACTGTACCAACTGCACAGCCAACCAGTTTTTCATCAACAGCTTCGGGCAATGCCATTGCAGGTTCATTTAATGCCGGCAGCGGTGGCGATGCTTACTTAGTTATCAGGAGCCTGAGCCCTACCTTATCAGCAACACCGGTAAATAATACAGATTATAATGTTGGCGATGCACTGGGTGGCGGATTTGTGATATCCAATAACAGTGAAAAAAGTTTCTTAACACAAAATCTTACCCCTGCAACCACTTACTATTTTTATGTTTTTGCATTTAATAAATTATGCAGCGGCGGATCAAAATATTTAACTGCAAATCCATTGGAAGGAAATGCAACTACAACAAATGATCCTGCTAATAACTACTATTTCGGCAATCTGCATGCCCATTCCGATTATTCGGATGGTAATGTTGACAATCCCGGCTACACACCGGCTGATGATTACAATTATGCCATGTCATCGCAATGCATGGACTTCCTCGGTATCTCAGAGCACAATCATTATACATCAAACAATAATCCAGGCAACAGGTTAAGCACTTATGGTTTGGGTATAACACAGGCTGCAAACTTTACAATAGCCAATCCTTCGTTCATTGCTTTGTATGGTATGGAGTGGGGCGTTATCAGCAATGGCGGCCACGTTTTAATTTATGGCGATGGCATGGATAATTTATGGGGATGGGAAACCGGCAGCGGAGCATGGGGTGCCACCAGTAACTACAATGAGTTCATTGCAAAATCAGATTATACTGGTGCAAGCGGTTTATTTCAAACAGTAAACAACAACAGCGCTACCAATACATTTGCATCTTTGGCCCATCCCGATGATCATGACTACGGTGATATTGCAAACATTGCATACAACTCAACATTTGATGCTGCCATCTCAGCAACCGCTGTAGAAAGCGGCCCCTCCACTTCAACCAATACCACCTACAGCAATCCTGCTTCTTCCATGGGTTATTTGTGGTATTATCAAAAGCTGCTGGCAAAGGGTTATCATCTTGCCCCGGCCATTGATCACGATAATCACAACACTACTTTTGGAAGAACAACTTATTCACGTACTGCCGTTGTTGCACCAACCCTATCAAAATCAAACATCATAAACGGCTTCCGGAATATGCATGTATATGCCACGCAGGATTGTGATACCAAAGTTGATTTTACAGTTAATACAAAGATTATGGGCAGCAGCATTGTGGCAGCAGGTGCACCTGTTATTGCAGTTAACCTTTCAGATGTTTCCACATCAACTGCTGCCGCCAATATTAAAGTGATGTTTGGTGTTCCCGGCAGCAATGCAAATGCAGCAGAAATATATTCAGTTACAGGCAGCAGTTTATTATATGCAGATAATAACCTTGCAAACCTTGCCACCGGTTATTATTATATTGATATTACCAACCTGGGCAGCCGCATTGTTACAGCACCGGTTTGGTACACCCGTTCAGATCTTGGTGCATTGCCCATTACCTTTAGTTCTTTTACTGCCCAAAGGCAGGATAAAATTGTAAAACTTACCTGGACAACCGAACAGGAAATAAACAGCAGCCATTTTATCATTGAAAGATCGGCTGATGGCAGAAACTGGCAAAGCATTGGCACCATCGCTGCAGCAGGCAACAGCAGCCAGCACCTGGAATACACTGCGTATGATAACCTGCCATTGAACGGTATAAATTATTACCGCATAAAAGAAGTGGATAAAGATGGAAGATTACAGGTATCAGTTGTAAGGCCTGTTAGTTTTGATAAAGGTTATTCAATAATGGTTGCACCAAATCCTGCAAAGGATTTTATCACCATCACTTTGGATAAGTTCAGCAATTCTACTTCAACCGTTCAGTTATTCAATGCTTCCGGCAATTTGGTTTATACAGAAAAAACAAATCTCTCAAAACTCAGCATCAATACATCATCGTTTACCAGGGGATTGTATTTTATTAAAATAAGCAACGCAGGGGAAGTTGCTACACAAAAAGTTTTGTTGCAATAAAAACTGTTCTGTCATTTCGACGATAGGAGAAATCTGTAATTAGAAATGCTTCCATTCTTTCCGTCCCCTGCCTCTCTGCGCCTCTTCATTAAAAAAATTCGTGCAATTCGTGTCATTCGAATAATTCGTGTAATCAATCCTGAGCTAAGTCGAAGGGCTATTTCACAATCTCCACTCCATCCTCCCTCAGCAATTCCATATTCTTAAACCTTAAAACAATATTAGCTGTTGTTACCACATCCTTCTGGCAATAGGTAACTATTCGGTCAAGGTTTTTCTCTTTCCAGTACACATCGCCAACCATACTGCCGTCAATATCATCTTTGGGTGATGGCACTTTCAAAGCAGCAGCCAATAGTTTTAAAGAAGTGTAATGCTTGTAATCGCCAAAGCGCCAGTACTGAAATGTATCAATCATATTTGTCTCCCAGGGTTTCATATTCTGAAAATCAAGAAAAGGTGGAATGGATAAACTGTTTATCACCAAGCGCCGGCAGATAAAAGGAATATCAAACTCTTTAATATTGTGACCGCAAAAACTCCATTTATTATTATTGGCTTCCATTTTTTGCAGGGCTGCAATAAAATCCTGCAGCAGTATTTTTTCATCATCTCCATAAAAAGATTTCACCCGAAGGGCCATGTCTTTTCCATTGCGTTTAAAATATCCAACGCTGATGCAAATAACTTTTGAGAACTCTGCCATCACTCCGGCACGCTGCGGATAAAATTCTTCTGCTGTAACATTTTCAGGTAACTGCCTTTGTACTTTTTCCTGCCAGAGTGCTTTCCAGTCATCACTCAATTCATTAAACACCGGATGCTCCGATACTGTCTCAATATCAATCAGCAAAAGGTTTTCTAACCGTATGTTTTGCATAGCGCATGATTATGAAATGACCCTGACGGAATTTTAATACAAAAAAGCAGCTTTATTGGCGAATTCCATCTGGCCAAAATAAAATAAAAATAAACAGATGAAAACAAAATACAAAGTGATTTTTATATACGCAAGGAGATTTATTGTATGCTGTAACTTTGCGGTTCCATTTTAATTCCCAATTCCCAATTCCCAATTCCCAATTCCCAATTCCCAATTCCCAATTCCCAATACCCAATTCCCAATTCCCAATTCCCAATTCCCAATTCCCAATTCCGAATTCAAAATTGAGAAGACCACAAACAAAATACCAAGATCCTCGTGGCGGGAGAGGCTGTGAGGCATCGGGTT
>JAEUVU010000020.1 GCA_016786725.1 Ferruginibacter sp. | reverse complement strand
GGCACCTCCCTGGGCGCCTAAAGCTGTAAAGTTTATTGAAGTTACACCTGCAGGCACTGTAAAGGTTTGTGCACCACCGGTGAAATTAAATGTTGTTGTTGTCGGGGTTACCGTGGTTAAGGTTGGAGTTACCGTTACCGTTGCAACAACAGGCGCTGTGGTTGCATTGGTTGCTGTAAAGGCCGGTAAATTACCGGTACCATTGGCTCCCAAACCTATACTGGTATTATTGTTTACCCAACTGAACGTAGTACCCGGTGTAGGACTGGTAAATACAGTGGCTGGTACAGCCGCTCCATTACACCAGGTCTGGTTAGCAACCTGGTTTACACTCGTACAACCCGCCGGGGCATTATATGTTACTGTATTATCAGTACTGGTTGAGGCTGTGTTGGGAACTGAAGAAGCATTTACACAAACACCAGCGGGTATAGTTGCTATCACTGTTCCGCTGCCTGTCATACCAGTTACTGCTATATTATATGTGGTAGGGCCACCGGTAACAGTTGCTGTAGTAGCACCTGCTGTACCGCTAAGGGTAACATCTCCGGTTGCGAAACCTGTAACAGGCTCACTGAATACTGCTGTAAAATTAATTGGTGATGTACCTGTAGGATCAGGTTGCGCAGCTGCCTGGTTAATAGTAACCGATGGGGCTGCAGCAACACAGGTTGGAGCAGTTATAACAAGAGAGTAATTAGCTGTTTGACCGGCAGTAACATTACCTACATGGAAAACAATGGTAGCCAAAGGTGGAGCTGTAAACGACCATGTTATAGTAGCTCCCGCAGCCGGACTCGAACCAGGATCTCCCAGCCAGTTTGTACAGTAGTTAGCAACGTTTACTGAACCATTATGAGCTGTAACAAAACTGAAATTGGTAGCTGTATTGGTATAATCTACCGTTACGCATTGAGGAGAATTAAGTGGATTTGTCCAGGTGTGTTGTACATAATGAAATCCACCTGTTAATGTAGATGCCGTACAAGTGCCAGGAGCAGCGCAGGTAGAAAGAACCCCATCTCTGAAAGCTCTCAAACCTACTGCGGTGTTTGCCGGGCCAACACTACCTGTAAAGGTAGTACATACACCTACCTGGAATGTTACTGTATTGTCTGTGCTGGTAGAAGCATTATTAGCCTCTAAAGCTGCATTGGTACAAACACCAGCTGGAATGGTAGCCGATACGGTACCAGTTGTAGTCATACCGGTAACAGCCACATTAAAGGTGGTTGGGCCACCGGTTACGGTTGCTGTTGTGGCTCCTGCTGTGCCCCCTAAGGTAACATCACCAGTTGCAAAGCCGATAACAGGCTCACTGAAAACCACAGTAAAATTAATTGGTGTTGCTGCTGTAGGATCAGGTTGTGCGGCTGCCTGGTTAATTGTAACTGTAGGGCCTGTTGCAACACAGGCTGGAGGCATCGCAAATGATACTGTTTGATCATTAATACTTGCAGTTGAGCCTTGAGCAGCACCAAAACCCATACCCCTTCTTGCAAATGCTCTCCAGATAGCGCAGGTATGACTGCCTCCATATAAAGTTACATCTGCCGCTAATATAGCGTCCCTTGCACTGATAAAGCCCGGCTGACAAGGTTGTGTACGTAAACCTTCCATTACCAAACGCAGTGCAACCACATTACCACCCGTTCCTGCAAAATTATAAATATTGGGCTCAATACCTGTTGTACTTGGATCATTGATCAGTTCCCAGGTAAGCTCCCATAATGCAGAACAGAATACCCAGCCCACACCATGCGGTATCGCCTGACCAGGTAATGTTGCATAAGTAGCATTGTTAACCGCAAAATCGGTGCAATATCTTTGAGGCCTGATGCCGGGCCCATTATTTGGCTGATTTAGGGCATAAGTACCAATACCTCTTGGTGAATTGAAGCCTGAGTTATTAGTAGAAGTAGCCCAATTTTGAGTAAGCATCAAACCCACATAATCACTCCATCCCTCTCCAGCCTGTTCGGCATTGCCCAAACAACCAACACCACCAGCGTTAGAGCGGTTGCTGATGCCATGACCATATTCATGGATGATAATACCATTGTCCACATCACCATCTCTGTCAGGTGTTGGAGCCGTCCACAGATACATCTGCATCCTGGGAAGAGACCCATCTGCTGGTGTTGCAAAATTAGCATTATTTGTACCTCCGCCGTCCTGTGCTTCTGCTCTTACCCAATCGCCTCCTAATCCACCACGTCCCAGGTTATCATCCTGGAAGTTTCTGCCAGCTTCGGTAAATCCGTAACCATAGAAAATATCATGTATTAAATTATTCCAGTAAAACAGGTTTGTGATGTTCCACTGTTGATTTGGTGGAGTAGTAACTGTTGGTTCCTGAGTAAAATCCGGAGCAAAATCAAAAGTCAGGTTAGGCAGCGCAGTAGTAGAGGTAGCTGCTTCTGCGGGCGTACCTGTATTGTCATTTGGCCTGTCGTGATAGGCAAATACGTTATTACCACGTGTATAGTTATAATCGGTAGCACCGGCACCTGTATGCCATTTTAAAGTAACCGCATTCGCCACTACGCCTGCATTTGTCCATGGATCTGTTCTTGTAGCCGGAGCACCACCAGGATGCAGCGGGCTTTCAGCGGGTAGAGGAACTACTCTGTAAGTGGCAGTATTTACGGCTGAGGGGTCATCAGCGGTTTTAAAATCGAAATATTTTTTTGGCAAATCAGCTTTGTTAACTGGTAAACCAAAATCAAACCCCGGATATCTCATGCCTGTGTTCTGATCAGGCGAACCCCAGTTATCGTAAACCGTATAATTATCCATACCCAAAATGCTGTTGTCCACAGCATTCACCCTAACCATCCAGTAATCAGATGTGGTTTTTGGTATTATATATACCTGCCAGGCGAGTTTATAGGTTTTTGTAGCCTCATCAGGTACCCAGGTTAACTGGGCTGTAATATTTTCCTGAGAAATTCCCATATTCCCAAATTCAACAAACTTTCCATTGTCTTTCCGGTTAAGCGCCACTGCCATTTGGGAAGCATGGAAACCGCGGTCTGACAAAGCTGATTGAACAGCCGATTCTGCCGAAACTGACGGGATACCCGAAGCAACATTGATTGATTTTTCAATGTTGGGATCAAAGGCGCCAAAATTTGACATCACTTTGCCATTTCGGAATGACAACGCCAGTACCTGGTTATAAACCGGGATACCTTTGTAAGTCTGTTGCAAGCCAACATAACGTACACCAGTAGCAGCATCCTGGTAACTGGTTACTACCTTGGAACTGCTGAGCATTTCAGCAGAGATTCCGCCGGCAGCGTCGTTATTGGCAGCCAGTTGACTGGCTAATTTTAATGCCAGCTCACTTTCCGCCTGACTCACATTTTGCGCTTTTGTGAAAAACACACTTAATAGCATCAAAATGATTAAGGGGATAATTTTTCTCATAAAAAATTATTTAATTGGTTAACTGAATTCAAGAAATGGTTTGATAAGACATTGATTTTTGTAAGGGTATAAGGATGATTATTCAGGGGATATTAATTACTGATTATTCAAAAGAGATAAAGAGATTTAATTTCTTTAACAATAAAGCAGTAGTTATGAATTACAATAATACAGAAAAAAATATAAACCTTCCAATTATTTTTTAACAATTATTTTAGAATAATGACTTAAAAGACAATGTATTATAATATTTAATCAGAAAATCAATAAAACCACGTGTAAGTGCCTTGAAGGGAAAGTTTTATGTAATTTTGCACTGTTGCTTTAAAACTACAGTTTTTAAAGGGGCTGACCGGTTTTGACAGCATAGATCTTTGTAAGTGTAAGCATGTACTGCGTTGCGTAATTAGCAGTTTAATATGAATACGAAAATTTTATATGGCAATACTCAGTATGCCATGGCTGCTTAATCGATAGATTAACAACCATTAGGGCCGCCGAACAGGTCAGTTCTGTTACCATGTTCCGCCGCCGACTCAAAAGCAAAACGGAATGCTGCGTTGGAATGATGTGACCACCGCTTAAGACAATTCATCTAAGGATACAGTTGGTTGGTTAGGTTCCTGCTTTATCCCTACAATTAATAACTAAATAAACATGTAGAAGGCTTACGGCGGATATGTTTGGACCAGGGTTCGATTCCCTGCAGCTCCACAAGATAATGAGGCATTAATCAAGTTATGATTAATGCCTTTTGCTTTTGGGTTGATTTGGCAAGCGTATAAAACATTGTAAACTTCTCCTTAATCTTTATCAGGTACTCTTATTTTAAATAACCTCTTCAACATTAAACTCCCTGCAGCGAAAGCAAGAAGTCATATAGTCCGAATGGTACAACGAACACAACAATAATGGTAAATATATTTTCCACTGCTATTTGGTTTGTTTTTTTGAATAAATGGTTGGATAAAAAATCAGCAAGTTCCTTTTAATTGATTGATGAAACAATTCATTAAAATTTTATAGTGCTGTTTTTTTTTAACGGAAGGTCATTTTATTTTTATGATTGTTATGCAGATTGCTTTAATTTAGTCTCACCACTAAAAACTGAAAAAAAATCATGAGCAATACAATAGAAAATTTATCTCCGCAGGCATTGTGGCAAAACTTTGCAGCATTAAATGCAATACCCCGTGCATCTAAAAAAGAAGAGGCTGTTATACAGTTTATGATGGATTTTGGCAAAAGCCTGAACCTGCCCACAACCAAAGACAATATTGGTAACGTGATCATTAAAAAGCCTGCAACCGCAGGCATGGAACATAAGCAAACTGTTTGTTTACAAAGCCACCTGGATATGGTGCATCAAAAAAATGCAGATACCGATTTTGATTTTGCAACGCAGGGCATTAATATGTTTATAGAAGATGACTGGGTGAAAGCAAATGGAACCACACTGGGAGCCGATAACGGTATAGGAGTTGCATCAATTATGACGTTACTGGCTTCAACAGATATTCAGCATCCTGCACTGGAAGCGCTTTTTACCATTGATGAAGAAACAGGTATGACCGGTGCACTGGGTTTAAGAGGAGGGCTGCTGGATGCAGAAATTCTTTTGAATTTAGATACAGAAGATGATGATGAACTTACTATTGGCTGCGCCGGTGGTATTGATGTAACGGCTGAAGCAAAATATGAAACAGTAAAAGTTGCTGCAGGCGCTGCAGGTTTTCGCATAACTGTAAAAGGATTAACAGGCGGGCACTCCGGTATGGATATTTATAAAGGCCGGGGCAATGCAAATAAATTGATTAACCGTGTGTTGTTGGCTGCTGCAGAAAAAACAGCGTTGCAGGTTTGCAGTATTGATGGGGGAGGATTGAGGAATGCTATACCAAGAGAAGCGTTTGCTGAAGTAGCAGTTGCTGCGGCTGATGCAGTTACGATTGCATCATTAGTTGAGCAGGAAGCAGCAGCTTTAAAAAATGAATACCAGGATACTGACCCTAATTTAAACATCTGCATAGTAAAAATTGATACGCCTGAAACAGCTTTGGATGCAGCCTTTCAATTTAAATTGTTACGGACCATTGCCGCCTGCCCCAATGGTATTTACCGCATGAGCCCTGCCATTGAAGGGCTGGTGCAAACATCCAATAACCTGGCAAGGGTGTTGGTAAAAGATGGTCATCTTACCATTCTTTGTTTAACACGCAGTTCGGTTGACAGTGAGAAGATGGACCTTGCAAAAACCATCTGCAATAATTTTGAACTGGCCGGTGCAAAACCATCATTCGGCGGCTCTTATCCTGGCTGGGCGCCAAAACCTGAAGCGCCCATCGTTAAACTGATGAGTGAATTGTATAAAGAAATGTTCAATGCAGATGCTCATGTAAATGCGGTTCATGCAGGCCTTGAATGTGGAATCCTCGGAACCAATTATCCTGATATGCAAATGATTTCTTTCGGACCGAATATAAGAGGAGCACACTCTCCTGATGAAAAAGTACAGATCAGTTCTGTGCAAAAATACTGGCCTTACTTACTGGAGACTTTGAAACGAATACCGGTTAAAAATTAGTATGAATATTTTAGAAATATTAAGAGCTGAAATTTAAAAGTTTCAGCTCTTTGTTTTATATGGAAAGGGTATAGCAGTGTTACAGTTTCTCAAACCTTGCCTGGAAAAACCTTAAATATTTTGGTTCGTAAATCATCTTCATTCCTTTAATGCTGTTCCTGCGCTCATAAACACGGGCTGTTGATTCTGCAATTACATCCATATGCGCCTGTGTATAAACGCGGCGTGGAATGGTAAAACGAACGAGCTCCAGTTTGGGATAATAATTTTCACCATTGGCTTTCCTTCCGGCAGATACAACGCCTCTTTCCATCGTTCTCACACCGGCATCCAAATAAATTTCTGCTGCCAGTGTTTGTGCCGGAAACTGGTCTTGATTAATATGCGGTAAAAATTTTTTTGCATCCACAAAAATCCCGTGGCCGCCAATTGGTTTTACAATCGGTACACCATAGTCCATCATTTTTTCACCAAGATAGATGACCTGCCCAACTCTTGCCTTGATATGATCATCACCCACGCTTTCTAAAATGCCGATTGCCATCGCTTCCATATCCCTGCCTGCAAGTCCGCCGTATGTATGCAGGCCTTCATACACCACCACCATGTTCCTGGCTTCTTCAAAAACATCCCAGTCATTCACTGCTAAAAAACCACCGATGTTAACCAAGGCATCTTTTTTGGCGCTCATGGTTGCTCCATCGGTATAACTGTTTATTTCTTTTACAATTGCTTTGATCGGTTTGTTTGCATATCCTTTTTCTCTTTGCTGAATAAAGTATGCATTCTCTGCAACCCTTGTCATATCATGTATCACACGTATTTTATGTTTTTTGGTAAGGGCTCTCAGCTCTTTTAAATTCTTCATACTGATGGGTTGCCCACCGGCCATGTTCACGCTGGTTGCAATGCTTACATAAGGAATTTTTTCAGCGCCATATTTCTTTATCAGCCTCTCTAATTTATCAAGATCAACATTGCCTTTAAAAGCACATTCATTTTCCGGATCATGTGCTTCATCAATAATGATGTCTTCAAATTTTCCGCCGGCCAGTTCCTGGTGCAGGCGTGTGGTGGTGAAGTACATATTGCCGGGGATGATATCACCTTTCTTAATTAATATTTTAGAAAGAATATTTTCGGCTCCACGGCCCTGGTGTGTTGGTATCAAATATTTATAGCCATAAATTTCCTGCACCACTTTTTCAAGATTATAAAAATTACGGCTGCCTGCATAAGCTTCATCACCCATCATCATACCGGCCCACTGGCGGTCACTCATAGCCGATGTACCGCTGTCGGTTAGCAGGTCAATATAAACGTCTTCCGACTTTAGAAGAAAGGTATTGTAACCTGCTTCCTTCATGGCTTTTTTGCGCTGTGCAGGGCTGGTCATTTTCAGCAGCTCTACCATTTTTATTTTATATGGTTCGGCCCAACTGTGTTTTATATTTTTCATTTTGCGTTTTTTTTTTCTGATTATAAAACTGGTAAAGCAGCTTCAGCTTTTTTCAATTGTTCATCATGAAGATCTGTTGCAACAGGCTTTAGTTTAGCAGTAAAATGCCGAAGGGCAGGAGCTTCTTCAACAATAGTAAGCCCCTGTATTTTGTTACGGTTATTAAATACTTCGATGATCACTTCTGCCACATAATCAATATGGCTTTGTGTGTAAACCCTCCGTGGAACTGCCAGCCTTACCAGTTCTAATGCAGCAGGTATAAGTTTGCCATTA
The DNA here is from genome assembly GCA_016786725.1 of Ferruginibacter sp. Lineage (GTDB taxonomy): Bacteria > Bacteroidota > Bacteroidia > Chitinophagales > Chitinophagaceae > Ferruginibacter. The sequence continues at coordinate 244,636 of JAEUVU010000020.1, read as the reverse complement.
GCATCATATTTTCCAAACATCAGCGAACCGATCTCCACACTGCGTATGCCTCCATGCACATACAGTTCTGCAACCAGCGCCTGGCCGGGATATTGATCAATAGGTATGTGAGGCAAAAATTCATCGGCAACCAAATACACTGCATGGCCACCTGCAGGCTGCATTACCGGCACACCGGCTGCAATTAATTTGTTGGTTAGATATTCAATGCTGCGGATGCGGTACTGCAGGTAATGTTCATCCATCACTTCTTCCAAACCTATAGCTATGGCTTCAAGGTCTCTGCCGGCAAGGCCTCCATAAGTTGGAAAACCTTCCGTCATGATCAGCAGGTTGCGGCATTGCTGCGCCAGCGCTTCGTTACGCAACGCTAAAAAACCGCCGATATTTGCAAACGCATCTTTCTTTGCACTCATGGTGCAGCCATCAGCATAAGAGAAAAGTTCCTGCACAATTTCAGGAATAGATTTATCTGAATAACCTGCTTCACGCAGTTTAATGAAATATGCATTTTCTGCAAAACGGCATGCATCAATAAACAACGGGATATTGTTTTCGGCACAAATTTTTTTTACCGCTTTGATATTTTCCATGCTCACCGGTTGCCCGCCGCCGGAATTATTGGTTACAGTAATAATGCAGAGTGGAATATTGGCAGCGCCTTTTTCAGCAATGAAATTCTTCAGCGCTTCAGTATCCATATTGCCTTTAAATGCTGCTGCAACAGTTGGATGTTTACCTTCTTCACAAACCAGGTCAACTCCTTCTGCACCTGAAAATTCAATATTGGCACGGGTTGTATCAAACAGGGTATTACTTACAAAATATTTTCCTTTGCCTCCCAGTATGCTAAAGAGTATTTTCTCCGATGCTCTCCCCTGGTGTGTTGGAATTACCAGCGGCATGCCGGTAATATCCTGTATGGTTTTTTCAAAATGAAAAAAGCTTGGGCTGCCTGCATAAGATTCATCGCCCTGCATGATGCCTGCCCATTGATTGCTGCTCATGGCGCTGGTGCCGCTGTCGGTAAGCAGGTCTATCAACACATCATTTGAATGAATGAGGAAGGGATTGTAAAATGCTTTTTCCAAGATGAGTTTTCTTTCAGCTTCGTTATTAAAATAAATGGGTTCAACAGATTTTATCCGGAACGGCTCTATAATGGTTTGCATAATTAAATTTTTGAAATGAAAAAATCAGCAATAGTTTTTGGGAGAGAAGAAAAATTTACGAAGGACGGCTGATGATGTTTTTCCAGAGTTGCATGGCGCAAAAATATATTCACTGCATTTTGAATTGTATGATATTGGTCATGGTATAAAATGATATGCCTTCATTTTTCAGGAAATAAAAAAACCCGGGAAGCTACTCCCCGGATTAAAATTGTAAACAGGTTTTCTTAAAATATTGAATATATCAACGGCATTAGAAATTGTAAAATCAATTTAACCGTAGCTGTTGTTTCAGCATTTTTTCAGCCAATGGAAACAGCAGGTTATTCTCCAGGTGAACATGCCTGTGCAGGTCTTCTTCAAACTCTTTTAATTCTGCAAGGCTTACCTTGAAGGTGGTGCAGGCATCAACAGGCGGCGTATAATTGTTTGTAAGCCTGCGTATCTTGTCCATGATCTCTCCTGCATGGTCATGCTCGTGTTCCATTACCTGCACGGGGGCGGAAATATAAGCTGCAGCAAGGTTTCTGTGCTGATGTGCACCCTGCAATGCAGCCACTTCTTTTATCCTCGGAAAAAGAATAGCTTCTTCTTTATGCATGTGCATTTTCATCTCATCGCTCATTTCCCTGAATAAACAAAGCACTTCAACCATATAGGGGAAGCGTTCTCCATGCTTTTCAGCCACTTTTTCCAGGTGCCCGAGTATGGCAGGCATACTTTGCTTAACGTAAAAATGATGATGGATAAGAATATAACTGATCATCTGTTCGGCACTCATTTCCTTAAAGGGCATTTTATTGGTTGGCCTGGCTGAGGCAGTTTCCAGTTCGTGTAACACTGTTTCTACAGGCAGTTCTTTTTCGGTACAGGCATCGGCCAGTGTTCTTTTTCCTTTGCAGCAAAAATCGAGGCCGTATTTTTCCATTACAGGAACTGTAAAGTGATTGTCGGTTACAATATTTGCGAGGGTTTGTTCTGATAAGTTTGTCATGATTATTTTTTTACAAAGCTGCGGTGATAAAAATCAGCAAACTGTGATTGAAATCAGTTTTCTGAAAAATATTTTTTTGTAGCTGCCATCAGTAATGCGCCGGTAAAAAGAATTAGGGCGGCGCCAAGCAGCATTTCATTAATAAAGGGGATGGATATATAACCCATAGCAGCAACACCCTGTACCATCAGCAATAATTCGTTAACAATAACGGCACCCGAAAAAATAAATATTCCTGCCACAGCTTTTTTGCTTTTAAGAAAATCCTGTTCAGAAAATATACTGCCCAGGATAAATAAGCTGACAACGCCCAGTAAAACCAGGTGCAGGTAACCCACCACAATCGGCCTGAAACCAAAAGCCAGATCGCTTAAAGAAGGAATGGTAGAACCCAGTTGCAGGAGCAGTTTTACCGACAAGGCAATTCCTGAGCAGGTAAGGATGTATTTTGAAACAGGTGAAATTTTTAAGTTTAAAGCATTCCTGTTCTTTTTCACCAGCAAAATTAACCAGGCCCATCCTGCAACCTGTGCAATAGCAGCCAGTATCACCAGCAGGTACACCCACAGCGGAATATTCATCCATAATGCCGAAAGAAAATAAGCAGGAACAACTGCAAAGGCAAAAAGCCGGAAGATTTTTTTAAGGGTATTTTCTGCAGATGTGTTGCGGCTTATGAATGCAGTAAATAATCCCATACAGGCAAAAAAGAACCATCCGTTGTATTGAAAATGCAGGTAAAAATATTCGGCAGCCAGGTACCAGTTTTGATGAATAACTTTTGCAACCATCATCACGGTTAATGCAAAAACACCCAGCGATGAAAAGGCGTTAAAAAATACCGCAGCCTTAAACCAGGATGCGCCTGTATTTGCCACAGTTGCCTTATCAAGATCCCGCCAGTAACTGAAAGCAAAAAAATAGGAAACCAAAACGGAAGCTGTTGAAAAGATAATTGAGAATAAACCATATCCTTCTATTGGAAAAGCTACCAGCATACCATAAGCAGTAAAAAGGTTGGCATATAAAAGCCGGTTGTACTTTTTATAACTCAAGGCCCCGTTATGATACTTAATAAGGTAATGAACCAGCAGCACCATCAGCGCCTGTGTTATCCATCCGGCAAATGCAAAATGAGAGTGGCCGTGCAGCAAATGTTTCTGATCAACAAAGGGAAGCGGGAATAATATTTTGTATCTTAAGATCACACCTAAAGCTGCCACTATCAGCAAATTGGCAAGGCAGATTTTTAGCCAGCGAAACAGCGGAAACACCATAATATCTATTTAAAGCAAAGAAATTAAAGTACGCATTCAGTTGGTATGATTTGAATCACAATCAGCAATAAACCTTGCCTTTAACAATTTGGAGCGTTCCTTTTGATTGCATTGATTTCATGGTGCGTATAACTGTTTCAACCCGCAGGCCCGTCATATCAGCAATTTGTTGCCGGGTAAGTTTGAGGCGGTTGCATTTGGTGCAGATGTTTTTTTGTGTTTGCTTAAAGTAACCGAGCAATGTGGAAATACTGTTTTCGGGGTTGTGGTTAGCCAGTTCTTTAAGTATTAAGAATTTAAACCGTAAACGTTGTGTTAGTAATCTTGAAAATTCGAAATGCAGTTCGGGGTTTTCTTTTAATAACTGGTGAAAAGTTGCTTTGTGCAATCTTATTATTACAGAATCTTCATCGGCAATGGCGCTGGCAGCAAACGGGCCATCATCAAACAAAGGAAATTCACCAAAGCATTCATCGGGTTCAATAATAGTTTGTATAAATTCTTTGCCTTCATCATTGATGTTTACCCATCTTACTTTGCCAGATACCAACTGGTAATAAAAGGATGATTCGGCGCCCTCATGAAAAATAACTTCTCCGGCTGCCACTTTTTTGTAAGCTGCACCCCAGGCTAATAAAGTATCAACATCAATTTTCATAACAGTAATTTTCTGTTTGGTCAAAAATAAATGCCGTTACCATCGTGCCGAATGAGGCTAAGCAGCACTGGCTATGATTCAAATCATGCTTTTGAGGTAAACAGGCCAATTCTGTAAGCCCTTGCCGTTAAGGGTTTTGGAGATTTTTCCGGTGCTTTAAAGTTTCTAACAGGTTATGACTGAACGCATAAAATATATTGCCGATAGCTGGTAATCTTGTGCCGTTAAATTACAAATCAAAATAAAAAAAAATGAAAAAAATTGCAATCCTTTTTTTAGCGAGCGCATTCATAGCAGCCTGCGGTGGCGATGCCGGCAAAAAATCAGGCACTTCAGAAGCAACTTCTGCAGAACCGGCAAAAACTGAAAACGGTAACCCTTCTTATGATCCTGAGAGGGGCGAGGGAAAATTTAAAGATGTAGCTGTGGCCGAAAAACTGGATGCCACAATGGCTGCCCAGGGCGAAAAAGTATATACTGTTAAATGTGCCAGTTGCCATAAACTAACCAGCGAAAAATTAGTGGGCCCGGGCTGGCTGGATGTTACCAGTCGTCATACTGCAGCATGGATCATGAATTTTGTTACCAATACAGATGCCATGCTGAATAAGGACCCCAAGGCACAGGCCCAGCTTGAGATTTGCCTTGTTCGAATGCCCAACCAAAATATAGGCGATGAAGATGCAAGGGCTTTGTATGAGTTTATGAGAAAGAACGACGGCGTAAAATAATATTTAACCCTTTATATAAAATCAACTAAAATGAAAAAGTATAAATTAATAGCAGCGGCTGTTTTTAGTTTCAGCCTGCTGCTGGGCTTTACATCCTGTAAGCCAAAAAATGCAGGTTCGGCAGTAAGTTCCGATGCCGCAGCCAAAGCTTATGTGGCACCTGGTAAATACGATGAATTCTACAATTTTGTATCCGGTGGTTTCAGCGGGCAAATGAGTGTGTATGGTTTACCATCGGGCCGCTTGCTGCGGGTGATACCCGTTTTTTCTGTTGACCCGGAAAAAGGATATGGCTACAGCGAAGAAACAAAACCAATGCTCAACACTTCGCATGGTTTTGTGCCCTGGGATGACCTGCACCATGTTCAGATGTCGAAAACAAATGGTGAATATGATGGCCGCTGGGCTTTTGGCAATGCCAACAACACGCCACGTGTTGCCCGTATTGACCTTAAAACTTTCCGTACGGCAGAGATCATTGAATTGCCAAACAGCGGTGGTAACCACTCATCTCCATTCATTACAGAAAATACCGAGTATGTGGTTGCAGGCACACGTTTCAGTGTTCCGCCGGATGATAAGAACGGCGATATACCGATCAACACCTACAAACAAAATTTTAAAGGCACTTTAAGTTTTATAAGCGTTGCAAAAGAAGATGGTAAAATGGATATCGCATTCCAGATTCAATGCCCCGGTGTAAACTTCGATCTTAGCCGTGCAGGCAAAGGCGTTTCTCATGGCTGGTTCTTCTTCTCATGTTATAATACAGAACAGGCCAATACCTTACTGGAAGTAAATGCTTCGCAGAAAGACAAGGATTTCATTATGGCAGTTAACTGGAAAAAAGCAGAAGAATATTTGAAAGCAGGTAAGGGCCGAAAACAATCTGTGAAGTATGCATCAAACCGTTACAGTGATGCAACGCATTCTGCAACTTCTGAAATAAAAACAGAAGTTACCGTACTTGATGCTAAAGACCTGAAAGATATCTGCTATTTCTTTCCATGCCCTAAATCACCGCATGGCTGCGATGTTGACCCAACAGGCCAGTACATTGTAGGCAGTGGTAAGCTGGCTGCACTGATCCCTGTGTTTAGCTTTGATAAAATGCAGAAAGCTATTGCAGCAAAAGATTTTATCGGCGATTTTGATGGTGTTCCCATTTTAAAGTACGAATCAGTTTTATACGGCGAAGTAAAGAAACCCGGCCTTGGCCCTTTACATACCGAATTTGATGCTGAAGGCAATGCTTACACTTCCTTCTTTGTATCATCAGAAGTGGTGAAGTGGAATATTAAAGACCTGAAAGTTGTTGACAGGGCGCCTACCTATTATTCAGTAGGCCACTTATGCGTATCTCATGGCGATACAAAATCACCTAAGAAAAAATACCTGGTTGCTTATAATAAAATCACCAAAGACAGGTACCTGCCAACAGGGCCAGAACTTTCGCAAAGCGCCCAGTTGTATGATATCAGCGGAGATAAAATGCAGTTGATACTCGACTTTCCAACCATTGGCGAGCCTCACTATGCACAAATCATCAGCGCCGACCTGGTGAAAAACAATTCGCAGAAATTCTTTAAGATGGAAGAGAACAAGAACCCTTATTTCGCCAACGGCGAGGCAGCAACAAAGGTTGTAAGAGAAGGCAATAAAGTGCATATTTATATGACTGCCATCCGGTCTCACCTTACACCCGATAATATTGAAGGAATAAAAATGGGCGATGAAGTTTATTTTCATGTAACCAATCTTGAGCAGGACTGGGATGTGCCGCATGGCTTTGCCATAAAAGGCGCCGGCAATGCAGAGTTGCTGATTATGCCGGGCGAAACACAAACCCTTAAATGGACTCCCGGAAAGGTTGGAATATTCCCCATGTACTGCACCGATTTCTGCAGTGCACTGCACCAGGAAATGACCGGTTACATAAGGGTATCACCGGCCGGAAGCAGTACGCCGTTATTGTTCAGCACCGGAACCAATGTTGCAAAGGCAGACACTGCAGCAAAAAAATAATTTTGTGTTTTAGGGGGCAGGCGCATATTTATGCCTGCCCTTTTTTCTGAACCTGAAAAACAAAGAAATGAAAAACAACAAGCTAAAGTACTGGATAAGGATTTTACTGGTGCTTTGCGGACTGGCGCTGATACCGGTTTTGTTTGTACCCATGTGGCGCATTGACCTGGTGGCCCCCCAATATCCCGAAGGATTGATGCTGCTTATTTATCCTGATAAATTAGGCGGTAATGTAGATATTATTAACGGCCTTAACCATTACATAGGCATGAAAACACTGCACACCGAAGATTTTGTGGAGTTTACCATATTGCCATACCTCATTGGTTTTTTCGCATTGTTTTTTGTAATTGTGGGCCTGATAGGAAAAAGAAAACTGTTATACCTGCTGGCTTTTTTGTTTGTAAGTTTTGGCCTTTTGGCTATGTACGATTTCTGGAGGTGGGAATATAATTACGGGCATAATTTAGATCCGGATGCAGCCATTATTGTACCCGGTATGGCTTATCAGCCGCCGCTTATAGGGTTTAAGCAATTACTGAATTTTGGGGCCTATTCTTTTCCAGATACGGGCGGATGGATATTTGTTTCTGTTGGAGTGGTATTGGTTTTTTGCGTATTCATGGTATGGCGCAGCAGCCGCAAAAAAAGCCGCATTACAGGTTTAGCCGCATTTTTATGTATCATAAGCACAGCATCCTGTAAAGCAGGCCCCGAGCCTATTAAAGCAGGAACTGATGTTTGTTTTTTTTGTAAAATGACCGTAAGTGATGCCCGCTTTGGTGCAGAGCTTGTTACTAAAAAGGGCAAGGTTTACAAGTTTGATGATGTGCATTGCCTTTTAACTTACATCAAAACAAATGACACCGAACCAGGCAATATCAGTGGTTATTATATCACCAATTATTCCGGCACACACCAGTTAGTAAATGTTCAGTCGGCATTGCTTTTAAAAAGTGATGAACTGAGAAGCCCGATGGGCGGCAATATCGCAGCATTTGATAATAAAGACAGTCTTGCAACTGTTCAATCACGTTTTGCAGGAACGATAGTAAACTGGAGCGGCCTCATCAAACCTTGAAAAAAATAATTTACATAACGATACTTGTTTTGCTTGCAAACAACCTCTTTGCAAAAACAATCCGTGTAGGGCAAAGGCAGGCTATTAAAACAATTCAACAAGGTTTATTGCTGGCAGTAAATGGCGATACTGTTATGGTAGAGCCTGGTCATTATCATGAGAAGAATATCCTCATCAATAAATCTCTTTCTCTTATTGGCATCAATCATCCGGTACTTGATGGGGAACATAAGTATGAGATCATTTCCATTAAGGCGAACGGTGTTTTGATTGATGGTTTTAAAATTGTGCATTCTGCTGTTTCGAGTATTGAAGATTTTGCAGGTATTAAAATTTACAGTTGCCGAAATGTGGTGATCCGCAATAATATTTTAGAAGATACCTTCTTTGGCATTTACACACAGTATGGTGTTAACTGTACTATTGAAAAAAATACATTGATATCATTCAGTAAAGAAGAACAGCAAAGCGGCAATGGCATCCACTGCTGGAAGGCAGACAGCATGCGCATTATTACAAACAATATTACCGGCCATCGTGATGGGATCTATTTTGAATTTGTTACCAACTCCATCATCTGGCGCAATATTTCAGAAAAAAACCTGCGTTACGGCTTGCATTTCATGTTCAGCAATCATGATTCGTACATCAGCAATGTTTTTGAAAATAACGGCGCCGGTGTTGCAGTCATGTTCAGCAATCATGTAAAAATGATACACAATTATTTTAAAGAGAACTGGGGCGATGGTGCTTATGGCTTGCTGTTAAAAGAAATAAGCGACAGTTATATTGAAAGCAACCGGTTTGTAAAAAACACTGCCGGCATATTTATGGAAGGAGCCAGCCGCATACAGCTCGAAAAAAATGTTTTTGAAGCCAATGGCTGGGCCATGAAGATACAGGCAAGCTGCATGGAAGTAAAAATTTCAAACAATAATTTTATGGCCAACACTTTTGATGTGGGCACCAATGGCAACCTGGTTTTAAATACGTTCAACAATAATTACTGGGATAAGTATGAAGGTTACGATATTAACAGGGATAAACTCGGAGATATACCTTACCGCCCGGTAAGCTTATATGCCATGATCATTGAACAGAACCCGCCTGCCATGATATTGTTCAGGAGCCTGATGACCTCTTTATTCGATAAAACAGAAAAGATATTGCCATCGCTTACACCAGAAAACTTAAAAGACGAACATCCTCTTATGAAACCCTTACCACTATGATCATCGCAAGCAATGTTTCAAAAAACTATGGCAGGTTAAAAGCGCTCGATAACATTTCCGTTACCTGCGTAAAAGGGGAGTGCATTGCCCTGATAGGCCCCAATGGCTGTGGTAAAACAACCCTCATAAAAAGCATACTGGGCATGGTTGTTTGCGACAGCGGCTTTATAACTTTTAACGGCAACAACATACGCCACAACTGGAAATACAGGGCGCATATCGGTTATATGCCGCAGATCGGCCGATATCCTGAAAATATGACAATAGGCCAGGTGCTGGATATGATGAAAGACATCAGGGGAACTAAAAATGAAGTGCCTGATGAAGAACTGGTGGAACAATTTGAGCTGAACAAGTTGCTTAAAAAGCGCATGGGCGCTTTATCGGGCGGAACCCGCCAAAAAGTAAGCGCCGCACTTGCTTTTCTTTTTAATCCCGATGTATTGATACTGGATGAACCCACTGCAGGGCTGGATCCTGTATCATCCGAAATTCTTAAGGCAAAGATTATAAACGAAAAGAATAAAGGCAAGCTGGTTTTGATCACATCGCATATTCTTAGTGAACTGGATGATTTGATATCCCAGGTAATTTATATGCAGGAAGGCAAACTCTGTTTTCATAAAAACATTATCAACCTGCAGGACGAAACCGGAGAAGTAAAATTATCCAAGGCCATTGCACAGGTAATGATGAAAAATTAAAGAGATGAAAAAAATCATTAAATATGTGATCATTGATATCCTGCGCAACAAAATTGTGCTGGCTTATACTGCACTGCTGTTATTGATATCAATAACTATTTTTAATCTGGAGGATAATGCTGCAAAAGGATTACTCAGCCTGTTGAATATTATTTTAATTATTGTACCACTCGTTAGCATGTTATTCTCTGCCATTTATGTTTATAACAGCGCCGAATTTGTGGAATTGCTGGTAAGCCAGCCCCTAAAAAGAAGAACAATATGGCTCAGCCTTTTCCTGGGCCTGGCGGCATCTATGGCTCTGGCTTTTTTTATTGGCGCCGGCGTTCCCATTTTACTATTTGAAGCAACAGCAACGGGCTTTATGATGCTGGCAACAGGTTTGCTGCTATCTGTAATATTTGTGGCCCTGGCCATGCTGGCAGCAGCTATGGCAAGGGATAAGGCAAAAGGAATAGGTGTTGTGATCTTGCTCTGGCTTTTCTTCTCCATTATTTTCGACGGGCTTATCCTGTTCATACTGTTTCAGTTTGCTGATTACCCGCTGGAGAAAATTATGGTGGCGGCAGTGGCTTTAAACCCTATAGACCTGAGCAGGATACTTATCTTGTTGAAAATGGACGTATCCGCCCTTATGAGTTATACCGGCGCTGTGTTCAAAGATTTTTTCGGCACCCAAACCGGCCTGGTACTGTCTTTTTGTGTTTTAATCACATGGATCATTGTACCGGGCTGGCTGTCGTTAAGAAGATTTAATAAAAAAGACCTGTAGCATTTTACAATAAAAACTTTCAGGATGAAGAATGATATTAATTCAAGAAAAGATATAGAATCACTGGTTGACCTGTTTTACAGCAAAGTGAAAAAAGACGGGCAGATCGGTTTTATTTTTTCAGACATAGCCAGGGTAAACTGGGAGAAACACCTGCCCATTATGTACAGTTTTTTTGAGAATATGCTTTTTTACACAGGCTCTTACACAGGCAACCCCATGGAACTGCATAAGCATATAAACCGTCTCTTTCCTTTAACAGAAGCGCATTTTAAACAATGGAACTTACTCTTCTGTACAGCTGTTGATGAGTTATTTGAGGGCAAAACTGCCGATCTGGTAAAGCAAAGGGCTAAAAGTATTTCAACCGTAATGCAGATCAAAATTATAAACGAATCTGCTGCCACAGATAAAATATTCTGATTCTTAAACAGAACATGGGCAACAAAAGCATCCCGGTTTCATCGGGATGCTTTTAATATTTTCTGGCTGAACTATTTTGCGGCAGGAGGCAACAAAACTGCGTCAATTACATGTATCATACCATTGGAAGCAGGAATGGAAGTGATAATTTTTGCTGTACCATTTACATAAACCCCGTCTGCTTTTTTGCTGATAGTGATATTGCCGCCATTTACCTGCCCAATAGACTGGCCATCCTGCAGCATTTCGGCCTTAAACACACCAACAGAAACATGATATTGCAGTATATCAGTAAGCGCCTCTTTCTTTTCAGGTTTCAACAGCCCTTCCACCGTGCCGGCCGGTAATTTATCAAATGCGGCATTGGTTGGTGCAAATACCGTAAAAGGTCCTGCATTGCTTAATGCATCCACCAGTTCAGCAGCTTTTACAGCAGCAACCAAAGTTGTATGGTCTTTGCTGCCAACTGCTGTCTGCACCACATTTTTTGCAGAGGCATCATCTTTTACCCCCGACTGGCCCGAAGGAGCGGTATTATCTGAAGCAGTAGTTGTTGTGGCAGAGGAAGCGCTCTGTTCCGTATTGTTACATGACATGATAAAAAGCATACTGAGTGCTGTCATCATAATTGTTGATTTACTTTTCATTTTATTTTATTTTATGCTGAAAAATTTAATGCATAAATCTAAAGCCATAAAGCGCATCCGTTTATGAGCCAAATCACAAATGATAAAAACCTGATGAAAAACATTTTTTAAAGCCGGGTTTTAAAAGCGGCATCCAATTTGACAATTGAACTTCATGACCATAATCATATGCTTGCCCGGCCTGTAAACAGTAAAATCCTTCATACAGTAAACTAATTTTGTAAGGAATTCTTTTAAATCAACAACAATGAAAAAGCTCATCATCGCACTGGACGGGCAGCATTTTCCGAAAGGTGCATTTGAATTTGTAAAAACCATACAGGCAGAAACAAAAGTATTGCTGGCGGGTGTATTCCTGAGCCCGGTAGATTATTCAAAATGGCTTGCGTATGCCGGGGTTGAGGGCATTACCATGATGCCTGAATGGCTGATGAGAACAGATGATGATGTGCTGGTAAGCAAAAACATAACCCTTTTTACACAAGCCTGTACCAAAGCCGGTATCGAGTTCAGGATTCATAAGGATACCGACCTGATGGCGCTTTCATCCTTAATAGAAGAAACACGCTTTGCAGATGCGCTGCTGGTAAGCAGCGACCTGTTTTACGCCAACGTATCCAACAACCAGCCCAACTTTTACCTGGAAGAAGTTTTGAAAAAAACAGAATGCCCTGTGATGCTGGTGCCGGAAAATTATTCAGAACCCGGGCAGGTGGTTTTAACCTACGATGGCAGCGAATCCTCCGTATTTGCCATTAAGCAGTTTGCCTATGTTTTTCCTGAGCTGGCAAAAAAAGAAACAGTTTTGCTGGCCGTTGTAAACCCGGATGATGAGCTGGCTGGGTACAGCCTCGTTTCCGAATTGCTGTCCAGGCATTACCCAAACCTGCAGATACAAACACTGCACCTGAAACATAAAAAAGATTTTACTGAGTGGATGGCAGAAAGGGCAGATAGTTTTATTGTAATGGGGGCATTTTCACGATCCATATTTTCGCACCTCTTCAAAAAAAGTTTTGCAGCCGATGTGATACATGATGTTAAAATGCCTTTGTTCATATCGCATAAGTAAGTAACAGTTCTTTTGTAATGTTATAATAGCGGTTAGCGAAAACAGCAGGGAAACTTCGCCGTTTCCTCCGGCCCCCTTAAACAAACTTTTGACTAACTTAGTTCTTACACAACGTTATTTTTTTCATAATAACCTATCCAGTCGTTGTGATTTGCTTTCAAACTTTTGACTAACTTAGTTCTTACACAACAGCGGCAATTGAACAGTTCTTTAGTAACGGTTGTGATTTGCTTTCAAACTTTTGACTAACTTAGTTCTTACACAACTAAAGGAGCACTCGATACATCTGGAGATGGGTTGTGATTTGCTTTCAAACTTTTGACTAACTTAGTTCTTACACAACGTTACCAGGACAACAACAATTACATATGCGGTTGTGATTTGCTTTCAAACTTTTGACTAACTTAGTTCTTACACAACAATACAGGAAATTTTCTTAACTCTAGCCCTGTTGTGATTTGCTTTCAAACTTTTGACTAACTTAGTTCTTACACAACAATATTATCACAAGCTTAAAAATTAACAATGTTGTGATTTGCTTTCAAACTTTTGACTAACTTAGTTCTTACACAACACCCAGTTAAGTTACTACCGCCATTCACAGTTGTGATTTGCTTTCAAACTTTTGACTAACTTAGTTCTTACACAACAAGGGGCTCCAGTATTGAATCAAGTTTGTCGTTGTGATTTGCTTTCAAACTTTTGACTAACTTAGTTCTTACACAACTTCAAACAAGTAATTAACGCCCCTGTAACCGTTGTGATTTGCTTTCAAACTTTTGACTAACTTAGTTCTTACACAACTCAGTAGCTTTTGCATTAGCTACCTGCTGGTTGTGATTTGCTTTCAAACTTTTGACTAACTTAGTTCTTACACAACTTGAAGTGGCTCAAATTTTTTGCATCCTCGTTGTGATTTGCTTTCAAACTTTTGACTAACTTAGTTCTTACACAACATTCGTGAATTTTTACATTATGAGTTTCGCGTTGTGATTTGCTTTCAAACTTTTGACTAACTTAGTTCTTACACAACGTCCACTTCAAAGTGGCTTAACATGGTGCTGTTGTGATTTGCTTTCAAACTTTTGACTAACTTAGTTCTTACACAACCCAGGCACAAGCTGGATTTACAAAAGATGGGTTGTGATTTGCTTTCAAACTTTTGACTAACTTAGTTCTTACACAACGAACATATTAAAATCTACACCTTCGCTTTGTTGTGATTTGCTTTCAAACTTTTGACTAACTTAGTTCTTACACAACAAAATATCATGAAGCTGTTAACATTAATTCGTTGTGATTTGCTTTCAAACTTTTGACTAACTTAGTTCTTACACAACAGGAATCGCCAAAAGCCTTTCCTGTTGTGTATTTTAGACATTTTTTAGGATTAAAAAATGGTTTATTCTTTCATTTTTTAATTCCTGCGGGTTTTATTAAAACATTTCTAATTGCTGTACCGGTGGGGCAGTGCTGGTTAATTTTTGTCCATGAAAAATCTCCATCATCCCAAACTGTTTATCTGTAATGCACATAATGCCCACATGGCCAAGCTCAGGCAATATCAGTTTCACCCTTTTTATATGCACTTCAGCATTCTCCCGGCTGGCACAGTGCCGCATATAAATGCTGAACTGAAACATCTGAAAACCGTCTTTCAAAATCTTTTTACGGAACAGTGCGGCCACTTTACGCTCTTTGGCGGTTTCAGTAGGCAGGTCGAAGAATACGAGTACCCACATAATACGGTATGCATTTAAACGGTTATACATGCTCATTCATTGCTGTCACCCCGAGCGAAGTGAGGGGCCTCCTGCCACCGCCCGGTATAGCTGTCATTCCGACGAAGGAGGAATCTGCCCATAGATGTTACAACAGTTCATCTGCCCGCAACTGCCCGGTGCTGCTGTCATCCCGAGGAACGAGGGATCTGCCCATTGTTTGTTTCCATCACCCAAAAAAACTTCCTGCCAATAAGCCCATTTTGCACCTATATCTCATCATTCAAAAACTTCCATTCGGGGTTCAGCGTATTTATCAGGGCCTCTTTTTTCTCCCTTCTCCATCCCTTTATCTCTTTTTCTCTCATAATTGCAAACTCAACCTGCTCAAACCGCTCATAATACAAAAGAAAGTAAGCATTGTATTGCCCTGCAAAAGATTTGTGCCGGAAAGGTTTCGAATTTTCTTCATGTTCTTTCAGGCGCCTGTACAGGTCATTGGTAACGCCCGTATATAAAACAGTTTTGTTTTTATTGGTTACTATATAAACATAATAATTATGTCCGCCAGGTATTTTCATTTGTATAAAAACTGCTTGCGTTATAAATGCTCATCATTGTTCCAATGCTCAAACAAAGCTGTCATCCCGACGAAGGAGGGATCTGCCCATCTGTGCCATATTGCTATTCAGCACGCTTCCGGTTATAAAAAATGGCGCTGCTTTATTTTAGCAAACAATATTGCAGAGCAGCCTGTAGCATCCCCTGGCAGGTTCCTCCTTCGTCGGAACGGCAGCCGCACTTTTACATTTGTACAAAGCCCGGCATTCACACCATCACCGGGTACAATATCTTCCGCTGCTTTCCCTCAAAACATTTGGCCAGCGAAGCAGTAGTCTTTTGCACCGCCACCATCAGCGGGCTTTTCTCTTCGTTGATCATAACATCCATAGCGGGCACATTCAGCAGGTCTTTTTTCATGCCCGGCGTAAGCTCCAGAAACTTTCCGTTAAGGTTAACGATGTTTACAACAGCTTTATCTACAAAAGGCCGGTAAGGCTCCATAATATCATCAGCTAAACAGTAAGCGTTGTATTGATTTTTGTGAAATATGCCCAGCGTAGGCAACAGGCCGCTTGCAACAATGCTCCGGGCAACCACTGCTCTTAATATGGCATAGCCATAATTCAGTAAATTATTGGGCGGCGGTCCCTCCCGGTATCTCTTAAAATCTAAAAAACCGGGAAAAAGGTTTTTCCAGTAATAAGCAGCCGCAATGGCTTCGTGGTTATCACTGTCGCCGCTTTTAACCTCTGCCGCCCAGTTACGCAGGTTTTTGGCAGGCACCCTTATGCTTTCAAGCATGGCCGCCTGGTTGCTTATTTTAGCAGCCACAGTTTGTTGCCACAACTGTTTTTTTAATGGCACACTGGCATCCACCTGAGCCTGAAATTTGGCGCTCTGCAAAGTATTGCCGTCTAAATTCAGCAGCAGGCCGGTAGGGTGGTGGGTATTATCGCAGGTTATTAAAGCCACATTGTTTGCAAGCAGTTTGGTTATCAAAGCCTGTGTAATGGTTATCTGCTGGTGGTCAATAATTAGCACGCCAATATCTTCAATCGGCACTGTCCTCGTTTCTTCTGGTAAAGGCTGGCCACCCACTATCTCTACAGGCAATACTATAATCAACTGTTCATCTTTTGTTTTAAGATAAGCAGGGTTGCCGAAGTAGAGGGTGCGTTTGATCATTTTGAAGTGTTTATATTTCCTAAACGATCAATATTTAATTTAATACAATGATGTTTTATTGATTTACCATTAATGATTTCATAAGCATTCTGTGAACCATATTCTTTGCCTCTCACTATTGTATCAGCAATTCTATTGTTTATAAAGTAGGATTGCTTTCCGCATTGGGTCACATAATGAACATTCTTACTTCTTGCATTTTTGTCGTTCCAAAATTTATTGTAAAGCGGACTTTCAGTGTCAATTACCATTTCTTCTCCTTCACTAGGCATGTAAACGGGATCGCCTTTTTTCAGCGTAAATAATAATTTAGCTTTATTCTTTTCTTCAAAATATTTTTTGAAAATGGCTTCTTTATTAAAAGATTTTTTATCAAAGATTTTATTAAACTCGTCTTTCAATAAATTAGCTGCATCAAAAAAAGTAACAACGTCAAAAACTCTTGCACCATCCTTCTGCATAACTGCAAGTAGATAATTATCACCCGTTTTTACATACAGCGATTCATTAAATGCCTTGCTTCTATCTAACTTTTGTAAAGTATCTTCAATTATTTCTTCTCCTTTTTTCTTTTTAACTTTAGCCGGGTCTCTGTAAAATACTTTTATAGATGAAATCGGAGTATGAGGTGCTGTTTCATCTTTCTTATTTTTTTTCTCAGATAACTTTTTATTCAATGCTAAAATTGCTTCTGCGGTAAACGCTTCTTTTTTGTTGGGAAATTCTTTTATATGCTCTGAAATAACATTTCGTAGATAAGGATTTACAATTACTTTATCAATATCTGCTAATTTTGTTAATGGGACAGTATATGTTTCTACACCCTGGCTTTTCCCATATAAGGTTTCTTCATGCAATTGCCCTCTGATCTTAATTTGAAACTGCCCGCTATTATTCAGTTGAATCAAAAGTTTATCTTTCGGCTTTTGCGAAATGATAATTTTTTGAATCTCCTGTTCGGCTTCATCTGGGAAGCCTATCCAAGGTATATCAATGGCTTTAAATTTCTCAATCTGTTTAAAAATTATTTCCCTTTTCTTTTCATCAAAATTCAGGATTTCATCTAACAATTCGCTTGGACTTCCTTCAAAATCAGGCAATATCTCTTTTTTATGCTCATCCAGCCACTTTTGCAACTCCTTATTTAAATCATTTAAGCGTTTTACATGTGCCGGTTCTGTGCAGGCAATAACAAGGGCATCAATAGCATGGTGCCGGTGGTCTATACGCTTACTCCAGCCTTTAATGATGACTTTATTATTTTTTTTTTGAAAAAAGTTGTTGTTGAATGATTTTTTAACCTGTTCTTCATTTAATTCAATATCAGTAAATGGTAAACCTTTATCTTCATACTCCTTTTTTTTCTTTGCAAATACCTTTACATAATTTTCATATTCCATTACAGCAAGTAATGGTTGCGCTTTTTCATAACGGCTTTTTAAAATTTCTTTAAACTTGTCCGTAAGGCCCCATTGATTTCGCAAATAGTCAGTAACGCCACCTGTAGTAGTCTTTACATTTTCATTACCAACAATTTTATTCAGTTCTTCTTTTACTCTCACAGAGATATACTGTGTTTCTTTCATCTGTCTTGCTACTGGGTCTTCAGGCACTTTGGTAGCTAATAAATTTTTTCGCTTTTGCCCTTCAAATTGTTTATTTACATGATCAATGAAATCTTCTTTTGAAAACACAGATGGGGTTTCAGAACCAATTTCGAAGTATTCCATTGCAGTCCGGTTACTCTTTTCGTTATTAATTGCCTTCTCACAAATTACTTTGTTAGCGAACGAATCGTCAAAATAGCGTGATTGCGGAATGATGTGGTCTATATCGTAACGCTCTTTGTTAAACAATTCAGATAAGGGAATTGGCTGCCCTGTATATGCAGAAACATGTCCTTGCTCCCGCCATAATTTCATTTTTTCAATTTCCGATTTTGAAGGATCTTTATATTGTTTTACATATTCATCACCAAGATTTTCCTGCGAAAGCCAAAGTTTGTACTTTTCAATATTGGCAAGTGTTAACTCTTCTTTAAGTTCAATTAAATGGTTTTTAACATCTTCATTTGCCTTTTGATTAGCATTATTTGATTTGTAAATTTTTGCTCTCCTGTCAGCATTGTTTTTCAATTCACGGGCTAATTCTAATCTTATTTCATCAGGCTTTCCGTACTGTTTCCAGATATCTTTTACAACCATCAAGGCTTCGCTAATCAGCTGCTCTACAAGCGGATTTCTTAGTTCTCCCTGTGGCAATCGCCTGATTTTCTGATAATGATTAATGCGTTCTTTTTCTCCATATTCTTTTGCAGTGTGTTTGTCGTAAACCAATATGGTTGCATAAGCATTTATAATTCCACCTTCTGCCAAGACCTCCACATTTGTTTCCAGATATTCTTGTGCTGCTTTTTCAAATGGGTCACTTACATTTTCGTTCAGTAATTTGATAATTTTCTCCTTAAGGCTGTCAGATAAGTTACTTTCAAAATACTTTCCGCTTCTTACAAGCGGTAATATTTTTTCAATCGCTTTTAAACTTAAAGCGGCGTAGTTTCTGCTGAACTTTATCTTGCTTATTTGAACTGCTATTTGCTCGGCATTTTCAATAAATTGTATGTGGTCTTTAACGAACCTCAACACCTTTGATGTGCGCTCGCTTTCCAAATCATATTCATTGCCTTTTGCATTATATATAATATTCCATAACTCAATTTGACGTTCTTTCTCTGCCAGGCCAAGTTCATTCCATAGATTTTCTCCTATTGCCTTTTTAAGTAATTGTTTGGTTTCATCTCCTTTCAATTTTGCTTTTGGATTCATCCCATTCAAGAAATCTATCCCATCTTTCAAGCTATATTCTTTTTTTAATTTATTAAATACGGTACTAAATCCTATTTCTTTTTTCTCTTGTAGCTCATTAAATAGCCATTCTTTTAAAGAAGCAGGAATCGGTCTGTCAACGTACTTATATTTAAGTTCTCCTTTTCGATTTATACCATCCTCTGTTTTTGTATTTATGGTCAGCTTATTAATTTGTTCCCAAATTTTAAACTCTTGAAATACAGGATGACTTTTGGCAATAGCCTTTTCTCCTCTCTCAAAACGGCAATCTGAAATGAGATTGCTCTGGTCTTTTAAATCTCTTTGATAATAGATTATTTGGTTTCTGACAAGATGAAAAAGCCCTTTGTCAAACCCTGCTTGCCGGTATTTTTCTTGCGTTTCCTTTGTTCCAGGGAAAATAAATTTGAGAATATCAGAAAACTTTTCTCGTGAGAGATTTTGTAACACAGTGTACAATTCACTTTCAGTGTTTTCACTTTGTGTTTTCCATATTTTATCAAACTCTGACTGATAACGGGAACGAAGCACTACATTGTTTCTGATTCTCACCCAACGGTTTTCTTTTAAAATAGAAAGAAAGTATTCTGATAAATAAATTTCTCTGCCTTTTTCTCTGGATAATTCGGTTAGCTCCTTTTCCAAATTTTCCATTTTCTTACGCCAACTTGTTTTGTTAGGTAATTTAAAAACAATTGTTTCTCCATGTTTTTTTGAAACAGTAATATTTACAAGTAGCTCAAAAGACTCTCCAATTTTCAGAACATCTAAATAAGTATCTCCCTCTATAACACCATCTTCCGTTTCTACAGAAACTTTATATTTTTTAAGTTCTTTGTTTTTGAAAGTGACTTTTTCAGGCTCGGAAAGCGACAAGACTTTTCCGAAAGCCACATAGCTTTCCTTTCTTTTTATTTCGTCATTATCTTTTTCTTCTTCAATATCATTATCTTTTTCAGGTTCATTACCCCCACCTGCATAGCCACGCAACTGGTTAAACAAGTATATTATTTTGCCCAGTTCTTTTAAAGTAATGGGTATAGTCAATGCTTTTACCCGAAGCTCTAATAAATCAAGTGCAGAATATTGTTTTTGATTTTTAGCGATAGGAAGAATTGAAACTTTATCTAATTTCAAAGGATTGGTAAAAGGCTTTGACAATTTTATTTGCTCTGGCGACATTGCCAATTGTTGCAAAACATATATCAATTTATTGCGCCTTTGTTTATATCTTTTGTTGAGTTTTCTTGCTCCTCTGGCAATTCTTCTGTTTGCATTTTTTGTTTGTGCTTGCCCTTGCTCAAATTTGCTTAATTCGGCTCCCATCGGAATAATCCTGCTTCCCATTCCAAGAATTTTCTCCTCTTCTTTATTAATCAAAGCCCACCCAATACTATTCGTTCCCAAATCCAGTCCTAAAATTTTTTTACTCATAATATGATTTTTATTTTATCTTTATTTCTTGAAAGCAAATCACAATAAGGATTATTCCGTTGTGAAAACATTTAAAGCGGCGCAAGTCGCTTTTTTTATTCCCACAACTTTCACTGAAGATTATTTACAAGTATCGGATTTTAGATAGTTCTATACACAATATAACAATTTATCCTCAATTATCCGCACCCTTCATTCCAATGTATCCCCAAACGGATACAAACTAAAATATTTACTAAAATAATTTGTAAAACTAAAATATTTAGCATATATTGCACTTCCATTCCAAACACATCCCTTGTAAAATCCTTCAATTCCTGTTTCAGCCCAATCATCCCATCAATAACCAACCGTTCAGCATCAGTAAAATCTATGTATAAAAAAGTAACCATTTTTTAAACCATAAATTTTACAATCATGGCTAGTAATTCAGAAACCGGGCACGTAAAAAACGTTGCCAACCTCAAAACACTAAACGGCTACCTGGCATCCCTGGGCGCTCAGTACAATCCCTCAAAAAAAGCAATTGAGTTGCCTCAACTGCAGCAATTGCATACCGATGCAGAAAATGCACTGGCAGCAATACAGGCTGCATTTCCGCCCTACCATGCAGCCGTAGATGCACAGGAAGCTGCTTTTGCAAATCTCGATAAGCTGGTAACAAGGCTGGTTCGGGCATATAAATCTGCAATTGAAAACCCGGCAGAGGCCGAAACAGTAATTAGTTTACAAAAATTAATAAGTGGCCGAAACAAAAAAAAGCCCAATCCCGAAGAAGAACCCAGGGATGGAAAAGACCCCATCTCCGAATCAAAACGATCTTACGATAACCGTCAGGCCAATTTTCAGGCGCTCATTAAAACAATGGCAGCCAATCCCAATTACAAACCCAACGAAACTGAACTGCAGATAACAACCATCCAGGCCTATGCAGATGAACTAAAAGCTAAAACCGAAGCTGTAGATGCAGTATCCACACCCATCATCAATGGCCGCATTGCCCGCAATAAAATCCTTTATGCAGATAAAACTGGCTTTATACCAGGTACAATCAAAGCAATAAAAGACTACATCATATCTGTTTTTGGTGCTGGCAGCCCTCAAATAAAATACATCAATACACTAAAATTTAAAAGCATGGTTTAACCACAAACACCCCGGTCAGCATGGTACTTCTAATACGTAATGCTGCCCGCTACTGCATCCCCCTCTCCCTTAGGAGAGGGGGCAGGGGGTGAGGTAAACTGCACAAACTGCAAAAGATTCTGCCAATACTGAAACCATTCCATCTAACTCTGCAAAAACAATTGCCAATTTCACAAAAGCCACTGCCAGTTCTGCAAATGCTATTATCAATTCCGCAAAAGCAGTTGCCAATTCTGCAATTACTTCTGTCAATTACGCAAAAGCTAACGCCAACTCCACAATTGCATCAGCCATTCCTGCAATCGCTGCTGTCAATCATGCAATACTTGCAACCATAGGGTCCCACCCATATCCCCAATAGTCCTGCCAAACTCCCCATCTCGTTATCTTCATCTTAGCCAAAAAAACCTAAGTTTGTTACAGCTAAAAAATCATGACCAAACCCGAGATAAAATTTTTGGAAGGCCCCCAGAGCCGCTGGAAGGAATTTAAATTTGCAGTAAGCGTTTTGTTTGAGTTTATAAAAGGGTTGCGGGCATTGCATTTTGTGGGCCCATGCGTAACCGTTTTCGGCTCGGCCAGGTTTAAAGAAGGACATCCTGATTATGAACTGGCACGCAAGCTGTCAGGAAAAATAGCTCAGCTCGGGTTTACCATTATCACAGGCGGAGGCCCTGGCATTATGGAAGCAGCCAACCGCGGCGCCAGGGAAGTGGGTGGCAGGAGCGTAGGTTGTAATATTGAACTTCCGCATGAGCAGGTACCCAACCCTTACATGGACAAATGGGTTAACATCAAATACTTTTTTGTACGTAAAACACTGCTCATAAAATACTCGTACGCCTTTGTAGTAATGCCGGGCGGCTTTGGCACCCTCGACGAATACTTTGAGGCATTAACCCTCATACAAACCAAAATGATCAATGGCTTCCCCGTTATCATTATGGATAAAGAATTTCATAAGAATATTGTAGAGCACAATGAAGTGATGAAAGCGAAAGGAACCATTTCTCCCGCCGATACAGAGCTTTTTCTGGTTACCGATGATATTGATGAAGCGGTACTATATATCCAGAACAATACCATTCAGAAATATAACCTGCGGCCTGCCAAAAAAGTAAAACCATTTGCATGGCTTTTTGAAAGGTAAAATGTACACCCTGCAGTACTGATCTGCCTGCCCCCTTTTAGCCGGCGCCCGGTTAACTGATTAAACTCATGTTTTTATTTGACAGCCATCATTGAACAATACTTTGGCAATAACAATTTTTGCATAAATACTTTGATTTATGAAATGCAACATGGGCAATATTGACAAAGGGATCAGGCTCTTTCTGGCAATTGTAATTGCTGCCGTTGGTTTTTATGTAAAAAGCTGGTGGGGTTTGCTTGCCATTGTGCCTCTGGTTACCGGCCTTTTGTCTTTTTGCCCATTGTATAAAATATTTGGGCTGAACACATGTTCGGCAAATTCTGTTCAGTAGTTTCTGTTTAATTAATCCCGCTGCTCTTTCCAGTGCGGCGGCTTTTTTTATCTAAAAATTAATTTATCAATACAGCCAATCACATACCGGTTAATTGTTTTCATTGCGGCGATGTTTGCGATGATACTTCCATTTTAGCAGAAGAAAAACATTTCTGCTGCCAGGGTTGCAAACAGGTTTACCTTTTACTGAATGAAAATAACCTCTGCAATTATTATGACCTGGATAAAAACCCCGGCTTAAAAGCCAAAGGTAAATTCCTGGCCGAACGGTTTGCCTACTTAGATGATGAAACCACCATTCAAAAGCTCATCCGCTTTCAAAGTGCAGAGCAGATCAATATTACATTCTCCATCCCGCAAATGCACTGCTCTTCGTGCATTTACCTGCTCGAAAACCTGCACCGGATAGAACCGGGTGTAAAACAATCGCAGGTAAATTTTCAGAGCAAAGAGATTTTTATTGTGTTTAACCCGCAGGAAACCAGCCTGCGTAAAGTGGTAGAGCTGCTGGCCTTTATCGGTTACGAACCTTATATCAGCTTAAAGGATACCACGCAAAAGAAAACATCATCTTACAGCCGCAGGCAGATCTATAAAATAGGTGTTGCCGGTTTTTGCTTTTCCAATATTATGATGCTGAGTTTTCCGGAATATTTTTCTTCGGGTAATATTGATGAGGCTGTTTTGAAACAAACATTCAACTGGCTTATTTTCGGATTATCGCTGCCGGTTTTATTTTTCAGTTCAGCAGATATCTTTAGTACGGCCTGGAAAGGCCTTCGGCAAAAGTTTTTAAATATTGATGCACCTATTGCACTGGCCATTATTGTAACTTTTGCAAGAAGCTACTACGAGATCATAGGGGGGCATGGCGCCGGTTATCTTGATTCGGGCACCGGCATTGTTTTCTTCATGCTGGTGGGCCGCTGGTTTCAAAACAAAACCTACGATTCATTTTCATTCGACCGTGATTACCGTTCTTATTTTCCGCTTGGGGTTACGGTAATTGCCGGCGGCGAAGAAAAAAATATCCCGGTCACGCAACTGCAAAAAGGCAACCGCATCATGGTTCGGCACGAAGAGATGATACCGGCAGATGCAGTGCTGATGAGCCCTTCGGCCAGTATTGATTATAGTTTTGTAAGTGGTGAGAATGCTGAAGTTGAAAAGCGTAAAGGAGAGCTGATTTATGCCGGGGGCAAGCAAATGGGAGGAGCCATTGAACTGGAAGTTATTAAAGAAGTAAGCCAGAGCTATATTACCCAGCTCTGGAACAACGACATATTTGTGAACAAAAAAAACGAGGAAAAATCCTACATACATCCCTGGAGCCGGTATTTTACCATTATACTTTTATCCATTGCGGCAGGCGCATTGATCTTCTGGTCAATTGTTGATGTTTCAAAAATTTTACCGGCGGTAACATCGGTGCTCATTGTTGCCTGCCCCTGTTCGTTGCTGCTTTCGGCCACATTTACATACGGCAATATGCTGCGTGTTTTTGGCCGCAATAAACTCTACCTTAAAAATGCGTCGGTAATTGAAGCGCTGGCCAAAATAAATACGGTTGTATTTGACAAAACCGGCACGCTTACCCAAACCAATACTGCCGCAGTTGAGTATGAAGGTTTGCCACTTTCGCAGCAGCAGTTTGTTATGATCAGAAGTGTTGCCCGGCAATCATCCCATCCGCTAAGCAGGCTCATTGCTGCATCCATTACAGAGCAGCCGGGCCAGTTGCTAACCGTAAACAGGTTTAAGGAATATACCGGAAAAGGCTTTGATGCAGTAGTAGAGGAGGTGCCGGTAAAAATGGGCTCGGCGGGTTTTATTAAAGCAGATGATCAGTTTGTAACACAGGATACGGGTACATCGGTGCATGTGGTGCTTGATAAAATCCACGTTGGCAAATTCAGTGTAAAAAACCAATACAGGCCGGGTGTACAGCAAATGGCCGGAGATTTAAAAAAGCATGATATAAGCCGGTATGTTTTATCAGGCGATAACGATTCTGAAAATGTGAACATCAAAAAGATATTTGGTAATGATACACCGGTTAGGTTTAACCAGTCTCCCCAGCAAAAACTAGATTTTATTAAAAGCCTGCAGCTTAAAGGCAGCAATGTACTTATGCTGGGCGATGGATTGAATGATGCCGGCGCCCTCATGCAAAGCCAGGTGGGTATTGCCGTGTCTGAAAATTCGGCGCAATTCTCACCTGCAAGCGATGCTATACTGGATGCATGCAATGTGTCGCTGCTTGATAAGTTCATCAGCTATGCAAAAGCGGGTAAAAAAATAGTAACTGCCAGTTTTATCCTATCAATCCTGTATAATATTGTTGGTTTATCATTTGCCGTGCAAGGCATCCTTTCGCCCATGATCGCTGCTATCCTCATGCCTGCAAGCAGCATAAGCATTGTGCTTTTTGTAAGCCTGTATTCTTCTTTTGCTGCCCGTAACAAAGGCCTTTAAGGGCAATATGATTAATATCATATTTACGTTTGACACTCATCAGTGTATAGTAATACGCCCCCTGCTATTTTTGAACCTGATATAAAATCAACTTTTTTTGAGCGCATTATTCGTTTTAATAGGAATCAGCATCCTGGTGGCAGGAGGTTTTTTAACTGCCTTTTTGTGGAGCGCCAACAAGGGCCAGTTTGATGATGACTATACCCCCTCGATCCGCATCTTATTTGACGATGAAAAGAAAAAGACTGCTTCCTCAAACTTAACCTCAACCTCTGTTTCTAAATCAATAACCCAAACCAAATAACATAACATGCAGGTAGAAAAATTTTATTACGACAACAGGATAGTTAAAAACTTTGCTTATGCTACCGTTTTGTGGGGCGCCGTTGGTATGCTGGCCGGCCTGTGGATAGCATTACAGCTGGTTTTTCCGCAACTTAATATTACCCAGTATGGGTCTTTCGGGCGGCTTCGTCCGCTGCATACCAATGCAGTGATCTTTGCTTTTGTGGGTAATGGAATTTTTATGGGAGTTTACTATTCATTACAGCGCCTGTGCAAGACCAGGATGTTCAGCGATAAACTCAGCAATATCCATTTCTGGGGATGGCAGCTCATCATTGTTGCAGCGGCCATTACACTGCCGGTAGGATTAACACAGGGTGCCGAATACGCAGAACTCATCTGGCCGATTGACCTGGCAATAACCATCATCTGGGTGGTATTTGGCTGGAATATGTTTGGCACTATTATCAAGAGAAGGGAAAAGCACCTGTATGTTGCCATCTGGTTTTACATAGCCACTTTTGTAACCGTTGCAGTTTTGCATATTGTACGTTCCGGGCAATTGCCTTACAGCTGGCTTAAAAGTTACAGCTGGTATTCTGGCGTGCAGGATGCATTGGTGCAATGGTGGTATGGCCACAATGCGGTTGCTTTCTTTTTAACCACGCCGTACCTGGGGCTTATGTATTACTTTATGCCAAAAGCGGCCAACCGTCCTGTTTACTCTTACAGGCTTTCTATTATCCACTTCTGGTCGTTGATATTTTTATACATCTGGGCCGGCCCGCATCACCTGTTGTACACCTCGCTGCCTAACTGGGCGCAATCGCTGGGTGTGGTATTTTCTTTTATGCTCATCTTCCCAAGCTGGGGAGGTATGATAAACGGCCTGCTTACTTTACGTGGCGCCTGGGACAGGGTGAGGGATGATGTTATCCTGAAATTTATGGTGGTTGCCGTTACCGCCTATGGTATGGCAACTTTTGAAGGGCCAATGCTTTCTTTAAAAAGTGTAAGCGCCATTTCGCATTATACCGACTGGGTGGTGGCGCACGTGCATGTGGGCGCCCTTGGCTGGAACGGTATGCTCACTTTTGGTGTGTTGTACTGGCTGATACCAAGGATATTTAAAACCCAGCTTTATTCAAAAAAACTTGCCAGCAACCACTTCTGGCTGGCAACGCTGGGTATTTTATTCTGGGCCATTCCTATGTACTGGGCCGGTATTCAGCAAAGCCTCATGTGGAAACAGTTTACAGCCGCAGGCCAGTTAAAATATACCTTCCTCGAAACGGTTACTTACATGAAACCCTTCTACGCCATGCGTTCATTGGGTGGTACCATGTACCTGGTTGGCGTACTCATCATGTTCTATAATATTTATAAAACTGTTAAGAGCGGAAAACTGGTTGCCAATGAAGAAGCAGAAGCGGCGCCAATGGTAAAAGAATATGTAAAACACAGCGGCGAGCACTGGCACAGGATTATTGAAAGAAAGCCAATACGCTTTATGGTAGTAAGCCTGGTAGTGATTTTGATCGGCGGTATCATTGAACTGGTACCCACATTTATGATCAAATCAAATGTACCTACCATCAGCAGTGTAAAACCTTACACCCCGCTTGAACTGCAGGGCAGGGATGTGTATGTAAGAGAAGGCTGTTATGTATGCCACTCCCAGATGATAAGGCCCTTCAGAAGCGAAACCGAACGCTATGGCGAATATTCAAAAGCCGGGGAGTTTGTTTATGATAAACCGTTTTTGTGGGGTAGTAAACGTACCGGGCCTGATCTGGCCAGGGAAGGTACAGGCAATCTTAAAAAATCTGATGGCTGGCATTTCCGCCATTTCAGGGAGCCATCTTCTATGAGCGAAGGATCAATTATGCCGGCATATCCTTTCCTCATTGATCAAAGCATTGATACAGCATCAACTGCAGCAAAAATAAAAGCCATGCGCTCACTGGGTGTGCCTTACGACAAGGAGTATGAAAAATTTGCCAATCAGGATCTGATGTCACAGGCAAATGCTGTGCGGCTCAATTTAAAAATAGAAGGTATTGAAGTGCCTGCCAACAGGGAGGTGATAGCATTGATTGCCTACCTGCAGCGCCTGGGAAAAGATATCAGCAACAGTAAAACAGCCACAATAAATAACTAAGCCATGTTCAAATTCATAAAGCAATACGCCGAAACCATAAATAATGTAGATATCTACCCGATGATATCGCTGCTCATCTTTTTCAGTTTTTTTATTGTACTACTGGTATTTGTAAAAAAAATGAAGAAGGAAAGGGTGGACGTATTATCCAATCTTCCTTTAGAAAATGAAGAATTAACTAACTCAACCATATAAAATTTATAGTATG
This sequence comes from Ferruginibacter sp., assembly GCA_016786725.1. Lineage (GTDB taxonomy): Bacteria > Bacteroidota > Bacteroidia > Chitinophagales > Chitinophagaceae > Ferruginibacter. The sequence goes on along the minus strand of JAEUVU010000020.1, from coordinate 216,337 downwards.
CTATTCTTAAAATCTATAAAATATAAAACAGTATTAACGGTACTTTCCTTGTTTACTGTTTCCGCATTAATGGCGCAAACAACCACACCTGCTGCCGCACAGCCTGTACAGTCGAGCTACAACCAGCTTGCTACCTTACTGGTGATCATGATTGTGGTGCTGGCTTTTGTGATATGGGGTATGGGCCAGGTATTAACAGCCATGGGGCGGCAATTGCTCGAAAAAAGCAAGATGTCAAAAACACTGCCTGTAATTATGCTGCTGGGGCTTTCGCTCTTATCGCAGGTTAGCTGGGCGCAGGATGCTGCCAATGCTGTAAAAGAAATACCTAATTACGGGGGCCTTTCAGAAAACACTTATTATTTCTTTTTGACTGTTCTGTTAACAGAAGTGATCGTAATACTTTTTCTTGGCTTTTCCATCCGCAGGATGTACACAGAATTGTTACCTGAAAAAGCTGCGGGTGTAAAAAGCAAATCGGCGCTGGCAACCTGGTGGGGCAGCCTGGATAAAAAAATATTTACCAAAGCTGTGCCTGTTGAAAAAGAAGCAGATGTGCTGCTTGATCATGATTATGATGGTATTAAAGAACTTGATAACTCGCTGCCGCCCTGGTGGAAGTATGGTTTTTATGTAACCATTGCCGTTGCATTTGTTTACCTGCTTAATTATCATGTAATGGGCATCGGGCTTAACCCAACCCAGGAGTATAATGCAGAAATGGAAAAGGCAAGAATTGCCAAAGAAGCATATGAAGCCACAAACAAAGACAAGATAGATGAAAAAAATGTGCCGATGGCAGATGCAGCAGGCATTACGGCCGGCAAAAACCTTTTTGAAACAAACTGCGTAGCCTGCCATTTAAAAGATGGTGGCGGTAGTGTCGGGCCCAATTTAACAGACGATTACTGGCTGCACAAAGGCTCACTAAATGATATTTATAATACCATTAAAGTTGGCTATCCCGATAAGGGAATGCAGTCGTGGAGCAGCACATTTACACCCAAAGAAATGAGCTACCTGGCAAGCTATATCAAATCACTTAAAGGAACCAAACCCGCAGTGCCAAAAGCGCCGCAGGGCGAATTTTATACAGAGGAAAAAGCAGTGGCCGATACGGCGAAAGCTGTAATGCCTGACTCAGGTAATGCTGTAAAACCCGATACCCTGGTAACTAAAAAATAGAATGGCAGAAACTATTGACATAATTCATGAAGAATCTTTCAGAGATTCGATATCCACCATAACAAAGGAGGGTAAAAGAAATTATATTACCCCCAAAAAGCCAAAGGGTAAACTATATAATTTAAGAACCTGGTTCAGCATCGCATACCTGGTCATCTTTTTTACGCTTCCTTTCATTAAGGTAAATGGCGCCCCCTTGTTCATGTTTAATGTACTGGAGCGTAAGTTTATATTTTTTGGCGTTACTTTCTGGCCGCAGGATTTTTTCATTTTTGCAATAGGGTTTCTTACGTTCATGGTTTTTGTCATCCTGTTTACGGTGGTGTTTGGCCGCATTTTTTGTGGCTGGGCCTGCCCCCAGACTATTTTTATGGAAATGGTTTTCCGTAAAATAGAATACTGGATTGACGGTGATTTTACCCAGCAGAAAAAACTCAGGGCCATGCCCTGGAACGGGGAGAAGATCAGGAAACGGACAATCAAGTTTATTGTTTTTTTCGCCATCTCATTTTTGATAGCCAATTTTTTTCTGGCCTATCTTATCAGTATGGATGAACTGATCGGGTATATTACCCATCCTTCGGCCCACGTAGGTACATTCATTTCATTACTGGTTTTTACAACTGTTTTCTTTTTTGTTTACTGGTGGTTCAGGGAGCAGGTTTGCCTGGTAGTTTGTCCTTATGGCAGGCTGCAGGGTGTTTTGCTTGATAAGAATTCGATAGTGGTTGCTTACGATCATAAACGGGGCGAACCCAGGGGCAAGCTTAAAAAAGAGGAAGACCATGATTGCAAATGTACCGACTGTAAAGAAGACGGTGCCTGCAAAAACATAGCTGCAAAATTTGAAGAATACACCCGGCAGGGCGATTGTATTGATTGTTTTGCCTGCGTAAGGGTTTGCCCTACCGGCATTGATATCCGCAACGGTACACAGCTGGAGTGTGTAAACTGCACAGCCTGTATTGATGCCTGTGACGATATTATGCTTAAGGTTGATAAGCCCAAAGGCCTCATCCGGTATGCATCTGAAAATAGTATTACCAAAGGTGTAAAACTGGTGCTTAACCGGAGGATAAAAGCCTATTCTGCAGTATTAATGCTTCTGCTTTCGCTGCTGGTATTTTTACTGGCAAGCCGTACCGACCTGGATGTAACGCTGATGCGGACCTCGGGTATGACCTATACCACGCTGCCGGATGGCCGCCTGAGCAACCTCTACAATTTAAAAATTGCCAATAAAACGCATAATGATATTGACTTTAGCCTGCGGCTGGAAAACCTGCCCGGCGAAATTGAAACCGTTGGCAGCAACGGGCTTACCGTTAAAAAAGGAGATTATTCGCACCTGCAGTTTTTTGTGAAACTGAAAAAGGAAGATATCAAAAACTGGAAGACAGAAGTAAAAATTGGGGTATTTGAAGACAATAAAAAAATTAAAACAATCAAGGCCAAGTTTATCGGCCCCGAAGTATATAACTAAAACTTTTTATTATGAACTGGGGAACAAAAATATTGATCGTGTATGCAGCCTTTGTATTGGGGATTGTATTTATGGTTTTTAAGTCATCATCTCAAACAACCGATTTGGTTACAAAAGATTATTATGCCAAAGAACTTAGATACCAGGAAAAGATAGATGAAATGAAAAGGGTTTCGGCTTTATCTGCCCCGGTTGAATACAGTATTAAGGATAATTTACTGATACTGTCTTTTCCAAAGGATTTTGCCGGCAAAAAGCTGAGCGGAGAAGCAGTATTGTATTGCCCTTCAGACGAAAGGAAAGATATTAAAAAGAGCTTTACAGTTCTTGATGAACATCTGCAGATACCCATTCCGGCCACAGCCGGCGGGGCGTATGAATTGCATTTGAACTGGCAGCACGATGGCATTACCTATTATTTTGAAAAGAAAATATTTATATAAATGGCACAGTTGTTTTTGGTGGCTTTTATGATCGGTATTGTTGGCAGTTTTCACTGTGTGGGTATGTGTGGCCCGCTGGCATTTGCCCTGCCGCTTAACAATAACAGTATGGCATCAAAAGTTGTGGGCGCCTTTTTATATAATGCCGGCCGTATTGTAACCTATGCTGTTTTCGGTTTAATATTTGGGTTAATAGGCCAAACGGCAGCCCTGTTTGGCTTTCAGCAATGGTTATCTATAGCAACCGGTGCGGTGATCCTGATATTTATTTTAATGCCCAAAAAATTTAAAATGCAGCATACGGCTGCCAGTTACACCAATGGGGCATTCAGCAGATTAAGATCGGCCCTGGCACGTTTGTTTACACAAAAAAACAACCGGTCGCTTTTTATAATCGGGTTATTGAACGGGCTGTTGCCATGTGGCCTGGTATATATGGCGGTTGCAGGCGCTATCGGTACAGGAAATGCAATGAGCAGTATTTTATTTATGGCTGCTTTTGGGTTAGGAACACTACCGGTGATGTGGAGTGTTGCTTTTTTCGGGAACTATGTGGGGTTGCAACTCAGGCAAAAAATAAGGCAGCTTTACCCGTATATGATGGCGCTGATGGCCTGTTTGCTGATATTAAGAGGTATGGGGCTTGGCATTCCTTATGTAAGCCCAAAGATGAATGCTGAAAAAGTAAAAGTACATGGTTGTTGTGCAAAACCTGATTAATCTCAGATTTTTAAATGATGGTTGTTCTGACACTTAGATCGTAAAAAAATTAAGTTTGAACCGGTAAAAATGAAAGATTATTAAAATGCCAATGGTACAAATACTCCATACTGAACAATTGCACCACGAAAATAAGGCGTGGGTACGCTTACTGGAATTTTTTAAGCAGGAAAACTATTTTATGAAGAACCGGCTTTCAGAAGTGCTGGATCATGCAGTGGATAAGGATTTTCTGGCATTGGCAGAACAGTTTCAGAATAAATTCATTTTAAAAGATGAGTATATTGATGAGTTGCGCCATGATATCAATAAACAGGACCAGTTGTTAAATGATTTGGAGGGGAGAGTTGATAATAAAATGGCAAAAATGCATTCAAAGCTGAAGGACCAGATGGAATATTTTGAAAAGGATTTTAATAAACTGAAAGACGAGTTCAACAAATACATTTATTCGGCACTCTAACCTCAGTTTAACATTGCCGCAAGTTTCTTTTCATTGGTAATGATGATATGGCCGTCTTTTATCTCAATTAATTTTTCGCTTTTAAAATCGCTGAGGGTGCGGATGAGTGATTCGGTAGCCGTACCTGCAATATTTGCCAGGTCTTCCCGGCTGATGTGGATAGAAAAATTACGTTCAGGTTCTCTCTGATATTTGGCCTGCAAAGCCAGCAGTGCATCTGCCACTCTTTTGCGCAGCGAATTATATGCCAGCCCTAAAAGCTGTTCTTCTTTTTCTGTAACATTTTTAGCCAGCAGCCTAATAAATTTATGGGTTACCTCTTTATTATTGTGCAGCAGGCCTTCAAAATCTTCTTTCGGAATAATAGCTACTTCGCTGTCTTCTATGGCTTCAGCTGTTTCTTTATAGGTGGTTTCTTCCAGTAAGGCAATATAACCAAAAAAGTCTCCTTCGTTAAACAGTCCAACAGTCAACTCTTTACCGGCATCATTAGTTTTACTGGTTTTTACTTTGCCTTTTTGAACGTAATAAAGCCTGTTTGGATGATTTCCTTCGGTATAAATGGCCTGTTTCTTTTTATAATGGTTGATGTTCCTGTCGGCAGCAAGGTCGGCCAGCGGGTCGCCGCCTTTAAATTCATTCAGCATCTGTTGCATTCCTGCAGCATCGGCATTGTAATTTTTGGCAAGCAACTCAGTTTTTTTAAGACGGCTTTCTATAGCGTTAAGCAATTCTATATCACTGAAAGGTTTGGTAATATAATCATCAGCACCCATTTCCATTCCTTTTCTAAAGTCACTTCTTTCAGCTTTTGCGGTTAAAAAAATGAGCGGTATTCCGGTTAGGCCTTCATTCTTATTCATCAGGTGCAAAACACCATATCCATCCAGTACCGGCATCATAATGTCGCAAATGATCAGGTCGGGTTTTTCCTGTAAAGCCAGCTCAACGCCGATTTTCCCGTTTTCGGCAGTCCTTACTTTATATCCTGCCAGTTCCAGTATCTCTGCAGTATTTTCCCTTATTTCGTTGTTATCTTCTATCAGTAGTAAATGCTTCATATCTGATTTATAAAATTATTTTTCTGCTAACCGGTATAAAGTTATTATAAATTTTGTACCCTTTTCCAATTCGCTTTCATATTCAATTTTACCGTTCATTATCTCAATATAACGGGCTACTATATGCAGCCCCAGCCCGGTACCCTGTATATTGGTTACATTGGTACCTCTGAAAAAACGTTCAAACAAGTGTTCCTGGTCCTCCGGCGAAATACCCATTCCATGGTCCCTTACAGTTAAAATCATTTCATCTTTAGAAACATGGCTGTTCACTTCAATCGTACTGCCTTCTGCAGAAAATTTTATGGCATTGGATAAAAGATTGGTAAGCACATTACGTAATAATACAGGGTCAGAAAAAATCATTTCATCGCCGGTATGTGTGTATGCAATCTGTTGCCCGTTTCTCACAATGCCTTCCATTTCGCTGCAAAGCGATGCGATCATTTCCTTGATATTAAAATCAAGATTGTTGGCGGTTATTTTGCCATCCTCAATTTTCCCGATAGATAAAAACTCGTTCAGCAAATTGGTAAGGTTGTTAACCGAAGATTTTATGCGGTGGATATGCTTGTTTCTTTTTTCCTGTTCTTCGGTTTCAACATATTTGGCAACCAGCGAGGCAGATGAAAGTATGGTGCTTAAAGGCGTACGGAATTCATGCGATGCCATAGACACAAACCTGCTCTTGAGATCGCTTAATTCTTTTTCTTTACTTAACGCTTTTGTAAGTTCATCTTTTGAGATTTCAAGTTGCTGCAGGGTTTCCTGCAGTTGTTTGGTTCTCAATTCAACTTTGTCTTCCAGGTCGTCATTCAGTTCTTCAATTTTTTTATTGGTAATTTCCAACTCTTCTTTTTGCCTTTTGATGGCATCTTCAAATTGTTTCCTGGTGGTTATATCTATTATAAAAGCAATGGTAAACCTTTCGTCACCCAATGCATAATTGCTTAAACTGATTTCTACCGGAAATTCAGCCCCGTCTTTCTTACGGGCATACAGATCCTTGCCAAGCCCCATCGGCCTGGGTTTGGGATTTTTGTTGTAAACATCTGTATGATGTATATGTTTGTGATGGTAACGGGAGGGGATGAGTACCTCAATTTCTTTTCCTGCAAGTTCGCCTTGATTATCATAACCAAACTGTGCAAGTAAAAAATTATTAGCCAGTATAATTTCGGTTTTTGAATTGGTTACCAATATACCCATTGAAGCATGCTGAAACAATGCTTCAAATTTTTCTTTCTCTTGCCGAAGTTTTTCCGTGGACATAGTATGCAACCGGCGTTGGTAACACCCTTATTATAAAAATACAACAAAGTAAATAGATGCAGGTAAAATAAGGAGCAGCTTCTTTAAGAAATTTTCAGGCAGAAAAATGGGATAACAATATTTTAAATGGTATCATTTAAGCGCAATCTGCTCAAGCAGTTCATCCATATGTATGCCGTTATGGCTTTCTTCGTAAACACATTCGGCGTTTTTAATCAGCAGTATCTGGGGAGATTCGTGTGTTACAGCAAAGTCTTCTGCAACCTGGTTGGAGAGGGAACGGTATCGGATAAGATCCAGAAAATAAAAATCACAGCTGCCGGGTTGGCCTGATCTTTCCAGCCTGCTTTTTGCCATGCTGCTGACAGAACAACGGGTACTGTGCTTGAAAATTACCTGGGGCCGGGATTGTGAGCGTTCTTTCAGATCAGCAAGTTGCGGCAGGTTGTTTAATTCTATCCAATTCATCAAAGCTGTTAATGTATAATTCCCTCAGACATCGGACAGGTACCTTTACGGCTTGAGCTGCAACTGCTTACAAGCGCTGTAACAGCTATAAGTACTATTGCTATTAAAAGTATTCTTTTCATTGTATTACTTTGGGGTTAAAATGTATTAACGTAAAATTTCATCTGCAAAGATAATTTACCAAACTTAAACGGAGAAATACTATTTATATTACATTGTGCAGCCAATAAAATGAAAAATAACAGCATTTACCTCTTAATTTCTTAGTTAACCCCAAAAAATGGAACCTATCATGTTAAATTTAACCCGCCCAATTGCATTTATTGATCTTGAAACTACAGGTGTAAGCCTGTCTGCAGACCGTATTGTGGAAATAGCCATCATAAAAATTTTAACAGACGGCAGCCGCCAGGTAAAAAGAAAACTGATAAACCCTGAGATTAAAATACCCAAAGAATCAAGCGATATACATGGTATTACTGATGAAATGGTAAAAGATGCCCCAACCTTTAAACAGGCGGGCAACGAAATAAAAATGTTTATTGATAACTGCGACCTGGGAGGGTATAACAGCAACCGTTTTGATATTCCCATGTTGATGGAAGAATTTTTGCGTGCCGGGATGGACGTGGACCTGAGTACCCGTAAGATGGTTGATGTGCAGCATATTTTTTATACCATGGAACCCCGTACACTTTCTGCAGCCTATAAATTCTTTTGTGGAAAAGAACTGGAGGATGCACATAGTGCCGAGGCTGACGTAGATGCAACCATAGAAGTGCTGATGGCACAATTAGACCGCTACAAAAACCTGGGCAGTTCTGTTGATTCGATACTGGGTGTTATTGGCGAAGATAAAATTGTTGACTATGCCAGGCGCTTCTGTTTTAACGATAAAGGTATTGAGGTATTCAATTTTGGAAAACACAAAGGCCGTAGCGTGAAGGAGGTGTTAAAAGCAGAACCGCAATATTATGACTGGATGATGAAGGGCGATTTTCCCCTTCATACCAAGCAAAAACTAACTGAAATACTCAACAGCACCCTGTTAAAAAACAATTAATTACGATTTGTAGAAAATATGTTGATAAGGCATTAGGGTATTTCACGTAAATTTGAAACAGTCAACCAGGCATGTATTTGGAAAAAATAGTTATTATACCCACCTACAACGAAAAGGAAAATATCGAAAAGATAATTGCGGCAGTAATTAACCTGCAGCTTAATTTTCATGTTTTAATTATTGATGACGACTCCCCGGATGGTACGGCTGCTATCGTTAAATCATTAATGCCCATGTATCCCGGGCAGCTTTTTTTAGAACAGCGTACCGGTAAACTTGGCCTGGGTACAGCATACATACACGGATTTAAGTGGGCAATTGACCGCAGCTATAATTACATTTTTGAAATGGATGCTGATTTCTCTCACAATCCCAACGATCTTGAAAGGCTTTATACAGCCTGTAAAAATGGTGCCGGACTTGCAGTAGGCTCCCGGTATGTAAAAGGTGGCGCTGTTGCCAACTGGCCTGCAGACCGTATCCTGCTTTCAAAAGGCGCTTCTTTATACACACGCATGATTACCTGGATGCCCGTAAAAGATCCTACAGCCGGTTTTGTATGTTACAGGAGAGAAGTACTGGAGGCCATCAATCTTGATGGGATAGAATTTGTGGGCTACGCCTTCCAGATAGAAATGAAATTTGCCGCCTGGAAGCTTGGTTTTAAAATTGTGGAAGTGCCTATCACATTTATCGACCGTGAATTTGGCGCCAGCAAAATGAATAAAGGAATTGTAAAAGAAGGCATACTGGGCGTGCTTAAATTACGCTGGCACAGCCTTTTTAAGAATTACCGAAAACGGGTTACCAATACCGATTACAATAGCAAGGTAAACTTTCAGCAGGCCGATGTGCTGCTGGAGGGTAAGTAACTCGTCAAACATTTTCTTCCTACAATTATTTTCATAAACCTTTGTGTAATAAGTTTTAAAACTGCATCTGTATAATTAAATCACTGATTATGCAGAAGCTGCAGCTTTCCATCCCCGAACCATGCCATGAGAATTGGAATGGTATGACCCCAACCGAACAGGGGCGTTTTTGCAATGCCTGTGCAAAGGAAGTGGTTGATTTTAGTACGATGACGGACATACAGGTGCTTAATTATTTCACCAACATAACAAATGAAAAAGTTTGCGGCAGGGCATTACCCGAGCAACTTAACAGAACCATCAGCAGGCCAGAACCGCCAAAGAAAAAACTGTTCTGGTATTGGAATTATATCGTGATGTTTTTTATGTTCTTTTCAAAGACAAATACTGTAAAAGCGCAAAGAGGAATAAAAGCAGTATGCAATTCAAGAGCAACTTCAGACGCAGAGCTGGATAAAATAAAGAATGACGATATAAATAAAGTGCAGGCCAATATTAATAATGCTTTGGCAGGGAAAGTTGGAGAGGTTGCTATCAGTAGAATTTTTACCGGTAAGGTAACAGATGAAATTGGTAATCCTGTTGCCTTTGCATCAGTGAAAATAAAAGGCACAAATAATGGATTTTTTGCAGATGCAAATGGGGCTTATTCAATTAAAATAAATCCCGATGCTATACTTATTATTTCCGGTATAGGTTTTAAAGAGGCAGAATTTACCACAGGTAATCAGTCAGTTTTGCATACTGTACTTCAAAAAGCAATATCGGGAGGTATAGAAATGGTTACAGTAGGAGGGTTATTGTGGAGTAATCCCGATGATTACTACGGTCCACTCGACAAATCAAAAAGAGTAGCTGTAATACGGGTGAAGGACGAAGCTTCGGGCAAGCCAATACCCAATGCAAACCTTATCATTGAATCTGATTACAAAAAATCTGTTGATACGGTACTCACCGACAAAAAAGGTATGTACAAAATAAAACGCATTAAAGATGGCGATGAGTATGCAATAAAAATTTCTGTGAAAGGTTATGAACCAAACGAGTTTACAATTGAAGAATATGATTTTGAAAACAGGAAGAAGGTGTGGGAGGTTTTATTAAGAAGAAAAGTTGATGAAGTAAGGCCAACAACAAAAATTGGCGGGGAGACAAGAGTAAGAATGGGTGCCGTAAGCAGCATTGCGCCTGTAGAAATTCTTTATGTTATTGACGGAATTATCGCTCCAAAAGGTTTTGATATTAATCCTGATGATGTTGAAGATATTGCTATTTTAAAAGGGCCTGAGGCTTCAGCATTATTTGGCTCCATTGGTGCAAATGGTGCAATTGTTATTACCACACGCAAAGCAAAAGAAATAAAGATGCAGGAAGTTGTTGTTACTACAGAGGTTGGTACCCGCAGAACCATTAAAGGGGCTATGGCAGGGAGTGTGGTTATTATAAATCAAAGCACTTATCTCAGTGAAAAGATCGCTGCAATCAAAACTATATTGTCTGATTCCATTAAAGTATATCCCAACCCCGTTCAACGAAACAGCGATTTCTCGGTTCAGTTAAAACTAAAACAGCCAGGTAAAAACTGCAGCATCATTATCAGCGATGCAACCGGAAAAATCCTTTTACAGCGAAAGTTCAATGCATCAGCAAAAGAACACACCGAAAAGTTAACAGCCGATAACAGGTGGGCTGCCGGAATTTATTACATAAGAATATTTGATGCCAAAAATAAACTCATAAGCAAAAGCAGTTTCGTATTTCAATAGTGATGGTTGTTTACGCCGGTCAAGCTTGCTGCCTAAAATTTTTATACAATTGAAAGGAGCAACTGGCCGGTTTTTTATAGTGTCAGGCCACTACGCCGAAACTTATTTTGATTGAAATACCGGCACAGCAAATGACTTTTAAACAATCAGATTGTTTACAGTGGCCAGACACCTAAATAAAATGCTGCCTGCAAAGGCGTCTGGCCACTAAAAACATACTTTTGGCGTATGATTTATTTATATCACAGGTAGTATTTTTAAAACTACACTCTGCGTAGTGGCCTGACACCTACTTAAATGCCGGGTGAAACTGGTGCAAGGTGTTCCTCAAATATTCCCTGTCTAAATGCGTATAAATTTCTGTGGTGGTAATACTTTCATGCCCCAGCATTTCCTGTACGGCCCTCAGGTCGGCGCCGCCTTCTACCAAATGCGTAGCAAATGAATGCCGGAAGGTATGCGGCGAAATACTTTTGGCGATGCCGGCTTTTTTAGCCAGTTTTTTCAGCATTAAAAAGATCATCACACGGCTGAGCTTGCTTCCGCGTCTGTTTAAAAAAAGAAAATCTTCCTGCCCGGGTTTTATGCTTATGTGCACCCTGATATCGTTTCTGTAAATGTTGATGTACTTGATGGCATCGCTGCCGATAGGCACCAGTCTTTCTTTATCGCCCTTGCCAATTACCCTTACAAAACCAATATCTAAGTGCAGGCAACTGATACGCAGGTTCACCAGCTCACTCACCCTTAAGCCGCAGCTGTAAAGCGTTTCAAGTATGGCTTTGTTGCGGCCGCCTTCGGGTTTGCTCAGGTCTATTTGTTTGATGATGCTTTCAATCTCTTCAAAACTCAATGTATCGGGTAATATTCTTTTTTGCTTCGGTGTTTCTAAAAGGGCTGTGGGATTTACGGTTACGATCTGCTCCATATAACAATACGCATAAAAACTTCTTAACCCAGATATGATCCTTGATTGAGAAGTGACCGTCATGCCCAGTTCGCTGACCCATTGTATAAATTTTTCCAGGTCTTTCAGTTCCAGTTCCTGTGGCGTTGCTAATTTCCCTGTTGCCTGCAGATAATCTGTTAGTTTATCAATATCACGCAGGTATGCCTCCACCGAATTTCCGGCCAGCGATTTTTCCAGTTGCAGCCAGGCCTTAAATCCTTTTTTGTAGGGTTCCCACATGAGTCAAATTCAAAAGTAAAAAATGAAAATTCAAAATTAGCAGCCGTTTGATGAATAAAGTCAATTATACGCTATTTTCGCAACTTAAATTTCGATATTAGTCATCAATATAACACATGCAGCCAATTAATCTTCGTTCTTTTAAACAAAAAGTAAGGCATAATAAAAAGCGTTTTAAAAGTTTTCTTACCAAACTCGAAAAAAAAACGCCACGTGGGCTGGATAAAATAACCGTTGCGCTGGAACCTAAGGTTTGGGAAGAGACAGATTGCCTTAGTTGCGCCAACTGCTGCAAAACCATGACACCAACTTACACCAATGCAGATATAAAAAGGATATCAGCGCATTTCGGACAAACGCCGCAGGAGTTTAAAGACAAGTGGCTCATTTATGAAAAGAAAGACAAGGACTGGCAAAACAAAAAACAGCCCTGCCAGTTTTTGAATTTAACCGATAATAAATGTTCAATCTACGAAATACGCCCTGTTGACTGTTCAGGCTTTCCGCATCTGCCTAAGAAAAGAATGGTTGATTATATGCACGTGCACAAACAGAATATTGAGTACTGCCCGGCTACTTATAAGTTGGTTGAGAAGATGCAGGAAGCTTTGAAGAGTTAATAATTGAAAATTGATAGTTGAAAGTTGGTTCTGGTAACTACACCCAACACTCATAACTTATAATTCATAACTCATCATTCAATTACAAATAAACGTCTTCAATCAAAAAATACTCCACCGGTTCATCTTTTAAAATAGTAATAGAAAGAATATTAAACTGTATCCTTTTCCATTGAGGTTGCCGGTATAAATATTCTTCCGCAGCGTTAATCAGGTTTTGTATTTTCTTTTTATCAACATTTTCTTCGGGGTGGCCATAGTTTTTGGTACGTCGTGTCTTTACTTCCACAAAATGAAGGATGCCATCTTTTTCTGCGATGATATCTACCTCCCAGCGGGAGTGCCGCCAGTTCTGGTGCAGGATTTTATAACCATTCCCTGACAGGTAAGACGCTGCCAAAGCTTCGCCTGTATTGCCTGTAAGATTATGCTGCGCCATATTTCAAAGATATTAAAAGGTAATTAACAGTACGGGGACAACTGCCTTTTATAAAATGCCTGCTGAAAAACGATAATTGCTTATTTTTGCCGAAAGCACAACTAATATGAACAAACAAAGTACCTCTACATTAATTATCGCTGTTTTATTAATTGTTATTGCAGCCCTGAGCAGGGTAATATTGTATCCGCATAATTTCAGCCCAATTATTGGCATGGCTGTTTTTTCAGGCGCTGTTATTAAAAACAGGAGACTGGCATTTGCATTGCCGGTTTTATCTATGTTCCTCAGCGATGTGATTTTTGAAGTATCAGGTATTGCAGATGGCTTTTGGGGCTGGGGGCAATTGGTTGGTTATGGCATTCTTGCTTTGATCACTGTTATTGCTTTCAGCATGAAAAAGATCAATGTTTTTTCTGTAGCGGGATATTCAATAGGTTCTTCTTTGTTATTTTTTTTCCTGTCAAACTCAGCTTTCTTTGTTTTTGATAATCCCGTTTATCATACATACACACAGGATTTTAGTGGTTATATTGCTACTTTGGCCGGTGGGTTACCCTTCTTAAAAACCGGTATTGTTGCTGATTTGGTTTATAGTACCGTGTTATTTGGGGCTTATTTCCTGATAAAGCATTATGCATTCAGCAAAAAAGAAGTTACGGCTTAATTTATAAAGATATTTTTGAGAGACACCTGCTAATGGCGGGTGTTTTTTTATGCTTTAGTTTCATGCTGAGAACGCAGGGGGGCGGAGACCGCAGGGTTCTCCGCTAACTCTGCTCCACAGCGACCTCTGCGTGAAATATCTGTTATAATAATGTAGGCTCCCCTTCATAACCTTCATCAACCGCAAGGTCTTTTCCATCGGCGGCGTTTGTAGCCAGTTCATCGCAACGGTTGTTGTGGGGATTATCGGCATGGCCTTTAACCCATTTTAATTTGATGTTCATGTTGCGGGAGAGATGATGGTAGCGTGTCCAGAGGTCCTTATTTTTTTTACCGCCTTTAAAATCGGTTCTTATCCAGTTCTTGAGCCAGCCTTCTTCGATGGCTTTAACAACGTACTGGCTGTCGGAGTAAATAATTACCGGCAACTCTTTTTTGGTGATGGCTTCAATTCCTGTAATAACAGCCAGTAACTCCATGCGGTTGTTGGTGGTTAACCGGTAGCCTCCTGAAATTTCCCTGCGGTGATTATTGTACATGAGTATTACGCCAAAACCGCCGGGGCCGGGGTTTCCACGGGATGAGCCATCGGTGTATATGTGGATTGTGTTCAAAATTTTTTTTAGTTGCTTAGATGAAAGATAAAAAGCCGTATGCAGTACAAGTGAGTGACAAAACGATGATGATAGTAGTACTAATGTCTGTCTCAAAAAAAATCTTCATTGATAACCGTACTTCGACTTCGCTCACTACTAATCATTGTACTTCCTTCGACTCCGCTCAGGATTTTTTACACCTGAAAAACCCCCGTTTTAAACTCTGCCATATCCGGGTTATGGTCTGCCGCTGCAATTCCTTCCGATATCACCTTCCTTGTTTCTGCCGGGTCAATGATGGCATCAATCCAAAGCCGGGCACCGGCGTAAAACGGCGTGGTTTGTGAATCGTAGCGGGCAATTAGTTTATTGAGTAATTCCTGTTCACGTTCCGGCGTAATTTCTTCGCCTTTGGCTTTTAAAGTAGCAACCTGTATTTGTAACATGGTTTTTGCAGCCTGCTCGCCACCCATCACTGCAATTTTTGCCGTGGGCCATGCATAAATAAAACGGGGATCGTAAGCCTTGCCGCACATGGCGTAGTTACCGGCGCCATAGCTGTTGCCTACAATAATGGTGATTTTTGGAACTACGGAATTGGCAACTGCATTCACCAGCTTAGCGCCGTCTTTTATAATACCGCTGTGCTCACTGCGGCTGCCCACCATAAAGCCGGTAACATCCTGTAAAAAAACAAGCGGTATCCTTTTTTGATTGCAGTTCATGATAAAGCGTGCGGCTTTATCGGCGCTGTCGTTATAGATAACACCGCCCAACTGCATTTCGCCTTTTTTGCTTTTTACAATTAAGCGTTGATTTGCAACAATGCCCACGGCCCAGCCATCCACACGGGCATAGCCGCATACGATTGTTTTGCCGTAATCTTCTTTGAATTGATCGAAACTGGTGCTGAGCGGAGTCGAAGCATCAACAATGCAATTGATCAGGTCAACCATATCATAAGGCTTGGTATTGCCAGCGCTCATGATGCCGTAAACTTCGCCATTATTTTTTGCAGGAGGTTTTGGATCGATCCTGTCGAAGCCTGCTTTTTTATGGTGACCGAGTTTGTTCATGATCTTTTTCACCTGGTCCAGGCATTCTTCTTCGGTCTTGAATTTATAATCTGCAATACCGCTGATAGAATTATGTGTATCTGCACCGCCCAGCGTTTCAATATCAATATCTTCCCCGATGGCGGCTTTCACCAAATAGGGCCCTGCAAGAAAAATTGAACCGTTGCCTTCTACCATCAATGTTTCATCGCTCATAATAGGGAGGTAAGCGCCGCCTGCCACGCAGGCACCCATCACAGCAGCTATTTGGGTAATGCCCATGGCACTCATCTTTGCATTGTTGCGGAAGATGCGGCCAAAATGTTCTTTGTCGGGAAAAATTTCATCCTGCATAGGAAGAAAAACACCGGCGCTGTCAACAAGATAAATAACCGGTAGATTATTTTCCATCGCAATTTCCTGCATTCGTAAATTCTTTTTGCCGGTAATAGGAAACCAGGCGCCTGCTTTTACGGTTTGATCGTTGGCAACAATTACGCATTGCCTGCCGCTTACATAGCCGATACCGCTAACCGTTCCACCGGCAGGGCAGCCGCCTTCATCAGGGTACATATCAAAACCTGCAAAAGCGCCGATTTCAACAAAGGGTTTATCTGCATCGCACAAATAAGCAATGCGCTCACGGGCAGTAAGTTTGTTGCGCTCTTTCTGTTTGGCAGCCGATTTTTTTCCACCGCCTTCATATATTTTTTCAAGATGGCGCTTTACCTGGCTCCAGGCCATTTTCATGCTGTCTTCGTTCTTGTTGAATTCTAAATCCATATTGATTTCTTTTACCGCAGAGGCGCAAAGGCGCTGAGGGTTGTTTTATAACTAAATTTAATCTTAATTTTATTATTACTTCCGCCTTGCAAAAGTAGCACAGCATATTTCTCTGCGCCTTTGCATCTCAGCGGTTACAACCACAAAAATATGGCTAATGAAATTAACCGCATATTAAAACTGTTTGCCGGACTGCAGCATGGCGACTGCTGGATAGGCACAAATTATAAAGAAGCACTGCATGGTGTAAATGCTGAGAAAGCAATGCAAAAAGTTGAGGGCTATGCAAACAGCATCTGGATGCTGGTGGCACATATCACTTACTGGCGTACAGCTGTGGTTAACCGGCTTACCGGAAGCACCAATCCACCACCATTTGCCGATTTTTTATTGCCGGAAGATTGTAACGAAGAAAACTGGAAACAGGCGCTGCATGATTTTGAAGCGGCTTATCATTTACTGCGTAATGCCATTCATCATTTTAATGAGGAGAACTTATATAAATCTTCGCCCAAAAAAGAACAAACCTATTACGAACTCATCATGGGTTGCCTGCAGCACGATGCCTATCATTTGGGGCAGATGACACTACTGAAGAAAGCAGATAAAATTTAAAGCGGAAAAACCATATTGATTGCTGCAACATTAAAACCATTTTGCACTACCTGCCTGTATTGCCTGCTTTTTGTATTGATGACCGGGTTGGTATGGTTAAAGTGAATAAAATAAATCTTCTTTTTTTCTGCCGCAGGCAAACCTTTAAAAAGGTTCATGCTTTCAATAATAAAAGGGTGGGGGATGGTTGAAATATCACGGTTGTTTATTTCTGCTGCATCATAAAAAGTACCGTCAATAAAAGCATAATCCACTTTTGCAATGGCTTCAGCAATATCTGTATCCCATTTTTGCCATTTATCAATATCGGGTATAAACAATGCTTTTTTGTTTGGCCCTGCGATGGTGTAACCAACGGTTTCAGAAAACTCATCCCGGTGCGGCACAGTAAAAGGGATTACCTTCAGGTTGTTTGCCAGTGGTATCGTTTTTTTGTTATTCATTTCCAGCAAAGCAATGTTTTTGTTTTGTACCAGCTGGCTCCAGGGACCGTTTTGCTCCAGAAAATTTTTCAAGCATGGCATAGCATAAACCGGTATGCTCCCTGCATTCATGGCTTCTTTGCCCAGGTACATTAAACCGGTGTAATGGCCAATATGTGCATGGGTTAAAAAAATACCATCGGGGGTTTCGTTGGTATTGCCGGCAGAGAATTTCTTTAAAAGCTTTGCCTGTAGCGTAAAATCGGGAGTGGCTTCAAAAATGTATTTTTTGTTATTGGCCGTATCAACCAGGCCAAGTGAAACAACCATCCTGCCTTTATCCGGCTGCAGAAATATTTTTTTGCAGCAATCCTTTGTACAGCCAATCTGCGGTGAGCCTGCATCCTGAATAGTACCCAATACAATGAGTGAAATATTTGTAACCGGTTTAAGAGTATCTGCTTTTTGGGCAATAACTGTATTGCTGTATAGCAGTATCAAAAGCAATAACAATAAATTGAAACGTTTCATCGCTCTGTTTGTTGCCGGTTAAATGCTTTTTTTAAATGCATTAATTATGAATGCTGCATTTTGATACAGCAGTGTTTCGTTCACCGTTAACTGCGTATGGTTTTTATCATTTGGCCGGGGCATACGAATATTAAATTCTTTATTGAGTGTTTGCTGCATTTTTTTTCCGTCAATTTCTTTGCCCAGGGCCATATTGTAAATGTTTGTACCTCCATCCAATGGCTTTATGCTTATGCCGGGCACTTTATTCAACTCACTGAATATCTCTGCCGACATTTTAATGGCATTCTGCAAACGTGTTTCAAACCCTTCCAGTTTGTAAAGCGCCATAGCTGCGTTGGTCCAATTGCTGTACATGCTGCCGCCATGTATTTTTATAAGATGCGCCATCTTATCCATTACTGCTGCAGGCCCGGTTAGTATTGCACCGGCGCCGGCGCCCAAATATTTGTATAAGGAAATGTAAACCGTATCAAAGTAAGAAGCATATTCTTTGATGGATACGCCCGTCCAGGCCGAAGCCATGAATATCCTGGCTCCATCCAGGTGCATTTTAATATTATTGCTGCGGCAGTAAGCGCTTATCTTTTGTATCTCTTCAAACGGTACCGATCTGCCATCAGTTCTGCGGACAGGGTTTTCAATGGAAACTGCACCAATGCCTGATTTAAAAACTTCTTCGTTGCTTAAATTTTCAACAGCCTCCTGCAATTGTTTTGCAGTAAAATAAGTTTCATCTTTTGCAAGCGGCATCAGTCTTTTATTAAAAACCGATTGTGCTGCATCCGCTTCATCACGATAAACATGGCTGGTATCCTGCACAAAAACCTTGGTGTTATCTCCGCTTAAAACGGCGATAGCTAATTGATTGGCCATAGTACCGCTGGGCATAAAGATGGCTTTTTCTTTACCGGTTATTTCAACAAATTTTTTTTCCAATGCTTCCACCACCCCACCAGAACCATACCTGTCTCTTACAATAGCTGTTGCTGCATGTGCTTTTTGTAATTCATTTATATAATCAGCCGGCTCATACATTTCTCCATCGCCAAAAAATTTAATGATGGGTGAGGAGGGCCCCAGGCTGTTGTAATTATCAATAGCCGAAGCTTTTGTAAAAGGTATCAATGCAGGTAAAATGCTAATGCCGGAGGTTCTTAAAAAATTTCTCCTGTTGAATATGGTCATGGCCGTTGTTTTTTTAAAGGTATTACGAAAGCATGAGGTTTAGCGGGTCCATTAAAAAATTTCGGTAAGGGTTGCCAACCTTTTTTTTTGACTTATAATTCCTACATGAAGGTTGGCAACCCTTTAGGTTCGTTACAATAGTTTTAAATATATTGGTTCCGCTAACCGCTCATCTTTATTATACCTATTTATTTATCTTTATCGGATGGAGCTGCGAAAAATATTTTCTGAAAATAAACATATCCTGCTGTATGGTGCCGGGCTTGCATTACTACTGTTCCTGCTTAAATGGCTTGAACTCCGGTTTGTAATATTTGATCATGCACTTGAAGTATATGTGGGCGCCATTGCCCTTATTTTTACGGGGCTGGGTATCTGGCTGGCGCTTAAGCTTACCAAGCCAAAAGTGGAAAGGGTAGTGGTAGAAAAAGAAATTTACATTGAAAAAAGCCGCGACTTTGTTTTTAATGAAACTGAAATGAACCGTCTTGGCATCAGCAAGCGGGAACTGGAAGTTTTACAACTGATGGCCCAGGGCTTTAGTAATGCTGAAATTGCAGAAAGGTTATTTGTTTCTCTCAATACCATCAAAACACATGCTTCAAATTTATTTTTTAAATTAGATGCAAGCCGCCGCACCCAGGCGATTGAGAAAGCAAAATCGCTTGCGCTGATACCCTGAAACTGCTACTTAAGTATGAATTACAGGTATTAAAATCCAAAATCGCCCGAAAGTATGAACGGAAAACCGGTTTAAATTTTCATTTTTACAATACAAAAACCAAAATCAACAACATGAAAAAAATTGTAATTGTAAATGGAATTGTCGCCGGATTAATTGTAGGAACAATCATGTTCATTACTGTGGGGATTTATCACAAGACCGGCGATTTTGAAAACGGCATGCTTGTGGGGTATGCAAGTATGCTCCTTGCGTTTTCAATGATATTTGTGGCGGTTAAAAATTACCGGGACAAACACAATGGGGGCATTATCAGTTTTGGGAAAGCTTTTAAGATTGGAATACTGATAACGCTGATAGCTTCCAGCATTTATGTGGCAGTATGGCTGTTTGAATACTATGTTTTTTACCCTGATTTTGGGGAGAAATATACAGCGCAGATGCTGGAGAAACTAAAAGCCGGCGGAGCCAGCGACACAGAAATAGCCAGGCAGGCCAAAGAGATGGCAGGGTTTAACGAAATGTACAAAAACCCATTCTTCAATGCACTGATTACTTATACTGAGATACTGCCGGTTGGACTGCTGGTAACAATCTTATGTTCTTTTATCCTGAAAAGAAAAGTAAAACCCGCCTTGTAGTTTACGGCCATGCGGATAACATTTTTAAAATAATAAAAAAAAGAAATCATGAATTTAGGAGCATTTTCAATAAGCCTGTCTGTAAAAGACCTGGCTGTATCAAAAGCATTTTACGAAAACCTGGGCTTTGCAGTATTTGCCGGCTCAATGGAGCATCGGTACCTCATCATGAAAAACGGCAATGCGCTGGTAGGTTTATTCCAGGGCATGTTTGCCGGTAATATTTTAACTTTTAACCCCGGCTGGGATGAAGGATGCAACCTTCAGGAAAACTTTGATGATGTAAGGGAAATACAAAAGCAACTTAAAAGTAAAAATGTGAAATTAGATACAGAAGCTGATGAAAGCACTACAGGCCCGGCCAACCTGATGCTTACCGACCCCGATGGAAATGTAGTGCTGATTGACCAGCATGTATAAAATGTTATTGAAAAATATTTTGATTAGATGGGAATTTGTGCATTGCAACGAAAGATAAAAGCTGTAAGCCTGAGCCTGCCTTTGTCGGCAGACAGGTTTGCCGAAGGCGGGATGCTATAATCTTCACCAGCTTCGACAGGCTCAGCTTGACAGCTTTCTATAAATAATCTGAGTACGAAACCAATCAAAATAAATTAAACACTGTAATATGAAAAAAGTAACAGGCATAGGAGGCATCTTCTTTAAATGCAAAGACCCCAATGCAGTAAAAGAATGGTATAACAAACACCTGGGTTTGGGAGCAGGCCCATACGGTGCAAGTTTCGAATGGCTTGAACCGGATGCGCCTGAAAAAAAAGGCCTTACTCAATGGAACGTGAATACCGAAGCTGCAAAAATGTACGAGCCATCCACAAAAGATTTTATGATAAATTACCGGGTAGAAAATTTAGAAGCCTTGGTTGAAGAATTAAAAAAAGAAAATGTGAGCATTGTTGACAGCATTGAAACTTACGACTATGGGAAGTTTGTGCACATCATGGACCCGGAGGGAAACAAGATTCAGCTTTGGGAGCCTGCAGATTAACACTTTCAATCAATACAAAGTAGTAGAATGAGGCGTAAATTTCTTTAGGTCTGGCAAGGGATTTATTTTAATTTTCTTTTTTGTATTGCTGATGATTTTATCCGTGTCATAACGTTGCATAACTTCTACCCAAAGTCCGGTTGATAAATTAAAATCTGTGGCGGTCATAATTCCCTGTCCGTCGCTGTATGTTTCCATAAAACCTATCAATGCAAAATAACCGTTCTGAAAACGGAACTTATGTTCGTAACTGCCACGCAATAATTGTGTGCTGAGTGTAAGCACACCTGCTTTGATATCGATATGAGAGAATTCAGTGCCGGTAAGATAACCATCTTTACCGTTTGGTAATTCAACTTCAATGGCTGAGTCGTTTTGTACAATAAGTTTATAACTGTTATTTGCTGTTTTGAAAAATACCTGTAACCGGTATGGCCTGTACTCGTTTATTATGTCCTGCAGTACAATAACAGAATCAGGGAGTTTGTCTTTATTCAGGTCTCCTTTGGCAGTTGTGATTATGCGGTTGAAATTTGTTTTGTTGCTGACTTGCCCATATATCAGTACTGGCATTAAGACAATGATAAAAAAATAAAATAGTTTACGCATCACACTAATTAAAAGTAACCGTTTTTAAATAATATGCGTTACCATCCACCACCGGAGGAAAGCTGCTGCTGATCTTTACCCATTTGTCTTCCAGCATCACCTGTTTTGTTCCTTCATCGGTTAATACATCAATCGGTAAAGGCATGGGCAGGTTGGTGGATTTTATCCTGTATTCATTAAATCCATTTTGCTGAACAGTGATCTCCAGTTTTTTTGTTGTTCGCAGGTAAAAATCAAAAAGCGGTTTTAAATTTTTGCCTGATGCTTTGCTGAAGAGTTGTTCCACATCATCAGTAACAACAAAATTGCTGTAAGTGTATTGTGGGGCGGTGGCTAATTTTTTAAGTGCAGGGAAAAACAGTTCATCGCCCAGCACATAACGCAGCGTATGCATAAAGAATGCACCCTTGGTATAAATATCGCCAATGTATGCATCACCCGAATTCATTTCTTCTCCCTGCACAACCGGTTTTTCATTTCGTATGCCTTTTTTGATCATCACCATCATGCTGTCGTACCCACGTTCTCCGTTGGCTTCCCGGCACCACAGGGCTTCTGAATACACATCAATGCCTTCCTGTATCCACATATGCGCCCAGTCTTTGTTGGTTACTTTATTGGCAAACCACTCGTGGCCAAATTCATGAAAAAGGTTTCCTGAATAATCCCAATTGCCTACTTTAACGGTCTGGAACTTTGCCCTGTTCTCGCCATCGCCATAGGTGATCATGGTCTGGTGCTCCATGCCGGGGTTTGGCACCTGTGCAATGCCTATTTTTTCTTTAACCCAGGGATACTCCCCAAAATATTTTTCCAGTACACGGGTGTCACGTTCCCGCATGGCTAATATTTTTTCGGCAACGGCTTTATCTTCTTCCAGCACATAAAATTCGATGGGCACTTTATTGCCCTCAATGGTGGTGTAGGTGGTTTTGGCAACATAGTATTTACCGATATTAAAAACCATGCAGTAATTGCTGATAGTGTAATTTGTTTTCCAGTGAAAGGTTTGCCTGCTGCCTTTTGTTGTTACTTTCTTCAGTAAACCCGGCCCGGCAACTGTTAATCCTTTGGGTACGGTTATCATCATATCAACACCTTCGTTTGGTTCATCGCTTGGATGGTCCTTACAGGGAAAATAAATTTTACCGCCTTCCAGCTGGCAGTTAATGATTACCCAGGGATTACCTGCGCCATCTTTTTTCCAGCTAAAGCCGCCTTTCCACGGCGGTCTTGAGGCGATGGTGGGCTGGCCGCCATATTCAATTTTAATAACCTGTCGGCCAGCCTTAAAACCTGCTTTATCTGTGATATATACCAGGTCATTCTCCTGTTTAAAAGCTTTGCTTTTGTTTTCGATGCTGATCTTTGATATGGTTAAAAGATGAGAAAGATCAAAGAGCAATGTATCTGTTGGATTGGTTAGGTTAAGATCAATTTCAGTAAAGCCTTTAATAGATTCATTGGCTATATCCACATCAAGCGAAAGGGTATAATGCCTGATATCCATATTGGCTTGTAGCGGTTTTAGCTTGCCGCCTGATACCATGTAGTTTACGGTGCGGTCCTGTGCAGAGATGGTTGTAGTAATAACAAGCACACAAATGAATAGAATGAATTTCATGAGTTTTTGTTTTTATTAAAGAAACAAAAATTAGTTGGGAAAAGGAAATCCTGCAGGTATGCTATTCAGAATGTTTCCAGTTTTTATCCACCTTCACCGCTTCCTTCAAAAGCTTCACCACCGCTTTTACATTTATCTCCTCCACATCGTTATAAATTTTATAAAAGATCTGCTTGTTGGTACCGTGTGTTAAATAGTTATCTGTGTCTTTAAGTTTATTGCCATACCAAAAACCAAGCAGCACGCCTTTTTTAATGCCACCCCGTGGTATGGCCGATGGCCAGATGATGCAGATGCCTTTGTGCCCATAAAAATAAGGCACCTGGTAAGATATTTTTTCTTTGCAGTAAGCCGTTAACTGTTCAGTAATGATTGCTCTTAAAACATCCACAATGATGCGTTCATGCTCAGGTATGGCATCATAGAGTTGTAAGAGGGTTTTTATTTTTTCCATCACAAACCGTAATGTTATTAGGTTGTCAGGTTGAGCCTGCCTTTGTCGGCAAACAGGCTTTTCGAAACCGGTGCTATGCTGAACAAATCTGCCTTCGACAATTTATCATGCAAATTACACACTGTTCTGTTAGAATTCAGTTTCACCATTTTACTGTTAGGCTGATGAACGAAGCATCTCAACCCGTTAAACCTGATGATGTTTTGCCGGGATGCTTCGTTCCTCAGCATGACAAAACAACGACATTTCACACATCTATCCTGAAATGATGTGCAATGATCTTCATTTTTTTATCCAGGTAAAAACGATGTGCATCATACCGGTGATGTGCCGAATTTAAATGAATTGATTTAATTCCTTTCTCTTTCGCAATGCCAACCAGGTGATCGAACATCCTGGCTCCATAACCTTTGCTTCTGCCGGTTGCAAGCGTAACAAAATCATCAAAGTCAATGATCAGCCCATCATACAATGTTGTTGTAAAACGAAAACCAGCAACAGAAACTATTTTGTTTTCGTCTTCGAGATACAATAAATGGTAATCTTCTTTTTTCATCTCCTCCATTGTTGTAAGAAAACTCTCTGTGGTATGGTGCGGCCTTAGTTCTTTCATTACTTCAAAGCAATCGGTTAATTCTTCAGCCGTTGATGCGTATGCTATTTTCATTTTTTACTTTCATTTATTGTAGCAGCAAAGAAAAGAAGAATTGTTTATACTGATTATGATTTATCATATATGTATATTATATTAGATGCCTTAACCTTTTATCACCTAAAACAAATTGTAATGAAACTCATCAAACCAGCAGCGGCCTTTGTGTTATTGCTCATGTTCTTTTTTTCGTGTAATGAAAATAAAACACCTGGAACAAAACCAGACACCGTTTTTGCAGGCGCATATGATCCGCCACCGGTAAGGTCTTACCCATCTACCAGTAAAACCATTTACGAATGGATAGGAGCGATGGACGATAAAAAGATTCGTGCCCATGGCTGGGATATCTGGGAATCCATCAATACCATGTCGCCGGATAGCCTGCCCATCTGGGAAAGCTGGTTCTCGGGTTACGAATTGTTTTATGCGCCCAACAGCCTGGTGCAGCGGGATGCAGTTAAAGATTTTGAATTTCCCCACCAGTTCTTTCATGCCTCGGTGTTTAAAAGCGCCATACCCAATTCGCCCAACGAAAGAACAACTTCTTTTAACCGGTTTTCTCCATCGCTGGCTAATTTTATTTATAACAACGGATACAATACCCAGGCAAAACTCGACAGCATTAATAAATATTTTGATTCTGTAAAAGCCCTGCCCGTTGCCAGGCAGATACAAACATCAAAAGATACGGTTGACGCCTTATCCTTTGCATTAAAACCCGTATTTCAGTTCATCAGCGGAACAGAACCAACTTGTATCCCTTACTGGGCAGGTGTTACGGCGCAAACCACCACCAGCTTTACCAATCCATCGCCAGGCACCTGGCGGCAGGGTGTGGTGGTTGACCCTACGGGAAAATTAAAACCCGGCACTACGTATAAAATGAGTTGCAATGGCGAAGCGCCGCAGGAGTGGCCGGTTGTTTCACTGAAAGATTTTTATGCAGTAAAGATCACCAAAGCCATGGCAGATTCGTTCAGCATTTTTGCAGCAACATCAGGCGATGATATTGGAACAAACAACCAGGGCGATTCAACATCTGTTGTTAATATGGTTAGGGAAGGAAATTATGCATTGCTGATGGCCATGCATGTAACGGGCAAAGAAATCAATGTATGGACATGGCAAACCTTCTGGTGGAGCCCTAACCCGCAGGATCCGGTTAACGGAGCCGACAGGCCGAAAAGCATTAAAGCGCCCTGGAACAATTACAACATGAACACGGCTTACTATATGGTATCGCCGCCAGGCAAACTACAAGGGGGCACACCGCTCATAAGCTTTAATCCTTACTTAGAAACAAACCTGATTGGTACACTCAGTAAAGAAGTTGGCTTTCCGGATTCCACCATTACCTGGTACGGTGTTTTTTCAAATTGCATGAGCTGCCACCGCATGGCTGCATGGGGGCCGTCAACTTATATTCCCAACGGCAATATTGATCCTTCAAATCCTGTTTTGTTTTCTAATAATACAAAAACAGATTTTTTATGGTCAATACCAACAAGGGCGGTGCTGGCAGCAACAAAGAAGAAGCAGGTGGCTAATAGTTTGAAAGGTAAATAAGCTGACAGGTTGAAAAGTTGATAAGTTTAAAGCCTAAAACAATGATGTCGTCAGCCTGGGCCTGTTGAAGGCGGTTTGATTTTAAAAACCGGTTTCGACAGGCTCAACCTGACAGCTTTTCTAAAATGTATCAGCTTTATTTTTTAGGCAGACCATCAAAATAATCAAGAATAGCTTTTATGTCGTCTTTTGATAATTCAGGAAACGGCGGCATCTGTAGTTTTCTTTTTGCAAAAACCTTTTTGGCTGTTTTGTTTTCATCAGCAAAGCGCATGGGATTTTTTATGAGGCTGTGAATATAATCCGCTGTTCTTTTCTTTCTTATTCCTTTCAACGGATCGGCAAGCGCTGTTGGGGTTGAGCTATGGCAGTCAATGCATTTTTTTGCAAGGGTTTTTCCTCTTTCAATCCGGGTTGATGGTTTTTGTGCAGCAATTTTCAAACTTACCGGCAGGCAAAAAAATATAAAAAGATATTTCAGCATACAATTTATTCAAGTTCTTTCAGCAGGCCATGCAGGTTTAATGCACGGGTAAACATTTCCAGGCTGCCATCTTCTTTTTTTGGCCAAAGTTCTTTGGGCCTGTCCCAATACAATTCAACACCATTTTCATCAGGATCGTTTAAATATAAAGCTTCTGAAACGCCATGATCTGATGCGCCGGTAAACGGATACTCAGCATCACTTAATCTTTTAAAAATAAAAGCCAGGTCTTTACGGGTGGGGTAAAGAATGGCAGTATGAAACAACCCGGGAGCATGAACCGGGGCAGGAGCAGCGCCTTTGCTGTACCAGGTATTAAGTCCGATATGATGGTGATAGCCACCTGCTGATATGAAAGCGGCATCTTTACCGTACATCGTTATCAGCTCAAAGCCCAGCAGGCCACAATAAAATTCAAGGGATCGGTTTATATCGGCAACTTTTAAGTGTACATGGCCTATCCGGGTTTGTGCTGGAATGATGTAATCGTTTTTCATTGTTATTATTTACAACATTAAAGTTAGCAGTTTTATGAAAGCAGTTTTTAGCAGTCCGGGAAACAGGCTGTTAATTTTATGGAACGCTGTTTGTATTGTTAACAGGGTTGCCAACCTTTGAAAGGTTGGCAACCCTAAAAATATCTCGAAGTAATAGCATAATTTTAAACCCCCAAGTAAATCTAAGTATATGAATAAGCGGATAATAATAACAACACTGTCGTTTTTTGTTTTGGGTTTTAATGCACTGCTGGCGCAAACTTCTACCGAAATGAACAACCAGGGCCTTGTAAAGTACAAGGCAAAAGATTATAACGGCGCCCTGGCCGATTTTAATAAAGCGGTAACACTGGATGCCAGGAATGAAAAAGCATTACATAACCGCGGGCTTGCCAAATATGCCCTCAAGGATTATGCCGGCGCCATTGCAGATCAAACCCAGGCCATTGCCATTAACCCTGCCTACAGCAATGCTTATAACGACAGGGGTATGGTGTATTACAGGCAAAATAATTTAACTGCAGCCTTGGCCGATTATAACAGCGCTATAAAAAACGACCCGGCTTATTTTCTGGCGTATAAAAACAGGGCTACGGCAAATTATGCATTAAAAAATTACGCTGCGGCAGAAAATGATTATATAAAATGTATTGAACTGAAACCAGAAGATGCAGACGGGTACCTTGGTAAAGGCTCAATTAAAAGCCAGCAGGGCAATCATGCAGAAGCTATAAAACTGTACGATAAAGCCCTGCAGTATGAACCCAACAATGCAGTAGGCTTACTTAACAGGGGCAATGCAAAATTTGCACAGAAAGATGTGAACGGCGCACTGGCAGATTATTTAAAACTGATACAGCTGCAGCCCAACAATGTAAATGTGTATTTTAACCTGGGTTCCATTTACATGGCACAGAATAAAAGCAATGAAGCCATTGCCGCTTTCAGAAAATATAATATGGGCTTACCCAATGAGTGGAGCGGTTATAAAAATACCGGTGATGTATTTTATTCGCAATTGAAAAAATACGACAGCGCCGAATATTATTACAGCAAAGCTTATCAGCTTAACAAAACTGAAAAGAGTATCATTGAGCGACTTGGCTACAGTTATCTTAACCAGAAAAAAGTACCGGATGCAATTGCTATGTTTAAAACCCAGATAGCCTTATTGCCAAACGATTACTGGGGTTACTACAATTTAGGGGCGGCATACAGCGTAGGTAAACAGCCAGCTGAGTCGCTTAAAAACCTTGATATTGCTTTGGATAAACGTATGGTAGAACTTCCTCACTGGGAAACGGATAAAAATCTTGACAACGTGCGTTTTCTGGCAGATTTCAGAAAAATGCTGGAGAAATATTTCAATAAAGAAATACTGCTGAAATATCCGAACCTGAGGGGCGTGCTTTAAACAGCAGGCAGCTTACTATACATTTGCAGTTACCAAAACAATGCTTTTATGAAAAGATCATTATGTGTTGTACTCGTTACCAGTTTGCTGCTGGTCTCATGCAGTACACCCAAACAAACCGGTTCAGCCGATAATGGAAAAATTGATATTACCATTGTACAGATAAACGATGTGTACGAGATAGCCCCGCTTGATGGCGGCAAGGCAGGCGGCATGGCAAGAGTGGCAACCGTTAAAAAAGAACAGCAAAGCAAAAATGCAAACACCATTATGGTTATTGCCGGAGATTTTTTAAGCCCTTCCGTTTACAACAGCCTTAAATTTGAAGGCAACCGCATAAGAGGAAAACAAATGGTGGAAGCTATGAACACGGCTGGTGTTGATATGGCTGT
Source organism: Ferruginibacter sp. (assembly GCA_016786725.1). Taxonomy (GTDB): domain Bacteria; phylum Bacteroidota; class Bacteroidia; order Chitinophagales; family Chitinophagaceae; genus Ferruginibacter. Next base: position 187,413 of record JAEUVU010000020.1, on the reverse strand, counting down.
TTTTGGCAATCATGAATTTGATATTCCCGAAGCTGATGTGCAGAGCCGCATCAATGAATCAGTTTTTCAATGGGTTTCTTCAAACACGTTCAATAAAAAAAACAATCAAATGGTTCCGTTTGTAAAAAACGGGGTGCCTTTTCCTGAGAGCTATATCAAAACTTTTACTGATGCTGACGGAACTACGGCACGTATTGGTTTTATTGCCGTTACGCTTCCGTTTAACAAAGCCGCTTATGTAGGCTATACCGATGTTTTTACTGCCGCACAAAAATATTACGATCAGCTAAAAGACAGTTGCGATGCCGTAATTGCCATTACACACCAGGCAATGGAAGATGATATAAAACTGGCAAGACAGATACCCGGACTGGCTTTGATTATTGGCGGGCATGAACATGAAAGGCATTATGCAAAAATCGGCAACGTATATATAACCAAGGCCGATGCCAATGCAAAATCGGCCTACATTATTGATCTGAAACTGAATAAGAAGAACAATAATGTAAAAGTAAAGGCTGATATCTTCGAAATAAATGAAAAGATTGCTTTTGAACCTGCAACAGATGCTGTTGTAAAAAAGTGGACCAACATAGCCAACAGCAGTTATTCTTCACTTGGTTTTGATGCAGCCAAAATTTGTATGCAAGCCGGTGAGCCGCTTGATGGGAGGGAAGCATACATCAGAACACAGCAAACAAACTTTACAAAGCTGATTGTAAAAGCCATGGAAAAAGCATCGCCTGCATCTGATGCAGTTATCATCAATTCAGGCTCAATAAGGGTTGATGATATTTTGCAAATGCCGGTAACGCAATATGATGTAATACGCAGCCTGCCATTTGGCGGCAGTATTATGGAAGTGGATATGAAAGGGAGCCTGCTGATAAAAATACTGCAAGCCAGTAAAAAGAATGTTGGCAGCGGCGGCTTTCTTCAATATTCTGAGGCACTTACAAACAATAATAACAGCTGGTATTTAAAGAATATACCGGTTGATGCAAATAAGGTTTACAAAATAGCCGTCACCGATTTTTTAATGACGGGAGGCGAAGCCAATCTTGATTTTTTGACAGATAAAAATCCTGATGTTGTAAAAACTCCCGCTGTATTTACAGATATCAATGACTCACGCTCGGATATAAGACGTACCATTATCAGGTACATGGAAGCTAATCAATAATTGCCTTGCCTGCTCAGCTGATACAGGTTATTTTATTTTCTGAAATTTTATATTCTTTGCACCCCAATTGGAAATTGCAAGATCAGTAACCTCGCCTTGCTCATTTTTATTGAAGTTAATGTCAAAAGCAAAAGTATAAGAACCAGAACCGGCAAACTTGTTTTCGCCGGTTTGCCTGAGTATAATATCATATAATCTTGCATGCTTCATAATAAGACTATCATTTGCTACTTCAAAAGTATATTCTGTCTCCAGTTCATCATTATAATATTTTCCTGAAAATCCGTTCAGGTTGCTTTTGTAGCTTTCAGGTTTTGGTGCAGCATTATTGTTTCGGCTAACTTCAGCAACCTCTTTTGTTTCTTTTAATTGATCTTTGATATAATAATCGGCAATATCCCATCTTCCGCCCAGTTTCTCATTATGTTCATCGTTGCTTAACTGAATAATGGCTAAGTGCTGATCGGGAAAGCGCCCTAAAAACGATCTGAAGGCGAAAGTATGCCCTCCATATGACATGATACTGGCGCCTTTATGTTTCCACCGGTTTTGTCCTTTTGCATAAAAAATACTGTCGCCGTCAATTACCCTTATCACTATTTTATTTCCATTATCTAATTCAGAAATGCTGTTGAAATTTTCTATCAGTCTTTTGTTGCCGACTTTGGGGTTTTCAAAATTCAATACCCACTTACAAAGGTCTTCAACTGTTGTTAACAGGTCAGACGGGCCGGGATTAGCCTCAACAACCGGCTTGTGATAATATTTTCCGTTATCAAGTTCATACGACTCGGCTTTATTTTTTACAACGGCTTCGTTATCGTCAGAAAAATAAGTATCATTCATTCCCAGCGGCTTAAACATTTTTTCGGTTGTATATGCTGAAAAGGTTTGTCCGCTTATCCTGTGTACAATTTCAGCCAGCAATGTAAAGTTTGAATTAGAATAGCCATACATACTGCCTGGTGCAAAATTCAGCCTTTTATTCTTGTATATCAGTTTCAGGGCCTGTTGCGTTGTAACCTTATCTGCCCATATATAACCGCCGGCTATTGATTGTAAAGCCCCGTGATCTCTTAATCCGCTGGTATGTGCAAGCAGGTGTTTTATTTTTATTGTTGTTTCGTAAACAGGCAACTCTGGAATATATTTTCTTATATCATCCTCAAAAGAAAGCTGCCCTTCATTTTGTAAAAGATAAACAGCAAATGCAGTAAACTGCTTGGATACAGATGCAATGTTAAATACTGTTTGCGTTGTAACAGGTATATTGTAGTTAAGATTGGCCATGCCATATCCTTTTTTAAAAACAACCTTTCCGTCTTTTACAATGGCTATAGCAACCCCTGGTGTTTTGGCATTATAAGAAGAAAACAGGGAGTCAATTTTTCTTTCAGCTGTTTTGTTTTTTTGCGCTACAGAATGGCTGCAGATATTTAATAAAAAAGCAACAAAAAATAGCTTAATGATCTTTTTCATTTTATGGGGTTAAAGATTGTCTTTGGTGAATATATTTTAAATTGATTGAAGATGCAGATATCTCTCTTCAATTACTTTAAAATGCCAGCGCTGGTGCCCCGCAAAAATGAAGCCGATTGCATGCACACTGTATTCTCCTTTAAAACCAATGCCCATACTGTTGAGCATTGCAGGGGAAAAGCTTTTGTATAGCAGTATGGTTGCCTTTCGCACAGCGATTGCTTCTTCCAGCAGGTCTTCAATTGTTCTGGAATTTGCGTTAGCCATTTTTCCATAATTGTCTTCGTCGAATGGCCTTACTTCTTTTTCTCCTCTTGCAAAAGACAAAGCCCTGTAGCTGAAAACACGTTCAGTGTCTGTGAGGTGTTGCAGAATATCCTTGATGGTCCATTTACCCGGAGCATACACATAATCGCCAATGGCTTTCCATTCATCAACAGGTGCATTTTTAAGTTCTGTTAAACTTGTTTCAAGCGCTTCCATCAGTGTAACATCATCTGCCATATTGATGTAGCGGTCAAAATATTCAGGCATTGGGTTTAGTTGTGATCTTGTCATGTTTGTGTTATTTGTTTGTCCAGAAATAAAAATTGCTTTCATCCTGCAGCTCAAAACCGGTTGCAGGATAGAGCTGATTGCCGATAGTATTTGTTTTGGCCGTTTCAAGCAACAGGCCACAGGCATTTGTTTCTGTAGCCAATGCTTTGGCAGCAGCAATCAACGCTTTTGAAATTCCCTGCCCCCTGAAATTTTCTGATACATACAGATCGTTAAGCAGCCACATCTTTTGCATACGGGTAGAAGAGAAGAGAGGGTAGAGTTGTGTAAAGCCTGCCAATGTGCCGTCTTCAGTTTCGGCTACAAAAATTTCGGCATCGCCTTGCTTTATTCTTTCCATAATAAAAAGCCGGGCCGCTCCAATATCAGTTTGTTTGTTATAAAAAACCCGGTACCGGTCAAATAAACTGCTCAATCCGGGAATATCTGCTGTTATTGCTTTTCTTATTGTAATATTCATAGTCTGACAGTCAGGTAACAGGTTTTAGCAAATGTTTTTACAATGTAGCCTGTTATGCGTTTTGCTTACAAATGTAATGTGATTGCAGCAGAGCCGGCAGCCAGCTTTACGACAAAATCAGCCAATCAGATTGATTATTCTTTCGAGTTGTCTTTCGCTGCCGAGGCCAACCTGTGCTGCAATTTGTTTTTTTGAAATATCAGGGTTGTTTAGCAGTTCTTTTATTTTTTCAAGCCTTATTTCACGTATATAGGCATTGACGGGCAGGCCTGTTTCATTTTTAAAAATCCGGGTAAAGTTACGCTCACTCATGCAGGCAATTTCTGCGAGGGCGGCAAGGGAATGTTTTTTGTTTATGCCGGATGCAATATGATCCTGAACTTTGTGTATGCCTGAATGAATATGATTGCGGTAATTGAAATGTGCTGTGAGTTGTTCCGCCATTCCCGCCCTGCGGTTATACACCACCAGTTCCCTGGCAACTTTATGTGCAAAAAAACTTCCTTTTAATTTTTCAAGCAGGTACAGCATCAGGTCAATACCCGAAGCTATGCCTGCGCTTGTGTGTATCTTATCTTCAGATACAAACAACACATTGTTCTTTACTTTTAGTTCAGGATATTTTTCCTGTAATTTTTCAGTAAGCTGAAAATGGGTGGTGCAATTCATTCCATCGAGCACACCGGCTTCTGCCAAAACAAAAGCGCCCACACAAATGCTTACAAGGTCTATATTGTTTTGGCGGGCTGTTGCCAGCCATTTAAATAATGCCGTATTTTTTTTAAAGCTTTCTGAAAAAATATATTTTACTCTTGAACCCGGTATGATGATATAATCGCCTGTTTTGTATTTTATTTTTGAAAAATGCTTTACCGGCCCAATACCCAAACCTGCAGATGTTTGTATGCTTTCCTCAATGCCTGCATATTCAATTTCAAAATCAGCCCCAAAATCAATGGCTTCACTTATCACCTGGTCGGGCCCGGCCAGGTCGAGCAGGTGTACCTGCGGAAGGATAAGAAATATGAATTTTGTTTTTTGCATGGTTATACCATTTTTTTGTTGCAATAGGCAGCTTTTTCAAAATCAATCACATTCATGGAGATTACCGGAACATCAGGGAACATACACTTTAGTTTGGTGATGATTAGCCTGGAGAGGTTTGCTTTCTGTTCTGTGTTACGTCCCTCCATGATATAGCCAAACACATGAACAAAATCATCGCTGGTACCACCAACTGTAAACGCTGTGTAAGGCTTTATCCTTACCTTAATATCACCCACAGCAAAAAGTCCGGTAGATTCTGCAACGGAGTAAACTGCTTCAATAATTTCCTTTGCTGATTTCAGATTTGTGATGTTCTCAGAACAGTCAATTACAAAATGTGGCATAAACTAAAGTGCTTGATTGAAATGCAAAGTAAGCATAAAATAAAAAGCCCCCTCATAGATGAGGAGGCCTGCCTTGCCTGTACAAGGCCTTTCTGATGCTTGAACTGGTTTCCGTTGCCTGTGTTACCCAAACCCGATGATAGCAAGCGGAAACAGTATTTTGCAATATTGTTTGTTATGATCTTAAACAACGAACCTTTGGACACATTTTTAATGCCAAATGACCAAATCCTTTACCAGACTGTGTTTTGCTGGTTTAAAAATGATGGGATACTCCATTTTCTGGAAAATATTCTCAAAAAAAAACGATCTGATCTTTGCCAGTTGCCGGTTAACTCGGGAAACGAAACCATTTTCCATTCACTTCTATCAGTACATCTGCAGCGCTGGGCCACAACGGCGGAACCGAATTTTTTTTCTCCCAATCCTGCAAAGCATCCTGTAGTTCTTTTAATTTATCCGGCTGTTTTTTCGACTGGTCATTTTTTTCTGTTGGATCATCTGCAAGGTTGAAGAGGTAAGTGATTTTATTCTTTTCGTTCACATATAATTTCCAGTTGCCGCGGCGGAACGCTTTGGCATAGCCGCTTCTCCAGAAAAAATCCTGGTGTGGTCGCAATGATTCATTGGTAAGATAGGGCAGGAGGTTTACGCCATCATAAGGCCTGTCTGTGGCCAATGCAGTGCCGCTTGCTGCAGCAATAGTACTGTAAATATCCAGCGAAGAAACGGGATGAGTATATGGTTGCCTTGGTTTAAAGCCGTTGGGATATTTTAAAAGGAAAGGAACCTGTATGCCACCATCAAAATGTGTTGCCTTGCCGCCACGCAGCGGTGCATTATCGGTTGCACGGGTATAAGTGGCGCCGCCATTATCGCTGGTGAAAAAGATTAGAGAGTTATCTGTTAATCCTTCCTGCTCCAGCTTTTTAAGTACCAATCCCACTGCGTCATCCAATGCTTCAATCATGCCGCTGTACACCCGCCTTACCGAATCTGTTTCTGTTTGTATGCGGTTGTAATAAGTTTTAGGAACCTGGAAAGGGTCGTGCGGAGCATTAAAAGAAAGTGTAAGAAAGAACGGTTTGTTTTTATTACGATCAATATAATCAATTGCTTTATAGGCCAAAGAAAAAGTAAGGTAGCCGCTGTCTTTTACAACCGTTCTCCCTTCTTTAATAGCAGTAGATCCATGCCTGGGCGCCCAGGCAGGAATTTCTGAAAAAGCCCAGGGCAAATGCATATTGATGTACATGCTTGTATCAACCGGGTCATCCACATAACGGCTGAGTGCGCCATCAAAATAATAAGCGTAATCAAAGCCATGCATATCAGGAAAAACTGTTGGTGAAGAACTAAGGTTCCATTTACCAACATAACCGGTTGCATAACCATTTTGTTTCAGCATTTCGGCAATGGTAATTTCAGTTTCGGGCATATCGGTTACATACACCGAGCGGTCTAAAAAAAGATCGGGTTTTAAAGTGGCGATGCCTGCCGGTTTCTTTTTTACAGATAACAAATGCCTGGTTATTTGTTTTTTTACTGAGGGGTCAAATTTATCGTAGAGCATAAACTCGGCGCCAAAGCGTTGCTGGTAGCGGCCTGTGATAATGCCCATGCGGGATGGGGCACAGATAGGCGAGGTTACATAAGCCTGCGAAAAACGGACTCCTTTAATACCCAGCGAATCAATATGAGGAGTACGCACTTTGGTATTTCCATAGCAGGCAAGGTCGCCATGGCCCAGATCATCTACAATAATAAGGATGATGTTGGGCTTTGTTTGTGCGGTTACAATTCCGGTACATAAAAATAGCTGGAGTATTACCAGGAGCAGTTTGTTTCGCATAATTCCCGGGCTTCAAGTTAGAATAAAAACACCAAAAATACCTGTTGTAAAATTGGTAAGTTTTCAGGCATTTGTTCGGGAATTGTTCGGGAATTGTATAGGTCTTGTTCGGAAATAGTAAAACAAGTCCCGAAGAAAACCCGAAGAAAGCAAAAAGCAAAGACTTAGTTTTTCTTTTTCAACACCTCATAAATACCTCTCACATTTGCCTGCCAGGTTGGTAAAAGATACACCAGTATGATTTCTTCAATTAATTCCAGCATGGTGATACCGGTAGCTGTGTAAAACAGGATCATAACCGGTTCAGCGGTAAAGAAAACGAGAATCAGGAAAACGCCCTGCAGTAAGGCAGCCGTTTTGGCAAGCCAGGTATGAAAGCTGGTCATTTTTCCGTACCGGTAAAAAGCATAGCTTACCTGTATTAAAAAAAGACCCAGCAGTATATAGAATACAACCTGCTGTTGTTTTATAAAATCAAATTTCAGCACAAACAGTCCAACAATGCCCACCATTACGGTAAGGTCATCGCCAATGGAATCAAGCCGGCTGCCCATTATGCTGGTTACTTTAAATTTACGGGCAAGAAAGCCATCAATCAGGTCGGTAAAAAAACTAACAGCAAGCAGCCACTTAAAAATATGAAGGTATCCTGTAAAAAGCAGGATGAGCAAAACAGGCGCTGCAATTATCCTGTACAGGGTAATTCCGTTGATTACGTACCAGGCTTGTTTGTGTTTGCCCATATGGTTTTTAAACTTCCTGAACAGGAATTTGCAGATACAAACTATGCTCATGATAAAGTTAACAAACATTGCACTTACTACAGATGATTTATCAGTAAGCTAATCTTCTGTTTTCTGAATTGCAAGGGATATACACATAATGGAAAAGTAAAAACCTTCTCAAAAAAGAGAAGGTTTTAGCCTTGGTGCCCACGAAAGGAATCGAACCTTCACGCCCTTGCGAACGGCAGATTTTGAGTCTGCTGCGTCTACCAATTCCGCCACATGGGCTGGTAGAGTTAAAAGTTAATAGTTGAAAGTTAAAAGTTGGGAGCTTTAATATCCAAAAAATATTTTCTGGTATCAGGCACTCAACCATTAACTGTTAACAACAAACCATTAACCTTAACGGGGCTGCAATATTACATTAATCGCCCAACCTGTCCAAAATACGCTGAAGGTATTTTTTCTTGAAATAATAGTCTTTCAGTTTCAGCAGGTCATCTTTAGAAGCTGATGTGTCGTTATAGTTTTCAATGACAGGCGCTACTTCATTGTATAATTGTTTTTCCAGCTCTTCAATTTGTTGTGCTGAGTTATCTGATAACTCTTCATTCAGTTCCATCATTTCCATTAAAAATTCCGGCGGTAACTGGTATTTTTCCTCTTCTTCCAGCAGGCCTTTCAGTTGCAGCACATACCTGATGGTTTGATCCTGGTCTTTTAAAACCTTTAATGCCTTATTTAATTGTGCTGATATTTCTATAGCCTGTTGCTGTTCATGTTCGGTGCCTTTAGTAAAAAAATCGGGATGGTATTTTTTCTGCAGTTCAAAATACTTCTGGTTCAGAATGGTTTTATCTGTTTGCAGAGATATGGGTAATTCAAAAAGTTCAAAGTAGTTCATGATGCAAAGGTAGCTGGTTTTAGTTTTTTGCCTTATCCTCTGTGTCAATCTGTGCAATCTGTGGCTAAATAAAATCTAAAATGTAAATTGCCGCTTTAAATTAACGATTGATGCTAAAGATTGGATTGATACGGGAAGGTAAAGTGCCGCAGGACAACCGTGTGGCGCTTATACCGGCGCATTGCAAATGGCTGCACCTGAATTTTGATGATGTGAAGGTAGTTGCCCAGCATTCAGAAAACCGCTGCTATACCGACAAGGAATATGAAAGGGCAGGGGTAGAAGTAAAAGAAGATATGAGTGATTGTAACCTGTTGCTTGGTATCAAAGAAGTGCCGGTAGATATGCTGCAGGAAGGAAAGCGGTATATGTTCTTTTCGCACACAAAAAAACTGCAACCGGGCAATCAAAAACTTTTTAAAGCGCTGCTAGAAAAAAAAATAACACTGATTGACTATGAATGCCTGGAACATGAAGACGGCACACGTATTATCGGTTTTGGATTTTTTGCCGGCATAGTTGGCGCCCATAATGGCATGATGGCTTTTGGTAACCGTACCGGCTCTTTTAAGCTGCAGCGTGTTGGATCAGTCAACAGTTTTCAAAAACTGATACATATGTATTTTGGCTTGAAACTGCCAAACATTAAAATTGCTGTAACCGGCAGCGGGCGTGTGGCTCATGGTGTGCTGGAGATCATGAACCTGATGGGAATACATGAAGTGGAGCCGGAAGATTATGTTGAAAAAGAATTTGCTTACCCGGCGTATGTGCATTTAAAAGGTATTGATTTGTATGCACACAAAGAAACCGGTAAGTACAACCGTAATGATTTTCATGCCAATCCGCAAAACTATAACTGCAGGTTTACTGAATATCTTGCTCACACCGATATACTGATGAATGGTATTTACTGGGAAAAGAATATTCCACGTTTGTTTGAGATGGAAGACCTGCTGCGTGAAGATTTCCGCATACAAACCATTGCTGATATTACTGATGACAAGAACGGATCTATACCTTGTAACCTGGGCGATAGTACCATTGATGATCCTGTATATGGTGTGGCCAGAAAAAGTTTTGAGAGAACCGCTCCTTATTTACCCGGTTCGGTAGATATGATGGCGGTGGGCAACCTGCCCAATGAACTGCCCCGTGATGCAAGCCGTTATTTCGGCGAGCAACTGATAAAATTTGTGCTGAATGATATACGCCAGGGAGGGAGCCAAACCATTGAACGGGCAACCATGACAGATGCCGGCATAATTACCGGGCCATTTGCATATATGAAAGAATATGGAGGCTTATAAAAAGAGATAGTAATCTTTTAAGGCCGCTGCAAATTCAGGCGTATAATTATTTTCAGCATCCCTGATGATGATCTCCATTAACTGAGGCTCAGCTTCTGTACGGTTAAAAAAGAGGATGCCCCTGAAGAATTTATGTTTGAAGGTTTGTTTTACAAGTATTTTTTTACTGAGATACAATCCAAATTTCCTGGCTTCTGCTATAAAATAATCAACCCGGTGGTAGGGCAGTAAAACGGCAAAAAAACCTTTTGGGTTCAGGAGTTTTTCAATAACCTGCAGCAGTTGCGCCAGGCTCAGTGATGTATTGTGCTTTGCTTTGTTTCTTGCATTATCGGCCGATTGCAGGTCATCTTCAAAAAAAGGGGGATTGGAAACAATACAATCGTATTTTTTATGCACAGCATCCTGCGGACCTGCATCAAATTTTAAAATATCTTCCTTAAAAACAGTGATGTTTGCTGCCCAGGGCGAAGCGGCTATATTTTCCTTTGCCTGGGCTGCGGCCTGTTCATCAATTTCAACAGCATCAATATGTATGTTGTTATTCTTCTGGGCAATCATCAGCGACAATAAACCGGTTCCGGTTCCAATATCAAGGCAATGGGTAATCCGCCCTTCGCCGGTAATTGCCGGAAATCTTCCCCATGGCAGGCAAGTGCTGCAACCGGCTACCAACGCACCAAAAAGACATGCATCAGTGCATACTTTCATAGCGCATTTATCCTGGTAAATTGTAAACTGTTTGAACTTGAAATAAGAATTGGCCATAGGTTATTGTAACTGCTGCAGATAATGCAGCAAAGCTGGTTTTACAAAATTGGTGATGCGATAACGAATTAAGAAATACTTTATTGTAAGAGAAATGAAAATTCAGTGCACAACATGTTTACCATTCTGCCCTTGCAGACGGGCTGATACTTAAAGATGTAAAATCCTTTGCCAGAAATTTGTAGTAACCGGTTATGGCTATCATGGCAGCATTATCGGTGCAGTATTCAAAAGCAGGGATGAATGTTCTCCAGTTCTGTTTTTCTCCCAGTTCAGTAAAAGCCTTACGCAGCCCGCTGTTGGCGCTTACGCCGCCTGCCAGGCAAATATCAGTGATGCCGGTTTCGGCAGCGGCTTTTTTAAGTTTATTAAGTAAGATGCTGATGATCCTGTCCTGTACAGAGGCACAGATATCATCCATATTTTCCCGGATAAATTCTTGCCTGGTTTCTTCATCTGCCAGAAATTCTTCCTTAAATAAATTGCTGGCACCGGCATTTTTTAAAAAATACAGGATAGACGTTTTTAAACCTGAAAAGCTAAAGTTCAAACCGGGTATCTGTGGTTCAGGAAATTTAAAACGTTTTGCATTTCCTTTGGCTGCATATTTATCAATCAATGGTCCGCCGGGATAAGGCAGACCCAGCATTTTTGCAGTTTTGTCAAAAGCTTCTCCCGCTGCATCGTCAATTGTTTCTCCAATTACTTTTAGTTGGGTTGGACTATCGCAACGGACAATTTGTGTGTGACCTCCACTCACTGTTAAACACAAAAAAGGGAATGCCGGCCTGTTACCGGCAATAAGATTGGCGAGCACATGCGCCTGCATATGATGCACTGCAATCAGTGGTTTATCCAGGGCCAGTGCAAGCGATTTTGCAAACTGCGTACCTACAAGCAACGAACCTATTAAACCCGGAGCCTGGGTAAATGCAATGGCGTCAATATCAGCAATATCGCAACCAGCCTTTTTTAAAGCCACATCAACCACCGGTACAATGTTCTGCATGTGTGCACGGCTGGCCAGCTCGGGTACTACGCCTCCAAACTGCTCATGCACGGTTTGGTTGGCAATGTTGTTCGATAATATTTTTCCATCAACACAAACAGCGGCTGATGTTTCATCGCAGGAAGATTCTATTGCTAAAATGGTAACAGGCAAGGTGTGAGTTTGGCACAAAATTAATTCCTAATCCCTAATTCTTCATTCCTAATTATTTTGACCGTATTGCCACCACAGGATCCATTTTGGCGGCCTGCGATGCCGGAATAATACCGGCAAGTATGCCTACTGCAAGGCAGATGATAATGGTAGCAAAAAGCATGGGCAGCGAAATATAAACAGGAAATTCTAACGGGCCGGATAGTATGAGCGTAAGCAGCCATACAAAAAACAAACCAATGGCGCCGCCTAAAATACAAAGCACGGTTGCCTCCATCAAAAATTCAAAAAGTATGGTACTCTTTTTAGCGCCTATGGCCTTTTTTAAGCCAATTATATTGGTTCTTTCCCTTACGGTTACAAACATGATATTGGCAATGCCAAACAACCCTACAATTAAACTGATGCCCCCAATGATGGCACCTACCACATTTACGGTAGAAAAGAACCCGGTAATAGCCTTGCTGAAAGCTTCTACACTGTTAAGGGAAAAGTTATCTTCCTGCAGTGGGCTTAACCTTCTTACCTGTCTCATAATTCCCTTTAGTTCATCCATCAATGCATCGGTAGTTACATCTTCTTTTCCTTTGGCTATCAGAATGGGGTTGGCATTTTTTTCATCAAAAAGCTGTACACAGAATTTATTGGGCAGCATAATGCATTTATCATAATCCCAGCCAATCATATTCTGCCCTTCTTTTTTTATAACACCTACAATGGTTGCTTTTTTACCCTTAATATCCACCTGCTTACCCAAAGCTCTTTGCTGGCTGCCAAACAGGTCTTCAGCATTGGTATAACCAATGAGGCAAACGTTGCTGCCAGCATTAAATTCGCTGGGCGAAAAAAAGCGGCCCTGGTCAAAACTGAGCGGCTGAATAGTCATCTGTTCCTGGTTGATACCATACACAATGATGCTTTGCAGCACATCATCTTTATGTGATATGGAGCCCTGTGTCTGCATCAAATAAGTAATATCATCCAGCAGTACGGCACGCTCTCTAACCATTGCGGCTTCTTCTTCTTTAGGTATGGGGCGGCTCATAAATTTCCAGATAGGCTGATCGGGCCCGCCGCTGTAATCCCATTTATCAATATAGATGGTATTACTGCCCAGGCTTTTTACTTCGTTCTGAATATTACGCTCAAGACTGTTTACAGTGGCCAACACGCCAATGATGCAAAAGATGCCGAATGCCACGCCGGTAAGGCTTAGCGCTGTGCGAAGCTTGTTTACCTTCAGTTCCTGAAAAGTTAGCTTTAATGAATTACGTAGAATATTCAGCGTTTTTCGCATGATTCAAAATTACGGTTTGCAATTTGAATAAAGATCGAAATTGTATAAACGGCCCTTCTATCTCCCCCGAAGGAGGAGGAAATGACGGAGATAGAAGCGAAGATTGAAACAAGAATTTTCAGGTTTATGATATACTCACTTCAAATTCCATCTCCATCACAGAGGAGTTGGAGTGAGGCTTTGGTTTGTTTTTCAAACCTTACCTTTGCGCCTCTAAAACACGAAAACAAAATTCGTGTAATTAGTGTAATTCGAACAATTCGTGTACATGAAATACATCAACGAAATAAATAAGCGTAAAACATTTGCCATCATCAGTCACCCGGATGCCGGTAAAACAACCCTGACAGAAAAGTTCCTCTTGTTTGGCGGCGCCATACAAACAGCCGGTGCGGTAAAAAGCAACAAAATAAAAAAACACGCCACCAGCGATTTTATGGAAATAGAGCGCCAGCGTGGCATTAGTGTAGCTACCAGTGTAATGACTTTTGAATACCAGGGGCATCTTATTAACCTGCTTGATACACCCGGCCACAAAGATTTTGCGGAAGATACTTTTAGAACATTAACTGCTGTGGATAGTGTTGTATTGGTTATTGACAGTGTAAACGGTGTTGAACCTCAAACCCGCCGCCTGATGGAAGTAATTTCCATGCGTAAAACACCGGTGATTGTTTTTATAAATAAGATGGACAGGGATGGTAAGAACCGGTTCGATCTTTTAGAAGAGATTGAAAAGGAATTAAAGATACAGTTGCACCCCATGACCATGCCCATAAACAGCGGCAAGGACTTTAAAGGGGTGTACGACCTGCATAATAAAAGCCTGGTGTTGTTTACAGCCGGTACCAAGGCTAACGACGAGGATGTGGTGGAAATAAAAGACATTAGTGATGATATACTGGATAAAAAAATAGGAGAGAAGGATGCCGCTACTTTACGGGAAGATGTGGAACTGGTTGAAGGAGTATATGGCGAACTGAATGTAGATGACTACCTGAGTGGTGCAACAGCACCTGTGTTTTTTGGCAGCGCTGTAAACAATTTTGGTGTAAAAGAAATGCTGGACACTTTTATACGCATTGCGCCCACGCCCAGGCCAAGACATACAACCACAAGAGACATAAAACCTGAAGAAGATAAATTCAGCGGATTTATTTTTAAGATACATGCCAATCTCGATCCCAAGCACCGTGACCGCATTGCCTTTTTAAGGGTATGCAGCGGCCGGTTTGAACGAAACAATTATTACCATCATGTGCGTATGGGTAAAGACCTACGCTTCAGCAACCCCTACAGTTTTCTGGCCCGGCAAAAAGAGGTGATTGATGATGCTTACCCAGGCGATGTGGTTGGTTTATTTGACACCGGCAACTTTAAAATAGGCGATACAATGACGGAGGGGGAAGATTTTTTCTTCACCGGCATCCCCAGTTTTTCGCCTGAGATATTTAAAGAGGTAGTAAACAAAGACCCAATGAAAACCAAGCAGTTGGAAAAAGGTTTACTACAGCTTACGGATGAAGGCGTTGCCCAATTATTCACCCAGTTCGGCGGCAATAAAAAGATCATTGGTTGCGTGGGCGAACTGCAGTTTGAAGTAATACAATACCGGTTGTTGCAAGAGTATGGAGCATCTGTTCAAATGAACAACCTGCCTTTTTTTAAAGCCTGCTGGCTTACCAGTAAAGACCCAAAAAAACTGGAAGATTTTATCAAATACAAACAGGCCAATATTGCCCACGATAAAGATGACCACCTGGTTTACCTGGCGCAAAGCGAATGGTTTTTAAACACCGAGATACAGAATAACCCTGATATAGAATTTCATTTTACGAGTGAGATACATAAGTAGGGAGAAAATTAAATTTATCTTATATTTAGGTAAGAATGATAACAAATCTTAGCATAGAAAATTTCCGTTCAATCAAAGCACAAAATTTAGAGCTTAAAAAATTGAATATTCTTTATGGGCCAAATGGCTCTGGAAAATCTTCTGTAATGTACGCTCCTTACTTAATGCGTAATTTTTTTGTTAATCCAAATCAACGAGTTAATAAACTTTTTGATTTTGGATTTATTAATTTAGGAGGGTTTGATGAAGTTGTTTCAAGAAATGAAAGATTGGAAAACATCAATATTAAGATTACAGTTGATCTGGAAAAGACATATAAATACCCTGGAATTCTAAGTATTAATCTTCCTAACAAAGAAAAACTATTTACTTATGAATTTAGTTTAAGCCCTGTGTCTGGATATAGTAAGATGACCTTTCAATTTAATGAGTTTTCAGAAAATTTAAAAATAGATCTGCCTTATGGTTTAAATGATAAACAAAAAGTTATTATTAATGATAATGAATTTTTATGGAACGGATTAACTTTTGAGCTTATTCCAAATACTGATAATAAAAACAAATATTTATCTGCAATATTTAACAGTGTTTTTGAGTCAATAAAAAATATTGAGATAGTTTCAGTAAAACGAGGGTTCTTTAATCCAATATTTTCTACAGAACAAGCTACTGATGAATCATTATTTGCTATGCAGATAAGAGATGAAGGGACTAAATTTGAATCTAAAATAGATCATTATTTCAAACAGATATTTAATAAGACATTCCGCTTTGTTGCAATACCCGGCAGCACTTCTTTCTATCTACGGACACAAAATAATAAAGGTTTTTCTACAGACTTGGTAAATGAAGGGTTTGGCGTAAATCAAACTGTTTATATGCTAATCAAATTACTTAAGAAGAGTACTTCGTTTGCTTTTATAGAGGAGCCCGAAATTCACATACACCCGTCAGCTCAAAATAAATTAATTGATGCCTTTGTAGATATAATTAAGAATGAAGATAAACAGATATTTCTTAGTACGCACAGTGAAAATATTGTTTCTTCTATTTTAACAAGGATCGCTTCCGGCGAATTAAGTACAAATGATGTTCAGTTTTTCTTAGCTGAATCTAAGAATGGTGAAACGCTAATAACTCCTCAAACTGTAAATGATAAGGGACAGCTTGAAGGCGGCCTGTTAAGTTTTATGGAAACAGAATTGGCTAACCTTAAGTCAATATTAGGAGTTTAATATGGGAAGAGGAATACATTTAACAGTTGATGAATGGTTTTATCATTGGTTTGCTGATGAAGCTAAGATAGATGAAGTGTCAGTTCTATTTGCTAAGATACTTGAGGTTTGTGATAAAATAGTTATGCAAAAGGGTACAAGATTAGCTTTAAAACTTTATTCCCTTGTAGAATCTTCAGTAAGATATCCTCCAATTCAGAGGGAAAGGGTCAAAATCCTTATCAGGCTTTTTTTTCAAAATAGTGATAAAATACATTGGGTTGAAGAACAAGATTCAATTCCTGTTGGATTAGAGGCTGAACTTCCTCGGAAAGATATTTATCTTATTGAAATGTGTCTTGCAACAGTAAATAAAATTCTTATTACTACTGATAATACTTTGTACAAAAATTTGGCAGATACTCAGGTGGTCTTACAGATACAGCCTTTTATGGCTGAAGATTTCATAAAACGTTATCCTTCTTTTTAAACTCACATATACAAAATAAATGAATAAAAGAGTATATGCTAATGATCTGCCCAATGACAAAAACGAACAGCCTCTAACTGAGGAAGAAATTTTGAAAGAACGCTTACATAAAGCATGGCTTCTTACATGCGAAGCTTATGGTATTGATCCTGAAAACCCACCCAAAATGGAGAAAAGGATGTTTTTTGCTGGTTCATTTGAGGATCATCAAAAATATGTGGATGAGCAAGAAAGGATTTTTAAAATAAATAAACAAAATGGGCATTGAAAAACTCACTCCATAAAATTTCTATTCCCTTAACTTAAACGAAACCGACCCGTTCGTCTTTTCTGTACTCTTAATATTTACTTCGTAACGTTTTTTACCGTCATAAATAACCATCAGGGCTGTGTTTGGTGGTATGCTGCCTAAGTTTTCGGCGTACATCACCAGTTCGTTGCGGCTGCTGCCGGGTGCAATCTTTATCCAGAAGGTGGCAGGTTTATCAGTAAGCCGCTGGTGGGTTGTGAGTATTTTATCATTATAGATCAATGTAATGCTGTCGCCGTCAATTTCTGCATTGTCGTACAAGGTAATTGAAATAGAATCGTGCTCAACAATAAATTCTTTTATCAGGTCATTGTTCCTTTTTTCAATCACAGGTTGTGGAACCTGCGCAACAGGCGGCTCCGGTTTTTCAACCGGTTTTACTTTTATTGAATCGCTGCACAAAGCCGTTATTTCTTTATTATTCAATGCCCGGTTATATATCCTTACATCATCCAGGTCGCCATTTAGCCAAAACGGAAAAATCTCATCATCTGATTTACCAAAGAACAGGTCCTCGGTGTTGGTAAACGTTTCCGGAAACGGAACCTCGTATTTTAATTCGCAGTTAACATACAACCTGGCCATCCTGCCATCATTGGTGTATAGCACATTGTACCATTGGTTCTTTTTAACAAAATCCCCGCCATAGGGTTTCAGCACCGTGCCGGTTCCCCTGAAGTTCTGATGAATGGTATCACAAACCCCGCCATCGCAACCGGTTCCCAGTGTGTATAAGGCGTCATCAAACCGCAACGCATAATTACCATCGTTGTAATTTCCACCACCCTTGCTGATGAGCTGGCTGGCATGGCATATACCGTAATAGAACCCGGTGGGCCTCACCCAAACAGACAGCGATATCTCTTTACCAAAATTAAGCGACGGCTTATTGGGGATACGCATGTATTGGTAAACGCCGTTAAAATGATAAGCGCTGTTCGGGTTTCCAAAACGGTCGGTAGTAATGACAGCATTATTAAAAACGGGGTGGTTGTTATTGCCGCTTTTGTCATGGGCATTGCCATCAAAAGGGTAGTAAGCCTGCAAGCCTTTATCAAGGTTTACCTGGGCGGTACTAAACTGGCTGAGAATTAAAAAACAAAGTAAAAATCGTACCATAAAAATCAAATATATCAGATATTAACCGGTAAAATTAATCTTCCTGCGGAATTAGGAAGATTTTAATAAAATAAATGCTGGTATGGTTTCAATACTAAAATATCCGGCCACGTTTATAATTAGTGTACACATTCCTCGGCCTGTACATCAATACATTCACGGATAGTTCGAAGCTGCCATTTTTGGGACTGTAATTTCTCAGTTTTGAATTAATGATATCATACGTTAAGCCCATTTGAAAATTGTTATTATCCAGGCCTATATACGGAAGGATCGCTTCACCAATTCTGTACCAGCTTCCTGCATATACAGAGGTGTTTTCATTCACAGAGATACCGTAAGCAATGCCTACATTTTTTTCAGTGGCTCCGGCCTGGTACATATATAACCCGCTTAAAAAAAGTTCGTTTCCATTACTGCCAATCGAAAACTTTGATCCTGCATGAACTGTATAGCGCATTGGTAAGCGATAATTGCCATCTTTTAAAAAACTGTTATTAGGCCTTATTGTATGATACAATGATCCGCCTAAATATACTTCTGTATTTTCTGTACTGTACCGGTATAAAAGGCCGGTATTTAAATCTACATAATTACTTTTTGTGCGAATGAAATTTTCGTTGGAAGGTAAACGGGTATCAAAACCGCTTCCGGTAAACTGGTTTGCAAAACTCAGTCCACCGGCATTTATGTTCCTGCTGGCATAACTAAACTGAAAACCTGCTCCGATATTATGTTCACCAAATTCATCGAGTGCTTTATGGTAAGAACCCGATGCAGATATATTGATGCTATTGTATGCGCCCCCAAAAGATTGATCTATCAACGCCATAATCCCTCCCCCAAAAATGTCTTTTTCCGGAATTTTCAACTGCATGAGTTTTGAATCAAAACTCATAGTAGTGGTAACAAAAGGAGAACCCAATGACCACCACTGCTGCCTGAAGTTGGCACTGGCCCGGTAATCGCCATCAAAATATCCCGTCATTGCAGGGTTAAGCGTAAGGGGCGATGCGAAATACATGGAAAAATGGGGATCCTGGCCCCTTACTGTTAAATGGAAAAATGCCATTATCGCTATAAGAATTGTTTTAAGTTTTATAATACTCATAGCTTAGCGGATTAATAAAGTGTTGCCATTTTTTGTGATAGTTATGTTGTCTATATCTATACCTTCTACTACCCACAAATATGTTTCTACCGGCTGTTTTTTACCCTTATAGGTGCCGTCCCAGCCATCTTCAGGCCTGCCGCTTGTGGTTTCAAATAAAAGATTGCCCCATCGGTTATATACTTTAAAATAATTCAGCTTTTTTATGCCAACCAGTATCGGGTACAGCCGATCATTATTTCCATCTCCGTTTGGTGTAAACCCTTCGGGTACATAAATACCTTTTTTACCTTTTATTTCAACAAGCAATGTGTCTACCACGATACAACCTGCACTTGTATTAATGCGTACAAGATATTCCTGGGTTTCGGAATAATAAAATACCGGGTTGGAAATTGTATTATTATTTAAACCAACCGGAGGCGACCATAAGTAGCTATTGCCAATATTACGTGCCTGCAACTGAAGCTGCTGGTAAGGAAATGCAGAAAGCGTTGGATACCTTGTATTAGCTAAGGAGTTGATTATTGACATTACAATACTATTGCTTTGGGCAGTTGCGGGCGCTGCACAAGCGATACTGGAAGTAAGGATGCACCTGATAACATCACCGTTATTCAAATTCTGATCGGTATAGGTATTACTATTGGTACCTGCCGGGTTACCATTTTTTTGCCATTGATAAGAGGGAGAGTTGCCACCGTTTACAGCAACAGCAGTAAATGTGGCGGGTGTGCCTTTGCAAATATTATTATTGGGTGTGCTTATGGTTACAGCGGGTGTTAATGCCGGCGTAAGTGTTACAGTAACCGAATCAGTTGCACTGCAGCCTGAACCATCGCTGATTGTGACATAAAATTTTGTTGTTGCCGAAATAGTGGCAACCGGGTTTTGTATAGCTGGATTATTTAGTAATGCAGCAGGTGTCCATGAATAAGTAGCACCTGCACTTGCATGTAAAGTAACTGAAACAGTAGGAGCGGCACAAACGGCTGTATCATTTCCTGCATCGGCAATAAATGTACCTGTTGTTATATTTTTTGTGATACTGTCCTTACACCCATTTATATCTGTTACTACCAGTTTTACACTATAAATTCCAGCAGAAGCATACAAATGCGATGTGTTTTGTGTACTGGAAGTACCTCCATCTCCAAAATACCACTGCCAGCTGTTGATGGGGTTTGTATTTGTATATGCCAGGCCATTAAAATTTACATTTAAACAGGCGGTAACATTGTTAAACCGAACAGAATCAATATTAGGTTTAAAAGGGTTAGTGGCAACCGGTATCACAAGGTTGAAAAGATTTAGCCCGGCGCTGCCAGCAGTGGCACCCCATGGATTGCTGGCATTAGGAACGATGACACCATTTACACCACCTGTATTTTGTACAGTGTTGTTAGCAGGTAATGAAGCTGATTTAAACCATACAACACCACCGCTGCCTCCGCCACCAGGCCCAACCCTCCCTGCAGCGGCTGTATATACTTCCAGGTTAGCGCCTTTACCACCATTTACATTTTGTATATTATTATCTGCAAAACTGTTTATTGCTAATATAACAGAGCCGCCTGCGCCTCCGCCACCCATACCTTCATGTCCACACGGAAATCCATTTGCAATACAATCATCACCAGCATTACCTTTAGAATAGATAGCCTGGCCATTGCTTACCATGTTATTAGCATTAATGATCACAATACCGCCGCCATTTCCGCCATTAGAATAGTGCCCGGAACCACTTACGCCATCATAGTGCCCGGCACCTCCGCCACCGCCCATGAATATTTTATTGAGTGTGTTATTGTACGTTAATGCCAAACCCCCGATTCCCCGATTGTCAAATGGGGCTCCACCGCAGTTATCGAGTTGATATCCGCCAAATCCACCTGAAGAAGCGTTACTGCCACCACCACCACCTGCATTATGTCCATTACCACCACCTGCACCATTAGCCAGCTTGCCCCTGCCATTTAATTTGGTTGTACCAATCAGTGCAATGCCTTCACCCTTTTTAGCAGTTTCTGTGCTGGCATTGTCATAATGATATCCGAGTAAGTTACATGCCAGCGTACCGGCCAGGAAATTAGTATTTATGCCACCCCTGAAACCCTTACCGCTCACATCTATTGGCTTATTAAGCGTTAATGTATTCTGAACATTAAATGCCAATACACCGCCTTTGCTTCCGTCCCAGGGTGAACAGGTTAAAGTATCGGTAGTTGACAAACTAATAAAATAGGGCACCCTTATCAATTGTACTTTACCCACAGGAATATCATATTGCCTAGTGAGTGTATTCTTCAATTCAATAACATTCCCTGTTTTGCTTTTCACGTAATTGAATTCGTAGTTACCTGCATTTTTATAATCAGTAATGCTGCCAAATGCTGTAGTATTGGTGGAATCAATTACAGCACCTTTCATTTGTATCAGCAAAACTGTATCACCAACGTTAAATGGGGTTGCGTCTTCAACAGTTAATTTATTATCACAGATGTTGAACCCAGCTACAGGCGTGTAAGCATTAATAATGGCAGAACCTGCAATGGCCTGACAGGAATCTGCTGTAAATGTACAATTAGGGTTGGTTGCATTTATTGAAGCGCCTCCATTCAATGCAGCATTCCATGCAGGGTTTCCCTGTTTATTAAGCAGGTTATCGAAAGTATAATATCCCAACAGGCCTGGTATTGTTGTTGGATTGGGTAAAGAGTTATTCATGTAGGTTTGAAGCTGTGCTTGTGATCGGGCTACATTCCATATTCTTACTTCATTGATATTTCCAATAAAAGGATAGATGGTAGAAGCGCCTTCAGGCACGTTTTGCCCTATGGTGGTGATCAGGTCATTAAGAACTAAATTTCCGGCGGCAGGCGTTTGGCTGTGTAAAAAGCCATTCCGGTAATACTTAAGTGAAACACCGTCATAAACCATTGCAACATGATATGTTTTGTTTAATTGAAAACTACAGTTTTCCTGTGCAAAAAACTGGCCGCTGGTTGTTCTTATAGAGCAGCCTTCGGGCCACATGGCATAATTTATATCATTTGAGTTTGTATGCTTTGAAATTAAAAAGCCATAACCGCCAACTGGGTTAACCGCACCTGTTCGGTTAAAGCTGGCTTCAATTGTAAGTTGATTTCCTGAAATATCAAGGTCACCAATTCGTGCATTTGAATTTGGAACGGGTGTGTTGAGCCAGTTGTTACAAGGCGTTTGAATAATACAGCCGCCAAGCGTATTTACTTCATCAATATTCAAAGCCCGGTCATAAATCCTCACTTCATCCATATCTCCATTAAACCAGTATGGAAATGCAGCGCTGTTATGCCTGCCCAAAAAAACATCAAAGCTATTTGTAAAAGTTGTAAGGGTTTGTGCCCTGCTTACTTTAAGCTCACAATTAACATACAGTCTTGCAGTTGTACCATCGTAAGTGGCAATTACACAATACCATTGGTTGGTTTGAATATAGGGTGTATATCCCGGGGGATTTGGAGAACTTCCAAGACCATAAAAATTCTGGTGTGCAGGATCTACAGCCTGAGAACAATTATTTCCATTGGTAAATGCATTATCATCAAAGCGTAAAACATAATTACCAGTCAATCCATCTGCATCTCCTTTAGCGATTATGGAATTCCCATGACAGGTTCCGGCATAAAATCCCTGTACTTTTACCCATGCAACAAGGGAAAGTTTATTTGTTGTATTGAGTGTGGCGCTGTTTAATATCTTCATGTACTGGCTTGCACCATCAAAATGATAAGCGCTGTTTGGATTACCAAACCTGTCGGCGGTTAACGTGGCATTGTTAAAAACAGGATTGTTATTGTTACCGCTTACATCATTGGCATTGCCAGAGAAAGGGTAATACGCTTTGAGGCCAAGATTAAGATTTACCTGGCCAAAGCAAAAATTTACTGTGAATAATATTATTGGAAGAAGAATTTTCTTCATAAGATTTATTAGTGAGATGGTACCGGCACTGAAATTACATATTTTTTTATGATGAAATACAGATTAGTTGCCACAAGATATCTTGTTTTCAACCAGTTTTAATGATTAAAAATAAGGGGAAACAGGAATCTGTATAACATCTTACCAAAACTGTGCGTTTTTAGCTATAACTATTATATCATATTCCCACATAAGTGTGCGGGGTAATAGCTTTTAATTCTTTCTTTAAAGCAGTGGATATTTTTAAACTGCCAATAAAATCATGAATGGCTTTTTTATCAATTGCAGACTTGCCACGGGTGAGTTCTTTTAAAGCTTCGTATGGCTGGGGATAATTTTCTCTTCTTAAAATAGTTTGAATGGCTTCGGCAACCACTGCCCAGTTTCCTTCAAGATCTGCCTTAAGCTTTTGCTCGTTTAGCAGGAGTTTACCAATACCTTTTTCTGTTGATTTAATGGCAAGTACTGTATGTGCTATGGGCAAACCTATATTTCTTAAAACCGTAGAATCAGTAAGATCACGCTGCAGGCGGGAGACAGGCAGTTTTGCTGAAAAGTGTTCCAGCAGTGCGTTTGCAATGCCCAGGTTGCCTTCTGCATTTTCAAAATCAATTGGGTTTACCTTATGCGGCATGGCGCTGCTGCCAATTTCTCCTTTTTTGGTTTGCTGCTTAAAATAATCCATGCTGATGTAGGCCCACATATCCCTGCAAAAATCTATGATGATGGTATTGATGCGTTTGATGGCATCAAAATGTGCAGCAAGGGTATCAAAATGTTCTATCTGGGTTGTGTATTGCTGGCGTTGCAGACCCAGTTTAGTTTCTGTAAAATCATTTGCAAATTTTACCCAGTTGTATTTTGGAAAGGCAACATGGTGTGCATTAAAATTACCGGTAGCTCCGCCAAATTTTGCGGTAAAAGGTATATAGCTGAACAATTGTATCTGGTTCTCCAATCTCTCAGCAAATACCATCATTTCTTTTCCCAGCCGTGTGGGGCTGGCCGGTTGCCCATGCGTACGTGCAAGCATAGGAACCGGTTTCCAGGCAAGCGCCATTTTACCAATAGCGTGTTGCAGGTTAATAACGGCCGGTAAATATTCCTGCTCAATACTGTTTTTCCAAAGCAACGGAATGGCGGTATTGTTGATGTCTTGTGATGTTAGCCCAAAATGCACCCATTCTTTTAAATGTCCGGCATTGCAATCATCCAAAACCTTTTTAATAAAATATTCAACAGCCTTCACATCATGATTGGTGATGGATTCTGTTTTTTTAATTTCAGCAGCATCATTCAATGAAAACTCATTAGCGGCTTTTTGTAAATGTTGCCTGGTCTTCGAATCTATTTTAAAAAATTTCTTTTCTGCCAGAAACAAAAAATATTCAACCTCAACAACAACACGGTATTTTATCAAAGCATATTCACTGAAATATTCGGCCAAATGGGCTAATTGTTTGCGGTAACGTCCGTCGATAGGGGATAGGGCGGTAAGTTGATTTAAATCCATGATGTTGCAGTAAATTTGCCGCAAAAATACACAATTGGCACAGAAGATAAGGGTAGGAGCTGTTAGTTATTTAAATACCAAACCCCTGATATACGGCTTTAAACAAGGTAAGATGCAGGACGAGATGGCACTGGCGATAGATTATCCTGCAAACATTGCATCATATTTACAAAACAACCAAATTGATATCGGACTGGTGCCTGTGGCTGTAATTCCGTCTTTAAAAGAACATCACATTATTTCCGACTATTGTATTGCCTGTGATGGGGAAGTAGCCAGTGTTTGTTTATTCAGCAGTGTTCCGCTTGCGGAAATAAAAACCATCTTACTGGATTACCAAAGCCGCACTTCGGTTGCACTGCTGAAGATATTGTTGCAGGAGCATTGGAATATTTCACCGCAGCTTATGGCAGGTTCAGAAAATTATGAACAGCAAATTGCCGGTACAACAGCAGGCCTCGTAATTGGCGACCGTGCCCTGGCTCAAAGATCAAAAACAAAATACATTTACGACCTGGGCACCGCCTGGAAAGAAATGACCGGCCTGCCTTTTGTTTTTGCTGCATGGGTCAGTAATAAACCGATACCCGGTTCATTTATTGAAAAATTCAATGAAGCCAATGCTTATGGTTTTGAACATTTAGATGAGGTGATAGCAAAAAACCAGATAGCTGGTTTCGATATAAAAAGCTATTATACCCAATTCATCAAATTTAAGCTGGATGCCCGTATGGAAGAGGCAAAAGCTTTATTTTTGCGCAAAATAAAAATGTAATCATGAAGGTTGTAATTTTTGCCGGCGGCCTGGGTACCCGTATATCGGAAGAAACCGATACGAGGCCAAAACCCATGGTGGAGATCGGTGGCAAACCCATCCTGTGGCATATCATGAAAATTTACAGCCATTATGGCTTTAGTGATTTTATCATTTGCCTGGGCTATAAGGGATATGTTATTAAAGAATATTTCATGAATTACTTTTTGCATAACTCTGATATATCAATTGACCTTGGAAACAATAAAATGGAAGTGTTGGGTACAAAGAGTGATAATTTTAAAGTTACCCTGGTAGATACCGGGTTACAGACAAA
Organism: Ferruginibacter sp.; assembly: GCA_016786725.1. Classification (GTDB taxonomy): domain Bacteria; phylum Bacteroidota; class Bacteroidia; order Chitinophagales; family Chitinophagaceae; genus Ferruginibacter. The sequence goes on along the minus strand of JAEUVU010000020.1, from coordinate 161,655 downwards.
AACTGCCGGCAGGTTGCAGCAGGTAGAAAAGTATATAGGACAGGAAGATTTTATGCTTACATACGGAGATGGTGTTTGTGATATTGATTTGAATGAACTGCTGAAATTTCATAAAGAGAATAATAAAACAGCTACTGTTACTGCAGTAAGTATGGCATCCAGGTTTGGAGGTATGGAACTGGATGAAAATGCCCATGTGAGGGCTTTTAAAGAGAAATCAAAAGATGAAAGCAAATGGATCAATGGCGGTTTTTTTGTTTTAAAGCCAGGGGTGTTTGAATATTTAAAAGGTGATATGACAGATACGATGTGGGAAGACCAGCCTTTGGAGAACATCACTAAAGCAAATGAACTGGCTGCTTATAAACATAAGGGGTTTTGGAAAGCGATGGATGCCCTGAGGGATAAAATGGAACTGGAAGAATTATGGAAAACCAATAATGCAGCATGGAAAGTGTGGTAAGCAAATATCTGAACAGCTATAAGGGCAAAAAGGTATTCGTAACCGGTCACACCGGTTTTAAAGGCGCCTGGTTTATTACCTGGCTGCATCAGCTTGGGGCGATTGTAAAAGGTTATGCTTTGCCACCAGAGAACGACAACGATCTTTTCAATATCATATCACCCAACATAAATTTCGAAAACACTTTTGGGGATATACGTAGCAGAGAGAAGCTGGCAACAGCGATCAAAGATTTTCAACCTGATTTTATTTTTCATTTAGCTGCACAGGCTTTGGTGAGGCGGTCTTACGAAATACCCGCTGAAACTTTTGATGTGAATGTTACCGGTACAGCCAATCTCCTCGAAGCTGTAAATAAGCTTGATAAGAAATGTACTGTTGTTATCATCACAACGGATAAAGTTTACGAGAATAAAGAAACCGGGCATTATTATACAGAAGATGATGTGCTGGGTGGATACGACCCATACAGTGCAAGTAAAGCAGCAACGGAAATAGTGGTGGGTTCATTCCGAAATTCTTTTTTTAATGCTGCAAACTATGCAACACATCTTAAGGCAATTGCCAGCGCAAGGGCGGGTAATGTAATTGGTGGAGGAGACTGGAACAAGGACCGGATAGTGCCCGATATTGTAAGGTCATTAAAAAAGCACCAACCGGTACCTGTGCGTAACCCTGCCGCAGTAAGGCCCTGGCAGCATGTACTGGAGCCTTTGAGCGGCTATTTATTGCTGGGGGCGCTGCTTGATGAAGATGCCGTTAAGTATTCAGGCGCTTATAATTTTGGCCCTGTGCCTGATGATCACCTGGAAGTGAAAGAACTTGTGCAAACGGCGATCAACACGTGGGGCTCGGGAGATTGGATAGATAAGAGCGATGCGTTGCAACCACACGAAGCAACATTGCTTAAACTGAATATTGATAAAGCAAAAAATATATTAGGCTGGCACCCCTTGCTCACAAACAAAGAAGCCATACAATGGACATTTGATTGGTATAAGCAGGATGAAAAGGAATATTATAATTTCACCGTGGCGCAAATAAAAAATTATCAGCAAAAGTAAAACTGAGCATTATTTAAATAACGAAATTGAAGCCAGCTATAATTTTAATTACAGGTATCACCGGCTTTATCGGTTCTCATGTTGCGGAGCATTTGATAAAATCAAAATACCGGGTAATTGGATTGAGGAGAAAAAAATCTGACTTGTGGCGTTGTAAAAATTTTGAGCATAAAGTTGAGTGGGTTATTATAAATGATAGGCTGAAAGCAACAATCATTGAGTTAAAGCCGGATATTATTATACATTGTGCCTGGGAAGGTATTACAGCAAATCACAGGAATGATATCCATATCCAGCGAAGCAACAAAATGCTGCTAAATGATCTTTTGAATATAGCTGCAGTATGTAAAACTGAAAAATTTATTGCATTGGGTTCGCAGGCTGAGTATGGTTTTTTAAATAAGGCGGTTTCAGAAAAAGAAAAAGTAAAACCTGATACCGCTTATGGAAAAATCAAGGTTGAATGTTGCAATAGGGTTGAAAGATTTTGCGGCACACATAATTTGAACTGGTATTGGCTCAGGCTTTTTGCCTTTTACGGGCCAAGGGAATCAACTGATTGGTTTATACCTCATATCATTAAATCATTAATTGATAAAAAGGAAAAGATAGAACTGGGAGCCGGCACACAAAAATATGCCTACTTATACATTGGCGATCTGGTTAAATACATACTGTTGCTGGTTAAAAAAAGCAATACCAAAAACGGGGTTTACAATATTTCAGGCAGCAATGCATATCTTTTAAAAAACATGGCATTGAAAATAAAGGCGAACTTTAAAACTACTGCAACCAAACTTGAGTTTGGGGTTTTGCCGGCAAGGGCAAACCAATCTTTAATGCTTAAAGGGAAGATGAATAAATTTCATCAGCAAATCGGGAAACCTCCCCTTACCACAATTGATAAGGGGCTTAAACAAACAATAAAATACTATAAAAGCCAGGCATGATAAAGGCTTCTGATTATATCGCAACATACATTGAATCCAGGGGGGTAAAAAATATATTTGAACTGTCTGGCGGCATGATCACACATATCCTTGATTCATTTCACCTGAAAACAAAAATAAAGATCGTATCTGTTCATCATGAACAGGCCGCAGCTTTTGCTGCAGATGCCTGTGGCAGGGTAACAGGGCTGCCTGGTATAGCGCTTGCAACCAGCGGCCCCGGCGCCACTAATTTACTAACAGGTATAGCCAGTTGCTATTTTGATTCATCGCCCGCCATTTTTATAACCGGCCAGGTAAATCTCAGTGAATTAAAAGGCGATAGAAAAATACGCCAGCTTGGGTTTCAGGAAACCGATATCGTTTCCATGGCAACACCGGTTACCAAGAAGGCCTATTTAGTAACCAACGTAAATGATTTGCCGGAAATTTTAGAAGAGTCGTTTAAAATTGCTGTTTCGGGGAGACCAGGACCGGTATTGATAGATATACCTATGAATATTCAACGGATGAATATTGATGTAAAGAAAAAGAACAGCAGCAAACTTAAAACACCAAAAGCATCACTTTCGCAAATGCGGTTGCAACAATTATACAAAGAGTTGCAAAAGGCAAAAAAGCCCTTATTGCTTTTGGGCAGAGGTGTAAGAGCGGCATTTGCGCAAAAAGAATTAAAATCTTTCCTGGAGTTAACAAAGCTTCCGGTTGTAACCTCTTTGTTAGCCCTGGATGCTGTTGAATATTCCTCAAAACAGCGGGTTGGTTTTATTGGCAGTTATGGCAACCGATGGGCAAATATAGCTTTAGGAGAGGCCGATTTAGTTATTGTATTGGGCAGCAGGTTAGATATCAGGCAAACAGGCGCTGACACTGCTTTTTTTCAAAACCGTACAATTTTTCATATTGATTGCGAAGCAGGTGAAATAAATAACCGTTTACAGGGCTGTATTCCCGTTATTGCAGATGTTAAATTATTTTTAAGTTCATTTTGCAATATATTTAATAGTAAGCCTGTCAGTAAAAGAACAGAATGGTTTGAATACATTGATTCTTTGCAGAAAAAATGGCCCGATCACAAGGAGCTCATGTGTAAAGGCATCAACCCTAATTATTTTATGCATGTACTTTCGCAAAATTCCAAAAAAGCAAAAGCATATGTAGCTGATGTGGGCGCCCATCAGATGTGGGCAGCTCAATCATTGGAAATAAAAAGTGACCAGCTTTTTTTAACATCGGGTGGTATGGGGGCCATGGGATTTGCCTTGCCAGCAGCTATTGGCGCCTGTTTAAGTTTAAAACAAAAACCGGTTGTTGCCATTATAGGAGATGGTTGTATGCAGATTAATTTACAGGAGTTGCAAACCATCATCCGCAATCAATTGCCCGTTAAAATTGTTGTGATCAATAATGAAAGCCTCGGAATGATCACCCAGTTTCAGCAAAGTTATTTTGATGAAAGGTACCAGTCAACATTTTGGGGATACTCAGCGCCTGATTTTGAAAAAGTAGCAAAGGCATACGGCATTAATTCAAAAACAATAAAACATACCGGGCAAATTGCCGGGGCGGTACAATGGCTGTGGAGCGATAGGAATAAGGATAAACCGGTGTTACTTCAGGTAATGATTGAACCGTTAACTAATATTTATCCTAAAATTGCATTTGGCAAACCAATAACTGAAATGGAACCGTTTTTTAAACCCACTGAAATGGAAAGTACATAATCAAGATGATAGATTTAGATAATGAAATAAGTACGAACAGTTTTTTAAACAAAAAAATTGAACAGCAGCTAACCAGGAAAATTACGATTGGCGAAAGTTATATTCCTGTAACAGGAAAAATATTAGATAAGGAAGATCTGATGTTCGGGGTTGAAGCTGTTCTGGATGGATGGCTTACAGCCGGCCGTTTTAGTGAAGCCTTTGAAAAAGAACTGGCAAAATATATCGGGTGCCGGTATTCACTGCTTGTTAATTCCGGTTCCTCTGCAAACCTGCTTGCATTTTACACCCTCACTTCACCCAGGCTTTTAGAAAGGCAGGTATTACCGGGCGATGAAGTGATAACAATTGCCGCTGGGTTTCCCACAACCATTAATCCTTTGATTCAATACGGCTGCATTCCTGTTTTTCTTGACATTGAAATTCCTGCTTACAATATTGATGTTTCATTACTGGAGGCATCCATAACACCTAAAACAAAAGTAATTATGCTTGCCCATACATTGGGCAATCCTTTTAACCTTGAAGCGGTTATGCAGGTGGCTAAAAAATACAATCTGTGGGTAATTGAGGATGATTGTGATTCGCTGGGAGCAGAGTACGATGGAAAAAAGACAGGAACTTTTGGCGACCTTGCAACCTTATCTTTTTATCCGGCCCATCATATCACCATGGGCGAAGGAGGGGCTTTGCTTATTAATAACCCAAAGCTTAAAAAAATTGCAGAAAGTTTTCGGGATTGGGGAAGAGATTGCTGGTGTGCGCCAGGTAAAGATAATACCTGCGGCATCCGTTTTTGCCAGCAACTGGGCGATTTGCCCGGGGGGTATGACCATAAATATACTTACAGCCACATTGGCTTTAATTTAAAGGCCACAGATATGCAGGCCGCCATTGGCCTTAGCCAGCTAAAAAAAGTTGATACTTTTATTGAGAAGCGAAGAAAGAATCATTCAGTTTTATACAATCTCTTTAAAGAACTTGGTAACCATTTTATATTGCCCGAAAAAACAGTAAACAGCAACCCAAGCTGGTTTGGTTTTTTACTTACTATCAAAAAAGAAAGTTCTTTAAACAGGAATGAACTGGTTGCCTATCTGGAAGAAAATAAGATTGGTACCAGGCTTTTATTTGGCGGCAATCTTTTAAAACAGCCGGCTTATAAAAATATTAAATACAGGCTGGCCGATAACCTTAACAATACTGACCTAGTAATGCTTAATTCATTCTGGCTGGGTGTTTGGCCGGGGCTTGATGAAGAACACCTGAAGTATATTTTTTCTAAAGTAAAGGAATTTGTATCCTTACAAAAATAATAACAGCAATTAAGAAAGGCCATAAACAGGTACATAAACAGGTATATATGTCAATTATAAAAAAGGCTATAAGGAAAGCAGAAAAAATACCTGCTTTAAACTATTTTTTAGCCAACCACTTTTTTTACAACAATTACAAAAAAAAAACGGGGCAGGAAGAGATAAAGGGATGTTTTGTAAACAGGCCACAGGAAAATAACGTTGGCGATGAAATTTTTATCAGGATAATAAATGCTTATCAAAAAACCATTGCTGAAAAAATTGACAGGGAGGATATTTTTACTGTAACAAATGAATGGAAATACATTTACCGTTATTACATGCAGGATATAATGCCCGTTCTTCAATCCGGAGATATACCTGCTCTCCGAAAAGCCTACTCAAATTTTATGAGGGAGAAATGCAGTACCGGCCTGCATGGGTTGGCTATTGATATGCATAGTAATTTTTTTGCCAAACCTGTACCCGGCAGGCTGCATTCAAAAATGTACCTGAACGACAGCAATTACAGGTTTGATTTATGGAAAAGTTCTTTTGGCAACAACGGCCAGGTAAAAGCATTGTATATGCCCGAATACGGGAACTCATATGGTTATTATAAAGATGATAATTATATCCGCACCGGCGCAGAGTATCTTCACTATTATGCTTCCTCGATAAAAAATTTATTGAGCGAAAGTGGAAACAACCGGAAAACAATAATGGAGATCGGAGGCGGGTACGGAGGCCTGGCTTATTTTCTGAATAAGAATATTGAAAAGCTTACGTATGTTGATTTTGACCTGCCGGAAAACATGGCGCTCACTTCTTATTACCTGATGTGCTGTTTTCCGCAAAAAAAAATAATGTTGTATGGAGAGGATACGCTGGATAATATTGATAATTACGATATAGTTGTTTTGCCCAATTTTTGTATTGATAGCATCAAAGAAAATTCGGCAGATCTTATTTTTAACTCATATAGCCTGGCAGAAATGGCACCGGCAACCATTCAATATTATGTTGCCAGAATAAAAGCTATCTCAAAAAAATATATCTTTCATGTAAATCATACAAATAAAAGCACATCAATAAATGCCGATAATTTTGGGTTTGATGCCGATTCGGAATTTTTGCTGATTTACAGGGCAAAGGCCATGTGGAATATGTACCGGAATTACAGGTGCGATGAGTACGAATACCTTTATAAAAAGAACAGGCAACAGCTTTAAATGAGTAATGTGTTATTATCTATATGTATCCCTACTTTTAACAGGGCCGGTTATTTAGATATTTGCCTGAATAATTTTTGCCGGGAAATGAAAGATGCAGGAGATGGGATAGAATTGATTGTAACGGATAATTGTTCAACAGACGATACCCAGGAAACAGTCCGCAAGTATATGCTTCTGCAAAAAAATATTCAATATCATAAGAACAAATCAAATTTGGGAGCAGATGGGAATATGTTAACATGTCTCGAAAAGGCAAATGGTGAGTATTGCTGGATTTTCGGGGATGATGATATCTTACTTGAAGGGCAATTAAAAATAATTTTAGAACAATTATCCAAAAAACAGTTTGACTTAATATATCTGGGCAATTATTGGTTTGGCGAAGATTATTTACTTGAAAAGCCCCAAAAAAGCAATCCTGCAAGCGCCATTGTATTTGAGGATAAAAAGGCTTTTCTAAAAACAATCAATATCTGGACAACTTTTATAAGTGCCGTTATATTCAAAAAACAGGTAGTACAAAATAAAGATCTTACTCCTTTTTTAGGCACTAATCTTATTCAACTGCAGTGGGTGCTGCCATCTGTTTTTACAGAAAAAAAATGTTTATATCTGCAGGGGCAGTTAATAGCCTGCAAAGGCAATAATACCGGCGGTTATAACCTGTTCAAAACCTTTGGTACTAATTTAAACCATATAGTTAATAGCCTGATAAAGCAGGGGTTGGTACAGCCCTATGCAACTGATATTCTCAACTATTATATAATAAAGGATTTTATGCCTCTCTATTGTATCCGGTATAAGCAAAAAGAAATGGGCAATTTTAACAAGGAGGAATCTCCATTTATACAATTAAGAAAGTTGTACAAAAAGTATTTCATTTACTGGATAGTATTATTTCCGCTGGATATTTTACCTGTATTTTTGGGAAAGAAATATTACTATGGTATGAAGAAGCTAAACATATTCTGATACATGAACAGGTTTCAATGGACATATAAAAAAAGAAGGTTTAAAAAAATTGGCAACCATTTGTCAGTCCGGTTCCCTTTTTACATAAAAAACCATCAATACATTTCCATCGGTGATAATTTTTCGTGCCTTTGGAATACCAGGCTTGAAGCATGGGACAGGTATTACGACCAGGTGTTTACACCAGAAATAATTATTGGAAATAATGTAAGCCTTAACTCTGATGTGCACATCGGCTGCATTGATAAAGTAGTAATAGGCAACAATGTACTGATGGCAAGCCGTATTTTCATCAACGATCATTCTCATGGAGAAATTTCTGCAGAAGCATTACAATTACCACCGGTACAAAGGCCATTGGTGAGCAAGGGGCCTGTTATCATAGAGGATAATGTGTGGATCGGTGAAGGAGTATCAATTCTGTCTGGTGTTACCATTGGCAAAAACAGTATCATCGGTGCCAATGCAGTTGTAACGCAAAGTTTTCCTCCAAACTCTGTTATCGGGGGGATACCTGCAAGGTTAATAAAAATGCTATAAACCAAAATGAATATTGTATTTACCATTGTTGCCAGAAACTATCTTTCATTTGCTTTTACGCTGGCTGATTCGCTGAGGGAACAAAACAGCGGGGCAGATTTTACTATATTCCTGGTTGATGGTAAAGAAGGAGTACCGCAACATTTCTTTGAAAAATATTCAATTGAGTTGGTTGATAAGGAAATTGTTCCGGCGATAACGGACATGTCCTTTAAATACAATGTTACGGAATACAGCACGGCTGTAAAGCCATTTGTTTTTTCGCATTTATTCAATAAAAAGCAATATGCCAAAGCAATCTATGTAGATCCTGATATTTATTTCTACCAGTCGCCACAGGTTATTTTTGATTGGCTGGATGAAAAATTTTGTGTGCTCACGCCTCATATTATAAGGCCCCAGGTGAGTTTTACAGGAAATATGAATGATACCGAGCTGTTGTTTGCCGGTATTTACAATCTTGGTTTTGCAGCACTTAAAAATAATGAAGATGCAACACTGTTGTTGAATTGGTGGATGGACAGGCTTTCAAAATTTTGTTATGGCGACCGGTTTGAATCGTTGCACGTTGATCAGAAATGGATGGATTTTGTTCCATCATACTTTGGAGATAGGATGTTAAGCACCCATCATCCCGGGCTTAACATTGCTTACTGGAATATACATGAAAGGGATATTTTTATTGAAGGAGAGAAAAAGAAAGTTGGCCTTAGTGGGAACAGGGAAAACCAATATCCAATCATATTCATTCATTTTTCCGGTGTAAACCCATTGGATGTTTATCGCAACAAACAATGTAAAACACTGGATATTACTAAATACAAAGAATGGGAATCGTTGATAGTTGACTATGGCAATAAAGTAATTAATAATTCATTTAAGGAACTGATTGTATTAAAATATGGTTTTGCCGGTTTTGATAACGGAGATGCAATATTACCATTGCACAGAAGACTATACAGGAGAATGGACGAACTTAATTTGGTTAACAAAGCGGCCTCTCCATTTTCTGTTGGTACCGGCAGTTTGCACAGCAAACTGCTTAAAGACAAACTTATTATCAGCAGCAATGATAGTGGTGCCATGACTAAAGGTGCCGACAATGCAGTAAACAGGCGAAGGCTCAGCCTGATATTGACGATGCTGCGAATGACGAAACGATTACTGGGCCTCCAGAAATACCTGGTACTTACAAGGTTTTTGCAGAAGATATTATCTAATGAAAACCAATTGTTCTTAATACAGGAGCATAAAGAAGACCTGATGAAGTATTATGCAGAAAAATATTTCAACAACTGATTAAAAATGGCAGACAAACGTACCATTGCAGTTAATTGCTGGGTTTTACGGAATAAACAGATTGATGGCATCGGTTATTTTACCATAAACACTTTGCAAAGGATTATCTCCGGTAACCCGGAAGTGTCTTTTGTTATCCTGGCCGATAAGAATTTTACAGAACCTTATTTTGATTTCAAGAATGTTACGATCAAAAAAGTGTTTCCGCCTTACCGCCATCCGTTGCTCTATATTTTTTATATGGAGTTTGTGCTTCCGTTTGTTTTGCGAAAAATAAAACCGGATCTGTTTGTATCTGCCGAAGGCTTTTTATCATTACTGAGTTCCTGTAAACAGCTGCCCATTATCTACGATCTCAATTTTGAACACTATCCCGAAAACCTTGCCTTAAAAAACCGCCTGTATTTCCGTTTCTTCTTCAAACGCTTTGCAAAAAAGGCAACCCGTATTGCTACCATATCAGAATACAGTAAAGCAGATATTGTTCATTGGTATAAAATTGCCCCTGAAAAAATTGATAATGTTTCATGCGGCATCAACAGCAGCTTTCATATTTTATCCGGAGAAGAAAAAGTTAAAGCCAGGGAAAAATACAGCGAAGGCCAGCCTTATTTTTTCTTTGTTGGCTCTATGCATCCAAGAAAAAATATGCTTCGGTTATTACAGGCTTTCAATGAATTTAGAAAACAGAGCGACAGTAATTTTAAACTGGTGATAGCCGGTGCAATGGTTTGGAATCAATCAGAAATCATGGATGTATATCAAACCAGCCTTTACAAAAGCGATATTCATTTTACAGGCAGGCTAAGTGATGATGAATTAAAACAGGCACTGGGCGCTGCTTACGCACTCACCTTTGTCCCAATATTCGAAGGATTTGGTTTACCCATTGTAGAAGCTTTTGAAGCAGGCGTACCGGTGCTTGCAGCCAATGTTACTTCACTGCCGGAGGTAGCAGGAGATGCTGCGGTGTATGCAGACCCATTTGATATTGCAAGTATTGTTGCAGGCATGAAAAAGCTTTATGAGAATAAAGAAGGGCTTTGTGCAGAACTGGCCGAAAAGGGATTTAAACAAAAGCAATTATTCTCCTGGGACAGAACGGCTGCATTGCTATGGGAAAGCATGCAGAAAACCATGCGTTGATCAGGCATCTTTTTCTTTCCACCAGTTAATAATATCGGTCAGGCTTTTATCAAGGCTTATGTCCTGAATCCAGCCCAACTTATTTTTTATTTTGTCAGCGCTGCCAATAATGATCCTGTTATCATTTGGCCTGATGAGGTTTGCGTCCTGCAGTAACGTAATATTTATATTCAGTATACCACACATTTTATCCATGATCTGTTGCAATGATACACCCGTTCCGGAACAGATATTATATACTTCACCTTTCTTTCCTTCTTTCAGCAACAGGTAATAAGCTTTTACCACATCCCGTACATCTACAAAATCCCTGATAATGCCAAGATCCCCGGTAATCACTGTTTTACCGGCAGATGGATTGTTGGCAATGTGTACCAGTTGTTTTGCAAATGATGAAATAACAAAAACATTTTTCTGTCCCGGGCCGATGTGATTGAAAGAACGGGTCATAATAATATCCATACCATACCCATCGGCATAAATTTTTGATATCATTTCCTGCGATACCCTGGCAACAGCATAGGGGCTTATAGGATGTAACGGGCTTTCTTCTGTAAGTGGAAGCTGAGTTTCGCTTACATTTCCATATTCTTCACTGGAACCGATGGATAATATCCGGCAGGGGATATCAAGTAGCCTGATCTGGTCAACAAGGTTTAAAAAGATATTGGTATTGTTTACGAAACTGTCATTCGGATTTTTCCAGCTGTGGCCAACACTGCTGATAGATGCCAGGTGCAGTAAATACTGCGGTTTAAAATGCTTCAGGATATCTCCAACATCTTTCCGGTTCAGCAAATCAACCTGTGCATATTCAATTTTAAGCGGTGCAAATTGTTTGCTATCAAAAGCTGGTTCAGATCTGCCGATACCTAAAACGGTAAATTCTTCTTTCTGCTTTGTAAGAAAAGCAAGAAAATGTTGTGCAACAAATCCATTGATGCCGGTAATAAGGATCCTCATGCAACAAATTTAAGTGATAATCGCCTTTGCAGCTTTTGCAGCAATATTTCCCCAATAAAAATGCTCAAAGTAAACAGGCGGAATGGTTTGAGCAGGATCAATGGTTTTTATCAGTCCTGAAAATTTATTCCAGTCATTATCTTCAACAATGTACATTTTATCGCCGGTTATTTCAACAGGAATACCAATGGCGCCGCTTTGGGTGCTTATAACAGAAAGATCATTGCCCAATGCTTCCACCACTTTTGTTTTTATACCGCCGCCATCCATAACAGGGTTAATAAAAATATCGCAGGCTTTAAAGTACAGGTTAATATCGTCAACAAAACCTGCATAGATGATACATCTATCTTTATAATTTACCAGGCCTTCATAATCAGCAGGCAATTTACTTCCACAAATAATTATAGTATAATTGAAATTTTTGTCAGCTAAAAGCACAGGATTTATTTTTTCAAGAATGATATCAAGCGCATCCAGGTTTGGTTTGTATCCAAGTGTACCGTTAAAAAGCAATAGCCTGTTTGTTTTGTTAATAGAATGGATTTTACAGATTTGCTCCCTGGCAGATTGTTTTTCCGCAAGGGCGGGAGCCTGGCTCAACTCAAAACCATAAGTGATGGTTGTGCATTTTTCCGGCTTGAGTTTAAAATTCTCAATTGCATAATTCCGGTCATTATCCTGTATAAAAAAATTGCGGTCGGCTTTTGAATGGGTCATCTTTTCATAATGCCATAAAACACCCCACCACCATTTGCCCATGCTTTTAAAGCGTTGTGCTTCTATATTGTGTGAGTGAACAATGAGTTTTACCTTGCAAAACCATTTTAATAAAATACCCAGCCAGCCATAATATGGATGCTCAATAATGATGTGGGTGATCTTTTCTTCACGGATAATCCTCCGCAACATAAAAAAATAAAACACGTTGATGTAACGGCTGCTGCTGTTGCTTAATAGGTTCTTAATGGGGTAACCTTCGGCCGGCAATGCTGTATTATCCTGTATCGTAACACAGCTCAGGTTAACATGCTTACTCAGGTAGCGGTTAAAAAATGCGATACCTTTTTGTCCCCCCATGTCAGGCGGTAAAAATTTGTAAGAAACTATGCTAAGTACATTGATCATTTGCAAAAACAGGCCGGTATTACACAGTAACCTGTTGTTGGGTTTCCTTATTTTTTCTAAATGCTGTAATAATTGTTGCGATTAGAGCAAGGTAGATCAAAAGCGTGCTCCAGAAAGAAATGGTATTACCTGTATAATATGCTTTAGGTTCAAACCTGAACTCGATCTTATGACTGCCTGCCGGCAATTCAATTCCTCTTAACAGGTAGTTTACTTTTGCATAATCTGTTTTTTTACCGTCAATGTATGCATTCCAGCCGCGGTTATAATATATCTCACTAAATACAGCAAACTGTGGTGTGGCAGCGCTGGAAGCATAGGTGATCTTATCGTTTTGCCTTTCGGTTATTTTTATTGAGGCTGATGAATCGTAAACCGGTAATTGCTTTACCACATTCTTAAAACCTGCGTTTAGTATAGCTGTGTCCCTTAAGTTGGTACTGTCCAACGCCAGCATTTCTTCATTAGGTGTGTTTACAAACTTAATACCTTTTACCAGCCAGCAGGGGCCGAAAGCAGCAGGGTTTTGCTGTGCAATGGTTCTTCCATCCTGTGTGTTGCTAATAACATATTTTGTGTTCAGCATATTAAGCACACCCATATTTCCTTTGGCAAGCTGGTGCTCAATAAGATCCTGGTACAACCCCAGTTTGGCCGGGCTGTAACCACCAATTGAGTTATGATGGTAAGAGGTTAACGATTCATTTGTAAAATTCTGGGTTTGGTTAAACACCCTGAAATTAGCATGATCAGGATCTGCCAGTATCTGCTGGTCTGCAGCGGTAGGCGTAAATGCGCCGGTTACTTCTTCTGCTTCCCGGTAACTGTCGTAATTCAAATAGCGCTGGTCTATATTAATCAATTCAAAAAAAGAAATTACAGTTAAACAACTGGTTGCAACCATTGCAGATAATTTCTTTTTTAACATCAGCCATACAATTAACCCTGCTGCCGCAAATAATAAGAATGTTCTTAGCAGGTCGCCACCAGCTTCACTTTTCCTGTCGGCCCTTAATGCTGTCATTATTTCTTTACTTAACTCTTCTGCCTGCTGCAGTGCCTGCGGGTTTGATTGCTGGCCAGGTTGTGCTCTTGAAAAATCATTTACAAATTGTTGCTTAATATCTTTATCACCTTTACCGGTATAGTCGGCAGTAAACCAGAAAGCTGCAATGATGGCCAGTACGGCCGCTGTTGCAACCAGCCCTTTTTTCAATTGTTTATAGGCGGAGTCAAAACTGGTTTCGGTAACCAGTTTACTGAGCGTTAAAACTGCAAGAACCGGTATGCAAAACTGCGGAATAACCAATGCCATACTGGGTGCCCTGAATTTACTGTAAAAAGGAAGATGATCGAGCAGGAATGCATTGAAGGCCATAAAATTGCTGCCCCAGGCCAGTAAGATGCCGATGATGCTTGCCGCAAGCACCCACCATTTATGCCAGCTGTTGAGGTAAAACAAACCAATGATGAAAAGGAAGCAAATAATGGCTCCCAGGTAAACAGGCCCGCTGGTAGTTTCACTTAAACTGCTCATGCTGCCCCAATACGAATAGGCATTGGTCATTCCAACGGCATTTTCTTCAGGTACACCAAGCTCCGTAAATTTTTCTGCCAGTTTTGAAGAAGCACTGTGCTCTCGGCCACCATTGCTGCCACCGTATAAACCAGGAACCATAAAAGTGAATGTTTCCATCTGGCCCACACTCCATCTGAGTGCGTAATCTTTATCAAGGCCTCCTTTGGTTTTATTTCCGGTGCTGTCGCCTGCATTTAAGGTGAGTTGAGATACGCCCCCCCGCATGGTTTCTTTTGAATAATCATACGTTGGTAATATCACACCGGCGCAAACCCCCAAACCAATAAAGCCTGCTGCCAGGCCTAATGCTGATGATTTGGCCCACGAAACAATATCTTTTTCTTTAACTGCATTTACCAGCGCCGCAATGGCGATACAGGCCGCAATGATCAGTAAATAATAAACAACCTGTAAATGGCTTTGGCCAATCAAAAAAGCTGCAAACAATGCTGTAATGGTAAAACCCAATAGGTATCTCTTTTTAAACAGTAACATTAAACCTGCAATTACCATTGGTGCATAGGCAATGCACATCATTTTTGTGTTATGCCCCACCGAAACAATAATGGGGTTGTAGGTAGAGTATGCATAAGATAAACCGCCAAAAATTGAAACCCAGGGATTTGTCCCCAGCACTATACAGAGTAAATAAAAACACAAACTGGCTAAAAAGAAATACACAGCCGGCTCTGGCAGCCAAAGTGAAAAGGCCTGGCGGATAAATTCTCCACCGGCGCTTATTTTTGAAGTGCCTTCCATGGCGATCTGGTAAGCAGGCATACCGCCAAACATACTGTTTGTCCAAAGCGGAAATTTGCCTGTTTTTTCCTTTACCTCAAAAGACTGCTGCGCCATACCTTTCCAGCCCTGGGTATCGTGCTGGTTCAGCACTTTACCCTGTAAGGAAGGTTTACAGTAAACAATGGCTACCACTGCAAATATTACCACCGCAATGATATGCGGAACAAGTTTCTTAAAATCAAAATTCATAAGTCTGGTTAAGTTTAAGGTGGCAATTTAAAACTAAAAGTTAATAAAAACAGCTGCCAATTACTGCAGCTGTTGTTTTTACTCTTCTATCTTTTAAATATTATTGTCCCATTCCCTGTTGTGCATTCTGCATATTCTCCATCTCACCTTTCATATTCTTCTTTTTGAATAATGACACGTCAATTTTACCAAAGCGCCAGTTGAAATTCAGGCGAACAAACTGAGGGTCGCGGCGGCGCTCATTATCTTGGGTGAATGTGGCAGCTTCGGCATGGGTAGCATAAATTTTACTGCGGAAAATATCGCTGAACTGGAGGGTAACAGAAGCAGCATTATTTTTAAGAAATTCTTTGCGTATAGAAAGATCGGCACCAAATATCGGTTTGATATATCCCTGTGAACTTGGTTGAGAACCGCCGCCAAACATCATGCCCATACCTCCGCCGCGGTTGCCACTGCCCGGCGCTACAAGGGTCCTGGCGGTATAATCTCCTGAAAACTGTATAGAGAAATTTTTTGGGAGTTTAAAATTGTTATTGATCTTACCAAACCAACTGAACAAAGAACTGTTCGTACTTCCGGCCAGGTTACCTGCCTGGATAGTTGAATTGAAAAGATTGATATTGGTTGTAAGGTCCCACCATTTGGCAAGCTTGTTTTTTCCGGTGAGTTCAAGCCCCACTGTATAACTTCTGTTGGCATTTTCATAAGTATTCATAATAACAGTACCCGTTTTAGAAGTATCCGGATTTGCTGTTCTGTATTGATACCTGGTTATGAGGTTATCGGTATTACGAAAATAGACGGTGGCTAAAAAACTGTTACCGGCTTTGTATTGGTTTGAGTAAGATAATTCGAGTAAGTTGGTAAACTCCGGAACCAATGCAGGGTTACCAACTGATAAATTCAATGAATCAGTATAATCAATAAAAGGGATCAGTTGAAAAAAGTTGGGCCTGTTGATCTTTCTTGAATAATTTAACTGGGCATCTACCTTATCATTTACTTTGTAAGTAACAAAAGCGCTCGGGAACAGGCTTAACGGATAATCGGTTTTAAATTTCTGATTTTTTGTAATCAGGTTGCCGGTATATGATGAACTTTCAACCCGTAAACCCAATTGGTAACTGAGTTTTTTAAGCTGGTGAGAAAAAGTAAGATAACCGGCATATAAGGCATCGTTGAACTCATAATTATTACTCAGCCGCGATATAAGGATATACTGACCGTTAAAATCCTTTACATAATTGTCGTTATAGCTGGTAAAATTCCTGAAGGCAGCCCTTAAACCTGTTTCAATTTTCATTTTATCAGTGATGGGGTCTGCATAGTCTGTTTGCACTGTTAAGAACCTGTTAGTGCCTCCTCCTTTTGACCTTTCTGTAATAAGCGGGCTTTTCGGGTTGTTGTTTGTAAAGTAATACTGCGTATTAAAATCACTTACATTATTGTTTCTGCTGGCATTGTAATTCACATCGGCTGTAAGCTCTTTGTTTGCCTTTGCAAAATTGTGTTTAAAACTAAGGGTTGCGCCATAATTATAAAAATTACCGGTACTCTTGCTCTGTCTTTCGCCACGGTCGCTGAGGGTACCCCCTGCAGTTAGCACGGTATCACGATATGTGTTGATTACGTCATTGGTTTTAAACTGGCCACGTACAATATTGCCGCCAATGGTGAGGGTATTGCGGTTATCAATAAAATAATCCATCCCCATGCGGCCAAAAGCAAAGAAGCCGCTGTTTATTGGTTTATTGCGCTGTTTAAGGTAAGCAGAAAAACTGCTGTCGTAGTCAACACGGTCTGTTTTTACATTGCTGATAGATTTACGCATACCAAACTGCCCGGCAGCAAAAAAATTCACTTTTTGCTGTTTCAGGTTTATATCGCCCCCTGCATTTGGCCTGCCACGCATATCAATACCGGCACGAAGGTTGCCGTTATAACCGGCTTTGCGGTTCTTCTTCATGATGATGTTGAGGATACCTGCGCCGCCGCCACTGGCATCATATTTTGCAGATGGGTTGGTAATGATCTCCACCGAAGCGATTGCATCTGCAGGAATCTGATCCAGCGTCATGGTGGTAGGCCTGCCATCTACAAATATCTGTGGTGTGGCATTACGTAAAGAAACGTTACCATCAATATCCACGTTAACCGATGGCACATTTTTCATAACATCAACCGCCGTACCGCCCACACTGTTCAGGTTTTTTTCTACATTAAAAACTTTGCGGTCAATCTTCATTTCAAGCTGTGCCCTGCCGGCGCTTACAGTTACATCCTGCAGTTGCTTTGCGTCGGTTTCCAGTTTAATGTTTCCCAGATCTTTATCTACAGCGTTCAGCATGGCATTCATATCCCTGTTGCCGCCGCTCATATTCAGTTGAAAGGAAACTTTTTGTTCTATCTTTTTAAAGCCGATGGCAGTGATCACTAATTTGTACTGCCCCATCACATTTACGTTCTCAATGCTGAATTCGCCTTTTTTGGTAGTAAGCATACCACCAACAATTACATCTTTTCGCTTTTTTGTTACTGTATCAAATTTGTTTTGGATGAGTTGTACAGAGGCCGCCTCAATGGGTTTATTATTTGCAGAGTCTAATATTTTGCCATAAAAGTGGCCCATGTTCATGTTTTGGCCGCCCATCTGGCCACGATTTACACCACCGGGCATTTGAGCATGGGTAAGGGTGGCTGCTATTATAAATACACTAACCAGTAATAACTTGATAGAATTGATCATTAGAAAATTTGTTTTCAACCTTATAAATAATTTTTGCAAAGTACCTTCTTTCATGTCATATTAATGTCTGCTAAGTTGATGAGTGGTATTATAAAGGGGAGAAAGAAAGCGTTGTTAACAAATGGTTAGCTAAACAATTGATGAGTGATTAAGATTTGCAACAATCCGGTAATAAAACCAATTGCCGCACCCAGTAACTGCAATTTAAGCAATTGACTTTTTGCCGATTTGTAAACCAGTTCTTCTGTTTTAGCAATGGGAAAACCCGCGATCTTTTCAGATACCTGCTTTTCAATATCAAAATCCTTTTGCAGGTTGGTGATATACCCATTCATAAAAACAGGGAAGAGGCTTTCCAGCTCTGTTAAAAAAGCGCCTTTAAGCTGATTGATTGTTTTATCACCAATCAACACCGACAGCATGGGAAAAGTTTCTTTTAACCGCACCCTTAAAAAGCTGTCTATATGTGTTTCGATTTCGGGCTTTAGTTTATTAAAGTTTTCGGGATCGGCTACCTTTTGCTTCAAAGTATCTAATGAAAATAACTCTGTGCTTACCAGCCTGCCTATACTTTGCGCAACCAGTTGCTGATTTGCAGGAATAATGCCCTGTATTTTAATACCGGCAATACCTACAGGCTTATGCGGCCTGAAAAGCATTTTAATGGTAAGCCAGATAACAAACCACCCTGTAAAGCAGGATAACAGAACCGGTAAAATATATTGCATCAACTGTAATTTATTCGGGCTGCAAAGTAAGCGATTAATAAAACCGGCTCAAAATGTATTTTGAATGAGTATTGTTTTTCTTTATTTTTGCTGCCTCCCGATAGCTATCGGGAAAAAATGGTAGTCGTAGCTCAGTTGGTTAGAGCATCAGATTGTGATTCTGAGGGTCGAGGGTTCGAGCCCCTTCGATTACCCACAAAAAATCCCCTGCTATTGCCGGGGATTTTTATTTTGGATTGATAATTGAAAGTGTAAATTCAAGGCGGGGAAAGTCGTTTGTTTACCGTTCATCCATAAGGATTTCCGAAAAACTGGTTTAACAAAACATTATTCCAAATGTGGCGTTTAGTATCAATGTAAACTTTGATTTTTCCTTTATTTTTACACTATGCACAAAATTGCGCAATTTATGATGAGTAAAAAATTTATACCGGTAATACTGGTACTTACTGCCACCAGTTTATTTGTTGCTTTTCAAACCCAGGGAAACCCCGGCGACAGGGATAATCCAAAGTCCAAATACACCCGGATCATCCGTAATGTGGGTTTGCTGCTGGAGCAGGGGCATTATAGTCCTAAAACTATTGACGACAATTTTTCAAAAGCGGTATTAAAAAAATTCATTGAAGACCTGGATAATGATAAAAATATTTTTCTGCAAAGCGATATTGACGGGTTCAAAAAATTTGAAAACAGGATTGACGATGAAATCCATGGAGCAGAACTGATTTCTTTTTTCACCATCAGCAACCAGTACATCAGCCGTTTAAAAGAAACAGCAGGCTTATATGCTGATATACTGGCCAAGCCTTTTGATTTTACAAAAGACGAAGAAGTGATGCTTGACAGGGAAAAACTGAACAATCCTAAAAACGAAGCTGAGCGAAAAGAGATATGGCGCAAGCGCTTAAAATTTTTGGCGCTTGACAGGTACAGCCAGTTGCTTGAAACAAGGGAGAAAAATAAAGATTCTGCCAACTTTAAAATTAAAGCCGACTCTACTTTGGAAAGAGAAGCAAGGGAAGCTGTAAAAAAACAGATGGACCGGTTTTTTTCTACCAAGGTAAACCGTGAAAATAATGATGAGAATTTCAGCACGTTTGTAAATGCCATTACCGGCACCATGGATCCGCACACAAATTATTTTGCACCGGTTGATAAAAGAACTTTTGATGAAGGAATGAAAGGAAGCTTTTATGGCATTGGCGCCATATTAAAAGAAGATGATGGCAAAATAAAGATCGGCTCACTCATTTCAGGAGGGCCTGCATGGAAAGGCGGCATTTTAAAAGTGGAAGACGAAGTAATTAAAGTGGGAGAAGGAAGCCAGGAACCGGTGGATGTAACAGGTTATTCTGTAACAGATGCTGTAAAAATTATACGTGGCGCCAAAAAAGGATCAGAAGTAAGACTTACCGTAAGAAAAGCAGATGGTACAATAACAGTAATACCCATCATCAGGGATGAAATAAAATTAGATGATACATTTGTGAAGAGTGCTGTTATTAACGGCGATCATAAAGTAGGATATATTTACCTGCCCGAGTTTTATGTTGATTTTGCAAACCCCAACGGAGCCAAATGTTCAGAAGATGTAGCCAGGGAAATTCAAAAACTTAAAGCCGAAAATGTACAGGGGATTATTATAGACCTGCGTGGCAATGGCGGAGGCTCTTTGCCAGAAGTGGTAAAAATGGTGGGATTATTTATTGAAGATGGGCCCGTTTGCGTGGTTAAAGGCCGGGATGAAGACAAGCCTTACCAGTGGAAGGATAAAGATAAAAGTGTTTTGTACACCGGGCCATTGACTGTGATGGTGGATGAATTCAGCGCCAGCGCTTCTGAAATATTTGCTGCCGCCATACAGGATTACAAGCGTGGTATTGTGATCGGCAGCACTTCTACATTTGGTAAAGGAACCGTACAGCGTAACATTCCTTTAAATCCTGAAAGTGAGAACGCCATTTTCAGTAATAAAGAAGTAGAGGACCTGGGATCGGTAAAACTTACGTTACAAAAATTCTACCGTGTTAATGGCGGCGCTACACAGTTAAAAGGTGTTACCCCGGATATCGTTATTCCTGACAGGTTTGAGTATCTGAAGTTTCGTGAAAAGGATAATAGTACCGCATTGCCCTGGGACGAAATTGCCAAAGCAGAATACAAACCCTGGACAAGCACTATCAGCAACGATGTGGTTATAAAATACAGTGATGCAGAAATTGCCAAGAATCCTGTTTTTAATAAGATCAAGGAAAACCTGGTATGGCTTGAAAAATACAGTGAAAAAGCATATACGCTCAATTTGACCAAATATCGTGCGGAGCAAAAGGAAGCAAAAGCAAAACAGAAAGAACTGGAAAACCTGTTTAAGCTGAATAAAGATCTTAGTGTAAAAAATATTGAAGCTGATATGGCTGCCATCAATGCGGCAAAAGAGAAGATAGATAAGAACTCACAATGGCTTAAAAGGGTAAGCGGGGATATTTACATAGATGAAACCGTGAAAGTGATGAATAGTATGATTACACAAAGCGCTACTGCAAAAGTTGGTCAGGCACAGGGTGCAAAAGAGAACTAGGTTAATAAGTTGACAATTTATAAAGGGAATGCCGTCATAATAACGTGACGGCATTTTTGTTTGCGAAGTATATTCTTTCAGGAAAGATATCTTTCTTCCATTACTTTTTTATGGTGATAAAAATGGCCCAGCGTTGTAAACCCAAAACTTAAAACAGTGGAAGGAGCATTGCTTGATATACCGGAAGACGCCAGCATTTCTTCAGTAAAACTATCGTATAAAAAACGGGTTGACTGACGCACCAGCAAAAATTCATCTACCAGTATTTGCCAGGGCCTGCTGTTGGCATTTGAATTGGCTGCATAACTGTCTTCATCAAAGTCGGGCAGGGGAGCTGTTTCTTTACGGGCAATGGCCAATGCACGGTAATTAAAAATCCTTTCGGTATCAATGATGTGTTGCAATAGTTCTTTCAATGTCCATTTGCCGGGCGCATAAGCATAGGTTGATTTGTCTTCTGATATAGAGTTTAAAAATCCCGTAATAATGGGTAACTGGTTATCAAATGCGATAGTAAGGTCTTCTTCTGGCACCTGGTCAATATATCTTTTAAAATAAGGGTTGTAAGTTTCGGGTGATGGTTTTGGCATGATGGTAATTTTTGAGGGTTAAAATTAGTGGAAAAGCAAATTACAAGATAGAGAAAAATGCTAAATGGCCAGGGGAGGTAGTTTTGCTTTTTTTAGATAAGAGTTTCATTTTTTTGGATGGCGGTTTACCAATTAACCCCGCTTTCCAGTTCATCAAAATAAAGCATTACTTTTTGTTCGGCTTTTTGTTGTAATTGGATAGTGTTATCAAAAAGTACGGTTCGTAATTTCCGCTAAAGAGAAACAGGTAAGCCAGGAGCCTGCTACAACCAGGCCGATCACGTAGTTGTCGGGTTCGAGGGTGGTTTTGGCGGAGTGGGCGAATTGTTGCTGGATCATTTATTGAACTATGTTTTTTGATAAATTGTTGGTCAGGCAACCCACAACGGCAAACAACCACACAAATGGTGAACAAATTTTAAAAGCAGCAGGTATAAAAAAAAAAACCGTAAACCGGGGATTTTTTTATACCTGCTATTTAGTTCTTAATTTTTATTCGGTTTGTTCATTGTAGGTTTTGGCAGGTTTTCTTTTTTGTTTTCACCGGTTAAGGTTGCTGCCAGTTTAACCGCTTCGTAAGCATTAACAATGCCGCCGGTTTTTGAAAGTTCACTCAGCGGAACTTTTTCATCAGTACCAGGCTTGTTTACATCGCCTTTTGGCTGCAGGGCCGATTTTTCTATCACATATTTCAACTGCTTTGCTGTAAGGGTAGGGAAGTACTCAAGCGTTAAAGCTGCAATACCCGCTACCAGGGGGCAAGCCATACTGGTGCCGCTTAAATTGCCGTAATTGTTGCCACCGGGCAGTGTTGAATATATTTTTGCACCGGGAGAAAATACATCCACTTCTTTTTTACCATAGTTGCTGAAAGAAGCTACCTGGCTGCCTGATAAAGGCTCGGCGCTGGCGCCTACCGTAATTACATTACCGGCCCGGCCGCCCATTACATAATTGGGGTTGGGAAAATTATCTGCTACATCCACATCTTTTGCATCGTTGCCGGCGGCATGCACTAGCAATACATTTTTACTTTCAGCGTAGGCAAACGCTTCATCAACCCATTGCTTTTGCGGCGAGTAACTTTTACCAAAACTCATGCTGATGATCTGTGCACCGTTATCAACCGCATAGCGTATTGCCAGGGCAATGTCTTTATCATGCTCATCGCCATCGGGTACCACACGCAGCGCCATAATGCGTACATTGTCGGCAATGCCGTCCATGCCCTTACCGTTACCACGCACAGCACCGATGATGCCGGCACAGTGTGTACCATGCATCGAAAAATCGGCCATAATATCTTTGTTGCCGTATTTATAATCGCTGAAATCATTTTCATTATCGCCAACAATATCTTTACGATAAGGTTTTGGAGCAGATACTTTGGATTCGGCTTTTCTCAGTTCACCTTCAGCATATTCGATATACTCTTTTAAACCGCCGATAAATTCTTTGTCCGACTGGTCCATCATGTTATTACGCTTCATAAGGTCCAGCATCTGTGTTTTAGCCCTCCGTTCTGCAAAAGATTTGGTTACATACAGGTCAAGGTCTTTACCGGTAAACGTATCACGGCCCATTCCTTTTTTAAGAATGCTGTCGCTTTCCTGTAAAGTTGTATAGAGTGTTTTTAAACCTGCCACATCATCAGCCGTAATTTCTTCTTCTTTGGTATCGGTACCTTTCATCTCGGCTTTGGCTTTTACAAACATTTCATATTCATAAAGCTCTGCCTTGTTCAATTTTGATTTATCTACTTCTTTGTTGTCCCACTTATCTTTTAAACCATAATATACACGGCTGCGTTCGTCGCTGTCAACCTTAACATTACGGCCATCTTTGCCGCCCAGAAAATTCCACCCATGCACATCGTCAATATATCCATTGCCATCATCATCTTTACCGTTGCCCGGAATTTCTTTGGGGTTTTTCCAGAGAATTGATTTAAGGTCTTCATGAAGCGTATCAATACCTGTATCAATTACTGCTACAAGCACTGTATTACTTTTAAGATTTTTGCTTTTTAAAAATGCATAAGCCTTGTTGGCGCTAACACCGCTGTAGCCATCTTCCTGCTTATCCATCATATGCCAGCTGTTGGGTACGGTGCTGGTTTGTGCCGAAACTGAGATGCCTGTAAGTACCAGGGCAAAAAGAATTTTGAAAAACTTGGTCATATTTTATTTATTATTTCTGGTAAAATTAGATGCTATTGTGATCAAAGTCCATACCGTTTATCCGGTATTTACAAAATTTTATAGGTTGAATTTAATACCCTGTGCCAGCGGCAACTTATCGGTGTAATTGATGGTATTGGTCTGGCGTCGCATATACACTTTCCAGGCATCGCTGCCGCTTTCACGGCCGCCGCCGGTTTCTTTTTCACCGCCGAATGCACCGCCGATTTCGGCTCCGGAGGTACCGATGTTAACGTTTGCAATACCACAATCGCTGCCGGCCTGTGATAAGAACTGCTCGGCCTGTCGCATATTATTGGTCATGATGGCTGATGATAAGCCCTGCGGAACACCGTTTTGCAAAGCAATGGCTTCATCAAGGGTCTTATATTTCATCAGGTATAAAATAGGGGCGAAGGTTTCGTGTTGTACAATTTTAAAATTATTCTTTGCTTCGGCAATGCATGGTTTTACATAGCAGCCGCTTTCATAACCTTTGCCTTTTAGAACACCACCTTCAACAATAAATTTGCCACCCTCTTCTTTGCATTTTTCGATTGAATCAAGATACATATTCACTGCATCTTTGTCAATCAACGGCCCCACATGATTTTTTTCATTTAAAGGATTCCCAATTTTTAACTGACCATAAGCATGTGCCAGTTTTTCTTTGAACTTGTTATATATTTTTTCGTGAATGATGAGCCTGCGGGTGCTTGTGCAACGCTGACCGGCTGTGCCTACTGCGCCAAAAGCAGCGCCAATGAGTGCCATATCAAGATCTGCATTTTCAGTGATGATTATGGCATTATTGCCACCCAGTTCCAGCAAACTTTTTCCCAGGCGCTGACCAACAGCTGCTGCAACGGCTTTACCCATCCTTGTACTGCCGGTTGCAGATAACAATGGAATTCTTGCATCACTACTCATCCATTCGCCTACATTTCTGCCGCCGGCAATAATGCACGAAACACCTTCTGGCACATTATTTTTTTTGAAAACCGATTGAATGATATTCTGGCAGGCAATAGCGCAAAGCGGAGTTTTTTCGCTTGGTTTCCAAACGCATGTATCGCCACAAACCCAGGCCAATGCAGCATTCCAGCTCCATACGGCTACAGGGAAGTTAAAGGCTGATATTACGCCTACAATTCCCAACGGATGGTATTGTTCATACATACGGTGTCCGGGCCTTTCGCTATGCATGGTTAATCCATGCAGCTGGCGGCTAAGGCCAACAGCAAAATCGCAGATGTCTATCATCTCCTGCACTTCGCCCAGGCCTTCCTGCAGGCTCTTGCCCATTTCATAACTTACTAATTGCCCAAGATCGCTTTTATATTTTCTTAATTCTTCACCAACCTGCCTTACAATTTCGCCACGTTTGGGTGCAGGCCAGCTGCGCCATTCAATAAAAGCGGCTTCTGCTTTTTTAATAACTGCTTCATAAGCTTTTGCATCAGCGCCGGTTACTGTACCAATTAATTTACCATCAACAGGGGAGAAGGATTGAAGTTTTTCGCCATTGCTTTTTACCCAGTTTACACCGGTAGAAACGCCATTGTTATTTGCCTGTAATTTTAATGATTTTAAAAATTTCATATAGCTCGGGTTGAGTTTTTAGGGGGCAAAGTTAAGGAGAAGAGTTGGCAGTTGGCGGTGGGCAGTTGGCATTTTAGAGCTTTTGATTTTAGAGTTTTTTTGAATGGCAGGAACTTATTGCCAACTGGAGACTGCAAATTGCCAACTGTTAGTATTGCTCATTTTCATTGGGAAAATCTTTGCTCTTCACATCGCTGATGTATTGCTTTACCGCACCGTCTATCTGCTCGTACAGATTCAGATACTTTCTGAGAAACCTTGGTTTAAATTCCACATTTATGCCCAGTATATCATGCATTACCAGAACCTGCCCGTCACAATCGCCGCCGGCACCAATGCCAATGGTGGGAATGTGCAGGCTTTCACTTACTTCTTTTGCCAGCGCTGCAGGAATTTTTTCAAGCACAATGGCAAATGCACCGGCTTCCTGCAAAAGCAGGGCATCTTTTTTTAGTTTAGCTGCTTCATCTTCTTCCTTGGCTCTTACGGTATAAGTGCCAAACTTATAAATGCTTTGCGGTGTTAAACCAAGATGTCCCATTACCGGTATGCCGGCGCTTACAATTTTTTTAACCGAGTCCACGGCTTCTTCGCCGCCTTCAAGCTTTACAGAATGGCCGCCTGTTTCTTTCATTATTTTAATGGCAGATGCCAATGCTATTTCTGAATTGGATTGATAAGATCCGAAGGGCATGTCAACCACAACCAGGCAACGATTGATGCCACGTACCACGCTTTGTGCATGATAGATCATCTGGTCGAGTGTGATGGGTAAGGTGGTTTCATGGCCGGCCATTACATTGCTGGCGCTATCGCCAACCAGGATGATATCAATGCCTGCTGCATCAAATATCTTTGCAAAAGAAAAATCATAGGCTGTTATCATGGAGATCTTTTCTCCTGCGCTTTTCATCATCTGCAAAGTGTGTGTAGTTACTTTTTTTATTTCTTTTTGTACCGACATGGTTGTTTGTTTTAATTAAGATGCTGGTGGAGTTGGCTCTGCATTAGAATAAAACAAATCCGGGGAGCAATGAGAATGTAAATGTAGAAAGAAAAGTAATGTAAATAATTTTAAGTTTTTGCAGGTTTCTTTATCCTTTTTCTGTAACCGTCATAAATGGGCTTCTCAAATACCAGGTATAAAATAATTGATATCAGCCACAGCACAACAAAATTCCTGTCGGGCAATAAAAACCACTCTCTTACTTTAAGATTTACATAGCTGATGTGAATAAGATAAAAAGCAAAAGAAGCATTACCCAGCAAAACCATTACACGGGATGAAAAGAATTTTTGCAGCCAGCTCTTTTCGTAAATAAGCCCGGCCAACGCAATGGCTACAAAAACGGGCAGTGCCAACAGTTGTAAGGTCATTCCTTCCGGCTGGTCAGATCCATGCGAAGAAGTTTTAGATTGAAAAAGCCCGATGCAATACGTGGAGATAAAAATCCCGGCAAAGCCAATGATGGTTTTAAAACGAAATTTTTGGATGAACTCCGTTTTATTACTTCGGATGTAATTTGCCAGCATCATACCTACAACAAACTCCAGGCAACGGCCCGGGAAAGTGCCTGATAGCACAAAATGCAGGGGATACAGCCATTTATGCGGATTGCCATTTACCTGGTGCCAGTAATAACCAATTGCCCATGTGCCTAAAAAAAGTAAAGCAAGAAAACCCAACAGATAAACCAGGTGTTTCTTCTGCAACAAACAAAGCAGTGGAGCCAGCGCATAGAATGTCATTTCAATATTCAGCGACCAGGCCTGGGCAATTGCATCCAGATTGTGCTGATCAGAAAAGCCATGAAAAAGCAAATAGGTAAGCCAGGAGAAATGCATGTTGCCAAAAGCCGGATCAAGATAATAGGCAGTAAGTATCAGCCAGTAAAGCGGCATAATGCGTACAAAGCGGACGGAGAAATATTTTGCATAACTCTTAGCAGACTTTAACGGTTCTTCGGCATAAGTATAGGCGATTAAAAAACCGCTTAACACAAAAAACAAAGAAACACCGATGTGAAATTCATTAAACAATCGTAAAATTTCAGGGTGCAGGAAATCACGCCAGTACTTTCTGTTATGATAGAAAAAAACCAAACACGCAGCCAGGCAACGAAAGCCGGTGAGTGCATCAAAGCGGACTGCGGGTTTTGAATTCATTGATTGAAAATAGGAAATAGTGGGAAAGAAATCTTATTTCAACTCCTCCCACATGTGCTGTATCAATCCATCAGCCAAACCAATTTTTGGTACATACATTTCGTTGGCGCCGGCCCAGCGCATGGCATTGGTGTATATCTGCAGGGCGGGTATAATTACATCGGCACGGTCGGCACGTAAATTATAGAGCCGCATTCTTTCTTCTAAATTAACGCTGCTTAATTCTTTGTGGTAGTCTTTCAGCAGATCGAGTGTGAGCGGTTTTCCCTCTTTACGTTTGCTCATGCTGAAGATCTTATTGATGTTGCCGCCACTGCCAATAGCCACCACTTCTTTTTGTCCCTTGGTTACGGTTTTGATGATCTCTCTCATCACTTCCCAGGTTTTTTCATTTACCTGGTTTTGCAACAAACGTATGGTGCCGATATTGAAAGATTCTTTGAACGTAAGGGCGCCATTGCTGAAGAAAGAAAGTTCGGTGCTTCCGCCCCCCACATCCATGTACATATAACTGTGGTCATTGTCTAATGTTTCTGCAATGTGGTTCTCAAAAACAAGGCCTGCTTCCATATCGCCGCTTATCACTTCAATGGCAATATCGGTTTCTAATTTTACTTTACGTATGATGTCCTGTGCATTCTTTGCGTCCCTCATGGCACTGGTGGCGCAGGCTTTAACATGCTTAACTTCGTAAGCATTCATTAAATGCTTAAATGCCTTCATGGTTTGTAAAAACATGCCGGTTTTTTGTTTGGAGATGGTGCCATGCTCAAAAACTTCAAAACCCAGGCGCAAAGGCACCCTTATGAGGTTAAGCTTATTAAAAACGGGGGCGTTTTTTTCGCCAGTGAGTACTTCTGTAATTAATAAACGGGCTGCGTTACTTCCTATATCTATAGCTGCTAATTTCAAATTCTGGTTGATAAGTTGAAAGATTACAAGATGATTCGGTTAAGAACGAAATTACGTATTATGATCTAAGTAAGCACCCTTTCAACAGGTTAACTTATCAACTTTTCAATCTCTAAATTGATTTGCGGTACAGGTAATTATATGTTTCCACCTGGCTGCGTACTTTTTTTGTGTTGCGTGGGTTTACATACTGGTTGTCCAGGTCATTGTCTAATATCCTGGCTTTGATGTTGTCTTTGAGTTGTATCTGTATAATGTCTTTAATTTCCTGTTGAATATTTTTTTCAAAAATGGGGCAGGCAACTTCAACCCGGTGGTCAATATTACGTACCATCCAGTCGGCAGAGGAAATAAAAGTTTTTTCTTTTCCGCCATTGTGAAAGATCATGATACGGGAATGTTCAAGGTATTCATCTACAATGCTGATGGCCTGTATGGGGATTTTAAATTTCTTGTTCTCTGTAAGCAAACAAAAGATACCCCTGATAACCATTTTAATTTCAACTCCTGCTTTGGCTGCTTCGTATAATTTATCAATGAGCAATTCATCACTCAATGAATTTAATTTAAGAATAATGGAAGCTGGCTTTTTTGACCTGGCTGTTTTTATTTCTTTATTGATCAGTTGCATTAGCTGTCTTCGCATACCGGTGGGGCTTACCATTACTGTTTTACAGCTTTTTAGAATGGCTATCCTGGTTTTTGGTTGCTCCAGGTAATTAAAAATGCGGTTTACATCGGCCATAATATTGCGGTCGGATGTAAGCAAACAGGCATCACTATAAACCTTAGCCGTTTTTTCATTAAGGTTGCCCGTGCTTACAAACCCATAGTGGATGGTTCGGTTTTTAACACGTTTTTTTATCAGGCAGATCTTGGCATGTACTTTCACATTAGGCACGCCCAGCAACACTTTCACACCATTTTCTTCCAGCTCATTTTTCCATTCAAGATTGGCTTCTTCATCAAAACGGGCACGCAGTTCCAGTACCGCAGTTACGTGTTTGCCATTACGTACGGCATTGGTCAGCGCATTTATAATTTTCGACCGGTCGGCAAGGCGGTAGCAGGTAATTTTTATGCCCGTTACTTCGGGGTCAATGGCAGCCTCACGCAACAGGTCAATAATACTGTCGAACGAATGATAGGGAAAATTTAAAAGCACATCTTTTTCTAAAACAATATTGGTAACGCTGGTAACATTTTTTAAAAGGGGGTGAATGAATGGTTTTTTACGCAGGCTTTTTTTATTGAAAACCGATTCCGGAAAGTTCATGAAATCAACAAAGTTGTGAATACGGCCACCGGGGATCAGGTTATCTTTCTGCAATAAACCAAGCCTGCGTACCAGATAGGTGAGGAGTGATGGATCAATAGCTTTATCAAAAACAAAACGAACAGGTTTCCCTTTCTTGCGGTTCTTTAATCCCTTTTCAATTTTTTGAATGAGCGATGTTGCTATGTCATTATCTATATCAATTTCTGCATCACGTGTTACTTTAATGATGTGGGCAGAAAAAGTATCGTATCCAAAAAATGAAAAAATATTTGGCAGGCAAAAGCGGATGATATCTTCCAGTAAAATGATCTGCTTATCTGCATTTTTTGAAGGCAGGATGATAAACCTGGGCAGCCGGCGTGTTGGTACGGATAGCAACGCATATTTTTGGGGAATTGATTTGTCTTTCTTGGAAAGTTTACAGGCCAGGTAAATTGACCGGTCGTTCAATACCGGAAAATTCTGGATGCTTTCAATCATCAGCGGTATTACATTGCTCCTGATCTCCTCGTTAAAATAATCCAGGATAAATGCCTGCTGGGTTTTATTAAGCTGGGTTTCATTTACGAGGTATATCCTTTCTTTTTTGAGCTCTCTTAAAATCTCATTCCATATCCTTTCAAATTCTTTTTGCTGTTCAATTACTATTTCCTGTATCTCTTCAATAATGGCATGGGGCGTAAGTTCCAGGTGCATTTTAGATTTCTTGCCAAATTCTATCATGCGCTTAAGTGCGGCCACACGTACCCGGAAAAATTCATCGAGGTTGTTTGAAAAGATGCCCAGGAAACGGATACGTTCCCTTAGCGGTACGGTCTCATCTGCAGCTTCCTGCAAAACACGGTTGTTGAATGACAGCCAGCTTATATCCCTGAAAATGATCTTCCTTTTATGCAAGCAGGTAGAATTTAATAAATCAATGAAACGAATTTAAGGGCTTGCCGTTAAAATCAATATTAAGTTTTTGTGAAGATGAAATCATCAACTGCCACCTTTCATTCTTTCAATAATACCGGTAGTAGAAAAACCTTTTAGTATGGGAACTATCTTTACTTCGCCGCCGTTGGCGATAACTTCGGGTGCACCCACGATCTGTTCAATGGTGTAATCGCCCCCCTTTACCAAAACATCGGGTAAAATTGAAGTGATCAGATTCAACGGTGTATCTTCTTCAAATAAAATAACCGCATCCACCATTACCAGCGAAGCCATCAGCAATAACCTTGATCCTTCATTATTAACAGGCCGGCTTTCGCCTTTTAATCTTTTTACCGATGCATCTGAATTGATGGCCACAATTAAAATATTACCGTAAAGCGCTGCTTCGCTTAGCGAAGCAATATGGCCCTGATGCAAAATATCAAAAACACCATTGGTAAAAACGATCTTTTTATTGAGCAGCCGCCACCGGTTAAGCTGGTGTTTCAGTTCCTCTAACGTAAAGATCTTACCCGGTATAGCCTGTACTGTTTTCATTTTTTATTTTATTGATATAAGGGAGCAGTAAAAGGCTGATAAAACCTGCCACCAGCACAATACAGGTAGCTACACTCCAGATGAGCCAGCCAAAAGCTTTACCATAGGAGCTGTCAATACCATATAAAACCAGTGTCTGCATTACAAAAATAGGAAAGAGGCCAATACCGTTTGGTGTAATAATCATGGCAAAAGTTGCCAGTACCAATACGCTGCAGGCCGCTCCCAGGCTTAATTCTGTAGTGTGCTCCATAGCTTTAAAGCCTATATAAATCTGCAGCAGGTACATTGCCCATATAAATAAAGTATGTGCAATAAACAGGTTCCTTTTTTTTAAATTTCTGATGGCAGCAAAGCCCTGGCCAATGCCTTTAAAAAAATTGCTGATCTTAAGGATGGTGTTGTTTTCGGGGTATTTTTTAACCAGCAGTTTTAACAGCAGATAAATCAGCATAATTATTCCTGCAGCTATGAGTCCTTTAGCCCAGATGGGCACAGCTGCATTCTGGCCGAAGGAGGCGATCTTTTCCTGTATAAAGCCACCGATTTTATTTACCTGTATAAGAACCGTGATGCCAATAAAAATGATAAAACACAGCAGATCAAATGTGCGTTCAATTAAAATTGAGCCAACCAGTTTATCCACTTTAATATGCTCGTACTTTGATAAAAAGGTACATTTTAAAACTTCGCCCAACCGGGGGATGGCTGCATTGGCTAAATAACCGACCATGGTTACGGCAAATACATTTTTGATTTTTGGATAATAGTCAAGTGGTTCTAAAAGCAGCTTCCAACGATAGGCACGGCTCAAATGGCTGAGCAGGCTCATAAAAATAATGGGGATAACAAGCCAGTAATTGGCATTTTGCAGTGATGTGATGAAATGCTTTTTCTGTTCTATGGTCATTCCTTTAAGCTGCCACCAAACCAAAAATATACCGCCACCCAAAAAAACTGCGTATTGTAATATGGAAATCAGCCGCTTGTTCATAATCGGTTACAAATTACGAAGGGAAAACAGTAAAGACAAAACAATCAGGAAGCAAAAAATCAATCACCTGCATCAAGAAGCAGGTTATCAATTAACCTTACATCACCCAAAAACGCGGCTGCAACTGCTACCGGTTTGGTATGGCCATCCCACTCATTAATAATCTCCAGGTTACCGGCATCGGCTATTTCTACATAATCAACTTTAAAACCGGCTACTGCTAAATTATTAACTGCATTTTGTTTAAGTTGATTCAGATTACCAGGTTTGATATTATTTTTTATGAAAGACAAAGTCTCGTAAATTTTTAGGGCCTGTTTTTTTTCTTCAGCAGTAAGCCTCATATTTCTGCTGCTCATGGCAAGGCCGCCGGATTCACGCAAAGTGGGGCAAATGTGGATGGTTGTGTTCATCTTTTCCACCTCAACCAGTTTTTTAATAACCATGCATTGCTGGTAATCTTTTTGCCCCAGGTACAGATCATCTGCCGGTATGATATTCAGCAACCGGTGTACAACCAGGCAAACCCCCTGAAAATGGCCTGGCCTGTATTTGCCTTCCAAAACTGTTTCAAGATAACCAAGATTGTATGTCTTTGCATTATATGTTCCGCCAGGGTACATTTCAGTTACAGAAGGAAGGAATAATATATCACATCCGGCTTTTTCAAGTGCGTCAATATCTTTTTCTAGGGTAGAGGGGTAATTGTCAAAATCTTTTGAATCATTAAATTGGGCCGGGTTTACAAAAATGCTGCAAACTGAAATACTACCGGCTTTTTTTGAAGCCTGAACAAGAGAAATATGTCCCTGATGCAAAGCGCCCATCGTGGGTACAAAGCCAATGTTTTTTCCGGCCTTGCGGCTTTTCATCAGCCAGGTATTAATATCACCTGCTTTCTTAAATAGTATCATTTGGTGTCAATTACGGTTCAAAAGCCTGTTAAATCTCATTTTCCGGAATAAATATCGTACTTTTGCAGCCGTTTCTAAAATTTTACAGCACAAACCAAGCGTAAATGAGTACAAAGAAAAGAATTTTATTTATTGCAAATGAAATGTCGCCTTATCTGGAACTTACTGATTTTGCGGAGATTGTAAATAAACTGGCAGTAAAATCCAATGACAGCGGTATGGAAGTACGCTGCATTATGCCAAGGTTTGGCGTGATAAACGAACGCAGGCATCGTTTGCATGAAGTTGTGCGTCTATCAGGTATCAATGTTACTATTGACAACGATGACTATCCGTTGATAATTAAAGTGGCATCGCTGCCCAATGCAAGGTTACAGATATACTTTTTAGATAACGATGATTATTTTAAAAGAAAATCAATTTTTACCGACGAAAAAGAGCATTGGTTTGATGATAATGGATTAAGAACAGTGTTATTTTGCAAAGGGGCATTGGAAACCGTAAAAAAATTCGGCTGGCCGCCTGATATTATTCATTGCAGCGGCTGGATGACGGGCTTAATCCCCATGTTCATAAAAAATGCCTATAAAAAGGAACCTGTTTTCAGCAACAGTAAGATTGTTTACACCATTGGTCAAAATACGTTTAAAGAAAAACTGGAAAAAGATTTTCTTAAAATGGCGACAATCAATGATCATGTTACAAAAAAAGAGCTGGAAGCTTTTAAAGATATGAATAACGCCGCCCTGTTTGCCGGAGGCGCTGCCTATGCCGATGCCATTACATTTGGCGCTGAAAAAGCAGATAAAAAACTGGTTGAACAATTTTCTAAGGTGAAAGGAAAGAAGGTTTTAAAGTATAATGCAGAAACTGATTTAACAGACTATTTGCAATTGTATGCCGAACTTGCCAAGTAGAAAACCAAAAGCTATTTCATAAAATCATTATTGTGCAAAAACGACTTTTACCCTTAGCTATAACTGCTTTACTTCTCTCATTAATTGGCTGGAATTGTACCAAACTTGATACTACAGATATTGGCGGAGACCTGTTGCCGGATGTTGATAATGTACGCACATTTGCAGATACACTTCTGATCAATACAACACAGGGGTTTTTTAATGATTCTACTGCCGTAGGAAGATATGATGATCATGCCATTGGTAAAATTACCAATGACCCGCTTTTTGGCACCACTACGGCCAATGTTTATATGCAATTAAAGCCTCCTTTTTATCCGTATTATTTTGGTAATGTAAATGATACAATTGTTGGGTTTGATTCCGTAGTATTATGCCTGAAATATACCGGTTTCTGGGGAGACAGTATTTTGCCTGTTGGACTGGAAGTGAGAGAGGTAAGTGATAATACGTTCAGGGATTCGGTACAAAAATTAAATACCACAGCCTACAGGCCAGCTGGCCTGGGAACTGTTTTAGGTACTGCTGTTGTTGATGCCAGGCGTATGGCTGATACCATTTATTTTAACAATAAAAGAGACAAGGTTACTAACCAGATACGTATAAAATTGTCCAATGCATGGGCCTCGCAATTATTTTACCGCGACAGCATGAAAAATAACCCCGGAAACAATGCATTTTATAATGATTCCATATACCGGAATTTTTATAATGGTATTGCAGTTCTTGCCACCGGTGCAAGCAATGGTTTATTGTATGTCAGTCTTTCTGATACGGCTACCAAACTCGAAGTTCATTACAGGAGAAAAAACGGAGGGCCGGTAGATTCTGTTTATAATTCATTAAGATTTAATCCGGTTATAACCGACGATGTCACTAAAATCCCTGCATCCAATGCCACTAATTATATTGAGAGGAACAGAAATGGATTTCCGGTAAAAACCAATACAGACCCCAATGTACATTATTTGCAAACTGCTCCGGGTACTTTTATCAATCTCAATATCCCCGGTCTGGCCACCTTATCTAACCGTGTAATTCACAGGGCGGAGATCATTGTAGAACAGATACCTACTGTAGATCCTTTGGATGAAATATTCTCAACACCTAACTTCCTTTACGTAGATCTGAAAGATACCGGTATCACCGACAAATGGAAACCCGTTTATTTTGACCTGAATACTGCTACAGTTTATGATCCTGACAATGCTTCCGGTTATATTCCGGGGCAGATAGATTACCAGTATTTTGGCGGGTACAGGAGAAGCAAGATTGATTTGTTAAGCGGCAATCTGCATAAGTATTATAATTTCAACATTACACGTTATGTTCAGCGTATCGTAACTCAGCATACAAGGGTTTATGATATGCGTTTGTATGCGCCATTTAACCTTAATTATCCGCAATATTCCGGTGCATACATCCCTTATGGAAATAATATTGCTTTTGGCAGGGTAAAAATCGGTAGCGGGTCCAATCCTAATTTCCGGCTCCGCCTGCGGATCGTTTATTCTAAAATTTAATTGTAGACAAATAATTAAAGTCCTCCCCATTTTCAGGGAGGACTTTGTTCTTTAGCACTTACAACCTTATCTTTGCAATCTTAAAAAAAAAAATATGCCATATTTATTTACGTCTGAATCTGTAAGTGAAGGACATCCCGATAAAGTCGCAGACCAGATCAGCGATGCCCTGATTGATAACTTCCTTGCTTTTGATCCGCAAAGTAAAGTTGCCTGCGAAACATTGGTAACCACAGGCCAGGTTATTCTTGCAGGGGAGGTTAAAAGTAAAGCCTATCTTGATGTACAGGAAATTGCAAGAAATGTTATCCGTAAAATAGGATATACGGTAAGCGATTATATGTTTGAAGCCAATTCATGTGGTATCTTATCGGCTATTCATGAGCAATCATCAGATATTAACCAGGGTGTTGACCGTAAGAAAAAAGAGGAGCAGGGTGCAGGCGACCAGGGAATGATGTTTGGATATGCCACCAACGAAACTGATAATTACATGCCCCTGGCTTTAGACCTGGCACATTATATCTTAATTGAAATGGCAGCAATACGCCGGGAAAACAAACAGATCAAATATCTGCGCCCTGATGCAAAAAGCCAGGTTACATTAGAATATGATGATAAAAACCAACCGGTAAGAATTGACGCAATTGTAGTATCAACACAGCACGATGATTTTGCTGCTGATGATAAAATGCTTGCCAGGATCAAGAAAGATATCATCAATATTGTAATACCAAGGGTAAAAGCAAAATATCCAAAATACAATCATCTTTTCAACAATAAAATAAAATACCACATCAACCCAACCGGCAAATTTGTGATTGGCGGCCCTCATGGCGATACCGGTTTAACCGGCCGTAAGATCATCGTTGATACTTATGGTGGCAAAGGTGCACATGGTGGTGGCGCTTTCAGCGGTAAAGATCCAAGTAAGGTTGATCGCAGTGCTGCTTATGCAACACGCCACATTGCTAAAAATTTAGTAGCTGCCGGATTGTGCGATGAAGTGCTGGTGCAGGTTTCTTATGCAATTGGAGTGGCACAACCAACCAGTATTAATGTGGTAACTTATGGAACTGCTAAAGTTAACATGACCGACGGGGAAATAGCAAAAAAAGTAATGGCTATGCCTTGCTTTGATATGCGCCCTTACTTTATTGAGCAACGCTTAAAACTGCGTAACCCAATGTACAGCGAAACCGCAGCATACGGTCACATGGGACGTAAACATGAAACAGTTGAAAAAACATTTACATCACCCGATGGTAAAACGGTTAAGAAAAAGGTAGAACTGTTTACCTGGGAAAAATTAGATGCAGTAAAAGATGTAAAGAAGGTATTTGGATTGAAATAAAGACTCCCCAAACCTCCCGATATATCGGGAGGCTTTTGAAGACCATAAGTTCAAATGAGCTTATGGTTTTTTAATTGGGTCAATTAAGATTAAATTTGAAAAGTGAAAAATTTTCGTCAGCAACACCACCGCCCCAAAAAAAGCAGCCTGGTTATTGGCCGTAAAGCTGTTATTGAAGCCATGCAAACGGGTAAACAACTGGAACGCATTTACCTGCAAAGCACTGTACATGGCGAAGTGATTGATGAAATAAAAAAACTGGCAGAAAAAACACAGACACCAATCAACAAAGTACCGGTTGAAAAGCTCAATAACTTTAATGTAAGTAATCATGAAGGTTGTGTGGCGCTCATAGCTAAAGTACAATATCAGGACCTGCAGGATGTGATATCCTTTGTTGTTGAAAAAGGTGAAGTTCCTTTGCTGCTTATCCTCGACGGAGTTACAGATATCCGCAATATTGGTGGCATTGCCCGAAGTGCTTATTGTTTTGGTGTGCATGCTATCATCATACCCGATAAAGGGGTGGGTGCATTAAATGAAGATGCGGTACTAACCTCCGCCGGAGCGCTTGAGCATATTGCTGTATGCCGGGTTAACAGCCTGATGAAAACGGTTGACGATCTGCACATGAATGGCATTAAAGTTTTTGCCAGCGAAATGAAAGCCCCTAAAAAAACATACGATTGCAATTTTACCGAACCCTGTGCCATTGTGATGGGAGGAGAGGAGAAAGGTGTTTATCCTGCGCTTTTAAAGATATGCGATGAAAATTTTCAAATACCCATGACCGGCGATTTTGATTCATTGAATGTATCGGTAGCCACGGGTATTATTTTGTATGAAGTAACGAAACAACGTTCATGAATTCAGCCAATGCGATAAAGCTTATTGA
Organism: Ferruginibacter sp.; assembly: GCA_016786725.1. Classification (GTDB taxonomy): domain Bacteria; phylum Bacteroidota; class Bacteroidia; order Chitinophagales; family Chitinophagaceae; genus Ferruginibacter. Next base: position 123,444 of record JAEUVU010000020.1, on the reverse strand, counting down.
ATGCCCCCGTGATGCCATGCAGGGCTGGCCACATTTTATACCCACACAAAAAAAAATCGAATACATCAATGTTTTATTAAAGATTGGTTTTGATACGATTGATTTCGGCAGTTTTGTTTCGCCAAAGGCAATACCGCAGATGGCGGATACAAAGGAAGTAATCAGGAATTTGGAATCAGGAATTGGGAATACAAAATTGCTGGCAATTATTGCCAATGAAAGAGGAGCGCAGGATGCTGTTGTATTTGATGAGATATCTTATTTGGGGTTTCCATTTTCTGTTTCAGAAACTTTTCAAAAAAGAAATACCAATTCAACCATTGCTGAATCGCTGGGCAGGGTAGAAGGGATACAAAACCTTTGCATAAAAAGTAAAAAGGAACTGGTGGTTTATGTCTCCATGGGTTTTGGAAACCCTTATGGTGATGTTTATAATGAAGCCATTGTTTTTGATTGGGTGAACAAGCTGGTGGAGATGGATATCAAGATAATTTCACTGGCCGATACAGTTGGCCTGGCAACCAAAGAACAGGTTTATCAGGTTACTAAACACCTGGTTGATTCATTGCCCGGAACAGAGATAGGCGTTCACCTGCACTCAACACCATCTAACTGGAAAGAAAAAGTGGAAGCTGCGTTACAGGCCGGCTGCAAACGATTTGACGGCGCTTTAAAAGGCATTGGCGGCTGCCCCATGGCAGATGATGAACTGGTAGGCAATATGGATACGGAACTGATGATACCGTATTTTGAAGAATTGAATTTATTGAACAATTTAGATAAAGAAGCTTTACAAAAATGTAGTTTGCTTGCATCAGAAATATTCGTGTAATTAATGTTATGGAATTTCGTCTTGACTTTACTCCCAAACCTTTTGATATAAAGATCAGCCATCAGCAAAAATTATTGCTGATAGGCTCATGTTTTACTGAACAGATCGGCACCAAACTTGCCAATCATAAATTTACAGTACTGGATAATCCAAATGGAATTCTCTTTAATCCTGTCAGTATTACAAAATCTATAGCATCTTACATAAGCAATAAGCAATACACAGAAGCCAGTCTTTTTTATCAGAACGAATGTTGGAATAGCTGGGAACATCATAGCCGTTTCTCTCATCCCGATAAAAATATATGCTTACAGGCAATTAATGAATCGCAAAATAAAGCACATGCTTTTTTAAAAAAGGCTGATTGGTTATTAATAACCCTTGGCTCTGCTTTTGTGTATGAACTGGATAATAAAGCAGTTGTTGCCAACTGCCACAAAGTGCCGACTGATAAATTTAATAAGCGTTTGTTAACTGTGGATGAAGTTTTTACTGATCTGCAGAACTTAATAGATAAAGCTGTTGTATTTAATCCTGAACTTAAAATCATTTTTACCATCAGTCCGGTAAGGCATTTGCGTGACGGGTTTGTTGAGAATAACCGCAGCAAAGCCACATTGATACAGGCTGTGCATCAACTGGCTGAAAAAAACAACAATTGCTTTTATTTTCCAGCTTACGAATTAATTATTGACGACCTGCGTGATTACCGCTTTTTTGCAGAAGATATGGTTCACCCTAACTATGCAGCTACCAACTATGTGTGGGAAAAATTTATGGCAGCCTGTATTGATGAGCCATCACAACAGCTCATGAAAGAAATTGCAGTTATCGTTGCCGCCAAAAATCACAAACCATTCAACCCAACCTCTGAGCAACACAAAAGATTTCTGCAAACTAATTTAGAGAAAGTGAAAAAACTGCAGCAGCAATTCTCATATTTAAATCTTGATGAAGAAGAAAGGTACTTTACAAGCTGATTTTTTTTGTCATTGCGAACAAAGTGAGGAATCTGTAGAAGAACAGGATAGATTTCTCCTGTCGTCGAAATGACAAACACTAATGTATCCTGTCGCCTCTCAATTCCATCTCCTTCATTAATTCTTTTTCGTACTTCAACCATTCGGCCCAGCGCTTACGAACAATTTTTTTGTCTAAATAATGCTCTGCTAGCGTAATGAATAATGTGTAATGCCCTGCTTCGCTTTCCATAAACTTGCGGTAAAAATTACGCATGTATGCATCATCCAGGCCTTCACTTAATCTTTTGAAACGTTCGCAGCTGCGGGCTTCTATCAATGCCATTATCAGCATCTGATCTAAAAACCTTTCCGTTGGGCTGCCGTCTTTTTTCTGAAACTGCAATAAACTGTTTACATAAACATCTTTACGCTGCCTGCCCAGTTTCAGTTTTCTTTTTTTCAGCTCTGCCAGCACCATCCTGAAATGCCCCCATTCTTCAGTAACAATGGGCATCAGTTCTTCTACCAGTAATTCTTTATCTGGGTTTTTTGTGATCAGCGAAATACAGGTGGTTGCAGCCTTCTGTTCACAATACGCATGATCAGTTAAAATTTCATCCAACTGCAATTCGGCTAAATTTACCCAGCGTGGGTCGCTTGGAAGTTTAAGGCCCAGTATATTTTTTACATCAATGCTTTCTTCTTTCATGGCACAAAAATAAAAAAGCTGCCGTTAACGGGCAGCTTTACTTTAATAGAACAAAAAATTAATTCTTCCTGTCCATAAACCAGGTACCTCCTCCTGAAGTGTTGGATCCGCTGCCATAAGTTCCTGATGTAAGTTTACCATCATTAGTCCAGGTGGCTTGTATGCTAAAAGTAGACCCTCCGGGAGTAGAATATGTATAAGTGGCTTTAAAAACATTTCCTGTCAAAGTCCAGGTTCCGGCAGCTTTTGATGATGCGGTAATGGTAGCGCCATCAGCGACGGTTACTGTACCTCCTGGCTCTATAACCATAGAATAACCTGCAGAGGGGGTACTTGTGCCGCTTCCATATTTGCCTACCCAATAGCCTTCAATGGGGTATGTTGGAGCCGGGCAATCGTCTTTTTTACAAGAAGAGATGGCGACAAGCATCATGGCAGTAATGGCAGTGATAAACAGTTTCTTTTTCATTTTTTGAGTTTTTGGTTAATATATTATGATGCAAAACTAAATGCAAATATTTTTATACGCAATACCGCAAACTGGTACTCTTTACTGGTAGTTTGCCTTACTGCCTGGTAACGCTGAAGATACCAATGCCAGTTGTTACCGGGCTTAACCCGATGGTGCCATTCATTACAGTTGTACCCGAAGTGTATTTGCCTGATAAAGTATACATAGCACTTGAGCCGGTATATTTATAAGTAGCCCGAACACTGTCTGCTACCATTGCCCAGGTACCGGTTGCTGCATCTGCACCCACGGAGTTATCACCAATTATGTCAACAGTACCATCTGCTTTAAAAGTTAATGTAAACACATAAGTTGGGTTTCCGCCTGAAGTACCGTACTGCCCTGTGCCGGTCCATGTGCCCTGAACGGTAGATGTATTGTTTGTATCATCTTTACTGCATGAAGCGATCAGGAATACCAACGCAAAGGCGGGTATTAAATCAATAAGGAACTTTTTCATAGTTTTTGTTTTACAGAATGAGGAATTTAATTTCTGTAGAGCAGTAAAACAAACATCGTACCATTACAGATTAGTTAGTCTTTATTATGAAAGTTCCTCAGCTAATAAATTAATGATCAATCCTGCGGAAGTTAAATGTTGAGCATATTTTAGTATTTTACAGCAAATAACCAGGTTTATGAGAATAGTTCCTTTTATTGTTTCGGCTGCTGTTACCTCAGGGTTGGTAGTGGTTTTAAATACCAGCCTGCTAACACCGGCTCCGTTGGGTAAATTATTAAGTCCGCAACATGGGGTTTGGCAAAATGCCGAGGCTGCTTCTCAAGATTTTAGTGCCAATCTTACATTCCCTCAATTAAATGGTAAGGTAGAAGTGTACCTGGATGACCGCCTGGTGCCACACATTTTTGCCGAGCAGGAAAACGATGCCTATTTTGTACAGGGATATCTTCATGCAAAATTCCGCCTTTGGCAAATGGAACTGCAGACTTTTGCAGCAGGTGGAAGAGCAAGTGAGATACTCGGCGAAAAAGGACTGGAACACGACCGTGAGTTCAGAAGGTTAGGAATGGTATATGCCGCAGAAATTGCTTTAAAAGAAGTTGAGAAAGACCCGGTGATAAAAGCAGAATGCGATGCTTATACTGCAGGGGTTAATGCATATATCGAAAAATTGACTGAAAGCAGCCTGCCGCTGGAGTATAAACTGATAGGATATAAGCCGGAAAAATGGACCAATCTTAAAACGTCTTTGTTTTTAAAATACATGAGTTACGACCTGGCTGCGCATGATGATGATTTTGAATTGACAAATGCTAAAAGTTATTTCAATGCCGAAGATTTTGCAAAGCTGTTTCCGTTCATACAGGATTCTTTAGACCCTATCATTCCCAAAGGAACTGTTTTTGAAAAACAAAAAATATTTCCGGCGGCGCCTGCCAATGTTGACTCCGGTTATTTTAATAATCATGATCTTGCTGTAACTCAGTCTTCAAAACCAGATCGTGATAACGGAAGCAATAACTGGGCAGTGAGTGGCAGCAAAACAAAAAGCGGTGCACCTATTTTGTGTAATGATCCTCATTTGGGATTAAACCTTCCGTCGCTTTGGTACGAAGTACAGATATCTACACCCGCCTTCAATGCTTACGGGGTAAGCTTTCCGGGAGCGCCGGGAGTTGTTATTGGTTATAACGACAGTTGTGCTTTTGGTTTTACCAACGGCGGCCGGGATGTAAGGGATTATTTCGAAATAAAATTTAAAAACGATACAAGAAAAGAATATCTTTTTAATGGAGAGTATCATGCAACTAAATTCAGGATAGATACTATCAAAATAAAAAACAAACCCGGTTTTATAGATTCGGTTGCTTATGTGCAATTGGGTAACGACTGGTGCCCGGTGATGTATGATAAGTCTTTCTCCGGAGGAAAAAATACAAACAATAAATACTACGCTGTACGCTGGAAAGCACATGATGCCAGCAACGAGTTGAGGATTTTCAATATGCTGAACCGTGCAAAAAATTATGCTGATTATTCAGCCGCCGTAACCAACCTGCACACACCCGGCCAAAATGTTGTGTTTGCTGCAAAGAACGGCGACATTGCTTTGCGTACACAAGGAGAGTGGCCGGCAAAATGGAAAGGGCAGGGCGATTTTGTGATGCCGGGTTATGACACAGCTTATTTATGGCAGGGCATGATTCCGCAGGATGAAGTGCCTTATCAGTACAATCCCGAAAGAGCTTTTGTAAGCAGCGCCAATCAAAAGCCGGTTGATGATAATACTTATCCTTATTACCTTGGAAGAGATTATCCGCCATATCGCGGAATCATCATTAACAAACGGTTGAATGCAATGAGCAATATCACGCCACAGGATATGATGACGCTTCAAACAGATAATTTTGACATAGGTGCTGCAACAGCCATGCCTTTTATAATTGCAAATATGAAAGAGGGCGAATTGAATGCAACAGAAAAAAAATACTTTGATATACTGAAAACCTGGAACTGCAGTAACGATGTGGGTTCAAAAGGTGTTTCTGTATTTGATGTTTTCTGGAATAAGTTTGACTCAGTAGTTTATAATGATGAATATGCAAAAGCGCCCAAAGTAGTGATGAGGCCTTTTTTCAGTACGCTGGTTGAACAGATATTGAAAGATTCAGCGTATAAATTTTTAGACAATAATACTACCCCGCAGGTTGAAACACTGGCGGATAATGTAACGGCAGCATTTAAAAATGCAGTGCCCCAACTGGAGAAACTGGAAGCTGCCGGGAAACTTGATTGGGAAAAAAACAAAGCAACAAGGGTTAATCACCTGGCAAAACTGGCTCCGTTCAGCAGGCTTAACCTGCCCATTGGAGGAGGCTATCGCAGTATCAATGCAACAAAAGTAGATCATGGCCCAAGCTGGCGCATGGTAATTAGCCTTACGGCTCAAACTGAGGCCTATGGTGTTTATCCCGGCGGACAAAGCGGTAACCCCGGCAGCAAATATTATGACAGCTTTGTTGACCAATGGGCTGCCGGAAAATATTATCTGCTGTGGATGATGACCAAAGAACAAGCAGGCGATAAACGTGTCATCGCAAAAATGAGTTTTAATAAATAAGTTTAGATAATAACTTTTTAAATCAGCGCCTAAACCTTCTAAACTCACTAAACCTACTAAACTATTAAAATGAAATTCTTCATCTCACTCATACTAACCATTTTACTCAGCTTTGCCGCCTGCCTTTTTCTTCCCTGGTGGAGCATTGCCATTGCTTCATTTATTGTAGCTGCGTTGATACCGCAAAAACCATTAAAGGCTTTTTTTACCGGCTTTGTTGCTTTGCTCTTATTGTGGGGCGGCTTAAGTTTCTGGATAAGCAATAATAATGACCATATACTGGCACATAAAATATCGCAGCTGGTTTTGAAAATGGATAATCCTTTTCTGTTAATATTTGCAACGGCTTTGATAGGTGCATTGGTGGCAGGTTTTGCGGCATTGGCCGGCAGTTATTTACGTAAAACGAAATAGAGGCGTAAAGGTGTCTGGCCACTATGCTCAGTTTTACAATTTCGGGTTACTTTAATTATTAAGGACATTTTTTAACGACAGTGTATTTAATAGTGGCCTGACACCTGAATTATTTTTAGAGAATATGTAACAAATTCACTCCTAATTTTGTTGTACTCAAAACAAAGTATGCCCAAAGCTTTATTATTCGTTTTTCTTTTAATTGCCCAAACCTCATCAGCCCAAAAAATTTACGGCACCGTATTTACAGACAAGGGGGACCTGTTGCCTTATGCGTCTGTAACGGTTAAGGGAACATCCATTGGCACCAGTGCCAACGATAAAGCAAAATTTTCTTTCTCAGTTACACCGGGAACTTACACGGTTGTTTGCCAGCATATCGGTTATAAAACACAGGAAAAAAGTATTACCATTAAGAATGAAGATGCTGAACTTACTTTCATAATATCAGGCCAGCAATTAGATATGGCAGAAGTTGTGGTATCAAACGCCGAAGACCCGGCGTATGAAATCATCAGGCAGGCAATAAAAAAGCGTAGTTTTTATAGCGGGCAGGTACAGGCATTTGAATGCGGGCTTTACACCAAAGACATGATGAAGCTGCGTAAACTGCCCAAACAGATACTGGGCCGCAAAATAAAGGAAGAAGAGGTAAAGGATATGGGGCTCGATTCGTCACGTAAAGGCATTATTTACCTGTCTGAATCTATAGCCAAAGTATATGTGAAGCAACCCGATAAATTTAAAATGGAAGTACTCAGCAGCAGGGTTAGCGGCAGCGATGGTTTTGGGTTTACCTTTCCTACGTTCATCAGTTTTTACCAGAATAATATTTCTGTATTTCTCGACCGTTTAAATCCTCGTGGGTTTGTATCGCCCATTGCAGATGCAGCTATCAGTATGTATAAATATAAATACCTGGGCAGCTTTTATGAAGATGGAAAGGAGATCAACAGCATAAAAGTAATTCCACGCCGCAGTTTTGAGCCGGCGTTTTCAGGCGTTATCAATATTACTGATGGCGATTGGCGTATCCATAGTCTTGACCTGGTGTTGACTAAAACCTCCCAACTCGAAATTGTTGATTCACTTCATATCATTCAGCTGCATGTGCCTGTTGCAAAAGATATTTGGCGTGTAAAAAACCAACGCATCAATTTTACTTTTAAGCAATTTGGTATTGATGCAATCGGCAATTTTGTGTCTGTATATTCTGACTATAATATAAACCCCATATTTGCAAAGAACAGGTTTGATAAAGTGATTGTAAAATATGATACGGCATCCAATAAAAAACCGGTTGCCTATTGGGACAGCATCAGGCCCATGCCCCTGGAGATTGAAGAGCGCATGGATTATGAGATTAAGGATAGTCTTTTTCAGGTTAATAAAGATTCAATCATCAGCCAGCAATCGGTAGACTCATTGAATAAAAAGCAGGGCAGGGTAAAAGTGTACAATGTTTTTCATAAAGGGTTGAACCGGACGAAGTACACGATTAATGGTAATCACAGCTGGGGTATTGAACCTTTGCTGCTTGGCCTGGAATACAATACGGTGGAAGGTTTGGTATTGAGCGCCTATCCCTATTACAACCGGTACCTTAAAAAAATAAAAACCAATTTTTCTTTTGAACCCAGCTTCAGGTATGGGCTTAATAATACACATTTGAATATGTGGGCAGATATTATTTTTCGTACCCGTGACTGGGATACTGACAAAAAAATAAAAAGGCAAACCTGGACGTTTTCCGGAGGAAAAAAAGTAAGCCAGTTCAATAAGGATAATCCAATAACCAGCATGGCCAATTCCATCAGCACTTTGTTGTATGGTGATAATTATATGAAGATCTATGAGAATTATTATGGCTCAGTAAACTTCAGTAAAAGATATGAGGGAGGGCTAAGATTTAATGTAAATGCTTTGTATGAAGACAGGATACCGCTTGATAATACAACCGATTTTGTGATCTTTAAAAATAACCAGAAGAACCTCACACCAAATTTTGCCTACAAGGATACTGTTGCATATCCCTCAGTGGCGCACCAGGCGTTTATTTTCAGTTTTGATATCAGCATAAAACCAGGGCAACGCTATATTCAATATCCAAACCGTAAAATGTCACTCGGCTCAAATTATCCAACTTTTAGTTTCAGTTACAGCAAGGGTATCCCGGGGATTTTTAGCAGCGATGTGAATTTTGATAAATGGCGCTTCAGCATTAGTGATGACAAGAATCTTAAGCTTGCTGGTTTACTGAAATATAAAATTGGCATTGGAGGATTTTTGAACAGCAAAAAAGCGTTTATACAGGATTACCAGCACTTTAACGGCAACCGTGTGGTACGTGCCAGCGAGTATGTAAACAGTTTTCAACTGGCTCCTTATTACGACAACAGCACCATCAGTTCGTTTTATACATACGGGCATTTAGAACATCATTTCAACGGTCTCATCACCAACAAAATTCCATTATTTAAACGGCTTAACTGGAATTTAGCAGGAGGGGGCAATGCGTTTTATGTAAACAGTAAAAACAATTACGTTGAAGTATTTGTGGGGCTTGAAAACATCCTGAAGCTATTCAGGGTTGATTTTGTAGCAGCTTATGTAAATGGAAGATCGGCCTCAACCGGTATCAGAATCGGTACAGGAGGAATTTTGGGAGGAAATATGAGGGTTAGCAGCCGCAACCGCCGCAGTTCTATCAGCCTGCAATAAAGTTTTACTTATCTTTGCCGCATAATTTGGTTTGCCTGCAAGCATCCAATCCGCCAAAGGCGGGTTACCGTTTCAAAACCGGTTCAAATAAAAATATTATGGCAGTATTACACAATCGTGTTTCCCAGGCGGAATTAAAAAAACAATTGTACGCAGAAACAGAGCATCGTACAACTATTTCCTTTTATCAGTATTTCCAGATAGAAGACCCTAAACTCTTCAGGGACGAAATGTATAAAGCGTTAAATGCTTTAAAAGTATTTGGCCGTATTTATGTGGCTGAAGAAGGCATTAATGCACAGATCAGTGTGCCGGAAAGTAATGTTGATGCTTTCAGGGAATACCTCAATACCATTCCTGCGCTAAAAGATATCAGGCTGAACATTGCTGTTGATGATGATGGTAAATCTTTTTGGGTGCTTAAAATTAAAATACGTGAAAAAATTGTTGCCGATGGCATTGACGATCCCGGTTTTAGTATGCAAAACAAAGGCAGGTATGTAAATGCTGCACAAATGAATGAGTTGCTGCAGGATGATGATACGGTTGTGATTGATATGCGTAACCATTACGAATACGAAGTAGGCCATTTTGAAAAAGCAATAGAAATACCCAGCGATACTTTTCGTGAACAACTGCCCATGGCGGTGGATATGATGAAGGATAAGAAGGACAAGAACATCATCATGTATTGTACCGGCGGCATACGTTGCGAAAAAGCAAGCGCTTATATGCTGCATCATGGTTTTGAGCATGTGTATCATCTGGAAGGTGGTATTATCAACTATGCCCGCCAGACAAAAGCTGCAGGGCTTGAAACCAAATTCATTGGTAAGAATTTTGTTTTTGACGACAGGCTGGGGGAGCGGATAACTGAAGACATCATTGCCAAATGCCACCAGTGCGGCAAACCGGCCGATACACATACCAATTGCAAAAATGATGGTTGCCATTTGCTTTTCATCCAATGTGATGAATGTGCAAAGCAATATGATGGCTGCTGCACGGTTGAATGCCAAACGGTTTATAACCTGCCTTTAGAAGAGCAGGTGGAATTGCGCAAAGGAATTGACAAAGGGATGATGATATTTAATAAGAGTAAAAAAAGATTGAGGCCCAGGTTAGATGAGATGAATAAGAAGTGAGTTTATATTTCTAAGTTCTTCAGTTCCTTAACAACCAGCCTTTCTGTCTCCTCATCACTCAACTCAACCGGTACAAATTTTTCACCAATGATCTTTTCGTAAAGTTCTATGTACCGGTTGCTGATGGTCTGTATCCATTCATCACTCATTGCCGGTACAGTTTGTCCTTCTTTACCCATAAAATTATTTTCTATCAACCACTCTCTTACAAACTCCTTGCTTAATTGTTTTTGTCTTTCACCTTTTGCCTGGCGCTCTTCAAAACCATCAGCATAAAAATAGCGGCTTGAATCCGGCGTATGTATTTCATCCATCAAAACAATTTCGCCATTGAGTTTGCCAAACTCGTATTTAGTATCAACTAATATCAGGCCTTGTTTAGCGGCAATTTCTTTACCACGTGCAAATAATTGCAGGGCATAATTGCTCAAAGCATTCCATTCGGTTTCTGTTGCCAAACCTTTTTCAATTATTTCAGCAGGTGAAATATCCTCGTCATGCCCTTCTTCGGCCTTTGTGCTGGGTGTAATGATGGGGGTGGGGAAATAATCATTTTCTTTCATTCCTTCGGGCATTGCAGCACCGCATAAAACCCTTTTTCCGGATGAATAAGTCCGCCAGGCATGGCCGGTTAAATTGCCCCTTACCACCATTTCAATTTTAAATGGATCACATTTTTTACCAATGCTTACGTTGGGTGCAGGAACCGATATTAACCAGTTTGGACATATGTCTTTGGTAGCATTCAGCATCCAGGCAGCAATCTGGTTTAAAACCTGTCCTTTAAAAGGTATAGGGCGGGGTAAAATAACATCAAAAGCCGAGATACGGTTGCTGGCAAACATTACCAGATAATTGTTGGAAATTGAGTAAACATCTCTTACTTTTCCGGAGTAAAAACCGGTTTGGCGCTCAAATTTGAAGGATTTCATGCTGCTAAAATACCAAGGGCAGTTTTAAATTGCTTCAATTGCACCTTGTAAGTTGTTAACAGGCTTGGAAAATAAATTTTTCAGGTAGAAATAACAATGCTTAATTTGCTTAATATTTAAAACCAAAAAACGCGATATGAGAAAAGTTACAAGCTATTTGGTTGCATTTTTATTGGCTAATATCATCACGATAACAGCTTTTGCACAAAATGTAACTATTAACGGCAATGTTAGAAACAGCAGTTCGAAAGAAGGAGCAGGCGCTGTTTCTGTAATAGTAAAAGGGGAAGACAATGGAACTTTTACTGATGATAAAGGAAATTTCAGATTAACGGTGAAGAAATTGCCGGTTACACTTTTGATTTCTTCTGTAGGATATGAATTGCAGGAAGTAACTGTTTCAAACCCCGGCAATATGGCGCAGATTGAATTTGTACCTGCCAATGCATTAGGGCAGGAAGTTATCGTGGCTGCCAACAGGGTTCCCCAAAAAATAATGGAATCACCTGTTTCCATTGAAAGAATAAGTGCGGCAAGCATCCGCAACGCACCGGTTTCAAACTATTATGATGTGGTATCAACTTTGAAAGGTGTTGACGTTACTACTTCTTCACTCACTTTCCGCACACCCACCACCAGGGGTTTTAATGGCAGCGGTAATACACGTTTCAATCAATTGGTAGATGGAATGGATAACCAGGCTCCGGGACTTAACTTTTCTGTAGGGGCCATCATCGGTTTAAGTGAACTGGATGTTGATAACATAGAACTTTTATCAGGTGCATCATCAGCACTGTATGGTGCCGGTGGTATGAACGGTACTTTGCTTATGACCAGCAAGAACCCTTTCAAATACCAGGGTTTATCTGTACTGGTAAAAGAAGGGGTGATGCATGTTGGTTCAACAAGCCAGCGCCCTGCATCGGCTTATCATAACTGGACCATGAGATGGGCAAAAAAGGTTGGAAATAAATTTGCATTTAAGATTAATGCTGAGTTGATACAGGCTAAAGACTGGCAGGGCAGGGATTACAGGAACTACCAGAGGGCTGCAACAGGTGGTAGTGTAAAAGCCGGAACCCGGGAATCTGATCCTAATTATGATGGCATAAATGTGTATGGTGATGAAACAACAGCGGAAATAAGAAGCGCTGTTTTAAATGCGATAGGTTCTACTGCAGCACCATTCCTCAAAAACTTTATTGATACTTTAAATGGCGGGGCATCTATAAATGTTTCCCGTACAGGTTATACCGAAAAAGAAGTTACCAATCCAAACACGGTAAATTTTAAACTGGGTGGCTCACTTCACTACAAGATTACCAAACATACTGAAGCTACATTTGCTGCATACTGGGGTACTGGTAATACCGTGTACACCGGCAGCGAAAGATATTCTTTAAAAGATTTTAAGATGGGCCAGTACAAACTGGAATTCACTAACAGGTATTGGTCTTTACGTGCATATACTACCCAGGAAAATGCCGGTGAATCTTATAACACTACTGTTGCAACACGTTTGTTTAACGAAAGCTGGAAACCAAGTGGTGGCGCCACCGGCTGGTTTTCCCAATACTCTCAAACATATCTTGCATTGAGGTTAGCAGGCGCTACCGATGCAAATGCTCATACAGGGGCAAGGGCTGCTTCAGATGCAGGCCGCCCGGTTGCAGGAAGTGACCGTTTTGTAAAAGCTTATGATTCAATACGCAAAATGCCCATTAAACTGGGCGGGGCCTTATTGCTTGATAAATCAGACTTATATAGCCTCGAAGGCAATTATAACATGAGCCATTTAACCGGCAAATGGGTTGATCTGTTGATAGGAGGCAGCTATAAGCAATATGTATTGAACTCTGGCGGAACTTTGTTCGCAGATTCAAACGGAACTATTAAAATATCTGAATATGGTGCTTATTTGCAGCTCAGCCGTAAGTTGATGAACAGGGTTCATCTTACTGTTTCTGGCCGCTATGATAAAAATGAGAATTTTAAAGGCAGGATAACGCCGAGAGCTACTGCGCTGATCAAATTAATGGAGAATGCCAATTTCCGTTTATCATACCAAACTGCTTACCGTTTCCCATCAAACCAGCAACAATTTATTAACCTGGCAGTGGGTAGCAATGTTTATTTAATTGGTGGTAACCCAGGTTTCAGGGAGTACTATAATTTTTCTGCAAAACAACCTTATGATTTTGATGCATTGAGGGCCGGTAATACAGTGGCGTTCAACCCCCAGGATCTTAAGCCTGAATCTTTATCTTCTTTTGAAGGAGGATTTAAAGGTTTGCTGATGCAGGGTAAATTACTGGTAGATGTGTACGGATATTATGGAACTTACAAAGATTTCTTAGGCAGAAAAGTAACCGTGCAGGCTTCAGGGGCTGCCATTGCTTTGAGCGATACATTAAATGGCAGAAGGCTTTCGATACCTGTTAACTCAACCGATAAAGTTAAAACATACGGCTTTGGTTTAGGGGTTGATTACAGGTTGCCCTGGAACTTTACAATCGGAGCCAACGTTGCTTCTGATATATTAAAAGATGTGCCATCGAATTTTGTTGCTTACTTCAATGCTCCAAAATACAAAGCCAATGCGTATCTTGGTAACTCTGGTTTTGGTCCAGGCAAACGCTTAGGATTTAATGTGGCCTACCGTTACCAGGGTGCTTTCCTTTACCAGGGCGATTTTGCAACCGGCAACCTGCCTGTTGTACACACACTGGATGCACAGGTTAGCTTAAAACTGCCCAAAGCAAATAAATCTGTAATTAAACTGGGTGCAACCAATTTACTGAACCAATACTATTATAATGCGATCGGAAACTCACAGGTTGGTGGTTTATACTATGTGAGCTTTGGATATAATATCTATTAATCGTTCAGGATAATTTGAATAAAACAACAATTAAAAATTTAATTATGAAATATATAGCTAAAAGGATCAAGATTCACGCTTTGCCGGCGATTGCGGCAATGATGTTTATGCTTTCTTCCTGCAATAAAGATGTGGAGCAATTTGCAACACCGGTTGTTGTTACGCCAACCACACCGGCTTTGGGCGAAACGATCGCCACGATAGCCGATGACAGTTTGTACTACAGGATGATTGTAAGAAGTGGTTTGTTGGCAACAGTAAACAATAAGTCGAACATCTTTACCATGTTTGTGCCCAATAATGCAGCTATGAGGCAGTTTGTAACAGCAGCATCCGGCGGTGCAGTACCTCCCGGAGCTCCTGATGCAGTTGTATCAGGTTTTATTGCCAATACACTGCCGGTTACAACAGCAGCAAGCATTGTTAGCTATAATATGATGCCCCAGTCAATTAAAATGGCAAATGTACCTAATACTTTCCCCAATTGGTTTTACCCAACTAACTTAAATCCAACATCGGGTTCAAGCTTTAATCCATTGGTTAGATTGCTTACTTTCCCCAGCACACGCAATGGTAACTGGGTAAATAATATACCATTGGTATCTGTAGATAATGTGGTTGCAAATGGCGTTATTCACACAGCCGCCGCTTTACCTGCACCACCGTCAAAAGTACTGGCGCAAAGGATTTTTGCTGATGCTGATATGACTTATTTAGCAGCAGCTATTAACCGTGCCGATAGTGGGGTGGCACCAACAACTTCTGCCAGCCTTGTTTGGGTTTTGAGTAATTTCGGTCCTAATATCACTGTATTTGCACCAACCAATGCGGCTTTTCAGGCCACTTTAACTGCACAAATAACCCAGGCCTTAATTGCACAAGGAGTACCGCCTGCAACTGCTGCTGCACAGGCTGCTGCCCTTGCATCTACTCCAGGTGTTTTCAGCAACCCTGCTTTATATCCTGTGCTTACGCCCACTGTAGTTAAAGGCATCGTGGTTTACCATATATTGGGCAACAGGGCTTTCTTAAATAATTTTCCTACAACGGCAACATCTTATCCAACATTGTTGAACAGTGCTGTTCCAACTCATCCAGGTGTTAGCCTTACAGCTAGTTTCACGGGCCCATTTGTTACAGCAGCAACGATTAAAGGTGCTGCTAATGCAACAGCTGCTGCCATCTTAATTAACCCTACACCTGAGCCAAACGGAACAAGCGACCAGTTCTTTGTAAATGGAACAATACATAAAATTAACCAGGTATTATTACCTCAATAATATTTTAAATCATAATAAAAACGGGCTTCTGATTTCAGGAGCCCGTTTGCTTTTTAGGCTGAACATAAAATTCGTATCTTTAATAAAAATAATAGTATGGGATTGGTTTATGCAGAGATAACTTTAATTAATGGTGAAGATTTAATACTTGCCAAAAGGAATATTATAGGTGAAGAGGAAATAAAACAAATGAATGTTAATATGCTTGTTGATAGCGGAGCTTATATGATGGCTATTAATGAAACTATACAAGAGCAATTACAATTACCAATAAAAGAGAAAAGAAAAGCCCAAATGGCAAATGGCAGCGTGGAAGAATATGATGTAGTTGGGCCAATAGAAGTTAAGTTCAAAAACAGGCGATGTAATATAGATGCTATGGTTTTACCTGCGGATAGTGAACCATTACTTGGTGCTATACATATGGAAGATATGGATGTATTGATACATCCTTTACGCCAGGAATTGATTGTTAATCCTGAGCACCCATATTTTGCTCAAATGAAAATGAAGTAAATCTCTACACATTAAACCTGAAATGCATCACATCACCATCCTGCACCAGGTATTCTTTTCCTTCAATACGCAATCTGCCATTTTCTCTGCATGCAGCTTCTGATCCGTATTTTAAAAAATCATCGTAGGCAATTACTTCTGCTTTGATAAACCCTTTCTCAAAATCGGTATGTATTACACTGGCGGCCTGTGGCGCTTTCCACCCTTTTTCAATCGTCCAGGCCCTTACTTCCTGCACGCCTGCGGTGAAGTAGGTTGATAAGTTCAGCAATTTGTAAGTTGAATGGATAAGGCGGTCCAAAGCCGGTTCCACCATCTTATATTCTTCCATGAACATAGCTTTATCTTCAGGGTTTTCAAACTCTGCAATTTGTGCTTCAATGGCATTGGTCATTACTATTACTTCATTGCCTTCATTTTTTACAGCTTCAATCAACGCTTCTGAATATTTATTGCCGGTATGCATGCTGGCTTCATCTACATTGGCTACATACAAAATATGCTTATCGGTAAGCAGGAATAAATCATCAATGGCCGATTTCTCTTCTTTGGTTAAACCCAGCGCTATGATATTTTTTCCTTCTTCAAGATGTTTTTTACAACGGATAAGCGTTTCCAGTTCAGTCTTCATCTTAGGATCTGTCTTCGCCATTTTTTCGGTACGCTGCATTTTCTTTTCAACGCTTTCCAGGTCTTTCAGCTGTAATTCAGTTTCAATGATCTCTTTATCGCTAACCGGGTTTATCGGGCCTTCATCCCTTAAAATATTATCATCTTCAAAACAACGCACCACATGAATAATAGCATCCACTTCACGTATATTGGCTAAAAATTTATTTCCCAACCCTTCGCCTTTGCTGGCTCCACGTACCAGCCCTGCAATGTCTACAATCTCAATCTGGGTAGGTACAATACGGTCCGGCAACACCAGTTCTGCCAGTTTATTCAAACGTGCATCAGGCACATTCACCAGGCCTGTATTCGGTTCTATGGTACAAAAGCGGTAATTGCTTGCCTGCGCCTTGGCGCTGTTGCTCACCGCATTAAATAAGGTTGATTTGCCTACATTGGGTAATCCTACTATTCCTGCTTTTAAAGCCATATCTAAAAAATTAAAAAGTTAAAAGTCAAAATTAAAAAGGCCTGCACGGGATTTCTAATTTTCCAAATTGGCTGCAAAGGTAAGGTTTGGAACGATATGAGTTATTTCGTGAGAAAACACTAATTTCAGATTCCATATTTTAATGAACTTCAAATATGAAGGTTGTTTTTATTTTTTACTTTTTAATTTTTACTTAAAATGGCTTTAAGCAGGATATGGAGCGCTTTTATCATTGTGGCAATCCTGGTTGCAGGGTACAACTATGCCTTTAAAACCGGGCGGGACGATATATTCATCCGTATGGTATCGGGTACCAGTAAAGATGAATTTAAGGTTGTATCGGTGCTCGACAGCAATTCGTCTGCCGCATTAGCTGCACAAATGAAAGACTATCCTTACAATTTTCAAAAAGAGGCTGATAAAGACACCAGGTATATCATTGCAGAAAATACAACCAGGGACAGCGCATTAAAAGTACAAGCTAAGTTTGCAT
Source organism: Ferruginibacter sp. (assembly GCA_016786725.1). Classification (GTDB taxonomy): domain Bacteria; phylum Bacteroidota; class Bacteroidia; order Chitinophagales; family Chitinophagaceae; genus Ferruginibacter. Next base: position 105,863 of record JAEUVU010000020.1, on the reverse strand, counting down.
CAGCAAGAATAGTGGAGCCGGATTTTATACTGGGCCGAAAACAAAAACCCGTTGATGGTGTAATTGAAACCTGCTGGACAGCAGTTGAAATATGCCTGAAACTGATTGGAGTGCTGGCACTCTTCATTGGTTTTATGAGTATTGCAGAAAAAGCAGGTGGCATACGTTTTTTATCAAGGATAGTAGGGCCGTTCTTTTCAAAACTTTTTCCTGAAATCCCCAAAGGCCACCCTTCAATGGGGCATATGATCATGAATTTTTCTGCAAACCTGCTCGGTTTGGATAATGCTGCTACACCTTTTGGACTAAGGGCGATGGAAAGCCTGCAGGAAATTAACCCCAATAAAGATGTTGCTTCCAATCCGCAGATCATGTTTTTGTGTTTACATGCCGCCGGGCTCAACCTGATACCGGTTAGTGTGATTGCTGTAAGGGCAGCACAAAAAGCCAGCGACCCTACTGATATTTTTATACCCTGCATGATTGTAACATTTGTTGGTACCATTGCAGCCATGATCATTGTATCAATAAAGCAAAGAATAAATCTTATTCAATCGGTTGTGATACTGTGGGTATCTGGTATCTCTCTTATAATAGCATCATTGGTTTGGTATGTTACCAGGCTTAACACCGGTTCGTTGCAATTATTTTCCGGCACCCTTAGTAATGGCCTTATTCTATTGGTGTTTCTATTGATCGTACTGGGCGGCTTGTATAAAAAGATAGATATATTTTCTGCATTTCTTGATGGGGCAAAACATGGTTTTGATACAGCCATCAGGATAATACCATACATACTGGGTATTTTGGTAGCTGTAAGTATGCTGCGTACCAGCGGAACTTTTGATGCTATCATTAATGGAATAAAATATTTCTTTGCCATGTTTGGTACGGATACAAGGTTTGTTGATGGGTTACCTACAGCGCTCATACGGCCGCTAAGCGGGGGGGCGGCAAGAGGCATGATGGTAGATACGATGAGAACTTTTGGACCTGATTCATTCCCCAGCAGGTTATCCGGAATTTTTCAGGGAGCAAGTGATACCACTTTTTATGTAGTGGCGGTTTATTTTGGTTCAGTAGGTATAAAAAATACCCGCTACAGCATTGGCGCCATGCTGCTGGCCGACCTGGTTTGCATAATTACGAGCATTGCAATGTGCTATTTGTTCTTTGGATAAAAGAAAGGGGGATAATAAAAATGGCTTTCTCATTTGGAAAGCCATTTTTATTTAGTTTAATACTTATTTATTACCTGTTGGTAAAAGATGTTAATACCCTTGCACGAGGCGTACCGGTAATATGCCCGGTGCAATAAACTGTATAGGTTCTTGACGAAGTAGGTAAGAAGGTATTAATTGTTGCCAGTACAGTTGCAGGGGCGCTTACTTTTCTTAACTGAAATGTATCGCTTACAGCAGGAATAGGCAATTCTACCGTCGGACTGGCATTTTTATACAATTGACCATTAAAGATCACAGCATTTAACCGCTTTGAAAATACCTCCAGTGTATCGTTGCTGGGTATCATATTTACAAACCTGGCCCTGTAGAAATTTACTGGTGCATCTGTAATCAGTTCCTGAATAGGAACTACAAACGGATTGAAAGGTGTTGGGTTTGGGGTGGTATCGGCAATATAAAAGGTGGTGTAGCTGTTTACTCCCAGGTCGTAGTTCTTATTACTGATGGTATCGCCAGCAACGGGTGTGTTATTGGTTCGGTTCAGTATCACTTTTATATTGATGGCGAGGCCCGGTGCAACACCGGTATATGCCGGTGATAGCGGGAACGAGCCACCATAAGCAAGCGGCGCAGCATTTATCTTAACATCGTTTACAAAAATATTTACCGATGGCCCCGCAGAAGGTGAAACAGTAGAAGGGTTGCTGGCTGCATAAGTGTTGATGAATTTGACGTAAGCAATATTATTGGCAGCATTGATCTGCAATGTGGTTAATGATGTATTCTTTTCGTAGCAGGAATTAATAAACAGGATACTGATTGCTGCTGTTACCAGAATTTTAAATTTATTTCTCATTTTCGTTTTTTTAAAAGTTAATCAGTTATTCTGCAAACCAGGGTTTCACTGTGTTATAATCCCCGGCCAGCGCACCCAGCCTTGTTAATTCCGGTATATTGTACAGGTATTCTGAATTGTACCTTGGCCTGCACCTGTAAACAAGTTTGCCATTGTTAGAAGCAATCAGGTTGGTGCCCGATGGTGGCGTAAAGGCAGCATACACCTGGTTACCGGTTGCCGGGTCAATATCTGTGTAATGGTACTTACGCATATCTGTCCAGGTTTGCTGCACACCCCAGGCGTATAAGGCAATATATTTCTGCAGCATGATCCTGGTAAGTGTTAACCCGGCAGGTGTTGCAGGTACTACTGCCGTGTTTGACAGGTAAGAAGCTTTAGAGGCAGGTGTAATTGCAAGGGCAGCCGGGATATTTTGATTATAAGTTGTAGTAAGCATATCAAAATTGAGGCTGATGGCATTTGTGTAGGCTGTAAGCGCTGTTGCATTATCTCCTTTACGTATAGCTGCTTCAGCAACAATAAACTGCATTTCAGATGCGGTCATCATGGGCCAGGGGCTGGTATTTTGATATAGGTACCGGGCGCTGTCGGCAGTTGGCGCAAGTGTTGAACTTGGTGTTGGGTGCCCCCAGAAATTTCTGGGATAATCATTGGCAGAAACTCCGCCTGAGCCCAGCCATGGGGTAAAGCCTTTATAAGTGCCATTCAGGTTTTGCCTCAGCATGTAATGGCTCCTGGGGTCGGCTACACCTGTAAAAGCCTGGGTATTATTACCCGACATCAGATCGGCAATGTAGGCAGACTGTCTGATGGCGCCTATATTACCCCTGAAAGGGCCAAAGTAATTGTTTACTGCCGATGTTAAACCACCGGATACTTTCACTAAGGCGTTGTCGGCATTGGTTGTCAATGAGAGGTTTGCATATTTAATGGCCGAATCAGCATAACCACTTGATACAAAATTAGCCTTGCCGCTTAAACTTATATAAGAACGGGCAAGGATTCCGTAAACAAATTTTTTCCACTTGCTTACATCACCATTATAGAAAAAGGCATCGCCTACGGCAAGATTGGCCTGGCTTACAGCGCCATCGGTCCTGTTTAAATAACTTAATGAGCGGTGGCATATCACCCGGCAACTGTCGTAAAATTCCTGTTGGGTATCGTATTTAAACTGTGTAAGGCTGGTATTAAATGCTTCTTTTAAAATAGCATCACCGTAGCAATTGGTAAGTTCCAGCCAGCCCCAGGCCCGTATGGCCCAGCCAACGCCTACATAATCCCACTTTCCTTCCTCTGTGCCCCAATCAATAATCCGGTTTACATTACCGCCATGCCCATAATATACCGCAGCCCAAAGGCCACCGGTATTGTCACTTGCACTACCCGGAGGGCTGCCCGGAAAACCCATCTGGCCATACAGTTCAGCATTGGTTTGGGTGCCCCAGTATTGTATATAGCGGCCCAGTAATATACCATCGGCCTGAACACCATAACCTGTACCTGCCGAGGAAAAGAAGGCTGTAAAGCCGCCGATTACACCAGGCAGGATACTTTCAATCGGAACCCTAACCGGAGAATTGGGATTTGTATATGCATCATCAATTTTTTTCTTGCAGGAAGATGCAAATACAATGCTTATCATCCCCAGGAAAAATATTGGTTTTATCATTTTATTTTTCATACAATTTTTTTTAAAAATTTACTTTATTATACATTAATTAAAAACCGGCTTTTAAACCAAAGCTAAAACCTACCGGTGTAGGGGCATTACCCAAATCCATACCATAACCGCCCACACCCAAAGTACCAGGATTGTTGGCATTTATTGAAGGATCTGCTCCCCTGTAATTGGTAAAAAGGATCAGGTCGCTTCCGGTAACAAAAAAGCTCATAGATTTTAAGTATTTAACACGCTTGGTAAGTTTTTGCGGCAGTTTGTAGTTTAAAGTGATATCCCTTAGCCTGAACCAGTTAACATCTTTTTCAATAAATTCTTCATCAGGCATGGTGGTATAATATGTACTTAAGAAATTAGGGATGATGACAATGGTATTTTTTGTTGGGTTGGCTGTATTTTGTAAACCATCGTTAAGCACCCCGTCTACAATAATTGCATTGTTACGGTTTGCAGTACGGGCACTTTTGCCAATGGTGGTAAGTACCTGGTCTGTTCCGTTATAAATATCACCGCCAACTTTCCAGTCCCATAAAAAGCTTAAGGTCCAGTTTTTATACCTGAATGTGTTTAAGGTACCCAAAGTAAAATCAGGGTTACGGTCGGCAATAAGCTGGTTGCCGGGAACAACTAATGGTAAACCGGTTGCCGGATTGATAAGGATTTGACCGGCCTGGTTACGCTGATACGTTGAACCGGTGATGGTACCGGTAGAAAAACCCCTGATCAAGCCGCCTCTTACATTGGAAATATAAGTATCTGAATTGTAATAATCATTAAGCGGGCCAATAGATTCGGGCAGGGTTAACACCTTACTCCACATATGGTTGAAGTTGAAATTAATATTCCAGTTGAAATTTTTCTTTTTCACCGGATTAAGATTCAAAGTAACTTCAACACCCTGGTTACGCAATGACGAGGCATTTGTAGTATTCAATACTGCTGAAGTGGCATAACTGGCCCGGAAACCCTGGCTGATCTGTTTGGTGCAAAGTGTATTGTAATAAGCAACTTCCAGGTTTATCCTGCTGTTTAAAAACCTCATTTCGGTACCTATTTCGTAAGTTGATTGCCTTTCAGGCACCAGGTCGGGGTTATTATTGGTAAAGCTGTATGTAAATGTACCGCCCGGGTTGTTTGAACTGCTCTGGTTAGGCACAAAAACACGCTGGTTGCTGTAAGGGTCATTTAGCCTTGCAGTATTTGCCAGAGAGGCCCTCAATTTAAAATAGTCAAGGATTTCGCCTTTCTTAAGGATTGGGAAAATATCAGACATTATTAAACTTAAACTGGCACCGGGGTAACTGTAATTGTTATTTTTGGGAGGAATGGGGGAAGCTTTTTCAAAGCGGTGTGAATAGGTAACAAACACAACATTTTTGTAGCCCAGTGAAACTTCTCCAAAATAGGCAAGTTGCCTGAAAATTCTCAGGTTAGGCAAACCCAGAGATAAGGCCCGTTGTAAACGCTGGCGTGAACCGGGGTTGGTAAGGTTGCTGTCTGTAGGATTAAAGCCGGTAATAATACTTCCATACTTGTACATCCTGCCATTAACCACTGAATCGGCAATGCCGTTTCCCACTACAGCATATTGCTGGGTTTCAAAATCCTGCCACATGGTACCAACCAGTAAACGGCCGCTAAAACCTTTCCATTCTTTTTTAGCGCTTGCTGTAATGGTATGATTATATCCTTTGTAGGTGGTGTAGTAGTTCTCAAGCCGGCCTAAGGTTTGGGCAGTAAGAAAAAAAGACTGTGGATGGTTTAAAATATAGCCATCAGTTTTGTAAGTGTCATATCCAAACCTGCCGGCAACAGTAAGCCATTCAAAAGGCTTGATATCTATACCCATTGTAGCTATCCAGCGGCGGGTAATATCACCCATGGTATTATTTTTTGTACTCCAGATGGGGTTATCAAAATCTGCATTGGGGTTCGAATTAAATAAAGTAAGCTTACCACCATAGTCATCCTGGTACCTCGTAATATCATTATTTGAAGGCCATTGGTACAGGCTCATTAGATAAGATGAAGCGCCTTTGGTTGGTTTTTTATTATCGGCATAGGAATAAGCAACGGACGGGGTTAATGTTATATACTTGCCAATTTTGGTTGTATTGGAAATACGACCGGTGTATTTAGTGTAAAAATTATTTGGTACCACACCACTGTTGTTGAGGTATTGGCCCGATGCCCTGAATGCCAGGTTTTTTATCCCAAATTCAACCCCCAGGTTATGTGTTTGAGAAAAACCCGTTTCATAAAAATTATTTACATTATCGTACAATTTTGTACCGGCAGGCCATTTGGGGCCAAAAGAAGTAAAACGCCCAATCGGGTCAGGTACGCCATTGGCTGCGCCGGGCCCGTATTCATTATTAACCTCAGCAAACCTGGTTAATTTCTGAAAACGGAAATTGTTATCGTATGTTACTATTAATTTTTTACCTGTTGTTTTTGCTTTTTTTGTTGTAATTACAATAGCTCCCGAGCTGGCAGAACTGCCGTACAATGCAGTTGCTTCGGGTCCCTTCAGTACAGTATAAGATTCTATATCGTTGGGGTTTAAATCTGCAATACGGTTGGTATTGTCAATATTCCTGTTGTTGCCGTCACTTGCCAGCCCTACACCGCTTCCTCCTTGTGAGTTGGAGTTGAATGTAGTATTATCGGCAATTACCCCATCAATCACAAACAGCGGCTGATTGGTGCCCGAAAGGGTATTAAACCCCCTTAGAATAATGCCGGAGGATGCACCTGCAGTTCCGGTAGTAGGGGTTACGCTAAGCCCGGCTACACGGCCCTGCAGCCCATTAATAAAATTTTCACGTTGTGTTTCTGCCACTTCGTTTCCTTTCACCGTTTGAACGGAATATCCGAGTTCCCGGGGGTTCTTTTTAATATCCATTGCAGTAACAACCACTTCATCCATGATGTCATCTTTGGCAACCATATTAACGGAAACATTACCCCCGTCTTTTACTTTGGTTTGCTGCGTTCCAAAATTAACTGAACTGATCACCAGTACATCGCCGCTTTTAGCATTGATGGTGAAGTTTCCGTTGGCATCTGTTTTGGTTCCGGTTTTTGCACCTTTTACAAGTACAGTAGCGCCAACAACCGGCTGCCCTTTTTCATCCAGCACCCGGCCACTAACGGGAGCCTGTGCCTGTGCTAACAGCGGAACCATAAAAAACAGAATAGCAATTAATCTGTTTGTAAATTTTCTCATATAAGTCATGTTTTGGTTTGTTTAAAAAAGTTCTGAAAAATTTATTACATCACTGTTATCCCAGCTTCTGCATAAGGTTGAAGCAGGGGGTGTTCTTTTGGCAATTCAGTTATTAAAATATCTATTTTATTTAAATTACAAACCTTTACAGGCTGTATGGTATTGATCTTTTCAGAAATAGTGAGGCAAATTACCTTTTGTGAAGCTTCTATCATTGCCTGTTTTATCTGCACTACATCCCAATCACTGTCGGTAACTCCGTATTTCAGGTCAATAGCATTAATGCCTAAAAAACATAAGTCGGGTTTAAAGGTATTTATTTTAGCAATAGCATGTGTACCTAATGTGATCTTAGAGTTTTTTGATAGTTTATCACCAATAACAATTACTTCTATCATTGGGTGGTGCATATATTCTACAACTGCCGGTATACTGCCCGAAATGAGCGTTGCAGAAAGGTTTGCAGGCAGCGATCTGGCCATTTCTATAATGGTTGTTCCTCCGCCCGTTAAAACAAACATACCGTCTTTTATCAGGCGGGCTGCTTTTTCGCCAATGATCTTTTTACTGTCCTGCGAATAAATTTTTTTGGAGGGGTAGGTGATGTCGTGAAATGCGTGGGATAAGGCGCCTCCGTGTACTTTGATAAGTTTTCCTTTTTCATCAAGTTCCTGAAGGTCTCTCCGGATGGTATCTTCTGAAACATCAATTTCAGAACTTAAGGTATTTGACAGCACTTTGTTGTGCAGATTTACCTGGTGTACAATGTACGCCTGTCTTTCTCTTTTAAGCATTCGTTAGTTATTCCTGTTCAAAGTAAGGATTAAAATGCAAAAAGCGGCAAAATTTCAATAAAAATATTGCACATCCTGTGTAAAAACCTGCAAAACCTGCATTTTTAAAAGCAGTGAAAATCAGTTCTAAAAGCCTGATCAACCTTTCTTTTTAAAATTGGGTTTTTGTTTTTTTACATTTTGTTTGGATGTGCTGTCGGCAGATGAAAAAGGAGCCGGCAGTTTAAGTGTGTCTTTGGGATTCATACTTTCTTCTTCTTCAACCGGGAAGAAATAATTGCCAAAAATGGAAGTAAGCACTTTGCTATGATACACTGCCCTGGTAAATTTATTGCCAATGGCAATAATGGTTGCCTTTTCTTTAAGCAACCTTGTAAAAGCAGCATTGCTGCCATGCCACCAGCCATTATGATAAATTATTTTGTTGCTGTCAGGAAAAACCGTCATGCGCCAGCCAAGGCCATAATTATGCATACCCGGTTTTTCGTTACTGTAAGGTGCATAAGCCTGGTTCAAGGTTTCTTGCGTAAAAATTAAATCAGATGTTAAAGCCCTGTCCCAGGTAAGCAGGTCACGGGGAGTGGTGTATATATTCTTATCTCCATAAACCTGGTCAAGAAAAGTATATGCTTCTAATGTTCCTTTCCAATTGTAGCTGGGCACGGCTTTTAAAGTATCTGCCAAAGTAAAAACATAGGTATGCTGCATTTGCAACGGTATAAAAAAAGAATTGTTGAGATAGGCCGCATATGCAGAGCCTGTAACTTTTTCTATCAATAAGGCCAGCAAGGCATAATTGGTATTGCAGTAAGAAAAATTATGGCCCGGCGGTTTAATATCTTCCAGTTCTGCTTTCCTGTTGATCAGGTAACTGAGTACATCTTCATTTTTTACAAACCTGGTTTTATCCCAGCCAAGCTTTTCCATATAATAATTGTAGTTGGGCAATCCGCTGCGATGATTTAAAAGCATACGGATGGTTACACCAGGATAATTAAACAAGGGAAAGTATTTGCTGAACTCATCATCAATATTCAGCTTGCCTTCCTGTTGCAGTTTAAGTACCGCCATTGCTGTAAATGTTTTTGAAATAGAAGCAATGTGCATGGAAGTGTTTGCAGTGATTGTATCGCTGCCGGGCAAATGTGCTGTTCCGTTATATTTTTCAAAGACGATATTGCCGTTTTTGGCAACGATGATTCCTCCGTTAAATCCTTTCAAAGCTAACACAGTATCATACCAAAGCCTGCATGAGCTGTAAATGCGGATTGCTTCTGCTGCCGGTACTGCAACAAGGTTGGGTAATTCAATTCTGTGTAAACTATCTGCAGCATTTGTTTTGTTATTATCAGATACAGTATTGCAGGCAGTATGCAATACAACACAATAAAATAACCAGCATAAAAACAGGAGCGATGGTAGTTTCTGCGTTGAAGGCATGATATTCTTTTACGGTTCAGATAGAATATATTTGTGCAAAATACGCAGTAATCATCATGGCTGAAAATAAAATAACCAGTTATCCTAAAGAAAAGATCAACATTCTCTTTCTCGAAAATATAAGCGACGTTGCCGTAAAAAACTTTAATGCTGCCGGGTACACCAATGTTAAAAAAATAAATGGTGCACTCACCGAAGCTGAATTGATGGCTGCTATAAAAAATGTTCACCTGCTGGGCATCCGCAGTAAAACGCAGATAACAAAAAAAATACTGGATGGCGCACCAAAATTACAGGCCATCGGTTGTTTTTGCATTGGGGTAAACCAGGTAGATCTGAAAGCTGCTACAAAAAATGGTGTTGCTGTGTTTAATGCACCATACAGCAATACAAGGAGTGTGGCTGAACTCGTGATTGGCGCTTCCATCATGCTCATCAGAAAAATCATTGATAAAAACAAGGCAGCACATGAAGGCGTATGGCTAAAGGAAGCCAGCGGCAGTTATGAATTAAGGGGCAAAACACTTGGCATAATCGGGTACGGCAATATTGGCAAACAGGTAAGCGTGCTGGCAGAAAGCCTGGGGATGAAAGTTATATTTTTTGATGTAGAAACAAAACTGCCTTTAGGTAATGCAGAAGACCGTAAAACCTTAAAGGACGTTGTTAAGAAAGCAGACATTGTAACCTTGCACGTGCCGGAACTAGACAGCACAAAAAATCTGATCAACAAAACAACCCTGAGATCTTTTAAAAAAGGAGCCATCCTGATAAACTATGCAAGGGGAGAAGTGGTTGACCAGGATGCATTGCGTAAAGCACTTCTTGATGGAGATATTGGTGGCGCAGCAGTAGATGTATTTCCGGTTGAGCCCGAAAAAAATGGTGACCATTTTGAATCTCCGTTACAGGGATTAAGCAATGTATTGCTTACGCCGCATATTGGCGGCAGCACACAGGAAGCACAATTGAACATCGGCGATGATGTAAGCAGCAAATTATTTAATTACCTGGAGAAAGGTACCAGCACCGGCTCTCATAGTATTCCCGAACTGGCTTTGCCGCCGCGGGAAGTGACACACCGCATTTTGCATATTCACCATAATATGCCTGGTGTGCTGTCGGAGATCAATACACAGTTGAGCAAAAACAAAATTAATATTCTTGGCCAGTATCTTAAAACAAATGATGCTATTGGCTACGTGGTACTGGATGTTGACAAGAACCTGAGTAAAAATGCATCGGATCTGTTGCGGAAAGTAAAGGGTACGATTAAAGTGAGGATACTGTATTAGTTATTACCCACACTATATTTTTTATTTGAATGGTCATTAATCGGAGTTGCCAAAAAATGGTGATTCTTTTTTTGTAATGGGAGGGGTAAGGCAATTGAGTAATTAATTTCCTAAATTTTCAAAATTTATTGAAAATAATGTATCTTTGTATTGAAAATTTAAGAAGATGAAACTCATAATAATTGGGGGAGGTTTTGGAGGCTTGCGGCTTGCCCGAAAACTGAACAACAAGCCAGGTTTTGATATCACTTTGATTGACCGCTTTAACTATCACCAGTTTCAACCTTTATTTTACCAGGTTGCCACGGCAGGACTGGATGCAAGCAATATTTCCTTTCCGCTGCGTAAGGTTTTTCATAAGAGTAAGAATGTGCATTTCAGAATGGCAGAGGTTACAAAATTATTGACTGCAGAAAACAAAGTCGTTACCGATATTGGTGATTTTGATTATGATGTGCTGGTGATTGCAACAGGGGCTGACACCAATTTTTTCGGCAATCAGCAATTGATGGATAATGCTTTCCCCATGAAGAGTACAGTAGAAGCATTACAACTGCGGCACAGGCTGCTGCATAATTTTGAAGATGCACTGAATGTAAAATCCGAACTTGAATTGCAGCGGCTGATGAATATTGTTGTGGTAGGAGCCGGGCCAACAGGAGTGGAGTTAAGTGGTGCCATTGCCGATATGAAACGCTTTGTGCTGCCCAAAGATTATCCCGAACTTGATTTTACAAAAATGAAAATTTATTTGCTGGAAGGTACCGGTAAAACACTGGCTGCCATGAGTCAAAAGTCAAGCGTACAGTCGCAAAAATATTTAGAAAAACTGGGAGTAACAGTTCTGACAAATTCGCTATTGAAAAACTATGACGGAAAAACAGCGGAACTGCAAAATGGTGACAAGATTGAAACAGGCATGGTTATATGGGCCGCTGGTATTAAAGGTAATGTACCCGAAGGTATTGATGCCGGTTTAATGGCAAGAGGTAACCGCATTAAAATTAACAGGCATTGCCGGGTTAATGGCTTTGACAATGTGTATGCCATCGGCGATGTGGCTTACATGGAAGAACCAGCCTGGCCAGGCGGGCATCCGCAGGTGGCGCCTGTAGCCATGCAAATGGCTGATTTGCTGGTAAATAATTTACGCAGGCAGGAAATGAAAAGTGGCAGCACCCAATGGGAAGAATTTGTTTACAATGATAAAGGCAGTATGGCCACCGTTGGCCGCAACCTGGCTGTAGTGGATATGCCCAAACCAAAACTGCACTTCAGTGGTTTTTTTGCCTGGATGATATGGATGGGCTTACACCTGATGCTGATACTGGGTGTAAAAAACCGTTTCTTTGTTTTCATCAACTGGTTGTATAATTATTTTACTTACGATCAAAACCTGCGGCTTATTTTTAAAGAATTTTACAGGGAAAAAAAATAAGGTAAATGGCTTCAAAGTTTTTAACGGCAGAATGGAAGAACCTGATCATGGCAAATTATATTGTTGATCCTGCAATACTTCAGCCTTATCTGCCAAACAAAACCGAACTCGATTTTTTTCATGACAATTGCTATGTAAGCCTTGTTGGCTTTATGTTTATGAACACAAGGGTGCTCGGTTTTAAAATTCCCTTTCATGTAAATTTTGAAGAAGTGAACCTTCGTTTTTATGTACGGTATAATGATAACGGAACATGGAAACGGGGTACTGTGTTTATCAAAGAGATCGTTCCAAAACCGGCCATCAGTTTTATTGCCAACACGGTGTATCATGAAAAGTATGTTACAAAACCAATGAAGCATACTGTGAAAGAAACTGAAAATGAAATGGCTTTATCTTATCAATGGAAACATCAAAATAAATGGAACAGTATTCAAGCCACGGTCGAAAATACCGCCCAGCCGATGATTGCCGGCAGTGAAGAAGAATTTATTGCTGAACATTACTGGGGATATTCAAAATATAATGATACCACAACGTTTGAATACAATGTGCAGCATCCGGCATGGAAAATTTTTCCTGTAAAAAAATATTCAGTTGATTGTGATTTTGGGAAATTGTATGGAAAAATTTTTTCTTTCCTGACTAATACAAAACCAGTTTCTATACTGGTGGCCGAAGGTTCAGCTATCTCAGTTTTAAAGAAACGCAACCTATAGTTTTTCCAGTTCTTTCAAAATTTTCTTTCCCCGGCTTTTAAAACCTGCTGTCTGTTGGGGCAACTGATCTTCAATAATTAATTTCAGCTCTGTCTTAATTTCGGGGTAATCTTTTGCAAGATTCTGCAAAACCGTCATAGAGAAACATTTTACGGCGAGAGCCTCATCAGGGGATTCTAGATAAGTAAAACACCTGTTCATAATTTCGCCATGGTAAGCTTTTGGTAATTCAATATGCTGCATTAAACGTACACTGTTTCGCTTTACAGCATCATGCAAATTGGGTTTTTTAAGATAGTCCATCAGTTCTTTCCAGTGTTTCCTTATCAACTCAGGGTGAGCATCAACACAATAAGAAACAGGCCAGGCGCTTCTTTGCACAACACGGTATTCATCATTTAGAAAAAGATTGAAGAGTTCATCAAACCTGGATTGGCTACTGCCAACCCATTTCACAATTTTTGTGCATTGTGCTTTGGAATGTTCTTTTAATATCTCTTGCCTTAAGTTCACGAATTATGCGAATTACAATAATTGCACGAATTTAGCAGTTATGAAGGGAATTTTATGTCAGTTTGGTTTAGCAGAAGAAAATTTTCAGGTAAAGCCTTTTGGCAGCGGACTGATTAATTCAACATGGCAGGTCGCTGATAGGGCTGGGATACCAAAATACATTCTTCAAAAAATAAATCAGGATATATTTAAACAGCCTGGTGATATTGCTTTTAATATCCGGCTCCTTGATAATTATCTAAAACAAAGTTTTCCAGATTACTTATTTGTGTCGCCCTTTGTTACAACTACAGGGGATGAACTTGTAAGAATTGATAACGGGTTTTATAGAATGTTTCCTTTTGTAGATAACTCTCATACGGTTGATGTTGTTGAAAAGCCGCAACAGGCTTACGAAGCAGCCAGGCAATTCGGCAAATTCACAAGGCTATTATCAGGCTTTGATGCCGGTCAGTTAAAAATCACCTTACCGGATTTTCATAATCTCACGTTGCGTTACCAACAATTTGAATTGGCATTAAAAGCCGGTAATCCTGAACGTATAGGACAGTCAAAAGATCTGATTGCTTCAATCAAACTAAATAAAAGGATCGTGGATAAATATGAGACTTGTAAAGAACAATTTACCAGCCGTGTAACACACCACGATACCAAAATAAGCAATGTTTTATTTAACGCAGAAAACAATGGACTTTGTGTAATTGACCTGGATACTGTTATGCCCGGCTATTTCATCAGCGATGTGGGCGATATGATGCGTACTTATTTATGCCCGGTTAGTGAGGAAGAAAAAGATTTTTCAAAAATAATTATCCGCAAAGAATTTTACGATGCCATTAAAGACGGCTATTTATCCGAAATGGGAGAGGCGTTGACTGAAATTGAAAAACAATATTTTAACTACGCCGGAGAATTTATGATCTATATGCAGGCTCTTCGTTTTTTAACCGATCACCTTAATAACGATGTTTATTACGGCGCAAAATATGAAGAGCATAATTTTGTAAGGGCAGGCAATCAGCTTGCTTTGTTACAGCAGTTACAGAAATTTATTACTGGTTAAGGTCTATTTTTTCTCCGATGGGATGAGTGGCTGTGTATTTTAATCCAAGAATGCCTGCTATCGTTTGTGCAAACTGTTTTTGGTAAAACTGCTGATCGCTTTTTACTTCTCCTTTCAATTTTATACCCGGCCCCATAGCTGCAAACCATATCTGGTAAGCATCTTTTATATTACTGCCATGATCAGTCCATTGGTTCTTATCAATATCTCCACGCCCATGGTCAACTGTAAAGAACAATGCTGTTTTGTTTTTATAAAAAGGATCGCTTTGTACATAGTTCCAGATATCCTGTATCCATTTATCAACCATGTTGGCAGCATTTAAATAATCCCTGTATTGCCCGCTGTGTGCCCATTCATCCGTTTCGCCATAAGCTATATATAACACTTTCGGTTTTTTTGTTTGCAGGTAATTCATCGCTCCATAGTGCGTAAACACATCCAGGCATTCTTCTTCACCAAATGGTTTGTAAGCATCATGGTTGAGAAGATTGATCGTTTGCTCTGTTGCGGTTGGAGTACCGCCGCCCACTTTATCAAATGCAGCGTAAACAGGAACTCTACTTCTGCCTTCATTTAATATCCGGTCAAAAGCATTCCATGCACCAAAAGCTGCAACTTTATTCTGATAGGCTGGCTGGTTATTCAAAAACTCCAATAATGTTACATGAGGATTGGGCGGAAATGAATTGCTGTTGATTGCTGTGTCAGGATAGCCTGTAAATATTTCGTTGTAGCCGGGGTACGAAAACCAATAACGGTTTGCATTGTCAACTTTGCTTCCAAAATTACGATTGCCATAAAGCTGCCCGTTTGCCTGCACGGTACTCCATAAAAACGGCATCAGTTTTCTTCTTCTTGCTTCAGTACCGCCCGACCAGTATTTTTTAAAAATAGCAGTGCTGTCATCCTGGTTAAATTTCTTATTGTTGGCAATGGCGCTGTCCATGCCTCCAAAAACTTCCTGCCAGCGCAGGCCATCTGTAGTGACAATGATGATATTTTCGGCCTTTTGCGCCAGAACAGCTTTGGTATTACATATAAGTAACAGGATCAGTAATTTTTTCATCTTACTCCAGTGTTTTAAATGCTAAAATAGCTTTTGATTCAGTTTGTAACAGGTCGAAAACAATTATCTCATTGTTACCTTTTTTCAACCAGCCGGCCGGGCAATACAATCTTTGCTGCGGACCTATATTCCAGTACCGGCCAAGGTTGTGGCCGTTTACGTAAATCATGCCCTTGCTGTATTTACTCATGTCGAAATAAGTATCACCGGTTTCGCTTAAATTAAAATTGCCTTTATAAAAAATTCCGGGGCCTTCACTAAGCCCGCGGTCTTGTGTGGCAGCCTGTGTTACAAATGCAGCATCCATTGGCAAAGGATAAACCAGCCAGTTCATCAAGGTCATACCATTTAATGTTACCCTTTCGGTAATGCCTTTTCTGTCAATCATAAATTGGGCAAAGTTGATATGCCCCATCCCTTCCACTAAAATATCAAGTTGCGGATCTGCCGACTCTGTTTTAGGCAGATCAACTGTCCAGTTGCCGCCATCACGGTAAACGGTATCAATAAACTTTCCATCTAAAAATACAAGTGCGTAATCATGGGGCTCCCAAATTTTTAATTTGCCGCTTTTATGGCCGATGAGTTTTGTGCGGTACAATATCAGGCCCTGGTTCTGTCCATAATCTTCCATTGGTTTTGGCTGTACGCTCCGTACGGGCTGCGGCAACCGTTTCCAGATGGTCGTCATGTATTTCATATCAATAGCTGGTATTTCAATAGCCGCAATTTCTTTTGGTACAGTTGGTATCTTGTAGTCAACATATTTTGCTATAAGGTTGCGAAGCATAAAAAATTTGGCGGTAGCGCCTCCTTGCTCGTTTATGGGGGCATCATAATCGTAGCTTGTAATATCAGGCTGGTATTGGGTTGGTGAAAATGCATTGGCACCGGCAGTAAAGCCAAAATTGGTGCCGCCATGTATCACATAAAAATTGATTGAGCGCTTATTTTTCAAAAGATATTCAACTTCTTTTTTAAGTCCGTTGGTATCTGGCCGCTGCCATTTTTCGCCCCAATGCGTTAACCAGCCGGGGTATGTCTCGCTGCTGAAGGCAGGAACATCCGGATCGCTTTTTTTAGCCTGGTCAAAATCAGCATCACTGCCTCCGCTGTCCAAACCAATCGCTGTGCCCTTGATATGTCCTGCTTCCAGCATAAAAGCCGTTGGCCCATCTGCAGTATAGAAAGGAACTTTAATTCCGTTCTTTAACCATGCAGTTCTTAAAGCTTCCAGGTAATTTTTATCGTTGCCGTAACTGCCATATTCATTTTCAATCTGCACCATCAGTATGGGCCCGCCATTTACACACTGTAAGTTAACAACCTGCTTTGCCAGTTCCCTGATGTATCGTTCCGTTGCAGCCATATACCGGGGATCCATGCAACGAACTTTGATATCAGGGTATTTAAGCAGGTAGGGAGGCAGGCCGCCAAAATCCCATTCGGCACAAACGTATGGGCCTGGCCGCAGCAGTACCCACATATTTTCCTGTTGGCAGGTTTTTATAAACTCAGCAATATTCCTGTTCTCTTTTGTAAAATCAAATTTGCCTTCTTTTTCTTCGTGATAATTCCAGAAGATATAAGCAGCAACGGTATTACAACCCATTGCCTTTGCCATTTGTATGCGGTGCCGCCAGTATTCTTTTGGAATTCTTGCCGGGTGCATTTCGCCGCTGATGATCTGGAAAGGTTTGCCATCTAATAAAAAATCGGTTTTGCCCAAATTGAATTCATGTTTTTGGGCAAAGCATTGTTGGGCGAATACTGTAATGAGTAAAATTAATACTGCACGTTTCATAAATGTTTATTAGAGATATAAAGCCGATGTTTTCGTCATGGCGAGGAGGCACGACGGAGCCATCTCCTGAATAAAGATACAAATGCTGAACTTACCACAATTTCACTTCTTCCCACAAATCATTCCAATGTGGGTTCATTGCATGTATCAAATCTTCTTTCCTTCTCCTGTTACCTGCTTTCAGTTGTTTTTCCTTAGCAATCGCATCTTCAATTCTGCTGAAGCTTTCGTACCATACCAGTTTATCACAATTATATCTGGCAGTAAAACTTGTTTTAAACTGTTTTGTTTTGTGCTGATAAACACGTTGAGGTAAATTTGAGGTAACACCGGTATATAAAACTGTATTGTGAAAATTCGTTATGATATAAACACAGCCTCCGTATTCCATAATGCTGATTTCTTTGCTGCTGATGAAGAATTGCGTCATGGCGAACGTAGCGAAGCCATCCGCTGAGTAAAGTTACTAATGCAGAATTAATTATTTTCAGCTATGCCCGGCGGATGGCTTTGTCGTTCCTCCTCGCCAAGACGGTAACTGGTGCATTTATTCTTTATTGGGCATTTAAAATATCATAAAGTGATTTTATTTTTAGGTCAGTAATTTTTATCCTTTGGGTTGTATTAATGACTTTGGTTTCCCCGGGCTTCATATCAAAATAATTATCTGAAAAATTCAGTGCTGGATCGTTTGTAGAAAGGTAGAGATATTTAACAACAACATTACTCGTGATGGAAATTGTATTGCCTGAAGTCAGGAATACAAATTGCGGCTTTCCCAATTTCAGATCTTTTGGATAAACTGAATCTTTAGCCGGTAGTACATCATCCCTGTATGCCTCTTTAACTGCATACCAGGCTGCTTTTGGCTGCCTGCTGTAATCTGTAATGCTCCAGCTGGTAACGGGCCAGCAATCGTTTAATTGCCACAAAAGCGTACCCATATTTGCCGGGTATTTACTTCGATGTATGGCAATGCTGTTTTTTAAAATATAGTATTGCATGCACTGCGATAAGTAGGTATAATTTTCAAGGGAAAGACGGCTAAGCTTTGCCGAATCAATAAAATAACGTGTTAAATAATGGTTGAGCTTCTTAAAACCATCGCTTGCTTTTTGGTGGTCTTTAATAACAGGCGAATATAAATACCTGTCTGACGAATCAGTAAAACTTTTTATTGTACTCCAGTTTGGCATAGCCTGCATACCATATTCACTCACAAAACGCCCGGTCTTGGTTTCAAATTTTTCCCAATCTTCCATTCCCCACCAAACGCCCCAGTAATGGCTGTCGCCTTCGGTAAAACTTTCTTTGCGACCCCAGCCATTTTTTGGCGAGGTGGAAACATAAGGCCTTGTACCATCAAATTCATTAACCCATCTTTGCAGACTGTCCTGGAACAACCGTTTATAATCGTTCCAGACCTTTACAGAGTCAGCACCATGCAGATTGAACTGGTTTTGCCAGCCCCAGTTCTTCCAGGCTTCTTCCACTTCGTTATTGCCGCACCATAAAACAATGCAATGGTGGTTTCTTAATCTTTCTATTTGATATTTTACTTCTTCCCGTACATTATTGAAGAATGCCTTATCTCCGGGGTACATGCCACCGGCGAACATAAAATCCTGCCAAACCATGATGCCCATTGAATCGCAGAGATCATAAAAATCATCAGATTCATATACACCACCGCCCCAAACACGGAGCATATTCATGTTGGCATCTTTGGCGCTTAACAACATTTTTCTGTAATCATCTCTTTTTAATCTTGGTAAAAAAACATCACCGGGTATCCAGTTAGCGCCTTTGGCATAAATTGGTTTTCCATCTTTTTCAAAATAGAAAGATGTGCCGATCGAATCTTTTTGCTGGATGAGTTTTACATTCTGTGAATTGATATTCACTTCCCGTTCTTCAACAAATTTGCTTTTGCCCCTGTGATACTGATGAAATAAAACCAGGGCATATGGATTATTATTTTTTCCCCTTGGTATTTTTTCGTTTGGAATATCCAATGTGCCATTATCAAATTCTACAAAAGTAGAATTGCCTGCAATTAATATTTCAGTATTAGATATAAGTGTGAGCAGATCTTTGTAGTTGAGCTTCTTTTTTATTGCAAGCTCTTTATTGATTAAGTAAATACCATAAACATATCCCTGCCGGGATAAGACCTGATAGCTGAATTCTGATTTGTTTGATTCCGGATGGTAGAAAGAACTAAAGCTTTGGATCTTTACATTATCCCATGCGTTTAGCCTGACTTTTTTCCAGATGCCACAACCCACTAATTTAGGGCCCCAATCCCAACCAAACTGAAACTGGGCCTTGCGTACATACACACGGTTGTTATCCGGTAAAACCAATGGCAGCTTGCTTTTGGCAATACTGTCAACCTTATTTTGAGCAGATGCAAATTTTATCAGCAATACATTACCGGTTTCTTCAATAAAGGGTTTTACATTCACTGTCCAGCTCCTGAACATGTTATCTGCCTGTAAGATCAGTTTCCCATTCAGGTAAACATCAGCATAGGTATCCAGTCCTTCAAAAACCAGTTCAATAATGTTTTTAGCGAAAGTTTTTTCATCAACATCAAAAACAGTTTTGTATTCCCAGTCCTCTTTGTCAATCCATTGCAGTTTACTTTCATTATCCCTGTAAAAAGGATCGGGTATGAGTTTGTTTGCCAGCAGGTCGGTGTGAATAGTTCCAGGTACAGTAGCTTTATACCATTTGCTTTCTTTTTGATTTTTGAATTGCCAGTTTTGGTTTAGCTCAATTGAAATATTTTGTGCAAATGTCTGAACGGGGATTAGATTGATTAAAAAGATTAAAAAGATTGTGCAATTCTTCATCTTACAAACTTTTTAAGTTAGCGATGATGTTTTTAATTTCATTCCCGTCAGCAGAAACCGATTTCAAACTTTCCTTCATTCCTTCATTTGTATAACTCATCCTACTCTCAACATTCATTCTTGCGGAAGTATGAAATTCAACTGCACCGGTCTTTTGAGCAAGCTCAATGATATTCTCTGATCTTACACCGCTGCCGGGCATAATAATAATTCTTTCATCAGCCTGCTTTATCAATGCAGCAAGGGTTTCTGCTCCATCTATAGCGTTTGGAACAAGGCCAGATGTAAGTATTCTCTCACAACCGATCTCAATAATATCTTCCAAAGCTTGGCTTGCATCTTTAACTCTGTCAAATGCCCGGTGAAAAGTAACACCCATTGGATATGCAATCCGCACTAACTCTTTACACCTTTCTTTATCAACAGCTCCATCGGTGTTTAAAATACCGGTTACAACACCATCACAACCTAAATCTTTACAAACCTGCACGTCTGTTTTCATTAGTTCAAATTCTGCATCGGTATAAAAAAAATCTCCGCCACGTGGACGGATGATGGGATACAGATCAATGTGCAATGCGGCTCTTGCAGCTTTAATAAAGCCATAGGATGGGGTAGTGCCGCCTTCACCTGGATTATCGCATAGTTCAATGCGATGAGCGCCTGCAGCCTGTGCAAGCATACAACTTTCAATGTTAAAACCTATTATTTCAAGTTTGAAATACATGGTAATGTTCAATACTCAATTTGCAATATTCAATTTTCAAGGAGGTGGAGGTTGTATATTGAAAATTGAGCGTTGATTATTGAATATTTCTTAAATGAGAAATTTTGATTGATGAATCTGATTTTCATTATTGCTTTTCACACTAAATACAAATCCTTTTTGAATAGCGTAAGCACCATATTGCCCTTTTTTATTCATGGCTAAAAAGCCAACCTGCAGGGTTTTGGCTTTTGCTTTATCCCTGTTCACAATTCTTTGTACAGCTTTTTTACAAGCCATTTCAGGGGAGTTGCCTTGCCGCATAAATTCAACAACCAAATGTGTTCCGCAAATTCGGATCACTTCTTCGCCGGTACCGCTGCTGGTGGCAGCGCCCACTTCATTATCTACAAATAACCCTGCACCAATAATGGGGGAGTCGCCCACACGGCCATGCAGTTTATAAGCCATGCCGCTGGTTGTTACAGCGCCTGATAAATTTCCAAAACTATCCATTGCCACCAAACCCATAGTGTCGTGGTTGGGGGTGCCATCATTAAAAAAGGCTGGAGCAAAAGGACCGTTCTGTTTTTTATTCTCGATGTTGATCACCGGTTTGTATTCACTTGTTTTAAGCCATTCTGCATAGGCTTTTTTTGCACTTTCAGAAAGTTCGCCACTTTCTAAAGTAAATCCATTTTCTAAAGCAAATTGCTGGGCGCCTGCACCTACTAAAATTACATGCGGTGTTTTCTCCATTACTTTACGGGCAACAGAAACAGGATGTTTTATCCGCTCCAAACCGGCCACAGCGCCAATATTGGCTTTATGATCCATAATGCAGCTGTCAAGCGTTACAATGCCGTCCCTGTCGGGATAGCCGCCCAGCCCCACACAACAGTCTATCTGATTTTCCATGTATATTGCCCCGGCTTCAACAGCATCCAGGGCTGTCCCTTTGGTAGATAATACTTTCCAGGCTGCTGCATTTACCGGCATACCGCTATCCCAGGTAGAAATAATAATTGGTTTTGTTGTTCCCTCAAAGCCGTTAGCCAATGCATTTTTTACAGAAAGTAAGGGTGCGGTTAGTGCAGAGAGATGTAAGAATTTTCTACGGTTCATATTTTTAATTAATAGTCATCATTTAAAGCAAAAATCTGCTTTCTTGTTTTGTATTTTCCTCTTGTAAAATCCGGAATGTTTTGCACCTGTCCGCCTTCAATTATGCTTTTTTCACTAAGTGGCGTAATGGCGTACCAGCTTGCATAATCATAAACATCCAGCGGAAATTCAGCTCCACGTTTTATACATTCAATAAAAGCATGGTCAACAAAAAAATCCATACCGCCATGACCGGCGCCATTGGCCTTTTCGCCATATTTTTTCCAAAGCGGGTGATCATTATCTGTGAGCCACTTTTCTGTACTGTCCCATCGGTGACTGTGTTTCATCAGTTTCTCAAGGTAAATAAATCCCTGTTTGTTTTCGCCCCAGCCATAATCCTGCCACAGGCCTTCTGTACCCTGCACCCGAAACCCTAAATTATAAGGGCGGGGAGATGAAACGTCATGCGTTAGTAAAATGGTTTCACCATTGGCACATTGTATCTGTGTATTTACAATATCGCCGCATTTAAAATTCAGTTTGGCATTGGGATGATTGGCACCACCTTTTGGATGCTCAACAATATATTTATGCAATCCTTTTGCTTTGGAGGCAATGGAAGAAAGCTTCGTCATCCGGTTTCCACGATTGATGTCCATCATCACTGCAACCGGCCCCAGGCCATGCGTTGGGTAGAGTTCCCCATTGCGTTTTAAATTATGTTCTGTACGCCACTGGGCTTCGCTATAGGCATTCTTTCCAAATTCAACGCCACTGTTGTAAGCTGTTTTACCATCATTAAAAAGTACGCCACGCAGGTCGTGTTCATAGCCGCCCTGTGCATGCAGCAACTCTCCAAACATTCCCTGCCGCACCATGTTCAATACCGCCATCACATCCCTGCGGTAACAAACATTTTCCATCATCATCAAGGGTACTTTTGTTTTCTCCGATGTATTAACCACATCCCAGCACTCCTGCAGCTTTACTGCACCGCATACTTCTGCACCAACAATTTTACCGGCATTCATGGCATCAACAGCCTGTATGCTGTGCCATTCCCAGGGTGAGCAGATCACCACAGCATCCACATCTTCACGTTTTAATAAATTGCGGTAATCATAATCACCATTCTTATAGATTGCGGGCTCAGGGCGTTTATATTCTTTAAAAACCTTCAGCGCTTCATCAACACTGCGTTGCTGCGGATCGGCAATGGCAGTTATCTCCACATCATCTCTTTGCAAAAAATTGCCCATGTGCTCATGAGAGCGAAAACCGGCCCCAATAATGCCGATACGCACTTTATCTTTTTTTGCAGATGAAAAAGCTTTGATGGAATCAGCGATGGTTAATGCTGCGCCGGTTAATGCAGTTGTACGTATAAAATTTCTCCGGTTGAATGAATGGGACATATCGGTATTTTAAAATTATTTGTGCATGGAAAGTTTTTTGAGCATTTCTGCAGAAGCAGTTTCGGCATAGGTACCGTATGCACTTGTAAGCGTTCCTTTTACCCCGCCACCTTTTGATTCGATGGCATACACCACATCTTCATCAGAAGGATTGGTGTCGCCTTCAAAACGGAACACTTCCACAATTTCAAATTCATGCGGGTTAAGGCATATCTTATTATCACTACAGATCAGTTTATCGAAAGCAATATTAAAATCAATATTATATCCCCTGCTTTTTAATTCGTTTAATGCAGCGGTAACTGTATCAGGCGGGGTCATGATTTTTTTTGATGAAGTTACGAAATGGATGCATTAATTCTTTTAAAAAAAGCCAGGTACATGATCACCAGAAAAGTAACAGAAGCGGTAATGAGAAAAGTAGCCATTGCCCCAAAATTTAACCAAAGCAAACCACAAAGGCTGTTGGCAATAAGCGCTGCAATACTCTGAAAACCGGTGTAAGTGCCGATGGCAGTAGCTGTTTCGGTTTTATCAACAATATTGCTTATCCATGCCTTGGATATGCCATCGGTAGCAGCAGCATAAAATCCGTACAGGGCAAACAGCAAAATAAAAACAACGAGGTTGTTGTTAAAGGCAAAACCTGTGTACACAACAACAAAAGCTGCCAAACCCAGCAGGAATATTTTTTTCAGCCCCAATTTATCGGCCAGCATACCAACCGGGTAAGCAATTACAGCGTAAATGAGGTTGTAAAAAATATAAACCCCCAGTATGGCTGTATCATCGAGGCCGGTCTCCTTCATTTTAAGCAGCAGAAAAACATCGCTGCTGTTAAACAAAGCAAACAGCAATAAGCCCGTAACTAATTTTTTATATTGAGGGGAACTTTGTTTCCAATAAGGGATAAAGGCGAAAAAGCCAATACGGCCTGGCTTTTTATCAGTAAAAAGCGGTTTTGGTTTTTCTTTTATCAACCTTGTTAATATAATAACCGCAATACCGGGTAATACACACCAGATAAAAAGTGTTTTATAATCGTTTGGATGATAATATAAATAGGCCAATGCAATAGCCGGGCCTATCACTGCGCCGAATGTATCCATGCTCCTGTTGAAACCAAATACCCTTGCTTTAGTTGCAGGGGTAGCCTCATCGCTCAGCATGGCATCTCTTGCACCGGTTCTTACTCCTTTGCCCAGCCTGTCAAGTGTTCGTGCAAAAAATATCCAGGCCGGGTAAACAAAAATTGCCATCATAGGTTTGCTGATGGCGCTCAAAGCATATCCCAGCTGTACAAAGGGCAGGCGTTTTCCCATAAGATCGCTTTGTTTGCCAAAATAACTTTTGCTGAGGCCTGCAACAGCTTCGGCAATACCTTCTAAAATGCCAATAAGTACAATAGAAAAGCCGATATGTTTTAAAAACACCGGCATAACCGGTATCAGCATTTCGCTGGCAATATCATTGAATAAACTCACCAGCGATAATATCCAGACGGTTCTTGTAATTATTTTTTGTGGAGAATTGGAGAGGGCTTGCAAAAGCAGTTGTTTTTATATTTTCGATTTTAAGTTTAATTAAAACCGCCGTCAGGGTTTGCAACCACTGACGGGGTTTCATTTTTCCGAATGTAGCAATTAGTTGGTAAATTGCAGGCATAAAAAATTATTTGATACCTGTATTGTAGTTAACATCAACATTATCGGTAGTATTGAAACAGAAATATGCATAAGAAGAAAACAGCAGGTAAAAGGTCATCTCAAACAGCAATTGTAAAAGGCAGGCTGGATATTTCAAAAAGCGGGATGGGATATGTGATCGTTGAAGGAAATGATAAAGACATTATTGTAAGGCCAAATGACTTTAACCGGGCTTTTCATGGAGATATTGTAAGGGTGCAGGTCAACACCGGAATGTCGAAAGATAAAAGGCAGGAAGGTAAAATTGTAGATGTTGCGGAACGTAAGCAAACCGAGTTCATCGGTACCATACAAATGAGCAGGAACTTTGCTTTTTTTATACCCGCCACTGAAAAACCGATCCCTGATTTTTATATTGCTACTGATAAACTGAATGGTGCAACCGATAATGAAAGGGTAGTTGTAAAATTATTGAGCTGGGATAAAACCGAAAAGAAGCCAATTGGAGAAGTAGTGAGTATATTAAAAAGTGAAGATGAGAATGATATGGCGATGAAGGAGATACTGATAGAAGCTGGTTTTCCACTCGGCTTTGATGCGGATGTGATGGCCGGGGTAAAAAGTTTAGAGTCCAAGATTTCCCGTGAAGAAATAAAAAAGCGAAAAGATTTTCGTGATATTTTAACCTTTACCATTGATCCGGTTGATGCAAAGGATTTTGATGATGCCATTTCTATCCGCAATCTGGATAATGGAAATTATGAAATAGGTGTACACATTGCAGATGTAAGTCATTTTGTAAAACCAGGCACATTGCTTGATAAAACAGCGTACGAAAGGGCAACCAGCGTGTATTTGCCAGACCGGGTGAATCCGATGCTGCCAGAAAAAATATCAAACGAGCTATGTTCTTTGCGTCCGCATGAAGATAAATACACTTTCTCTGCGGTGTTTCAAATAACCAATCGTGCCGAGATAAAACACACCTGGCTGGGCCGCACACTCATTCACAGCAATCATCGCTTTACTTATGAAGAAGTGCAGGATATTATTGAAAAAAGAGACGGACTGCATCATAAACCTCTTTTATTATTGAACGACCTTGCAAAAAAATTCAGGGCAGAGCGTTTCAAAAATGGCGCTATCAATTTTTCATCGCAGGAAGTAAGGTTTGAACTGGATGAAAAAGGCAAGCCCATCGGTATTATAGTAAAAGAAAGCAAAGACGCACACAAACTGATTGAGGAATTTATGTTGCTTGCCAACAGGGCTGTTGCTTCTTATGTTTCTAAAATAAAAGTGAACAAAGAACCAATCCCTTTCCCATACCGTATTCATGATACACCCGATGATGAAAAGCTGAAACCATTTGCAGCATTCGCCAAAAAGTTTGGTTACACGTTTGATCTGCATGATGAAAAGGCAGTTGCATCATCTTTCAATAAAATGCTGAAAGATGTACAGGGAAAGCCGGAGCAGCATGTGCTGGAGCAACTGGGCATAAGAACGATGGCAAAAGCGGTTTATACCTCATCCAATATCGGCCATTATGGTTTGGGTTTTGAATTTTATTGCCATTTTACCTCGCCGATACGCCGTTATCCAGATGTAATGGTGCACCGCATCTTACAGGAATGCCTTGATAAAAACCTGAAGCTGGATAAAAAAATGGATGAGCGCTGCAAACACTGCAGCGACAGGGAACGCAAAGCCATGGAAGCTGAGCGTGCCGGTAATAAATACAAACAGGTAGAGTATATGAAGAACTACCTGGGACAGGAATTTGACGGTATCATCAGTGGTGTTGCCTCCTTTGGTTTTTTTGTTGAAACTGTTTTACACAAATGTGAAGGCCTGGTTTCGGTAAGAGACCTGAATGAATATGATGATTTTCGCCTGGATGATGCAGACTATGCATTGGTAGGTATGCGTACGGGCCATAAATTCCGAATGGGCGACAGGGTGAAAATAAAAGTGGTAGCTGCCAATCTCAGCAAACGCCAGTTAGATTATGAGTGGGTAACGGAGAATAAAGGAATTGGTAATTCGGAATTTGGTAAGAAAGGGAGAGACGTAAGAGGCAAAGTTCAGGTTGGCAATAAATCAAAGCCGGGTGCAGGTAAGAAAGGAACTGCTAAAAAGAAAAAATAAATTGATAAACAGCAAATTCGTTGTTGCGTTTTTGTTTTTTAGGTTACATATATGCATTCATTTTTAGAACTATCCAAACTCTTCGAAGAAAAATTCAACAGCCGGCATTTTCCTGTGCAGCCGGAAACACTGTATGAACCAGCTCAATATATTTTACACCTCGGTGGCAAAAGGATCAGGCCTGTATGTGTATTGATGGGAAACCAGTTATTCAATGATATTGATCCGGATGCATACAATGCGGCGGCGGCTATTGAGCTTTTTCACAACTTTAGTTTGATACATGACGATATTATGGACAAGGCGCCGCTGCGCCGTGGTATGGAAACGGTTCATGCTAAATATGGCGAATCAACCGCTTTGCTGGCAGGCGATGTGATGTTTGTAAAAGCGTATGAATACCTGAATAAAATAAAACTGGCGCAGTTACAAAAAGTGTTGTATCTCTTCAACAATACAGCCAGTGCAGTTTGCGAGGGCCAGCAGATGGACATGGACTTTGAGAAAAGAGAAACCGTGAGCATGGATGAATATGTACACATGATCACTTTGAAAACTTCGGTGCTGGTTGCTGCCAGCCTCAAGCTGGGCGCTATTTTGGGCGGGGCAGGAGAAGGGAATCAAAATCATTTGTACGGGTTTGGTAAGAACCTGGGCATTGCTTTCCAGGTGCAGGATGATTATCTGGATGCCTTTGGCAACCCTGAAAAATTCGGTAAGCAGGTTGGCGGCGACATCATAGCCAATAAAAAAACATTTTTATTGATACATGCTTTTGAAACTGCAAAACCTGCACAGTTAAGTGAATTGAAAGCATTGATAAAAGATGACCCTGCTGATAAAGTTGAAAAAGTAATGCAGATATTCCGCGACTGCAAAGTAGATGACTGGGCAAAAGAATTAAAGAATAAATACCTGCAAACTGCATTAAAACATCTGGAAGATACCGCTGTACTCTCTGTACGTAAAAAACCTTTGCAGGAACTTGCCGATTATCTGATGATGAGGGAGAGTTAAATCATAACCAGAATACTGGTAAAATCTCTTTCCAAGCCGTCTTCGACAGGCTCAGACTGACAGATCAATTATTTAAGGGCAAGTGTAATTCCCATAAATAAAAATATTTCCTTAATTTCCTTCTACCAAAACAGAAACCAACATGGCAAATTCTTTGTTCCGCACAAAAAAAATTGAGAATATTATAGCAGATGGAAGTGACGATCCGCATGGCGGCGGTGGATTAAAAAGGGTTCTTTCCGTTCGCGACCTTACTTTTTTTGGTATTGCTGCCATCCTCGGTGCCGGTAGTTTCAGCAGCCTGGGTGGCGCTGTGTTTAATGGCGGCCCGGGTGTTGTTGTGCTTTTCATTATCACTGCTATAGCCTGTGCATTCACTGCGTTCTGTTATTCAGAATTTGCCAGCCGCATACCGGTTGCAGGCAGCGCCTACACTTATGCTTACGCATCTTTTGGTGAACTGTTTGCCTGGATAATTGGCTGGGCGCTCATCATGGAATATTCAATCGGCAATATTTATGTTGCTTACAGCTGGAGCGATTATTTTACTTCTTTCCTCAGTAAACTGAACGTGCACATACCGGAATATCTTTCTACCAGTTACATGGAAGCTAAGAATACCATTTTGGATGGAGGCACCAATCCTGATGATATTGCAGCCTGGAACAATGCCCCCATGATAGGTGGGCTCAGGATCATTTTTGATCTGCCTGCTTTGGTGATCAATCTGCTCATCACATATTTAGTTTACCGGGGCATTAAAGAAAGCCGCAACTTCAGCAATGTAATGGTGATATTAAAACTGGCTGTGGTGTTACTCATCATTTTGGTTGGTGGTTATCTTGTTTTTTCAAACGGACTCACCTTTAACTGGGCACCTGCCAATGATGAAGGAGTAAAATCTTTTATGCCCAATGGTTTTAGCGGCGTAATGACGGCTGTTGCAGGTGTATTCTTTGCTTATATTGGTTTTGATGCAGTGAGCGTACTGGCAGAAGAAAGCAAAAATCCGCAAAGAGACCTGCCAAAGGGGATGGTGCTTTCGCTGGTGATATGTACCATCATTTATATTTTACTTACGCTGGTTTTAAGCGGCGCTGTTCATTATAAGAACTTTGATGGAGTTGGAGATCCGCTGGCTTTTATTTTTGAACCGCAGAACCTCAATATAGGCTGGATGCAGTTTTTGGTGTCTATTTGTGCTGTGGTTGCCATGACAAGTGTTTTGCTCGTGTTTCAAATGGGGCAGCCCCGCATATGGATGAGCATGAGCCGTGACGGTTTGCTGCCACCGGTTTTTCAAAAAATTCACGCAAAGTTTAAAACGCCTTCTTTTGCTACCATTGTTACCGGTTTGGTAGTAGGGGTGCCAATCTTATTTACTGATAAAACTTTTGTACTCGATTTCACGAGCATTGCAACACTGTTTGCTTTCGTGTTGGTTTGCGGCGGCGTGCTGCTGATACCAAGAAAAGAAAAAGTTGCAGGCCGTTTTCACCTGCCTTATATCAACGGGCAGTTTATATTTCCTTTGATAGTTATTGGCGCCATTGTACTGGCGCAGTTTTTATCAAAAAACTATTTTGCTGAGCTGTTTAATTTTGATTACAGTGCCAACGAAGATTATAAAACCGGGAAAGCCAGTTTTATGCAACTGGCCACACCCAATATATCGCTCATTGTTTTCTGGATCAGTGCGATCATCCTGGCTATTATGGCATTCGTTAAGAAATATTCGTTGATACCTTTAATGGGTTTGATCACCTGCATGTACCTCTTAACAGGAATGACAGCAATGAACTGGGCCTGGTTCATAGCCTGGCTGGTACTGGGTTTGATCGTTTATTTTATTTACGGATATAAGAAAAGCAAGCTGGCAGAAAAGAGTTAATTTTTTTGGAGATCCGGCTTGACCTTTATACAAAATCATTGCAAATAGGATTTTGTTATTTACAGGCTTTTAATAAAAGCCTGTAAATAACCACACTTGTACTTCAGTAACTTTGTGCGACTTTTTTTTATTTGTATAATTTAAAATTCTCCGCCGGTTGGCGGATCAGGGGCATGAAATATCAACCCGGTGATAAAATATTGGTTTTACTTACCGAAGAGGAGGGCACTGTTCTGGAAATCATGAACGAGAAAATGGTTTTGGTAGAAGTGAAAGGCGTAAAATTCCCGATCTATACCGATCAGATAGATTTCCCTTACTTTAAAATGTTTACGCAGCAGCGCAAAGCTGAAAAGAAAAAGATATTTATAGATAATGTGCAGAAAGAAAAGGCCATGCCCAAAGTAAAAGAGGGTAATGGCGTTAAACTTTCATTCATACCTGTTTTCGATAGAGATATTTTTGATGATGATATTGTAGAGAAATTCAAACTCTATCTGCTCAATCAAAATGAAACGGCTTATACTTTTACCTACAACTTAATGATCGGTGGCGAAAGCGCCTTTCAATTAAAAAACACGATTGAGCCTTTAAGCGATTTTTACCTGCACGATGTAGCTTTTGAAGACCTGAGCGACAGCCCACGTTTTGAATTTGAATTCAGTTTAAAAGATGCTGATAAAAAGAAAGCGCCTTATTACGAAACATCTTTAAAGCTAAAGGCAAAGCAGCTTTTTAAAAAGATTGAGGAGATACAGTTGAAGAACGAGCCGGGCTTTTCTTACGTTTTATTTGAAGAGTATCCTGACAAACTGGTAGAAGAGAAAGTTGATCTGAGCAAACTTGGCAATTCCGGTTTCAGGATTTATGAAGCGAACAAGATCAAACAGAATCTGGAGCCTGCCAGAAGCGTAGTTGATCTGCATATTGAAAAATTAACTGAAAGCTGGAAACATCTCAGCAATTTTGAAATACTGTCAATTCAGTTAAAAGCTTTTGAAAAATATTATGAACTGGCGGTGGCACATTACCAACCGTCTTTAACCATTATTCATGGTGTAGGCATTGGAAAACTGCGTGATGAAATACACGAGATACTTCGTTTGAAAAAAGAAGTGAAATCGTTCGTAAACCAATACAACCCCCAATTTGGCTATGGCGCTACCGAAATTTATTTTGAGTATAAATAAGATGCATGTCTTTTAACGAACTGATCGTTTATATTGGCTTTGTTATTGGGTTCGCACTCACACCCGGCCCCAATATGATGCTTTACCTTACCTACACATTTGAGTATGGCCGAAGGGCCGGCTGGGCCACTGCAGCAGGTATTGTAAGTTCATTTGTTGTGCATCTTTCTGCTATTGCGCTTGGTTTAACAGCTATACTGGTTAGTATGCCACATGCATTGGATTTGTTGCGTTATTGTGGTATTGCCTACCTGATTTACCTGGCCATTACCAACCTTAATACCGTAAAATGGAAGACCGGCGAAGTACAGCCAGGTAATTCAGGATTGCATGTTTTTTATTTAAAAGGCTTTATTGGTAACCTGCT
Organism: Ferruginibacter sp.; assembly: GCA_016786725.1. Lineage (GTDB taxonomy): Bacteria > Bacteroidota > Bacteroidia > Chitinophagales > Chitinophagaceae > Ferruginibacter. The sequence goes on along the minus strand of JAEUVU010000020.1, from coordinate 74,427 downwards.
TAATCCGGGTTCCTTATTCCTGTATTTTTCTATATTGCCGCAGTTTCTTCATCCTGAAAGAGGGCAGCTGTTATGGCAAAATATTAAGCTGGGTTTGATACAGATGTGCTTCAGCTTTATTACAAACTGCACCATAATTTACTTAGCAGGTTTTGCAACTGATACTTTTTTTAAGAATGAAACTTACCAGAAGTGGGTGAGAATAACCATGAGTTTTTTTATTTTGCTCTTTGCGGTGAAAATGCTTTTTATGAAAATGTGAGAAATGGCGAATTAAAAAGCTGTCAGGTTGAGCCTGCCTTTGCCGGCAGGCAGGCTTGTCGAAACCGGGGCTATACAGTATTAACTTGTCTTTGGGAGGCTCCCCGAAATGATCGGGGCAGGCAGACTGACAGTAAAAATTTTTAAGGGTTTAAGGCCTGTATTAAAACTTACCTGAAATGCCCTGTAACAGCATAACATACCTTGTTGTTTATCCTTCTGAAAACCTCGCCATTTATTTTACGCAGGCGGCGTAGACTTCTTTTATCCAGCAATCTTCCTTCACTGTCAAAATACTGGGGCTGGGGAAAATAAGTAAGTACATAGTATTTGGCGTAAGAAAAAGGAGCTTTTAGCGCAACCGGTTTTATTGACATCAGGATCAGGTTTTGTTTTTTCTCATCTACATAATAATCTGAATAGGTGATCCAGGTGCAACGGATATCGTGCATTTCTTTGATGAGGGTATTGATCCTGGCAGCATCCAGCCTATAAGCTTTAAGTGTATCCAATAAACGTGGCTCATCTATCCCAAATTCATAAATATAGCTTAGTGTATCTGTAATAATTTCCAGCGATAGCTTTTTAAAATCACGGGATGTAAAGCCAATGGTAAAAGGCCCGAGCGGATAAAGCTCCTTGTACGATTCTTCGATCCTGTCAAGCGCTTTTTCATTTTCATAATAGTAGTTCGTTGAAATATTTTTTGGTGAGCAGGAAAAAAGAAATACTGCACTCAGGAAACTCAATATGCAAAATAGCTTACCTGGCATTTTTCTCTTTTTTGGTGAACCAGGTAATTCCAAAAACAATACGCTTAAAAAAAGCAGTGGATATCTGTAACTGGGTTTTTCGGCCATAATCCCAATAGATAAAAGTGATTATATCATCCTTCATGCTGATTCTTTCTGCAACTATAAAATGAGTAGGCACTCCCAGTTTGATCTGTATATGGTCTTTTTTGTGTACAATGCGGTTATTAATGAAAAGCACAACTGTGCCGGTTTTCATTTTTTCGCTTATGTAGTTGTAAATGTTTTTTAACCTGGGCCGCATCAGGTCGGCACCCATGGCATCATAATCATAATGAAGCAATTGCCTTGTCATGCGGTTGAACTTTGCATAATTGGCCGATGCCCAGAAACGGTTTTCATCACCTTCATCATAATTAAGGTTGAAGAAATTGAGATATCCTTTGTAATGATCTGCCAGTGTTAAAAACCACATCTGTTCTGCCGGATTAATATCCAGCGCCCCTTTATATTTAAGATCGCCTGCCTGTTGTTTAATGGCTGCAGACGGATCAAATTTTACTTTTCTGAAACTGGCTTTCCCTTCATGATAGAGTTGTAACAGCAGCGTAGCGTAACCAAGCGGGTCATCCTGTAAAAACAAGTAAGTTAATGCGCCATAAGCGCAAAAATTTGTGCCTTTACCTGCATAAATGCTAACTGGATCATGAATACTGTTTTTGAGATCTTTAAGAAAAAGATCAGGTTTTATATTAGGCCAATGAGCGCTGGATTTTAATTCAACGATCTTTTCAACATAATCTATCGCCTGCTGTTGTGTAGAAGTTACTTTACCTGGAAAAACCGGTGCAAGGGCTTTGCCGGTTATTGCACATGCGGCCAAAAGGCAGAGTAGCGCTGTAGCCCTGGTAAGATGTAAAGCCCTTTTATGTGTACAAGATTTCAAATGCCTTATTGTTTTACAAAATTACGGGCATGAAAGGATAATTAATGAGATAACCTGTTAAGCATTATGGCTTTAACAAAACAGCTGCCAGAACCGGTACATTTGCTGCCAACAAATAATTAACAGAAAATGTTATAAAGATTTGCCGGCAATTGCTTTTTCAATGTTTAAACATTGTATATTTGCTCTAACTTTTAAAGTATGAAACGGTATAAAAAATGGATAATTGGGCTTGTAGTGCTTTTGCTGGGCGGGGCAGGTGTGATATGGTATCTGTTTAACCTTAAGTACGATGATACAGCCACGGTAAAGGCAGATTATACTGTAAATGCTATGGATTTTATTAAAGAGTTTAAACAGGACATGGCAGCAGCCAATAAAAAATATTCAGAAAAGATCGTTACGGTAAACGGTACAGTTTCTGCTATAGAAATGGCCGATACAACCGCAAATATAAAAATGACAGATACCACAAACGGGGCCTATATCATTTTTGCATTTCAGCAACAGCACCTGGCCGAAGCAAAAGCAATGAAAGAAGGAGAGCAGGTGTCAATAAAAGGAAGCTGCAGCAATGGCGCTTTCAGCGATATACTGGAAACAGAATACATTACATTTAAACGCTGTGCCGTTAATAAATAATTTTAAATCTAAAAATAAAAATCAATCAAATGAAAAAAACAATCCTTTCTTTAGCAATGGTTCTGGCAACAGGGTTACTGTTTGCACAAAAGAAAACAACCACTTCGGCAGTTATCAGTTTTGATGCAACCACGCCTATTGATGCATTGCCCAAGGCCGAAAACAAAACCGTTATAGCTTCGCTTGATACAAAAAGCGGCGCCATTGCTTTTGAAGCTGCTGTAAAAAGTTTTGCATTCTCAAATCCCAAGATACAGGAGCATTTTAACAGCAAAGGATGGATGGACAGTGACCAGTTTGCAACTGCAAGTTTTAAAGGAAAAATTAATAACCTTAAAGAAGTAAAGTTTAATAAGGATGGTACTTATCCTGTGGAGGTAACCGGCGATCTTACGATGCATGGTGAAACTAAAACGCTGGATGCAAAAGGAACGATTACTGTAAAAGGTAAGGTGATTGTTGCCGCTTCTGACTTTTCGGTAAAGCTGGAAGATTATAAAGTTAGCGGAGGCGCTATTGCTGCAGGCAAAGTTGCCAAAGAACCAACCATTAAAGTAGTGGCAGAATTCTGATAACACCCGGAAGGATAAAAAAGCTTTTGTTCCGGCAGGAACAAAAGCTTTTTTGTTTTTTAAAAGTGTTACGCTTTAAACGGTTTTAAATTCCTCCTCAATCATATCATGAAATGAACTTTCATTCTCCGTTATCCATTCAGGCAGGCCTGCTGTTATAATCTTCCAGGAATTGTCTTTCAATTCCATATTAAAAATGATGCGCTTTTCTTTTACATCAATTACATCAACTGTAAAAGGGCCTTCCTGTTTTCCGTTGGGCTTGCGAAAGTTGAACTCTTTTAGCTGGCCGTCAGATTTTACCAGCCGGGTAAACTGGATATTCTTTACATATTTTAATTCCATTAGGGGACAGGTTTGAGGCAAACTTAATGTTTTACCGCCAGTTGAAACCGATAATTAAGTTAATAAGCTGTAAAATATCTTTAACACAATAACCGGCAATGCATTAAAATTTAAACCTGCTGAATTAATTTTTTTATGATCACGATTTGACCGAGGTGGTAATGTATATGTTCAATTATACCGGCAATATTCCTGTAATAATTCCCATATTTTTCATCAGCAAAAAAATCAGCAAACCTGCTTTCGGGCAACTGTTCAACCAGCGCAGCAAAGCTTTCTGCTTCGCCCCATGTTTTGTTCAGCAGTTTTTCCCAGTCAGCCTGCGATTGTATTGGCGGAACATCAAAGCTGAATTTATCACTGGCATTAAGGCTTTGTCCCTGTAAAACTTTCAGTACGGCGCTTACATAATAATTAGTATGATACACAAGCGCTGCAATGGTATTAAAGTCCTGAACTTTGGTAATGGCCTGTTGCCAGCTTATATTGGCAAGTGTTTCCTTCAGGTTTACCGATGTCCAGTTACCGCCAAAATGCACATCCCTGAAATGTTTTGCTGTTTGTTGGCAAAGATTCATTCTTCCTTATTTTTTTGAACAGAACTAAGTAAACGGGATTAAATCTGGTTCCAGGTAATGCCGTTTTGCAGTTTCTGAGTTATAAATATCCATTCTGTAATGAAATGCCATAAGCTCTTTAAAATTGTATTTTAATCGTGGAAACTCCAGGATAAATTCAGGAAAATTACCGGCATCAGACCGGGAAATAAAATGACTTACTGCTTTGATAGCTGCTACGGTGAGTGTTTTATTGTATTTATCCGCTGCCCCCAATGAAACAACATATGCGTACAACTGGTTGGTGATATTTTCAATTGCTTTGGCTTCCCCATACCTGTTAATATGTATCCAGGCTAACCGTAAATGCGCCTCATGATCAAATAATGCCGGATCTAACTTACCGTTTTGAAACTGCACTTCAAAAAGTTCATCACTTAATTCAAAATGTGATTTCATACCAATATTGTTTTGATAGTTCACAAATGTAAAAACTTAAATCCATTTAGCTTTTCATCTCCCGGTCATGCTCCATACACAATTTATGTATCGCCGAAGCATCACTCAAAATATAATTGAACTGGTCTGTTACCGATTTTGTTTCTACCAGTTCTTTTTTTGTAGGGGTTTCAAGTTGCCCGTTCATCAGTTCTGTCTTTCTTTTTTCGAGCAGGTTGTTTATCATATCCTGCAGATCGCCCAAATGAGGTTGAGGCGGCAATACTATAATCTCGTTTGGTCCGGTAAGAAGTTGTTCTGCAGTTTTAAAGTACTGTGTGGTAGCTTCTATCCAGGGAACAAGATTAGCAGAGCGGAAGGATACTTTGTTTGTTTGAAGATACCAGGAAAGTGTGGCCAGGTGCGATATCAGTGTATGGTTTACTGATACAAATTTGTGAACATTCTTTATTCCCTGGCGGTGGCGTTTTGGTTCTGAAAGCATACGTGTAAATGCATCGGATAAATTTGCCAGTACAATCAGCACATTCCTGCGGGCCAGTTTTATAGCTGTAATATCTTTAACTGCATCTGGTGTAAACTGCCAGGCGATGGTTCTGTAATATTTTTCGTTGGCCTGCAGCATTTCGGCCATATAAGTGCGTATGCTGTGCCGTTCCCAGGCGGGTACCAGGAAAAGGCTGGCAAAAAAAGCAATAACAGAGCCAATGGCTGTATCAATGATCCTGTCCTGCATAAGTTCACTTATATTACCCGGATACAGCAAGTGGAAGAAAATCAGAAGTTCGGGTGTCATAAACAGTACACACAAAAAATAGTTGGTACGCATGAAGGTGTAACTGGCTACCATAAAACACACCATGAGGGCAAGCAGCACGTTATTATTTTTTACAAAATAGAGAATGAACATGCCTGCTATTATGCCGGCAAGGGTACCGATAAGCCTGTCCATGTTCCGCTTTTTGGTGAGGGCGTATGCTGGTTTTAAGATTACAACAATGGTTAACAGTATCCAGTAGCCACGGTCTATTTTAAACATTACAGCAATCAGATAACCTGCCAGCATTGCTAGTGATACCCTTAATGCGTGCCTGAAAGTATTTGACCTGAAGTTGAGATTATCAAAAAACAAAGATGGGCGGATATCAGGACTGGTTTCTGTATGTGCTTCTATGGCAGTGCCAATATTATTTGTCTTAAGAGATATTTCATAACCGGTATAGCCATGCAGCAGCTTTATTTTTGCAGCCAGGTCTTCCAGGTTTTTCATAATGCGGCCCAGGCCCACAAAATCCTCCACATTGTTTTCGTTCATATGGGTGAGCCGTAATTCATCAAAATGTTTTCGGGCGCCTTTAACCAACAAAATTGTTTCACTGCCTGTTTCAGATGAAATGCCTGATCTTACGGCCATACCTATTTCATCTATCTCCCTGGCAAATGCATTAATTACGGTATGGTAATCCTGCAGGATGCCTGTAGCATCAAACTGCTCATGCATCACATCATAGTGCTGGTAACTCGTCATTACAGACTCGTACAATTCTGCCACTTCCAGGTAAATTTTAACCAGTACCCGGCCTGTATGTGTTGTTTCTTTTACAATGGCCCTGGTATTGAATAACAAATCGCTGAGCATTTTTTGTTCTGCTTCAATCTGTACCTGTGATTGCAGCAACTGTTCATTTATTTTATCATAATCAGGATCTGTTGCATACAAAGAACCTCTTAGTTTGAGAAAACTTCCCACCCCGGTAATATAATCTCCCAATACCTGCTGGATAAAATGGTAGGGGCGAAGCCGGTAAAGCACCAGGCTGTAAAGCATATACCAGATGCCGCCGGCTAGTGTGTAACCGGCAGTTATCCATATATCCCTGCCCTGCAGCGGATCCTGCAGGCTGAGTACCATGATGAGCATTACGGCAATACCTACTGATGAACTGCGGTTGCCATATACAGTAAGCATAGAAAAGATAAAGCCGCAAATAAACAGTACGGCACCCAGTAAAAAGGCATTGGCAGCACTGTAATAGGTAATCACCGATATACCTGCTACCAGTAAGCTGCAGGAAAACATGCCCGCAAGCCGGTGCTTTACAGCGCCGGGTGTATCGGCTACGCTTACGCAAAGCGCACCAACCGACATTACAATGCCCAGTGAAAGCATATCAAAATAATGCATCACCAGCGATGGCAAAATAATGCCGGCTGTAATGCGCAGGCCTTCCGATGCATAGCGGCCGTTGATGAAGTTGATATATTTTTTGTAGTTCACTTTTGGGATGTCAGCAATAAACCTGCCGGGTTTATTTTGGCAAAGGTATGCCAGATGTTACGTATCAATATTTGCTTATCTTAAGCTTTGCAAAAAAAACTTCTTCTTCAATCTCTCTCACTTCTCCGGCTTTCAATCTACCTAATTCCAGATCTTCAATACTAATACGTATGAGGCGCTTTGTTTTATGCCCCGTGGCAGCAATCATCTTACGTACCTGGTGAAATTTTCCTTCGGTAATGGTAATAAGCAGCCAGGTAAAAGGAGGATAAGCAGTAAGCCGTTCGCCGGGATCATATAATTCATCAGGATTTGTTACAATTTTTACATCACAGGGAGCTGTTGTATAATACACACCTGTCTTTATTCTTATGGTAACACCGTCTTGCAGCCGCTTTAAATTTCCTGCAGAAATGATGTTGTTTATCTGAACGAGGTAAGTTCTTTTATGCGGTTCATCGCTTAAAAATAAAAGCCGGGTTACTTTTTTATTGGTGGTAAGAATCAGAAGCCCTTCTGAATGATTATCCAGCCTGCCCACTGCATGTGTACCCGGTGGAAAATTAAAATCAAGATCGCCCAGCAGCCCCACATCATGTGTGCTTACAAACTGCGATACCATGTTGAAAGGCTTATTTATAATGAAATAACGATTGGAGAGAGAATGCATTTATGGTTATGAATTATAAGTTATGAATTATGAGTGGCAGAATGTAAGTGAAAAGTTTTTGATCTGAAAAACTTATAACTCATAATTCATAACTTATAACCTGAAATTAATTAGTGTATTAAAACTGTACTCCCCTTGGCATTATAAGTCTTATTATCTGCTCCAATACCCTGCAGCATCCATACCAGGGTATGAGATTGAACAGGGTTGCCTTTAAAACGGCCATCCCAGCCCTGGTTTACGTCTTTGGTTTCAAAAACCAGTTCTCCCCACCGGTTGAATATTCTGAAATAAACAAGTTGTTTGATACCGATCATAAAAGGTTTTAAAACATCATTAAGGGCATCATTATTTGGGGTAAATGCATTGGGTACATAAATCACGATGTTCTTGTTTATTTTAACCACCTGCGTATCTACTGTTGTACATCCTGCAACTGTTTTAAGGGTAATGGTAAATTGCTGCTCCTTATCACTAATAAAAACAGGTGTATAACTGCCTGCATTATCAAGCCCGGTTGCAGGTGCCCAAAGTACACTGTTCCCAATGGGCCTGGCTTCGAGTGTTAAAGGCAAATTGGTAACAGCATAAGCTTCCGGGTATCTTTTTCCGGGGATCGGTTTCTCAATCACCACAAATCTTTTTTGTGTATTCACAGGAAAAGGGCATTGATCAGTAAATACCGATAAACTCATTACATAATTGCCTGCTCCTGCAGGGTAGGTTTGTGTGGGGGGATTACGCAATGTAGATGTCTGGCCATTGCCAAAGTCCCATAGGTAATGCACCGTTGAGGTACCTGGGTCAACAGTTTTATTTACCGGCATTACCGGTTGGTTAATGCAGGCTGAATTTACAGTAAACTCGGCATATACATTTGGATGTACGGTAACTGTGATACTGGTGCTGTCTGCACAAATAACATTACTGCTTACTACCAACACCACTTCGTAAATACCCGGCTTTTTAAAACTATAGGCAAGATCCCGGGTAGTGCCTGTATAACCATCTCCGGTAATCCATTTATACTGCATTGATCCAACGGCATTGGTACTGGTATTGGTAAAAATAAACCTGTTGTTGACAAAACATTGTGCCGGTTTATCTACCGTAAATCCGGGTACAGGTATAGAGGCAATATTTATATTAATGCTTTTGGTAACCAAAAAGCATCCAAGAAAGCTATATACCTGGGCATTATAAGTTCCGGTTTCTGTTGCTTTGTATCGTTGCCCGTTTGCTCCTGGTATGGCAATTCCGTTTTTATACCATTGTACGCTGTCACATGGCATTACCTGTAAAACAGAACTGTCTCCGCTTCCAATACACCAGTCTGGTTTACCAAACACAATGAGACTATCGTATAATTTTGCTGCCTTCACTGTAACAGTATCATGACTTACGCAACCTCCTCCGTTATGATTAACCCTTAAATAATAATCTGTTGTTACATCCGGCGTAGCAAAAGGGTTAGCCAGAAATTGGTCATTTAACCCAATAGCGGGGGTCCAGGTATAAAACCAGCCAGGCTTGGGCGGTACGCCAATTTGGGCTATACTGTTATTACATGAAACCTTATCAGGCCCTGCATTTGCCTGGTAGGTCAAAGTATCATGGAGGGTAGTATACAAAGTGTCAATACAGCCATAACCGCTGTATGGTACCACCACAACAGCCACCTGGGTGCCTGCAGCCGGTGGAGGAGCTAGAGTAAGTGTTTGGCTATTACCTAAAACCTGTGTAAAAGTGGGATTATACCAGGTGTAGGTTTGATAACCATAAGGGGCATTTACCCTTACAAACTGATCATCCGGGCAAAAATCAGCACCTTCAAACCTGTCGCTGCATTCACTGTTCACGTCTATATAAGCATACCCAAAATGAACACGGAAAGTACAATCTGCCGTTTTAAAAAACAGTCTGATGCTTTTACCTGCCAGGTTATCGAGGTTGATGGAAACAGCCGTCCAGTTTTTATACCAAACCGGCGTATTTCCTCCCGGGTTTGGAGACAGCTGAAAGCCGGGTAAAGGTGAGCCATTGGCAAAAAATGAAAAAGAGGAACAGGAGATGGGGTATCCATCAGACAAATTCTGTACCAGCAGGTCGAGCCTGGGTTGCTCCGATTCCTGGTGGCCAGGATCCTGGAAAACTACTGCATAGTTGTATATAAGATTGTAGGTATTTGCATTGGCAGGAATGGTAAAATCATAAGAAACACCTTCAGCTTCCCTGCCCGCAGAACTGTTGCCCAGCATAATGGAGTGCCCGCTGCCATTGGGGCATACCACAGGAAAGCCGCCATAAGGGTCGGTAACACCATTGGCACCAATGGCTGAGTACATGGTATGCCTGTTTGCAGTAGGCCCTCCGGCATAGTTAAAAGTGATAACATTATTACCATCTACTGACGCAACATTACCTGTATAACAGGTCCAGTTACTGAAATCGCCTCTCTCAAAATCAATATTGGGAGGGCATTGTGCAAATACAGCTGCAGGTATTGCACAGGCCATCAGCAAAAAGGGTATATAACGGTTTAACAGCATAATTTTTAATGCAAGTAAAAAATGTAGATGGGGGTGTTTAAAGTTAAAACATTTTTAGCATCTCTCAACCATTCATTGACAATATTAAATGCTTTTTTGATGCATGATTTGCCTGTTTAATTTCAGGTAAATAATGCATCGTAATCAGAAACGGTTTTTTCAGGTAATTGGTTGCGGGTTTTACAAATAAATATCTAATCAAATTGAGAATATACTGGGCTTTTACAGCAGGCTAAAAATCAGCCGCCAGTTTTATGTTCATGAAAAAACTAAGTTAGAAACCCATCAGATACAATTTGATATTGTTTCGCTGCAATCTCTGCTATTCAGGCCGCTGCCTAAAATATTAAAAATCCTTCTGCCGCTGAGAATATTCATTTACCTTTACGCCCTATGACAATCGAGCATTTAAAATCTATGAGAGACCGTGTGTTGGTCTTGGGGAGGTTTCTTTGACGTCGCTAACCGACAGGCCAAAGCAGCCAATGATAAACAACTTTCACTTTCGCCGGGTTTTTGGGACGATAATGCCCGTGCAACAGCCATTCTGAAAGAAATTAAAGTGCATGAATACTGGATAAACCTCTACAATGCAGTTGATACTGCCGTGGAGGATTTTGCGGTGTTATTCGAATTCTGGAAAGCAGGCGAAACCAGCGAGGAGGAAGTGAAAGAAGCATATGATCTTGCTATTGATAAAATTGAAGAAGCCGAATTTAAAAGTACGCTTAACCAGCCTGAAGACGAACTGCCCGCCATGATGCAGATAAACAGTGGTGCAGGTGGTACCGAAAGCCAAGACTGGGCCGAAATGCTTGCCCGTATGTTTCGCATGTATGGCGAAAAGCAGGGCTGGACAGTTACCGAAATGGACTGGCAATGGGGCGATGGCGCCGGTATTAAAACCTGTACATACAAGTTTGAAGGTCCGTTTGCTTATGGCTTCCTAAAGTCTGAAAGTGGTGTGCATCGCCTGGTGCGTATTTCTCCATTTGACAGCAATGCAAGAAGACATACTTCTTTTGTATCGGTGAATGTTTATCCGCTGGTAGATGATACGATCAACATTGAGATCAACCCGGCAGATGTAAAAATGGAAACAAGCCGAAGCGGTGGCGCCGGAGGGCAGAACGTAAACAAGGTAGAGACTAAAGTACAGCTAACGCATATTCCAACAGGTATTGTAGTGGTTTGCCAGCAGGACAGGAGCCAGCTGGGCAACCGGGAACTGGCCATGCAAATGCTGAAAAGCCGCCTGTATGAAATTGAATTGCAAAAACGCAACGAACTGCGTGATGCCAACAACGCCAAAAAGAAAAAGATAGAGTGGGGCAGCCAGATACGCAGCTATGTTTTTCATCCTTATAAAATGATCAAAGACCACCGCACTGATTATGAAGTAGGTAATGTGGGGCCGGTGATGGATGGGGAACTGGATGGTTTCATAAAGGCATATTTGATGAGTGAAAAGGAAACAGAAGCGTAGGTTTAACCACAAAGACACAAAGGCCACAAAGTGGCACTAAGTAATTCTTTGTGTTTCTTCGTGCCTTTGCGCCTTCGTGGTTCAAATATTTTGTAACCAGCATTTGAAATTCTACCAAGCATCGTTGCGTCGCACACTTGTACGGCATACCTTTGCTGAACTTTTTTAAACGATAAAATAACGATTATGCAATACGGAGATTTTTATTACCCGATGCCAGTAAATGAACCTGTGCTTAATTATGCTCCCGGTTCTAAAGAAAAGCTTGCCCTTAAAGCAGCTTTAAAAGAATTGAAAAGTACAAAGGTTGATGTACCTATGTACATTGGTGGAGAAGAAGTGAGAACAGGCAATACCATGGATATCCGTCCGCCGCATGAGCATAAGCATGTGTTGGGCAAATTTCATGTAGGTGATGCAAAGCATGTAAACAAAGCTATCAATGCCGCACTAAAAGTAAAAGAAAAATGGGCCGGCATGAGTTGGGAGAACCGGGCTAATATATTTTTAAAAGCCGCGGATCTTATTGCAGGCAAGTATCGTGGTTATATGAATGGTACTACCATGCTGGGGCAAAGTAAAAATGCTTTCCAGGCAGAGATCGATTCGGCCTGTGAGTTGATAGATTTCTTGCGCTTTAACGTACACTTCTTAAGTGATATCTATCGCCAGCAACCGATCAGCGGTGCCGGCATGTACAACAGGATGGAGTACCGCCCGCTGGAAGGATTTGTATTCGCCTTAACGCCATTCAACTTTACGGCTATTGGTGGAAATCTGCCAACATCTGCTGCCATGTGTGGTAATGTGGTTATCTGGAAATGCGCCAACACACAGGTTTATAGCGCACAAATGTTCATGCGTATATTAAAAGAAGCCGGAATGCCGGATGGTGTTATCAATCTTGTTTTTATTGATGGCCCAACCATTGGCGAAGTTGTTTTTAATCACAAAGATTTTGCAGGCATACATTTTACCGGCAGCACCGGCGTATTCAATAAGATGTGGGAAACCATCGGTAAGAATATGAGCATGTACCGCTCTTATCCCCGTATTGTTGGTGAAACCGGAGGTAAGGATTTTGTGATCGCTCATAAGAGTGCCGATCCCGATGTGGTGGTTACCGCTTTGGCCCGTGGTGCTTTTGAATACCAGGGACAAAAATGTTCGGCTGCTTCAAGGGCTTACATTCCATCCAACATCGCTGCTGAAGTTAAAAAGAAACTGGTGGAGCAGGTTAAGACCATGAAAATGGGAACCGTGGAAGACTTCACCAATTTTGTAAATGCCGTAATTGATGAAAAGAGTTTTGATAAACTGGAAGGATATATAAAAAATGCCCGAAAGAAAAACAGCGGTGCAAAAATATGGGTAGGAGGTAAGTGTGATAAAACAGAAGGTTATTTTATTGAACCAACCATCATCGAAGCAACCGATCCGAAATATGTAACCATGTGCGAAGAATTGTTTGGACCGGTACTTACGGTTTATATCTACGATGAAAATAAATTTGAGCAAACGCTTAAGCTGGTAGATGAAACATCTGAGTATGCATTAACCGGTGCCATCATTGCACAAGACCGTTTTGCGGTGGAACTGGCCACAGACAAGCTTCGCAACAGCGCCGGTAATTTTTATATTAACGACAAACCAACAGGTGCTGTTGTAGGTCAGCAACCGTTTGGTGGTGCAAGGGGTAGTGGCACCAATGATAAGGCAGGTTCTATTTTAAACCTTTATCGCTGGTTGAGTGCACGTACAATTAAAGAAACATTCAATTCACCAACGGATTACCGTTATCCTTTTTTACAGGAGAAATAAAACAACATTACTATAATAAAAGCTGTCAGTCTGAGCTTGTCGAAGACGGGATAGTGATGAAAACGCAAAACAGATTTAATAACAATGACAACAAAAATTACATTCACATTACCTGCTGCCAATATCATCGGCGCCAGCGAATGTGTATTGCTTGGAGAATTCAACAACTGGAATTTGGATGAAGGCGTTTACCTTACAAAGCAAGCTGATGGCTCGATGACAGCCGAAGTGGAACTGGAGCCTGGAGATTATCAATACCGCTACCTGTTAAGCAATGGCAGATGGGTAAATGATAACGGAGAAAAGATAACTTCTGAAATGCACGGCTATCCTGTTGAAAATTGTATTGTAAGGGTTGCTGCACTTGTTAATGAAACAATTGAAGCCCCTAAAACAACAAAGCCTAAATCAGTAAAGAAAAATGCGGAAGCCAAACCTAAAACGGTTAAAGCAAAAGCTGCAGCCAAAACAGTTGCTAAAACAGGAAAAGATGATCTTTCAAAAATAGAAGGCATTGGGAAAAAGATCGCAGAGTTACTCAACAATAATAATATTACCAGCTTTAAAGAACTTTCTCAGGCAACTGCAGCCGGTTTAAAAACTATATTGGCAACAGGTGGAAGCAGGTTCAGTCTTCACAAACCAGGTAGCTGGCCCAAACAGGCCAAACTGGCTGCTGATGGAAAGTGGGACGAATTAAAAGAATTACAAAAGGAACTGAAAGGCGGAAAGTAATGCGGCTTAAATAATTTTACTGTCAGTCTGTGCTTGCCGAAGACGGGTTAATTTAAATAGCCCCGGTTTTGACAAGCCTGCCTGCCGGCAAAGGCAGGCTCAACCTGACAGTTTTTAATTACAGACGTAACTTTTTTTATCGGTCAATAACAGATAAATTCGCTTACAAATTTGAGAATTGAAAACGATCTTAGATAAACAACAACTACATCTTACCATACTAAGGCTGGCACACCAGCTGATGGAAAATAACATTGACCTGAAAGATGTAGTATTCATCGGCATTCAGCCACGGGGGGTGCAGGTTGGGGTAAGGCTGATGGAATCAATCCAGCAATTATCTGCCGGAGAAAAACCCCAATACGGCATCCTGGATATTACTTTTTACCGTGATGATGTACGTGATGAACTGCATGTGGCAAGCACAACAGAAATTGCTTTTTCGATTGAAGGCAAGAAGGTGATCCTGATTGATGATGTGCTCTATACAGGCCGTACCATCCGGGCTGCATTAGATGCCCTGCAGGATTTTGGCAGGCCACAAAAGGTAGAGTTATGTGTGCTGGTGGATCGCAGGTTTAACCGTGAACTTCCCATCCAGCCTGATTATTGCGGCAAAGCAATAGATACGGTTATTTCACAAAAAGTAAAAGTAGAGTGGGATAAGGAAGCTGTTGTACTTTATTAAGTCAAAATTCAAAAACCAAAAGTAAAAACTTGTGCATCTTGTGCAATCTTCACAATTTGGTTACTGCCTTATACCTTTTTGACTTTTTACTTTTGACTTTTCACCCTAACTTCGCTGCTTAATGCAACTATCTACCAAACATCTATTGGGCATTAAAGACCTCTCCAGAGAAGATATCTCACTTATTTTATCAACCGCAACTCAATTCAAAGAAGTTTTACAAAGGCCTGTAAAAAAAGTTCCATCACTTCGTGATGTTACTGTCGTGAACTTGTTTTACGAAAATTCAACACGTACCCGGATATCTTTTGAGCTGGCGGAGAAACGATTGGGTGCTGATACGATCAATTTTTCTGCCTCGGGTTCTTCTGTAGCAAAAGGAGAAACCTTACTGGATACGGTAAATAATATTTTAAGCATGAAAGTGGATATGGTAGTGATGCGGCATAGTGCAAGCGGGGCTCCTCACTTCCTTGCCAAACACATTCCTGCTGCTATTATTAATGCCGGCGACGGCATTAATGAACATCCTACACAGGCTTTGCTGGATGCTTTTTCAATCACAGAAAAACTGGGCAGCCTGGAAGGAAAGAAAATTGTTCTGATCGGTGATATCATGCACAGCAGGGTAGCACTCAGCAATATTTATCTGCTTACTAAAATGGGTGCAGAGGTAATGGTTGCAGGTCCGCCAACACTGATACCAAAGTATATTGCCGAAGCCCTGAATGTAAAGGTTGAGTATGATATCAGGAGAGCCTTGCAGTGGTGCGATGTTGCCAATGTATTGCGTATTCAGCTTGAAAGACAGAACCAGGTACTTTTCTCTTCTTTGCGGGAATACAACCTTGCTTACGGCGTAAGTAAAGGATTACTTGACAGTTTAAAGAAAGAAATTGTAATTATGCATCCGGGGCCTATCAACCGGGGAGTGGAAATTGACAGTGATGTGGCCGATGGTAATCAATCTATCATATTAAATCAGGTTGAGAATGGGGTAGCGGTGAGGATGGCGGCGCTGTACCTGCTGGCAGGTAAGAGTAATGCGTAATTTGAATTGATAATTTTATAATGGACAATTGATAATGTTTTTAAGATCAATTACCTCACTTTACAATAACATTTGTACTTTGGAAAACAAATACGAAGACTGTATGCTGAAAAACTATCCATTATCCATTTTTTAATTATCCATTAACACCATCAATTATCCATTAATGAGGATTTGTTTATTTCCCGGCACATTTGATCCCGTTACATTGGGACATAAAGATATTATTGACAGAGCGCTTCCCTTGTTTGACAAACTGGTGATAGGCATTGGCCGCAATGCCAACAAAAAACCCATGTTCAGCGAAAAGCAGCGTATAAAATGGATACGGGATATTTATAAGGATAATGCTAAGATAGAAGTACTGGCTTATGAAGGCTTAACGGTTGACTGCTGCAAAAAAGTGAAGGCAAATTTCATATTGCGTGGCATCCGTTACGTAAATGATTTTGAATATGAAAAAGCCATTGCGGATATGAACCGCAGCATTGATCAGAAAATAGAAACCATTTTTCTTACCTGTTTACCCCAGTACACTTCTGTTGCATCTACACTGGTAAGAGATGTGTTACGAAATGGCGGCGATGTATCACAGTTTTTGCCTGATGTGGTAAATAAATCTATTTCAAAGTAAAAAGTCAAAATTAAAAAGTATGCCGGATCAGGCATCCAGTATCAAGAATCAAGCATCCATATATGTCTATCTGGTTTGATAAATTTTTAACCCTGCCCAAATTAAATCCTCTTGGCCCAAAAACAATGGGCGAATTTCTGGGAATGGAATGGGTAGAACTGGGCGATGATTACCTGGTTGCCCGTATGCCGGTTGATGACAGAACTAAACAACCTTATGGTTTGCTGCATGGCGGCGCCAGTTGCGCCCTTGCCGAAACTGTTGGCAGCATTGCTTCGCATTTTGTAATTGATTCGTCTAAATTTATTTGTGTAGGACTTGAAATAAATGCCAATCATGTGCGTAGCGCAAGGAGTGGTTGGGTTACCGCCACCTGCACACCTTTGCATATCGGTGCATCCACACATGTATGGGATATTAAAATTCATGATGAAAGAAAGAAACTGGTTTGTATAAGCAGGCTTACGGTGGCTATTTTGAAGAAGCCGGTTAGTTAGCTAAGGCTCATCAAAAAACTTACTCAGTATATCTTTTATGTTGGGATAAGTATTTTGCATCGGCTCTTTTATATTGATCGTTTTAACCCATTTAATTTCGGTGATATATTCTTCTGTTTGCGGCAGAAGTTCCTGCTTGGATGAGCAGGTCATGTGGTACCAATGGGATATCTTCAAAAAATGTTTGCCAAATTCATCATACACATGATAGGTTTCACCAACTTTCTTTTTTAAGTGCAGCCCGGTAACGCCTGTTTCTTCAGTAACTTCTCTTAGCGCACATTCCTCTTCCTTTTCGCCTTTTTCAATCTTGCCTTTGGGCAGATCCCACTTGCCCAGGCGGTTAATAAAGAGAATTTCTTTTTTTTCATTTTGTACAATACCACCGGCGGCTTCTATCACTTTAAAATTCTTAAAAAAAGTTTCTTTTAATTTTTCAAGGTCAGTATGCCAGAGCACACCGGCATGAAATTCCTCTTTCTTTATCTCATGCAGCATTGATTTGATAGCCCTGGGGGATACTTCATCCACAAAAACTGCATCAGGGTGGTGCAAAATCTCATTCAGTTCTTTATTGATCTCATCACAAAGAATCACCGGTTTATCTCCAAAATAAATGTTGATGTACATAGAAGTTAATAGTTAATGGTTAATAGTTGATTACAGGCTTAAATTCCTAATTCTCAATTCCTGATTCCTAATTACCTTCGTGGCATGACGAACGAAAAAGCAGTAGCTGAAAAGCTTTTACAAATTAATGCAATTAAATTAAGTCCGCAACAACCCTTTACCTGGGCCAGCGGCTGGAAAAGCCCTATCTATTGCGATAACCGCAAGGTTTTATCCTTTCCTTAC
Organism: Ferruginibacter sp.; assembly: GCA_016786725.1. Classification (GTDB taxonomy): domain Bacteria; phylum Bacteroidota; class Bacteroidia; order Chitinophagales; family Chitinophagaceae; genus Ferruginibacter. The sequence continues at coordinate 56,629 of JAEUVU010000020.1, read as the reverse complement.
ATCCGTGATTTTATTAAAAGCGAAATGTGCAGCGTTATTTTCGAAAAATTTCCTGAAGCCTCAGTGCTTGCAGGTGTGGCAACAGCCGGCATTGCATGGGGAGCCATGGCGGCCGATCAGCTTAAACTGCCATATATTTATGTACGGCCAAAGCCCAAAGAGCATGGACTTGGCAACCAGATTGAGGGTAATCTTGAAAAAGGGCAGAAAGTATTGGTGATAGAAGACCTTATTTCTACCGGCAAAAGCAGTTTGCAGGTTTGCGATGTTTTAAAAGCTGCCGGTGCAGATGTGATTGGTATGGTTTCAATATTTACCTATGGTTTTGAAACTGCAGATAATGCGTTTACCGCAGCAGGTATCCCTTATCAATCCCTTACTAACTATCAAACCCTAATTGAGCTGGCACTTGATAAAGGGATAATAGCTTCAGAGGAACAAAATACCTTGTTAAATTGGAGAGCAGACCCGGCTAATTGGGGACAGGTGTCAGGCCACTGAGAAAAGGATCAGCGTTTTGAGATAACTATAATAACAGCAGAAACTTAAACTTGAAAATTGTTTACGGTGGCCAGACACCTTAAATACCTGTTAAATGAGAAACAAGCCCTGCCAATTGGCAGTTGATTTAATAACTTTATGCCTTAATACATTAAAATCTCTGCCATGAAAGCATTTTCACTTTCTTTACTAGTATTTTTCCTTTTTACAACAGCCGGTTTTGCCCAATACCAGGAAGTTAAACCTACCGGTAAAGCTGTAATTAAGACTCCGACCATACTTTGCGAAAAATGCCAGGAAAAGGTTGAATTCTTTATAAGTAAACGTCCCGGGGTTACTTCTGTGGCTGTTAATATCCGCAAAAAAACCACTACTGTAACCTGGCTTAATGACCGCACTACCCTCGAGAATATAAAGACTGATATTGCCAATCTGGGTTATGATGCAGATGATATAGAAGCAGAGGAATATGCTTTTAAACGGTTGCCGAAAGAATGTAAGGCAGAAATAACTGCTGCAAAGGCAAAGGCCTCGGCTTTAAATCCAGTTGTAACGCCTCCTGCAAACAATCAGTAAAATTTGTTTCTATTTTTAGCCTAAATAGCCCGAAAATGTCTTTTTAAAAGGTGGAGAACCTTTGCACGCCCTCATAATTTATCGGAAATGTTTTAAATACATTTGCCTTCCCCAGTTTTACCGTACCGGTAACTTTCACCATTACATCCTTACCCATCAGGGTAGGAATAGCATTTTTCAAAAGGTTTTTCATATCCACTTCAATAGCAAGCGGCATGGTAAATTCGGCCAGGCGGGGTATGGTAATCTGATAATCCTGGGAGCTGTGGCCCAGGAAATTGTTATCTATATAAATATCAAGGTCAGTGTATTTGAGCTGCAGGCCAAAGTTGTTAGGGTTATAATACACCAGGTCAACTTTAAGGGTAGTGGCGGCAAAGCCAAGTTTATCAACTTTCAGGTTTTTAAAATCTTTGTAAACAAGTTCCTTAGGCGCCTGACATGATGGCGCAAAAAAAATGATGGTCACCAAAAGAGTAGAGTAGAAGAGGTATCTGGTTTTCATGCTGCTTTTTTCAGACTGTAATTTAAGGGAAGAAATTTAATAGGCAAGAAATGTAGCCAGTTTAAGGCAGTATAAAGGCACTAATATTATTAGGATTTTTAGAATGGCCATAAAAAAAGAGGATTAAAACTACTTCCAATTTAATTAGTGTCATAAATATTGAATTATTATTTTGATTATAAAGGAATTATAAAGTTTAATGTAATAATTATTATTGATAAAAATGCCTAAGAAGTGAACTAAAAGGCCTATTATTTAGAAGGATGTGCCAGCACATTGTTTTTATTTAAAAATTTTAATAAACCAATGATTATAAAAGGATAAATAACTTTATTAAATAAAATATAAAATGTAATTTTTAATATTGTTAAATGTATGGATTAATATTTTGATTGCAGAATTATTCTTTATGCTATGCCTCCTAAATAAAGGGGCAATTTTACTGTTACAGTTAGATCTGAATAAAAGGCAAAGGATAAATGCAGTTATACCGTTTTTACATTTTGCGACAAAATGGCGTTGAAGGTAATCTTTTTGTAAAGCAATTTTTTTTTGAAGGTAAACGGGGTTTTTTACCATAAATCTAAAAAATACCCGTTTCTTTAAGGTAATCGCAATGGTGATAGAAATACAAAAAAATATTTCTAAATTTTAAACCGTTTTATTAAATTTTGTATTTGTAGTATTAGTACTACAGGTAAATAAAATTTAAAAAAATCGCTATTTTACGTACTTGCACCCCTTTTACCGTAAAATTACTGTCAAATAAATTTGCGTTTTCCGAAAAACGTATTATGTTTGTGATGAAATTAATAATGACCATTACCTCGGTTATTCTTTATTTCAAAAAACCTTAACCTCCAATTCCCCTCTGCAAAAGCCAGCCAATTTATGGTTTGGTATTTTATCTGCCTCATTTATAAGTTGGAATATTTTGAATCACAAACCACAAGAAAATGAAAACAACTTTTACTTCTTTATTGGTCAACCGACTTTTTGTTTCAGCCTTTACTTTGATCTTTATATTATTTGCAGGTAATGCAAATGCAACTGGTGATCCTGGCACGGTAGAGTATGCTTCTTTAGCAGCAACCGCTAATAATAACGGTGTTATTATTAACTGGGTTACAGTAGCTGAACTTAATAACAGCCATTTTGAAGTAGAAAGGTCAACCGATATGAAATCGTTTAAGACCGTAGCTATGGTTTTAGACGGGTTTGCCGCTACCGGCACCAATGGCAAGAGCTATAAGTTTAAAGAAGCTGTTGCTGATATAAAAAATGGTAAAACTGTTTATTACCGTTTAAAGCAGATAGATAATGACAACCAGGTACATTACAGCACAGTAATGGCCGTACAAATGAATACAACTGTTACCGTTTATCCAAACAGTCAAACTTTGTTATCCAAACAATCAACATCAAGCATGGGTGAAACCAAAATGCCGGCAGTAAGTTCAGCTGATCTGTCTGCCGGTATTTTAAATGCTTGTGAAATCATCCTTGGATCTGAGCTGTATGCACCAAAACTTTGTGCAGCATAAGAACCAGGGCCGGCAATTTTTCAATTCCATTTAAAATCCATTATTTAATCTGAGGAAGTGTAGTGTAGCTGGTGAAATGAATGTATGTAAACCATAATAAGCTGATTATTAAAATGATTATAAACCCGGCACAATAGTAAAACCCAAAACGTTCATTACCCGGCCCCCGGGTACTTGAACAGGTTGCCAGGTTCACGATGTTTTCTTTGGGGGTTACAGAATCGAAAGATTCTTAACAAAAGCTGCATTTCTATGCGGCTTTTTTTTGTACCTCACCCCCGGCCCCTCTCCTAAAGGAGAGGGGTGAAGCGAAGAACTTAGCAAAGTGGTGCAGATTTGTTTCATATCTTTACATAAATACTTTTAACAGTGGGTATAATAAGGATTCCATTACGGTTTGAAGGGTCTGTTGGTGAAAAGACAGTGTATGCGCTGTTTGACAGCGGCGCAACCTTCAGTTGCCTGAGGCCGGATATTGCTGCAGAAATAGAGGAGGCAAGAAAGCTTAGACGGCCTATGGAAGTGGCCACAGCAAGTGAAGGGCATTTTGTGAAGATCACAGAGGCATTACGTGCCGACTTTTATTATGGAGACATACGCCTGAGTGATGAATTTATGGTGGTACCAGCCTTAAGTGAAGAAGCCATAATTGGTGTAAATACTTTGCAGAAATGGCGTATTAAATTAGACTTTGAGCATGATACGGTCATTATTGACCCGAAAGTGGCAAAGCTTATTCTTAAAGAGTTAAAATGAGCTACGAGAAGATTCTTAACAAAAGCTGCATTTCTATGCGGCTTTTTTTGTTGAACCTCACTCCCGGCCCCTCTCCAAAGGAGAGGGGTGAAGCGAAGAACTTAGCGAAGTGGTGTGAAACGAATGCCTGGCTGTGTACTTATTTGGGGTGGGTGTGCAAAAGAGAAGGCAAGGTCATAGAGGTGGTTTGCTGCCGGGTTTATATTTTATTAAGTTTTTTTATAAAGACAAGACCAGTAAAACAATTAAACAGTTTTTGCAATAGGCCTTATAGCTTAGGTGTCTGGCCACTAAAAACACTTATTTGATGTGACATAATCAGCATATCATCCATCCTTCAGGCTATTACACCCACCGTAGTGGCCTGACACCAAAAATAGCCGCATTTATATGCGGCTATTTTGCTTTTTTAGTTTTATATTTGGCATATTACCATCCTGTGAAGAAACTGTTAATTTCTTTTATCCTTGTAAGGCTGCGTTACCCCTGTTTAGAGCATCCGGTTCTCCGGGTAAATTGTATATTGCTTAACCTAATTTTTATACCAAAACTATATGAGAAAAATACTACTTCTCTCTCTCGTTTTTTTTACGTCATTTACTTCGTTTGGGCAGGATTTCAGTAATAAGGGGAAAGACTTTTGGGTAGCCTATGGCTATCACCAGGTAATGAATGCAGGTGGTGGTGGAGGCAATGGGCAAAATATGGTACTTTATTTTGCTGCGGATGTAGCCAGTGTTGTTACTGTTGAAATACCCGGATTAGGCTATACCCAGACTTATAATGTGGCTGCAAATACCATATTTACTACACCAGCCTTGCCTAAAGGGCCGGCACCAGCACTTGATGCCAGATTAAATACTAATGGGCTTTTTGATAAAGGAATCCACATTACCAGTAATTTTCCGATTGTTGCTTATGCCCATATTTATAATTCAAGTGTTTCCGGGGCAACCCTTTTATTACCTACAAATACATTAGGTAAGGAATACTATTCAATAAATTATACGAATAACTCCAATGTTGGAAATTCTAATTGCTGGTTTTATGTAATTGCAACCGAACCGGGGACTACCGATGTGGAAATTACCCCCAGTGCTGATGCAATTGGCCATCCATCCGGAGTACCTTTTACTGTTACATTGCAACAGGGCCAGGTATATAATGTAATGGGCACTGTTACAGGTAATAGCGGAACTGACTTAACAGGCTCCAAAGTTAAAAGTTTAGTTGCAGGTAATGTTTGCAAAAGAATTGCCGTTTTTTCGGGCAGCGGAAGAATTTATATTAATTGCGGGTCTGGGGGTACATCATCTGATAACTACATGGTACAGTCGTTTCCTAAAGCAGCCTGGGGCAAAAAATATTTAACTGCTCCCACTGGCAGCACTATGTCAAGGAATATCTTCAGGATATGTGTATCTGACCCAGCTGCACAGGTAAAAATAAATGGTGTTCTCACGGTTTTACCGTTAATAAATAACTTTTACTATGAAATTGCCGCAACAAGTACCCCTCAATTAATAGAATCTGATTTGCCTATAACAGTTGCACAATACACAACAACCCAAAACACATGCGGTAACGGAAACCCTGGCGACCCAGAAGTAATATACCTAAGTTCTGTAGAACAGAATATTAAAAATGTTTTATTCAATTCCAATCTGTTAGTTAATAATCAAACCCCTCCCAACCAACCTCATCAGCATTGGGTAAATGCTGTGATACCTAATGGAGGTACGGCATTAACTTCTTTCAGAATTGATGGTAATGCTCCGATTGTACCATTTAATGTTCATCCACAGGATCCGGCCTATTCTTATATACAAATCCCTAATCTTGCATTGGGACAGCATACCTTATCATCAGATTCAGGCTTTAATGCAATTGCCTATGGATTTGCAACAACCGAGAGTTATGGATATAATGCGGGAACAAATGTTATTGATCTCTCAAAGGAACTTGAATTGGAAACAACTTACGGTATTGAAACTTCTCCTTCTGTTTGTACCAATGCTCCTTTTAAATTTAAATTTTATATACCTGATTCAACCATTGGTACGCCTACTACTCCTCCTGTCGCTGTCAGGTTCGATTCTCTGAGATGGGATATGAGCAACCCTTCTTTAATAGTACCCAATAATTTCCCCATCATGGTATACCCACCCGGTCCGCCACCGGCAACTGTAACCTATGATTCAATAACAATAAAAAACGGGAAAAGGGTAACCTGGTATTCTTTACCCACCACTTATTATTTTAATGCACCTGGCATAGATACTCTTTTGGTAACCGGTTATACCAGTACCAATGAAGGTTGTGGTGCTAACAGGTTGTATGACTTTGAGATACAAATAAGCGACCCGCCAACAGCGAGTTTTAATACGGTGCTTCCCGGCTGTTATTTAGACTCTGTAAGAGTAACCGAAACCACCCCACAATTTCCTAAAACCACTTACAGGCAATGGTGGGAGTTTTATGACCCTGTTACTAATATTAGGACTGTATATTCAAACTCACCACCAACTCCGGGTTCGCCCATTAGAACCATTTCTCATCTATTTACGACTCCGGGCACTATAGCAGCAGGCACGGCCAAAACAATAAGGCATGCCAGCATTACAACACCCGGTTGTTTAAGTGATACTATTGTTCAGATTATAGAGTTGCCGGATATACCCAATGCAACCATTTCAGGAAATACCACTGTCTGTCTTAACTCTGTACCTTCGGTTCCTGTTACTTTTACCGGTACATTAGGTACCGCAGAATACGTTTTCACTTACAATATTAACGGTGGTGCACCTATTGTTAGTACACCAAGTACGGCCGGTACACTTACAATTCCGGCACCAACCAATGTAGCCGGAACTTTTGTATATAACCTTGTTGGAGTTAGAAATGAACTGCCCGTTGGTACACCTTGCAGCCGTGTTATAACAGGTCAATCGATAACGGTTCAGATCAACCCATTGCCGGCAGCAGCCATAACAGGCGCTACAACCGTATGTTTAAATGGACCGCCGCCAACGGTTACTTTTACCGGCTCTAATTCCACGGCCCCCTACACTTTTGCTTATACCATAAACGGGGTACCGCAAACACCTATTGTAAGTAATGCGGCAGGTATTGCTACAGTTACCGCACCAACCAATGTAAGCGGCACTTTTGTATATGAAATAACCCAGGTTACAGATGCCAGCAGTACCACCTGCAACAGCATTATTACCGGTACAACAACAACTATTACAGTGCAGGATCTGCCAAATGCAGCCATAGCCAGCAGCACAACGGCTGTTTGCCAAAATGCCACACAACCAACCATAACATTTACAGGTTCGGGCGGTACTGCACCATATACTTTTAACTATACTATAAACAGTGTGGCCCAGGCACCTGTTGTAAGTAATGCTGCCGGTGTTGCTACTTTAAATGTTCCTACAACAACGGTAGGCAGTTATGTTTACGAAATAACACAGGTTACAGAAGGAAGTCCCCAGGCATGTGTAAGAGCCATTACCGGACAAACGATTACTGTAGATGTTAATCCATTGCCCAATGCTGCTATTGCTGGGGCTGTTACCGTATGCTTAAACAGCTTGCCCGAGCCGGTTGTTACCTTTACCGGCTCAAATTCAACAGCGCCTTATACTTTTGAATATACCATTAATGGTGTACCACAAACACCTGTTGTGAGTAACGCTGCGGGCATTGCAACGGTTAACGCACCTACAACTGTTGTGGGTACATTCATTTATGCTGTTACACAAGTAACCGATGGAAGCAGCACGGCCTGTGTGAGGCCGATCAGCGGTACATCTACCACTATTACAATACAAGACCTGCCAAACGGGGTTATTGCCGGCAGTGCAACATCTGCCTGCTTAAATTCGGCGCCTCCACCAACCATTACTTTTACAGGCAGCACCGGTACGGCTCCTTATACATTTACGTATATGATTAATGGTGTAACACAACCTACCGTTGTGAGTAATGCTGCAGGCGTAGCCACTATAAATGTGCCTACCAATGTTGCAACAACTTACACCTACGAATTAACAGCTGTTAGTGAAGCAAGCGCCCAGGTATGTTCAAGAACCATTACAGGCCAAACCTTTGTTGTAGTAATAAATCCTTTACCAACAGCCAGTGTAAGCGGTGCAACAGCGGTTTGCAGAAATGCACCTCAACCAACCGTAACTTTTACCGGAAGCGGGGCTACAGCGCCTTATACATTTGAATATACAATAAACGGCACTGCTCAAACACCATTGGTAAGTAATGCAGCAGGTATTGCAACCGTATTGGCTCCAACTACTGTAGCCGGTACATTTACATACCAGTTAACAAGGGTAACAGATGCCAGCAGTACACTATGTTCACAATTACAAAACGGAAGTACTGTGATTACTATAAATGAGTTACCTGTGGCTGCATTTAACACTGCCGGCCCACGCTGTGCCAACAGTAATATTACTTTTGTAAATACATCTACTCCAAATGCAGCAAACCCTACAACCTGGTTATGGAATTTTGGAGACCCTAATGCTGATCCACCGGGCGGACCAAATGAAAATACATCAACAGCACAAACCCCAATACATTATTACCTAATTCCAAATACAGCTCCCGGTTATACTGTAACACTTACTGTAACCAACAGCAATGGGTGCGTAAGTGACCCTGTTGCATCTGTAGTTGTAGCGGTAAATGATACCCCCCGTGCAGGCTTTATTGTACCTGAAGTTTGTATCAATGATGTGGCTACTGTATTTACCGATACAAGCAGCATCAATCCGGGGGCAAGTAACACCATTAATGCCTGGTATTGGGATTTCGGAGATCCGCCGAGCGGCCCATTGAATAATTCAACAACCCAGCACGGTACACATTTATATCCCATGCCGGCTATTTACCAGGTAACCCATGCTGCCATTAACATGGTAACGGGCTGTACCGATACCATCGTGCAACCCATAACCATCAATGCTGCCGACCCTGTTTCAAGCTTTACTATGACCAATTCGTGCAGTGCCGATTCGGTTGATCTGAGAAACCTTTCAACCGTAAGTTTTGGTAATGTAACCAAGTTGGATATTTACTGGGATAATGTGGGAGCGCCCGGTGTTTTTGAAACCATTAATGTGCCTGTATTTAACGCAATTTACCGGCATAAATACCCTACTTTACAAACAACCCAAACCTATACAGTACGCATGGTTGCCTATTCAGGAAATGTTTGTTTTACCAGTAGCACAAATCCTGTAACGGTATATGCCACGCCGGTGGTACAATTCAATGCTATTCCAAACACCTGTTACCTGGTTGCTCCTTTCCAGTTAACACAAGGCAGCGAAATAGGGGGTGTGCCTGGTATAGGTACTTACAGCGGCCCGGGTATAACCAACCCGAATGGTACATTTAATCCGCAGGTGGCAGGTATTGGCACACACAATATTAAATATACCTGGACGGCCAGCAACCCCGGTGCATGCATTGATACTTTGACAAGGACAATTACTGTACTGGATACCGCACATGCAGTTTTCGGGGTTACATTGCCCAGTTGCGAACAAACACCTACTTTATTTACCAATCAGTCAACCGCACCGCCTACTGTAGTATTAGCAAGTACTGTTTGGGATTTTGGGGACGCAACAGGGCCTCAGACTTTTGCCATTGCTGCACCTATAACTCATACCTATGCAAATCCGGGTAATTATACTGTAACCATGCACACGGTTGATAATAATTTACCAACAGGTTGTTTAAGTACTGATACAACTGCAGTTATTACTATTGATGCAAATCATGACATACAATGGGATGCTGCCAGCGGTAGCGAAAACCAGCCTTTATGTGTAAACACTTCTATTGTCCCTATAAGATATACGCTGAGTGGTGGCGCTACCAATGTTAACTTTATTCCATCGTTGCCTCCAGGGTTGACATCTGCGCTGGGAGGATCTCCGCTTACGTTAACCATTTCGGGTGCACCAACAACACCAGCTAATTATAGTTTCGACATAGAAACAAGCGGCAATACCTGCGTGAAAGATATGGCTACTGTTACTATTTCAGTTGCTCCTGATCACGCTATTGCTCTACGGGCAGGAAGTGACACAGCACAATCCGTTTGTTTAAATACACCGATTGATGATATCTATTATGATTTAAGTGGTGGCGCAACTGGTGTAACAATCGCAGGTTTACCAACAGGTGTTAACTATACTGTAACAGGTAATGAATTAAGGATTTTCGGAACGCCAACAAACATTCCTGCTACTCCCGGATTTACCATAACCACCACAGGTAATAGTTGTTTAACTGCCACTAAAATCGGAGAAATTGTGGTGCATCCTTATCCCGTACCATCATTTACCGTTGATAAACCGGGTTATTGTATTCCTAATGCCATTGTAGCATTTACCAATACTACCACACCAGCACCGGTAACCAGTAATACTTATGTTTGGGATTTTGGAGATGGTTCGCCTGCAGTAACCAGCATTAGTCCTACACACTGGTACACTTCGGGTGTGGGGCCGTTTACGGTAAGGTTATCTGCTACCAGTGTGGTAACACCGATATTGAATAACGGGCAACCGGGCTGTAACAGCTTTATTGATGTACCGATGACCACCATTCACCCGCAACCAAAAGCCGATTTTGTTTTCAGCAAGCCAAGTGTTTGTATTGGTGATAATGTTACCATCACCGATAATACCGATGGCAGGGATGGTATTGTAAACCAATGGAACTGGGACCTGGGCGATGGAACTACCAGGATAATAAACCCGCTCACACATACATACGGCGATACCATCACTTATAACATCACGATGTATTCAGTAAATACGCATGGCTGTAACAGTGATACACTTACCAAACCATATACGGTTTATCCTTATCCAAAGGTTAATGCTGGGCCCGATAAGTTTGTGCTGGAAGGCGGTTCTGTTGAAATTGAAGCCACCGCTTATGGAAGGGAACCAATATATACCTGGACACCGGTAGATTATTTAACCGACAGCAAGGTATTAAGGCCAAGGGTAACCAGTCCTAAAACTGATATGACCTACCGGCTTACCGTAACCGGCAAAGGCGGATGCGCTTTGAGTGATGATGTATTTGTGAAGCTGCTCAAATTCCCGGTAATACCTAATACATTCACACCAAACGGTGATGGTATTAATGACACCTGGAGGATAGATTTCTTAAACACCTATCCAAACAACCGGGTGCAGATATTTACCCGTACCGGAAAGCCGGTGTTTGAATCGAGGGGTTATAATACGCCATGGGACGGAACCATCAAAGGCAAACCATTGCCATTTGATACTTACTATTATATTATAGAGCCGGGCAATGGCCGTGACCCGATAACCGGTTACGTAACTATTTTAAAATAAACGACCTCACCCCTAAGAGCTAACGCTCGTTCCTTTTCAAGGAACTCCAAAGGAGAGGGTTAGGGAACCTGGAATTTAGATGCAATTATGCTAAAAGAATGTGGGCTTCGATATTTTAAATTTAAGCTCTTAACATTTTTATTAATTAAAAAGATTGAACTTTATTAAATGGGGTTCTTACCCAGGTGAAAAAATTGAAAGCATGAAGAAAATTGTTTTTGTTGTTATCGTTTACTGTTTTATGGGAGAAGCGGCTTTCAGCCAGGCAAAGCCTTTTTACACCCAGTATATTCTCAACAATTATATTCTTAATCCGGGCATTACCGGTATTGAAAATTATACCGATGTAAAACTGAGTTACCGCAACCAGTGGGCCGGCATTACCGGTCACCCGGTTACTTCTTACTTTACCATACATACGCCTTTGGGTAAAAAAGACCTGCGTACCAATGCCACTTCTTTCCAGGTTCTGGGAGAACATCCCGGCGGTCCTAAAGCATGGGATGAGTATGCAGTTTCTCCTGCACATCATGGGCTGGGGTTACAGGTGATTAATGATAAAGCGGGTTATATAAACCGCTGGTCGGCTGCAGTTTCGTACGCATACCACCAGCCGCTGGGCGTTAAAACCAGCCTTGCAGCCGGGCTTAATGCAGGAGTAAGCAGTGTGAGTTTAGACAGGAGCAAGATAGAGTGGGGCAACCTTGACCCCAATGACCCGGCCATCGGCTATAACAACGGCCAGATCAGTAAAATAAAACCTGAAATTGGCGCCGGGGTTTGGTTATATTCTGCAAGGTATTTCCTGGGTGTTTCTGTTTTAAATATCATTCCGGGTAAAGCCAGGTTTGTAAAGAACAGTGATTATGGCGAAACCTTTACGCCAAACTTTTTTGCCTCGGGAGGGTATAAGTTTGCATTGTCGGATAATGTAACTGTATTGCCATCCGTGATGGTGCAGTACTGGCAGCCGCAGCTAACTTCCATTCATGCCAATGTAAAAATGCAATACCAGGATTTTTTCTGGTTAGGTGCCAGTTACCGCCATGCCGACCTGGTAGGCGGATATTCGGGCATGATTGGTGTAAATGTTTCCAATACTTTCAATATAAGCTATGCGTATGAACATGCCACTTCATCACGCCTGCAGACTTTCACCAAAGGCACCCACGAAATTGTACTGGGCTTTTTGATAGGCAATAAACATGGAAGCATTTGCCCGAGGAATATTTGGTAGGAATTAGGAATTAGGAATTAGGAATTAGGAATTATGAATTAGGAATTAGGAATTAGGAATTAGGAATTAGGAATTAGGAATTAGGAATTAGGAATTAGGAATTAGGAATTAGGAATTAGGATAAGTTTGAGGCGTATAAAGTTAGCCAATTACATCTTTCGCTGCTTAAATTTTACAATTGAATTATTGCTGGGTGGGATAAGATATCTTCATCTTTCTTTTTGAAGAATCCGCTTTATTTTTTGCTGAATCAATAATCATTTCTTTTTTAGCTACAACCAGCTCGGGTTGCAATATCCATTTACCGTCTTCAAAACTTAACTGGTAAACTTTTACTGTAACAGCACCTCCTGATCCTTCCTCGGTAATGATGATCTGTTTGGCAGCGTCATTTTCTGTGGCGGCCATTGGCTTGGCAAAATTAAGTTCCAGCGGAGAGGTGGTGGCTTCGGCCTCTTCATTATCTGGTATTGATGGCTGCGGCTCACAGGCCGGGGCAGGTTCAATAGTACTTACTGCCTCATCAATTACGGCAGGCATAATTATTTTATTGGTTGCCTGTTCGGTCTTAATATTATTGCCGTTTGTAAAAACAGGCATGCTTGTTTCGGAAATAATATAGTTGTCGGATGGAAGATAATGGATGCCTGCAGTTGTTTGTACCTGTGTAACTGATCCTGCAGATTGAAAAAGTATTGCACCCGAAAGCATAAACAGTAAAGCCAGGCCGATAAGGGGTGCAACTATATTAAAATTCAGGCGGTGGTTTACAACTTTTTCGCTGGTAAAAAAACGGATGCGTTGCAGCAGGTGTTTTTTTCTGCCTACTGCAGCCAGTTGAAAAACAGGTGTGAGCTTTTTCATCCTTTCTGCAAGCAATAAAGTTTCTGCATACAGGGCAGGGGCATACTCAAAAGACATTACGCTGATGTCGCAATGCTTCTCTCTTTCTAATTTTATTTTTTTGCAAAGGCCCATTACAAAGGGATTGAAAAAGAAGATGGTTTCTGCAATTACCAGGAACCAGTTAAGCAGGTAATCATTGGTGCGGATATGTGTTAACTCATGCAGGATAAGGGTTTCAGCCTGTTTTACACTGATATTGCTGACCAAAGCAACCGGCAATAATATGATGGGTTTAAAATAACCAAAGGTAACCGGTGTTTGCACTGAACTGCTTAACCATAGTGTTACTTTTCTTTTTATGCCAAACTGGTATGCTTTTGATTGGGTGAAAAGTTTCAGGTCAATGGCAGGTTTAAGCAACCCTGTTTTGTATTGGTATTTAAACTGGTACCATCCGTAAACAGCTTTTATCAGCTTGCCTGTAATTATAAATACATACAGGGTAAATATCCAGGGAGTAACCAGCTTTAAATTGTCATATCCGAAGGATGCTGCTATATTTTGAATGGTGCCTGAAAAGGCCCCGGCGCCTTTGCCACTAAAAAAATACAGGGAAAAAGTACCGGCAAATAATAAGAGCTGGCCTGCAATGGCGATGTATAAAAAATTTCTTTTGGCCAGTGGGGCGCCATTCTTATGTGTGAGTTTGTCTACAATAAAGTACAGCAACATCAGCAACGCAGCCTGCCATAAGCTGTGCAACATGGCCATACAAAAACTGTAAGTAAACTGTATCATAAGCGTTTAAATAATTAATCTGCCGGGGCAGGAATTGATTATTTTTCTTTTTTAAGCTGGCTGATCAATTGCTGAATTTTATCGAGTTCTGCTTCGCTGGCATCGTGGCCGCCCAAAGCCTGTAATACCAGGTCGGACGAGGAGCCGGCAAATAAAGTATTGATCATCTTGTTTAAAAACTGCTGTTGGGTGTTTTCCCTTGTAACAGCGGGTTTGTAAATATGGGTTTTGCTGCTGTCATCCCGGGTTACCAGGCCTTTTTCAAACATAATCTGCATCAGTTTAAGGGTGGTAGTATAACCGGCATCTTTTGTTTTCAGCAGTTCTTCGTGTACTGTACGTACAGTAGCAGCCTCTTCATTCCACAAAACCTGCAGTATCTCCAGTTCACTTTCTGTAGGCTTGTTATTCTTTATTAATGTCATAATACGAGTATTTTCGTAAAGCAAAGTACGAAATTACTGGTAACTGCCAAATCCGTTTATGTAATTTTTAGAAACTGTTAACAAAAAGCGGGTGAACAGGTAAAAAAGCCTGTTTTTTGAAACAGTATTTTCTACTTTAAAAATGCTGGACCTGTTATCATTTGTTTGTATCAGAAAAATAATCAGTGGTTTACTAAAATTTGATAAAGTTTATATATACTTTCAATACCGGTTTAAAGCACAGCAAAAAATATTTTGAATTAACCCCTAAAACAAATTAACATGAGCACAAATCACCAGGTTTTTCTTTCGCTGATAATAGATCCTTTTGGATCTGAAATATTACTGGAAGCAAACGGACCAAACGGTACACCTATGCCAGACAATACCACAGATGTTTATCAGGGAGATACTGTGGAATGGTTGCTAGCTGAAAATTCGGGCATTAAGTCAATAGATAATATTTATCCAACCGACGACGTATTATTTTCAAGTGTACCTTTCCAGGCTCTTGAAAATAACTGGACTGCTGTAGTTAACGCAAATGTACCTCCCGAAGAAAAACCCTATACCTATCATATTGACGTTACTCCATTACCGGATTCAGATATTGAGCCATTAGCAGAAAATGTGAAGGTATTGTCATTTGATCCGAAGATAAGGGTGCGCCCATCGCATTGATACTAATCGTAATTTTTCTTAAAAAATAATGCTTATTAAAAAAGCCGGCTTTATACTTGGATTTTTTTGTATTACCTGGTCATTTCTTTATTGCCAGCAACAGGTAAATCTGGATAGCTTAGAATTAGCTTACATAAAGGGTAATCTGAAATTAAAGGATAAGCAAAATGTATTGCAGGAACTAGCACGAAATAGTACTAACCCGGATAAAATACTTGCATTTAGCGAGGCACTGATACAGGTTGCAAAAGTTACGGATTCGTTAGGTTATTTGTATGTTGGATATTATGAAAAAGGAACAGCATTAAAATATAAAAGTAACCTGAGCAGTGCATTAGAAAATTATTTCCTCGCCGCAAAAATCGCAAAAAATCCCAAACAGATCGGAGAAGTTGATATAGCTATTGCTGATATCTATTCTGCAACTAATAACCATAATAACGCAGTTAATTATTACCAAAAAGCTATTGCAGTTTTAAAAAAAGAGAAAGATTCATTAAACGTGGCAAATGCATTGTATAACCTGGGCGATCATTATCTTAAGATCAATCAGCTTGATTCAGCTCTTATTTTTACAAAAGAATCACAGCTCTTATTCAACAGCATCCATGATGAAGTGGGAGAAGCATATTGCCTGGGAAACCTGGGAAAGATATATTCAAAATCAGGTAATGATCTTGCGGGAGAAGCTAACCTGGATAAAGCTATTGGGTTGTTGCAGGGGCTGAACGAATTCTCCGCCATTTGCGAATACCTGATCTCCATGTCGGATATTTATCATGATAAAAAAGATAATGGAAAAGCAAAAACCTATGCTGTTAAAAGCCTTGAACTGGCGCAGCAATATGGACTTAAAAAAGAGATAAGCGATGCTAACCTGAAACTTTCTGTATTGTATGAAGATGCAGGAGACCATGTTAAATCATTAATTTTTTATAAAGAGTACATTAAATACCGGGATAGTGTAAACAACATTCAATCTGTACAGCAAATAGCCGACCTGCGTACAGATTTTGAAGTGTCGGAAAAACAAAAGGAAGTTGACCTGCTGGAAACACGCAATAAGTTGCGTAGTGCCGAAAGAAATGGATTTGTTTTTGCCTCTTTGCTGCTTGCAGCGCTTTTAGCAGCCAGCGTTTATTTTTATACCCAAAAAGTAAAACGAAATAAAATGCTGGTGGCGCAAAAGATGCAGGAAGCGGAAATAGGCCACCAGAAAGAGCTGTTGCAGTCTGTTATCACATCGCAGGAGGCAGAGCGAAAACGTATTGGTATGGACCTGCACGATGAAGTAGGGGCGGCGCTTTCAACATTGCGTATAAAAATAGAAAAAAATTCAGGGGATGAAAAAGCCAACGAACAGGCAGCCGGTTTTAAATCGGATATTGACAGGATAATCACCAATATGCGTAATATTTCCCACAGCCTGTCACCACGTATATCGGGTAGTTTTGGTTTTTATGATGCGGTGTTTGAACTTTCAGACAATGTAAACCGCTCTGGAAAAATAAACATGCTGGTAAATTTTGATGAAGATAAACTGCCGGAATTTGCTGATGAACAGGCTCCCATGGCTATTTACAGGGTGTTATCTGAATTAATAAACAATACGCTCAAACATGCATCGGCAAAAAATATTCAGCTGGCAGTTGATGTGGCAAATGATAAAATGGAAATAAAATACCAGGATGACGGTGTTGGTATTATCCAAAAAACAGGTACAGAAAACAAAGGCATGGGTATGCAGAATATTGAGAGCCGACTTGGCATTATAGGCGCCGAATGGGAAGTGCAAAATCCGGAAAACGGGGGATATGGCGTGTTTATTTCAGTTCCTTTAAAATAAAGTAAAATGCAGAATATCATCAATGTAGCATTGGTAGATGACCAGGTTCTCTTCAGGGAGGGTATTGCTTCTTTAATAAAAAATGAAGCAGGTTTTTCTTTAACAATGGAAGCCGATAACGGGCTTGACTTTCTTTCCAGGTTAAAAACCATGAATGATCTTCCGGATATTTTATTGATGGATATGGAGATGCCGGGCATGGATGGTATGCAACTTAATGATGAGTTGCGTAAAAAATTTCCTTCCATTAAAGTGATTGTCCTTTCAGTACATGCAGGCGAACGCCTGATGGCCAGGATGATACATGCCGGCGCATCTGGCTATCTTTTAAAAAACTGTAATAAAGATGAACTGCTTAATGCTATACAAAGCGTGTTCAATAACGGCTTTTATATTACACCAGCTGTATTAAAAGCAATTCAGTCGCCTGCTGCCAACACCAAAGGAGTAACCAATATCCAATCTATACCAATCGAAATATCCCGCAGGGAAAACGAAGTACTGCAGCTTATTTGTATGGAGCTCAGTAATGCGGAGATTGCAGAAAAATTATTTATCAGTGTGCGTACGGTAGATGGACATCGTAACAATTTATTGGCTAAAACGGGTTGCCACAATACTGCAGGGCTTGTTTTGTTTGCCGTAAAGCACCGTATTTTTGAAGTGATATTTTAAGTTGTTTTTTTGTTTGTGTTTGAATAATGTTAAGTATCCGACACTTATTATTCTGTTTATGCTTACTTAATCTGATCTGTTAGCTCATTGGTTTATTACAGCAGATATGATAAGAACCCCTTTTCAGCCATCTCAAAAAATCCTTACAGGCTTTTTCACCTGTTTTTAGAAACGCCGTTTTAAACGCTTAAAATAAGGGTTTGTAAATGGTTACTTTGAATTGTCAAAAAGAGAAGCTTCAAAAATGACAGACAGGGAAGCCGAAAACTGAATAGAGTAGGCAATTCATTTTACCTTTTAATCTCACTTTTATGTACGCACAAATTTTTAATTTAGTTCTTCCTGCAGGTATGAAACTGGAGGATGCTGTAGCTCCGCAATTAATGAGTGAACACGACAAAATTCAATGTTTTTCCGGAACCCAGGTAACCAAAAATGCCGGTATAACCGTTCAGGGCAGCGGTGCATCTGCCCAGGGGCATATCACCGGTTCGCTTACAACGTACGATTACAAGGCATTGTACCAGGTTTACAATTTAAAGGAATCTGAATCTGCAAATTATTGGTTTATTAACTATTCCAAAGACACTTCGCATGATGAACTTAAAAAAGTGGCCGAGAGTTCAGAAACTGCAACAGCCAATTACGATCTGACATTTACACTGCAGGGCAACGATTATGGAATTACATCCGTTTTTATTACCTACCAGGTTATCCGCCTTGTAATTAATGGTGTTACGAGAGATTATGTAGTAACAAACAATGCAAGTTCCGGCGCCGTTGACCCATCCGGAGCTCCTTATACAGGTTTTAAACCTATACCGGCTCAATAAAATTTATTTAAATGGAAAACATGCCTTTTACAAAAGGATTACATGTTTTCCATTTTTCTTTTTGATGATGCGTTGGTATTTTAAACTATTTAAATAATGGCAATTATTTCAAGGTCGCCTCAGCCTGTTGATGGACTTACATTCACCATTACAGGTAATGTTACAGTATCTGTTACTTATGATTTTGAGGCTGAGATAATAACCAAAGCCCAGCTGCCGGATAATATTGCCGGGCTATTTTTTAGCCAGTCTTCCCCCGGCGTAAATCCTCCTGAACAACAGCCGGCAGAAGTGCCAACCGAATTAACTTCTTCGGTAGATCCGCTTTTCACTATTTCAAAAAGGCATATCCGTATTACCGGCAGCTTTCAATTCATCAACACTTCTGCAAATATTGTTTCGGCAAGTGTTTTTATGGATGCTGCCACACTTATGATGAACAATAAAAAGGTAACTGTTTATAATGAGGCCAACACGTTTCTGGGGTACACCAATTCAGTGGCAAACGGAATAGAAAAAATTCCGGGAACAATAAATGTTTCTTAGAGGCGGATTTAATGTTCTTCTCAGCCAACAGCTTTAGGTACATAGCTTCTGTTTTTAACCGTCAGGTATAAACACCCGTTTTTGTTTTTAAGTTTTTTTTGCCCTTGAATAACCATTTTAATTGCTGTTGGTTTGTTATATTAAAGCCGATCTCTTTACAATAAGCAAGTTGCTAAAAAGGTGACTGCTAAAAATTTAATTAAACTAAACCTTACAACTATGTCATCACTCATTTCGCTCGAATGCCAGTTGCTTTGCGCCTGCGGCTGTGCTTACAATATTGATAATACCACAGGTGTTTATACCTCTCCGGCCGGAGACCCTTTTGGCCCGGCCATAGGGTGGGCCACCGGTGTACCCACTGCCATTGTTGGCGGAGATGTAAATGAAAATGCAGCACTGGTAGGTTTAATAAACCTTACCATCAACAATACGCCAACCGAAGCTATTGTAATTGCATACCAGGGAACATTGCCGCCGGCGCTTAATATTACCAGCGTTATTGACTGGCTAACAGATTTTACTGCCAAGCCGGTATCTGCTTCTCCCAAAATACCCGGCCTGGTACATTCCGGGATATTGCAGGATGTAAATGATACTTTAGAGGCGGTTGTAAATGCAGTTCAGGCATTGCAGAACGCCAGCCCGGGTTTACCGGTTTATATTACCGGTCACAGTAAAGGAGCAGGGCAGGCCAGTATTACTGCTGCACTGTTTAATGCAGGTATACCTGTGATGATTGCACCGGCAGCCGTTTACACATTTGCCTCCCCCATGATTGGCAACCAGGATTTTGTAAACGGCTTTTCACAGAATATCCCTGTTTACCGGTTTGAAAATTACCTTGATATTGTACCTTTTATGGCACCTTCGGCAGACTTTATAGCTATATTAAAAGCCAATGAAAGTTTTATTGACCCATTTACTTACGACCTGGATGCCATTGTATTATTATTTGAAACTTTTGCCGGTAACTGGGGGTATGTACCGCTGGGCACACTGCAGTATATCACCGGATCAACTATCACAAACCCGGCAACCAATCCCTGTGCCGTTAATATTGCACAGGCCCTTGCACAAAATAAGCCGGGTCTGCAAATGGTAGCCGCAGCCCACAGCCATTTATGCGGGGCAGGTTATATGAATGGTACCTGCAACAATTCGGGGGTTTGCCCTGTTGGGAGTAATTAATTTTTTTTGAAAGTACAGGTTACAAAAAAAATGCCCGCTGTCAACAGCGGGCATCTTTATATAAAATATCCTGGTTATTTTCCAGATGATTTGATGTTCAGGTCTGCACCGCCTAAAGCATCAATAAGTGCTTTGTATTTTGACACTACATCTGTAGTTTGTTCTTTACCATCCAGTGTAAGTTTTCCTTTGGTTAAGCTCAGCGAAAAATTCTCTTTGCTTATCAGGTTATCAGCCACCAGGGCATCAACCAGTTTATCGGCAGGCACTGCATCAACGCTGGTAGTAACAATAGTGGTATTGGCACTGTCGGTTTTAACAATAGAAACTTCTTTGATCATTTCGTGTTTTACATTATCATGCGAAGCGCTTTTACCATGCATAGAAGCAAGAGTAGGAGCTATAACCAAAGAAACGATAGACATCAGTTTGATCAAGATATTCATTGAAGGGCCTGAAGTATCTTTAAAAGGATCACCCACTGTATCGCCTGTTACTGAAGCCTTGTGTGGCTCAGATTTTTTGTAATACATTTCGCCATTGATCTCTACGCCTTTTTCAAAAGATTTTTTAGCATTATCCCATGCACCACCGGCATTGTTCTGGAACATACCCATCAACACACCACTTACGGTTGCACCGGCTAAAAATCCACCTAAAGCTTCTGCACCAAGGCCTGGTAAAAAGCCAATGATCAAAGGAGAGATAATTGCAATAGCGCCCGGCACCATCATTTTTTTAATAGAAGCCTGTGTAGAAATAGCCACGCATTTATCGTACTCTGGTTTGCCTGTACCTTCCATAATACCAGGAATGCTGCGGAACTGGCGGCGGACTTCTTCAACCATCGCCATGGCAGCCTCACCCACAGCCCTGATAGCTAATGAAGAGAATATAAAAGGAATCATGCCGCCTACAAATAAGCAGGCCAGTACGTTTGCTTTATAAATATCAATACCGCTGATGCCTGCAACGCCTACAAAAGCTGCAAACAATGCCAGCGCTGTTAAAGCTGCAGATGCAATAGCGAAACCTTTACCACTTGCTGCTGTAGTGTTACCAACAGCATCAAGCACATCCGTTTTTTCACGAACATCTGGAGGCAATTCACTCATTTCAGCAATACCACCAGCATTATCTGCGATTGGTCCAAAAGCATCAATAGCCAGCTGCATAGCTGTGGTAGCCATCATACCGGCAGCAGCAATGGCAACACCGTATAAACCGGCACACTCATAACTTCCCCAGATACCGCCTGCTAAAACAAGGATAGGTAAGAAGGTTGATTCCATGCCTATTGCCAAACCACCAATTACGTTGGTTGCATGGCCCGTTGAAGACTGGCGGATGATTGAAAGCACCGGACGCTTGCCCATAGCTGTGTAATATTCAGTAATGATGCTCATTAAGGCACCAACCGCAAGCCCAACACCAATAGCACCCATTACACCCCATTTGGTGAAAGGCACACCACGCAATACCATTTGCTCAGGTAAAAGCCAGTTAACCAATACTCCAGCTACAATAGCAGTGAGGATCATTGAACCCCAGTTACCCATGTTCAATGCTTTTTGTACGGTGCCAGTATTGATACCGGCATTTTCGCCAATGCGGACAAATAAAGTACCTATGATAGAGAAAAGGATACCAACACCTGCAATCAACATTGGTAATACGATAGGAGAGAAACCACCCAAAACATCTGTACCAATAACTTCAGTCTGTTGCCCTAATACGATCGTAGCAAGCACTGTAGCTACATAAGAACCAAACAGATCGGCACCCATACCGGCTACGTCGCCCACATTATCACCCACGTTATCGGCAATGGTTGCCGGGTTACGGGGATCATCTTCGGGGATACCTGCTTCTACTTTACCTACCAGATCAGCACCTACATCGGCAGCTTTGGTATAAATACCGCCACCCACACGGGCAAATAAGGCAATTGATTCTGCACCCAGAGAGAAACCAGTCAATACCTCAATCGTTCTGAACATTTCAGGCGAGCTAACCCCTGCTTCCGGGGCGAAAAAATATTTTAGTAAAATATATAAACCTCCCAACCCGAAAACAGCCAGGCCTGCAACACCAACGCCCATAACTGCGCCACCTGTAAAGGAAACATTCAGCGCTTTACTTAAACTGGTACGGGCAGCCTGTGCTGTACGTACATTGGCTTTGGTAGCGGCTTTCATACCAATATAACCGGCCAAAGCGCTTAAAACCGCACCAATAACAAAGGCAATGGCAATGCTCCAATGGCTATGCGGATTAGCGCTTGCCATAACAGCCAGCAATAATCCTACGATCACAACAAAATATCCCAACACTTTCCATTCGGCTTTTAAGAAAGCCATGGCGCCTTCAGCAATATAATTGCTGATCTCTTTCATACGGTCGTTACCGGCATCCTGCTTACTTACCCAGTTAAATTTCCATAAAGTGTAGAGCAGTCCGATGATACCCATTGCCGGAACGGCATAAATCAAATTCTCCATAGTAGTTATATCTAAATTTTTGGACGGCAAAAATAGGGTAATTGGCTTAAAAACCGGCATAATACATCAAGTTATAAACCCTGCGTTGATAATTAAACGGCCAAGCCCTTGAAAAATCCAAACTAATTATTATTTTGTAAGCTAAAACCTAAAACTTTAAACTTATGACAGATTTAAATCAAGGCCTGAATCAGGCAAAAGATGCGCTTAACCTGGAAGACAAGGACATGAAAAAACTTCCACAAGGTTTAAACATCCTTACTATCCTTACTTACATTGGATGTGCTTTGGGGGCAATTTCGGCTATTTGGAATTATATTTCAGCTGCTACTGCTTATAAAACATACCAGGCATTAACCGGCACTATGGAGGAGTTAAAAACCGAGAACAGTGCTGTAAATTCCATGTTATCCGGTGCAACTGAGATGGTTAAGAAAGCTTACGATAACCGTATGATGATTATGATTCTTGCACTGGTTGGGGTTGCTTTATGTTTTTACGGCGCCATGCAAATGCGTAATTTAAAAAAGCAGGGTTATTTGATTTATGTGGTAGGTGAATTATTGCCAATTATATCATTTGCCATATTTATTGGATTTGGAAGCTTGTTTGGAGGCGTTGCTATGATCTTTTCAACCCTTATAGCTGCCGTATTCATTATTTTATATACAATGCAGCGGAAACATTTGGTTAACTGATTTAGACGGTAATAAATGAATATAAAACCCCGGTAAGCACTTGCCGGGGTTTTGTTTTACTGAGATATATTTTTAAACGCTTCTCCTGAGAACTTAATAATATCAGTGGCTATCAATGCTTCCTGCGAATATTCTACTGCAGCAATATCACCTGCCAGACCGTGTAAGTAAACGCCCAGTAATACTGATTCCAGCGGACTGTAACCCTGAGCCAGTAAACCTGTAATGATACCGGTTAAAACATCGCCGCTGCCGGCTGTTGCCATGCCTGCATTGCCCGTGCTGTTAAAATAACCCTTTCCATCTGGTGTACTTATAAAACTGTAGTGGCCTTTTAAAACGATATAAATTTCGTATTGGGTTGATTTTTGTTTTGCAAGCTGCAGCCTTTCAAAGTCATTTTTGGTTTTGCCAAACAATCTCTCAAATTCTTTTGGATGTGGTGTTAAAACAGAATGCCTGGGAATTGCTTTCAGCAGATCTTTGTTTTCTGAAATGATGTTTAATGCATCGGCATCAATCACCAGCGGAGCAGTTGCTTTTTCAAATACTTCAGCAATCAATTTTTTGTGAGACATATGCATGCCTATGCCAGGCCCGATGCCAATAACATTCATTTTTTCTATTCCTGGTGCTGATAGAAGATGATCTTCTCCCGCCACAAATGCCATTGCTTCAGGCACAGTAGTTTGTAAAATGCCGTAGCCGCATTTGGGGATATAAGCGGTAAGTTTTCCGGCTCCGCTACGCAGGCAGGCCAGCGATGAGAGAACAGCTGCACCCATCATACCATAAGAACCGCAAAGTAAAGCTGCATGGCCATAGTTTCCTTTGTGGGCAAATGGTGAACGTGGCCTGTATATGCTTTTGATCATTTGTTCATCAACCCATTCAAATTCTGCAGTTTCATCTTGCTCAAATGCAGGGTGCAGGCCTATATGCAGGATGTGAACAATGCCGCAGCAAGCCTCATTTTCGGGTAATAAAAATGCCAGTTTATAATTTTGAAAAGAAAGCGTGTGATAAGCTTTTACAACCGTATTCCCTTTCGAGCTTTTATCTGCATACAAACCCGAAGGCATATCAATAGATATCCTGGTAGTGCCGGCATTATTAATGTGATCAACCAATGCAGCAGTTATTCCATCCAATGGTTTGTTTAAACCGGTACCCAATAAAGCATCTACAATTATATCTTCTGTATTTATCTCCGGAAAAAAATCAGGCGACTGGATAAAATGAATAGCTGTACTGCATTCATGCAGCCTGGCCAGGTTTGTCTGAAAATCATCTGTGCCCAATTTACCAAACTCCAGAATGTAAACTGTCACAAGGCATTTATGCTCAATCAGCAACCTGGCAATTGCCAGGCCATCACCACCATTGTTGCCCTTGCCGCAAAAAATGCGAAAATGAAATGCGCCGAAATTTTTACCGATGAGCCATTTGCAACAGGCTGTGGCAGCACGTTCCATCAGATCAATAGAAGCGATGGGCTCATTTTGGATAGTAAAAGCATCCCATTTTTTTATCTGCTGGGAAGAAAAGATTTTCATACTGTTAAGTTACGAAAGAAAAACAGCAGCTATAATAGTTTCAGATCTTTTCAAGGGTGATCCTCGTCAGTTCATTCTGTACATCGCCGGTGTTAACGGTGGTGGCTGGTTCAAATAAGAGAATGTGCACTTCTTCATCAGCAACAGGCTTGTGTTCAACCTTCCTGGGCACAATAAAAAATTCCCCTTCATTGAGGGTAACAGTTTTATCCCTTAGTTCCATATTTAATTTACCTTTTACCACCAGGAACAATTCATCTTCATGCTCATGGCTATGCCACACAAATTCGCCTTTAAGCTTTACAACTTTTACATGCTGACCGTTCAGTTCGCCAATAATGCGGGGGTTGCAGTAATCATTGAACAGACCGAACTTTTCAGCAAGATTTACTTTTTCCATCTTGACCTCACCCCAACCCCTCTCCAAAGGAGAGGGAACCCGGAGTTGTGAGTTTTTAGTTTTTAATATTCTTTCCTTTAAATAACGATACCATCATACAAGCATTAATAATTGTTCGTGAAGGGCCAGTACCTGCGGTATCAGCAATTGCTGCTCATCATTGGTAATGATAAAATTGCAGAGTTTCATTTTTATATCTTCGTCCATCTGCTTATTCATTCTTGCCATCACTTCTTCACGGCTGCTGTTATCCCTGTGCATAACCCGTTGAATACGGAGTGAGGCAGGGGCGGTAACGCCTATTACATAATCCAGCAGTTCGGCAGCGCCGCTTTCAAATAAAAGGGCTGCTTCTTTAATTGTATAAGGAGTTGATTGTTTCTGCATCCATTCATTTGCATCGTTTATAGTTACGGGATGTACAATTGAGTTTAAGATATCTAATTCTTCTTCGGATGAGAAAACAATCTGCGCCAGGTATTTATTGTCTAATTTTTCATTTTTGTAAACATCATTACCAAAATGCTGTTTTATTTTTTCTTTTAATTCAGCATTTTCATTCATCAGTTTTTTGGCTGCTGTATCAGCATTATATACAGGAATGCCCAGCACCTCAAACACTTTTGCTACGGTACTTTTACCGCTTCCAATGCCGCCTGTGATGCCGATCTTTAACATAAAGTCAAAAGTAAAAAATCAAAAGTAAAAAATAACCAAGTGATGAAAGGATACACTAACAAAAAATCCGGAACCGAAGTTAAACTTCAATCCCGGATATTTTGACTTTTGATTTTTGAATTTTTACTTCTTAACCTCTGCCACCGGCTTGTTAATATTAGCCGTCCATTCCATACTGATGGCGCTGCGTTCAATTTTAATATAACTGCCCGGGCTTGTTTCCATTTCCAGCGTGCTGTCGTCGTTAACTTTATTCACTTTGCCATGTATGCCGGCAATGGTTACTATCTTATCGCCTTTCTGCAGGTTATTGATGAATTCTTTTTGCTTTTTTGCTTTTTTTGCCTGTGGCCTTATCATGAACAGCCAAAAAACCAGGATCATCAGTCCCATCATAATCAAAGTGCCGCTGCTTCCGCCTTTTCCCTGTGGGTCCATCATCAAAAAAATACTTAATAGTTGCATGTTGTTAATTTATTTGTTTAAAAATTGATCTGTTCTATTGATTAATTTGAAGCAGTTTTTTCTGCTGCCAATACCTTTCCGGTTAAAACCAGTTGCGGAAATTCGGGTTTTGCATTGGAAATCACGGTAATGGTTTTATGTGCTTCTCCCGGCCGGCCTTTACTGTCGAATGCCACTTTAATAAAACCAGTTTCACCCGGCAGTACAGGTTTTTCAGGTTTTTGAGGAACTGTGCAGCCACAACTTGCGCTTGCTTCAACAATTACCAGGGGCTTTGTTCCGGTGTTTTTAAAGCGATAATTGTAGATCACTTTTTCTCCCTCGTTTACAGTTTTAAAATCATAAGCCGTATCAATGATCTGCACCGTTGTTGAATCTTTTAACGCCAATGCCCTTTGCGTTTCAGTGTCATCTGCAATTTTATCTTTACGCCTTGCATCGCATGAAACGATAACAGCAGAGACGGATAAGAACAAAATATATTTTTTCACTTTTATATTTTTTTGCGAAGTTATGCCGATTTGGTTTAACATTATGTCATTGCTTTTTATCGGCACCAGCCTGCCGACAGGCTGGTTTGCCAAATGCTTCCACACAAAGCCAGGTAAATTTCATCGGCGGCACATTTTCGTGATATGAAATTTTGTTTGGCATAATTAAAGGGTACTGTTTTTATACGTCTTCTTATGTATTTTATTTTCGGCAGACAGTTCTTTATTGATATTATCAAGCAGGCCGTTCACAAATTGTCCGCTTTGCACCGTGCTGTATGCTTTTGCCAGGTCAATATATTCATTGATGGTAACCTTGGTGGGGATGGTTTCAAAGAATAAAAATTCGCAAACACCCATTTGCAGGATGATGAGATCCAGCGCAGCTATACGCTCGGCATCCCAGTTCTTAAGCTTTGGCTTTATCAGTTCCAGGCAAATCTCTTTTTTATCCAGTACAGTTTGCAAAAGACTTTTGGCAAACTCCCATTTTTCCTTGCTCAGTATCTCCTTAAAACTGGCATTGGCCGGTTTATGCAAAAAATTAAGCACCAGCTGGTTCATCATTTCGGCATCATCATCCCAATGAATAAAATGCTCTTCCACATGCGCAATAAAATCTTCGTTGGGCAGCATCAGGTTGGTAAAGATAAACTCCAGCATCTCTTTCTCACCCTTGTTGTTCCTGCTTTGTTCGTTAATATACTCGGCATATTCAGGGGAATTAACTAATTGCAGGTATATCTTTTTCAGTAATTCAGCATCAATGATATGCTGTGGTTTTAGTTCGGCAACGGTGGTTTTAAAACCGGCATCTTCCACAATTTTCCAAAGCAATTCGTTACCTGCAATTTTGGTGTTTATATTCAGGTCGGCTGCTGTGGGCAGGTGTTTAGAAGCTTTTTGGCGGGCATCGGTTTCGGAGTAGCGGGCCACTTCGGTTATAAAATAAACGAGGTAGGTAAATATCTGCCTGCTCTGTTCAATTTTTTTGGTAAGAATATTGGTGGCTTCACCGGGTTTTACATCACCGTTCATACTGTCGATGCTGTACAAGGTCTGCATCACTTTTACCCGGATATTTCTTCTGCTGATCATTGCTTAAAGAACTCTTTTTATTTGAAGGTGCAAATGTAAGGAGAAGTTTTGGGTTTAGGGGTTTAGAAGTTTAGGGTTTAGGTGGGCTTGTGTTTCAGTGCCTCTCTGGCAATTTAATTTGTGGCAAAGCAACAGTACTGACAAAAAATCCTGCCGAATTTTCCCGGAACATTCAATTTTCCTCTTTTCGCTGCCAACTTAAGCATTAAATGCTGGTTGGTACAATAATGGCTGTACCTTTGCCACCCGTAAAAAACGGGTTATCTTTTTTAAATCAATCAAAAACTAATACAATTATGGCTAAAGTAAAGAATGCTCCTGCTAAATTGAGCATTACCCCTTTGCACGACAGGGTTATTGTACAACCTGCTGCTGCTGAAGAAAAAACTGCCGGTGGAATTATTATACCGGATACTGCAAAAGAAAAACCACAACGTGGTATTGTACTGGCTGCCGGTCCTGGTAAAAAAGACGAACCGGTAATGGTAAAAGCCGGCGACAATGTATTGTACGGAAAATATACCGGAACGGAGATTTCCATTGAAGGAAAAGATTACCTGATTATGAGGGAGAGTGATATCCTGGCGATAGTTTAATTAGATGATCTCTAATTCGATAATTTGCTAATTTCTCAAATAATAAAGCTCTTACACAAAATAAATTACTTAACCGGTGTTTATTAGCACATTAGCTAATAAGCACATTATCAAATTGTTTTTTATGTCTAAAATGATATTCTTCGATATTGAAGCAAGAAATAAAATGAAAAAAGGCGTTGATACTTTATCAGACGCTGTAAAAGTAACCCTGGGGCCCAAAGGCCGTAACGTGGTTATTGAAAAGAAATTCGGTGCACCGGCTGTAACCAAAGATGGTGTTACCGTTGCCAAAGAAATTGAACTGGAAGACCCGATTGAAAATATGGGCGCACAGATGGTTAAAGAGGTTGCCAGCAAAACCGCAGATGTGGCAGGTGATGGTACTACCACTGCAACTGTGCTGGCACAGGCCATCATCGGCGAAGGTTTAAAGAATGTAGCTGCAGGCGCTAACCCGATGGATCTGAAACGTGGTATTGACAAAGCGGTTGTAGCGATCGTTGATAACCTGCGTAAACAATCTCAAACAGTTGGTAATGATAATAAAAAGATCGAGCAGGTAGCTTCTATCTCTGCAAACAACGATGCTGCTATCGGCGCTTTAATTGCACAGGCAATGGCTAAAGTTGGCAAAGAAGGTGTTATTACTGTTGAAGAAGCAAAAGGAACCGATACTACAGTTGATGTGGTTGAAGGTATGCAGTTCGACCGTGGTTATATCTCTCCTTACTTTGTAACCAACAGCGAAAAAATGCACGCTGAGTTAAGCAATCCCTACATTCTTATTTATGATAAGAAGATATCTACGATGAAGGATATCCTGCACATACTGGAGAAAGTTGCACAAAGCGGCCGCCCTTTAGTGATCATTGCAGAAGACCTGGATGGTGAAGCATTGGCAACATTGGTAGTAAACAAATTACGCGGCACTATCAAAGTGGCTGCTGTAAAAGCTCCCGGCTTTGGCGACAGGAGAAAAGAAATGCTGCAGGATATCGCTGTTTTAACTGCTGGTATTGTTGTAAGCGAAGAACAAGGCTATAAATTAGAGAATGCAGATCTTACTTATCTGGGTACTGCTGAAAGCGTAACTATTGATAAAGACAACACAACCATCGTTGGTGGTAAAGGCGCTAAAAAAGATATTACTGCAAGGGTAAATCAAATTAAAGCACAGGTTGAAACAACCACTTCTGATTACGATAAAGAAAAACTGCAGGAGCGTTTGGCTAAACTGGCCGGAGGTGTTGCGGTATTATATATCGGCGCTGCTACCGAGGTTGAAATGAAAGAAAAGAAAGACCGTGTGGATGATGCACTGCATGCAACAAGAGCTGCGGTGGAAGAAGGTATTGTACCGGGCGGTGGCGTTGCTTATGTTCGTGCAAGCGATGTGCTGGCAAAAATGACCGGTGATAATGAAGATGAAACAACCGGTATCGCAATCGTTCGCCGTGCAGTTGAAGAGCCTTTACGCACCATTGTTCAAAACGCAGGTTTTGAAGGAAGCGTGGTGGTAAACAAGATTAAAGAAGGAAAAGCTGATTACGGTTTTAACGCCCACAGCGATAAGTATGAGAACTTATTTAAGGCTGGTGTTATTGACCCTACCAAAGTTAGCCGTGTAGCATTGGAAAATGCCGCTTCAATTGCGGGTATGATGCTTACCACAGAATGTGTGATAGCTGATAAACCTAAAAAAGAAGAACCACATAGCCATGGCGCACCTGATATGGGTGGTATGGGCGGATATTAATAAGATGTATGATGATAGATGTACGATGTACGTCTGCAAAAAATATAGTCCCTCTTGCAGCAATGCAGGAGGGATTTTTGTTAAGGTTAAACAAGACGTTTTGTTCCGTTAGGAACATTTTGTTGGTAGCAGATTATAATGATGTTTGCCCTTTCGTTCCGAAGGAACGTTTTGTGCTACCATCAGAATCTCAAACAAGCAAAATGCGTTCCTATGGAACGCTAGCCTGGACTATGGATCATTTTCTACCAACAAAATGTTCCTCTGGAACAAAACAAGAGTTTTGTATATTTAATTGATAAAAATTCGTTGTTATGGCAAATACGTACACACAGTTGCACATTCAATTTGTATTTGCTGTAAAATACAGAGCAGCATTAATTTCAAAATCCTGGAAAGAAGAATTACATAAATACATTACCGGGATTTTTGAACAAAATAGCCATAAGATGTTACAGATAAACAGTATGCCAGACCACATACATATTCTAATAGGCATGCGGCCTACGCAATCTATTTCGTCATTAGCACAAAATGTAAAAACAGAAAGTAGCAAATGGATAAAGGATAAAAAACTTTGCTCTTCAGCTTTTGCGTGGCAGGAGGGGTATGGTGCTTTTTCTTACTCTAAAAGCCATGTGCCTGATGTTATTCGTTATATACAAAACCAGGAAGTACATCACAAAAAGCAAAGCTTTCTTGATGAATACAGGCAATTTCTAAAAGTATTTGAAGTGGAATTCGATGAACAGTATATTTTTACCGAACCTGAATGAACTTAATAAAATCCTAACAGAATAATTTTTGTTTAATGCTTGGTATCATCGTTCAACTCCTTATTTCCTGGCTCATCATCTGGCTTATTGAAAAAGGCAACCTGGGCTTTTTAGGGTTTTATCCAACCAGGAAAAGACTGTCTGGCTTTGCAATTTTCTTTATTGTTACTGCATTGTGTTGTTCTTCTGATTTTTTTATGCGGATGATCTTTGCTGAACAACAATGGGAGCTGAACCCAAAACTTAATGCCAATACAATTTTAACCGGCACCTGGTGGAATATTAAATCGGTGCTGTTTGAAGAATTTATTTTCAGGGGAGTTTTGTTTTATATCCTCATAAAAAAGCTGGGCCATACAAAAGCCATTATTATCTCAGCTATTGCATTTGGGGTCTATCATTGGTTCTCTCACGGAGTTATTGGTAACCCGGTACAAATGCTGATAACCTTTTTAATTACCGGCACAATGGGCCTGGTATATGCTTATGCTTATTCAAAAACTTTTTCACTGTATTACCCGATTGCCATACACCTGGGCTGGAATTTAACGGGCAGTGTAATTTTCAGTAGCGGCAATATAGGTAACCAGTTATTTACGCAGGTGCAGCCGGTACCTGAAGTGCAGGTTGGATATTTTGTGTTTTTCTCTATCAGATTTGTTCCAATGCTGAGTGCCATGCTGATAAACTGGCTGATGCTGATGCAAATGAAGCAGGAAGCTATTCCCCATCCACGATATCACCGTAATCAATAACAAGTTCTTCACCTTCTTTTATATCCGTTATCGCTTCAAAATAATCGCCGTCATCTACGGAAATAATATTAGGCTCATCGGCATGATTTAAAAAAAGAGCAAGATCGATTTTTTTAAACCCTTGTGCCGGAACAAAATAATTCTCCTCATCATACAAACAATAATTGCCAACCACGAACTGTGCATGTGCAGGAAGTTCATTTATTTCACTTTTAGAAACTGTTATCCATTCATCAGCATCATCCGGTTTGCTGAACATATCCCTACAACCCTTTGGAATATCACGTATTGCAAACACACCTACACCCTCAATGGGAGATGGTTTCAGCATCACCCAGGTATTGTTGGAAAGCTCCTGTAAAAGTTTTTTTTTGGTCATGAGTTATCCTGTTGAATATAACCGCTGACTATAAAAAATTGTGCTGCACAATAAGTAAGCATGATGAATACACCGGCATAAGCAAAGGGCTGGTAAAATTTATTGATAGCAAGCAGAGAATCTGAAAGCACAAAGAATAAAGCTCCACATAAATAAAACCACGCAGCTTGCTTATTTACTTTTAAAAATACATGCAGGCTGCAAAGCAACATGCTGCAGATAACAGCAGCATATACCATCACCGGTAATTTA
Organism: Ferruginibacter sp.; assembly: GCA_016786725.1. Taxonomy (GTDB): domain Bacteria; phylum Bacteroidota; class Bacteroidia; order Chitinophagales; family Chitinophagaceae; genus Ferruginibacter. The sequence goes on along the minus strand of JAEUVU010000020.1, from coordinate 23,853 downwards.
AGATCGCCCAGGTGTGGGTAGAGTTGCCATACCAGCGTGATGCCATAAGCAAGTACCAGTGCGATGAACACGGGTTGTTTTTTTAACAGGGAGGAGTTACCAGATCTTATCCTTAAAAAATAAACAATGTAAAAAATATGCGTAGTTAAAAAACTAACAAGCCCGAAAATGAAGAAGAGTGGATATTTATATTCAAATAGCAAGAACACATCGCCCAGCCAGGAAAAAAATAAGCCTGTGAGCAATAAACCTTTTCCGGGAACGGTTGACCTTGTAAAATATACAAGCAACATCAAGACCGGCATCAGCAGGGGTTTTGCAATAAAGTGCAACAGTTCGATTTTTGCGGCAATGCCAACTACATCCAGCAACGCTAATAACCAGAATATAATCGCTGATTTTTTTTGAACTGGTTGGTGCATGGGGTTGAGTGTAGTTTCAAACGCTATTTCAATTGAATAAATGCCTTGCCTGAGTAATAATACCTGTTTAGCGAATCTTTGATATGCGCTGTGTCTGATAAGGGAAGTGTAAAAGGTTCTGCAAGGTTATAAAGTGAATCTTTAGTGTACATAATAATCTTATGCTTGCGGGCAGTGAGTACATTCATGCGTGATACTGCTGCTGCCGAATCTGCTGTCTGTAAAAACACCACTTTAAAAGTGAAGCCATCAGCAGCAGGGGCCTCCGGTGTTGTTTTTAAAGCAACTGTATCTTCTTTTGGCGTACTGTTTTGTGAGGTATCGGCTGCGGCAGCCAATGTTTTATTATCAATGCTGGTATCATTCTTTCTGCCCAAAAAATACCAGGCAGTAGCGCCAATTAATAAAACGCCGATGATCATACCCGCTATCAACAATCCTTTTTTATTGCTGCCTTCTGTTTTTTTAGCTTCGGATGCAAAGGAAATATCGGGATTAACTGATTTTTCCTTTGCTGCAACCGGCGCCGGTGTATTCTCCATTTTTGTATGGAAACTGTGGCCTTTGATAAACTCCAGTTCGCCCTGCTGGTTTTTTATGAGCAGGCCCATACCTTCAATCTTAAATGGCTTGCCTATGTTGAGGAACTGCTTACCCAGCACCAGGTAGCTATCCAGGTCGGCTGCAGCCAACGACTTCATTTTACGGGTTTGCTGTACAATGTAATTTATCAATGTATCGTCTGCAACAGCTCTTGCATTATACTCAAAAGAAATAGCATTGTCGGGTATTTCAGCTTCCTTATCATTTTCTTTAGGCGCCACAAAATCCGGGGATAGCGTAAATGTTCCCATCCCCTGTAAAGTAACTTCCCTGTTATTGTAGAAATGCTGAACCAGCAGTTGTTCAATTTTCATGCAGCATATTTAGGCATAACAAACCTACAAGATATTAACTACATAAAAAAGTCCTGCCAAATTGCGTTAGTTTTGCAATATGCTTACTGAAAAAGATAAAGATTTTATAATCTATTGGGAAAAAGAAAAGGAAAGAAGAAGCACTTTTTTTGCCAGGCTTACCGATGGGCTGCCTGTAGCTGCTTTATTTGCTGTACCTGTTTTGTTGTTTATTACAACTGTTTATCTTTTTTTTCCCGAATGGTACACTAAAATTTCAAACCGGTTACCGGGATCTGTAAGTACTATTGTAATTGCCCTTATTATCTGTATCCTGTTCTTTTCCTATTTTCGTATGCAATACAAATGGGAAATGAATGAACAGCTTTACCGTGAGCTAAAACAAAAGGCTTCAAAAACAAAACACCAATAATTTCAAAAATCAATAAAATCAAATCATGATCCGTAGGTTAATTATTTCTATTTCTTTCTGTGCAGTAATGATCTCATGTAAAAAAGATAACGGCTGCAATCTTACTGCATCTGGCGTAGTAGTGCCTGCTGCTGAACTGGCAACACTGCAAACATATGTTGCAGCTAACCATCCAACAGCCACGCTAAATGCCGGCGGAGGTTTTTATTATGAAATAGCAGCAGCCGGAACAGGCAGTGTAATGCCTGCAGTATGTTCAGATGTAAGGGTAAAATATGCCGGTTATTTAACCAATGGGTTTAAGTTTGACGAAGAAACTACCGGTATCACTTTTAAACTTGGCCAGTTAATACCTGGTTGGCAGCGTGGATTGCCTTTAATAAAAGCCGGGGGGTCTATCAATTTATACCTGCCTCCATCTTTGGGCTATGGCAGTAGCGCCGTTGGCACTATTCCCGCCAATTCTATATTGATATTTAACATTCAGTTGCTGGATGTGCAGAACTGATTTTAATTTTTTCAGCAACCGGTTACACTGGTTGTTTTAATTAAATCAACAGCCTTTGAGCCACGAAGCCATTTCTGTTTTTGATATGTTTAAAATTGGTGTAGGGCCATCAAGCAGCCATACACTTGGCCCCTGGCGTGCGGCACAGCTGTTTATTCACTCTTTAACCCAAAAGAATTTACTGAACGAAGTAAAAGACATACGTGTTTTACTCTATGGCTCTTTGGCAAAAACCGGTGTTGGGCATGGTACTGATATTGCTGTGCAACTGGGGCTGGCAGGCGATGATCCCGTAACTTTTGAGGTGAATAATATTGATGCCAAAATTGCCGATATCAAACACATGAAAAAGATATTGCTCTCCGGCAAACATGAAATTGATTTTGACCCGGCAGAGGATATTGAGTTTTTAATGAGTGAATCTTTACCCTTTCATCCCAATGCGTTAAGTTTCTTAATCACCCTCAGTAACGATGAATCCCTTTCTGAAACTTTTTATTCCGTTGGCGGAGGTTTTGTTGTAAAAGAAGGAGAGGCTCAGGCATCGTCAGCAAATGTTCATCTTCCCTTTCCCATCAACACATCAGCCGAATTGCTGCATTGGTGCATGAAAACCGGTTTAAACATCAGCGATGTGGTGCTGGAAAATGAATTGGCCTGGCGCTCAGAAGCTGAAACTAAAAGCAGCCTGTTAAATATCTGGAATGTAATGAAAGCCTGTATTTACCGTGGATGCCACGCAGCAGGTACGTTGCCGGGTGGGTTACAGGTAAAGCGCCGGGCACCCAGTTTAAATGAAAAACTGATAGGCGGCAGAACTTATAATGATTATGAAAGCTGGCTGCAACTGGTAAAAGAAGGAGGAAATGATTTTGCCTATATACTGGATTGGGTGAGTTGCTTTGCCCTGGCGGTAAATGAGGAGAATGCAAGTTTTGGCAGGGTGGTTACAGCGCCTACCAACGGAGCCGCCGGGGTTATACCGGCTGTATTGCAATACTATATTGCTTTTTGCGGCGGAGACAAAGAGGAAAAAATAATCCATTTTTTATTAGCCGCTGCCGAGATAGGAAGCATATTTAAAAAAGGAGCAACTATTTCTGCGGCTATGGGTGGCTGCCAGGCTGAGATAGGTGTAAGCAGTTCTATGGCGGCAGCAGCGCTTACCGAATGTATGGGTGGCACACAACGGCAGGCATTGATGGCTGCCGAAATTGCTATGGAGCATCACCTCGGCATGACCTGCGACCCTATTGGCGGGCTGGTACAGGTTCCCTGCATCGAAAGAAATACGATGGGCGCCATTAAAGCAATTACTGCCAGCCAGCTTGCAATGCAAAGCACGCCTGATTATGCCAAAGTAAGTTTAGATGGTGTAATTAAAACTATGTGGGAAACTGCGTTGGATATGAATCATAAATACAAAGAAACTGCGGATGGGGGATTGGCGGTAAATGTTCCATTAAGTCTGTCCGAATGTTAGATATCAGGTGTACGATGTACGCCGGCTTTTAATTTCTCACGTACACCGCACATCAAACACCGTACTTCCTTTTAATATCCCTGTCGCTTTCCCGTTCCTTAATTGTATTTCTTTTGTCGTAGGATTTTTTTCCCTTTCCTAATCCAATCTCCATTTTAAAATAGCCTGACTCTGCAAGGAAAATCTTTAAGGGTATGATGGAATAGCCTTTTTCTTTGATCTTGTTCTCCAGTTTTTTTAGTTCACGTTTGTTGAGCAGCAGTTTTCTTTCCTGCATGGGCTGGTGGTTGGTATAAGTGCCGTAAGCATATTCAGATATATGGAGGCTTTTTACAAACAGCTCACCATTGTGAAAAAGGCAATAGCTGTCGTTAAAGCTGGCCTTGCCTGCCCGCAATGATTTTATCTCGGTGCCGCTAAGCACCATGCCGGCAATATAAGTTGCCTCAAAAAAATAATCGTAGTGAGCTTTGCGGTTTGTAAGTTCCAATAATGCTGTTTTCTGCAAAGGTATCCCTTTCTTGTATGTTACTGTCCTGTTATAAAAACCAAAACTTTTTGCTGCTGCATTTTTCTTAAATATATTTGCTCCTTATAAAAAAACAAACATGAAACTATTTAAACTGATCATTGCCCTTGCTTTTGTACCTGCAGTTACACAAGCACAAACCATACAATTAAAACTGCCCAAGGGAGCCAAATATGAGATAGCAACCACTACCAGGGTTAACTCAAGCGCCAGTGTAATGGGTCAGGAGATGGAATCTGCTTTAGACAATAGTGTTGTTGAATCTATAGAAGTGAAAGATGCCAGGGCTGCTGAAACAGATATTGTGAGCATCATCACCAGGATTACGGCAAACATCCAGGCAATGGGCCAGGAAATGGCTTACAACAGCGACAAAAAAGATAACGAAGGTGCATTGACCGAAACATTTGATAAATTGAAAGGAAGAGTAAAGAATATTACTATTGATGCCAATGGTAAAATAGTTAAAGAAGATAAGCCGGCCGAAGAGATCAGTGCCGGAGCCATGGGTATGTCGGTAGGAGCAGGCGGCCTGCCTGGCTTTAACAGTATTTTTACAGGAAGGGAGGCAAAAGCTGGCACTACCTGGTATGACTCAACAAAAAACGTTGCCGAAAAATTAACTACATCTACTGCAGGAAATTATACGGTACAATCCGTTAGCGATGGAACAGCAATTATTTCATTTGCAGGAACCCAAACTTCAACAGGCACTATTGAACAAATGGGGATGGAAATGGGGATGACCACTTCCAGTAAAGTTACTTCTCAGTTTGAAGTTGATATTGCCACCGGGCTTATTAAAAAGAGCAGCGTAACTACTGATGGTAACAGTACTATTGAAGCTGGCGGCATGAGCATTCCTGCAACAATAAAAAGTACTATAACATCCTCTGCAAGGCAGCTTTGATAGACAGTAAGTTCATATCTTCCTGTTAAATCTTCCGCTCAAAAGATTAACGCCGATACTTTTCAGCTATTCCCTAACTTTCAGCTTAAAATATTAAGCATGAATATTAAGAAACCATTGCTGATGCTGATTGTATCTATATCATTTTGCAGTTTATCTGCCCAGGAAAAGAAAGATGCAAAAAAATGGGATGTAAACAATCCGCAGGGAACTTATAAAGAAGTTGATTTTACAACCACCGAAGGCACCTGGATGAACTTGGATGTATCGCCTGACGGCAAGGAAATAATCTTTGATCTGCTGGGTGATATTTATATTATGCCTTCAACTGGCGGCACTGCAACTTTGTTAAGAGGCGGCCACGCATTTGAGGTACAACCAAGGTTTAGCCCGGATGGTAAAAAAATTCTGTTTACTTCCGATGCCGGCGGCGGTGATAATATATGGGTGATGAACCGGGATGGAAGCAAAGCCACACAGGTAACTAAAGAAAATTTTCGCTTATTGAATAACGCTTGCTGGAGCCCTGATGGGGAGTACATTGTAGCCCGCAAGCATTTTACCAGCACCCGTTCACTGGGAGCAGGGGAAATGTGGCTCTATCATATCAGCGGCGGCGGCGGATTACAGTTAACTGTTCGCAAAAACGATCAGCAGGATGTGAATGAACCAACATTTTCTCCCGATGGCAAATATGTTTATTACAGCGAGGATATATATCCCGGCGGATTTTTCCAGTACAATAAAGACCCCAACAACCAGATATTTGTCATCAAACGTTTTGACAGGGAGAAAGGAACAAATGAAACGGTAACCGGCGGCCCCGGTGGCGCTGTGCGTCCGCAGGTATCTCACAACGGTAAATATCTTGCCTTTATAAAAAGGGTGAGAACAAAAAGCGTTCTCTACATCAGAGACCTTACTGACGGTGAAGAATGGCCTTTATATGATGACCTGAGCAAAGACCAGCAGGAAGCCTGGACAACTTTCGGTATTTATACCGGCTATTCATTTACACCCGATGATAAAAATATTATTATCTGGAGCAAAGGAAAAATTTTAAAGCTTGATGTGAACCAGCCCAACAAAGCAACCGAAATACCATTTACCTGCAATGTAAAACAGCGCATTTATGAGGTGCCCCGTTATCAGCAGGAACTGAATGGCGAAACTTTTACAGCACAGGTCATCCGCAATGCAGTTACTTCGCCCGATGGAAAAATGTTGTTGTTCAATGCGGTTGGTTATCTCTGGAAAAAAACATTGCCGGATGGTAAGCCTGAAAAATTAATCACAAGCACTGATGCAGCCTACCGCAATGCTGGCTTTGAAGCAGAACCATCTTTTTCTGCCGATGGAAAAACCATTCTGTATGTTACCTGGAGCGACTCTTTAGCAGGCGCTGTTTATAAAGTATCAACTGCTGCAAACAGTAAACCTGTAAAGGTTACTGCAACAAAAGGTATTTACCGCCAACCTTGCTTTTCGCCTGACGGCAAATGGATCGTTTTCAGGAGAGAAGATGGAAACAATACAATGGGCTCTGGTTACACAGCAGAGCCGGGTATATATACTATGGCTGCGGATGGAAGCAACGAAAATTTTGTAACGGGCCGTGGTGACCAGCCACGCTTTAATAACAGCAGCGACCGCATTTATTATCAAACAGGCGGCGGATATGCCAGCAATAAACCTGATGGCCGTGATGAACGAATTCACATCAAAAGCCAGTACGGTCAGCAATTCACTGTATCGCCTGATGAAAAATGGATCGCATTTCTTGACCTTTACAATGTATATATAGCCGCCTTTCCAAAAACAGGAAGAACCATTGATCTCGGCAGCGGCACTAAAGATTTTCCGGTAAAGATCGTAAGCAAAGATGCCGGTACCAACCTGCACTGGAGCAGCGATAATAAAAAACTCTTCTATACTTTGGGCAGCCAGTATTTCTCCATTCCGCTGGAAGAAAGATTTGAATTTGTTGCCGGTGTGGCCGATTCTATTTTTAAAGTTCCTGAAAAAGGAGTGGAGATAGGTTTGCAATTAAAAACAGATAAGCCTGCCGGTGTTATTGCTTTTACCAATGCAAGGATTATCACTATGAATGGAAATGAAGTGATAGAAAATGGAACGCTGGTAGTGGAATCAAATCTTATTAAAACAGTTGGAAAAACCAGCGAGGTAATTATACCTGCCGGTGCAAAACAAATTGACTGCAGCGGTAAAACTATCACTCCGGGATTTATTGATGCACATGCACACGGCAATCATTTCCGCAGCGGGTTGATACCGCAAAAGCAATGGCCCTATTATGCAAACCTGGCCTATGGTGTTACCACCATGCATGATCCTTCTGCCAACAGCGAGTTTGTTTTTGGCCTGAGTGAAATGGTGAAGACAGGTGATATGGTGGGGCCACGAATTTTTAGTACGGGCACGGTTTTGTATGGCGCCGATGGTAATTTTAAAGTAGTAGTAAATAATATTGACGATGCCCGAAGTGCCTTGAGAAGAATAAAAGCGCTCGGTGGGTTTTCTGTAAAAAGTTACAACCAGCCCCGCCGTGAACAACGCCAGATGATTATACAGGCGGCACGTGAACTGAATATGGAAGTAGTGCCTGAAGGAGGTTCTTTCTTTTATCACAACACCAGCATGATACTGGATGGCCATACCACTATTGAACACAACATACCTGTTGCGCCCTTATACAGTGATGTGGTGCAGCTTTGGAAAGAAAGTAAAACGGCTTATACACCCACGCTTATCGTAAATTATGCAGGCCTCAGCGGCGAATATTTCTGGTACCAGAACAGTAATGTGTGGGAAAAAGAAAGGTTGCTTCGTTTTACGCCAAGGGCTGTAATAGATACCCGCAGCCGCCACAGAACAATGGCGCCCATGGAAGAATATGAAAATGGCCACATACTTACATCCAAAAGTGTAAAGAAACTGGCTGATGCCGGTGTAACTGTAAACATGGGTGCACACGGGCAACTGCAGGGCCTGGGCGCTCATTGGGAAATATGGATGATGCAGCAGGGTGGTATGAGCAATATGCAGGCATTGCAAACGGCCACCATTAATCCTGCAAAGAGTCTTGGCCTGGATAAATGGATCGGTTCCTTACAATCGGGCAAACTGGCCGACCTGCTGGTGATGGATCAGAACCCGTTGGATAATATCCGCAACACAGAATCGCTTCGCTACACCATGATAAACGGACGGCTTTATGATGCAGAGCAGATGAACGAGATAGGTAATGCAAGCAAAACAAGACCTAAATTCTATTGGGAATTCAGTAAGAATGCCAATAGTTTTCCATGGCATGATGCAACACAGGAAGAGGGTTGCAGTTGCGGCAAGCATTGATCAACAAAGAATTTAACGGATTATATTTGCCTTAATGAAACGACTGGCAGTTTTTGCAATGCTGTTAATGCACATGAATTATTTCATGTTCCTTCCTCAAAACGTGGAGGCAGATACTTATGATGCCAGCGGAAAGCAAACAGACGACATTAACAGTGTAATTGAATATGCCCGGGTTGAATGGGGTTATGACAAAACTGCCGATGATGAAGATGATGACAGCGGTAAAAATTTAACTCCTGTGAAAACCTGCGAGTGTTTTTTTCAGCAACAGATAACTATTCTCCGGCCTCCAGCATTTGTATTGATAAATGGCCATGATTTTGCCGTAAAGCAGGGCCGCAAACCGGTTTCCGTAAGCTACGATATAATTTCCCCGCCGCCGGAAGCTTAATTTTTACTCCTTTTATTATTTATCATCTACCGTCTGCCATAAGCAGGCCTTAAGCGCTTTGCTGCAACAGCAAAGTGCAGCATTATTATCAATAAGTAATTAATATAATTATGAAAATTTATAGCCTTATACTTTTGGCTCTGCTTTTCTTTTCGGGTTGCAAAGAGAAAGAAAAAGAAGAGATCACAGACAGGAGCATACTCATACCTCAGGTACAACTCACTCCATTACAAAAAACAATCGACTCAGCAATAGTAACTATTGTAAAAAAAGATATTGAACTAAACGGAGAAACCGTTAACGACATACATATTGATGGCAGGGAGATCATCAAAATTTCAAAAAAGGAATATTATACTCAGGAACTGAACGGACAGCAGGTAAATTTTGAAAACTACCTGCAATACCTGAAGCGTTTTGCAAATACAAAAAAGGGTTTTAATGATATTCATACAGTGGAAGAGAGCAAGAGAAAACACGATGCAGTTATGACCTGGCTAAAAAAATCTATTGCAAATTCTTCAACAAATCAGGAAGTATTTAAAGTGGTGTATTACGTAAAAGCTGCAACCAAAAATTTAAAATACCAGCAACAACAAACTACCTTCCTGGATAAGGATTTTAAAAAGATCGTGTCTGATTACAGCTTCTTGCGTAAATAAGTTTATGCCACCTGCTTATTATACTTATTCCTGTATTCAACAGGAGTGAGGCCGGTTATCTTTTTAAACACTGTTCTAAAAGCCTTGGTATCAGTGTATCCTACGTCAAACATCACTTCGTTGATGTTTTTTCGGCTGCTTTCAAAACTGCGTTTGGCGGCTTCTATTTTTACACGCTGTGCGTATTCAACCACCGTATTGCCGGTAGCTTTTTTAAAGCGGCGTTCAAAACTTCTGCGGCCAATGGCAAACTTATCTGCAAGCATATCAACCGAAATCTTATCGGTGTAATTGGTTTCGATAAATTCCTGGGCCAGTAAAATTTCAGCATCTTCATGATTTTTTTGTCCCTGGAAAAGCATAAAAGCATTCTGGCTCTCACGGTCAATATCCACTGCAAAATATTTGGATGCAAGAATAGCTGTATCCCTGTCAGTATATTTTTCAACCAAATATAAAAGCAGGTTCCAGTAAGAGTTGGCGCCGCCACTGGAATAAATCCCATTCTCTTCGGTAATGATACTTCCATCAACCAGGTCAACTTCCGGATACATTTCCCTGAATTCGTTGGCTGAGTTCCAGTGGCTGGAACATTTCTTTCCGTTTAGTAATCCTGTTTTTGCAAGTAAAAAAGAACCAATGCAAAGCGATGCCAGTTCTGCCCCGTTATTATATTGATCAACCATCCAGGGAACAAGTTCTTTATTCATTTCAACTGCGGTTCTCATATCGCCGCTTAATGCAGGAATAAAAACAAGATCGGTTTGCTTTACATCCTTCAGTTGCTTATCAATATGCACCGTAAATAAACTGTTCTCTAACTTTACTTCTTTATTAACAGCAACCAATTGCACGTTAAACAAAGGTTCTTTGCCCGACGCCATTAAGAATTGATTTACCGCTTTGCACATGTAGTGCGGATCAGCCACTGCTTCTATCACAGCCGTTTCCGGCACAAGAATGGATACATTTTTCATAAAGCAAATTTATGAAAAGGCTTTGTCGCAATCAACCCTTCAGAATGTCGTTTTTGCCATCTGTCATATTCACATTATGGCTGTAAGTTTGTTTTTGAAATTAAACAGTAACAAATCATTAATCAATAAACCTGAAACAATGCAAACAGAAAACAAAATAAGCAAGATCAGTTTTTCAACAACCATCAATGCCCCCAAAGAAAAGGTGTGGGATATTTTGTGGGGCGATGAAACATATAAAGCCTGGACAAGTATTTTCAGCGAAGGCTCAAGCGCTGAATCAGACTGGAATGAAGGAAGTGAGATACTTTTTCTTGATGGAAAGGGCAGAGGCATGTATAGCATTATCGACAAAAAAGTTCCAAACGAATTTATGTCTTTCAGGCATATCGGCGAAGTAAAAGACGGTGTGAAGCAACCCTTAGATGAAAAGGCTGAAAGCTGGAGCAACAGTACAGAGAACTATACCTTAAAACAAAGGAACGGAGCAACTGAACTAACAGTTGAAATGGATATGATGGAGGAGATGAAAGACTATTTTAATAAAACTTTTCCCACTGCGCTGGAACAGGTGAAAAAATTAGCTGAAGCCCGGAAAGCCATAACCATTGAAGCCGCCATCAATGCGCCTGTAGATAAAGTATGGCAATACTGGAGTGCCCCGGAGCATATCAAACAATGGTGCAGTGCATCATCAGACTGGCATGTACCCCATGCAACAAACGACCTGAAAGCAGGCGGTAATTTTTCAACAAGAATGGAAGCAAAGGATGGCAGTTTTGGTTTTGACTTTGGTGGTATTTATGATGATGTAAAAACTAATGAGTTGATCGCTTATACCATGGCTGATGGAAGAAAAGTGACTGTTAGCTTTACCAGCGATGGCAATGCAACCAAAGTAGTTGAAACATTTGATCCTGAAAACCAAAACCCGGTTGAAATGCAGAGAGCAGGCTGGCAGGCTATCCTGGAAAATTTTAAAAAACATGTTGAAGAAAATTGATTAAATATCTGAATTATCTTCCTGTCAGTCTGAGCCTGTCGAAGACGGGGCAAAACAAAAGAGGAAGCAAATATAATACTGCCACTTTAAAAATAAATTAAAGTAAAAAGAAAATCATGAACAACAATATCCACCCTTGCATTTGGTTTGATGGCAACGCAAAAGAAGCAGCAACTTTTTACTGCTCCATTTTTTCTAATTCAAAGATCACTACCGATACTCCGATGGTAGTAAATTTTGAACTGTGGGGCAATAAATTTATGGGGCTTAATGGTGGCCCAATGTTTAAAATAAATCCCTCCATATCTTTTTTTGTACACTGCAGGTCGGCAGAACAAACCGATGAAATATACAATAAGCTTGCAGAAGGCGGAGAGCCATTAATGGCCATTGGTAAATACGACTGGAGCGAAAGGTACGGCTGGATAAAGGATAAGTTTGGACTTACCTGGCAGATCATGCTGAGCACCGAAGAAAGGATTTGTCCCTCACTCTTATTTACCGGCGATAAGTTTGGTAAAGCCGAAGCTGCTATAAAACTTTACACATCGGTTTTTGATAACTCTTCGATAAATGTGTTACAACATTGGGGCAATGAAACGCCTTTTGCAGGCAAGGTGTTATTTTCAGAATCAAAGCTGGATGGCTTTAGCCTGATTGCGATGGATGGCCCAGGCGAACATGCTTTTGCTTTTAATGAAGCCCTGTCGTTTGTGGTTGAATGTAAAGACCAGCAGGAGATAGATTATTTCTGGAACACTTTTACCCAACGTGGGCAGGAAAGCCAGTGCGGCTGGCTGAAAGATGAATTTGGCATATCCTGGCAAATCATACCTGCTACGCTTGGCAAACTGATGAGTGACCCCGAGAGAGGACAAAGGGCGATGCAGGAATTAATGAAGATGAAAAAACTGGATATTGCAAAGCTGGAGCAGGCATAAGCAAAGTTTAAAAGTTGAATACTTGAAAAGTTAACCACACAATTTGTAATGAAGAATAAAAGGATCTGTGCTAAAGGGCATACCTATTTTAAAACAAGCGATTGCCCGGTTTGCCCTGTTTGTGAACAGGGGCGTAAACCAGCAAACGGATTTCTTGAACAATTATCAGCGCCTGCAAGGCGGGCTTTGGAAAGCAAGGGAATAACCACTGTACAGCAGCTTGCTGAATTCAGTAAAAAAGAAATCCTGGCATTGCATGGTATGGGGCCTGCCTCTGTTCCAAAACTTACAAGTGCATTACAAACGGCCGGATTGGATTTTAAAAAATAATTTATACTGATGACACAAATAAATTCTTACCTCACGTTTAACGGCAATTGCCGTGAAGCCATGAATTTCTATAAAGATTGCCTGGGTGGAGAACTTACCCTGCAAACAATCGGAGAATCGCCGTTGGCAGACAGGATGCCACCGGTAATGAAAGATTGCATTTTACATGCAACGCTTGTAAAAGACAAACTGATTTTGATGGGTTCTGATATGGTAGGAGAGAATGGTTTAAAAAAAGGCAATGCTGTTTCGATGGTGGTCAACTGCAGCAGCGATGAAGAGATACGGTCATTTTACGAAAAACTATCTGCAGGGGGTAATAAGGATCATGCACTGGAAGAATCTTTCTGGGGAGCTACTTTTGGCGACCTTACTGATAAATACGGCAACCATTGGCTATTGAACTATGAAAAAAACAAAAATTGATTTAAAGGCAACTTATATACATCATCAAACTTTATTATAATGGCAACAAAAAGTGAAATTAAAAATGTGGATGAATACATAGCCGGGTTTGATGATGAAACAAGACTGCGGCTTGAACAAATAAGACAGGTTATTAAAAAAGCCGCACCTGCTGCAGAAGAAAGCATAAGCTATATGATGCCGGCCTACAAATACCTTGGCAGGCCGCTTGTGTATTTTGCGGGCTACAAAAATCATATTGGTTTTTATGCTACACCAACAGGGCATGATGCTTTTAAAAAAGAACTTTCAGTTTATAAACAAGGTAAAGGCTCAGTTCAGTTTCCTGTAGAAGAAAAGTTGCCTGTAAGCCTGATAAATAAGATGGTAAAGTTCAGGGTACTGGAAAACCTGGAACAATCAAAAACTAAAACGAAAAAATAATACTGTTCTCCACTTATAGCAATAATTATATTATTTAACTTTAAGGAAATATCGCACTCTTGAAAAATATATTCATTGCATTTTTTTCATGTTTTTCGGCAAATATAGCTGCACAAACAACAGTGGTTGATGTAGGTAAGGCAAATACCGGTGGTACAGCTCCCTCTAACCTTATTTATGCCGTAGGTGGTGTGCCTATGAACAATGCCAAATACGTTACAATTGTGGAAGGGTCTGCTTTTTATTACGATGCATTTGTATCCGGTAAAATAATATTAAGCGGCGGAAGAATGTACGATAAGATAAAGCTCCGGTTAGATCTGATGGACAATAGCGTACAATATATAAGCCCGGAAGGAACAGAACTGGTAGCAACAACTCCCATAAAAACAGTTGTACTTTATGATGCTGCCCTGGATAAAGCGCTTCAGTTCGATCATTCAGATTTTATAGGTTCTCCTCAAACTGAAAAAGGCTGGTACCAGTTGCTTGATACCGGCACAGCATGGTTATACAAGCGGCATAATAAATCAATCAGGGAAAATAAACCATATGGCTCGGCAACCACAGAGCAATATATTACTACTTCATACAATTATTATCTTCTCCTCAATTCAGTTCTTACACCGATCAAAAAAATAAAGGCTTTGCCTGATTTGCTGGCTGATAAAAAAGTTCAACTGCAGGAATACATCAGTCTCAACAGCCTTACAGGCAAGTCGGATAAGGATTATTTAATGCTGGTGGCCTATTATAACAGCCTGGCAGCAAAAAAATAACTTACTTCGTCTTCCACCTTCCACTCCGCAAATAAATAAATGAAATGATGAAGATGGTGAACCAGTAAACCAGTTCATTGCTCCATGCCATTGCCAGTGAAATGTAATTGAGTTTAACAAAATACCAGCTGTATGCCAGGTAAACTGTAATGGCAATGATCTCGATGAACAGGTTCATTTTGGTTTTGGCTGTTCCTGTAACACCATTGAGCCAGATATTGGCAACACTCATAAACATCAGCCCGATACTTACAACACGAAGAACGGGTATCCCTTTTTGTACAAAATCTTCTCCCTGCCCGAATAAACCAAAAAATACCGTTGGAAAAATATTTACCAGCAGGCACATGGCCAAACAAAAGCCAATGCTCAGCAGCATGATACGGGTGATGGCTTCCAGTACTTTGTCCTCACGTTTTTGGCCCATTAAATTGCTCACCATAACATTGGTGGTGCTGGCAAATGCCCACACAAAAACACCGGTGAGGCCAAAAACATTACGCATGGTATTGCTGATGGCTTTGGATGTTTCGTCGTGCAGGCCTTCAATTAAAATAAAAAATACCAGCCAGGTGGTTACGCTGATAACATACTGCAGCATCAATGGTGCAGATATCTTTAAGATCTGTTGGGTGATGATTTTGTTGTAGGTATAGCTTTTTAATAAACCATATTGTTTTTTTAACCCGGTACGGTATAAAACTATCAACACTACTATCATACCGGCAACTTCTGCAATTACAGAAGCAACAGCTGCACCATTGAACCCCAATGCGGGAAAACCAAAGCGGCCTTTGATGAGTAAAAAATCGAGCAGGATATTTAAGCCGGCTTCAAAAACAAAACCGATCATCAGGTACCGGCTGTTAAGCGATGCTACCAAAAATGCATTGCCCATCTGAAATAAAAACAAAAAGGGCAGCCCCAGGATGCGGATCTTTAAAAACCCGATTTCAGCAGGATATGCAGCAGGGTCGGCAACCTCTTTTAAAATCAGCGGCGCAATAAACCAGGTTATTATAATACCTGCCAGTGCAAACTGAAAACAGATGCGTATGCCCTGTGCCAGTATGATTTTAAATGCTTCGGAATTATCGCTGCCTGCATAGCGTGAAAAAACAGCCTGCAAGGCATTATTCAATCCATGGCCTGCTACTGCAAAAATCAAATAAAACACACCGGTGATACCGGCATTGCCCAATGCTTCTGTACTTAATTCTCCCAGGAAAATACTGTTGGTAAGCATATTTATCTGGGGAATAAGTATAGCAAGCGTGATCGGTAACGCAATACTCAAAATTTGTTTATTGGTAACCTTTACTTTTAAATCGGGTGTTGCAGCAGTACTCTCCATAAAGTCAGCAAAAATATCTTATTTTGCCTCCCAAATGCAGGAAGTGAATCCATCTTTTAATATACAGGCGCCGGAAATTGATTTTCAAACAGCACAGTTGTTTGCCGAAGCAGGTCCCATGGGGCTTTCGCTGCTTGTGCTGGGGCCAGATAATTGCTTTAGTGCGGTAGTTATTTATCCTTTTAGTGCGGAGCTGAATGATACAGAAGCAGCAGAGAGGCTGAAAGAAATATGCACCACTGAAAATCTGTTGAAAAAACAATACAGCAAAACCCATCTTTTCTGGGCGTTTACCCAAAGCATTTTGGTGCCTGCTGAACTGATGAATGCAGACAGAAACCAGAATATGCTTAACCTTGTTTTTGGCGATGCAAAGCAGGGACTGATCCGCTCAGATTTTTTATACAGGCATAACCTGCACAATGTGTACCGCTTACCGGAACAGTTGGTTGATATTTTTTCAAACTGCCTGCCTTTGGCCACTCAAACACATGGTTTTTCATGTTTAGTTAATAATGAAATACCTGCAGGCAATCACCTTTTTTCAGTTTTCTACAGCAACAGTTTAACCATTATGCTATGCAAAGAGGGTAAGCTGCAGGTGATACAGAATTTTAATTATACCCACACAGATGATTGTGTTTTTCATTTGCTGAATGTTTGCAAAGGGTTTGATGTGAATCCGGATTCTGTTATGCTGCATATCAACGGCATGATTGATAAGAACTCGGGTTTATATGCTGCCGTGTACAAATATTTTTTACAGATAGAGTTTGATATGCTGCCGGAAGGGTATGCTTACTATGAAAAGATAAAAGATCATCCGCCACATTTTTTCAGTCATTTATTTGCATTGGCATCATGCGTATAATCAGCGGCATACATGGAGGAAGAAGAATAAAACCTCCCACGGAAATGCCTCATACCAGGCCTACTACTGATATTGCCAAAGAAGGCCTCTTTAACATCCTGCAAAACAACCTTGAGATAGATGAACTGAAAGTGCTGGATCTTTTTGGCGGCACCGGTTGCATCAGTTACGAACTGGCCAGCAGGGGAGCGCCGGATATTACCATTGTGGAAAAAGATGACAAGATGTACAACTTTATAAAAAAAACAGCTGCAGAACTGAAGTTTGACAATTTTAATGTGGTAAAGAGTGATGTGTTTCGTTTTATAGAAACAACCAATCAGCAATACGATTTTATTTTTGCGGGCCCGCCTTATGCACTGGCAACCATAGATGACCTGCCGCTAAAAATATTTGAACACAGGCTTTTAAAGCCCAAAGGATGGTTTGTGCTGGAACACACCCCCAGAAACAATTACAAAAAATCTGAGTATTATAAAACCGAAAGGAATTATGGCACTACTATCTTTTCTATCTTTATCCAGTGAAAGGTTATTGTTAACAGTTATCAGTTAAACTGTATGCTGATTGATTCCAATAACCATTAACAAATAACCATTAACAGATAACCTTGTTACTAAAAAGTTTCAGATACCTTCTTTTACCCATATCCTGGCTCTATGGCGCTGTTATCTGGCTGCGCAATAAACTTTTTGATAAGCATATTTTGAAATCCTCTTCGTTTAGCTTCCCCATCATTTGTGTAGGCAACCTGGCTACGGGTGGTACCGGTAAAACACCCATGACAGAATACCTGGTACGCCTTTTAAAAAACGATTTTAAAACAGCCACGCTGAGCCGTGGTTATAAAAGAAAAACAGAAGGCTTTGCCATTGCCAACGAAAAAACCACGGCGCTTGAGATAGGGGATGAACCCATGCAGTTTCACCAGAAATTTCCGGATGTTACCGTTGCGGTTGGAGAGGAAAGAATAGTGGCCATTCCGCAATTGCTGCATCAACGGCCCGAAACTGAAGTGATCATCCTGGATGATGCTTTTCAGCACAGGCAGGTAAGGGCCGGGCTAAATATCCTGCTTACAGATTACTCCAATTTATACACCCGTGATTTTATTTTACCTGCCGGCGATCTGCGTGATGTAAGAAGCAGCAGCAGGCGGGCAGATATCATCATTGTAACCAAATGCAGGACTGATCTTACTGAAGAAGAAAAAAGATCACTCATTAAAGAAATAAAACCGGCAGAGCACCAGGCTGTTTATTTTACCACTATTGTTTATGGCAAGCCTTATCATCTTTTTACAAAAGAGGAGATTGACATTGAACCTGATTGCGGGATACTGCTTGTTTGCGGAATTGCAAATCCAAAACCTTTAAAGGAGCATCTTGCAAGGCATGCCGACAGTTATGACATGTTGCGTTATGCTGATCACCATATTTTTCACAGCGATGACCTGCAGGATATAAGGCAACAGTTTAAAAAGATAAAGTCAGATAATAAAGTTGTGCTTACTACAGAGAAAGATGCAGTAAGGCTTGAAAAATTTGAACAGGATCTGAAGGATTTCCCGGTTTATGTTATACCGATTGAACACCGGTTCCTCTTTAATGAAGCAGATAATTTTAATGTTGCCACACGGTCATTTATAAAAAACTTCCGGAAATAATAAACTCTCCGAAGGAATCCCTATTTTTCAACGTCTAACCAGAAAGCGCACCACCTTTTGACAGAAGAAGAACTACTTTTTGGCCTCCGCCACAAGGAGGAACCTGCATTTAAGGAACTGGTAACTCAATTCCAGGACCGGGTATTCAATACAGCGCTTGGGTTACTGCAGCATCATACAGAGGCGGAAGATATTGCCCAGGAAGTATTTATACAAATCTTTCGTTCCATAGATAATTTTAAAGGGGAATCACTTTTATCAACCTGGATATACCGCATCACGGTTACAAAATCACTTGACCATCTGCGCAGCAAAAAAAGAAAAAAGCGGTTTGGCTTCTTAAACAGTTTATTCAGCGAGGATAATAAACCGGTTTACGAGCCCGAAGATTTTAATCATCCCGGCGTATTGCAGGAAAAAAAAGAAGATGCAGCCATTCTTTTTAAAGTGATAGATCAGTTGCCCGAAAACCAGCGTACAGCTTTTATTTTAAATAAGGTAGAAGGATTAAGCTATCGTGAAATTGCCGCCATTTTAGATACAACAGAACCCGCTGTAGATTCTTTGTTACAAAGGGCAAAGGCCAATCTCAGAAAAAAATTAAATGAATTTCCGCCCTGAGCGAAGGTTTTTACAGAAAGCAACATCTAAACCAATAACAGCTACAAATTTCAACAATGCAAAATAAGTTTTCAGAGGAAAGGGTTCAAAGTATAATGGAAAGTTTCGGGGGCATGCAGCCCGCTGCTGCTCCCGATTTCTTTTACACCCGGTTAAGGGCTAAAATGGAGCAACCGGCTGAAGAAAAGAAAACATTTTTCATACTTCGCCCCGCATTTATAACAGCTGCACTTGCTGTTTTACTCATTGCAAATGTTATATCGCTTTTACAAACAGATAAATTACCAAAACAGGAACAGACTTTTGTTCAAAGCAAACCGGCTACCATTGAATCTTTTGCGGCAGCCTATGATATGAACCCAGGATCTGTTTATGAATAAAAACACCGTATGAGCAACCATACAAATAACCGTTGGCTGACTATTGTAACATTATTGTTACTGACTGCCAATATTGTAACATTGGCTTTGCTGTGGACAAATAAAAAACCAGAACGGGAGCATTTTACACCGCCACCACAGCCTCAGCCTGGCGGTGAAGTTTTTGAATTTATTACCCGTGAACTGAATTTAGATTCAACACAACAGGAAACTTATAGAAAATTAAGGGATGAACACAGGTTGCAGGTAAGGCCATTGCAGGATAGTATCGGTATGGCAAAAGACCGCTTCTTTGGTCTTTTAAAACAGGAAAACGTTGCCGATAGTATTGTTGAAAATTTTAATAAAAAAACCGCTGCTCTCGAACAGCAGCGTGACCTGGTTACTTTCAGGCATTTTCAAAAAGTAAGGGCTATATGCACTAAAGAACAAAAAATTAAATTTGACAGTATTATACAGCAGGCAATGCATCAAATGGCAAGGCCAAGGCCACCGAGGCATGAAATTGGAAAAGATGAAAGGCCTTTGCCAAGACCCGGTATGAAACCCGATGGTAAAAGACCGCCTCCGCCACCAGTCGGAGAAATGAGGCCTGCCGGTGGTCCGCCACCCGGCAGAATGAGGCCACCCCCACGGGATATGAAACCACCACCAGTAAAAGACAGTTTTTAATAATAACCTGAATAAACCCTAAACCAATTTTTATGCAACTAAAAAAAATCACCCTTATCAGCATATTGCTACTGGCTGTTTTTGCTTTTCAGTTTTGTTCAAAAAGCGGCACCACAGTAACGCCAACGCCAAACCCAATACCGGTTGATCCCTATGCAGCCATTAAAGCAACCTTTGGAACAAAAATAGACCCGGCAAACCTGGCAAATTATGCAAACCAGCCCAGGCCCGGTTATATTGGTGGTAAAGACAATACCGCAGGTAACAATATCACCAATGCCAAAGCAACTTTGGGCAGGGTTTTATTTTATGATAAAAACCTGAGTATTGATAACACCATTTCATGCGGCAGCTGCCACAAACAGCAATTTGCTTTCAGCGATACAGCCATTGCCAGTAAAGGTGTTGCAGGAGGGTTAACTGCAAGGCATAGCATGCGTTTGGTAAACAGCCGCTACGCTGTGGAAACAAAATTCTTTTGGGACGAGCGTGCTGCCACGCTGGAAATACAAACAACCAAACCAATACAAGACCATGCTGAAATGGGTTTTAGCGGCACAGGAGGCAGGCCGGGATTGGCTAACCTGCTCACCAAATTACAGGGCATTGGCTATTACAACGAGCTTTTTAAATTTGTTTACGGAGATATAAATGTTACAGAAGCAAGAATGCAGGAATGCCTGGCCCAGTTTGTAAGAAGCATCCAATCCTTCGATTCGAAATATGATGCAGGAAGGGCATTGGTACCTAATGATGGGGCGCCTTTTCCTAATTTTACACCCCAGGAAAATAATGGTAAGCAACTTTTTTTGGCGCCACCTGTTTTTGATGCAACAGGCAGCAGAACCGGGGGTGGTGTTGGTTGTAATGGTTGCCACAATGCACCTGAATTTGATATTGACCCTAACACAGGCAACAATGGTATTATCGGAAAAATACCTCCCGGAGTTGGGATTGACATATTAGTTACAAGGGCCCCCAGCCTGCGGGATGTAACCAATACCGCCGGTATTGAAAACGGCCCATTAATGCATACCGGAAACCTTGCAACCCTGCAAAATGCCATTGGGCATTATGGCACAATAAATATTGCGCCCGGCAATACCAACCTTGACCCCAGGCTGCGGCCAAACGGCCAGGGGCAGCGATTAAATTTTAACTCCACAGAAATAAATGCCCTGATTGCATTTTTAAAAACCCTGTCGGGTACAAATGTTTATACAGATGCAAAGTGGAGCAACCCTTTTTAAATAATTATTTGCTGAACATTAAACTGCCTTTGCTGATGCAAAGGCAGTTTTTTTTGAAACTTGTTTGTTAAAAGAAATTTGTGTAACAACTGTTGCTATCTGGCAATCTCGATCTTCACCTTCTTATTCTTTATCTTTTCATTTTTAATCAGATTCAATACATGCCCCACCTTAACCTTACGCACTGCCACAAAACTGAAAAAATCCTTCACTTCAATAATGCCGATATCTTCCTTTTTTAATTCTCCTTTTTTAGAAAGAAAACCAACAATATCTATCTTATTCACTTTGTCTTTTTTTCCGGCAGCAATAAACAACGTACTCCACTTTGGTTTTTCCGGTATGGGAAATTCTTTGGTAATCTCCACCTCCGGTATATCGCCAATATAATCCGGTATCTCTTCTTCGGCCGATACAATCAAAACCGCCGTGCCGCTTGCATCCATTCTGGCTGTGCGGCCATTGCGGTGTGTAAAGGCATCTTCTGTATCGGGTAAATGATAGTGAACAATGTAACGGATGTTTGGGATATCAAGCCCACGTGAAGCAAGATCGGTTGTAACCAGGATATCACTGGTGCCATTGCGGAATTTACAGAGTGCTGCATCCCGTTCCTGCTGCTCCATACCACCATGATAAAAAACATTCAGTATGCCTTTTTCAGTTAATAGTTTGCTGGTACGTTCAACAGCGGTTCTGTGATTGCAAAACACAACAACAGACCGGTTGCCAAAATAACAGATGAGTTTAAAAAGGGTATCAATTTTGTCTTTATCCTGGCTGATGATCTTTTTTATCTCCAGCATATTACCGTGTTGTTCTCCTTCAGGTAAATAATTGAGTTCAACCGGATCTTTTAAACCGATAAAATCAGGAATGGGCACTGCATATGTTGCCGAAGTAAGTATCCTCTTTTCAATATTTTTTAAGGAGCCGGTAATGAAAGACATCTCTTCTGTAAAACCCAGTTCGAGTGATTTATCAAATTCATCCAGCACCAATGTTGTAATATGCTCCAGGCTGAAATTATTGCGTCTGATATGATCGGCAAGCCTGCCGGCTGTACCAATGATCAATGCCGGGGCTTCTTTTAAATTATTCTCTTCCGTTTCCCGTTTATGGCCGCCATAGCAAAGGGTTACTTTAAAACCGGTTTGCATTTTCCGGAACACATCATCAATTTGTATGGCCAGTTCCCGGCTGGGTACAATTACCAAAGCCTGCACATTATTAATTTCGGGGTTTAGCCTTTGGAGCAGGGGAAGCAAAAAAGCAAGTGTTTTACCCGAACCGGTAGCCGAAAGCAAAACTACATTCTCATGCTTTGCATTGGCTTCAAGTGAGGCCTGTTGCATTTCGTTGAGACTGTTAAAACCAAGATTATCTAAAATGAGCGGAATATTTATTTGCTGCATAGCTGCAAAAATACGCTTAGTTGAGGGGATGCCGTTTATTTTATCATTCTTTAGAAATACGAAGCCCGATATTTCCGGGTTATATGAGATTTTCCCTTTTTTAAAACCTCTATTGAAATAAATAGACTTTTTTCAAAATAAAACGAACAGAATATCGTTTTAGATTATAGAATAACCCTTAAAACTCCGACCTATGAAATATTTATTACCAGTAATGGCTGCCTTATGCTGCCCTATGATGGCTTTTTGCCAGGATATTACCGGCCTTTGGAAAGGAACCATTTACAACGATTCCACCAAACAATCCCTTGAATACGAAATTGTGATCAGCAAAGAAAAAGGAAAGTTTACCGGCTATTCACATACCTCTTATGTGATTAACGGTACACAATATTATGGGGTTAAGAAAATAAATGTGCGTATTGCAAAGGATGGCAAAATTGTAATGCAGGATGCAAAATGGATAGAAAACAATTACAGCAGCAACCAGCATAAAAATGTAATTCAACTGAATGTGCTTGACCTTGCATCGGCAGGCGAGCAGCATTTTATGGACGGGCTTTTTGTTACCAACCAGTCAAAAGGCTACCAGGCATTAACAGGCCGCATCAGTTTAAAAAAAGAAGACCCGTTGCTGGCACAGGCGCAACTCAAAAAATACTTACAGGCAAATGATGATAACCTCACTGCAGTAAAATAAAACAAGGTTTCTCAAAGTAAAACTAAACCGGCTGATGAGCCGTTTTTTTTTTTTTTATAAAAGCTATTCCCCCATCCAGGATTTTAGGATAGCTGCCTGCAAAGGAGTGGGGTAGGCGGCTCTTTTTATTGCTAACTTTTGTATGGTACTTTTTTCTTTTGTTTCAATTTGTTCTTTACCAATCTCTAATCCTGCATAAGCTAAATATTTTGCATAGTCTAATTCTTTGGTTGAGTACACATACTCAAAGATGGCCGTTAACGGAATCCCTGCCACCTGCTCACATGCCGCCTGAAACTCTGCTTCGGTAAAACCACGGCCTTTCTCTTTATAATATTTCCAGTAAAGCAGGCGCATTACATCATCCAGCGACTTTTTATTTTCTGTGGCATTGCGTATTTCAAAATCAAGCAGCATGCCCACCAGCGGGCCT